>JAXMAZ010000030.1:0-95906 GCA_046350115.1 Gemmataceae bacterium
ATCTGGCCGACGCCCTGGTGCCGCGGTGCGGGGCGCTGTGGAACATGTACGGCCCGACCGAGACGACGGTCTGGTCGTCGGTCCTGCGGGTCGGCCCCGGGGCCGGCCCGGTGCCGGTCGGCCGGCCGATGGCCAACACCACCTTCTACGTCCTGGACCGGCACGCCGCCCCGGTCCCGCCCGGGGTGGCCGGGGAGTTGTACATCGGCGGGGCCGGGGTGGTCCGGGGGTACGCCAACCGGCCGGACCTGACCGCCGACCGGTTCGTCCCCGACCCGTTCGCCCCGGGCGGCCGGCTGTACCGGACCGGGGACCGGGTGCGGCAGCGGCCGGACGGCACCCTGGACTTCCTCGGCCGGCTGGACTTCCAGGTGAAGGTGCGGGGGTTCCGGATCGAGGCCGGGGAGGTGGAGGCGGCGCTGGCCCAGTACCCCGGGGTGCGGGAGTGCGTGGTGGTGGCCCACGAGTTCGCCCCGGGGGACGCCCGGCTGGTGGCCTACCTGGTGGCCGACCCGCCTCCGGCGGCCGGGGCGGTGCGGGAGTTCGTGGCGGCCAAGCTGCCGCCGTACATGGTCCCGTCCGTGTACGTCCCGCTGGCCGCCCTGCCGCGGACCCCGAACGGCAAGCTGGACCGCAAGGCGCTGCCGCCGCCGGTCGCCGGCCGGCCGGCGGCCGACCGCCGCCCGGCCGCCCCGCCCGACAGCCCCCGCCACGCCGCCCTGGCCAAGATCTGCGCCGACGTGCTGAAGGTGGCCCACGTCGCCCCCCAGGACAGCCTGTTTGATCTGGGGGCGGACTCCCTGCACGTGTTCCAGATCGCCGCCCGGGCCAAGGCGGCCGGGCTGGACGTGACGCCCGCCCAAATCCTGGCCGGGCGGACGGTGGCCGCCATCTGCGCCGCGGCCGGCGGGGTGACGACCCCGGCGGCCGGCCCGGCGCCGATCGCCGCCGTCTCCCGGGCCGCCTACCGGGTGGGGGCGCGGTCCTGACCCGGCCCATGAGAGCAACTCCGACGCCCGACCCGATGACCGAGCACCACCACCCGCCGGCCGACCCGACCCCGCCCGACCCGCCGGCCGCGGCCGAGGCCGCGGAGACCTACGCCCTGCCGGTGTCGGTCGCCCAGCAGCGGTTCTGGTATCTGGACCAGTTGGACCCGGGCAACCCGGCGTCGAACATCGCCCTCCGGTTCGACCTGGACGGGCCGCTCGACCGGGGCGGCCTGCACCGGGCGGTGGCCGAGGTGGTCCGCCGGCACGAGTCGCTGCGGACGACGTTCGCCGAGGCCGACGGCCAGCCGGTCCAGGTGGTCCACCCGGCGGCCGCCGTCGACCTGCCGTGCGACGACCTGACCGGGCTGGCCGAGGCCGACCGGGCGGCCCGGGCCGAGGCGATCACCCGCGACGAGGGTGGCCGGCCGTTCGACCTGACGGCCGGCCCGCTGCTGCGGGTCCGCCTGCTCCGGCTGGCCGCCGACCGGCACGCCCTGCTGCTGACCGTCCACCACATCGTCGCGGACGGGTGGTCGACCGGCGTCCTGCTGGACGAGCTGGCCGCGGTGTACGAGGCGTACGCCCTCGGGCGGCCGTCCCCGCTGCCCGAGCCGGCCCTCCAGTACGGGGACTACGCGATCTGGGAGCGGCAGAGCCTGGCCGACGCGTCGCTCGACGGCCAGCTCCGGTACTGGGTCGGCCAGTTGGCCGGGCGGCCGACCGGGAGCGTGCCGACCGACAAGCCCCGGCCGGCCCACCGACCGGCGACCGGGGGGATGGAGTCGGTTTTGTTGACCCGGGAGCTGACCGACCGGCTGGCCGACCTGGCCCGGCGACGAGGGGCCACCCTGTTCATGCTGTCGCTGGCGGCGGTCAAGGTGCTGGTGGCCCGGCTGTCCGGGGCGACCGACGTGTGCGTCGGGTCGCTGACCGCCGGCCGGTCGCGGGTGGAGCTGGAGCCGCTGGTCGGGGTGTTCGTCAACCCGCTGGCCTTCCGCACCCGGCTGGACGGCGACCCGACGTTCACCCAGTTCCTCGACCGGGTGCGGGGGACGGTGGTCGACGGGCTGGCCAACCAGGACGTGCCGTTCGACCGGGTGCTGGACGCCGTCCACCCGCCCCGGCACCCGGACCGGCACCCGCTGTTCCAGGTGAACCTGCTGCTCCAGCGGGCGTTCCTCAAGCCGCACCGGGTGGCCGGGCTGTCCATCCGGCCGGAGCCGTCCATCTCCCCGGGGGCGCTGTACGACCTGAACTTCATCATGGTCGAGCGGGCGGAGGGGTGGCGGCTGTCGTGCGAGTACAACCCGGACCTGTTCGAGGCCCGCGTCGTCCGCCGCGCCCTGGACCTGCTGACCGCCGTCTTCCGGGAGGTGGACGCCGACCCCGACCGCCCGGTGTCCGACATCCTGGGGGGGTGGCGGCCGACCGCCCCGCCCCCCCCGGCGGACCCGCCCCGGCCGACGCCCGGGCAGCCGGTGCCGCCCCGGACCGAGACGGAAGAGCGGCTGTACAAGCTGTGGGCGGAGGTGCTGCGGGCGGACGGGTTCGGGGTCCACGACGACTTCTTCGACCTGGGCGGCCACTCCATGCTGGTGGCCCGCCTGCTGTACAAGGTGGGACAGGAGTTCGGCATCAAGCTGTCCTTCGGCGCGTTCCTCGGCAGCCCGACGATCGAGAAGCTCGCCGCCCGGCTGACCGCCCGGGACGCCCAGCCTTGGATGGACCAGGTGATCCCCCTTCAGCCGATCGGCACCCGGCCGAAGCTCGTGCTGATCGACCCGCACGACCTGTACGTGGAGGTCATCCGGGGGCTGGGGCCGGACCAGCCGGTGTACGGCCTGTACCTGCCGCACGCGGACAACCTGCCGCCCAACCACACGCTGGAGGACATCGCCGCGTCGCTGGTCGACGTGCTGGTCCAGTTCCAGCCGACCGGCCCGTACTGTCTGGGCGGCTGGTGCAACATGGGGGTGATCGCGTTCGAGGTCGCCCGGCAGCTCCGCGCGCGGGGCCGGCAGGTGGCGGTGTTGGCCCTGATCGACTCTTGGAACCCAGTCTACTCGGCGCACCTCCGGACCCTGTCCGCCCTCCCGGTCCGGCTGAGCGTTCACTACAGCAAGCTGAGGTACCTTCTGCAGCGGGTCCGGCGGAACGGGCTGAGGGGCGTGCCGCGGGTGTTGGGGGTTCGGCTGCGGGACAAGCTGCGGAAGTGGAAGATGGCGTTCTGGCGGCTGCGGTACCACTCGCTGAAGATGCCGGTGCCGGCCGCGATCGCCAACATGACCGATTACAAGACCCTGCCGGTCGCGGCATACGCCCCGAAGCCCTACGACTCGAAGGTGCTACTCGTCACCACCGGTTCGGTCCGGCGGAGCAAGGCGATCGACCCGCGGCAGGGTTGGGGGGCCGTGGCCGCGGACGGGCTGGCGGTGCTGCCCCTCGACTGTGACCACGGACAGGTGTTCACGGCTCCGGCCGCCGGTCAGATCGCGCGGGCTGTCGCCCGACTGATCCCCGACGCGGGGGGCGTGGCCGAGCCGCCGGCCGGCGGGCACTCTCACGCCCGGCCGGGACAAGTGGCCGAGCTGGCTCAGGTGTGACTGGCCGACCGACACGGAGCCCGGAACGGAGGGGCGTCAGCCGGGATGCGCGCGCTCGAAATCCTTTGTCTGGCAGCGGGCGCCTGTGCCCTCTTCGCCGCCCGCCGGTTCCGGCCACCGGTCCCCCGGCCCCCGGTCTGGGCCGGGCCGCTCCTGCTCGGACTGGTCGGGCTCCACTTGGCCGTCGACGGGCCGCGGTGGCAGATGGGACCCGGGTACCTGGCCGGCGTCGGCACGGCCGTGTTCCTGGGGTGGCCCGGGGTCATGTTCCGCGGGCCGTGGCTCGAAATCGGCTGCGGCCTCCTGATCGCCGCGAGTACCGTCTTGGGTTGGGCTCTCCCGGTGTTCGACCTGCCGACGCCGACCGGCCCCTACCCGGTCGGCACGACCACCCGTTACCTGACGGACGGGAGCCGCACCGAGCCGCGAGGGGACCGGCCGGGCGAGCCCCGGCCGGTCGTGGTCCAGTTCTGGTATCCCGGGAGTCGCTCCGAAAAGGGGGTGCCGTACCGAATGCGGTCGGAGACCACCTGGGTCGACGCCCACCTGCCCCTCGTCCGCACCCACGCCGCGGACTCGACCCCGGTCCACACCGCCGCCGGGCGGTGTCCGGTGGTCGTGTACAGCCCGTCGTGGCCCGGCCGCCGGGGCCAGAACACCGTCCAGTTCGAGGAGCTGGCCAGCCGGGGGTTCATCGTTGCGGCCGTTGACCACCCGTTCGGGAGTCAGCAAGTGGCCCTCCCGGGCGGTCGCGTGGCCCGGACGACGCTGGGCGGGTTCCTGTCCGGAGACACCGTCGCGGAGGTGCGGAACAGCCTCCGGCAGGTCGAGTCGGAGGTGGCCGTCCGGGTCGCGGACATCCGGTTCGTGCTGGACGAGCTCGAACGGCTGGACGGGAACGACCCCGCGGGTCTGTTTACCGGCCGCCTGGACATTGGGCGGGCGGGGGCGCTCGGGTACTCGTTCGGGGGTGCCGTGGCCGCTGAGGCGTCCAGCCAGGACAGCCGGCTCAAGGCGGTCGTCAACCTCGACGGGATGCTCTTCGGACGGGCGGCCGCGGGCGGGATCGCCTGCCCGTACCTGCTCGTCACCGGCTCCCTCCCCGAACCGGCGGCAGGCGGTCCCCCGGTCGCCCCGGCTGCTACGGCGGACGAGGAGCGGGACCGGATTCTGGCGGCCGATACGGCGGCCGAGTGGCGGACGCTGACCACCCACGGGGGCAGCCTGTTGACCGTGCGCGGGGCCGTACACCTGAGCCTGTCGGCCGGGGCGTTTCACACCCCACTGCGGCGGGGCTGTGGGCCGCTGGCCGCCGTCCCGCCAAGCCGGGTCATGCGGCTGCTCAATGACTTCACCGCCGACTTTTTCTCCAGCACCCTGGTCCCGTCGGGTCCGGGACCGGCGGCTGGCCCGGCGGTCTACCCGGAGGCCCAGCTCCGGACGTGGCCCCGCCCGGTCGCCGGTCCCAAGCCGGCCGGCCCGGCCCTTCTGAGCACACCCGACCCAGTCGACAAACCGAACGGGCGCCCATGAGAACGGTCAAGCAGCTCCTCAAAAGGGTTCCTGGGGTTAGCTACGCCGTCCAGGCTACCGGCCTGACGGACTGGCGGCAGACCCGCGGGGTGTACCCGACGTTCGCCGCCGCCGCAGCCGCCGTCCCCCGAGGGCGGAACGTCGGGTACGACAACTCGGCGGCGACCGACCACGTCCGGCGCCTGGCCGGGTCGGTCCGTCCCAGCGACTATGCGGCGTTCTACTGGCTCCGGCCGCTCGCCCCGACCCTGACCACCGTGTTCGACCTCGGGGGCAACTTCGGCCACACCTACCACCACTACCGCAACTACCTGCCGTTCCGGGACGGGCTGGTGTGGCGGGTGTGCGACACCCCCGCCGTGGTCGAGGCCAGCCGTAAGCAGGCGGACGCCGGCCGGCCGGTGCGGTTCGAGTTCACCACGGCCGTGGCCGACGCCGACGGCTGTGACCTGCTGATGACCAACGGCACCCTGCAGTACCTGGAGCACGGCCTGGCCGACCTGCTCCGCCCGCTCCGGCAGCGGCCCCGCCACCTGCTGGTCAACCGGGTGCCGTTCACCGACCGCCCGACCTACTTCACCGTCCAGAACATCGGGCCGGCCCACTGCCCGTACAGAATTAGCAATCTGGAAGAGTTCCGGGCATCGATCCGGGAGATCGGGTACGAGCAGGTGGACTCCTGGGCCTGCCCGGAGTCGTACACGGCGGTCCGCTTCCGTCGGTGGTACACGGTGCCGAGTTACACCGGCTACTACTTCCGCCTGCGTGTCTGACCACAACCTTGACCGGCGGGCTTTTTCTCCGAGGGGACTCAGGATGGCCGCAAGCAGCGACCTGGTGAGTGTCGTCATTCCGGCCTACAACGCGGAGCGGTGGATCCCGCAAACGCTGGCGACGGTCCGCGCCCAGACCCACCGGGAGCTCGAGGTCATTGTCGTCGACGACGGCTCGACCGACCGTACGGCGGAGGTCGCGGCGGACGCCCTCGCCGGGTTTCACGGCCGCGTCGAGATCGTCCGCCAAGACAACAAAGGGCTTCCGGCTACACGGAACGTCGGCTTTCGAGCAAGCCGAGGGCGATGGGTCCACTTCATGGACGCGGACGATCTTGTTACTCCCGACATGATCGCGCTGCTGCACCGCGAGGCGGTCCGCGACCCGGACGCGGCAGTGGTATATGGGCCTTACTGCCGGCTGTTCGATGACGAGTCCGGGCGGCCGCCGTCTCCCGGAGCCACATACGTCCCCGATGTCGATCCCGCGGCGCCAGCCAGCCTCCTACACGCGATCGTCCTCATCCAGGCGTCACTCATCCACCGCGAGTGGTTCGAGGTGATCGGCGGGTTCAATGGTGAGCTGCGGTACGTCGCCGAAGACCGGGACTTTCTGATCCGGATGGCCGTGGCCGGCGGGCGGTTCATCCGAGCCAGTGCCCACGACCCGGTCTGCCTCTGGCGAATGCACCCCGGCATACCCCGGGTAGGCGGCAGTGAGGCAAAGTACCGGGCCAGCGAGTCGATGTTCGTCTGGATGATGTCACTCAAGCGCTGTGTCGGTCCGGGAACTCTGAAAGACTGCTGTCTCCGCCCGGCCGACGAAGCGGGCATCATCGGGAACACCCGCTTCCTCCTTCGGAAGTTGCTGGACAACAGGATGTACGACGAGTTTGACCGGTACGTCTCCGAGTTCCGACAGATGGCCCCGGACTTCGTGCCCCGCCGGCCGGTGGCACGCTGGGCGCTGTCAAAGGTTGTCGGTTACGAGGCGGCAGCTGTGGCCCACCGAACGGTGTCCAAACCATTCCGCCGCCCCCCGCGACCCGGGAGCGAGTGCCGGTACAAAATGTCCAGTACCATGCTGATGCCCGGCCGGCAACCGGCCGGGGTCGGCCAACCGGTACCGGCCGAAGGGCGGCCGAGCGCGGCCACCGGCGTTCCCACGGGTTCATAAGGGCCGGGTCGAGTCCTGTTTGGAGGACGGGTATCGCGGGTTAGCCGCCAAGCTTGGGCCTGAGGCCGTCGGCCGCCGGTCCGCTGGCGACGAACAGTTGTCCGTGTAAGGCATGCCCGTTTCGCCGGCCCAACGGAACGAGCGGATCACAGGCTTTCCCCCGGCCGCCAGATCGCGCAGTGCAACCAGCTGTAACCCCCGCTCACGGCGACGGCCCCGACGTAGCCGGCGGCCGGCCAGACGGTGGCGACGGACGGGCCGCCTGGGGCCGGCGGGGAACCGCGGGGGGGGACGGTCACGGCGGTCGGGTCGGCCCCGCCCAGGCCGACCCCGGCGCACTTGAGCACCGCCTCCTTGCGGGTCCACAGCTCGTAGAAGGCGGCCACCCGCCCCGCCGCCGGCCGGGCGGCCAGGGCGGCCCGCTCGGCCGCCGAGAACGCGGTCCCGGCGACCCCGGACACGTCCACGTCCGCCCGCACCGCCTCCACGTCCACCCCCACCGCCCGGCCGCGGGCCACCGCCAGCAGCCCCAGACCGTCGGAGTGGGACAGGTTGAACTCCAGGCCCGTGCCCGCGGGGTGGGTCAAGTGCGGCTTCCCGTGCGGTCCGTAGCCGAACCGGCAGTCGCTGGCCGGCACCCCGGCGTACCGGCCGAGGACCGACCGGGCCGCCCCCCGGGCGACCACGTAGCCGACCCGGTCCCGGTCCCGGACGAACCGGGCGGCCCGGTCCCGCTCGTCGGCCGAAAGGGTGACGGCCAGCCGGCCGACGACCTCCGCCGGCTGGGCCAGATCGACCCGCCAGACCTGGACCTCGCCGTCGGCCAACCGCGGGGGGGCGGCTTCTGGCGGGGCGGCCAGGTCCGCGGCCAGCCGGGCGGTGACGGCCGCCGGGTCGGTCTGCGGCAGGAAGTGCCCGCCGGGGGCGAGCCGGACCTGAAACCGCCCGGTCGTCTCCGCCCGCCACCCGTCCAGCCCGTGCCAGGTGACGAACTCGTCGTCCGCCCCGGCGTAGGCCGTCACCGGACCGCCCAGCGGCGGCCCCGGCCGGTAGACGTAGGTCTCGCACACCCCGAAGTCGGCCCGCAGGAGCGGGGCCATCACCTCCATCACCTCGTCGTCCGCCAGCACCGCCTCGGGCGTCCCCCCGATCCGCCGGAGGGCGGCCTTGAAGTCGGGGGCCGAGAGATTGGCGACCGACGGGATCAGGCGGGGCGAACCGGGGGCGTTGTACCCGCAGACGAACAGGTGGGCGGGTTCCTTGCCGGCGAGCTGCCGGAGCCGGCGGGCGACCTCGAACCCGACCACCGCCCCCAGGCTGTGGCCGAACACCGCGTACGGGCGGTCCAGGTGCGGGCCGACGGCGGCGGCGACCGCTTCGACCAGCGGGTCGATCCGGTCGAACGCCGGCTCCCCGATCCGGGCCTCCCGGCCGGGGAGTTGGACCGGCCAGACCTCCACGCACCCGGGCAGCCGGTCCTGCCAGCCGCGGTACGCCGACGCGCCCCGGCCGGCGGGGGGGAAGCAGAACAGTCGCAGGGCGGCCCCCGGCCGCGGGACACGGTACGGAAACCACACAGCCGCAGACATCGTCGCGCCCAGGGTCGCACTCCGACAGATCCACACGGGAGATGCCATAATGTAGCCGAATCCGCCGTCGTGCCATCCGACCCGTCCCGGCCGCAGCGGTTCCCGGGCCGGCCGTCCGCCGGGGCAGGGTCCGCGGTCAGGCCGGCAAGTCTGTCCGGATCGGCTACGGGATCAAATCCGGTCGGGTTGTTCGACCGTCCGCCCGTCGGTGACGTTCCCGGTGTTCCGGGTGGTCGCCGGCTCGAACAACAGGACGTGAACCTCCTCGTCGGCCACCGGCCGGTGTTCGACGCCCCTCGGGACGATCAGGAACTCGCCCTCCTCCAGCCAGACGTGGCGGTCCCGGAACTCCATGCGGAACCGGCCGCTCACCACCAGGAACAACTCGTCCTCGTGGTCGTGGTGGTGCCAGACGAACTCGCCGACGAACTTGACCAGCTTGACCTGCTGGCCGTTCAGGTCGCCGACCACCTTCGGACTCCAGTGGTCCGAGAACCGGGCCAGCTTGTCCCGCAGGTTCACCTTCTCCACGGTTCCCCCTCGTTCGGCACGACCGGCCTGCCGGGCGGTCAGAGCCTCGGGTCCACGGGTTCGCTCTCCAGGGCCAGCACGCCGAACACGCACTCGTGGACCCGCCGCAGCGGCTCCCGGCGGACGAACCGCTCCAGCCCCTCCACGCCCAGGGCGAACTCGCCGAGGGCCAGCGACCGCTTGTGGGCCAGCCCCCGGCTGCGGAGCCGGGCCAGGTTGTCGGCGGCGTCGTAGTCCGGGCCGTAGATGATCCGCAGGTACTCCGGCCCCCGGCACTTCACGGCGGGCTGGGCCAGCCCCCGCTTGCCCCGCAGGAGGAAGTCGAGCGGCTTGACCACCATCCCCTCGCCGCCCCGAGCGGTCAGGGCCGTCCACCACCCGACCCCCTCGGCCACGCTCGCCGGGTCGGTCACGTCCACCACCTTGTACGAAGTCGCCAGCAGCAACTCCGGGTCAGCCCGGCAGACGGCGGCGAGCGTGTCCATGTGCCAGACGTGGTTCTTATCCGTGTGGACTTTACCCTCGGAGGCGAGCAGGTGGAACGGGGCCAGCTTCAGGTCGGTCAGCGAGTTCACCGGCCAGCAGTAGTGCCGGTAGGCGGCCACGAACTTCCCGATGCCCGATTCCCTCTGGCCGACCCGACACGCCACCCCGTCGAGCTTGGCTTTCTCGTCGCCGCCCAGGCGACCCGCCGCCGAGGCCAGGGAGGCGACGGCCCGTGGGAGTGCCGCCCGCCCGGTCGACCCGACGGCTGCGTACTGCGACTTCAGGAGCTCCTGGGCCTTCGCCGACCACGGCATCAGTTCGCAGTCCAGGCACACCCAGGCCGTGTTCAACGACACCCACAGGTCGGCGGCGGTGATCGCCGCCCGTACCCGGTCGAGGAGTTGCCGCTCCAGGCCCGCGTCGGTGAAGAACCGCCGCCCGGTGCGGGTGGTGACGATGCCGACTTCGCCATCGAGGACGCCGAACCGCTCGCGTGCCGCCTGCTCGTCCCGGCACACGACGACCACCGCCCGTGACCCCATGTGCTTCTCCTCGCACACCACCTGCGGGGCACCCTGGGTGCGGTAGTAGGCGAACGCTTCGGCCGGGTGTTCGAGCAGCCCCGGCTCGCCGCTCGTTTCGCACGGGGACATGGTGGGCGGCAGGTAGACCAGCCACTTCGGGTCGGCGGCGAACCGGCTCATCACCTCCAGGGCGGCGGTGGCGTGGGCCTCCCGGACGGTCACGCTCCCCCGCAGCCGGGTCGAGACGATCCGCTTGCCCAGCACGTCCTCGGCGTCGAGCAGGTCGTCGTGCGCCTGCTGGGCGGTGAGCTTCGGGGCTTGGTCGGCTTCGGGCAGGAACGGCCGGGCCGGTTCGCAGTACGTCTTCTCGGCCGGGACGGAGACGATCTCCCGCTCCGGCCACCGCAGGGCGGTCAGCCTGCCGCCGAACACGCAGCCCGTGTCGATGTTCACCGTGTTGTTCAGCCACTCCGGCTCGGGCACCGGGGTGTGGCCGTACACGACCGCCGCCGGTCCCCGGTAGTCCGCCGCCCAGTTGTGCCGGACGGGTAGGCCGAACTCGTCCGTCTCGCCGGTCGTCTCCCCGTACAGGCAGAAGTCCCGGACCTTCCCCGACCCCCGCCCCTGCATCTCCTGCTTCAGCCCGGCATGAGCAACGACCAACTTGCCGCCGTCGAGGACGTAGTGGCTGACCAGCCCGTCGAGGAACTGTGCGAGCGACTTCGTGACGGAGGGCCGCACGTCGTCCGGCAGGGCGTCGATCTCGGCCAGCGTCCCGGCGAGGCCGTGGGTGATCTGCACGTCCCGGCCGTTGAGCTTCTTGAGCAGCTTCACGTCGTGGTTGCCCGGCACGCACAGGGCCGAGCCGGACGCCACCATGTTGCGGGCGATGCCCAGCGTGTCCAGCACCCGTGGCCCCCGGTCCACGAGATCGCCGACGAACACGACCTTGCGGCCCTCGGGGTGGGCGTAGCCGACGTTCGACCAGCCCGGCTCCTGCCCGGCGACGGCGGTCTTCTCGTACCCCAGCTTCTCCAGCAGTCGTTCCAGTTCGTCGGCGCACCCGTGTACGTCGCCGATGATGTCGAACGGGCCGGGGTCGGCGGTGCGGTCGTTCCACAGCGGCACCCGCTCGACGACGGCCGCTTCGACCGCCTCGACGGTATCGAGGACGAAGACGTGGCGGAACCCCTCCCGCTGGAGACCCCGCAGGGACCGCCGCAGTTGGGACCGCTGGTTGCGGACGACGTGCGGGCCGAACGCCCGATCCGGCCGGGACCGGTTCCTCTCCTGGCAAACCTCCTCCGGCAGATTCAACACGACGGCGACCGGCAGGCAGTGGTACTTGCGGGCCAGGGCCACGAGCGGGGCACGGGCCTCGGGCTGGACGTTGGTGGCGTCGATCACCGTCAACCGCCCGAGGGCGAGCCGTTGGCCGGTGACGTAGTGCAGCAGGGCGAACGCCTCGGGGGTGACGGCCTGGTTGTTCTCGTCGTCGCTGACCATCGCCCGGCACCCGTCCGACGACACAACCTCGGTGGTCAGGAAGTGCTTGCGGGCGAACGTACTCTTGCCCGACCCGCTCGGGCCGACGAGGACGACGAGCGACAGCTTGGGGACGTTGATCGTCATGACCGGGTGAACACCCCCATCTGGGTCGGCGGTCCGTACTCCGGGTGGTCCGGGCCGACCGGGAGGAACCGGACCGAGTACCCGAACCGGCCCGCCACGCCCGCCGCCCACGTCTGGAACTCCTGCCGGGTCCACTCGAAGCGGTGGTCGGCGTGGCGGAACGTCCCGGCGGGCAGCGTCTCCCACGTCACGTTGAACTCCCGGTTCGGCGTCGTCAGCACGACCGTGCCGGGCCGGGCGAACTCGAACAGCACCCGCTCGAACGCCCGCAGCCGGGGCGGGTCCAGGTGTTCGACCACCTCGACGACGGCGGCGGCGTCGAACCCGGCGAGCCGCTTGTCCCGGTACATCAGCGAGCCGTGGATAAGCTTCACCCGCTTGGCCTGAACCTCGGGCAGCCGCTCCAACTTCAACCGTCGGGTGGCGATTTCGAGGGTGCGGATCGACACGTCCAGACCCAGGATGTCCTCGAACTGCCGGTCTTTGAGCAGTTCCCGGAGCAGCTTGCCCTCGCCGCAGCCCAGGTCGAGAACCCGGCTCGCCCCGCTCGCCCGCAACGCCGCCACGACCGCCCCGAGCCGCTGGTCGTTCAGGCTGATCGGCTTCTCCAGCCGCTCCTCGGCCCGCCCCGTCTCGGGCGTCTCGTCCTCGCCCTCGACCGGCTCCTCCTCGGCGACGAGGCGGCTGAGGGCCATGCGGTACAGGCTCGCCCGGTTGCCCAGGTAGCGGCGGGCGATCTCGTCCTTCGCCGGGTGCCGGGCCAGCCACCCCCCGCCCTTCGCCAGCAGCTTCTCCATCTCGTCGTGGCCGACGTAGTAGTGCTTCCGGGCGTCGAACACCGGGACCAGGACGTACAGGTGGGTGAGCAACTCCGACAGCGTGCCCGTCCGCCGGACCGTGACCGAGAAGTACGGGCTGTCCCCCCACTCGGGGAACCGCTCGTCGAGCGGGTGGCGGACGGCCTCGACTTCGTACCCCAGCGGCTCGAACACGGCTCGCAGGAACCCCTCGCCGCCCCGCACCGGCAGCACGTCGAGTTTGGCTTCGAACGGGAGGGGGGTCGTGACCAACTCGGGGCGGTCCTTGCACCGGCCTTGCAGGGCCGACCCGAACACTTGGGCGACGGCGACACTCAGAAACGACGAGGCGACGTAGGGGCGGTCGTTGACGTACTGGGCGAGCAGGAAGTCCTGGTCCGGGTTCCGGCCCCGGACGAGTCCCACGGCGTCCACGTCGAGCAACAGGCAGGCGGTGCAGCGGTCGTCGCCGACCTCGGGGTAGTAGGCGTGGGCGGTGCCGAAGCTCAGGTCGAACGACTGGAACTTGTCCGGGTGCTTGTGCAGCAGGTAGCCCAGGTCGGTCGCCGGGCGGTGGGTGGTGGTGATCGACAACAGCATGGGCAACCCGGTCCTGCGGCCGTGGCGACGGCGTGCAACCCCGGCCGGAACGCCTCGGCCGCTCCTCCGGCGGAATGATCTCGGGGAACGGACACCGGGGTCCGGGAGATGTTCACCCCGGACGGGGGAAGCTCAGGCTGTTGTACCGGGCGGGCCGGACTTCAGGTACGGACTCGTGTCGAACTCCCGGCCCAGCCGGTCGAGCAGCGAGCGGGCGTTGTCGGGGTGCAGCAAGTAGTTGACGTGGCTCCAGCCCGAGCCGGTGTTCGGCCGCAGGGTGAGAACGACGACCGGCAGGCCGGTGGCGTCGTCCACGCCGCCGCAGACGGCCAAGACCTCTGCGGCGGTGATGGTCATGCCGTGCTGGTCGCCCATGACATCCTCGCCTCGGATGGGTG
The DNA here is from genome assembly GCA_046350115.1 of Gemmataceae bacterium. Classification (GTDB taxonomy): domain Bacteria; phylum Planctomycetota; class Planctomycetia; order Gemmatales; family Gemmataceae; genus JAXMAZ01. The sequence continues at coordinate 13,636 of JAXMAZ010000030.1, forward strand.
GTTCGGGGTCCGAACCGTCCGAGCCGGTGTCAGGAGTTCTTCGAGCCGGTCGTCTTCAACGACAGCAAGGGGTCATGTGACGGGTTCGAGCGAGCAGATTTACCCGAAAAGAGAAGCCGGGTTTACCCGAAGGTAAACCCGGCTCGTTACCCGAATGTCGTGTTGTCCTAAGTCGTTTCGCCGCCGTCACATAAAGCCGGGCTGACAGGATTCGAACCTGCGACCTCTTGGTCCCGAACCAACCTCCTGCCGGTCGAATCGCCGGAAAAACAAGGCAAATCCGAGTTGCCGCAACCCGGTTGCACCACCGGTTGCACCACCAGCCCCGGTGCACCCCCTTCGCCCCCGCCCGACTTGCTCGCCCTGCTCACCCAACTGGCCGCCCTTCCATCCGATCAGCGGGCCATCTTGGTGAAGTTGCTCGCCCCGCAGCACGTGACCGAAGGAAGCAGCCCGACGGCCGCGGACGAGCGGTTGCCGCCAGGTTTGAGCGGACCGCGGGCGTGTGATGGGGGCCGGAGCTGCTCGGCGACAGCACCACTGTTGTCGCCGAGCAGCTCCAGACCGAGGTGCCCTGCCGGCGGCCAATTCCGCTCCGGAGCGGGCGAGCGGCGCGTTCCTCGCCGTGACCGCGTAGGTCGATGCCGCTGCCGGCTGCCCCGCATTCGGTCAATTCGGGCTGTAACCCGGGACGGTCGTCGCGTGCGTGTAATAGTGTCTGTTCGGGCCGGGTAGTTCAAGCCGGCCTCTTGGGTCTCAGACCACCGAGATGACTGTGGGGGGCGGGCGCGCCTACACTCTTGTACCCGGGCCGTACTGGCTCCTGCCGGAGAAGAGATGTCCGCCCCCCCAGTTCCCAACGCCTCTCCGGCCGCACTCGCGGCCCGCTATCGCACCGTGCGGGCCGTCACCGAGCGGCTGTGTCGGCCGCTGGAACCGGAGGACTATCAACTCCAGTCAATGCCCGACTGCAGCCCGGCGAAGTGGCACCTGGCCCACACCGCCTGGTTCTTCGAGACGTTCGTCCTCGCCCCATACGCCGAACGATATCGGCCGTTCCACCCGCAATTCGGCTACCTGTTCAACTCCTACTACGAGGCCGTCGGTGAACGCTGGCCGCGGCCGGCCCGAGGGCTGCTCTCCCGACCGACCGTGGCGGAGGTGTACGCCTACCGACGAGCGACGGACGAGCGGGTGCTCGAACTGCTGACCGCGGCTGACGACCGGACCCTCGCGGCCGTCGGCCCCGTTCTCGAACTCGGGTTGAACCACGAGGAGCAGCACCAGGAGTTGCTGCTGACAGATCTGAAGCACGCCTTCGGGCTGAACCCGCTGCGGCCGGTGTATGCCCCGTCCGCCGAACAACCGATTGCCCCCGTCGCCCCGCTCGACTGGCACCACCACCCGGCCGGCCTGCGGTGGGTCGGCCACGCCTTCGGTGGGTTCGCGTTCGACAACGAGGGACCGCGGCACCGCGTGTTCGTGGACGGGTTCGATCTCGCCTCGCGGGTAGTGACGAACGCCGAGTTCCGACGGTTCATCGAAGACGGCGGGTACACCCGCCCCGACCTGTGGCTGTCCGACGGGTGGGCGGCGAAGGCCCGGAGCGGGTGGGCCGCGCCGCTGTACTGGGACGAGGTGGATCGGGCGTACACCCTGCACGGCGATCGGCTCCTCGACCCGAACGGGCCGGTGTGCCACGTGAGTTATTTCGAGGCCGACGCTTACGCCCGCTGGGCCGGCGCCCGGTTGCCGACCGAGTTCGAGTGGGAGACGGCCGTCGAGGGGTGTCCGGTTGACGGCCAGTTTCTGGACGGCGAGCAATTTCACCCGGTCCTGTCTACCGGTTGGTTCGGCGGGGTGTGGGTGTGGACGGCCAGCCCTTACGTTGGCTACCCAGGCTACCGGCCGGCGGCCGGTGCCATCGGCGAGTACAACGGCAAGTTCATGTGCAACCAGATGGTGCTCCGCGGCGGGTCGTGCGCCACCCCGCCCGGCCACGTGCGGGCGACCTACCGAAACTTCTTCCCGCCCGACGCCCGCTGGCAGTTCACCGGCATCCGACTTGCGAGGGACGCCCGGTCATGACCACCACCCGATGTGTTCCGTCCGCGACCGCCCGGTTCCGGGCGGACGTGCTCGCCGGTCTGTCCCGCCCGCAGAAGCGGCTGCCGGCCAAGTACTTTTACGACGCCGCCGGTTCGCGGCTGTTCGACCGCATCTGCGAGCTGCCGGAGTACTACCCCACCCGCACCGAACTGGGCATCCTCGGTCGGCACGCTGACGCGATGGCCGGGTGGTGCGGGTCGGGCTGTCTGCTCGTCGAACTCGGGGCCGGAAGCCTGCGGAAGGTGCGGCACCTACTCGACCGCCTGGAGAGCCCGGCCGGGTACGTGCCGGTGGACGTGTCGGGCGACCACCTGGCCGCGGCGGCCCGCGCACTCGCCGACGGCTACCCCGGGCTCCCGGTGCGGCCGGTGGTGGCCGACTTCACCGCCCCGTTCGACCTGCCACTGCCCCCGGCCCGGCGGCGGGTGGTGTACTTCCCCGGCTCGACCCTCGGCAACTTCGAGCCGGCCGAGGCCGACGCCCTCCTGCGGCGTGTGGCCCGGCTGGTGGGGCCGGGCGGCGGGCTGATCCTGGGCGTCGACCTGCGGAAGCCGGCGGCCGTGCTCGAGCCGGCGTACAACGACGCGGCCGGGGTGACGGCGGCGTTCAACCGCAACCTGCTCGTTCGCATCAACCGCGAGCTCGGCGGCGACTTCGACCCCGCCGCCTTCGCCCACCGTGCCTTCTACAACGCCGGCCGGTCGCGGGTCGAGATGCACCTGGTGAGCGGCAGGCGGCAGCGGGTGAGGGTGGGGCGGGCGGCGTTCGACTTCCGGCCGGGCGAGACCATCCACACCGAGAACTCCCACAAGTACGACCGGAACGAGCTGGCCGGTCGGGCCGCCGGGTGCGGCCTACGGCTGGCCGAGACCTGGGCGGACGAGCGGGGCTACTTCGCTGTGCTCGGCCTGACCGCCCAGCCACCGCAGAGGGAGGGATGGACCATGAAGGCCGAGTGGAACGGGGCCGTGCTGGCCGAGTCCGACGACACCGTCGTGGTCGAGGGCAACCACTACTTCCCGCCGGACGCGCTGAGGGCGGAGCACTTCCGGCCGAGCAGCACCCGCACCGTGTGCGGGTGGAAGGGCACCGCCCGCTACTACACGGTGGTGGTGGGCGGGAGGGAGAACCCCGACGCGGCCTGGTACTACCCGGAGCCGACGGCGGCGGCCCGGCTTATCGCCGGGCGGGTGGCCTTCTGGAAGGGTGTGACGGTGACGGCCTAATGTTCGCCCTGAATGAGGTGGAGAAGCGGTTCGCCAGGCGGGCCGTGCTCGGGCCGCTGTCCGTGGCCGTCCCGCCGGGGCGGACCACCGTCCTGATCGGCCCGAGCGGGTGTGGAAAGTCCACCCTCCTGCGGCTCTTGATCGGGCTGGTCGAGCCGGACGCCGGCACGGTCACGTTCGACGGCCAGCCGGTCACACCGGCCACCGCCCGGGCCGTCCGGCTGCGGGTCGGGTACGTCATCCAGGACGGCGGGCTGTTCCCGCACCTGACCGCCCGGGGGAACGTCACCCTGATGGCCCGCCACCTCGGCCGTGACCGCGCGTCGATCACCGCGCGGGTGAACCAACTCGCCGAACTGACCCGCTTCCCGGCCGACGGGCTGGACCGCTACCCGCACCAACTCTCGGGGGGTCAGCGGCAGCGGGTCGGCCTGATGCGGGCGCTCATGCTCGACCCGGACGCGCTGCTGCTCGACGAGCCGCTCGGGGCGCTCGACCCGCTCGTCCGGGCCGACCTCCAGGCCGAGCTCCGCGAGGTCTTCCGGACCCTGGGCAAGACGGTGGTGCTGGTGACGCACGACCTGGGCGAGGCGGCGCACTTCGCCGACCGGGTGGTGCTGCTGCGGGACGGGCGGGTCGTGCAGGACGGCACCCCGCGGGACCTGTGGCACCGCCCGGCCGACCCGTTCGTGACCCGGTTCGTGCAGGCCCAGCGCGGGCCGGAGGTGCCCGCATGAGGTTTCCCGCCTCGATGCCGTGGGCCGTCTGCGCCGCGCTGGCGGCGGCCGTGGCCCTCGTGCCCGGGTGCGGGCGGCCGGGCGCAGAAGCCCGTGGCGGTCGGGGCGAAGAAGTTCACCGAGTCAGTGGTCCTCGCCGAGATGGGCACCCAACTCGCGCGCCACGCCGGGGCCGCGGCCCGCCGGGACGACCTCGGCGGCACCCCCGCCCTCTGGCTGGCGCTGACGCAGGGCGACATCGACGCTTACGTAGAGTACACCGGCACCATCACCCGGCAGATCCTCAAGGCCGAGCCGCCCGACCTCGCCGGGGCTCTAGCGGCCCACGGCGTCCGCATCTCCCGCCCGCTCGGGTTCCGCAACAACTACGCCCTCGGCATGCGGAAGGACGTCGCCGCCGCCAAGGGGATCGCGACGGTCTCCGGCCTCCGCGCCCACCCCGACCTGCGGCTCGGGTTCATCCACGAGTTCCTCGACCGCCCGGACGGCTGGCCCGGGGTCAGGCGGCACTACGACCTGCCCCAGGCGAACGTGCAGGGGATGAACCACACGCTCGCCTACCGGGCGCTGGTGGAGAAGGCGATCGAGGTCACCGAGGTGTACACCACCGACGGCGAGATCGCCCAGTACGACCTGCTGGTGCTGGAAGACGACAGGAACTTCTTCCCGGCCTACGAGGCGGTGTGGCTCTACCGCGCCGACCTGGGCGAGCGGCACCCGGCCGTCGTCGAGCAACTCCGACGGTTGGAGGGTCGCATTTCCGAGCCCAAGATGCAGCGGATGAACGCCGCGGTGCAGGAGGGCAAGCGGGAGGAAGGGGCGGTCGCGGCCGAGTTCCTGCGCTCGGAACTGGGGGTCGAGGCAACGACATCGGACGGCACGCTCGCCGGGCGGGTGCTGGCGACGACCGCCGAGCACCTGCTGCTCGTCGTCCCGTCGCTCCTAGCGGCGGTGCTGGTCGCCGTGCCGCTCGGGGTGATAGCCGCCCGCAGACCGCGGCTGGGGCGGGTGGTGCTCGCGGCCGCCGGCGTGCTCCAGACGATCCCGTCGCTGGCGCTGCTGTTGTTCATGATCCCGCTGATGATGTGGCTCGTGGGGAAGGGGACCGGCGCCCCGCCCGCGATCGCTGCGCTGTTCCTCTACAGCCTGCTGCCGATCGTGCGGAACACGCACGCCGGGCTGACGGGCATCCCCGGGTCGCTCCGCGAGTCGGCGGCGGCGCTGGGGCTGCCGCCCTTCGCGGCCCTGTGGCGGGTCGAGCTGCCGCTCGCCGCCCCGACGATCCTGGCCGGGGTGCGGACGGCGGCGGTGATCAACGTCGGGACGGCGACCCTCGGCGGGTTCATCGGGGCCGGCGGGTACGGCCGCCCGATCCTCCGCGGGATCGACAAATTCGACGTACCGCTCATGCTCGAAGGCGCGATCCCCGCGGCGGTCTTGGCTCTGGCAATCGAGGGGCTGTTCGGACTGATCGAGCGGGCCACGCGCCGATCCTCCTGACCCAGGTGCCCGGTCGGACCGAGTCGCGGCTCGCCGCCGGTACCGATCCCCCATCGGTCCGGCTCATCGCCCAGGGACGGCGTCGTCCTTGTCCGAGCCGCGAGTATTCTCCTCGGCCGCTTCACAGGACGAGAATCTCGCCCTTCCCGGGCACTGCGGAGTCCCCGCTGAAGCGCCGGTACGTTCGATCGGTAGGTAGCTGGACGCCGAGGGCGGAGAGGTGCCGGGCGTAGAGCGGGAGGAACGGCGGGCTGTACTCGCAGGCGAAGGCGAACGTCGGCAACAGGCGAAGCGGCTTCAGGCTGATGATGGTGCCGCGCTGCATCCACGCCCCGGTCCGCTGTTCGGCACCGCCCATGAGTACGATGGTGCCGCCCTTCATCTGCAAGCCCGCGAAGTCCCGCACCGGGCCGCGGACCGCGATCAGCCCGCGCTTCATCCGCATGCCGAGTTCGATCCCGGCTGATCCGTCGACGAGAATGCTGCCGCCGCTCATGCCGGACATACTGCCGCGGTAGGCCGCGCCGAGTTGCCCGCCGGCGTTGCCACGGACGCGGATCGTGCCGCCGGACATCTCGCCGCCGACCCAGTCGGCGGCGTTACCATCCACCTCAATGCTGCCGCCGGTCATGTACGCCCCGAGGTGCATCCCGGCGTTGCCGTGGACGTGGACGCGGCCGCGGGTCATCCTGCGGCCGACCCACTTCACCTTGCTGAGGTCGCCGCGGAGGTTGACTTCTTCGGACCCGTCGCCCTCGACGTCAAACAGGTCGTCGAGGCGAAGGGTTCGCTTGCCGAGATGCACCGGCAGCGACCGGACGTCGGTGTGCGAGAGCGGCGCGAGGGTGTCCGGGGAGAGGCAATCGGCCTCCACCGGCACCGCGGTCGGGACTTTGAGGGTGAGGGTGAGCATGGGATGTCGCGGGCCTACTTCTACGAAACTCGGTCCACCACTTCCAGGCCGTGGACGCGGTCCGGGGACACCGGGTAGTTCTCGAAGGACATCGTGTAGTGCTGTTGGAACAGTGGCCGGAGGTAGTCCTCGACCGTCTCGTCGTATTGAGGCTTCACCGCGAACTGCCGGCCTTCGGGGGACTGCCGCAACTCGCCCTCCTCGACGACCACCTCACCGCCCTTGATGACGTACCGCGGGTGGGCGAACATCGCCGCCACGTCTTTGTTCTGGTTGTAAATCGCCACGTCCGCGTCTGCCCCGACGCCGAGTTGGCCTTTCTGCGGCAGCCCCAGTGCCCGTGCCGGGCCGGCCGACGTGATGATGGCGATGTCGCTCAGCGTGTACTCCCGCGTCAGCTCCGGCAGCACCATCCGGCTCCGCGTCGTGTCCGGGAACGCCTTGAGCTGCTCCTTGCGGAAGTCGGCGTTCATGAGCAACTGCACGATCTCGGGGTAACGCCAGAACGTCGCCCCGTTGGGGTGGTCGGTCGTCAAGCAGATCCGCCACGGGTCGTCGATGAGCAGGAGCAGTTCCAGCCCGACCGCCCACTGCACCGCGTTGACGAGGTTCTTCTCCTTGTAGACGTACGGCACCACGCCGCAGCCGGTCTCGTTTTCGACGTCCAAGTTCGCCCACTTGCGGCCAGTCAGTTGGTAGAGCAGGTGCTGCCACGGGCCGTCGGCGGTGACAGTGACGGTGGTGCCGAAGAGGACCGCACCGGCGTCGGCAGTCAGGTTCGGGTTCGCGTTGAAGTGGTCGGCGACCTCGGCCGCGGCGGACCTCATGGTGTACCAGTCGTCGCCTCCGTAGGCGTGGTACTGGAGGTGGGCCAGGTGCGCCCGGCGGCCATCCAGCACCTTCATCGTCTCGATGGTGGTCGAGGCGTTGCCGGGGGCCCCGAGGTTGTTGCAGTGGAGGTGGACCGGGTGCGGCAGGTTCAGCTCGTCGGCGATCCGGGCCAGGGCCGCGATCACCTTCGCCGGCGTCACCTTCTTGTACCCGGGCACCACGTCGGCGAGACCCTTGCAGTCCTTGCCCCACTTCCAGCCGGCTACCCCGCCGGGGTTGACGGCCTTGATGCCGTAAGCCTTCGCCGCCCAGATCTGCCAGGCCGCCACCTCCCTGGCCCGCTCGTACTCGTCGTCCTCCAGCAGGTCGAGGATGATCTCGTTGTTGGCCATCAGGACGCAACAGGTCTTGTCGATGATGGGCGTGTCGCGGAGTTCTTCGTGGGTGTGTTTGGCCGAGAGAAGCGGGACGGCGGCCTCGTTGGCAGTGGTCCAGCCCATGCCGGCATACACGTACCCGGTGGCGAAGGTGGTGGGCGTGGTGCCGACGATGCCGGCCCGGGTGTGCGGGGTGTGGAAGATCGGGGTGGCCTTACGGTGCTGCTCGGGGATCAGCCCGCGGGCGAAGTTGAGCGCCGCCCCGCCGATATGGGTGTGGACGTCGACCCCGCCGGGGAAGACGATCATCCCGGTGGCGTCGATCGTCCGCCCGGCCCGTGTGGGGTCGTCGGCGACGACTTGGCCGCCCGAGATGCAGACGTCTCGCACCTCGCCGTTGACGCCGTTGGCCGGGTCGAACACCGTGCCGCCGCGAATCCGGAGCATGTAGAGGTTCCAATGATGCGACTCGCGTCCGCAGGCCTACGCCGTCTGCGTCGCGTTGGTCGGCACCGGGTACCACGGCGTCTTCCGATACACCGCGGCGATGATCCGCCGCACCACGTCCTCGTCGATCGGGTACGGCGACTTCAGCGCCGGCCGCAGCGGCAGCGGGATCTCGTCCATCCGGTAGACGGTCCCCGGGGCGCTGATGCCGGTGGCGGCCGTGGTGATGTGGACCCGGGCCAGCTTGCTGGTGTGCGTCACCTTCGGGTCCAGCACGATTGTCGGTGTCCGCCGCAGGTGCTCGATCGCCGGCTGCGGCATCGTCGCCCCGGGGTCGGCGCCGAGGACCAGGGTCGCGTCCACGTCGCCGCGGACCAGCAGGTCGATGGTCGAGTACTCGCCGGGGTTAAAACGCGGGTAGCCGCGGGTCAGGCTGATGCCGAACGGGTAGGCCGTGGTATACCGCATCACCACGTCAGCCCCGGTCACGTTGCCGTGGCCGCGCATCGGCATCGCCGCGAACTTCGTGAAGGCGTTCAGTTCCGCCGCCAGGGTGAGCGCCGCGGCACTGTTCATGTGCTTGCCGCGGGTCATGGACAGGCCCATGCCGAAGAACAGCACGCCGAACTTCGCCGCCTTCATGCGACCGACGAGGTCTTGAAGTTGCTCCAGCGTCAGCCCGGTTTCGGCGACCGCCGTCGCGTCCACCCGCTGCCCTTTCACCAGTGCCCGCAGGATGGTGAGTACCTCGAAGTCTTTGCCCGGTCGTACCTGGAGGAAAATGTCGGCGGCCTTGGCGCTGGGCGTCTCGCGGATGTCCACCAGCACCATCGTGCGGTCTTTGCGGCCGCGCGGCAGGTACTTCCCCTTCGGGGTGAGGGTGTACCGGGTGAAGTGCCGCGGGTGGCACTCGGCCGGGTTGCCGCCCCAGTAGATGATGAAGTCCGCCCGGTTCTTCACTTCGCCCAGTGTGCAGGACACCTTTCCGCCCAACTGGGCGGCGATCTCGGTGGGGCCGTGTCAGAGCGAGGTGTGGCTGTCGATGACCGCGCCGACGAGTTCGGCCAGCCGGACCGCCTCCCGGGTGGTCTCGCAGGTCACGTTGGACAGGCCGTAGACCAGCGGCATGTCCGCGGCGTGTAGGAACTCGGCCGCGGCCTCCACCGCCTCGTCGACGGTCGCCTCCTTGCCGTCGATAAGGGCGTCGGGGTAGAGCCGTTCGGCGGAGTGGTTCTTGAACCACGCCTCGCCGAGGATGCAGGCCCGCTTGGTCTCGACGATCCGCTCGGCGTTGGCGTGCAACTCGATGTCGTCGCAGACACACCCGCAGAAGGTGCAGACCGCGTGCTTCACGACCGTCAGTTCCATCGGGTCTCCCCGAAAAGTAGTCGGCACACTCCGTGTGCCGTCGCTGAACCGAAGAACGGCATACGGAGTGTGCCGACTACTTTGTTTGGCCGTCCGGACCGGACGGCGGGACGACGAAGCTTCACCCCAGCGCCAGCCCGCGGCAACTGCCGCGGACGCGCCGAGGCATGAACCGCCCGGGTTCGACCTGCTCCCACGCCGCGACCTCGGTATCGGCGGGTCGGTTCGCGGCCCGCTCCTGGGCGTCGGTGCGTTCGGTGTTGTCGCTCATCTCATCGGCCTCAGGAACCTGACCCCTCTACTTCCACTTCCACGTCCCAACCCTTCGATGTGGGCATGCCTGTCCCGTCCGTCTCGCCCCCCATGAGCTTGCTCGTCGGCGGGCCGTAGGGCACGAACAGCAGCCCGCGTGGCACGTTGCCGTCCTTGCACTGGAACGTCGTCTCGCCGGTCTCGGTCCGCACGTGAACGGTGGCCCCGGCCGTGATGCCCAGGTCGGTCATGTCCTGGGCGTGCATCGTGAGCGTGTTCACGATCGTGTGGTACTCGGCCCCGTCCTTGCCGACGTTCAGCTGCACCCCCTGCTTGTTGGTGCGGATCGGGACCAGGACGAACCGCTTGCCCGCCATCGACACCTCAAATTAGCCGGCACACGCCGTGTGCCGTACCGATGACGGCACACGGCGTGTGCCGGCTACTCTCGGATTCGCCAACTTAATCGGTTGCGGTCTGGACATCAAAGGAATACAGGAGTCACTACCCACCCCCGGAGAACCCTCGCCCGTGCTCACCGTCAACTCCGTCGAGATCGAGGACACGTTCGCCGAGGCGTTCGCCATGACGGCGGCGCGGGTCGTGGTTACCGCCGACACACCGGGGTGGGCGCGGACCGCCGGGCAGGCGGCCACGGGGTACGCCGCCAGCGTCATCGGCTGCGACGCCGAGGCCGGCGTCGAGCGCGAGCTCTCGCCGGCGGAAACCCCCGACGGCCGGCCCGGCGTGGCCCTCCTGGTCTTCGGCTTCAGCCGGGACGCGCTTCAAAAGGCGGTGGTCAACCGCGTGGCCCAGTGCGTGCTGACGTGCGCCACCTCCGCCTGTTTCAACGGGCTGGCGGGCGACCCCGGCCGGTCGATCAAGGTCGGCGGGGCGCTGCGGTACTTCGGCGACGGCTGGCAGATCAGCAAGCTGCTCGACGGCAGGCGGTACTGGCGGGTGCCGACGATGGACGGCGAGTTCCTGTGCGAGGATACATTCGGCACGGTCAAAGGCGTGGGTGGCGGCAACTTCCTGATCCTGGGGCAAACGCAGTCGTCGGCGCTGGCGGCGGCGGAAGCCGCGGTCGAAGCGGTCCGCAAGGCGCCCGGCGTCATCCTCCCCTTCCCGGGCGGCATCGTGCGGAGCGGCAGCAAGGTCGGCAGCAAGTACAAGGGCCTCAAGGCGAGCACGAACGACGCCTACTGCCCGACGCTCCGCGGCTCCGTGGCATCGGCCCTACCCGACGGGGTGAACGCCGTCTACGAACTCGTCTTCGACGGGCTGGACCTCGCAGTGGTCGAGGCGGCCACCCGCGCGGGCGTCGAAGCCGCCTGCCGGCCCGGGGTCGTCCGCATCACCGCCGGCAACTACGGCGGCAAGCTCGGCCCGCACCATGTTCACTTACACCGGTTGTTCGCGCAAAAGTAGCCTGCCCACTCCGTGTACCGCCGACGGGACGGCAAACGAAGTGGGCAGGCTACTTTGGAGGCATCATGACCCGCGGCGACGCCTACGCCCTGTTGTGCGAGCATGTTGGCGACATCAGCCTGCGCCGGCACTGCTTGTCGGTCGAAGCGGCGATGCGGGCCTACGCCCGTAAGCTCGGGCATGACGAGGAGACGTGGGGCGTCGCCGGGCTGCTGCACGACTTCGACTACGAGCGCTGGCCCACGCCCGCTGACCACCCGCTGCGGGGGTCGGAAATCCTCCGGGCGAAGGGCTACCCCGAGGAAGTCATCACCTGCATCCTTTCGCACGCCGACTACCTCGCCGACCGCTACCCGCGCCGCACCGCCATGGAGAAGGGACTCTACGCCTGCGACGAGATCACCGGACTGATCACCGCGACGGCCCTCCTGCGGCCCACCGGCATCGGCGACCTGACCGCCGCCAGCGTCAAGAAGAAGATGAAAACGAAGGGGTTCGCCAAGGGCGTCAACCGCGACGACGTGGTCCGCGGGGCGGCCGACTTCGGGGTCGATCTGGGCGAGCACATCCAGTTCGTCATTGACGCGATGAAGGCCATCGCCGCGGAGTTGGGGCTGGAGAAGACCGCCGCCACCGGAGGCAGCGATGACCCCGGATGAGTTCCGCCAGTACGGCTACAAGCTGATCGACTGGCTCGCCGAGTATCGCACCAGCATCGCGTCTCGCCCGGTGATCGCCCAGACCGAGCCGGGGCAGGTGAGGGCTGCGCTCCCGACGGTGCCGCCCGCCGAGCCCGAACCCTTCGACGCGGTCATGGCCGATCTCGATCGCGTGATCATCCCGGGCCTGACGCACTGGCAGCACCCAAGGTTCTTCGGCTACTTCCCGTCCAACGCCGCACTCGCCGGGGTCCTCGGTGACCTCGTCAGTACCGGCCTCGGCGTCATCGGGCTGAACTGGCAGGCCAGCCCCGCTCTGACCGAACTCGAAGAGGTCGTGTGCGACTGGATGCGTCAGGCGCTAGGCCTTCCGAACGGGTGGAGCGGCGTGATTCAGGACACCGCCTCGACCGGGAGTCTACTGGCCCTCCTGTGCGCCCGGGAGCGGGCAACGGACTTCTCCCTGGCCCGCGGCGGGTTGCAGGCCGAACCTCGGCCGCTCTCCGTGTACGTCTCGACGCAGAGCCACAGCTCCGTCGAGAAGGCGGCGCTCCTGGCCGGGTTCGGCCGAGAGAACGTCCGCGCCGTCCCGCACGACGACGCCTTTGCCATGCGGCCCGGCGCCCTCGCCGAGATGGTAGCCGCAGACCTCGCGGCGGGCCGGCTGCCGTGCGCCGTGGTCGCGACGACGGGCACCACCGCCTCGACCGCACTCGACCCGGTCGCAGCCATCGCCGAGGTCACGGCCCGGCACCGGCTGTGGCTGCACGTCGACGCGGCGATGGCCGGCTCGGCGATGATCCTGCCCGGGTGTCGGTGGATGTGGGAAGGGGTCGAGCGGGCCGACACCGTGCTCCTCAACCCGCACAAGTGGCTCGGTGCCGCCTTCGACTGCTCGCTCTATTACACCCGCGACCCCGACCACCTCGTCCGCGTGATGTCTACCAACCCCAGCTACCTGCGGACGGCCGCCGACGGGAGGACGACGAACTACCGCGACTGGGGCGTCCCTCTGGGCCGCCGCTTCCGGGCTCTGAAGCTGTGGTGCCTGATCCGCTCGGAGGGCGTGAGCGGCTTACAGGCCCGGCTGCGGCGGGACATCGACAACGCGAAGTGGTTCGCCGATCAAGTGCGGGCCGCCCCCCACTGGATCGTGGTCGCCCCGGTGCCGCTGCAAACCGTGTGCATTGTCCACGCGCCGCCCGGCGTCACCGGCGGGGCACTCGATGCCCACACCCGGGCCTGGGCCGAGCGGGTCAACCGCTCGGGCCGGGCGTACTTGACGCCAGCGATCCTCGGCGACCAGTGGGTAGTGCGGGTGTCGATCGGCGCGGAGCAAACCACCCGGGCCGACGTCGAATCGTTGTGGGCGATGCTCAGAAATACGGCCGAGGGCAGTACGCCGTGATAGCCGAACCGAAATCCGCCAGCGTGCCAGAAATGTTAGGGCCGGGGGACGGTGGGCGGGATGTTCAGCGGCATGCTGGCTGGGCGGTCCGACCCCGAATTGAAGGACTGGCTCGGGACGAAGGCCGGCAGCCGCCACCTTGGGATCGCCATCCCACTGATGAATGACCTGTTTGCCCTCGCCCAGAAGAAGTCGCTAACGGAGGCCGGGGGCCGATGTGGTGCATCAACGCGGCCGGCCGGGGTTCTCTTCTGTTCGCAGACGGCCGCCGAGACGAACAAGATGTATGCCGACCACGACGCGGCCCTGATCGCAGATGTCGGCCACCGCCCGGTGCTGGAGAAAACGTCCGAGTTCAGCCAGAAGCTCCGGGCCGCGCTCAAAGAGTTCGCCAAGAAGTGACCCGAGCGGCGGAACGGGACGTGTCAATTCTCATGCCCGGCGCCCCCGGCTGCCGCACCCCCTTCGTCCTGCCGGCCGTCGGCCGTCCAGGCGGGAACGGTCCCCGAACCCGTGGCGATACTCCGGAACCTACCGGGCCGCACGCTGGATGATGCCGCCTAAGAGCCGCTTTTGCTGGCCCGCTCGGACTCGGCCGTCGACGCCGTGCTCGGGAACGGGCAGGCGTGCCTGGCTCGCAGAGGTGCTGGCCCGGGCCGGTCAGGCGGCCGACGAGTGAGCCGTGCTGGCGGGCAACGCACCTTGCACGCACCCTTGTCCGCGACTACCCTCTGCCGGTCCTCTCGCCCGTGGCGAGCCCAACCGGAGAGGCTGTCATGATGCGCGCGATCCTGAGCGTGGCGGTCGGGTACGTGGTCGTGTTTCTCGCCCTCTTCCTGCTGTTCAGCGGGCTGTACCTCCTCCTCGGCCAGGAGCGGTCGTTCCAGCCCGGCAGCTACGAGCCGTCGGCGCTCTGGACCGCCGTCAGCTTCGGGCTCGGGGCCGGAGCGGCGGTTCTCGGCGGGTACGTGTGCGCCGCCATCGCCCGGACGCCGACTCCGCCGAAGGTGCTGGCCGGGGTGGTGTTGGTGATCGGGCTGCTGTCCGCGATCCCGGTCCTGTCGGCGGCGTCCACTCCGGCCGAAGTGCGGACCGGGGAGGTCGGGAACCTGGACGCCATGATGAGGGCCAAGCAGCCGGCCGGGGTGGCGGTGGCGAACCCGTTTCTGGGTCTCGTCGGCGTCCTAATCGGGGCCAGGCTGCGGCGGACCCCCGGGGCGGGGATCGCCGGCTAGCCGTTCGTCAGTCCGGGGTCGGCCGCGGCGACCGCATCCATCAGGTCGTCCAGCCCGACGGCCGCGTCCGCCCCGCCGACCTCCAGCAGCACCTCGTTCCGCCGCACCTTGGCGGTCACACCCGGGCCGACTGGCTGCGGCCCGCTGGGCTTCTCGACGAGTAGACCCATCAGAGCGTCGGTCGGCACCGCCGCCCGCCCCGCTCGGCGCCCCCGGCCCGATCCCGGACGACGACGGCCAGGCCCGCCCCGGCGGCGGTTACCTCCACCACCCGGTCGGCCCCGGTGGACTGCGACACCCCGTCGATCACCATGCGTCGGCCTCCGTGCGAAAGCCGTATCCTAGGGGCCGGTCCGGGCGCGTGGGAGGGGCCGCTGTGGAAGCTGGTTGCGAGGAACGTGCCGGTGAACGCCGCGAGGGTCATTTGGCTCAGAACGGCCTGCCGGCCCTCGCGTGGGGCGTGGCCGGCGGACCACCCGCCGTAGTCGGCGTGCCGTTCAGCCCGTCCCTGGCGGCGGGCTTGGGGTCGGGCGGGACAGGCGGTGGGACTGCCCGGCCGGCTCACCGCTTGACGATGGCAGCCGGCGACGCGGGCGGGTTGGCCGGGGCAGGGGCGCCGGACCCCCGGGCGGCCTTGGCCGCCAGGTAGTTGGCCCGCCAGGCGAGGACGGAGGTCTTGAACAGGGCGTTGATCGGGGGCTGGGTTGCGGACGGGTTGGTCATGGGACTTACGGACTCAACGGGTGGGAGTTCGCGGCGACCGGCCACAGGCGGCGTCGGACATGCACACTGCGTGCCACGACAGGGGAAGGCGGCCCGATACGGTGGGTCGGCCGAGCGGATTGAGCGGAAGGGGTGGCGACCGAGCGAGCACCGGCAAGACGTCCAGCCGTTCATCGTCACCATCGCGATCCCGACTTTAACGCATATAGCACGGCTCCGGCCGCCGGTCGACCCTGATCGGTGCCGGAGACGATTTTCGTTCAGGACCTCCCCCGTACCGACCTCACAGGGGGCGGCCGGGTCGACGGCGGGCTCTCGAGCGGTCAGAGATCGGGGTCGGGTGGCCGCGCGTCTACCCACGCGAGTGGGAAGAACCGGGGACGGTGCTAGTCTCTGTAGTTTCCGTGACATCCTGTATGTCACGCCGCCAGTGCGAGCAGGCGGTCGGCCGCCTTTTGCATATCCTCCGCGGTCGCTCCGAGGCGTAGAACCGCCCGGATTTCGTCGCCCAGCAGCTCCCGCCGCCACGCCCGCCGCTTGTCCGCGTGGCTCGGCCGCCGTGATGCCTCATCCCATGGGGACGCGGACCGGTGGCCCACCAGCCCCGTCGCGTCCCGGCCCCACGCCCACGCCTCGGTCATCGTGAACGTCCACAGGCAGACGTGGAACGCCCCGACGCTGGCCCGCACGAACCGCACCTGCTGCTGGCCCGCTCCGACGACCTCTTTGAGATCGCGGAAGCAGGTTTCCAGGCTGAACCTGTTCGCGACGCTTCCGAGGATGTCGGCCACGGTGGCAGCCGGGTCGGTGCAGAAGAACGCCACCCACCTCTTCGGCTCGTCCACCAGCACCACCCGGATCGCCCCGCCGGCCGGCCGCCACGTGGCCACGAACGTCTTGTACCGCTTGGCCACGGCCTTCCCGTACAGGGTGAACGTCCCGGTCGCCCGCCCGCGGCGTTGCCCGATCCGCTTCGCCAGGTCGATCCGCCCCTCCCCGTAAGTTCGGTTCGGCCCCCGGCGGTGCGGCGGTCGCGGCCCCGGGACGGTTCGCAGGTTGGCGTCCTTCCGCAGCCGGCTGACCACCGTCACCCCGAGCGCCCGCATAGGCTTGAGGAACGGGGCCTTGGCGTACGCCCCGTCGGCCACCACCCACACCGCCACCCCGAGGAATCCGAGCCAGGTGACCGCCCACCGCATCGGCTCGGCGGCCAGCTCCAGCTTGGTCCGGAACGCCGGCCGGTGCCCCGGGGCGATGCTGGCGAGGTTCGTCTGGCGGACGTACAGCCGGGCCACCAGGGGTAGCGCAATGACGCCCCACGCCGGGTGTGAGGCGAGCAGCCCGAGGACGACCGACACGTGCCCGTACACGAACGCCGAGCCGGCCGGCCCGGGGGTCGGGTTGTGGTGGACCCCGGCCCCCTGGACGTGCCGCCCGTGCCGCTCGGTCGGGGTGTCGTCCAGGGCGAACGTCAGCCGGGCGGCCCCGGCCTCTAGCGGCTTGACCACCCCGTGCATCAGCCGGGCGGCGATGGCGTCGGCCCGCTTGCCGGCGGCCGCAACCGTGGTGTGGCAGGGGCGGTAGTCGTCGCTCAGCCCGGCCGCCCGGATCCAGCTCGTGACCGTCCGCCGGCCGCGGACGAGGATGGCCCCGACCAGCAGCCACACCAACCGCGGGGCGGACCGGGGGTCGAGGGCCGACGACACGGCCGAAAACCAGTGGCACCGAGGGGGCGACGGGTGCGAGGATGTCATGGCCGGCTCCCCCTGGGCGGCTGGCGGTTGCCACGCCAGACCCCCTCGCGATTCTCGCGTGCCGTGGGGCGGCCGTCCGGGCAATTCCATGCGGCGATTCCTCGAACCGGCCTTCTGCCCGGGGGTGGTGTGATGGCGAGGGCTGCGGCGAATCGGCTCGTCGAAGTCCTCCGGGCGGCGGGGGCCGACCACTCACGCCCGTCCGACGCCGAGTTGCTCGACCGCTTCCGGCACGGCCGGGACGAGGAGGCCTTCACCCAACTCGTCCGGCGCCACGCTCGGGCCGTCTCGGCCGCCTGCCGGCAGGTCCTGGCGGACCCGGCGGACGTGGACGACGTGTTCCAGGCTACCTTCGTCGTGCTGTTCCGGAAGGTCCGGTCGGTGGACGGGGCGACGGCCGGGAGTTGGCTGTACGCCGTCGCCCACCGGCTCGCCGTCCGCTGCCGCAGCCGACGCCCGCCGTCGGGCCGAGCGAGGAGCAGGCCGGCCCGCCGGCCGCCGGCCGGCGCGGCCTCTCACCCCGACCGGCCGTGGTCGGAGGCCGTCGCCGTCCTGCACGAGGAGTTGGACCGCCTGCCGGACGCCGTCGGGTCCTCCTCCTGTGCTACCTGCGGGGCCGGTCCCGCGAGGAGGCGGCCGCCGACCTCGGCTGGTCGCCGGGGGCGGTCAAGGGGCGGCTGGAGCGGGGGCGGCGGCTGCTCGCCCGCCGGCTGGCCCGGCGGGGCATCAGTGCGGCTGCCGTGCTCCTGGCGGCGGTGACGGGGAACGCCGCGGGGGCGGGCGGTCCGCCCGCGGCCCTGATCGAACTTACCGTCCGGGCGGTCGGCGGGGCGACGAGCCCCGCGCTGGCCGCCCTCATCAGGGGAGTAATTCGGGACATGTTCATCGCGAAGCTGAGGCCGGCGCTGGCGGCAGCGGTGCTCGGTGGGACCGTGGTCGCGGCGGGCGGGTTGATCGTGGCGGCCGGACAGCCCCCCGCCCCGCCCGGCGGGCCGCCCGGCCGGGCGGCCGCGCCCGGGGACCTGACGGCGGTCACCCCCGCGGATCTCGCCCGGACCTACGTCACCAACGCCGCCGCGGGTGACGAGCGGTACCTCGGGAAGCGGATCCGGCTGAGGGGCAGCGTGTGGCGGGTCCGCGGGGTTCCGGGCGGCCCGGGCCAGCCCCCGAGCTACCTGCTGGTGATGACCTGCGGCTCCCTGGGGGCGGAGGGCGCGGCCGCCCCGCCTCCGGGCTGGCACGCGCTGGATCTGGTCTTCGCCTACCGGTTCGACGCCAAGTCGAGGAAGGTACTGGCGGCGCTGGAGGTCGGGGGGGCCGGCCAACAGGTCACCGTCGAGGGTGTCTGCGCGGGGCAGGCGTCCGAGCCCGACGCCCTCGTCCTCTTCACCGACTGCAAGATCATCGAATCACCGAAGCCCTGATGGACCCCCGGCCGTAGCGGGGACGGCCGGGGCGGCCGACGGAAGGGTGCGGTGACCTGGACACGTGCCGGGACGGAGGCTGAGCGTCAGGCCCGTCCCGGTCTCTCGATAGTCTCACAATCGCAGATCTTCCTACAGGGGAGGAAATCGCGCAAAGTCCAGTAGTCTGGCAGAAGTCGGCAAATGCCACGGCTTGACCAACCCTCAATCGGGTCGCAGAGCCGCCAGGGCGGCCTTGAGCGGCTCGGCGGCGGCCGGCTTCACCATGCCGACGTAGGCGATCATCCCCTCCACCCAGCCGCGGAAGTCCGGGTGCCCGTCCCGGTTCTGGGCGGCCAGCCCCTCGGCCTTCGCCCGGTGCAGGATGGCCCGCAGCCGGCGGACCACGTCCTGCGGCACCGCCGGGGCGGCGTTCACCACCAGCCCGGTCACGCTCTGCCGGGCCTCCGGACGCTGCACCCGGGTCTTCTTCGGGTTGAGCGTGAACCCCTCGTCGGCCGCGATGTGCCGTACCCGGGCGAGCAGGTAGCCGACCTTCTCCCGGTGGCCCGGCGGGGCAGAAAAGGTCAGGTCGTCGGCGTAACGGGTGTACGTGAATCCCAGTCTTTTGCACAGGGCGAGCACCCGGCGGTCGAGCTTGCGGGCGATCTGGTTGGACGCCGCCGGGCTGGTGGACGCCCCCTGCGGCAACCCCGCGGGCCGGTGGCCACGAAGTACGGCGTCCCCGCGTGCTCTTTTCCGCCGCGGGCATTCCGGTGCAGAGCAGGGCGGGGAGCGTGGCCACCGCCCCGCTGTAGCCGGCCCGGCGGTACACGTGCCGGACCCGGGCGAACCGATGCTCGGGAAGAACTGCTCCAGGTCGACGTTCACCACCACGTCCTTACCCGCATGCGGGAGGGCGTTGGTCAGAGTCGATCGGCCGGGGACGAACCCGTGGGCCGGCTCCTCCGTCGGCAGCTTCGACAAAATGCTCGCCAACACCCACTCCTGGGCGGCGGCCAGCGTCGAGTGCGGGGCGCTCAGGGTGCGGGTGCCGCCGCTCTTCTTCGGCACCTCGAACTGGACGTAGTGGACGCGGGTCGCCGCCTCGGTGTGGTAGCAGAGCCAGCGGAGCTTCGACACGGTGAGGCTGAGCGCGGCCGCCAACTCGGCCGGGGTGTGCAGCACCGGCAACCCGGCGGTGTGGAGAGCGACCGTCCGACTCGCGGTGGTTCATCTGGGCCGCGGCCGCGCGGCCGACGAAGTTGATGTCGGTCGCCTTGCGGTGGGTGACGGCGTCGGCTCGTTCTTGCCTGCGGGCGGCGGCCTCGGCCTTCCTCTTCGCCTTCTCGGCCGCCCGGGCGGCCGTTGTCCGCCTCGACCGCCTCGTCCGCCGACTTGCCGGCCTGCACGTTGACGTGGTGGATGCGGTTGGCGTGCTTGTCGTACTGCTCGCCGACCCGGTGCATCTCGGCCAGGTCGTCGGCCGACGGGAGCCTTGTGTCAGCATCCCGCGGTCGATGGTTGGTCCGCGGGTCGGTGACAGGCGGGATGATGTCCCGGCGGCCGAACCACATCCAGCCGGCGGTGCGGCGGACCTCCTCGCCCTGCTTCAGCAACTCGTCGCGGTTGATCGGGAGGAAGTCGCCCGGTTTTGGGCCGAGGTCCGGCGGGGACTGGGTGGGCTGGGGAGCGGGGCGACCGGAGAACCAGCTGCAATGGCGTCGCCGCTGGTTCTTCCGGTCGCCCCTACGTCCCCAGGGACCGGCAGGCAAGGTGCGGCCGGCTCCGGCGGCTTCGGTGCCCCGAGCAGCTTGGCCGATGATCCCGACCCCATGAACAACTCCTGACGCGACGGGTGGGCGAGGGGCGGCCGGGCCGACTTCTCGCGCGACCGAGGAGCGTTCACACAGCTCAGTGGAACCCCGGGGTTCCCTGAACTCGTTGCCCCAGCTAGGGAACCCCGGGGTTCCACTGAGCCCAAGAGCAACGGCCTCGGGGACGAATGCCGGACAAACCTCTCGCCCCGGCGGAACGCCGGGAGAGCATCCCGACGGTCGGACCCGGCTCGCCCGTCGCCCACCCGTCCGGCTTCAGCCCCGCGACCGACCGATACCACTGCTCCAGGGTGCCGGCCGGCTGCTCGCCGTTGGCCGCCCGCCGCAACGCCCCTGCATGTGCCGGCCGAGAAGCGGGCGCAGCTTGAACCGGAAGTAGTGCGAGCAGTTGCACTGCCCGCGGACCACCTTCCCGTCGGCGTCCAGCAGCGCTTCCACGTCCCGGTCGTGGCCGACCCCGACCAGCGTCCGCAACCCGGCGACGGACTCGTCGCGGATCACCTTCACCCGCCGGCGGGCGACCATGTCTTTTGCCGCTTCAGCCTCCGGGCTGTCGACTCTCACCTGCTTGATCGACGCCTCGACGGGCAGAATCTTGCTCGCCGGTAGACGCCGCCGGTCAGGTCGTGGACCAACTGGCCGAGCAGGGCGAACCGGTTCAGCCCGGCGGCGACCAGGTGCGGGGCCGCCCAGTCCGCTGCCGAACCTGGGCGAACGTCCGGGTCGGCGACTCGTGGGGCACGGCGGCGATGTGCAGGCAGGTCTTCGCTCGGCTCGGCCGGCGGGGCCAGGTCGGCCAGCGCCCCGCCGCCGCTCGTCCAGTCGTTCGCCGTCCACCCGCTCAAGCCGAGCAGGAACCGCATCTCCCCGAGCCGGACGCTCCAGAAGCTCGGCGAACCGGTGCCGAGCAGGAACACGTCCGCCCCATCAGCTAGCAGCAGCAGCGGGCGAGTGACAGCAGCCGGTCCCGGCCCGGGCGCGGACGGTCTCGGCGACATCCCCCGGGTACGGTTGGTCGTGCAGGACGACGCGGGCCTCCCACGGCTCCAGCACCGGCTCGACCGGCGACCCCGGGTTCAGCTCGAACCGCACCGCCCGCGGGCTTTCCGCGGCGGTGCCGCGTCAGGAAGGCGAGCAGGAGTACAGCCCCTCCCGGCTGACGCTCACCCGCCGCATCAGCAGGCTCATGCCCAGCGCCTGCAGCTGCATGTACCCGCGGAGCCAGCTCGGCAGCAGGTCGATCTTCTCCTCGCGGCACGCCGCCGCCCCTTCGGTGCTCACCTCGAACCCGGCCGGGTCGACGGCGAACTCGGTCCGCCGGTACGTCCGCAGCCGCTGGAACTCGTGGAACAGGGGGAGTGAGTAGTCGACGTTGGTGGTGCCGAGGGCGGTCCGCTCGCTCTCGGCGAAGGCGTCCCGGCCGACGGTCAGGCAGCCGTAGCTCGACTCGTCCTTGCTGAAGCACTCAAAAAAGAGCACGTCCGGGGCGACGGTGACGACCGGGTCGCACGGCACCAGCGCTCGGAACAGGGCCGGGTCGTTGGCGGCCAGGTAGTTCGAATACGTCTGGCGGGCCTGCCAGTATTTGCCCCGCAGCGACCGGAACCGCTCGTCCAGCCCGGTCGGCATCGGCTCCGGCTCGGCCGCGAGCAGCTCCTTGCGGCTCCGCTGGTACGCCAACTGGCGGATCGACTGTTCGCGGGCCTTCATCCGCTGGAGGTACGCCTGGTACGCCGACTTGTCCTTCGGCCGAAACTTCAGGTCGCTGACCACGACCGCGTGCAGGGCGCTGACCGCCTCCCGGAACCGCAGCGGGTGCAGCAGGTCGCCGACGAACGACACCCGGTCCCGCCGCAGGTTGGGGGCGAACGACAGGCCCACCCCGCCGGGCACCTCCCGCACGCCGCTCCGCCCGTAGTACGCCTGCGCGAAGTTCATCGGTGGCATCCGTCGAACAATCGGGAGGAGTCGTCGGGAAACCGGTCGGAACCGACTTCTCGCGCGACCGAGGGCGTTCACACCGCTCAGTGGAACCCCGGGGTTCCCTGAACTCGTTGCCCCAGCTAGGGAACCCCGGGGTTCCACTGAGCCCAAGAGCAACGGCCTCGGGGACGAACGGGCTGGAAACCTCCCGCCCTGACGGAACGTCAGAGCATCGATGGTCTCGGCCCGACCGGCTCCCGCGACGACCCCTCCCGTGATCTCACATCGCCAGCTCCGGGAACTGCCGGCCGATCAGCGGCCGCAGCTCCGGGTGGCTCTCGCCCAATGTCACCACGCCGGACAGCCCGGCCCGGAACTCCGACCCGCGGAGCGACCGCACGGCCACCGCCAGCAGCGGCAGCCACTGCTCCGCCTCGCCCGGCCGCTTGCCGACCCGCTCGACGATCTGCCGCACCACCCCCGGCTTCCGCCGGCCGCCGCGATGGATGTTCAGCAGCATCGTCGCCCACAGCAGCCGCAGCGTATCGGCGTCGGTTGATTCGATCACCGCCGACAGGTGGTCAGCGACCGACCCCCGCACGTCGTCGTAGGGCGACTCCATCAGCTTCGGCCACAGGGTCGGTTCGTCCCACACCGTCGACCGGGTCAGCCACCGCCAGCCGAACTCCCGCACGTCGGCGTGCTTGCTGTCCAGGAACTCGATCAGCCACTCCGGCCGGACCGGGCCGAACTCGGACAGCACATCCTGTAACCAGCGGACCAACTCCGGCCGCACCGCCTCACACTCGGCCTGCACCAGCGGCAAGAGGGTCACGGCGACTGCTTCGGTGAACCGCTTCGCCCGCAGCAGGAACAGCCCGAGGCCGGCGACCGGTCGGGAGCGGTGCGCGGCCAACCGGATCGCGTCGGCCGTGGGCACCCGGTCCGGGTCGAGCCGCCGCTGCAACAGGGCGGACAGCCGGGTGAGTTTGTCCAGGTCGTCCCCGTCGAGTCGTCGCAGCCATTCGGTGACGGGCAGAACCGACAGGTCGGGGGCGGTTTCGAGCAAATCGAACCCGAACGCCGAGACGTCCGGGTCGGGGTGGTCGGCCAGCTTCAGCAAGGTGCCGACGGGTTGCTGCCGCAGCCACTCTGCGTGCCGGGTCCGCAGGAGCCACACCGCGAACAGCCGGACCGTCCGGCAGCGGGCGGCCAGCAGCAGGTCGAACGCCCGGTCCGGGGCCGCCGTCCAGGCGTCCGGCAGCCGCGGGGCGAACGCCAGGTCGGCCAGCCCCTTCCCCTCGGCGAACTGCCACCCTTTCGCCGGCCGTTCGAGCGCCGGGCAGTTGTGGAACAGGACGTGGACCAGCCCCCAGTTGTCGAGCAGGTGGATATCGGACTCCACGTCCGCGTCCCGGTACTTCGCCAGGAACCCGGCCGCCGCGGCGACGTACCGTTTCGGGTCCGCCTTCCCGAGCTTGCGGAAGTACCGCCACGCCCGCCGCCGCAGGTATCGGCGGGTCGGCAGTGAGAACAGAAGGAACTTCCGCTCCAGCCGGTCCCGCATCCAGTCGTTCACCTGTTCGGCCCGCTTCCGCTGCTTCTCCGGCGGCCGCGGCATGACCGTGTTGCCGGGCGTCACCACCCGCTCTTCCGGCCTGGTGGCGTGCGCCCAGTGCCGGCCGGAGCTGCCGTAAACGCCGACGGCCCGGAACCCCTCCGCCTCCCACCGCCGGACCGCCGCCTCGGCCTCGGCCTGGCTGGCAAAGCCCTCGTACTTGCACCGGTTGATCGTACGCCGGGCGCGGCGGACCGTCCGGTCGAAGGCGACCAGGAACGCCCCCATCAGCTCGTCGTCGCCGGCCGCCTCGGCG
Source organism: Gemmataceae bacterium (assembly GCA_046350115.1). Taxonomy (GTDB): domain Bacteria; phylum Planctomycetota; class Planctomycetia; order Gemmatales; family Gemmataceae; genus JAXMAZ01. The sequence continues at coordinate 37,644 of JAXMAZ010000030.1, forward strand.
AGCTTGAACAGTCGCTTCACCAGCGGCTCGTGGCGGTAGGCGTTCAGCGGCCGGGACAGGTAGTCGAGGAGCGCCTCCCGGGCGAACGGCCGGCGGTCGACCAGCCAACGGGCGGCGAACGCCCCGAGCTGTTCCGGGGCGTGGACCCGCCGCAGCTCGCCGACGAACGCCGGGTTGCCGCGGGCGAACAGTTCGTCGGCCAGGGTCCACGATCCGGCGGCCATGTCTGACCCGGGGGCAGGGGGACCGGGAAGAGGGTAAGCGGGCGGCTGGCCGGACGCAAGCACCGTTGCCCGGAAGTGACCCGGGCGAATCGGATCGGCTGGCTTTAAGGTGATGGGCCGGGACGGCGGCCGGACCGTCGGCTTTACGTGGGGCCGGTTGGATCGTTGACTTGGGCATCCGCCAGCTGGGGGAGGCCGCCGAACCCGGCGGGTGAGCGGCGTCACTCCTCATCGGAGCCGTCGTCGGACTCAATCTCGGTGCAGGCGAGCACGTTGGCGGTGTCGTTGTAGTAGACCAGCACCTCGGTCCCGTCGGCGTCCCGGCCGACGTACATCCCGCCCTTGTCCTTCTTGAACGCGACCCGGGCCGCCCGGGCGAAGGCCGGCCCGCCCCTCACCGACGGGCTGAGGTCCGCCTTCGGGTGTCTGGCCCACAGCTCGGCCACCGCATCCGCGAACGTCATCGCCGGCCACCCCCGAGGGACTGGGAAGTCAAAAGGGATACGGGCCGGCAAACGGACCGTCAAGCGAGGCGAAGTCGGGCAAGCCGGGGCTGTGAGCAGGAGGTAATGGGTGCGTCGGCCGGCCGATGAGGGACGTCTCCGTCGCGGGCATGCTGTGAGCGCGGGAAAGCCGTGTGCCGCCTCATATAACTGCCAACCGGTCAGCACCGAGTCGATCCGGGGCAACGAAATGAGCCAGTCACTCAAGGGGAAGCGCGCTCTGGTCACCGGTGGCAGCCGAGGCATCGGGGCCGCCATCGTCAAGCGCCTCGCGAAGGAGGGGGCGGACGTGGCACTCACCTTCGTCAGCAAGCCGGGCGAGGCAGGAAAGGTGGCGGAGGCCGCCGAGGCCTTCGGCGTGCGTGCGTTGGCGATCCAGGCTGACGCCGACGACGCGGCCGCGGTCGTGAACGCCGTCGAGCGGGCGGTCCAGGAGCTCGGTGGGATCGACATCCTCGTCAATAACGCGGGTATCGGGGTGATGGGCCCGATCGACACGTTCTCACTCCTGGACTTCGACCGAACGTTCGCGGTCAACGTGCGGTCGGCGTTCGTGGCCACCCAGGCGGCGGTGAAGCACATGAAAGCGGGCGGGCGGGTCATCAACATCGGCAGTTGTAACGCCGAGCGGATGCCGTTCCCCGGGGGTGCGGTGTACGCGATGAGCAAGTCGGCGCTGATGGGGTTGGTCCAGGGCTTGTCGCGCGACCTCGGGCCGCGGGGGATCACGGTCAACAACGTCCAGCCGGGGCCGGTGGACACGGACATGAACCCGGCCGAGGGCCCGTTCGCCACGACCCTAAAGGGGCTGATGGCGCTGCCGCGGTACGGTCACGTCGACGAGGTTGCGGCGATGGTCGCCTACCTCGCCGGCCCGGAGGCCGGGTTCGTCACGGGGGCCAACCTGATGATCGACGGAGGGTTCTCGGCGTGATGGGCGACGGAATAGACCGCCTCCCGGCCATTCCGTTGAGCCTGGGCAGTTTTTCGTTCGTTGCTTGAGCCAGGCGACCGGGTCCGCCCCCACTGCCGACTCGTACCACTCTCACTGGCTGGTCCTCAGCCAGGCGGAGACGGTCGAGCCGTTGATCGCCCCGGCCGAGGGATCCGACCAGATCACCCACGACGACCGGGTCTAGGCCGAGCGGCGGGACACCGCGACGGCCGCCGGCGTCGACTTGCTCCGCGCCGCGGGCAAGCCGGCCACCGGGTCGCTGGTGGGCGGTGGGTCGGCACCAATCGGCGGTTGTCTCACGAGCGGTTTCGGGGCCGTCGGCGGGCGAACCGCCCAAACGGGACGCGGGTGTCAGTTAGCCCGGCCGCCCTCGTCATCGCCGCCTCCCTGCCCGGCCGCCTACCGGGGTGGTCGTCCTCCGGCCGTGTGGTACGATCGGCCAAGTCCAGAACGCTCCGACCGGGCCGCGACCGATGGCGATGACCCCGACCGACTCGACCACGCTGCTGCCCGCCGGGGCGGACCCGATGGCCGCCGAGGCGGCCGTCCAGGCGGCTTGGATGCTCGGCCACTCGGCCGAGGCGATCGCCTGGAAGGCCGGGCTGCCGCTGGCGTACGTCCGCCTGCAGGTGGACCGCATCCGGGCCGTGTTCCGGGACGCTGGCACCGACTGGAAAATCCAGCGGGGGGAGCGGCTGCTGGCCCTGAACGAGGACCTGCGGTCCCGGCTGCACGACCGCATCCGGACCGCCCCCGACGGCAAGTTCAGCGTCGCCGACATCCGCGAGCTCCGTGAGCTGATGCATGTCGAAATGCGTCAGCTGGGCTTGCTCTCCCCCGAGAAGTTCCAGCAGGTGGAGCCGGCCCGCACGTACGACGAGTTGGCCGAACTTTGCCGGCAGGCCGGCATCCCGGTGCCGAGCGACAACTACGGCCCGGATCCGCCGGCGTTGCCGGCCGCCCCGCAGCCGGGATGAGGCCGGTCTCCCCGCCCGCATTGGTCGGGCGAGCGACACGCACGTCGACACCACCCGGACAGCCTCTCGGACGACTTCATTCGACCGACCCCGGTCTGCACGAATGACTGGCTGCTGGTCCGCCGCTGGCCCGCGAGGTGGGTATGCACCGGGTGCTCGGCAGCGATCCGGTCGACAGGGGCAAGCTCGACGGTCCAGACGCCTAAAATGCGACCGGCGTGATGCGGTCCACCCTGCGGCGACGTTTCCCCACAGCCGGCTGACCCCGGTCGGAGCTTGCGTCCGACCGCCAGTCCTGTGACGGGAGTTCGGTTCGAAAGCGGTGCCGCTCACGTCGGGTCGACACTTCTCCAGTCCGGCCGGGTACTCACGTACCAGCTTGTCGGCTGACCAGTGTGCCCGACGCAGCGGGACTCGCGAGACCACATCTGAACTTTTGAACCCGCACCGACCTGAGTAGACTGCGGCTGACGTGTACCGCGTCGGCTGACCGTCCCGCGGAGGTGGACAAGCTGATGAGCACTACGGCCACCGGAGGGGCGTTCCCCCCGGCCACGCTGCGGAACCGAATCGGAGACCTGCTGGCCGAAGGGTCGGTTGCCCGCCAACGGCTGGGCGCCGAAGCCGAAGCGGGGTTCCGGATCTACCAGCTGGGCCGAGACACCGAACGGGCCGCCGTCGTCCTGGACGCCCGGCTCAGACAGTTCCGGACTTGCCAGGAGTTGACCAGCCGAGGGGAGTCGGTCGAAGCTCCCGAAAGTCTCTACGGGCCGGTGACCGACGCCCTGAACTGGTTTGGCGACCTCCACCGCAGGGCCGACGCGGCCCGATTGCCCTTCACGTCCCTGAACCGATCGTACAGCTTCTGGGACCGGCAGCTGGTTGGCCACCTGCTCTCGGCGGGCACGTCGGTCGTCCCGCAGTTCTCCGAGGAGCGACGAGCTGCGTTCAAGGTCGCTTGGGAGATTGTTTCCGAAGTTCGCGGCGGCCCCATCGGGGCGGACGTCATGGCAGCCGTGCTCGGGCATGAGGCCGGCTTCTGGGTGACCGCCTACCTCGGCTTGCTCGCGCGAGCGATGGCCGGGAACCTGCTACCCCTCGACTTCCCGCCGCATACAGGGTCCGCTTTGACACCCGATGGTGGAGACACATCGCGTGAATTCGGTTGGGCTACCGACTGTTCCACGGCGATGTGCTCACCCTCGGAGAACGGGCAAGCCGGTTCAGGCGGCCAGTCGCCTGGGATTGTGGTAACCGCCAACGGACAGGCAGAGCACGGAGTGCCAAAGGGTGGAGTTGGCGGCTCCGTTGAACCTGCCCGACACAACGAACCGGCGGCCTCGAGCTGTCCTAAAGATCCTGCTCTCGCTCCGCATGACGATGCCAGCAAACAGCCCAACTCGTTGGGAGTACATCCGACCGAGGGAACAGGTGAAGGCGTGACCGACTTAGGTATGAAGGTAGACATAAAACCGCCCCGCAAACGGCGCGCGAGGTTCCGAAAACCCACCGACCGCCACGAAGCGATACTTGTCGAAATGCGAACTCTGGGGGCCAAGACGTGGGCCACAAAAACAACCCGCGACGAAATCGCTGGGAAGTTCGGTAAACGGAATACGGGCAGAGGGTGGGCTCACGATTTCATTTATTTGAGAGAGTCTGGTTACATCGCAACTGCAAAGGGATGCGGGGTGTGGTTGACCGAGAAAGGTTGGAAAACTGCGGAATCGCTTGCCAGTCGCCCGAATAAGTGACGCGCGACACCATTGTCGCCTTCTTACCCTCAGCGATCGGCGGCCAACAAGAAGACGTAGAACGCAGCGAAATCGATGACTGTCTGGCGGCCGAATGAGTGACGCGCGTCACCATTGTCACCTTCTTGCCCTCATTGATCGGCGACGACTCCCGAAGACTGAGGGTGTCGGGCGTGCTATTCGGCCCGCCCGACGGAACCTGACTCCTCGGAGGACGCATGGCCCGATCGAGCACTAGCCAACCCCAGCCACCCAATGCGGTGCGGGCGGCCACCCTCGCCTACTCGGCCGTCGAGCTAGCCGACGCGCTCGGAATTTCGCAGAGGCACCTCTGGCGGCTGCACGACGCCGGCCGGCTGCCGGCCGCCGTCCGCCTCGGCCGCCGGGTGGTGTGGCCGCGGCAGCTGATTGACGAGTGGCTGGCCGCCGGCGGGAGCCGCCGGCCGAACAGCTAATCCCCAGACCTTGTGAAGCCCAAATGGTGACGGCCGGCGGTCTCATCCGCCGGCCGTCAGGAGACTTTTCATCATGAGCATGCCGAGAAAGCCTCTCGCCGACATTCTACCCGGCGGCGGGGGCGACGATGACATTCTGGACAGGTTCGATGCGACCGAAGCGGCCGGCGACTACGACCCCCTCCCCAGGGGGACGTACACCGCCGTTGCCGTCTCCGGCGGGAGGACCACGGCCGCTACCGGCACCCCGGGGTACACGGTCGAGTTCCGCATCACCGACGGCCCACACGCCGGCCGGCGGGTGTGGAAGACGTGGTACCTGACCCAGGCCGCTTTGCCGTACACCAAGAAGGGTCTGGCCAAGCTCGGCCTTGACACGAAGGCCAAGCTGACCGGCCCGTTTCCGGCCGACCGGCTGGTGTGCAAGCTCATCCTGACCGTCCGCGCCCGGGACGACGGCAGCACGGTCAACGAGGTCAAGGACGTGTCCGTGATCCGGGTGCAGGAGCCGACCGCCGACCCGTTCGCCCCGCCGGCCGACGGGGACGCGGCCGAGCCGCCGGCCGGGGACACGGACTTCCCCTTCGGGGCCACCGGGAGGACTGGATGACCCCCGCCGCCCCCTACGTGTTCCGGCTGGAGGGCGGCGTGTTCGGGACGCGGCGGCTGGTCGATGCGGCCGCCGCGTTCACCGCCCACTGCCGGGCCGATCCAAAAGCAAACCCCGACGCCGAGTGCTACATGTCCATGTTCCGGTACGGCCCGGACTTCCGCGCCTACTTGACCGCCCGCGGCAGCTCGAAGGGGTTCGCCGGCCCGTGCTGGTCACCGTGGCTGTGGATCGACGTCGACCGCCCTTACCTGGCGGCGGCGGCCGAGGCCGCCCGCCGGCTGGCCGGGGTCTGCCTGGACCGATACCGCGGGCTGGACGAGGACGCACTGCTGGTGTTTTCACCGGCAAGAAGGTACCACCTCGGGCTGCCGCTCGGGTTCCGGCCGCCCCCGGCCGCCAACTTCCCGGCCGTCTGCCGGGAGCTGGCGGCCGGGCTGGCGGCCGCCGCCGGGACGCCCGTCGACCTGGGCATCTACAAGGCGGTGCAGCCGCTGCGGGCGCCGAACAGCCGGCACCCGGCGACCGGCCGGCACAAGCGGCGGCTGACTATCCCCGAGCTGATGCACTTGTCCCCAGCCCGGCATGCTGAGTTGGCGACCGAGCCGTTTGGGTTCGACCCGCCGGCCCCGGCCGCCGACCCGGTCCTGGCGGCCGACTGGGCCGAGGCGGCCGGGCGGGTGGCCGCCCTGCAATGCCACCGGAGAAAGGACTACGCCCCGGGTGAAAGCCGGCTTCAGCGGGCCACCCTGGACTTCCTCCGGGAGGGGGCGGCCGAGGGGGAGCGGGCCGTCCGTCTGTTCCGGGCGGCCGCCGACCTGGCCGAGCACGGCGGACCGCACCGGCTGGTCGAACTGCTGCTGACGGAGGCGGCCCTGGACACCGGCCTGCCGCCGGCCGAGGTGAGGCGGGTGATCGGGTGCGGGGTGGCCCATGCTGAGCGGCAGCGGGCCGGGAAGGACGGAGCCCCGTGACCCCGTCGTACGCGACCGCCGCCGACCTGCTGGGGGCGTGGGCGGACGACCTGCGGGCCGGCCGGCCGCCGGTCCTGTACCCGGTGGCCGAGGCGGGCTCACCGCTGGCCGGGATCGAGGTCGGCCCGGACCTGGTGACCCTGCTCGGCGGCCCGCCCGGGGCCGGCAAAACGGCCCTGGTCATGCAGCTGGTGGTCGACGCCCTGGCCCTCACCCCGACCCTCAAGGCGGCCGGTGGTGAACGTGGAGATACCGGCCCGGGCGCTGCTCGACCGCCAGCTCGCCCGGCTGTCGGGCATCCCTGTCGGTCATCCGCCACTGCCGGCTGACCGCCGAGCACACCCCCGCCTTCGAGCGGGGGCTGGGGGAGATGGGGCGGGTGGCCGCCCGGCTGGCCTTCCTGCCCCCGCCGTTCACCCTGGCGAACGCCGCCGCGGCGGCCGACGCCTTCGGGGCGGACATCCTGGTGCTGGACTACGTCCAGCGGATCGCCCCCGGCGGGGAGCAGCCGACCAAGCGGGCGGCGGTGGACGCGGTCATGGACTTCGCCCGCCGGGCGGCCGGCCGGGGGTGGCGGTGGTCGCCGTGTCGGCGGTCGGCCGGCAGCGGGGAGGACGGGCGGAGCGGGTACCAGAACCTGGGGCTGGCCAGCTTCAAGGAGTCCGGGGAGCTGGAGTACGGGGCGGACGACGCCTTCGTCCTGTGCCCGGACCCGGCCGACCGGGCGGCGGTGCTGCTGCGGCACGTCAAGAGCCGGCACGGAGAGCTGCAGGACATCCCGCTGCGGTTCACCGGGGCGGCTCAGCGGTTCGACACGTCTGGCCGTCCCGACGACAAACTGGCGACCGCCGTCCGCGGGGCGTGGGCGGGTAGTGAGGGGGACGAATGGTGACCCCTAGCTCCCGCCGAACCCGCGGCCGGTTCGCCGACCTGAACGGGTTCGTCGACCACACCCTGGCCGACCTCACCCGCACGGAAACGGCCGTCTGGCTGGTGCTGTGGCGGGACACGAAGCCGGACGGGTTGGCCAAGACCTCACAGGCGGACCTGGCCCGACGGTCGGGGGCGAGCGAGCGGATGGTCCGGTACGCCCTGGACGGGCTGGTCCGGAAGGGGCTGGCCAAGGTGGTCCGTCAGGGCCGGCTCGGGTCCGGGCCATCGGTGTACAAGGTCCGCGGGGTGAACCCGGATTGGTCGGCCTAGCCGGCAACCACCTTCCGGCTGCAGCCGGCAACCGGTTGCCCGCCGCCGCGCCAACCGGTTGCCGCCGTCCCATAAAGGACCATAAGCGGCGGTCTGGACCAGACCGCCGCAAGACCAACCCCATGCGACGCCCGTTGCTGCCGTTGCTCAATACGCACCCACCCCGAGCGGGATGCCCGACCCCTCGACGGCGATCTCCGGGGTGGTCCTGCACTTCTGCCGGCACGGGCCGACCGCGGTCCCCCCCTTTGGGCCTCGATGTCCGTCCCGTCGAGCACCGGCTTGGAGGCGTCCGACGTGCCGGCCTCGGTCCAGTTCCGGTGCCGCCGGCAGGTGACGCCCGACGGGTAGTAGCTCGGCACCTGCCCCCACCGGAGGCCGTTCCGGAGGACGTGGGCGATGCCCTCGGAGCAAGCCCGGTCGTCGGCGAACGGCCGGTCGCCCTTGGGGTGTGCGCCCCGCCGGCTTCGGCGGCGAAGTTGACCGTACGGACCGCCCCGCCGACCCGTTGCTCGACTACCTCCTCGAACTCCCGGCCGGACAGCGACAGCAGCGGCGTGATCCGCTGCGGGGCCACGTCGTAGGCGGCCATGAAGTCCTGCCCGGCCCGCTCGGCGAGGCGGAACCGCAGGAGCCGCTCGCACTGCTCCATCCGGACGAACAGCGAGACGTCCGTGGGCGTAACGCGGAGTGGGCCGGTGAGAACGGGGAGCGTGTATTTCGGGGGCATGGCGGACTCGGAAGCGGTCGAGCCACGGGGCCGGCGGGGACGGCTGCCGCGGCGTCACGGTGGCAGGACGGTCACCCTCACGGGGCTCGCCACGGCCTGCCGGACGGCGGCCGGGTCGGCCAGCCGGCTCCGGACGACCAAGGCCGCCAGCTCGTCCCCCAGGCAGTCGGCGAACTTGAGGCCCCGGGCGGCGGCCGGGTCGGGGTCCGGGGGACCGGGGGGCGTCTCCCGGACCCGGGTCACGACCTCGGCGGCGTCGGCCGCGGAGAAGCGGACGGCCAAGTTGTCGCTCCCCGCCGGCGTGGCGGAGTGCCGGGAGACGCCCGCCGCGATCGCGAGGTTCGCCCGCCCGCCGGCGAACGTCCACCAGGTGTGCTCCCCGCCCCGGCTGACGACGACCGTCCGGGCGGGGTCGAGGAAATCGAACCCGGCCCGGGCGGCGGCCACCCCGGACCGGGCCCGCCGGGACCAGGACGCCGGCACCTCCGTGCCGGTCAGGATCTCGTGGACGGCACGGCAGACGGCCGGGCTCAGCGGCTGGCCCTCGCCCCGCCAACGGGACCGCCCGCCCTCGGCCGCCGGCTCCACGTACGCCCGCCGCCGCCGCCAGTCCACCACCTTGAGCCACCAGCTCCGGCCGGCCAGGAGCAGGACGGCCGGGCCGGCCGGTCGGTCCAGAAACGTGTCCTCGTGGACCGAGCCGAGCTCCTCCGGGCCGCAGAACACATCGAACTCGGGCGGGGCCGCGAACACCCCGCACAGCCCGACGAAGTTCCGGCGGCCGTACGACTCGTCCCCGGCCCGGCCGACGCACACCACCCCGGCGTCGTCCCACACCAGCTCCCGCGAGTGCAGGGCGGCCAGCACGGCGGCCGCCAGGTCGTCGGGCAACGCGCCCGGGGCGAACGCCGGGACCGCCCCGACCCAGTCCCGCCACGCCCCCCGGCCCAGCCCCCGCTCCTGCAGGGCGAGGGCCATCACTTGCTGGGCCAGGATGTGCAGCGGGAGCGGGGGCGGGTCGGCCGGCTCGACATATCCCGCCGCCCACAGCCGCAGCACCGCCGCCCCGCGGAGGAGGGCGTCGTCGGTGGTGGCCAGCACCAGGCAGTTCCGGGACGCCCCCGGCCGCCGCCCGGTCCGGCCCATCCGCTGGAGGAACGACGACACCGTCCGCGGGGCGTCGACTTGGACCACCCGGTCCAGGTCGCCGACGTCGATCCCCAGCTCCAAGGTGCTGGTCGCCACGATGACACAGTCCCGGTCCGAGGCGAACGCGGCCTCCGCCCGTCGCCGCTCGTCGGCGCTGAGCGAGCTGTGCGTGACGAACGTCCGCACCCCGGCCGCCCGCAGCCCGGTGGCCACCCGCTCGACCCGCGACCGGCTGTCGCAGAACACCAGCCGCTTCTCCCCGCGGTGCAGGGCGGAGACGACCCGGACGGCGTTTTCCAGGCTGCCGACGTGGTCGAGGGCCACCTCCGGGGCCGGCCCGGGCGCGTCGGGCGGGCGGACCAGCTGCCGGCGGCGGGCCGACCCGGCGGACAGCCAGGCCAGCACGTCGTCCGGGTTGCCGACGGTGGCCGACAGCCCGACCCGCTGGAGGTCTCGGCCGGCCAGCCGCTGGAGCCGCTGGACGAGGGCGAGCAGGTGCCACCCCCGGTCGTCCCCGGCGAAGCTGTGGGCCTCGTCCACGACCACCGCCCGGAGGGCGGCCCAGATTCGGCGGGGCACGGCCGGGGAGATGAGCATCCCCTCGACCGACTCCGGGGTGGTGAGCAGGCAGTCCGGCGGGTCGGCGACGGCCCGGCCCTTGGCCGACCGGGCCACGTCCCCGTGCCAGACCCCCGCCCGCCGGCCGACCAGCCCGTACAGCCGGCCGAGCCGGTCGTGCTGGTTGTTCAGGAGTGCCTTGATCGGGCTCAGGTAAAGGACCGACGGGGCCGGCCAGTCGTGCCGGATCGTCTCGGACAGGAGGGGGAGGAAGGCGGCCTCCGTCTTCCCGCCGGCGGTCGGGGCGAGGACGACGGCGTTCGACCCGGCCAGCACCGCGTCGGCGGTCAGCTCCTGGACCGGGCGGAGGGCGGCCCACCCGAGGCCGTTGGCCACCTGGTACTGGACGGCCGGGTGCAGCCGGTCGAACGCGGTCACGGGTCGAGCTCGATGTCGTCCGCGGTGGCCGGGGTGCGGGCCGCCCGTTCGGCCTTGGTCAGCTCGCCGTCCGTCACCGTGAGCCGGTAGTGCCGGCGGGGGTCGAAGTCCGGGAACTGGTCGATCCGGTCCAGCACGTCCCCGACCAGCTTGCGGAGGAAGAGGCGGGGGGCGACCCCGGCCCTGCCGCCCAGCTCGCCGGCCACCGCCCGGGCCAGGTCGGCCACGTAGGCGTCGTCGGCCAACGCCCGGACCCGGTCGGGGGCGGCGGCGTCGGCCGCGAACAGGTCGCGGACCCGGGCCCCGACGTCGGCCAGCCGGTCGGGGGTGAACCCGGGGAGCCGGAGCTGGACGGCCCGGGGGTTGTCGAACCGGGGGTCGGGGCCGAAGTCCACGTGCAGCCGCTGGGCGAGCGGCTCCAGCCGCCGCACCCCCTGCGGCCCGTCGAAGAACGCCGGGGTGCCGGTGACCAGCAGGTACAGCCCCGGGAACCGCCCGCCGTCCACCTCGTCGGCCAGCTGCCGGAGGGCGTTCAGCCCCCGCTCCCGCACGTCCCCGCGGACCCGCTGGAGGGTCTCGGCCTCGTCCAGCACCAGCCCGGCGTACCCGGAGTCCCGCAGGACGGCGAGCAGGCCCCGCAGGAACCCGAGAGCGGCGAAGTGGTCGACGTCCCCCTTGAGCCCGGCCGCCCGCTTGGCGGCCGCCCCGACGTGCGGCTGGCCGGCCAGCCAGGCGGCCAGGCCGTCGGCGGTCGCCTCGTCCCCGGCCCGGCGGGCGGCCCGGTACGCCCGCAGGGCGAGGGCGTACTGCGGGGTGGTCCGGCTGACCTCGGCCAGCCGCCGCTCCAGGAGGGCGTCGGACCGGGCGGCGAGGGCCGGGTCGGCAGGGGCCAGCCCGCCCTCGGCCAGGACCTCCTCCTCCAGCCCGTAGAACCAGCCGTCGAGGACCGACCGGAACGCCCCGGCCGGGGAGTCCGCTGTGGCCAGCCGCTCCATCGCCTGGCGGTACACCGTCTCCAGCCGGTGGAGCGGGGTCTCGGCCTCGGACACCTGGACCTCGGCGGCCGCGAACCGCCTCCGCTTGGCGTACTCCTGGAGCCACCGGGCGAAGAACGTCTTCCCGGCCCCGTACTCCCCCCGGACCGCCTTGAACACCGCCCCGCCGGCCGCCGCGGCGTCCAGCTCGGCGGCCAGGGCCGGCTCGAACCGGCCGAGCCCGACGGCGAACTGGTCCAGCCCGCGGGCCGGGACGGTCCCCCGGCGGAGGGCGTCGAGGATGTCCCGGCGGCGGCGGACGCTGATCGGTTCCACGGGTCACCCGATCTCGAACTGGGTCACCAGCAACGGCCGGTTCAGGGACACGCGGTCGGCGGCCCGGTCCACCCGGACGACCTCGTATCCGTCCACGTTGAGCAGCCGCTGGAGCTTGGCCAGGAACCCGTCCAGCCGGAGCGGCGGGACGCCGGCCTGACGGGCAAACCCGCCGAGCGTGAGCGACCCGCCGGCCGCCGCCAACGTTTCCAAGCTCCGGCGGACGTCCACGTCGGCCGGCAGGTGCTTGCCGGCCGCCTCCCGCTGGCCCTGGTAAACGTCCGACCCGAACAGCCGGTCGATCCACTCGGACCCCGCCACGGCCGCCGCGGACCCGTCCCCCGTCGGTACGCTGGCCGGGTCCTGGTCGACCGCCGAAAAAAGGTCGGGGCGGTGTCCGTCCCTCCGCCGGGGCGGGGGCGGGAGTGCCGCCTGGTGGGCTGGGGCCTGGGCCGGGGCGAGCAGCCACCACTCTGGGGTGCCGTACCGGCACGGCTGAAACCCCTTCGGCGGCGGGGCTGTGGCGTGGGACAGCAGCAGAAGCGGCGAGAGCATTTCTTGCGGGGTGGCCCCGCCGTGGTACCCCTTCCTCACCGCCCCGTACCGCACCCCCTCGTCCCACGGCACGATGACCGCCTCGCCCGCCCGCCCGCCGCGGACCCGGCGGCCGGTCACGACCAGCTCGCCCGGCCCGGGCGGCCCGGACGCCGGCCGCCACCGCTCGCCGGCGTCCGCCGCCCGTCGGAAGTCGGCCCGGTCCCGGTGCCAGACGTGCCCGTGGTCCCCGGCCAGGACCACCAGCCGCCCGCCGTCCCGGGCGGCCTGGAGGAGCGGGGTCAGCGGGCGGATGGCGTCGAGCGTCCACCGGCCGCGGACCTGCTCGGCCCCGGCCAGCTCGTCGTCGATGGCGTTCACCACCACCGCCACCGCCCGCGCTTTCTCCGACAGGACGGCCAGGCGGACGTCGTCGTGCAGGGCCCCCCGCGGCCCCTCGGTCACCGTCGCCTTGTGGAACACCGTCGGCGGGTGCTTCCGGTCGCAGGCGGCGGCCAGCCCGGGGTGGGCGGCGAACCCGACCCGCTCGGCGGCCGCGTCCCCGCCGGTCAGCCGGCCGCAGAACAGGCTGGCTCGCGAGAACTCGGTCACGCTCGGGACGGCCGCCAGGAGCGGCGGTGGCGGGTCTCCTGAGGGGAGCCAGGTCTGTTCCTGCCACCCCTGCCGCCGGAGGTCGGGGAGCAACTCGTGGGCGACCGCCCAGCTCAGCCCGTCGAGCAGGATCAGCAGCACCCGGTGCCCGGCCCCGACGGCGGGCACGACGGCAGCGTCGAGGGCGGCCTCGACCGGCAGCGTTCCGGGCAGGTCGTCGGCGGTCAGGGCGGCCGCGAAGGCCCGGTTGAACGCGGCCCTCGCCCGGTGGGCCGCTTCCTCCAGCACCCGGTAGGCGGCCGACAGGGCCGCCCCGGCCTCGCCGCCGCTGATCCGGTCCCGGGCCCAGTCGGCGAACGCCAGGTCGTCCCGGTAGGCCGCGGCCAGGGCCGCCGGGTCGGCCGGCGGTGCCGGGCCGGTCGCCAGCCACTGCAGCAACCGGGCGGCCGCCTCCGCGCGGGCGTAAACCTCCGGGTACGCCGGCCGCAGGTCGTGGGCGGCCAGGTCGCGGAGCCGGACGAGACACTCCTCGACCGCCGCCGGGTCGGGCGGGCCGGGTGTACCGGCCGCCCGACCGACCGCGTCGGCGTACCGCGAGAGCCGGGCCTCACAGGCCCCGGGTCCAGGTGCCCCGGTACACGGCCGACGCCGCCTGGACCTCGGCGAGCAGGGCGTCGGCCCGCCGGCGGTGGCGGGCGGACTCGTCCTCGGGCAGGCGGGAGAGGGCGTCGCCGGCCGCCCGCGCGACCCGCCGGGCCACCGCCGGCGGGACCGGGCGGCCGCCGTGGAGGCGTTCCAACCGGGCGGCGGCCGCGGCGAGGGGGTGGGCAGCGGCTCGTCCGCGTACACCACTTCGAACGCCAGCCCGACGGCAAGGGCGTCCGCCCCGGCCCCGCCCTCGACCGCGTCCAACACCACCCCGGCTGTCGGGCCGAGAACGTCCGTCAGCCGCCGCCGGACCGCGTCCCGGAGGTCGGCCGGTAGCGTGAGGTACCGGCCGCCGGCGGCCCGGTCGGACGCGGCCCAGGCCACCAAGCCGGCCTCGGTCGGCTCGCCGTCCGGCATCCCGAGCGTGTGGTGGAGCACGCACCGCCAGGCCGTCCCCGGGTCGAGCAGCCCGGTCGGGACCGGCGGGTACCCGCCCGCCGGGGCGTGCTCCAGGAGGGCCCGCCCGACGGCCGGGACGCGGGCGGCCGGGTCCACGTCCCGGGCCCGGAACTGGGCCCGGACGGCCTCCCACAGGTCGAGCGTCAGGAGCTGACGGCGGGCCAGCCGGGCCCTCGCATCCAGCCCGAGTTCGACCTCGCTCGCGGCGGTCAGGACGACCGTCGGCAGGGGGGACCCTTCGGCCGCCCGGAGGGCCGCCCGGAGGGCGAGCGGGGAGCCGGCCGTGACGACGGCGTACTCCACCCCGTCGCACTCGACCCGGTCCCCGCCGGCCCACCCGCCGGCGGCCTGGACGCCGATCACCCGGGCGTCCGGGGCCTTCCGCCGGGCCTCGGCGACGTGGGAGCGGAGCTGGGCGGGGCTGAGGGCCGGGCCGGGCATCAGCGGACCTCCTCCTCGATCACCCAGGACAGCCGGACCCTCCGGCCGTCCCCCTCCCTCAGCCGGGCCGCCAGCCCGGCGGCCACCCGATCGAAGTCGGCGGCCGACGCGGTCACGTCGGACCGGGTCTCGACCGCGCGGAACTGGGGGGCCGGCGGGGGCACCGTCGGCATCGGGACCGCCGGCGGGGCCGGTGGAAGCGGGGGCCGCTTGACCAGGTCACGGAGGAGCCTCACGGCCTGGTGCTCGGCGTCGTCCAGCGCGTTCACCAGCGGCCGGGCGAACTCGTCGTCCCCGACCGCCTCGCGGACGCCGTCCAGGATCTCCCGGCCGCGGGGGTCGGGCAGGCGGTCGAGCCCGTCGAGCGAGTCCCAGTTCACCCGCCCGAGGCGGTCGGCCACGGCGGCGGCCGTCGTCAGGCTGCGGAACAGGGTCGCCGGGGCCGGCCCGACCTCGGCCCGGGCGAGGGCCTGGGCCAGTGCCTTCGGCCCGGGGGCGGACTGGACGGCGCGGACGAGCCGCTCGCCGAGCCGGGCGGTGGCGAGGCGGGGGCGGTCGGCGGGCACGTGCAGCCGGGCGGCCGCCGCCTCCAGGCGGTCGGGCAGTTTGGCCGCCCCGGCTGCCAGCTCCCCCGCCCGCTCGCGGACCGCCCGGTCCAGGAGGGCGAGGTTGGCCCCGGTCAGCAGTTCCGGATGCCGCCCCAGCCCCAACACGTGCTCGGCCCGGTCCCGGGCGGCGGCCCACTCGTCGGCCGACGGCAGCGGCTGGGGCCGCAGCTCCAGGTGCGGGTGTAGCCGCTCGACCCCGGGCGACTCCGGCACCCCGTTCAGGTAGAACGTCCGGTTGGTCTGCAGGGCGTACGTCAGGACCACCAGGTTCCCGACCTCGTCCGGAAGCCCCCGCCGCAGCGGCAGGTCGAGCCACCCCCGCACCCGCTCGACGGTCGGGGCGTCCAGACCGGCCGCCTCCCGGCACTTCTCCAGGTGAGCCCGCCACTCGTCGCCGAGCACGAACCGGTCCTCGGCCATCGTCCCCAGCCGGAGCGGCTCGACCACCTGCCGGACGAGCGGCCGCAGGGCCCGGTCGACCGGGGTGTACCGGTCCGGGTGCTGCCACGCCGCCTGGACCACGTCCCACACCTTGCCCAGATCGGTCCGGCCGACCGGCTTCCGCCGCCCGTCCGGGTCGAAGTTCGGGTGGGCCGGGAACTCGGCCGCCAACGCCTGGCCGGCCAGGTGCTCCAGGGCGTCGGACAGGGTCGCCCCGACCGGCGGCTGGGGGGTGAAGAGCGGGGACAAGGACCAGAGCCGGGTCTCCTGCCCGTCGTGGGCGGCGTCGAGCTGCCCCTCCCCGGCCGGCCGCACCCCGTACGCCGCCTCCACTGCCAGCCGGACGGTGTTGGTCAGGGCGCTCCGCTGGCTCTCCAGGATCCCCCGGGCGGTGGCCCGGTCCTGGAGCCCGAGGTGGGCGGCGTACTGCTGGAACATCTCCTCCTTGAGGAGCTGGTTCAGGATGGTCAGCCGGCCGAGGTCGTGCCGGGTCTTGCGGCTGAAGAACAGCGGGTTCCAGACCAGCACCTGCCGGTGCTTCCCGCCCGCTTGGAGCCGGGCGAGCCGGTCCACGTCCTCGGTCCGGTCGTGCCCGGGCTCGTCGAACGGCCAGTCGATCACCACCCGCCACCCATCGGCCGGGCCGTCGAACAGCGACTCGGCCGCCTCCCGGACGTTGGCGAACGCCACCTCGACGTCCCGCCGGGTGCCCCGCCAGACGAACGGGTAGGCGTGCCAGATGGCGTTCGGGTCGCCGAGGTTCAGCGCCTGCATCACCATGTCCCGGACGAGCCGCTGCTGGGACCCGGTGCTGTCGAACCCGCGGGCCTTCTCGACGATCGAGTCGGTGTCCACCCCGCTCACCTGGACGGCGACCTCGGTCGTCGGGCTGTCCGGGCTGGTCAGCCGGATCGACCCCTCCCGGCTGGCCCACCGCCGGAGCTTCTCCAGCACCTTCGCCCCCTCCTGGCCGGGGACCATGGCCTTGATCGACCCGTAGTTCAGGGCCGCCAGCCGGTCCGGGGTGAGGGCCTTGAGGGCCGGAACCTCGGGCACCAACGCGGCCAGCAGCAGCGTCTTCAGGATCCGGTCGTCGGCCAGGGCGACCGGGGCAGCCCCGTCCGGGGCGACGGCGTGCGGGGTGCCGCGGCCGGCCCCGGACTGCCGGAACTCCTCCTCCAGGATCGGCCGCAGCTTCTGGTGGTACAGCTTGCGGGCGTCGTCGAACCGCTTCCGCAGGACGTCGCTGAACGCCTCCTCGCCGTGGGCCACCGCGTCCCACAGGTCGCCGACCGGGACCAACTCGCCGAGCCGCAGCTGCCCCTTCTTCTCGACCAACAGCTGGAGCATGATCTTGAGCGCCGTCCGCTCCCGCTGCAGCGCGGTCGACACCGCCACCAGGGTCTCGACCGGGGCCGGGCTGAACGGGTACACCTTGCGGAACTCGGCCTCGCTCGCGTCGGCCGTCATCAGCACGTCCCGGGCCTGCTGCCTCATCTTGAGGGTGGCCGCGAACGCCCGGTCGATCTGGTCCTTGGCGGCCGGGGACTTCGGCCTGAGCACCCGCCTCTCGGCGATGGCCGGGAGGTTGCGGTCCTCCAGGGTGATGACGTGGAACCGCCCCTCCCAGTGCCGCAGGGCGTCGGAGAAGTTGACCTGCTGGGAACCGGTGACGGTCTCCCCGACCAGCTCCCGCAGGTCCCGCTGGCGGGCCACGAAGCTGACCACCGGGACCGGCCGGTCGGCCGTCTGGGACTCGACCAGCTTGGCCAGCTTCTGCCCCTCCCGGTGGAGGAACGGGACGTCGGCGGCGTGCGACGCCAGCCACAGGATCAGCTCGTCCAGGAACAGGATCAGGGCGTCGTACCCGAGCCCCTTGGCGTGCCGGCTGAGGACGCTCAGCCCCTGGTCGAGCGAGACGTACGCCTCGTCCCTCCCGGCAGCGGCCACCCCCTCGAACGCCGGGAACACGTTCTGGACCAGGTCGCCCACCAGTCGGACCCGGGTCTCGTGCCCGGGCGGTGCGGCGAGGGCGGCGTCGAACGTCCGGGCGTCCCACCCGGCGTCCATCGTCCCCCACCCCTCGTCGTCCGCCGACCCGAGGGAGCGGTTCAGGGTGGCGAAGAACTTCTCGTCCCCGAGCGACCGCCGGTGGCTGACGGCGTTGGCAAAGATTCCCTCGGCCAGGTACACACCGGGCAGCGGGGCGGTCGGGTGGTGCCGGCGGACGTGCTCGACGTACCCGCCGAGGACCGCCGACTCCAGGTCACGGGCCCCGATCAGGTGGTACGGGACGAGCAGGAATTTCTTCCCCTCGACCCGCTGGTGCTTGGCCAGGACCGGCTGCAGCTCTGCCCGCCGGCGGGCCTCCGTGTGCCCGGCGAGCAGCAGGTTGAGGACGGCCATGAAGTGCGACTTGCCGGCCCCGAAGCTGCCGTGCAGGTAGGCCGCCTTACTGGCCTTGCCGTCCACCGCGCTGCGGACGAAGTTGAGGGCGTTGTCTAGGGAGTCGGCGAGCTGCGGGGTGACCACGTACTCGGCCAGGGTCCGGGCGGCATTCTCGTTCGTCACCCCGGCCGACAGGTTGAGGACGAAGTCCCCCTTGTGGACGCGGTCCGGAAGCTCGAGGAGATCGCCGATCAGGGGTTCGGGCATTGGTCCACCAACTTACTTAATCGGCTGTCTTAAAGCCGTACTCTGGGGGAATGCAATAGCTCGCGCGGGATGCGCGTCACGCGGAGATTGTCAAAGGTAATCTTCAACTCACGGCCACTGCTTAACAGCACCGAATGACAGACACGTGAAGCATGACGCTCATTTCTCTGACCCACGAGCTCGACTTCGTCGTACAACCAAAGCTCGGGACCTGATGAAAGACTAGGAGGAAAAACTGACTCGATGAGAAGTACTTCTGGTACGCTGTAATTCAGTTCGACAATGAATTGTCTGCTTCTTCAGTGACAAAAATGCGATACGAGGGAGGAATTAACCCCCTGCCTTTTCGCGACTCAGCTCCGCGTATTACTGAGTCGTGCAGACAATAGCCATCGAGAAACTTTCTCACGCCCTGAGTGAGATCACGACGCATCCTCTCTATTTCTGAATTGTATATATTTACATTCTTTTCCCATTGTAAGGCCGCGGCCTCGAATGAAGCGAGCTCGTCCGTTCGCTGCATTTGAAGGAACAGTGCTGGCGTGAAGTACCGCATCGGCTTATTGCGCCATGAATGTCGGGGGCTGTTCGTGGAAAGTATGTCCGGCGGGGTTACCGCTCTGTTGCTGGAAGTGGGCTAAGCTCGACTTGTGCGGTTCACGGGGCCGGGGCGAGTGCGGATAGCAGGAGTTCCCGCACGGCGGGTGGGAGTTCTGCGACGGCCACGTCCGCCCCGGCCTGTGGGAATACGCCGTCGGCCCAGACGCACCGGCGGACGGCGGAGAGGGCGTCGGAGAAGGTGACGGTGGCCTTCCCGGCCCACTGCACCCCGCCGCTGCGTTTGTCCGCGGGCAGGGCGTGGAACAGGACGGCGACGACGGTATACAGGGCGAACAGGCACGGGGCCGCCCGGGTTACCGTCGAGCGACACCGCCCGCGGGTGGTCTCCAGCCCGAGGCACGAGCGGCACTCCTGGAAGGTGGTCTCCAGGTTCCACCGCCCGCAGTAAGCCGCGACGACTTGAGCGGGGGAGAGGGTGGCGTCGGTGGTGAGGAAGTACTCGTCGCGGTGGGTGCCGGAGCGGTCCTCGACGAACACCCAGCGGACCGGCACGAGTCCCTCACCGCCCTTGTACCAGTGCCCGCTGCCGGTCACCACGGCGACCCGCCGGGTGCCGCCGCCGTACCACGGGACGGTCAACCGGGACCGGGAACTGGGCCGCAGCCCGGCGACGGCCTGGCGAGGCTTGGGCAGGCGGTCGCCCTTCACCCGCGGCCGCCCGTTACCGGCGTAAGCGGGGGGCGGGTGGAACAGGTTGACGTCGGGGTGGCACTTGCTGACCAGGGTGAGGCGGTCGCGGTGCCGGTGGCAGAACCGGGCCACCTCGTGCGTCCCGTAGCCGGAGTCGCCGACGAACACGAACGACCGGCCGGGGAACCGGATGAGCAGGAGGCGGAGCAGCCGGCAGGCGAGTTGGGCGGGCGTTCGGTGGCGGGCACCCTCGGCCCGGCTGACTTCCGGCGGGCGGTACAGGTCGACCAACACGGGCAGGGCCCACGGGCGGGCGGCGAACGGGAAGCGGACGAGGACGGCGACCACCACCCAGCGGTGGCCGTACCGCCAGGCGGTGTACGCGTGGGACGACCGGACCGGGTCGCGGTGCCGGCCCTTCCCGAACACCCGCCGGCCGGGGTGCCCGTCCACCGTGTCGTCACCCACCAGGTACACGGGGCCAGCGGGCACAAGGTGGGCGAGCAGGTGGCGGGTGAGGGCGCACCCGAGGGCCAGGCCGGACCAGCGGGCGGCGGACAATACCCGGCGGTAGCTGGCGTCGTGGCCTTGGGCCAAACCCCCGACGGTGCGGAGCAGGTTGGCGACGGTGCGACGGCCGGGGGTGAGGATGGCCGCGGCGGTGAGTACCACGAACCGTGCGGCCGTCGGTTGGGTGAAGTGCGGGAGCAGGACGGCGAGTAGCGGTTGGGCTTCGACCGGGAGGAGCATGGCGGCCGTCCGTGAGCTACGGATCAACCCGCCATGCTACCGCGGCCACCTGCCGAAAACTGCACAAGTCGAGCTAAGAGGGTGTCCAATTAGGGGTGAGCGGTGCAGGATGGTTGAGCCGGCTCGATCGGCCGTCCGTTCGCCTGGGAAGCACGTATGGCACCACAGGATCACCTCCCGCCGGGCCAGCCGCTGCGGCCCGACCCGGACGCCCCCTCCGCCTCGACCGCGTTGCCGGCCTTCCTGGCCCGCCCGGCCGGTGCCCCGGTGTACCACGGGTTCCCGCTCGTCCCAGAGTCCCGGACCCCGGACGGGTGGTGCTTCGGGATGATCACCGAGCTGGACTGCCCGGACGGGAACGACTGGGGAGACGCCTTCGTCGTGGCCCCGGACGACAGCCGGGCCGGCCTCGTCTGGCAGACCGGGCTGACCAAACTGGAGGCCGTCCTGGAGCCGGACGAAGGCCGGTGGGGGGTGTACGGGGTGCCGATCAGCCGGCCGGTCCACACTCAGGCCGAGCTGATGGCGGAGTTGGCGGCGTGGCTCCCGGCCCTCCGACGGCGTCACGCCGCATGGGCCGACCGGCCGTCGCCCCCGCCTACGCCGGGCGCAGGCGGCGGGCCATGAGGCCGATCATGGCGACGGTGACGAACCCCTCGGCCGACTCGCACGTCCGCTCGTAGTCCTTGCTCAGCCGCCGCCACCGGCCGAGCCAGCCGAACGTCCGCTCCACCACCCAGCGCTTCGGCTGGATCGTCAGCCCCGGCCCGGCCGGCTTGGCCACCACCCACAGCACCACCCGGGCGAACCAGGCCGCCCAGATCGAACACGTCCGGTAGGCCGAGTCGGCGAACACCCGGACCAGCCGGGGGGCGGCGAGCCGGGCGCGGAGCATGGCCTCCCGGCCGCCGTCCCAGTCCTGGACCGACGCCGGGGTGACGACGACCGCCCACACCAGCCCGAGGGTGTCAACGACCAGGTGCCGCTTGCGGCCGACCACCCTTTTTCCCCCCGTCGTACCCCTTCGGGCCGCCTTGCTCGGTGGTCTTCACCGTCTGGCTGTCCAGGATGCCGGTGGTCGGCCGCCGCCGCTTCCCGGCCGCCCGCCGGACCTTCTCCCGCAGGGCGGCGTGGATGCGGGCGAGCGTACCGTCCCGCTGCCACCGCCGGAAGTAGTGGAAGCAGATGCGGTAGGTCGGCAGATCAGTCGGCAACGACCGCCAGGCACAGCCGGTGCGGGCCACGTACAGGATGCCGTCCACGATGGCCCGCCGAGTGTACTTGGCCGGCCGGCCCCCCGGCCTCGGCGGCGGCACCAGCGGCTCGATGAGCCGCCACTGGGCGTCGGTCAGGCTCGACGGGTAGGGCGTCCGGCTCATGCCCCGAGGGTAGGCTCCGGCACCCTAATTGGACACCCTCTAAGGCGTTCGGCCCGCGTCGCGGGTGCCGTGGGTGGTATTTGCGAGGCCCGACAGCCGACTCAATGTCGCTAGCCTTGCTATAGTTTGCCATGAAATCTGGCCCACACACAACCACATCCTCGCCCCCCTGGCGGCGGGTCACAGCCGCTGGGTCTGCCAACTGGTTGCCTCTTCTCACTCCGCCCGTGTAGTTCCACAGGCGGGTCGCTTCGTGAGGCTCAGCATGCGGGTGAGCGGCCGTTGGCGGAGAGACAGAGCCCAAGTGCAATCTCCAACAAACTAGTGATGTCGTGGCCAGAACGCTGTCCGTAGGACTTCTTCCGACCACGTCTTGGGGCGGCCGGCTCGGGCTTCCAATCGCGGATCGCCTCCAGACTCACCCGCAGGTCGGAAGCTGAGGCGGCCACGAACCCCTCGATCTCGTCCCCGGGGCGGCCGCCGAACTCCTCGCTGTACTCGTTGTGCCACTGCTTGAGCCACGGCACTACCTGGTCCAGACCGGCCAGGAGCGGGACCAGCTTTTCGGCCGGCCAGCCACGCTGGTCCTTTGCCTCCTGGTAGTATGCCGCCAGCGCCCGGGCCTGGCCCAAGTGGTCGTACCCGGCCCACGTCACCACCGGCGTCGGGTCGCCGTCCCGCTCGGCCCCGGGGTAGCTCACCCACCGCTCCTTCGGCACGTCCAGCTTCCCCCGCAGCCGCCAGTAGTCGCCCTTCAGGAAGTCGGCCGACGTGTACTTCGGCGGCACCGGGATCGGCTCCGGCAGCTTCTCCCCGGCGTCCTCCCGCCGCTGCAGGGCCCACGTCTCCTCCCATACCGCCCGCTTGCGGAGGCCGCTCTCCTTGTACCGCTGCACCGGCAGGTACGGGACCGCCTCGGCCGTCACCAGCTCGGTGATGATCGCGGCCGGCTCGACCAGCCCGCCCTTGTACACCGCCGCCACCTGCAGGAACTCCGGGTCGGCGGCCGCCTCGTTGGCGAGCTGGTCGCACGACCGCAGGGCCGGCTCGCCGCGGGGCCAGTACCGCTCCGCCTCCAGCCGGTCGAGTAGCCACGCCCGCAGGGCCCGCTGCTCCAAGTCCTCCCAGGTGTCGGACGCCCACCGCCGCTTGTACTCCGGCCGCTCGATCAGTCGGACGTTCGGGTTCGCCTCGATCTCGGCCAGCCGCCGCTCGACGAGCTGCCGGTAGTCGGCAGGCCAGTCGGCGGGCAGGTCGGTGATCGGGGTGGAGCGGTGCCGGTCGAACCAGGCGGTCTTCTCCCCAGACCGGGCGAGGGCGACCTCGAACGCCCGCTCCCCGAGCCGCAGTTCGAGCGGGTCGCCGGGGCGGGTGAGCGACTCGGCGGTCAGCTCGTACAGGTGGTAGCACTCCCAGTCGAGTTCTTCCTGAAGGTAGATCATCTGCCGGCGGATCGCCTCCGCCTTCTGACGGGCGACGTCGAGGTCTGCGCGGGTCGGTACGCTCTGCTTGCAGACGGCCGCCGGCAGGTGGGAAGCGTACTGCTGGGCAAAGGCGTCGATCTGCCGTGCGAGCGCGAGCGGTCGTTGTGCGGGGAGGGGGAATGCAGTTAGCCCAGCGGATGTGAACTCGAATCGCCCCTCCCAGCCTTCGTCCTGCATTCCTCTGCCGACCCCGTCTCCTCGTTTCGGGAAGGACACTTGCTTCATCCAGAAGCATGCGGGGGAACTGTTAAGGATGCCAAGCAGCCCATGATACTGAGAAAGATCGGCATTTGCCGAAAGCTTAACCAGTGGGGCTGATCGATTAAAGACTTTATCCCCGCGGTCTAGAACGAAATGGTTGTGAGTGGCGACAAATGCGAAGACGAGCGACATTGGCGATTGAAACTTGTCTCGATATAGCTCTTGCCACTCGTACCACTTGCTCCTTTCAGCAGCATGGGCGTACCAAATCGACGACGGAGACTGATGTTGGCTTTTGTAGGCCATAGCACACGATACAACTCACGGATGCCATCAATAGCCCTGAGCTGGAAATTCTTGTCATATGGCCAAAGTGCAATACTCGATTCTCTTGTGTCCCAATCGCGGACGAACTCCCCCTCAAGTAGCGGAATGAAATCGGTTACATTCAACCTCTTCAAACAGGACACATCAGGGAACATGTAGACTTCGTCTTCGCCGGTCACGCTTGCGATACCAATAGCCTCTGCGACATCACCAAGCGTCTCTTCAGCCTGTTCGTCGAACAGATCCTTCAGCTCGGCTGCGCCGCCTCCGCCGATAATCCACGGGTGTTTTGCAAACGTCAACCGCAGTATGTCTTTGACACTTACATACTCGGTTTCCGCTCCACAGCTATCTACGTTCCCCACGACGCTCGTCCACGCTCTGCCTGACGCAGGGTCCTCTGGAAACCCAGGCTCGCCTTTAATGCTCAGCACCGCTCGTACTGCATCACTCTGGGGTTCTTGGTTCCGGCCAAACAGAATTACCGTCGGTGTTCCGTGACCTGGAATGTACGCCCCGGACGTGTCGATGACGTGCGTCAGGTCCACCGTGGGGAAGAACGCCTCGATCAACTTTTTCCCGAACTCTCGCTTCATGAAGCTGTTGGCGGTAATCATGCCAACGAACCCAGCCGGGCCTGCGTCGTCGGCCGCTCGGCATAGGTCCCAGAACCGCTCGGTGAACGGCACCCCGAGGGAGTATTTCTGATGACAGGTGCCGTACCGCTCCCGGTAGCTCTTGTTCAGAGCGGCGTCCTTCACCGTGATGTACGGCGGGTTGCCGACCACGGCGTGGTACTTCTGCGACAGCACCCGGCGGACGTCGTCCACGTCCTCGAAGTGGTACAGCCGGTCCCAGTCGCCGATGGTCATCTGCTGCTCTTTCGGCTTGTTCGAGCAGACCGGCCACCGCCGCCCGTGGTACAGGCTGTCCCCGCAGAACACCTGCGGCCGCCACCCCGGGGCGTCCTTCAGCCGCACCACCCCGCACCACTTGCACGCCGCGATCAGCAGCCGGAACCGGGCGATGGCGACGGCGTACGGGTTGACGTCCGCCCCGAACACCTGCCCTGGGTACTTGTCCCCGTCCCCGAGCACCCGGCCGGCGGCATCGTTCGCGTTCCACTCGCGGCCGGTCAACTCCCGGTAGTGCTGCTGCCACAGCCGCATCAGCCGGTCGAACGCCCCGAGCAGGAAGTGGCCGCTGCCGCAGGTCGGGTCGATCAGCCGGACCTGCTGGAACCCGAACTCGTTACACGCCGGGTCGAGGGTACGGTCGAGGATGAACTCCTCCACGAACTCCGGCGTCTGGAGCAGCGCGTACTTCTTGCGGACGTCCTCGCTGAGGTCCTGGTACAGGTCGCCGAGGAACCGGGTGTCGCCGTCGGCGGCGGTGAAGGTGGGGATGTCCCCCTCGGCGTCCCGGGCGTGCCAGAAGTTGACGAGCCGGGTGGCGGCGTCGGCCGACGGGCCGACCACCCAGAGCGGCGTCTTCCCCTCGGCGAACAGGTCGGCGGCGGCCGGGATGGCGGCCGCGCGGCGGAACACGGCGAGCAGGTAGTCGCGGTCGGTGGCCGTCTTGTTCTCGCGGAAGAACCCGCCGTGCCGCGCCTGAGCCTCCTGCCGCCGGTGGTCGTCCGGCCCGCCGAGCCAGCAGTCGGCGACGAACTCGTTGTCCTCCAGATAGCGGACGAACACGCACGCCAGCACCCAGGCGACGGCCACCTGGGTGAGGTAGTCCTCCCGCCACGCCGGGAACGCCTGGGCGGTCCGCTCGGCCTTCTTGGTGGACTCGTACTCCGCCAGCACTCGCTGCCGGGCCTCGGCGAGCTGAGCCATGCGTTCGGCCGGCTCGTCGGTCTTGCCGTCCAGGCACTCCCGCAGGTCGTCGCGGAGGGCGGTCACGAGCTTCTGGAGCGGGGCGAGCATGCCGGCGTCCTGGCGGTCGTCGTGGGAGGGGTGCGTGGTCAGCCGGAGCGGCGGTTGGTCGCTGCGGTGGTCCGCGGCGGGGCAGGGCCGGTGACATCGCCGCGGTGTCGGTTATACACCCAGGCGATTGAAACGGTCGCACGCTGTCCGGGCGTTATAAGGGGGACCGCCTTCCCATCAATGGTGGGCAGCTCCGACTGCTCGTCGGCCGCGATCAGCATCCACAGCACCGGCACCTTGTCCGGCCGGCCGGCCTGGTCGCGGAGCCGGTCGATCACCCCGGTCGCGTCGTACCGGGCGAGCAGCCCGGGGTGGACGAGCAGCGTCGGGGCGGTGCGGGCTACCAGGCCGGCCTCGACCTTCGGCATCGCGTACCCGACCAGCCGGAGCAGGTTCTGCCAGTCCCGGCTGTCCCGCGGGGCGGCGTCGGCGGCGAGCACCTTCTCCCACTTCGCCTGCCGGGCCGCCGCCTCCTCGGCCAGTGCGTCGAGGATCAGGGCGTCGAGCGACACCCGGTCCAGGCCGAACCGGCGGACCAGCTCGGCTTCGCAGTCCTCCATCGCCTTCGGCACGACCGACAGGGCCAGGAATCCGCCGTCACGGATGGCGAATGCCAGCTTCTCCTCGAACGCCCGGGCGGCGGCGACCTCCGGGGTGACCTCGACCGGCTGCGACGGCCGGTTGGTCGCCGTCCGCACGTAGGCCGAGGTCGGCCCGCTGCTGTCGCCGCGGAGCGGTCGGCGGTACGCCTGCAGCCCGTCGTCCCATTCGAGCTCGAACCCGGCCGCCTTGATCAGCTCGTAAAGGGCCGGGTGCTCCGGGAGCGGCTCGGCCTCCGGGTAGCGGGCGGCCATCCGCCGGCGGATCTCGTCCGGGGTGATGGAGTCGGCCAGCCCGAGGCTGTTGAACGCACCGGCCCCGAGCCGCATCGCCTGGATCGCCGGCATCCCCTTCGGGTAGATGCCCTGCGGGTTGAGCGCCGCCGTCAGGCTGAGGCCCACCGCCACCCGCAACAGCCGCTCGTTCCCGAACGGCTCACACCCGGCCGGCAGCGGCGGGGCGGAGACCTGCAGCAGCCGCTCCACCGCCCGGGTGACGGACGGCAGCGGGTCCTCGGCGGCCAGCTCGTCGGCAACCTCGCCGAGCCGGACCGCGTGGTCGCCGCGTTCGGAAGAGCAGGCGACCAGTACCACCCCTCCGGGGGCCCGCCGCAGCGTCAGCCGCGGGTCCGCCTTCACCTGCTCGGCCTCGTACACGACCCGGGCGAGGGCCGCGGCCACCTTCGGCCGGTCCGCCTCGGCCAGCTCGTCGATCCCGCGGCCGGCCACGATGACCTCGGCCAGCTCCCGGCCGGTCAGCACCCCGCCGGCCTTGTACACCGCCCCGACGACCTCCTCCCGCAGCGGCTGCACGGCCGGGTCGCGGTCCCACCGCACCCGGTCGGACAGGAGCACCTGGTGGACCCGCTGCCGGCTGATCGCCAGCCGGTCGGCGACCTCGGTGAGCGGCGGCCACGCCGGCGACCCGTCGGCCGCCGCGGTGCCGCCCTCCAGCCCGAGCAGGCGGCAGCGGATCTGGTACGCCCGCTTGTCCCGGGCCGTCGCCTTGCCGACCAGCCGGTCGCGGAGGGCGACCAGCCCGAGGCGGGTGACGTCCTCGCTGACGGCGGGGACCCTGGCGGCTGCGAGGGCGGCCTCGTCCGGGAACCGCACTCTCAACCGGCCGAGCCACTCGACGAGCTCCCGCCGGGTCTTCGCGCCGACGTTCGGCTGGAACTGAAAGTCCGGGACGGTCCGGCCGAGGAAGTCGCGGACGGTGGCCACCCCGAGCCGCTCCAGCGCCCCGCGGGCGCGGGCGGACAGCCCGAGCAGCTCGACGAACGTGTCCGGCCGGACCTCCTCCAGCCGGACGGCCACCTCGACCTGCATGCCGGCCACCGCGACGGTGGCCTGGTCGGCCTCGTCGAACACCTTCGCCCACGCCCGCTTCATCCGCTCGCCGCTGTCGAACCGAACGGCCGGGTCGCGGTGCAGGGCCTGTCGGAAGAACTTCTCCAGCCCGGCCCGGACCGGCGGGTCCATGGCCGCGAGGTCTGGGCTGAACTCGTCGGCGGTCAGGGCCGGGTCGGACCGGCCGTCGCCGTACCGCGGCAGCCCGCCGGTCGCCATCTCGTACAGGGTGACGGCCGCCGCGTACCGCTCGGCCGCCGGGTCCCACCGGGGCGGGGTGCGGAGGGGCAGGAACGGGTCGAGGTAGGGGGGGGTGCCGACCCGCAGGTTGTCGAGCGGGGCCCGGGCCAGGGAGAAGTCGAACAGCACCAGCTGCCGCCGCTGCCTGCCGTCCCGGATGCCGATGTTGTCCGGCTTGACGTCCCGGTGGAAGACGCCGGCCTGTTCCAGGTCGCACAGGGCCTGGAGCAGGTCGGTGCCGAACCGCTCCTGCCACTCCAGGTCGCACCGGCCGAACTCCCGCAGGTGGGCGGCGAGCGTCTGGTCCCCGGCCTTGTCTAGCACCAGGACGGCGCGGCCGTGCATCTCGGTGACGGCGTGCAGCCCGACCACGTACGCGCTGCGGACTTTGGCCAGCACTTCCCCCTCGTCCCGCAGCCGGGGGTTGTCGTCCGGCCCGCGGGCACCTTCAGCACGTACTCGGCCCCGTCCTGGGTGACCAACAACGCCTTCCCGGTCGACCCCTGTCCGAGCTGCCGGACGACTTCGTACCCGTCGTCGAGCTGGTCCCCGGCCTGGGCCAGGTCCGGGTCGGCGGTGCGACGCCCCTCCGGGGCCACCAGCTCGGCCTCGACCTCGTCCAGCCGGCGGTAGAACTCGTCGGCCGTCGGGATGCGCCGGGCCACGTCCGGGTGGGTGGCGTCCCGGACCAGCTCGACCAGCCGCGGCCCGGCGCCGTCGAGCACGGCGGTGAGGTCGAGCCCGCCGTGCCCGCGGAGCAGCTCACCCCGCTCCAGCAGGGACGACGCCGGCGGCCGGCCGGCGAACAGGTGGTAGGCGACGGCCCCGAGGGAGAACACGTCGGCCGCCGGGGTCACCGCCCGGGGGGTGAGCCCGGCCTCCGGGGCCATGTACACCAGGGCCACCTGTTCGACCAGCTCCTCGGCGTGCGTCGTGCCGGACGACGACACCGCCTCGGTCACCCCGACCTGCCAGTTGAACACCTTCGGGGTCGGGGCGTCGGAGCCCGGGTCGACCACCAGCACGCTCTGCGGGGCGAGGCCGCGGTGGATGACCCGGCGGGCCTGGGCGTACCGCACCGCGTCGGCCACCTGCCGCAGCAGGCCCAGCCGCTGGGCGGCGGTGAGGGTCCCACCGCGGTCGCGGAGGTAGTGGTCGAGCCGGACCGCGGCGGGGTGGTGCTGGAAGGTGAGGACCGGGCCGAACCCGTGATCCTTGTAGTCGATCGCCCGCAGCACGTTCGGGTGGTCGAGGCCGTCCAGGATGCGGAACTCCCGCTCGGCCGCCGCCCGGACCCGCTTCCGCTGGTCCTCGGTGGCGGCCCGGGCGACCAGGTACTGGCGGGCCCGGCAAACCCGGTCTTTCAGGGTGGCGTGCCGTGCCACCCGGTCCTGGAAGCAGTTCTCGACGTCCAGCAGCAGCTCCCCGAGCAGGTAGTCGCCGACCCGCCGCTCCTTCTGCGACGGGCGGACGCCGGCCCGGGTCACCGCCTGGGTGACGGCCCGGGCGACCTTGGCGTCGACCGGGTCGACGTGGGGGCGGGCGCCGGGCACCGCCCGCGCCGTCAGGGCGGCCAGGACCCCGTCCCGCGGCCCGCGGGGGTCGTCGGCCGGCCGGTCGGTCAGGCAGACGTGGTTGGCGGCCGCGCCAGTGAGCCGGAAGTCAAGATCCGGGTCGGACAAAAAGACGAGCGGCTCCAGGTACGGGAGGCGGGAGCCCCGGGGGACGAGCGGCCGCAGGACGCCGGCCAGGGCCTTGCTCTTCTTGTTGGCTAGGTGGATCGGGTTGTCGTCGCTCACCCGGCGGCAGTCCGGGGCGTTCCACGTCCAGGTGCCGAAGTCCCCCTCCAGCCGCCCGGGCTGGCTCTTGATCTCGACCAGCCAGAACCCGCCCTTGCCGAGGACGAGGAGGTCGACCTCGTACAGGGCGCCTTCGGGGGTCTGGAACTCGAAATTGGCCCACGCCCGGTAGGGGTCGTGATCGGGAAGTCCGGACCGGACGAAGTCGAGGGCCCGCCGCTCGTGCTCGAACTCGGACGGGGTGACGATGGTCCAGTGCGAGTGCATCATAGCGTGCGTCGACCGACCATGAGAGCACCCGGCCCTCAGGCCCACCCGCGAAGGAAGAGCCGGCAAGTCGGCCCTGGGAGGGTGGTGACGGGCGTGATAATCCTACCCCATTGCCCCGGAGGTGCCTACCGGCCGACAGAGAGGTCGTGTAACGGCCCGACAGGGACATACGCATTCTGCCGAGTTTAGCAGTCCGGATAGCTGGACCGGCGACTCAACCCGGATCTGCCGGTTTCAGCGAGCCGACCAGGTTGACGACGGCGAACACGTACAGCAGGTGCTTGCAGTTCCGGGTGCCGACCACCGGCCGGTGCCCCTTCACTCCGAGTGTCGCACACAGGGTCGGGACCATCGGGAACCGGGCCTCGTGCTGGCTCAACAGCGCGAGTTCGCCGGCCGCCGCCCGTTTCCCAGGTCGGCCAAGTCGGCCCGTGCCTTCGCCTGCTCGGAGGGGTCGCCCCAGTCGTACCGGTACGTCGGCCTGTACAGGCGGATGCAGACCTCGGAGCAGAACCGCTGGACCGCACTCCGGGAGGTACGATGATGGGACACCGTCGGTGGGTTCATGTATCAGGCCGAGTTTAGAGGCACGGACAATACCCCCGAAACCCCTGGAAAACCGTGGGTAAACAAGGGTTTTGTCCGGGCCTGTTACAGTCCGGGGACTGTGGTACCTGCGGCAGACTCGGAGCAGCCAGCACCCGGCGTGGTCGTCGGCCCTCTGAAACTCGTACCCGGTCTGTACGAGATTGGCCGGTGGCAGGCCCGCCCCTGGTGCTAGCGGCTCGGTCCAAGGTGCGGGGAGGAGAGACGGCCGACCATTAACATTTGGCAAGAGATAAAGTCGGTCACTTGAGGGGGAAGTAACGCCCGTCAATGCAGTAACCGACCTGTCGCGGAGCCTCACCCTTGGGGAAATGCAGAACAGGCCCAGTGTACTTGAACTCTCGCCCAACATAGAGGTACTTGCCGCGAGCCAAGAACAGGAACATCGGTGGGCTGAAAGTATTGCCTTTCTTCCAAAGGTTGTAGCAGGCATCCGCCGGGCAACCGTCTCCGGGATTTTGTCCGCGAATTTGCTCCACTTCCGCAACGATCTCATCGGACGGGATCGGGTCATCCCCATGCTTATGACGGAGGGCGGCGCCGACCCTATCGAGGACTTCGGCCATCGGCTCCATAATCGCTCCGAGGAGAAAGCGGGGACGAGCCGGGTGGTCGGCCGTCCCCGCTTTTTTACACCAGCGTACCCAACTCTTCGAGAAGTTCCTCCACCTCCCGGATGTGGCCCGTCAGCCGACTCTCGAACAGGTGGTCGGGGACGGGAAAGTGGGTGCCACAGACGAACGTGACGGCGTTCGCCCGCACCTGGGCCAGGACGCTCGGGTAGAACCCCGCCACCCGGCCTCAGATGGCGGTCGCACCATGGGCGGCCACCGGGTCGCAGGAGGTGACCCGGTGGCTACGGGCCGTCGCCTCAACGTTGCACGCGGCCGGCCCGTCCCCGCACCCGAAGACGGCCGCCCAGGTCGGCGTCGGTCAGGCCGAAGATGAGCCGGTACTCGGCGAACGACCGCCCCCACGGGATGACCTCGTCCAGCTTCGTGGGCTCCCTTGTAAGCTGAGACTCCGGAGGGCATCCATCGGTGGCCGGTCCCGCGAACACCCCCGCCCCGGCCGGCCGAGACGTGCTTGCGGCGGCGGCCCCGTCCGCCGGCCGGTCCGGCGTCACCCGCCGGGCGGGTCCGGCGGTCCGGACGGCGGCTCGAACCCCAGGCCGCGGAGCAGCCGCTCTACCCGCGGCCAGGCGACCGTCCCCCGGACCGAAGCGGCGTCCGGCCCGGTCACGGCGGCGGCGAACCGGGCCAGGGCGTCCCGCAGCCGCCGCTCCCCGTCCGACAGCAGCGGGTCGTACCGCCCCCCGACCAGCAGGTGGGCGGCATCCCGGGTGCGGGACACCAGGTAGTCCAGGAACACCTCCAGCCGCCGGGCCGCCTCGGCCGCCGGGAACCCCGGGCCGGCCTCGGCCGCGTCCGCCATCCGCACCCGCCGCACGTCCGCCTCCCACAGCACCTCGGCCAGCCCCCCGCCGCCGAGTGACAGGGCGGTCCCCAGCGGCCCGCCCGGTCCGCCCGCCCGCAGCCGGCGGACCGCGTCCACCAGCCGGTGGAAGTTGTCGTCGGTCAGGGAGAACCCGGCGAACAGCACGTGCCGGGTGACCAACAGGGCCTGGACCAGCCCGCCCAGGGCCGGCAGCCGCTCGTCGTACCGGGTGTAGCTGGCCCGGGACAGGACCACCCGGTCCGGGTCGGACACGCACCCGTGCATCTTCAGCAGCCACCGCCGCGGGTGGGGGCGGGCCGGGCCGGGCAGGACGGCCAGCCCGCCCGGGTCGGTCGCCCCCCACGCGGCCTCGAACAGCCGGTCGTAGTTGGTGGTGATCGCCTCCCGGACCGGGAGGGCGGCGAGCAGGGCGTGGGCCAGGGCGTAGTGCCGGTGGGGGGCCAGGACGTCCGCCACCGCCCGGCCGAGGGTCCCGCCCCGGGCGGCCAGCCGCCGCTCGACCACGGTCGCTTGGTCCAGGGCGTTCCGCAGGTCGGCCAGGGCCGCCCGCTCGACGGCCGACAGCCCGGCCCGGTCGGCCAGCCGGTCCAGCAGACCGGCCCACCCGGGCAGGCCGGCGGCCATGCTCACCCCGGCCCCGACGAACAGGGCCAGCTCGCCCCGCAGGGCGTGCCCGGCCAGCCGGTCGGCCTCAGCCCGGCGGTCGGCGGTCAGGTCGGTCGGCCAGTCCGGCCGGCGGGCCCGCTCGGCCTGGGCGGCGGCGTGGGTGGCGGCGTCCCGGCAGACCAGGGCGACGTCGACCCCGACTCCCCCGGGGGGCGGCCGGTCGGCGAACGCCCGGAGCCGGGGGAGGAGCTCTTGGACCACCTCCCCGGCCCGCTCGGCCGCCCCGCCGCGGCCGGTGCCGACGACCGGCAGGGCCAGGAGCGGGCGGGCCCGGCCGAACAGCGGCGGGCGGCCGGCGGCAACGATCGCCGCTGCGGCGGCGTCCAGGAACTCGGCCGCCCCGTCGGCGTACCAGCCGACCGGCCGGTCGGAGCTGCCGATCCGGCCGACCCACGGGCGGGGATGGCCTGTCGGGCCGGGCAGCGGCTGGACCCGCGGTCCGCCGTCGGCGAACGGCTCGCCCCGGCGGGGGCCGTCGTACCCGGGCAGGAACCACTCGTCCCCGGGCCGGGCGGACCGGCTGGCCGGGATCAGCCAGGCGTCGCAGGCCAGCTGCCGCAGGTCGCCCCGGACGATGAACACGTGCCCGCTCATGACTCCCCCGTGCCCCGCGACCCCCGCCGGCCGTGGCGGCAGACCCCGGCCCGGTCACCGGGATGCCAGCCCCCGCCCTGAGATGACTCGGACTGACAAGTGGCCGGCCGACCTTGTGCGGCCGAACCCGTAGGGTAACAAATCGGGCTGACGAGCCCAGCGATTTCCCCTGCACCGGGCAACCCGTCGGTCCAGGCCCGGGTGGTCGTACGAGGGCGAGGTGCCGGCGTGAACGCGGCCGGTCTGACAAGCCACTCAGTCGGGGCCGTGGAGTGGCCATGGGGGCCGTCTTTCGCAGGCGGACGACGGCCCGGACGGCGTCCGACCGGCAGGCTGTGGCCGGCACCCCCGGGGAGGGCGGGTGACGGCATTGCCCGGTTGCGGTAGAGCGAGGACGGTGGTTAGCACACCCCAGTCTGTCGGGACACGCGGGCTGCCGAGCGGATGCTTGGGAAGCGAAAGGCCGACAGCGTGTTGGCTTTGGTCATCCTGTGCCGGCTGGGATGGCGACAACCGGTTGCTACCGTCGCGTATCGGGAACTCGAACGCTTCAGCCCACTGCCGCCTCGCGAACCCGACGTCGATGGACCGGCGTGGCGACAGGTTTAGGTTTGTAGCCAGGATCGGGTTCAACATCTTTTCCGTGCGGTCGGCTGCTCGGGCGGCGGGTGCAATCAGACGACCGCACTCCCGCTGGCGGCGACCGCACGCAGGAAGGTTCGCATCATGGGGACGGTGTTCCGGAAGACGACCACCCGACCCGTCCCCGCCGGGGCGGAGGTGGTCGAGCGGCAGGGCGAGCGGTTCGCCCGGTGGCGGGTCCGCGGGAAGGTGCGGACGGCCCCGCTGACCACGGGGGCGGACGGGGCGGCCCGGATCGTCACCCGGGCCGGGACGTACACCGCCAAGTACCGGGACCATACGGGGGGGCGATGGTCGAGCGGGCGACCGGGTGCCGGGACGAGCAGGCGGCCCGCCAGGTGCTCGCCCGGTGGGAGCGGGAGGTGGAGCGGATCCGGGCCGGCACCCTCGACCCGGCCGAGCTGGACGCCGCCCGCCGGGCCGCCACCCCGCTCGTCGACCACCTGGCCGCGTACGAGCAGTCGCTCGTCGCCGGGGACACGTCGGCGACGTACCGGGCGAACCTGCGGCGGGCGGTGGTGCGGGTGGCCGCCGACTGCGGGTTCGCCACCCTGGCCGACGTCCGCCGCGGGCCGGTCGAGGGGTGGCTGGCCGCCCGGGCCGCGGAGGGGATGGGCGGCCGCACCCGGAACTACTACCGGGAGTCGCTCATCGCGTTCGCCAACTGGTGCCGGGAGACCGGCCGGCTCAAGAGCCACGACCTGCACCGGCTACCGAAGGCGGACGGGAAGGCCGACCCCCGGCGGCCGCGGCGGGCGCTGACCGAGGAGGAATTGACGCGGCTTTTGGCCGTGGCCGCCGCCCGCCCGCTGCGGGACGCCCGGACCATCCGCCGGGGGAAGCGGAAGGGTGAGGTGTCGGCGGTCCTGACGCCGGCCCGCACGGCCCGGCTGGAGGCGATCGGCCGGGAGCGGGCGCTCATCTACAAGACGCTGGTGCTGACCGGGCTGCGGGCGGACGAGCTGCGGACGCTGACCGTCGGCCAGCTCGACCTGACCGCCGGGGCGGCGTCCCTGCAGCTGGACGCGGCCGACGAGAAGAGTCGGGAGGGGAACGCCCTGCCGGTCCGGGACGACCTGGCGGCCGACCTGCGGGCCTGGTTGGCCGACCAGCTGGCCGCCCTGCAGGCGACGGCCCGGAACTCCGGGGAACACATCCCGACCCGACTGCCCGGGGACGCGCCAGTGTTCAAGGTGCCGACCAGCCTGCGGGTGGTGATGGACCGGGATTTGAAGGCGGCCGGGATCCCGAAGCGGGACGACCGGGGGCGGACGGTGGACGTGCACGCCCTGCGGACGACGTTCTGCACCCTGTTGAGCAAGGGCGGGGTGGCCCCGCGGACGGCCCAGGCGGCGATGCGGCACTCGGACATCAAGCTGACCATGGGGGCGTACACCGATCCGCGGCTGCTGGACGTCCGGGGGGCGGTGGCCAACTTGCCGGCCCTGTCCCTCTCACCTTCGCCCCGGCCAACGCATCCCGCCACCGGAACTCCAAGCGAGCCGAATTCGGTTGCACCACCGGTTGCACCAACTCCGTACA
Source organism: Gemmataceae bacterium (assembly GCA_046350115.1). Lineage (GTDB taxonomy): Bacteria > Planctomycetota > Planctomycetia > Gemmatales > Gemmataceae > JAXMAZ01. The sequence continues at coordinate 72,968 of JAXMAZ010000030.1, forward strand.
ACCCGGGGCATTCCGGGCCATCCGCTGGCAGAGCCGCACCGTCAGGAGAGTTAGATCGGGAGGTCGGGTCGATCGACGTAACGTCATGCCCTGTCAACGAGAAGGCCCCGGTGACACCTGCTGGCATCACCGGGGCCTCAGTCGGGCTGACAGGATTCGAACCTGCGACCTCTTGGTCCCGAAGCACTCGGGCGGGAGGCCGGATAACCGAAAAGCCGGCAATTCCAGCGGTTATGGGTCGCACACCTCCCACATTTTAGACCGAACCCTGCCCGGCGCGAGTCCGGATCGCACGATTCCCACCGAATACCCTGCCCAACCCTGCCCGGCTGGGGTTCACCGCTCTCGGCCGTGCCGGTGGCCGCCTCGACCGGCGACACGGTCCGCGTGGCTCCGGGGGTGGTGCCGGTCCTCGCCGCGGTCGTCACGGTCGCGGTGGCCGAACAGCTCGCGGATTAGGTGCGCTGAGGCAGCCAAGCCCATCACCGCCACGCTGACGACCGAGACGGTCTGGAACACAACGGCCATCCGCTCCCGCTTGGAGTGGGAGGCGAGCTGCTGGGCTTTCTCGGCGAGTTGCAGCAGGCCGGCAGGTTGCGGGTTAGGGGGGTGCATGACGTCTCCACCGATGTGATCGTGGCGGAGGTTAGACCGTTTCCCCGTTGATGGCAACTGCGGACTCGGTCTCCGCCTCCCAACTCGGTTCACTTGCCGTGCGTGCCGCGGTCGCGGGTTACATACCAGCAAGCAACTCGACCGATGTGCCTTGCGTTCAGAGTTGAAGCTCGCTCCAGCATTCTGCGCGTTTGCGACAGCCGTTGCACCGCCCGCATGGGTTCTCGGAGCGGTGGCAGGATAGTGACCACCCCAACATCTCTGCCAGTACGCCGCTGGCACGCACCAGTTCGACCGTGCTCATCTCCAGCGCAGGGGCAGCCAAACGGATGCCTCCTTCTTGGTGTGACAGCAGGGAGTCGAGGCGGCTCACGAACCCGGGTGTGCCGTCGGCGAACCGGGCGTCCGACCGCACCGTACCGATGGCGAGGGACGTTACCCCGAACCGGATGGCTCGGGCGGCGGCGAGTGTGACGACGAGCTGGTTGCGGAACGGCCACCACTCCGGTGTTACGTTGAACGGCAGCACGCCAGGCCCCTCGGGAGCCATCACGCCCGCCCCGATCGTGCGGCAGTCAACACGGATGATCTCGTGCCGGACGCCGAGTGCGTCGGTGATCGCCGTCGCCGCCCGTAACTCACCCGCGGCGGCCGCCTGCCCGTAGTCAACGGTGATCGTGTAATCAGGTCTGAGCCAGTACGCGACGGCGGTCGAGTCCATCCCGCCGGACAGAAGAACGGCCGCACTCATCGTCGGGCCTCCCATCCGGTCAGGTAGATGGCGGTCGTAAAATCGGCCGTCAGAAAACAACCGGTGCCTTCCAGCATGGTGATCGCTGTGCGTGGTACTGCCTCGGCTAGACCAACTACGGGAATGCCCCGCGAGCGGGCGTGACCGATCTCGAACAGTGTGCCCGCGTCAAGGCCATCGAGCAGCGCGAGGACAGCCGCCGCCCCGTCCAATCCAGCCAGGTCGGCGGTGGCGACACGCCTGACGTCCTCTGCCGTCGGGTCGTCGCCCAGCACCCCCACGTCGTGTGCCGGGGAGAACACTTCGAGACCCTGGTCGGTCAGGCACCGCCTCGCTTCCGACACCAGCCACAGTTGGGGGAGCGTCCAGAACGGGCCGGCCAGATAAACGGGTCGAAGCTGCGGCTGCTGGCCCGGCGGCTCGATCGGGCCGGCATCGTATAGCGAGAACAGCGTGGCTGGGTCGGCGGGTGTGGTCAGATCTTGCGTGTGGCAGTAGCGGGCGGTTACGACGGACGCGAGCCGGGCGGCATCGGCGGCAGTCATCCCTCGCACTGCCCAGAGCGCGGCAAAAACCGCAGAGAACACGTCCCCCGAGCCAACCGGAAAAACGCTCGGCGTCATGAACGCCGGGACCGGGACGACCCCGTCTCCGGTCACGACCGCCGCCCCCCGGACGCCGTCCTTGACCACGACGACCGCCGCGGTCTCCAGCCCCCGCAGCCGCTCGCCCAGTTCCGCCAGACGGGCCTCGGCCGGCGGCCGCTGTCCCGTGCGGACGGTCAGCATCGCCCGGACTTCGCCGAGGTTGGCGACAATCGCCAGCCGCTCGGCTCGGGCGTTCGCTGCGGACGGCGGGATCGCCCGCCGACCTGCTTGCGGGTCGTACACCAAGGTCTTCGCCGTAACGCGGGTTGTCGCCTCGATCAGGCTGAACGTCAGAACCGTGTCGGCGTCCACCTCGACGGGCGGCGTGTGGCCAATGTCGCCGAGATCCGGGTGGAGCCGTGGCGGGGCGAGTGGGTGGTCGTACTGAAACTCGATCCGACTCGGCCGGTGGTGCAGCCGAATGCGGAAGTCATAGGTTGCGGCCATCCGGGCCAGACTTCTGGCCTCGTCCTCCGCGGCAGCGGTGACGAGGGTCGGCGGTTCGGGCAGCAGGGGGCGGGCGGCGGCAACCGCCCGCACACCGGAGCCGTAGAGTTGTCGCCACCCGGGGCGGAGGCAGGCTTCGCGGTAACAGCCGCCGACGACGGTGAGCATGGCCGTCACCCGGCCCGCACGCGAAGGCGAACCAGGCCGCCCGCGACCGCCTGGACGGTGGCCGTGAACCGGTGCCCCTGGTCGATGCAGTCGGCCATGCGGTCCATCACGTCGATCGGGGGCGTGATCGCCCCGGCGATCCGGCCGTCTGCGGTCTCGACGAGGAGGCTCAGCCCCGCTTCGTCCAGCCGGACGCGGAGTTGGGTGCCGGCCGCGAGCGAAGCGACGACGTCCGGTCGGGGAGCGGCGAGGATGGTGTCGAAGTTCAGGTCCGCACACGGCGGCTCGCTACCGCCGCCTGCTCCGCCCCCGCTCGGCCCCTGTAGCGTCACCGTCCCAGTGGACGGAGGGCCGAACGAACCGCTACCACCGCCGCCCGAACCAGCCATGACAGTCCCTCCGGCACGCGGTTCCTACCGTTCAGGGTAAACGGTTTAGCGTGGTGAAGCGATGTCGGTAGAGAGTGCGGTACACCGCCTGCCGTTAAGGCCTCATCTCCCGCTTGGCGTCGATTCTGTGCCAGCCGATGTGCTTGTCGTGGTAGTAGACAAAGACGAGAGTGCCGAGAAAGCAGACCACTCCAGCCCCTACGAGCCAGGGTTCGACCGCTCCGTACTCGAACTTCAGAGGAAGCGTGATCCGACTGTTTTCGCCCGTCGGGATCGTGAGCCGGTTGCCGTCTTTCGCGGAGAACTCCACCCCGGTGGTCCCAGCGGTGATCATGGCGATCGAAAGGTAGAAACCCCATCTGGAAGTCTGCCGTTGCAGGGCTGATGGGGCCAGTTTCGCCTTCACATGCCCATTCATGACCAGATAAATGACGGCAAGCACGACGCACGAGACGAGTACCGCAAGGACGTTGCCAGCCCAAACAGTGATGGGAATGATCAGTAACAGATAGAGTGCGACGATGATCAACGGGCCGAGCCACACGTGCCACCACGCGTCGGTGGGCCTGGGTACATCCTCAGGGAGGGTGTTGTGCCCGAGGGCGAGGGTCACGACCCGAAGCACAGCGTGCCCGTCCCTGACTTGGACCTGGGCGATGTTCTCGCACCGCTCGACGTGCCCCTCGCCAGTAGCTCGCTTTGCCACCACCGCGGGGGCCGGCTTCAGTTTGTCGTAGTCGAACCGCATTACCCCTTGAGGGCCCGGAAAGTTCGGCGCGTAGACCGATTCGATGAGCGATGGCACTAGGTCGTGTGCCGTACCGCAGTGGCTGCACATCTGCTCGATGGCCCGCTGGAACTCCTTGTCCGAGTCGGTCTCGAACATTACCCCGTCTTCGCCGGCCGGGGCCTCCGGACACTTTACCCGTGTCCACAGTCTTAGCACGGTGAGTTCGAGGAGTTGGCGGGCCACCTCCTCGGCGGTTTCCTCAGGAACGCGTAGTTGCTGCGCGTCGAGCCAAGGCTCGAAGAACAGGTCGCGGTTCACGCGAGGGTCCGATCCGCCGCCCTGCTTGATGCGGCCGCGGATCGCCCCGAGGACCGCCTCCAAGCCTTCCATACCGCCACAGCGGATGCGGACGATGTCCGCCGCCCGCTCAAAAATGGTCTCGAATCCGCCGGATGACATGTTCGACGTCCTCGTCGCAGTACGGCTTGGCGAAGTACAGCCGGGCCACAGGCCTGGTCAGGGTCTTGCTCACCTTGACCTGCTCGTAGTTCATGCGGACATCCACCTTGGGCTCGCCCTCCTTGCCCCAGATGCCGCGGATGCAGCTGCGTGCGAACCCGCTCTCGTAGACCCACTCGGTGTAGTCTCGGATGTCTTTCCCCAGCTCCGGAGCACCCTTCTTGCTCATGCTGCTCTTGAAGTGCTTATTCTCAGGGTGGTCGGTGTGGAGTTGGAAGTCCTCACGGTTCTGGACGATCTTTTGGAACGCGTCGCCGATCTTAAGCGGCTTTAGCCGGAGCAGCCACTCGATCCCCGGGTCGCCGTATTGGGACTGGACTAAGTCGGCGATGAACTCGTAAACGCTTTTGGAGGTGTCCACCCCCGGGGCCTGCTCCTTGATCGGCACACGGAACTGGAGCAGGCGGGACATAGGGCTGAACTTGACGATCATGGCCGCCCTCTCCTTCTCCCGCTTCTGCTCGACCTTCTTGTAGTCCGGCTGGGTGACCCGGTCGATGTCCACCCAGTACTTGCGCACGGCGATGATCTTCGACAGGGTGTGCCCGCCACGCGGCGGCAGAATCCGGGTGTACGGTTCGAGCGGGATCTTCCAAAACTCCTCCAACTCCGTCGGCTTGTCGTTCAGCGTGCGGGGCGTCGCCAAGCTCGTCTGAACGGCCGGCGAGTCGGCCTCGTCCACTGTGAAGAGGCAAACGTGCTGCCGGCCTGCGATTTCGGCCTCGTCGAGGAGACTCGTTAGAGTTTCGGTGTCGAGCCAGCCTTCCCCCAACGCGTTCGTTAGCGACTGGACGATGTCCTCGTAGGAAGCATCTTTGGCGGTCGTCACTTGCCCCGCCTTCAGGGCGTGAGCCTCCTTGACGGACTCGAGCAGCTTCACCATCCGATCCTTGAGCTGCCGCCGCCTCAAGAATTGCTCCAGACGGTCCTTCTCGTCCTTGCCTATCGGAGTGCGTGCGCTCGGCATGGACGCCTCTTGTGGATATTGTCACCGATTCCGAAACGGGCGGAATGTCGGTTGGGCACAGAACGCGGTTCGCATGGGGCGAGAAAGGAGCCTGCGAATCGCAGTAGCAAACGTCGCCGCCTCCTATTTGTTCGGCTGCTTGCGACCATCCACGGCCATCTCCCAGAACTCCTCGCCGAACGTCTGCCGCACTACCTCCATCCGCATGACGTCGGTCGTCCCGTCCGCGATCCGCAGGCCGTTCAAGTCCCGCAGCCGGTCCCCCAGGTCCACCCGGGTCGAGTAGCCCTCGCCCCCGAACGCCCGGGTGGCCGCGTCGACCGCCTTTATGGCGATCTCGACCCCTTCGGCTTTCAGCCCGCAGATGAGCGCCCGGGTTTCCTTGTCGTAGTCACCCCTGTCGATCCGCTCGGCGATTTCGCGGGCCAGGGCGTGGGCCATACGCAACTCCGTCGTGTGCTGGCCGATCGGCTGCTGGAGGTGGGTGAACCGGCCGATCGGCCCGCCGAACGCCTGCCGGGCCTTGATGCGGTCCTTCATCTGCTCCAGGGCGTTCTCGCCGGTGCCGATGGCGGCGGCGGACTGCATCAGCCGCCAGTACAGGAAGTGCTCGAAGAAGATTTTGAGGCCCTCGCCGTCCTCCCCGAGGAGCTGCCCGGCGGGGACGAACAGGTCCTTGAACTCCAGGCCGCCGTAAGAGTTGCCGGTCAGCCCGTGGGCCGGGAAGCTCTCGACCTTCAGCCCGGGGGCGTCGATCGGGACCACGAACGCGCTCAGCTTGCCGCTCACCCCGGTCGTGCCCTGGGTGAAGATGACGACGTGCGACGCCTGGTCGAGCCGGGCGTTGTACCGCTTGGTGCCGGTTAGCAGGAACCCCCCGTCCGCCTTCCGGGCCGTGCTGCGGATGGCGGGGATGTCGGTCCCGGCCTCGGGCTCGGTGATGGCGATGGCGATGTACCCGTCGCCGCGGGCGACCTGCTTCACGATGTCGCGGACGGCCGGCGTGTTCGACTTGAGCAGCGGCCGCACGTGGGCACCGCCGACGACGTCGCGGAAGTTGAGGTTGTGGCGGCCGGCGTGCCGGAACACCTCGACCACCTTGGCGGCCGGCCAGCCGGAGCCGCCCAGTTCGACCGGCAGGTCCAGCCCGGGCAGCCCGAACGCGGCGGTCCGCTTCCGCCAGACCCGCGGGTCGAGGTAGCCCTTCGTCCCGCTCAGCTCTTTGGCGGTCTCGTCGATCCGGAGGTTCATCTCGTCGACGGACAGCGGCCGGCCCTGACCAGGCGTAGCGGCCGGCCCGTCGGAGAGCGTGACCGTGAACACGGTGTTCAGCTCGTACACCAACCCGGGGCGGCGGGGGTGCTCCGGCGGGTTCTGGAGCAGCACCCGCGCCTTGTCCCCTTTCTCGCCCCGCTTGTATTCGACTTCGTACACCCGGTCCTTCTGCGGGCCGGACGGGTCCAGCACCGTCACCCGCCGGTCGGCGAACCGCTTCAGCAGCACGAAGTGGCGGCCGATCACCTCGCCGGAGTCGGTGACGGTGTAACTCAGCAGCTTGAGCTGGCGGGGGTTCGCGCCGAGGTCCGGGCCGGCGGACTCGTCCCAGGTGCGGGTGTGCTCCCGGTACCCGGAGTTCGGGGCCGACACCACCGTCGTGGCCACGGCCAGGTCGTGGGGCGGCCGGCGGAACGAGTCGAGCACCGCGACCAGCTTGGCGTTCGGGACGCGGCCGGCGAGCAGCTCGGGGTGGTCGGCGAACGCGGCCAGGGCAGCCTTGTGCGGGTTCGGCAGCGGCTTACGGCCGGACATGACCCGGACGGCTTGGAGGGCGTCGACGGCGGCGGCGGTCGCGCACGCCCCACCCCCGTCCTTGTGGATGAGCGGATTGAGTTCATCCTGAAGCACGAAGACAGTCCCGTCCTTGGCGTGGGCCGCTTGCAGGTGAGCGATCGCATCGCCCGGGTCGTCCATCGACTTGGGGGCGACGCGGGTCGCCGGCACCGGCCCCTGGCCCGAAACATTGCCTCCCAGAAACAGCGCGGCAAGGAGACCCAACAAAGCCACCGGGTGAGACGGACGTTGAAGCACGATGTCGGTCCTGTGGTGTGATTGGGGGGCGGCGTGAACCGCCGAAGACTACTTCGGCTTGCGTACCGTCTTGGCCTTTGCGACTGCCTTGGCCGCTTCCTTCGCCGGGCTGGTGGTCACTTCGGGTGACTCGGCCCCCGTTACGGCCGTGCGGATCGTCCTCATCAAATGACGGGCCATGACCTGCGTCGGTTCGGGCAGGTCGCTGATGGCAGCGGCTTTGCTAATCGAAGCACGGAGAGCCTTCGCCACCCGACCCTTCTGGCCGGAACCGTAGGTGATCCCGTACTTCTCAAGGGTTCGTGACGCCCGTTTCCAGACCAGCCCACCCTTTTCGAGCGTGAGTGGAAGGGTGGCACCGGCCAACTGAAGCTCCTTGTGGTATACCTCCGCCACGACGCCTGCGAAGTAGTTGTCGGTGAACAGGTCTTCGGTGGCGAACTCGGTCGCCGTCGCGCCGGCCGCCGCGCCGAGCATCAGCACCTCGGCCTTTGCGTCTTGGTAGCGGGCAAGCCACGTCTTCACCAGTTTGTCGTGCGCGTCCCCGCCGGCGGAGTCGCTGTCGAGCAACACGACCACATCGAGTTTCTGCCCGATCATGAACGTGGCGATGTAGGCCGCCTCGGACGCGCCGCCCGCAGGGGTGATGAACAAGTCGTCGGGCAGGCCCGGCTCCCCCGAGCGGATCAGGAGGTTCGACAGTTCGGTCAGCACCCAGTAGTCGTCCACCCCCTCGACCACCAGGTTCTTCTCGGACAACAGGTAGGACTGGCTGCCGCTCATCCCGAGCGCCGCCTGGAGGACGAACTTCGCCTCCTTCTGCGACCCGGTGAGGTCGGAACTGACCGTGGTGCCCTTGCCCTGATCCTCGTTGATGACCCGGATGCGGTCCGGGTGCCGCAGGTCGAACATGAACGGCAGGTGGGTCGTGTACAGCACCGTGTTTTCTTCGGCGTACTTCTCCAGCCGCTTCACGAGGTCGCGCTGGGCCTCGGGGTGCAGGTGCAACCCCGGCTCGTCGAGCAGGAGCACGGCCCCCTTGAACGTACCGCGAGTCTCGTGTGCCAGCATGAGGTCGAACGAGAAGAACCACTGGAACCCCTTCGAGCGGTCCTCTAGCGGGATCAGGGACGGGTCGTTCTCGTCCTTGACGAAGGTCATGAACTTGTCGCCGTCGGCGCGGAAATCGACCTCGTAGCTCCGCTGCGTCCACCTGGCGGCGATGTCGTTGGTCAGGCTGCGGCCGGCGTCGCTCAGGTCGTACGTCCGGTCCTCGATGCGGTCCGGGGCGGACTTGGCGATGATGTCGTCGAGCTTCAGCCCGGACAGCTCCATGAGCATCAGGACCGTCTTGTCCTCCTGGGTCAACTGCCCCTGCGACTTCCGCTGCTGCAACTGGCTGAGCAGCACCGACCCCTGGAACGATCGGTAGTCGTCCATGTAGATGAAGGTGGGCACCCACTTGGTCACCAGGTCGGTGCATTTCCTCCGGACGGTCGGCTGGTTGGACAGCGTCGTCACGATCTCGGAGAGTTTGGCGAGGTATGCGGCCGCGTGCGGGTCTTCCGCCGCTCGGGTGTCGGCTGCCATCGCGGCGGTAAGCGTCGGTCGCTTCTGGCTCACCTGGTTGGCCAGGTTCGTGAACAGCCCCGCGACGACCTGCTTCCGCACCTCGATTCGCACGGCATCCACCGCTGCACGGTAGGCGTCGCTCACCCCGTCCGGAAGCGGCGGCAAGCCGGCGAACGCGGTGTCGATGTCGGACAGTAAGGGACGGCTTGGGAACGTGTCGGCATCGAGTAGCCGGTAATTCCCGGCATAGGTGCGTGCAAGCTCGATCGTGTCCGCGGTGACCTCCTGGTCGGCGTGCTCCGAGAGTTCGGCCCGCTCGTCGTCATCAAGCTGGAACCGGACGGTGCAGACGATCTGGGTCGGTTTCTGCTCCCGGCGGTGGCCCCGCGGCCACTCGCGGTTGATGACGTAGGAATCGTCGCGGAACGGCTTGAACTTGTGTAGCGCCCGCAGCAGCGTCGTCTTGCCGGCCTCGTTCTTCCCGACGATCACGGTGAGGTCTTGCAGCTCGACCCACCCGGAGTCGAGTACCCCTTTGTACATCTGGACACGGAAGGCGACGGGCTGCATACGGCGTCCTGGTCTATGTGTTCACTTATCCACTATGGTGTCCTGGTTGGACTATAGCTTCCCGCGGAAGGCTCGGTCAAGGATCGCAGGGAGCATCGCGTCGAGTTGTGACTCGACGAGCGACCTGTTTGCCCCTTCGGCGGCCAACCGTTTCCTCGTATCGGCTATCGTCTTCTGCCACGGCATCGGCGGAAGCCACAGCCTGTGCGCCAGCACTTGTTCGGGCTGGATCCGCTGTCGGCGGTCGCCGAGGCCCTTGCTACCGACCGCGACCTCTTGCCAGACTTGTGGGCTTTTGAAGTACGAGTCCAGGAAGCTGGGAATCACCCGCGACTCGTCGCAGTCGAACGTGGGGTACTCGTTGGAAACGAACCGACCGTCCAGGTCGTCGGGCACCACTCCGTAGGCCCCTTCAAAGGCGAACAGACGGCTGTAGATGAACTGGCCGGCTCGGACTCGGAACAGGGTGGACGCGCTTGTCGCCAACCCGTCGATGGGAGGCTTCTCGAACAGTCCGCGGGCGAAGCTGTAAATCCCGAGGTTCGGGTACTGCGCTGCTGTGTCCACCTTCACGGGGTCCGGTCGGAGGGTGACAACATCCCCGAGGTTGGTGTGCGTCCAGCCCGCGCTGGCCTTCCGCTCCTCTGTCCAGTCGCGGCGGTGTGCCATGCAAATCAGCAATCGATCACTCCCGTCAGTCGCTTCGCTGTGCAACTGCTTTGCCTCCTCGATCTTTGTGGCCAATGCGTCGATGCGGGCCACCAACCGGCGCTGCTCGGCCAGCGGCGGCAGCGGGAAGTCGATCCGCCCCAAAGACTCGAAGTAGAGCCGTTCGCGGACGGAGCCGGCTGTCTCGCCGTTGATGGCGGCCAGCCCACGGCGGTGCTTGAGGAACCAGAAGACGAGCGGGGCCAGAACCCGCTCGGTGCATGAGAACACCACGTAGTCTGGGCTGATGACCCCGGTTTGGTCGTCTCGTGCGGCCCACCCGACCGACCCGACGTTGATCCGCATGGGGTTGTAGGCGAACCAGTCCTTCTGGACGCGGAAGTACCGGCTCATGTCCGGGATTCGCTCCAGCCCAGAGCGGTGTAGGCCGCCGACATTGCTCACGCCCAAGAGCGGCAAACCGTCCGCGTCCGCCGTGCCCACACGTTCCCGTCGCTCGGTCAGCACCTCGCCGAGTTTCACAGTCGGCCACGTCATTTGCGGACCCCCGGCTTCTTGCGGGGCGGCTTCGCCGGTTTGGCGGGCGGCTCGGTCTCGGCCAGTTCCGCCTCGATCTGCTCGACCGTCGGCAGGGCCGATTGCAGGGCCGGCGGCAGCGCCCGCGTCAACTCGTAGGTGGAGATGCCGATCGGCTTGTCGATGCCAGAGAAGCTGTACTCGGCCAGCACGTTGTCCTTCGTTTGGCACAGGATGAGGCCGATGGTCGGGGCGTCGGTCGGGTGCTTCACCGTGTCGTTCACCACGTTGCAGTAGAAGTTCAGCTTGCCGGCGTACTCCGGCTTGAACTGGCCCTTCTTCAGGTCGATGACCACGAACGCCCGCAGCCGCAGGTGGTAGAAGAGGAGGTCGATGTAGAAGTCCTCCCCGCCCACGTCGAGCCGGTACTGCCGGCCGACGAACGCGAACCCGGCCCCGAGTTCGAGCAGGAACTTTTCGAGGTGGCCGACCAGCCCGGTTTCGAGTTCCCGCTCCTGGAACGGCTCGGTCAGGGTGAGGAAGTCGAAGATGTAGGGGTCTTTCAGGGACTGCTGGGCGAGGTCCGACTCCGGGGCGGGCAGCGTGGCGGCGAGATTCGCCAGCCGCCTTGCCGCGGCGGGCGTAGGCGTCGCCGGCGATCTGGAGGGAGAGGATGTTCCGGCTCCAGCCGTGGAGCGAGCGTCTCCCGCATGTACCAGGTGCGGTGCGGTGTCTCGGCACCTTGTCCATCAGCCAGACGTGATGGCCCCAGGGGATCGACCAGAGCAGCGAATCCTCGTGACGGGGCAATTGTGCCACAGCCTGTGGCACTTTCTCGGAGGCCGGCAATTGTGCAGCAGCTTGTGGCACAATTTCCTCCGGATTCGGATAGGCCCGGAAGAACGCCAGCATCCGCTTGATGTTCCGCTCCGAGAAGCCCTTCAGTTCCGGCAACTCGTTCTTGAGTTCGAGGGCCAACCGCGGAATGACTGCCGCCCCCCAACCTTCATCGGCCTGTCGCTCGGCGATGGCTCGGCCGATGTCCCAATAGAGCCGCACCAGTTCGGCGTTGACGGCCAGCACCGCCCGCGTCTGGGCGTGCTGGATGCGGGCCTTCACGTCGGTGAGCAGCGCGGCATAGGCGTCGATCTTGGCGGGGGGCTTCTTCTTGCTCACGGCTTCGCCCCCAGCAACTCCTTGATCTCGCGCATGATGTCGGCGATGCGGAGTTCCTTCCGGAGGATGTCGTCGGCCAGTTGCTCGGGCGGCAGGTGCTCGAAGTCGGCCTTGGCGTTCGGGTTCTTGAGGTCGAGGTTGTAGCCGCTGGCGGCGATCTGCTCGGCGGACACCTTCCACGCCCGCTCGGTCTCCTCCCGCTTGCCCCACCATGCCACGCAGTCGGCGAACTCCTCGAACTGGATGGGGGCGGTCTTGCTGTACTTCTTGCGGCCCTCGGGCAGTGGCTGCTCGTAGTACCAGACTTGCTCGGTCGGGCCGGAGCGGTCGAAGAACAGGATGTTGGTGGGGATGTCGGTGTACGGGGCGAACACGCCGTTCGGGAGCCGGACCACGGTGTGCAGGTTGAACCGGGTGAGCAGCTCCTGCTTGATGCGGGCGCAGACGCCGTCGCCGAACAGGGTGCCGTTGGGCACGACCACGGCCGCCCGACCGGGCTTCGGGGTGGCCCGCAGCTTCCGCATGATGAGTTGCAGGAAGAGGAGCGCCGTCTCGGCGGTCTGCTTGTCCTCGGGGAAGTTCGACAGGATGCCGCGCTCCTCCTCGCCGCCGAACGGCGGGTTGGTGAGGATCACGTCCACCCGCTGCTTGTCGGTCACGTCGGTCAGCCGCTGTTCGAGGCTGTTGCCGCGGACGATGTCCGGGGCCTCCAAGCCGTGCAGGATGAGGTTCATCTGGCAGAGCATGAACGGCAGCGGCTTCGCCTCCTGGCCGTGGATGCTCGCCTCCTGGAGCGTGCGGCGGTGCTCGACCGTCTTGCATTGCCTCTCCAGGTGGGAGTACGCCTCCACCAGGAACCCGCCGGTGCCGGCCGCCGGGTCGAGAACCGTCTCGCCGAGCGTCGGGTTCGTGACGGCGACGATGAACCGGACGATGGCGCGGGGCGTGTAGAACTCGCCGGAGTCGCCGGCCGCGTCCCGCATCTCCTTGAGCATCGACTCGTACAGGTGGCCGAGGGTGTGGATCTCCTCGCTGCTGGCGAAGTGGATGCCGTTCACCTTGTTGACGATGTCGCGGAGCAGGTAGCCGGACTCCATCCGGCTCTGCACGCCGGCGAACACGTCGCCGATGACCCGCTGGCGGGCGTCGGCGCTGCCGACGAACGACCGCAGGTAGGCGAGCAGGCCGGGCCGCTTCTCGTCGTCGCCGGCGATCTGGATTTCGTCGTTGGCGATGAACTTCTTCAGCTCGTCGCCGGTCGCGCCGTCCTCCTTGGCGGCCCAGTCGCGCCAGCGGTACGGGGCGGCGATCGTCGGGCGAAACTTGTCCCGCTTCAGCTTCGCCCGCTCCTCGCGGACCTGCTCCTGGTCGTCGAGGAACTTGAGGAACATGAGCCAGGTGAGCAGCGGCAGGCGGTCGAGGTCGCCGTTCAGCCCCTTGTCCTTGCGCATCACGTCGCGGGCCGACTTCAGCAGGCTGCCGAGCCGCTGGGCGGTGGTGAGCGGGGTGGGCGGTTTGGCGGTGCGCTTGGCCATGTCGGTCCGTCGGTTCCTTCTGTTCAGGCGGCGTACAGAAGCTGGTGCATCCGGCCCACCGCGTCAATCAGTTTGTCGCTGCCGCCGAACTTGCGGGCGATCTCGATCACGTTGCCGAAGTCCGAGATGGGCGGTACTTCGAGGGCGTCGGGCATGTTCAACTGACTGGTGCCGTGCTCGGCGTACTTGTCGAGCAGCGCCGCCAGGATGGCCCGGGCCTCGGGGCCGTACTGGTCGAAGAAGTCGGCCTTGTCCTTCCGCAGCCGCTCGGCCCGCTCGCGGCGGGTACGGAGGGGGGCGTTGAAGGCGACGTGACACAGCAGGTCGAACACGTCCGCGTCCGGGGTGCCGGCCAGTTCGGCCAGCTCGTGGAAGGCGATGCCCCGCTCGGCCATCTGCTCGACCACCTCGGACCGCTGGTCGAAGTCGCTCCACTTCCGCCGCAGGTCGTCCGGGTCGGTGTACAGGGTTCGGACGGCGTCGCCGACGTACTGCCGCACCTCCACGGTGCGGAGCTTGTGCCCGGCGGCGTCCAGGTCCATCGTCAGCTCGGTGGCGATCTCGACCGGCCCGCCGTGCAGGTAGTACTTCCGGGGCGTGGCCGGGTCGTCGTCGTAGAGCGGCACGCCGGTCGGCGTCTCCTCGTCCTTCTCGGTGGCCTTGGTGTCCTCCACCGTCTCGCCGGCCTCGTCGATGGCCTCGATGGTCGCCTTGACCGGGTCGCCGTCGAACTCCGGGTCGGCGAACTTCTGGGTGGCGCTGCCGGTGTAGTCGAGGATGTGGAAGAACAGCTTGCCCTTGTCCTCGCGGACGCGGGTGCCGCGGCCGATGATCTGCTTGAACTCGCTCATCGAGCCGATGACCCGGACGAGGGCGACGTTCTTGCACGTCGGGGCGTCCACGCCGGTGGTGAGCAACTGCGAGGTGGTCAGGATGACCGGGTTGCGTTCCTCCGGGTCCTGGAACCGGCTCAGGTGCCCGCGGCCGATGTCGCCCTCGTCGGACGTGACGCGGGCCACGAACGCGGAGCCTTGCTTCTCGGCGTCCCGGGCGAGGTCGCGGTTCAGGTTGTGCAGCGCCTGCCGCATCTGGTCGGCGTGCTCCTGGTCCACGCAGAAGACGATGGTCTTGGCGTGCCGGTCGGTCTTGCGGAGGTGCTCCGTAATGTGGCGGGCGATGGCCTCCGTCCGGCCGCGGAGCGACACCACCCGCTCGAAGTCCTTGGTGTGGTACTCGCCGTCGGGGATCTCGTAGCCGTGCTTGTCCTTCTGCCCCTTGTTCGGCCGCCACCCGGCGGCGTCGTGGGTGGTGAGCACCCGGTGGACGCGGTACGGGGCCAGGAACCCGTCGTCGATGCCCTGCTTCAGGCTGTACGTGTAGAGCGGGTCGCCGAAGTAGTCGTAGGTGTCGCGGTTGTCCTCGCGGAGCGGGGTGGCGGTCATGCCGAGCTGGTACGCCGGCGCGAAGTGGGTGAGGATGTCCCGCCAGTTCGACTCGTCGCGGGCGCTGCCGCGGTGGCACTCGTCCACGACGACGAGGTCGAAGAAGTCGGGGGCGTACTCCTTGTACAGGCCGGGCCGCTTCTCGTCGGCGGCGATGGACTGGTAGATGGCGAAGTACATCTCGCGGGACTTGACCGCCTCGCCCTGGATTTTGTGGCGGGCGTCCCCGAACGGGGCGAAGTCCTTGGCCATCGGGTCGTCCACGAGGACGTTGCGGTCGGCCAGGAACAGGACGCGGGGGCGGCGGCCGATCTCGTGGCGGGCGTTCCAGCCGCTCGACCACAGCTTCCAGCAGATCTGGAAGGCTGTCTGGGTCTTGCCCGTGCCGGTGGCCATCGTGAGCAGGTTTCGGCGGCTCCCGCCGATGACGGCCTCGACGGCGCGGGTGATGGCGATCTTCTGGTAGTACCGCGGCTCGCGGCCGGGCTGGTTGTAGTACGGCAGCAGCAGGGCTGCCGAGGCGTTCGGGCCGAGCTTGCGGCCGGTCTGGTATCGCTCCCACAGCTCCTGGGGCGTCGGGAACCGGTCGATCTCCCGCTCCAGCCCGGTGAAGGCGTCGTACTCGATGACGTCGGTGCCGTTGGTGGCGAAGGCGAACTTCAGCCCGAGGATGTCGGCGTACTCCCGCGCCTGCTGGAGGCCGTCGCCGGCGGGGCGCTTGTCGGACTTGGCCTCGACGACGCCGAGGGTGACGTCGCGGGTGTAGCGGAGCAGGAAGTCGGCGACCTTCTTCTTCAGGCGGAGCGGCTTGCCGCCGGGGGTGACGATGCGGCCGTCGGTGAACGCGACCTGCTCGGAGTAGAAGTGCTGGCGGGCGGCGTCCCAGCCGGCGGCTTCGACCCGCGGGCGGACGAGTTTGCGGCAGGTTTCCGCTTCGTTCATGCGACGGCCTCCGACCGGCGTCGGTCGAGACGGGCGGTCCGGGGTGCGAACGGGACCGGGCGGGGTATGGGGTCAGACGGCGGCATGGCTCGGGTCGCCTCCCCTCGCCCACCCGGCCGCCCGGCCGGGCGATGTGGCGACCACGTACCGGCACCCGCCGCGGTCGCGCACCGACCGGATGTCGTACCCGCGGTCCCGGAGCGCGGTCAGGCAGCGGGACACGGTCGGGACCGACACGCC
Source organism: Gemmataceae bacterium (assembly GCA_046350115.1). Taxonomy (GTDB): domain Bacteria; phylum Planctomycetota; class Planctomycetia; order Gemmatales; family Gemmataceae; genus JAXMAZ01. Next base: position 88,951 of record JAXMAZ010000030.1, read on the forward strand.
GAGGGCGGCCGCGAGGGTCGGCGCGGTGTGCCGGCCGTCCCGGATCAGAGCGACGACCGCGGCCAGTCTCCGCTCGATGGCCTGCGATTGCTGGTAAACCATGCCTCGACCTCCGGGCAAACCCTATCGGAAAATGATAGGGTCGTCAAACCCCGTAGTCGTCGGCTGATGCTCCAGCCGCGGGACGCGTTCACCGATCTGCTAACGCGGCGGCAGACGGAGTCTGCATTAGCGGCCCGCACGGCACGATATGGCGAAGGTCGGGTAGGGTGGTGGCCGGGGGCGTGCGAACCGCTCTCCCGTCCCCGCTGTTGCCTCTGTACGGGGTCGAAGTCGGGCGGCCTGCCCCCTCCCCGCACTCGCCCCCTGAATGCCCTACTTATCCACAGGCCGCGTCGGGCAACTACAGGAAGTAAGCTATAGGTTTAAACATATAGGTTTGGGCGACCAACTTACCGTGGCGACAACCGCGGTTATCCGTCGGGGCCGCGACCGACTTACCGTGGCCCCCGCGACCGACTTACCGTGGATAACCGGTTTCCTCCCTCCGGTTATCCACAGGCCCTGACCAGCAGACCCCGCGACCAACTTACCGCAGCCGACGTCGGGAATGAGGCGGTTGGCCCTGGTCTCCCCTCGCCCGGCCGATCCCGAGGCCGATGCACGTTCCGCCGCTCACCCTGCGCGACCAACTTACCGTGCCGGCTTCGATGAGAATCAACCGGTTAGCGGAACGCCACCCTTCAAAGCAGCCGCTGGGCGGGCTTCTGCGGGACCGGCGGCGGGCTGTGTTCGAGGGTCAGCCCCCGGTCGTCGGCCGACATGCGGGCCGACGGGTAGGCGGCGGCGACCTGGTGGAGCGTCTGGAGGAACCGGCGGCGGAAGTCCCGCACCCGGGCGAACCCCTGGCCGAACTGCTCGTACATCGACTGCCAGTCCACGAACTGCGGCCGGCCGGGCGTCACCCGGTACAGCCGCTGCGCCAGCCAGACGTACACGTCCAGGGCCATCGACGACGACGCCAGGGCGGCGACGGCCCGGGCGTCGAGCGGGACGGCGTGCCGGCCGAGGCTCTGGAAGTACTCCTCGGAGAGCCGCACGCTCGACGGCCATAGCACCCGCTGGTCGGCCTGGCGGGGGAACCACAGGTCGAAGGCGCTGACGAACTGGGTGTTCACCTGCACCGCCCGCCCCTCCTCCACCACCCCCATGCGGATCGTCGCGGCGGCGAGGCGGGCGAGCTGGTCCTTCAGGGCGCGGAGCTGCTGGCCGTTCGTCTCCAGCCCGAGCGACCGGGCGAAGGCGGTCATCGACTCCTCCACGTCCACCACCGGCGAGCCGGTGCGGACGGCCTCGGTGGCCAGGTGGATGAGCACCAGCCGCGGCTTCTCCCCGTAGGGCAGCCCGAGCCGGACGAAGTCGCCGGTCCGGGGGTCGATGGCGCTACCCGCCTCGATGCGGAGGGAGGCGTTGCCCTGGCGGCGGTCCCACTCCAGCACCCCGTCGCCCGGGTTCTTGTACGGGATGCCGCACTGGCACTGGATGGAGTGCAGGAAGTCGATGCGGTCCGGCGGCGTGGTGCGGATGGCGGTCGAGGCGTCGAGCAGTTTCTGCTGCCCGCGGGAGAGCGTCAGGTGCTCCGGGCCGCCAGGCTTCCGGCCGCCGGTCACGCCCGTTCTCCGACTGGGCGGCGGGTCGTGTTCACTGGCTTCTGCCTTTCCGTGGGTCCGTGCCGTCGTGCTTCTGGGTCTGCGGGTCGGCCGGGAACCGGCGGTCCAGGAACTCCCGGACCACGTCCGCGATGGCCACGTCCTCGCGGACGCACCCGGTCTTCACCCGCCGGTGCAGGCCGAGCGGGATGTCGATGGTCAGCCGCTTGATCGGCTCGGGCGTGTTCTCACGGTCGGCCACCCAGTCTTCCGGCGAGGCGGCCGGCGTGACGGCCGGGGGCCTCGACCCGAACGAGACCTTCTTCATGACAGCACCCCCCTCACCTCACCCGCCAGCGTCTCGATCTCCTTGACTGCCGCCCCGCCGCCGGTGGCCAGCTCGAACACGGTCAGCCCCTGGGCGGCGCTCTCGGCGAACAGCACCCGCTGGCTGACCGACGCCTCCAGCACCGGCACCGGGTACTCGGCGAGCGCCTCGGCCACGTCCCGGCCGATGGCGGTGTTGACGATCCGGCGGTTGACCACGAAGGCGGCCTTCAGGCCGGGCTTGAACACCGTCGCCTCGCCGAGCAGGTCCACGATCTCGCGGGCGGCCCACACGTCGTAAGGACTCGGCTGGACGGGGATGAGCACCAGGTCGCTGGCCAGGATCGCCGACCGGGCCACGTCGTACACCCGGGGCGGGCCGTCGATCAGGGCGTAGGCGTAGTTGGCGGCCAGGGCCGGCAGCTCCTTGTGCAGGGACGCCTTCGGCAGCCCGGCCACCGGGAACAGCGGCTCGCCGCGGCGGGCGGCCGACCAGTCGAGGGCGCTGCCCTGCGGGTCGGCGTCCACCAGCAGCACCTTCTCGCCGGCGCGGGCGAGTGCGGTCGCAAGGTGAACGGTCAGGGTGGTCTTGCCCACCCCGCCCTTCTGGTTGAGGACGGAAATCACTTTGGGCATACACCTCCTTGCGGCTTCTGGGTTCACGGGTTTCCGTGTCCCTGTGTACACGACCCGGCGGGGCCGTCAACGACTTTGTGGTCGCGGGCCGCCGGCCTCGGTCGCATGGCGGACTGGGGTCCGTTCCTCGCCTGGGTCTGCTCGCCGTCGCCGTCGGAGTGTTTCGTTGCGGGGGTTCGCAGAACATCCCCCGCGGCGGAACGCGACGGAGGCGGCGGGGCCGGGCTTCCCGTCCGGGCAGGCACGCTTGAGCCGGAGGAGGCTTCCGAGCGGGCGGCGGCTTACGCGGCCACGGCCCGGCCCGCCGGCGGCAGCCCGGCCTCGGCCCGGATGTCGTTGGCCAGATCGACCACCAGCCGCTCGGCCGCGAGCTGGCCGCTCGCTTTGTGCTCGCCGAGCTGGATCGTCCACACGCCCTCGGCCTCCCGCCACTTGTAGCCCTCGTCGCGGAGCCGTTGGCGGACCGGCTCCGGCGGCTTCTCGTCGAACCCGATGGCCATCTGGTTGAACCGCCGGCTGCGGTACAGGCGGACCCGCGGGCCGTCGTTCGCGTCGGTGAGGGCGACCGACAGGAACGGGAACGGGTCGGGCTGGCCGGCCCACGTCTTCGCGTCCGGGGCTTCATCGGCCCCCATCGCGTCCGGCCGGCGGGACAGCAGTTCGTCTGCGGGTTCCGTCACCGCCTGCCGTTCGGCGATCGCCCGGTCGAACACATCCGGCTCGCCGGCCGCCGTGGGGATCGCAGTTTCGACCGCCGGACCGGTCGCCGTTTCACTGTTTGCTTTGGGTTTGCGCTTCCTGGTGGCCATCGCCGTCTCCTCGCTCGGGGTTGAAAGGCCATAGCGGTAGCGCAGCCGGCGGCCGCTGTCAAACGCCCCGTGCGGCACGACGTTCCGTGTCGTCGTGGATGCGATTCGGCGTGGGCACGGGGGTGCGGGGGACCGCATTCACGACGGGTCGCATCCCAGGCGAGTCGCCACCCCGGAGACACGGAAACACGGCGACATGACCCCACGGCGGCAGTCAGTCGGCTGGCTGATCCCGGGCTGGAACGGTTCCAGTCCGCCGAAGCGACGCATCGGGAAGACGCCTGACCACTTCACTTTGGCCCCACGGCGTCGGAGCCGGCTACGGCGGGAGGCTTGGGGCCAGGGCTCGTCTGCTCCGGCAGACCTGGCAGAAGCGAGCCACGGGTTGAAAGAAAAGTCCGGCGAACCGGACCCGAGTTGACCTGGAGTATCGGGGAACAGCATGCCCGTCGGCTCTTCACGAACCGTCAACGGGCCGGTGCGACGTGCGGCCGTAGCCGTGGCGTCACCGGAGCGTGACCCACGACCGGGCGGCGAAGCTCAGGGCCGCCAGGAACCCGGCCGCGGTCACGAGAACGAGGGCGGCACCCAGCCGCCGCAGCCGGCGACGCCTGGCCCCCGGCCGGACACTTTCCGGGCCGGGGTCAGACCGACCGGCCTTCACCGGACCGGCCGCCCGGGGCGGGGTCGGCTACCTTGGCCATGACCCGCTCGACGTCGGCAACGGCGGCGCGGACCTGGCCGTCCGTTAGCGTCCAGGTGTCGGCGGCGAGCGGCCCGACCACCTTGAACTTGAACGCCTGGTACACCCGCCGGGCGCGGTCGTCGTCCCCGAGGGCGTCGGCCGTCAGGGCCAGCGCGAGCTGGGCCGGGCCGCTGCCGGCGTACCCCCACTCGAACCCGGCTGGCGAGTGCCGCCGGAGGTCGTGGCGCGGGGCGAGGGGCCGTTGACCCGACTCGTCCTCCACCGTGACCACCGTCCCGGCGGCCGTCCGCCGCCCGCGATACACCCGCATCACACCCCCGACCGTTGTTGACCGGCAAGGGCTACCACGGGTCGCAGGGCTTGTCGAGCGGCGACTGCGCCCGGCCGCACCCGCCGGCCAGCGAGTCCTCGTACAGCCGACAGGCCCGCCGGCGGGTCGCCTCCGGGTCGGGCCAGCCCCGGACCGCCCGGGCCTCGGCGAGGAACGCCTCCAGGGCGATGCCGAGGAAGGGGTCGTCGAGCGGGTCGGCGACCGCGGTCATCGGCCGGCCGCCCGGGCCGCAGGCCACGGCCCGAGGATGCTGCGGGCGTGGCCGGTGTGCATCCGCTGGGCGGCGTACCGGTAGGTGGCGGCGGCCGGGTCGCCGGACGACCGCACGGCCCACCCGCGGGCGGCCGGCAACGCCGACTCGGCGTCCGCCCGGGTCGGAAACGGGCCGGCCAGGAGCGCCTGGCGGAACCCGTGGTGGGCGGTGACGTACCAGCACTCGGCGTCCGTCCAGTCGGTGTGAAGGGGGAACAGGTTGCCCGTCATGTCACGCCCCTTTCCCGTCCGCCGGTTTCTCGAACACCACGCACGTGTCGTGCAGCCCGGGGATGAAGCTGGTGCGGTAGGACTTCCGCCCGCTCGACGCCCCGTGGCTGAACCGGATGATGTCGGTGCAGCACTGCACCAGCCCGGCGGCGAACGCCAGCCGCTTGGTGTGGAAGGTGAGCGGTACGAACCCCGCCTCGCGGTCCGAGTAGTCGCCCATCAGGACGGCCAGCTTGCCGCCGGGCTTGAGGCTCGTAGCGCAGTTGCGGAAGAACTGGCCGTAGCGGCGGAGGAAGTGCTCGAGGGTGGGCGACCGGGACAGGTCGCGGGGGTCGTCGGCGTATAGCTTCTGCCGCCAGTACGGCGGGTGTGCCCACACGAAGTCGAACGCGTCGGCGGCCCCGAACCCGGACGGGTCGCAGGCGTCGAACCCGGCGTGCATGTCGTAGGCTACGACCGGGACGCCCAGCTCGTCGCACACGTCCTTGCAGGTGCCCGACCCGCTCATCGGGTCGAACACCAGCCCCGGGCGGAAGTAGAGGAGCAGGTCCTTGATGAGGTTGCCGCCGCAGTTGCCCGGCCACCTGCGGTCGCCGTACTCGCCGGCCCGGTGGAAGTGGTAGAGGCTGGTCAGGTGCGGCACGGGGCTGGCGGTCCGCGGTGCCCGCGGCAGGCGGGCGTACTGCACGTCGTGTTTCCGTGGGGTCGTGTCCACGGCGGCACGGGTTTGGCGGGCGGTGTAGAAGGGGTTGACGGTGCTGGTCATCGGTCGGCTCCTGGTTCGGGTTGGTCGGTGGTCGGTTCGGTGTCGGAAAGCGTCTCCGCCGTGTAGTGCATGCGTGCGCGGTCGAGCGCTAGCTCGAAATCGAACCCGGCCCGGTCGCACCAGTGCATCAGGTCGCCGAGCAGGTCGCCCACGGCGTCCTCCCGGTCCGCCCCGGTCTCGCCGCGGAACGCCGCCAGGGCGGCCCCGGCCCATTTGGCGCGGTCGTCGTTCATGCCCTCCGGGTCGGGCGGCAGCCCGTCAGGGATGAGAAAGTCTGCGAGCGTGCCGGTGTACTCGCACTCCGGGCAGCGGGCCGGACTGGTGTCGCCCCATTCGTGATCGCCGATGGTTTCGCTTCCCTCGTCGGTCACGACGAACTGTGCGCCGCCGATGATGAAGAACCGGTCCTCCTGTCCGCAGTCCGGGCAGCGGACCCCTTTCAGGCAGTTGGTGTTGGTCATGTGGCGCTCCTGTGGTTGGTGGTGAAATGTCAGTCGGCCAGGTAGCCGCCGTAGGCCCGCCAGGTGAAGTCGGCGGTGTTGACGACGGCCAGGCCGGCGTTGCCCGGACTCAGTCCGGCGAGCCGCTCCGCGTTCCCGATGTCCAGGAGCGTGAGGTCGTTGGACGTGACACCCAGGCTCAGGTTGCCCGCGATCCGGGTGTGGCACAGCCCGACGAACCGGGCGGCGGCGTAGGCCGCGTCGTTCGGCCGGCCGGCCATCAGCAACGTCAGGTCGTCGAGCCATCCCGGCACGGCGTGCCCGTGCCCGTGCAGGTAGACCGTCGGGGACACGCCGTCGCGGTCGAAGAAGATCACGCACGCCCGGTCACCCATGACGGCCCTCCTCGCCCGCGGCCCAGGCCGCGATGGCCCGCCGCAGGTGCGGCTCGTAGCGGTCGCCCCGCCAGGAGTTGACCCCGAAGGCGACGTTCCCCAGGGCCAGCTTGTCGAGGTTCAGCACCGCGACGTGGTTCCCGGCGTCGAAGACGATGCCGAGCATGGCCCCCTCGTCGGGGTCGCGGAAGAGGACGGCGTGGAACGGAGCGCCCGAGATGCCGTTGCGGTGGTGGGCGATGGTCTCGATCACGAGGTTCATGGCGGCCCCCGTCACGCGAACTGGCTGAACTGGAGGCGGAGTTCCTGGAACTCCCGTTCGAGTTCCTCGCCGGCGAGGTCGAAGTCCGGGTCGATGCCGGAGGAGAGCAGGTCGGCGAGTTCAGCGAAGCGGGCGTGGTGGGTGTGGCGGTC
>JAXMAZ010000031.1:0-95729 GCA_046350115.1 Gemmataceae bacterium
CCGTTAATTATTGCACCCGCCGGGGGGGGGGGCGGGCTTACAACCTGATCGCGGGCCCCCCACTTGCCGCACGCGGCCAAGTGCGTTTGACTTCATTTCCCGGCCCGGATATGTTCGGTGCCCTTCGGCACAGGATGAGCTATCGGCCGAGACGTGACCCCAGACGCCCGTCGGGAAGGCAAGGACTCGCCGCCCGTGACCAGTCTCGTATTCCCCGCGTACAACCCCGGCCCCGGGGTCGCTGACACCTGGGCGGCGGCCGTCGCTTTACGGCGCGGCCGGCCGGACCCGTGGGAGGTGCTGTTCGTCTGCGACGGCTGCACCGACGGCACCCCGGCCCGGCTCGAACGCTTGCGGCGGGAAACCGCCGACCGCCGGTTCCGAATCCTCAGCTACCCGACGAACTACGGGAAGGGGCACGCCGTCCGGGTCGGGCTGCTGGAGGCCCGCGGGGACGTCCGGCTGTTCGCCGACGTGGACCTGGCGTACCGGTTCGACGACATCGCCCGGCTGGCCGACGAGTTGTACCACGGCGCCCAGGTGGCGGTCGGCAGCCGGGACCACCCGGACAGCCTGGTGCAAGTCCCGGCCCGGCACCTGGGGTACGTCTACCGCCGGCGGGTGCAGAGCCTGATCTTCGGGGGCGTCGTTCGCCGATTATTACCGCTGACCGTCATCGACACCCAGGCCGGGCTGAAGGGGATGACCGCCGAGGTCGCCGAGCGGGTGGTGCCGAACCTGACCGCCGACGGGTTCGGGTTCGACTGCGAGCTGCTGGCGGCGTGCGGCCGGTACGGCATCCCGGTGACGGAGGTGCCGGTGTGCGTCCGATACCACGACGCGGCCAGCAGCACCGGCGGGCTGCGGACGGCGGCCCGCATGCTGCGGGAGGTGTGGCGGGTCCGGAAGCGGTGGCCGGCCACCGGCTTCCCGCCGCCGGCCGGTGAGATCGACGAGCGGGTCGACGAGCCGCTGACCCGGGCGGCGTGAGTGGTGTGTAGCGGCGGACCCAACGGGTCCGCTAACCGTACCGCCGAGACTACTGTGCCCCCATCCCGCTTGCTGATCGTCACCGCGGACGACTTCGGGGCCGGCCCGGACACCTCCCGCGGCATCCTCGACCTGGCCGCCCGCCGGGTGGTCACTTCGACCGTGCTGCTCGTCACCTCCCCGCACGCCGCCGAGGCGGTCGGCCTGTGGCGGAAGGCCGGCGGCCGGCTGGACCTCGGCTGGCACCCGTGCCTGACGATGGACGCCCCGGTCGCCCCGGCGGACGCGGTGCCGTCGCTGGTCGGGCCGGACGGCCGGTTCTTGCCGCTCGGCGGGTTCCTCAAACGGCTCGTCCGTGGCAGAATCGACGCCGCCGAGGTGGAGCGGGAGTTTCGGGCACAACTGGCTTTGTTCACGGACCTGGTCGGCCGGCCGCCGGCGACGGTCAACGCCCACCACCACGTCCACATCTTCGAGCCGGTCGGGGCGGCCCTGCGGCGGGTGCTGGCCGACCTCCGCCCGCGGCCGTTCGTCCGCCGGGTGGTCGAGCCGTGGCGAACCCTCCTGCGGGTGCCGGGGGCGCGGGTCAAGCGGCTGGCGCTGAGCCGGTTCGGCCGGCGGGCCGCGGCCAAACAGGCCGCCGACGGGTTCCCCGGGGCCGACCACCTGCTCGGCGTGACCGACCCGCCGCACGTCCGGGACGTCCGATTCTTCGCCCGCTGGCTGGCCGCCGCCCCGGGCCGGGTGGTCGAACTCACCTGCCACCCCGGCCACCTGGACGGGTCGCTGGACGGCCGGGACGGCTCGTTCACCGACGGCCAACTGCACCGCCGGGTGCGGGAGCTGGAACTGCTCCGCGACCCGGCGTTCCGCGACGCCGTGACGGCGGCCGGGTTCACACTCGTCCCGGCGGCCGAGCTAACCGACTGGGATTCGACGGCCCGACTGGCCGGCTGACTTCGGCGGCATCTCTCCCCCTCTCCGCTTCGGGGAGGGGGCCGGGGGAGGGGTTTAACCAGCCACCTGTCGCCGAAACTCCGAAGCCACCGAACCGGGTCAGAGGTGTCACCCCTCCCCCCGGCCCCTCCCCGAAGCGGAGAGGGGGAGAACGACCCGGGCGACACCTCACCGCCCGGGCGCCTTCCACTTCCGCCCCCGCCGGCCTATTACTGTCTCCGACGGTTCCCACCCCCGTTGGAGCACCCCCATGCTGACCCGCCGTGACATGCTCCGCACCGCCGCCGCCGGCGGCGCGGTGCTGCTGACCGTCCCCGCCGCGGCCCGCGCCCAGGACAAGAAGGGCGGGTTCACCCTGCCGAAGCTGCCCTACGCCTACGACGCCCTGGAGCCGCACATCGACGCCCGGACGATGGAGATCCACCACAGCAAGCACCACCAGGCCTACGTCGACAACCTGAACAAAGCCCTCCCCGGGCACACGAACGAGCAACTCGAAGAGGTGCTGAAGAATCTGAAGTCGCTGCCGGCGGCCCAGCAGACGGCCGTCCGCAACAACGGCGGCGGCCACTGGAACCACACCTTCTTCTGGAAGATCATGTCCAAGGACGGCGGCCGGCCGACCGGCGACCTGCTGAAGGCGATCGACGCCTCGTTCGGCTCGCTGGACGGGTTCAAGAAGGAGTTCAAGGCGAAGGCGCTGGCCCAGTTCGGCAGCGGGTGGGCGTGGCTGGTGCCGGGGGCCGACAAGCCGCTGGCGATCCTCACCGCGGCCAACCAGGACACCCCGGTGATGAACGGCGGCCCGGCCCCGATCCTGGGCATCGACGTGTGGGAGCACGCCTACTACCTGAAGTACCAGAACAAGCGGGCCGACTACGTGGACGCCTGGTTCAACGTCATCAACTGGGCGATGGCGGCCGAGAACTTCGCCAAGAAAGGCTGATCCGGTGCAGGGTGCGTTGAAGCTCTGCGAAACGCACCGTCGAGACCGCACCCGGGCAGTTCGTCGCAATCACCGCCGGCGACTGCCCTGGGGGAGGGCGAGGCTCCTGCCGAGCCGCCCGCCTGCGGCAACGACCGGAAGCTATACCGGCGGCAGCCAACGGACGTGGGTGGCGGCCAGCCGGGCGGGGAGCGCGGCTCGGCAGGAGCCTCGCCCTCCCCCGGGGCTGGTCCCTGTCCGGTGGCCCGAGGTTCGGCCTGGATGCTGTCTCGCGGTGCGTTTCGCAGAGCCTCAACGCACCCTACATAAGACCCATACCACCCGACCTCTTCCCCCAACTTGCCACAACACTTCCCCGCCCGCCGCCGTTTCCCTGCACCCCCCGGACCGCCCCATTCGATCTCTCCCGCAGGGTTTGCGGGGGGGCGGCCATGCGGTGGGCGTTACTGGCGGTCGGCGGGCTGGTGCTGGCGGCCGGCTGTCTCCACCCGTTCTCCGTACCCGACCGCCACGCCGAGCCGACCACCGCGGAACCCGCCGACCCGCTCGCCCTGGCCGCCGACTGCCTGGACCGCGGCGACGACGCGGCGGCCGTCCCGCACCTGCGGGAGTACGTCCGGGCCAACCCGCGGGCGGTTCAGATACGGGCGAACCTGGCCGAGTTGCTGCACCGGCTCGGCCGCCCGGCCGACGCCCGGGCCGAGTTCGAGCGGCTCGCCGCCGACGATCGGCCGGTCGCCCGGGAGCACCAAATCCACTGCCACACCCGGCTGATGGAACTGGCGTCGGCCGACGGCGACTCGTACCGCGAACACCTGCACCGCGGCATCGGCCTGTACCTACTGGTCTGCCGCTGGGACGCCGACCCGGACCGCCGGGACGCGGTGGCCACCGAGCAGACGCTGGCGAAGGCGGTCGCCGCCCTGCGAGCCGCCCGCGAGGACCGGCCCACCGACCCGCGAGCGAACCTCTACCTGGCAGCGGCGCTCGACCGGCTCGGCCAACCGGCCGCCGCCCGCACCGCCCGCCGGGCCGCCGTCGCCGGCCTGCCGGATCCTTCGCTGACGCCGGCCGAGCGGGCGATGTTGGACGAGAAGCATTTCACCTTCGGGCAGTGATCCGGCCTTCGTAGGGCGGTGCCGAGTCTTCGAGGCCCGCCGGAGGACAGCCTGCCATCGCCCGGACCGGCGGGCCTCGAAGACTCGGCACCGCCCTACGTCAAATCCCTCCCTATCTCCGACGAAACCCTATTGACCAGCCGACTGCCTCCGGCTTTAATACCTAAAACTTTAGTTGTTAGGCCAAGCCGAGGGCCGCATGGACGAGCTTCCGACCCCCACCCCCCGCGAGCTGGAGCTGCTCAAGGTGCTGTGGGAACACGGCCCGCGGAGCGTGTCCGAGGTTCACAAGCTGCTCCGCCCGGCGGACGGCCGGCAGCCGGCCCCGAACACCGTCCAGACGCTCCTGCGGATCATGGAGACGAAGGGGCTGGTGACGCACACCGAGCAGGGGCGGACGTTCGTCTACCAGCCGGTGTTCAGCCGGGAGGAGACGGCGTCCCGGTTCCTCGACCGGGTGTTCGACGGGGCGGCCTCGCAGTTGGTCCTCAGCCTGCTGAAAGCGGAACGGATTTCGCCGGCCGAGTTGGAGGAAATGCGGGCGCTCATCAACAAGGCCCGCAAGACGGAGTGACCGCCGGGGTGTGACCGACAGCGGCTTGTCACCGGCACGGGGGGCGGGGTCATGACCGGGTTCGGACCGGCGGCGGAGTGGGCGGCGCGGACGGCCCTGGCGGGCGGCACGGTGCTCCTGCTCGGGCTGGCATGGGCGGCCCTCACCCGCTGCCCGGCCCGCCGCCAGCGGGTCGCGGCGGTGGCCATCCGCGGGGCGGTGCTGGCCGCCGCCCTGTGCCTGCTGCCCGGCTGGCTGAGGGTTCCGGTCCCGTCGCCGAGCCACGGGGCGCCGCCCCGCGGGGAGCCGTCCGCGGTCGCCGGCTCGCTGCCGGCCGGCGACCCGGACGGGGCCGACGACCCGGCCGACGAGTGGGTGTCGGCGACCGTCGGCGCGGCCGCTCCGGTCCCCCAGGCTGAGCCGGACGAGGGGGAGGAAGCGCCCCTCCCGGCCGCGACCGCCGTCGCCCCGGCCCTCCTGCCCGAAGTCGTCCCGGTGCTGCTCGGGGCGTACTTCCTGACCGCCGGCGTGATGGCCCTGCAACTGGCGGTCGGCCACCTCGCCCTGGTCCGGCTGGTGTGGTCGGCCGCCCCGGCCCCGCCGCGGGTGCGGGCCGCCCTGGACGAAGTCGCCGACGGCCGCCGGCCGCGGGTGCTGGCGTCCGACCAGGTCGGCTCGCCGGTCTGCTTCGGGCTGCTGCGGCCGGTGATCGTGCTCCCGTGGGAGCTGGCCCGGACGGCGTCCGCCGCCGAACTGCGGTGGGTGCTGGCCCACGAACTCGACCACCTGGCCCGGGGCGATCACCGCACCGGGTGGTGGGTCGGGCTGGCCCGGGCGGTGTTCTTCCCCGTGTTGTGGTTCTGGCCGCTCCGGCGGACCCTGCACCTGGCGCAGGAGTACCTGGCGGACGCGGCGGCGGCGGCGGTCGGCGGGAAGCCGACCGACTACGCCGAATTCCTGGTCAACCTGTCCGACCGACCGGCCCGGGTGCCGGCGCTGGCCAGCGGGGTGCGGGCCGGCCGGTCGGACCTTTTCCTGAGAGTGACTATGTTGCTGAACCCGACCGCCGGCCTGAGCCGGCGGCCCTCCCGCGGGTGGCGGTATCTGACCGCCGGCGGGGTGCTGAGCGCGGCCGTGCTGCTGTCCGGGCTGACCCCGGCGACGGCCGACGACCCGAAGCCGAAGCCCAACCCGGACGCCGTCGAAGTCGAGGTGGTGGTCCAGCCGCCGGACGCCCCGAAACCGCCGGCCAAGCCGGACGCCCCGAAAGTGACACGGGTCGAGGTCCGCCGGGTGGTGGACAAGGCGGCGGTCGCCGACCTGAAGGCGAAGATCAAGGACGCCATCAAGAAGGGGGACGCCGAGGAGGCCGACCGGCTGGTCGAGCGGCTGGAGAAGCTGCTGTCCGGCCCGACCCCGCCGGTCCCGCCGCCCCCGCCGCCCCCGCCGGGCGTTCCGGGCAAGCCCCGCGGCCCGCAGCCGCCGGTTCCGCCGAAGGGGCCGGACGGGATGAGGTTCGAGTTCCGCATCCCGCCGGAGGGGTTCGACCCGTTCACCGGCCCGGGCGGGGACAAGATGCGGGAAGGCATGGAGCGGGGGATGAAGGCGCTCCGGGAGGCGATGGAGAAGGCCGACTCGCCGGAGGCCAAGGAGGGGATGAAGAAGGCGATGGAGGCGCTGGAGCGGGCCATGACCCAGGGCCGCAAGCAGGCCGATGACGCCGCCCGGGAAGGTCGGCGGGCGGCCGAAGGGGCGATGAAGCAGGCCGAGCAGGAGCGACGGAAGGCGCTGGACGCCCTGCGTGAGCAGGCCGAAGAACTCCGCCGCCGGAGCGAGGACCAGAAGCTGCCGGAGGAAGCCCGGCGGAAGCTGGAGCAGTTGCAGCGGGACCGGTCCGAACTGCAGAAGCGGCTGGGCGAAGACATGCACCGCAAGGTGGAGGAGGCCCAGCGGTTGACGGAAAGCTACCGGAAGCGGGCGGCCGAGGACATGCTGCGGAAGGACGCGACCGCCCGGCCGCAGGTCTGGCTCGGGCTGCAACTGGCCCGCATCCCGGACGAACTGGCCGAGCAAATCGACCTGCCGGCCGGCGAGGGGCTGCTGATCGCCGGGGTGCTGCCGGACTCCGCCGCCGCCAAGGCCGGGGTGAAGAAGAACGACATCCTGGTCCGGTTCAACGGCAAGCCGGTGACGGCGGACGAGAAGGCGTTCGCCGAGGCGGTGGCCAAGACCGCCGCCCCGCGGGCCGAGCTGGTGGTGCTCCGCAAGGGGAAGAAGCAGACGATCGGGGTCGAGCTGGGCGAGGCCCGGAAGCCGGCCGAGACGCGGAAGCCGGACCAGCCGCGGGCCGAGTCCCGGCGGCTCCGGGTCGAGGTGCCGGACGCGAAGGACGGCCCGCGGTTCAACCGGGTCGAGGCCCGGGTGAACGACGACAGTTTCACCATCACCGCCACGATGGACGAGACCAAGTACGAGATCCGCGGGCGGATCGAGGACGGCAAGCCGACGGCCGAGTCGATCACCATCCGCGGCGGGGACGACAAGGTGTCGGCCAAGTCGCTCGATCAGGTGCCGGAGAAGCACCGGGCGGCGGTCAAGAAGCTGCTCGGGTCAGTGAGCGGGCGGTAAGTCCCACAGCCCAAGTCGCTGCCGCGCCCACCCGTCCCGGACGGGTGGGCGTTTTGCGTCCCGCCCGACCTGGCGATCGGGGGTGTCCTCTCATTGGCGGCCTCGTGCCCGCGGATTTCAACGGAGAAGTCCGGGTCACAGGCCGCCACCCGGGGTTACCCCCGGATCGCCGCGGGAAGGGGCAAGCGTTCAGTCGTGCCTCCGGGGGCGAAAACACTTGCGAAACGGATTCGCAGTTCATAGATTTCGATGCTTGATCGGCCGATTGGTGTGCCAACCGCCCCGCTTGGCGATGCGCGAACTCCGCGGCCGAGCGGCGGCCCGGTGCCCGCCGCCTGTGTTCCTGCTGGCCCGCAACCGGAGTCCGGACTGATGCACAGATCGCTCCTCTCTGCCGCGCTGCCGTTGACGGTCGGGTGTGCCCTCGGGTGGCTGGCCGCGACGGACCGGACGAGAGGCGCGTCGGCCCGGGACGGGGCCGCCCCGCCCGCCGCGGGCGGCCAACTGCCGAAGCCCGACCCGGCGTTCACCGGCAAGATCGGCGAGACGTACCGGGACTCGACGCCGAACTACCCGCAGCCGGTGAAGGCTCCGAAGGGCAGCCCGAACGTGCTGCTGGTCCTCCTGGACGACGTCGGGTTCGGCATGTGCAGCCCGTTCGGCGGGCCGGTGCCGACCCCGCACATGCAGCGGCTGGCCGACAACGGGCTGAAGTACACCCGGTTCCACACCACCGCCCTGTGCAGCCCGACCCGCGGGGCGCTGCTGTGCGGCCGCAACCACCACAGCTGCGGCACCGGGGTCATCATCGAGATGGGCACCGGCTACCCCGGGTACACCGGGGTCATCCCCCGGAGCACGGCGCTCGTGTCCGAGACGCTCCGGGGCAACGGCTACGCCACCGGCATGTTCGGCAAGTGGCACAACACGCCCGAGCCGGACATCAGCCCGGCCGGGCCGTTCGACCGGTGGCCGACCGGCCTGGGGTTCGACTACTTCTACGGGTTCAACCAGGGGGAGACGCACCAGTACTACCCGGTCATCTACCGCAACACCACCTGGGTGCCCCAGCCGAAGACCCCGGAGCAGGGCTACCACTTCACCGCCGACATGACCGACGAGGCGATCGGTTGGGCCCGCACCGTCCGGGCGGCCGACCGGGACAAGCCGTGGTTCATGTACTTCAGCACGTCCGGCGTTCACGCCCCGCACCACGCCCCGAAGGCGTACCGGGACAAGTACAAGGGCCGGTTCGACCACGGCTGGGACCGGCAGCGGGAGCTGACCCACGCCCGGCAGCTCGAGCTGGGCGTCATCCCGAACGGGACGAGGCTGACCCCGCGGCCGAAGGAGATCCCGTCCTGGGACAGCCGGTCGGCCGACGAGAAGGCGGTGTACGCCCGGCTGATGGAGAACTACGCCGGGTACATGGACTACACCGACGCCGAGGTCGGCCGGCTGGTCGACAGCCTGCGGCAGTCCGGCGAGCTGGATAACACGCTCATCGTGTACGTCGTCGGCGACAACGGGGCGAGCGCCGAGGGCGGGCTGGAGGGGACGTTCAGCGAGGTCGCCAGCCTGATCGGCGTCCAGCTCGGGCTGGACAGCACCATCCGGCGGCTGAACGAGATCGGCGGGCCGACCAGCGAGCCGCACGTCCCGGTCGGCTGGGCGTGGGCGATGGACGCTCCGTTCCAGTGGACCAAGCAGGTGGCCAGCCACTTCGGCGGCACCCGCAACCCGATGGTCGTCCACTGGCCGACGGGGATCAAGGCGAAGGGCGAAACCCGCACCCAGTTCCACCACGTGATCGACGTGGTGCCGACCATCCTGGAGGCGTGCAAGATTCCCGAGCCTCGAGCGGTCAACGGCATCCCGCAGAAGCCGATCGAGGGGGTGTCGATGCTGTACACGTTCGACGACGCGGCGGCCAAGAGCCGGCGGGCGACGCAGTACTTCGAGCTGGCGACCAACCGGGCCATCTACCACGACGGGTGGGTGGCGTGCAGCCGGTTCGGGCTGCCGTGGCAGACGGCCGGCCGCGGCGACGGGTTCCGGACTGCCCCGTGGGAGCTGTACCACGTCGAGGGCGACTTCAGTCAGGCGGTCGACCTGGCGAAGGAGCGGCCGGACAAGCTCAAGGAACTCCAGGGCAAGTTCGTCGAGGAGGCGAACAAGTACGGGGTGTTCCCGCTCGACCCCCGGTTCTCCGAGCGGATGGACCCGAAGCTGCGGGTGGCCGGCGACCCGCCGACGAAGTGGACGTACTTCGGTAACGCCGTGATGCTGCCCGAGCCGGTCGGCCCGCAGCTGTTCCCGCGGCCGCACGCGATCACCGCCGAGCTGGTCGTCCCGGCGGGCGGGGCGGAGGGCGTCGTCGCCTGTGCCGGGTCGTTCTCCGGCGGGTGGTCGCTGTACGTCCGCGGCGGCAGGCCGGTGTTCCGGTACACGTTCTTCGAGATCGCCGACGTGACCATCCCCGGCACGGTCGCGCTGCCGGAGGGCAAGGTGACGCTCCGGACCGAGTTCACCCCGGACGGGTCGAAGGAGGGCGGCGGCACGATGAAGCTGCTGGTGAACGGCCGGCCGGCGGGTGAGGGGAAGGTGGTGCGGTCGGCGTTCCGGCACGGGCTGGAGCCGTTCGAGGTCGGCCGCGACTCGATCACCCCGGTCGACCCGGCTTACCGCGACAAGGGCAAGTTCGAGTTCACCGGGACCATCGAGAAGATCACGTTCGAGTTGACCAACAAGTGAGTGCCGCCGGGCCGCGGGCGGCCCCCCCGGTCGGGTGAGGCCCGCGGCCCGGCCGGCGGCCCCGGGCCGTCAGCCGATCACCTGCCGCACCGTCACCGGCCCACCCGGGGTCCAGTCGAACCACGCCAGTTCGTCCCACCCGTCCGCCGGCCGGCCGAGCAGTTGCCGCGGAAGCGGACGCTGGCCATCTCGACCGCCGCGGCCAGCCCGAACCGGTCCGCCGCCAACCCGACGCAGGCGTCCGTGAAGCACCCGGACCCGGCCAGGTACGGCGTCCCCGGCACCACCACTTTGCCGCCCGGCAGCACCTCGAACTCCTGCCCCCAGTCGGCGTACCGGCCCGGCGGCAGGCCGGCCAGCGAACTGGCGTCGCAGGTGAGCAGCGTCCGCTCGACGCCCTTCGCCCGGACCAGGGACGTGAGCACGGCCGGCGGCAGGTGGTGGCCGTCGGCGATCACGCTCATCCACAGCCGGTCGTCCGCGAGCTGCTCCCAGATCGGGTTGGCGTGCCGGTTCAGCGTGGCGTGGCAGCCGTTGCCCAGGTGGGTGCTGGTCCGGGCGCCAGCATCGACCGCAGACCGAATCTGGTCGCCGGTCGCGGCCGTGTGCCCGAGGGCGACCACGACCCCGCTGGCTGACAATTTCTCGATGAACGGGATCGCGCCGGCCCGCTCCGGGGCGAGTGTCACCATGCGGATGCGACCGCCGGCCGCGTCCTGCCAGCGGCGGAACTCGTCCCAGTCCGGGTCGCGGGCGTGGGCTTTCGGATGGGCGCGGGGGGGCCGTCCTCGCCCGAGATGTACGGCCCCTCCAGGTGGAAGCCCGGGATGCGGCGGGCCAACTCCCGGTCGGCGTCCAGGGCGCCGGCCAGGGTGACGAATGCCCGGCGGATCGGCTCGAAGCCGTCGGTGATGACGGTCGGGCAGAGCCGGCCGACGCCGTGCCGACGGCACTCGTCGGCGACCGTCCGCACCCCGTCGGCGGTCAGCGCCGGGCTGTTGAACCCGACGCCGAGGCAGCCGTTGATCTGCACGTCACAGAAGCTGGGGGCGACCCACCCGTCGGCCGGCTCGGACCCGGGGCCGATGTACGTCACCCGGTCGCCGGTGACTTCGACGGCGGTCGGCGCCCCGGTGGCGTAGTGGCGGGCGGTGAACCGCATCAGATGGCTCCGGGGCGGGCGGCTTTGCTCCCCCCTCTCCCCGCTTCGGGAGGGGGCCGGGGGGTGGGGTCGAGCCTGCACCCGTCGCCGCGACTTCGGAATCACCGAATCGGCTGGCGGGCACAACCCCACCCCCCCGGCCCCCTCCCCGAAGCAGGGAGGGGGAGCCGAACCAAAACCCGCCGGACTTCGGACATCCCTTGCGGCCGGCGGGGTGGCGCGGCACCATCATACCGCCCGTTCCCTCCCGGAGCCTCCGCAATGCCCGCCCCGCACCGCCGCGAGTTCCTGGCCGCGTCCGCCGTCGCCGCCGCTTCCACTGTCACCGCCGCCGACCGGGACACCCCCGTCCGGCTCGGGTTCGTCGGCGTCGGCAACCGCGGGTCGAGCCTGCTCAAGAGCGCCCTCGGCCTCCCCGGGCAGGCCGTCACCGCCGTCTGCGACATCGACCCGGCGGCCGCGGAACGGGCGGTGAAGGCGGTCACGGACGCCAAGCAGCCGAAGCCGTTCACCTGTGCCAAGTGGGCCGACCTGCTCGCCCGCCCGGACGTGGACGCGGTGGTCAGCGCCATCCCCATCGACCTGCACGCCCGCAACTACCTGGACAGCATCGCGGCCGGCAAAGACCTGTACGCCGAGAAGCCGATGTGCCTGACGCTGCCGGAGTGCGACACGCTGGTGAAGGCGGCCAAGGGGTCGGACCGGATCGTGCAGATCGGGTTCCAGCGGCGGGCCAACCCGTTCTTCGTGGAGAGCATGAAGCGGGTCCACGCCGGCGACCTGGGCGAACTGGTCGAGGGGCGGATCGCCTGGTCGAACGCCTGGGGGCCGCTCGGCGGGTGGTTCGGCCAGCGGGAGCGGAGCGGGGACTGGATGCTGGAGCAGGCGTGCCACAACTGGGACGTACTCAACTGGGCGCTGAAATCGGTGCCGGTGCGGGCCATGGGCATGGGCCGCAAGGGGCTGTTCAAAGAGTTCCAGCCGGACCGGACCGTCACCGACTACTACTCGGCCGTCGTCGAGTACCCGAACGGGCTGATCGTCAACATCATCCACAGTTGGGTGATGCCGGGGCAGGCCGGCAAGGCGCTGTCGGCGTTCAACTTCGAGTACACCCAACTGATCGGGGCGACGGCCGGCATCGACTTCAACTCGGGGACGCTGTCGTACCGCAAGGAGGTGAACAAGCCGGACCAGAAGGTGGCCGGCAAGTTCGACTCGACGGAGGCGACGAAGCAGGCGCTGGCGGCGTTCCTGGACAGCGTGCGAACCCGGAAGCCGCCGGTGGCGTCCGTCGAACACGGGCGGGACGCGGTGCTAGCCTGCCTGTTGGTCCGCAAGGCGGTGGACGAGCGCCGCGTGGTGACGCTGGACGAGGTGCGGGCCGGCGGCTGATTCCCCCGCCCGGACGGGTTGACACCCGGGCGGCCGGCCGCTAAGTTTGGAGATGCACGGCAGGGGGTGTAGCTCAGTTGGGAGAGCGCTTGAATGGCATTCAAGAGGTCAGGGGTTCAACTCCCCTCACCTCCACTCGCCGCAGACGTCGCAACCCCGGGGCAACCCGGGGTTGTGTCGTTTACATGTCTCCCCCACGATCTTAGCCGACGGACGGATGTCGGAGCCGCGGAGCGGCGGCAGATGCGTAGCCCAGGGCGTAAGGGGTGCCGCAGCAATAGAGCCGAAGCCCCGTAGGGGCGACAGAACCTGCCGCCCCTCCGGGGCTTCGGCCCTTTCCACATCTACCAGGGGCTGGCGCCCCTGGCTGCGCATCCGCCGCCGCTCCGCGGCTCCGAGCCGTGCTTTGGCTCAGGCAGGCCGACCGGCGGTGAGTGTGAGCCGCAGCACCTGCGGGCGGCAGCGGAACCGCAACGGTTCCTTGCCGCTCACCCCCCGGCCGACGGCCATCACCATCCCCTCCGACTCGAACACCCCCTGGTCGAACCGCCGGCCGTACACGCTCGGCACGAAGATGCTGCCGATCAGCGGCAGCCGGATCTGCCCGCCGTGGACGTGCCCGCACAGCATCAGCCCGATGCGGTTCTCCACGCCCCAATAGAAGTTGTCCGGGGTGTGGCTGACGCACAGGCGGAAGCAGTCGGCGGGTGCCCCCTTCAGGCCCGGGGCGGGGCGGAACCACGGCCCCTCGTGGCCGACCAGCACGCACCGCTCGCCACGGATGGTGGCCTCACGCCAGCCGTTGCCGAGCACCGTGTACCCGGCGGCGATCAGTTCCGCACGCACGCGATCCGGGTGGTGGTGTTGGTCGTGGTTGCCGACGATGGCGTACTTCCCCTCGGTGGCGGTCAGCCGGCCGAGGACGGGGGCGAGCCAGGCGTGGTGGGCGTCGGTGTCCACGAAGTCGCCGCCGAGCACCACCAGGTCCGGCGGCGGGCCGGCGGTGAGCTTGTCCATCACCGCGTCGAAGAACGCCCGGCTCGGGGTGCCGCAGAAGTGCAGGTCGCTGAGGAAGTCGATGCGGAGGCCGTCCCACGCGGCCGGCAGCTTCGGCACGGCCAGGGTCAGGTCGGTGAACTCGACCCGGAACACGTCGTTGAACGGCAGCCGGGCGACGTGCCGGTACTTGCCGTCGCCGATCGCCGCGGGGCCGAGCTGCTTCCAGAGGTCAACTTCTTCGGCCTGGTGATGGACGACAGCCCGAGGTTTGGGTGTGAGCAGGCGAGAGACAGTGACAACTGGGAAAACCCACCCGCCGTACAAAAGACAGAGTGGAAGGTATGCCTGCAGGATCAGAGTGCTCCAGATACCGACCGGGACTAAACCGATGTCCGGAACAACGGTGTATCGAGACGAGTGGTAGATCAGCGGAAGCGAGAGGATGACCGCCCCGGTGAACAGCCGCCAGGGCTTGAGAAACCATTTTGGCAGCGGTCGGCCGTACAGGTGGTTGAGAATACCGGTCCAGATGTAGGCGTGACCGATCCAGCAGACGACGGCCGCGAGGGCGAAGCAGAGATCGGCCCAGGTCATGCCGACCGCCCGGTGACGGCGGCCGGCGGCGGGGTGCGGGTGGCGCGGGTGCCGTCCAGCACCGCGTTCACGAGCTGGTCCTGACGGAACGGCTTGAACAGCACGTACTGCATGCCGTCCTGCCGGGCCTTCACGATGCTGTGGGCGGCGTCGTACCCGAACCCGGTGGTCATGGACACCGCCGCCTCCGGCCGGGCCGCCCGCAGCCGCCGGTACGTGTCGTACCCGCCCAGGTCCGGCGGCTTGATGTCCATCAGCACCGCGTCGAACGGGGCGTCGGTCGCCAGGGCGATGGCCTCGGCGGCGGTGCCGGTCGTCTCGACCGCCGCCCCGAGCCGGCCGAGCACCAGGTGGGCGGACTTCCGCAGCCGCTCGTCCGGCTCCAGCACCAGCACCCGCTTGCCGGCCAGCGGCCCGATCCCGACCCCCGGCCCGCCGTCGGCCGCCCCGAACTCGACCCCCACCTTCTGCACCCGGTCCTTCACCTGCCGGGCCGAGTCGAGGATACGGCGAAGCTGGCCGGCGGTCTCCGGGTCGGTGTCCCCGAGCCGGGCCAGCAGGGTGGCCGCGTTGCACAGCACGTCGTCCACCGGCAGGGCGATCTCCCGGTTGATGGCGTCGAGCGACTGGCTGGCCGTGCAGGTCTGCTGGGCGGTGAGCAGGTCCAGGGTGTGGAGGGCCGCCGCGATCTCCTTGCTGAACAGCTCGGTGAACTGGAGGTCGTCCGCCCCGAACCCGTTGGCCCGCGGGCTTTCCACGTTCAGCGTGCCGACCACCTCGTCGTGGTACTTGAGCGGCACCGTCATGCTGCTGCGGGCGTCCGTCGCCCCGGTCAGGTAGAGCGGGTCGGCGGACGTGTCCGGGCACAGGTAGCTGACCCCGGTGGCGGCCACGTACCCGGTGACGCCGTTGCCGGTCGGCCGGGCGAACAGCACCCGCTTGGCCGCCTCCTCGGACATGCCGTCCTCGAGCAGCGGCTTCAGCTCCCCGGTCCGCCGGTCGAGCAGCCGGACCTCGATGTTGTCGTACTGGAGCAGGTCGTGGATGTACCGCCGCAGGTTCTGCTTGAGCAGCTCCACCCGGGTCGGGATGTTCATCTCGGCGAGCTGGTCCGGGTCCAGGCCGGCCAGCTCCCGGCCGGCCTGGTGGAGGGCGTCCAGCTTCCGCTGCTGTTCCACCTCCGGGGTGACGTTGCGGGCGGTGATGACGAGCTGGCGGACCGCCTCCGGGGCGGGCGGGACCGGGGTGACGGTCACGTCCAGGTACGGCCACTCCTGGCTGGCCGGGCGGAACAGGCGGAAGGTGGTGACGCGGCCGAGGCGGGCGGGGGCGAGCGGGTCGGGGCCGGCCAGGGACTGGGCGGCCAGGGCGTCGACCAGCGGCTTGCCGACCGGGTCGTCCGGGCACCACCCGCGGAAGGTCGGGTTGGCCCAGCCGACCGTCCCGTCCGGGTCGAGGACGGCCAGCCCCTTGTCCACGTGGGCCAGCACCAGCTCGCTGCGGCGGAACTCGGCCAGCCGGCCGACGAACGTCTCCACCCCGAGCATCACCCCGTCGAACCCGCCGTGGGCCAGCGCCTCGGTGGCCGACCCGGGGACGTCCGGCACCGCGGTCACGTCGGCGAGCGCCAGCGGGCCGGCCAGCGGGCCGGGCGGCGGGCCGATCAGGAGCAGCCGGGGGCGCGGGTCCAAGTCACACTCCCAG
The DNA here is from genome assembly GCA_046350115.1 of Gemmataceae bacterium. Classification (GTDB taxonomy): domain Bacteria; phylum Planctomycetota; class Planctomycetia; order Gemmatales; family Gemmataceae; genus JAXMAZ01. Next base: position 15,801 of record JAXMAZ010000031.1, read on the forward strand.
GGGCGGCGGGGTGAGGCGGGGGTGATTATACCTGCGGAATGCGATTTCGCTCAACCCGGGGGCCGGCGAACGGCTCAAGTTAACAATCCGGCCGCTCGCCCCGCTTGCTCCCCCTCTCCGCTTCGGGGAGGGGGAGCCAAGACGCAGCCGAACTTGGTTAGCTTCGTGCCCGCTGCCTGTCTTACTTGAGGGAGGCACTGATGAAAACGATGCGTGTGGGTCTGGCGGTGACGGTCCTGGCGGCGGCGACGGCCACGGCGGCCGACCGGCCCGACCCGGCCGAGCTGAAGGCCGTGTTGGACAAGGGGTACGACGCCCTGGCCAAGCGGCAGAACCCGGACGGCAGCTTCGCCCCGAAGCTCGGCGGCCCGGGGGTGACGGCCCTGACCGCCGCTGTCCTGCTACGGGCCGGCCGGACGCCGGACGACCCGGTGGTGGCCAAGGCGCTGAAGTACCTGGAAAGCCGGATCAAGCCGGACGGCGGCGTGTACGACCAACGACTGGCCAATTATACGACGTGTCTGGCGGTCGCCGCGTTTCAGCAGGCGAACACGAACGGCCGGTACGACAAGGTGATCGCGAACGCCGCTAAGTTCATCCGGACGATGCAGCACGGGGACGGAACGGCCCCGGACGACCCGAAGTTCGGCGGGGTCGGGTACGACGGCACCCGCGGCCGGCCGGACCTGTCGAACACCCAGTTCTTCGTCGAGGCGCTGCTGGCCGCGGGCGTCAGCAAGGACGACCCGAGCATCAGCCGGGCGGTGACGTTCGCCGGCCGGTCCCAGAACCTGCCGGGGGAGTACAACGCCCTGCCGTTCGCGGCCAAGGCGTCCGACGACGACAAGGGCGGGTTCGTGTACAACCCGACCAACCCGGACGTCAAGGACAAGGCGACCGCCGACGGCGGCCTGCGGAGCGAGGGCGGGATGACCTACGCCGGGCTGAAGACGTTCCTGTTCGCCGGCATCGGCAAGGACGACCCGCGGGTGAAGGCGGCCGTCGGCTGGGTCCGCCGGCACTACACCCTGGACCAGAACCCGGGGATGGGGACGGCCGGGCTGTTCTACTACTACCACACGTTCGCCAAGGCGCTGGACGCGGTCGGGGAGGACCAGTTCGCCGACGCCAAGGGGGCCAAGCACCCGTGGCGGGCGGAGCTGTTCGCGGCGCTGAAGAAGCGGCAGAAGGCGGACGGCAGTTGGGCGAACGACAACCCGGCGTTCCTGGAGAACACCCCGGAGCTGGCCACCGCGTTCGCCGTGCTGGCGCTGAGCTACTGCAAGTGAAAAGCCAGGCGAGCGGGGGGCGTCAGCCCCCTGTTGGAGTGTCCCGTTGGAGGCTGCAACAGGGGGCTGACGCCCCCGGCTCGCCTCCGGACGGGACAGCGGACCGGCCGCCGGTTGGGCGGCGCGGCGGGGCCGGACTAGCATCGGGGCGGGCCGCGGACAGTGCCGCGGCCGTTCCTCCCCGGACCCGGTCCCACCCATGAAACTCCCGTCCCTGGACAAGCTGCTCGAAGACTGCCTGAAAGACCTGTACAGCGCCGAGAACCAGCTGGTGAAGGCGCTGCCGAAGATGGCCAAGGCGTCCACCAGCCCGGCCCTCAAGAAGGCGTTCGCCGACCACCTGGAACAGACCCGCGGGCAGGTCGAGCGGCTGACCGAGGCCGGCGAACAGCTCGGCATCAAGCTGACCGGCAAGAAGTGCGCGGCCATGGAGGGGCTGATCGAGGAGGCGAAGGAGCTGCTGGAGGCGGACGCCGACCCGGCGGTGCTGGACATGGCCCTGGCCGGGGCCGCCCAGAAGGTCGAGCACTACGAGATCAGCGGGTACGGCACCGCCCGCACCCTGGCGGGGCTGCTCGGCCAGGACCGGGTGGCCGAACTCCTCCAGGAGACGCTGGACGAGGAGAAGACCGCGGACGAGCTGCTCACCCAGGTGTGCCTGAACGACATCCTCCCCGAGGCCGAGGCCGGCGAAGAGGAGGACGAGGAAGAGGCCGAAGCCGCCCCTGCTGCCAGCCGCGGCGGGCGGAACGGCCGGGCCGCGGCCGCCGGAAAAACCCGCCGCCGGTAGCCGGCCGACCGCCCGGAGGCCGGCACTGTCGCCATTCGGGGTTTGGTCCCCTCCCCCCTTGTGGGGGAGGGATAGGGTGGGGGGTATTCGCGTCTTGCCACTTCTACGGCTCCGAACTGGCAGGCCGTCTCGACCCCCACCCTAACCCTCCCCCACAAGGGGGGCGGGGACCAAACGGAGACACGACCGGCCGGCCGTCCCGGTTGCGTTCCCCGGGCGGGTGGTGTAAGCTCGGCCCGTATCACGGGTTGAGGGCACCGCATGACGTTCGGCGGCGAAGACGAGGCCGGGGCCGGGGTCGGGTTCGACACCGCCCGCGGGCGGGACTGGCCGAGCGTCCGCCAGTTCAACGTGTTCCTGGCCAACCGGATCGGGGCGCTGCTGGACCTGGTCCGCAAGTTCGAGAAGACGGACGTCCGGGTCGTCTCCTTGACGGTGATCGAGACGGCCGACTGCGCCATCATCCGGCTGGTGCCCAGCGACTACGAGCGGGGCTACGAGATCCTCAAGCAGGCCAAGCTGCCGTTCACCGAGAGCGACCTGCTGGTGGTGAAACTGCCGGACCACGACCAGCCGCTCCTGTCGATCACCAAGGCGCTCTTGAGCGGGGAGATCGACATCCACTACTGCTACCCGCTGCTGACCGGGGTCGGGCCGCTGGGGAACACCGCCCTGGCCCTGCACGTGGACGACTTCGAGACGGCCGCCGGCACCCTCCAGGCCCAGGGGTTCACCCTGTTCACCGAGTCCGACCTGCGGGACTGACTACCGTCCCCGATCAAGCTCGGCGAGCCGGGGGCGTCAGCCCCCGGGTGAAGTGTCTGCGACTCCACCCGGGGGCTGACACCCCGGCTCGCCGGACCTATTCCGAAAGAGCGACCGCCCTCGCCGGCCGTGCGTCCGACTCCCATACCCGGAAACAGGTGGTTGACAGCCGCCCCGCGGGTGCGATGCTGGGGGCGGGGCGGGCTTCACGTCGCCCGGCCGCCCCGCAGGAGGGCCGGCATGTTTTACAGCCACTCCCACGACGACGCCCCCCACCGCGGGTGGGCGGACAGCTACCTGGCCTTCGAGGCGGTGATGGCCGCCTCGGTGGCGCTGATCGTCGCCCTGATGGCGGCGGTCCTGTTCATGCCGCTCTGGGTCGGCTGACCCCGGGCCGGGGGCCGGCTCACCCGTCGGCCCCGGCCCACCCGCCCGCGACCGCTGCCTATACTGGCCCCACCTACTTGGGGCCGCGTCATGCCCGCACCCGTCGACGACACTTATGCCGAGGCGTTCCGCAGCATCTATGCGGCCGTGCTCGTCACCGCCCGCGACCGGTACTGGCTGGACCGGGCCGTCCAGGCGTGCACCGGGAACGCCTCGTCCACCATCCTGTGCGACTGCGAGGCCGGGCTGGACCGGTACGTCGAGCCATCCGAAACGCCCGACGGCCGGCCGGGGGCGGTCGTCCAGTTCCACGTCCCGCGGTTCTGGAAGGACCGGGTGGCCCGGCTCGACCGCAGCGTCCTGGTGCGGGTCAGCCAGAACGTGCTGACCTGCCCGACCACCGCCTGCTTCAACGTGCTGCCGGCCGACGGCGACCAGTGGCTGCCGCTCGGCCGCAAGTTGGCCTACTTCGGGGACGGCCACCAGTTCACGGACGTGCGGCACGGCCGGCGGTGCTGGGTGGTGCCGATCCTGAGCGGCGAGTTCGTCGTCGAGCGGCGGTGCGGGTGGGCGGACGGGCTGATGGGCGGCAACCTGTGGTTCTTCGGCACCACCGCCGACGGGGCGCTGGACGCGGCGGCCAAGGCGGCCGAGGCGGCGAGCCGGGTGCCGGGGGTGAGCCTGCCGTTCCCCGGCGGGGTGGCGGCCAGCGGGTCGAAGGCCGGCAGCCGGTACAAGTTCACCATCGCCAGCACCTACGCCGAGTTCTGTCCGACCCTGCGGGGCAAACCGGGGGTGGAGTCGAAGCTGCCGGCCGGGGTGGTGAGTGTGCAGGAGATCATCATCAACGGGCCGGACCTGGCCACCCTGTCGGCGGCGACCCAGGCGGCGATCGCGGCCAGCGTGGACACCCCGGGGCTGGAGCGGGTCAGCGCCGGCAACTACGGCGGCCGGCTGGGCAAGAGCTTCGTCTGGCTGCACCCGGACAAGCACCCGCAGGTGTAAGTTGTATCGTCTGAGAAATATGAATCAATTTATTGACTGGTGTTAGCCAGGTCGTTACTGTGCCCGCGGGCGGTTCTTGGCGCATTACCCGGCTGGGTGCCGGCGTTGGATGCCCGTGGGCCGCCGGTCGGGCTTCGTATCGCCCGCTCGTCCTGGCGGGGCGTCGGAGTTCGCGGTGTCGCGCCTCGCGGGGATGGGGCAATCGGCGGGTTCAGCGGCAGGGCCGCAGCCCGGACGGGTCGAACGGGATCACTCCCCGAAGGTATGCAACGTGTTGAAGCGCCGGCGCGGACGACTACTCTCCTTCCACCTTCCGGTGCATGACATGCATTTTCTGGCCGCGTCCTGTGCGATCTTGCCCGCGACCGCCCGCGCGGATCGTTACGGCGAACTGATCGCGGAGGTGGCCGCGGCCCGGAAGGCGATCACCAACTGCAGTATTCAGCTCGAATCAAGGAGGAGTTCCGGGGAAAGGCGAGCGACCGATTGTTCCTGATCCGGCTCGACGGCAACCGCCTGCGGGCGGACGAGGTGCCGGACCCGAAGGTTCCCCCCGGGGAGCAGGTGTACGCCCGCGGTCGCAAGATCATCTGCCGGAACTGCCCCGACCTCGGTAAGGACACCGCCTACGTGATGCTGACGACGGCGGTACACATCGCCCCTCACGGAGCTCACCAAACAGGCGGCGGCTCGTTCTCCTGGCTACTCGACCCGCGGACCATCGGCCTTACGACGGGCGGGGTGTTCGACACCACCGGCCGACCGATCGACCGGTGTCTGGATGACCCGGACTGGGTCGACCGCCGGGCGGAGCCGGACCCGACCGGCCGGCCGGGTGTCTGGGTGCTGCACGGCCGGCACAAGGTGAGCGGCCAGACTCGCCGCACCTGGGTGGACACCACCCGCGGCCCGAGCGTCATCCGCGAGGAGACGGCCGGCATCGTGCCGAACACCGGGGGCGTCCGGTACGACGGGCTGATGGAGTGCGACCTGGCACAAGACCCGGTGTCCGGCCGCCTCCAGTGCGCGAACAACCTGCGGCAACTGGCACTGGCCGCCCACCAGAAGCACGGCGACGCCGGACGGCTCCCGCCGGGCGTCTGGCCGGACCGGCCGGGCGAGCGGTACGGGTGGCTGAGCTGGCGGGCCCTCCTGCTCCCCTACCTCGACCAGGACAACCTGTGGCGGCAGGTGGCCGCGGAGATGGGCCGGGCGAACGGGTCCGCGTTCGCCGCCGCCCAGCCGGCCCGGGGCATCGTCGTGCCGGTGTTGGCTGGGCGGCGGACCCGCGGGCGCGGACCGCGTGGCGGTTCCCGGACCTGGTCATCCTCGGCCCCGGGGCGGAGGTCGCCCTGTCGTCGTACCTCGGGAACGGGGGCACCCGGTACAGCAAACGGGACGGGGTGTTGTACGCGGACTCCCGGACCCGGCTGGAGCACGTGACCGACGGCACCAGCTCGACCCTGTTCGCCGGCGAGCGACCGCCGTCGGCGGACGTCCGGTTCGGGTGGTGGCACTCGGGGGCCGGCCAGCGGGGGTCCGGATCGCTCGACGCCACCCTGGGATCACGGGAGCTGAACCGGGCCGGCCACAACCCCTGGTACAAGGCCTGCCCGGGCGGCCCTTATTCGTTCAAGACAGACCAGATCGACAACTCGTGCACCGCCTTCCACTTCTGGTTGCTGCACCCGGGCGGGGCCAACTTCGCCTTCTGCGACGGGGCCGTCCGGTTCCTGCGGTACGACGCCGATGCCGTCCTGCCGGCCCTGGCTACCCGGGCCGGTGGCGAGGCCGTCAGCGTCCCCGACTGATCCCCCGCCGGCACTCCCTGGGTGAGGGCCGGCAACTGCGGCAGCCACCAGGGCATGAGTTACGCCCGGTTACACTGTGACAATCGCCAGGCTGACTGGCCCGGTGGCTCCGTCGCTTCCTGGGCGGGCGTAACGATTGGGACAGATAATCCCGGGGGCAAGAAATCTTTGTGGAGGCCGAAAGCTGGGGATGACTGGGCAATTTGCCGAGAGTGGGTGAAATATTGCTGGTTGACCTCGGCCCGGCCAGATGCTAGCTATTCCAGCAGGACGAGCGGTCTACTCGCTCACCAGAGTAAGGGGCGGTTGATGCGTTTCCGTGCTACTGTATTCTGCACTGTTCTCGCGATTGGCGTGGCCGTGCCTGCGGCTCATGGCCAGTCCGTCGTCAACGGTAGCTTCGAGTTGGGAAGCCCAAGCGATGGCGGGCAAGGGTTCACACAGCTGTCGTCCGGCTCGACTGCGATCACAGGGTGGTCGGTTGGCGGGGCTGGCGTCGACTGGATCGGCATCTATTGGCAGCCGTCGGCCGGCAACCGGAGCGTCGACCTGAGCGCCCTGAGCGCCGGCTCGATCAGCCAGTCCGGGATCAGCACGGTAATCGGCCAGCCCTACCGGATCAGCTTCGACATGGCCGGCAACCCCACCCCGGGGTTCGGCTCGCCGATCAAAAACATGAGCGTCCAGGCGACCGGCGGCTCGGTCCAGAATTACACGTTCGACACCACCGGCCGGACGACGACCAACATGGGCTGGACGACCATGGTTTACGACTTCGTCGCTTCGTCAACGAACACGACCCTGACGTTCAGCAGCCTGGATCTGACGCCCACCGGCCCGGCGATCGACAACGTCACCATCATCCCGGTGCCGGAGCCGACCAGCGTGCTGGCGGTCGCGGCCGTTGCCGGCCTGGGGGTGCGGGCCGCCCGCCGCCGGCGGGCCGCCGTCGCCTGATCCCGTCACACCGACCGACGCAGCGAACCCCGGCCGCCGGCCGGGGTTCTTTCTTTTGGCCCCCCGGGTACAACATCCGCTCACCGCCGGCCGCCGGCCCGCCCGTTTGTAGGGGCGGACCTGGGGCCGGCTCGCTTCGGAGGTCGGCTCATGGTCGCGCTCAAGCTGCCGGACGGGTCCGTTCGTGAGGTGCCCGCCGGGACTCGCCCCAAGGATGTCGCCGAGGCGATCGGCAAGCGGCTGGCCCAGGCGGCGGTCGCGGCCAAGGTGAACGGGGCGGTCGTCGATTTGGACCGCGAGCTGACCGCCGACGCCGACTTCGAGCTGCTCACCGACAAAGCCCCCGAAGCCCTCGACGTGCTCCGGCACAGCACCGCACACATCATGGCCCGGGCCGTCCTGCGGCTGTTCCCCGGCACCGAACTCGCCTTCGGCCCGACCACCGACACCGGGTTCTACTACGACATCAACAGCCCGACCCCGATCACCGAGGCCGACTTCCCACGGATCGAGGCCGAGATGGCCAAGATCGTCAAGGAGGCGGAGCCGTTCGAGCGGTTCGAGCGGCCGACCGACCAGGGCCGGCAGTTGGTCGGCGACCTCGGCCAGAAGCTGAAGGTGGAGCACATCGACGAGGAGCTGAAGAAGTACCCGACCGTCAGCTTCTACCGCCAGGGGGAGTTCATCGACCTGTGCCGGGGGCCGCACATCCCGCACGCCGGCAAGGTCGGGGCGTTCAAGCTGTTGACCATCGCCGGGGCGTACTGGAAGGGGGACGCTAGCCGGCAGCAACTCCAGCGGCTCTACGGCACCGCGTTCTTCGACAAGAAGCAGCTCGACGAGTACCTGAAGCAGGTCGAAGAGGCGAAGAAGCGGGACCACCGCGTCCTCGGCAAGCAGCTCAAACTCTTCACCATCAGCCAGCAGGCTGGCCAGGGGACCATCCTGTGGATGCCGAAGGGGGCGACCGTCCGCCACCTGTTGGAGAGTTTCATCCGGGACGAGCTGCTGAAGCGGGGCTACCAGCCGGTGTACACCCCGCACATCGGAAACTTAGACCTGTACCGCACCAGCGGCCACTTCCCGTACTACGCGGACGCCCAGTTCCCGCCGATGTACATGTCCCCGCTCGCCGGCACCGTTGATACCTGGGTGTCACTGGCCGAGAAGGGGCTGCTCACCGACGCTGAGGAGGCCGCGTTCCTGAATCTGGTGCAGTCGGTCGCCGACGGCAAGGACGCGGCGGCCGACGCCGACCTGCCGCGTTACCCGCTGGCCCAGGTGAAGGCGGACGCCCAGGCGCTCGGCGCGGCATACCGGGAGGCGAAGGACGCGGCGGGCCGGCTGGCGGTGCTGAAAGGCTGGATCGGCGAGCAGGAGGGCTACCTGCTCAAGCCGATGAACTGCCCGCACCACATCCAGATTTACAAGGCGACCCCCAAGAGCTACCGCGACCTGCCGTGCAAGCTGGCCGAGTTCGGCACCGTCTACCGGTTCGAGCAGAGCGGGGAACTCGGCGGCATGACCCGGGTCCGCGGGTTCACTCAGGACGATGCCCACCTGTTCGTCACCCCGGAGCAGGTCGAAGCAGAACTCCGCAGCGAGATCGAGCTGGTGCTGTTCATCCTGAACACCCTGCAACTAACAGACTACCGGGTGCGGGTGAGCGTCCGGGAGCCGGGCAGCAGCAAGTACGTCGGCGACCCGGCCCTGTGGGAGAAGGCGGAGGCGACCTTGTTGGACGTGGTGAAGGCGTCCGGGCTGAACTACGCGGTCGGGGTCGGGGAGGCGGCGTTCTACGGGCCGAAGATCGACTTCATCGTCAAGGACTGCATCGGCCGGGACTGGCAGCTGGGCACCGTCCAGCTGGACTACAACCTGCCGGAGCGGTTCGCCCTGGAGTACACCGGGGCGGACAACAAGCCGCACCGGCCGGTGATGCTGCACCGGGCGCCGTTCGGCAGCATGGAGCGGTTCTGCGGCATCCTGATCGAGCACTTCGCCGGGGCGTTCCCGCTGTGGCTGGCCCCGGAGCAGGCTCGCGTCCTGACCGTCAGCGAGAAGTCGGCCGACTACGGCCGGCAGGTCGAGGCCGAGCTGAAGGCGGCTGGGTTCCGCGTCACCGGCGACTACCGGCCGGAGAAGGTCGGGGCGAAGATCCGCGACGGCTCATTGGAGAAGGTGCCGTACCTGTTGGTGGTCGGCGAGAAGGACATGGCCAACGGCACCGTCAGCGTGCGGGACGAGTCGATCCCTGAGCAGAACAAGCGGGACCTGGGGGCGAAGCCGGTGGCCGAGGTGGTGGCGCTGTTCCGGGACGAGGTGGCGGCGAAGCGGGTGCGGGCGGTCAGCACCGCGTCGGTCAGCTACGAGGGCGGGGCCGAGAAGTTTGCCGGGTGACGAGGCCGCTGCTTCCGGCCGCGGCGGCAAGCGGGTATGTTGGCAGTGTGCTTACCGCTCGGCCGGAGGATCGGGTATGACGCCGGAGGTTCCGTCGGGTCGGCTGGAGGTCCGCGACCAATCCGGTCAGGTGGTCGGGTACTTCGTCCCGTCCGCCGAGTTCCAGCGTCTGCAAAATGAACTCGGCCAACTGAAGGCCGAGGTCGGCGAATTGAAGGCCGATGCGATCAGCCATCCGCGGCCCGATGGCGACCCGTTCAAGCCGTTGCCCCCCCTGACCGACGCGGAGGCGGACGCCTTGCTCGCCGGCCCGCTCATCCCGTTCGGGCAAGTGATCGACGAAATCCGGGCGCTGGCCGATGGCCACCGGTAACGGCTCGCCCCCGCCGGCGTACACCGTGTCGCTGACCGGCGAGGTCCGGGCGCGGCTCCGGACGTGGGGCGCCTACGCTGTCCGCCACGGCCTGCTCGCCACTTACACGCAGGCGTTGGCCGCCGTGCAGCAACGGCTCCAAGCCGATCCCGGCGGGTGGGGCGACCCGATCCGCGACCGCCCGGCCGCCAAGCTGCACGAGCGGCGGGTGATGGAACCGACGTTTATCATCCACTACGGCATCCATCCGGCGTCTCGGCTGGTGATCGTGCGGGAGGTCCGGCTGAACCCCTACTCCGATCTGGCCCGGGCGATGGGCCGGTAAAGAGAGCGGCCCGGCCGGACGGCCGGGCCGCACCCGTCTTCCCCCGCTTCCCGGGTCAGTTGTCCAGCGTCAGCACTTCGCCGCCGTTGCGGGTGATGAACGCGATCAGCACCGGGGCGGTGACCGTGTCCCGCAGGAAGAACACCGACCCGTCGCACCGCAGGGTGTTCACCCCGCCGCTGTGGAACGAGTACGGGGCGGCGTGGTTGGTCACGTTGATCAGGCTGCACCCGGTGGTCGCGTTCACCTGGTTGCCGGCCGTGTTCACCGTGTACCCGCGGAGGTAGCTCACCCCGTTCTGGTCGGCCCAGGTGCCGCGGACGTACTGGCTGACGTCCCCCTGGCCGTTGGTCGGGGTGATCGGCACCGGGGTGAAGGCGGCGGCCGTCGACGGGATGGCGGCGATGCTCCGCCCCCGGATGTACGCCGCCAGCCCGCGGCCGGAGATCTCGGTGAACAGCAGGGTGTTACTGGTCCCGTCGGAGATGGAGACGATCGGGTTGCCGTCGTTCGGCCCCTTCCGCCCCTTCGGGCTGAGCGCCCCGCTGTCCTGGGTGTTGGCGGTCGGCGAGTTCAGCGTGTTCGCCCCGCACCGGGCGGTGGTCAGCAGGGTCGGGTCGAACCCGGTGAACGGCCAGTAGTCGGTCCGGGAGTACAGGTGGCCGGTCGGCGGGAACCCGGGGTACCCGCCCATGATGGTGTCGTAGTTGGCGTTCTGCTGGCCGTTCGGGGTGGACGGGCAGATGAACACCTTGACCGGGGTGGACGCGGCCGTGTTCGTCGACCCGGGGGCCGGCACCGGCAGGTTGATCGGGTCCAGGGCCGAGTACGTGCGGTTGACGATGTTGACCAGGTTCCCCTGCTCGACGTACTCGGCGATCATGGTGATCGCCGTGTGCCCCTGCCGCTGGTCCCCGTACGGGTTGGCCGGCCGCGGGTTGGCCGGGAAGTCGAACCCCCAGGCCGGCAGCTTGCCGTTGGTGCTCTCGTAGTTGTGCAGAGCCAGGCCGAGCTGCTTCAGGTTGTTGCTACAGGTGCTGCGGGCGGCCGCCTCCCGCACCTTCTGGACGGCGGGCAGGAGCAGGCCGATCAGGATGGCGATGATCGCGATCACCACCAACAACTCGATCAGGGTGAACCCAGGTCCACCACGCCGGCGGGAGAGAACCGGACGCGCCATGGGCAAAGCCTCCGAACAACGGATGAGGTGAGGACGGCCCCGTCGGGGTAAAGTGGACGGGGGCAGCGAGGTTCGGAACCGCCCGCGCAGTATATCCCGGCCATCCGACGAATTCACGCCGAATTCGGGCGTCCGTTTCACATTCCCAACGCTTTTTCCCGGCGGCCCCTTGACACCCGGCCGGCGGGCCGGCATATGACCCGTTCTTCGGACGACCGGGGGATGGGGGGGCAGGCCATGCGCGGGATCCGGACGTGGGCAGCAGGGTTCGGGGGGGTCGTGCTGGCGGCGACCGGGGCCGCCCAGACCCCGCCGCCGGCCACCCCGGGGATGCCCGGCACCCCGGTCGGCAAGCCGATCGTCGTCCCGGTCGGCACCCCGATCCCGCGGGCGGTTCCGCCGGCCGGCGAGCGGGTCGGGACCGGCCCCGGCGGGCTGCCCCCGGCCCTCAGCCCGCAGCAGCCGCAGATGCCGGGCCAGCAGATCGACCTGAAGAACGTGATCGCCCCGTACCCGCAGCAGCCGGCCCCGGAGCCGACGTTCTGGGAGAAGCTGGAGGAGCGGTGGTTCTCGCTGTTCAAGTCGTCCAACCCGACCGTCCCGCCGCCCAACTGGACCCCGGGCATCGGCCGGCGGAACCGGGAGCGGGCGGAGGAGCGGCGGCAGCGGCCGTGGTGGATGAACTGACCGCGGCCGGGCCGGTCACGGGCCGGGGGAGGGCGAGGCTCCTGCCGAGCCGGGCGGCATCACTGATGACGGCTCAGCCCGAGGGGAAAACGGTTCGACCGGTGGGGTCTCGCGGCTCGGCAGGAGCCTCGCCCTCCCCCGGCCCGGCTCACTGCGGGTGGCAATTGCTCGTTGCCGTTTGTGGCGGGTCGGCGCGTCCAAAGCGACGCTTGACCCCGCCCTACGCAGGAGCCAGTTATGAACCCGGGGAAGCCGTCGTGCCCGCGTCGTGCCCGCGTCGTGACCTGTAGCGGCCGGCAGTTGTAGCCCGAGAGCAGCCAGCAGGGCAGCGTACTTGCCCTCCCGCTCGCGATACCACACAGCCAACTCAGCTGCGGTTGCCCGCCCGAACACGAACACCGGTGGCAGCCGGTCCGGCCGGTACGCCGCCAGGAACGCCCGCACCTCTGCCCGCACGGCGGGCGGGTCGGCGGCCAACTCGTCCGCCTCCCGGCCGGCGGTGTACGAGTCAAGCAGACCGCCGATCAGCTCAACTGGGGAGAGCAAGTTGCGGGCGTACAGGGACAGCATCTTCTGCCGCTGCCTGGCCTCCCACTCGGCGATTGTGGCCACCTGTGCACCCTCTGGTCGCCGAACTTGGTGTTAGCCGGCTCACCGGCGCGGACTAACGGGGCACCGACAAGTGGGTTGTTATGCCTGGGAGCGATCATTGAAGCGTAACGATCAGAGCGACTTGACTCAACAGCCACCGCCGATAGACGCCAGGTTCACTCCCGTCACTTGGGTTGACCGCCGGCCGCATCGGGTCGGGACCGGGGTCAGCCGGGGCCGAAAACGGAATGCACCAGCACCCGCTTGTCGTCCTCGATGACTTCGTACTCGACACCGACCGGGCCGTAATACGCGATACGGTGGACGGACGAGGCCCACGGCTCGCCGAGATCGAGCGGCAACCGGGCCAGGTGGTCGTCCAGCCACGCGGTCGCGGCCGCCACCGCCTCCCGGTCGGCCGCCGCCAGCCAGACGGTGGCCAGGTCGTCCTCGGCCCAGCGGTTCCAGACGACGCGGTAGCTCATCCGCGGGCTTTCAGGTCGCGAAGAATGTCGGCCAGCGGCCGGCCGGTCCGGTCCTTCAGCCGCTCGGCCCGCTGCTCGTCGGTGAACGGGGACCGGACGCCGGGCGGCAGTTTGCCCAGCTCCTCAACGACGAACCGGCCAATCACCCGGCCGTCCGGGTGCCGCAGCTCGGTTCCGTCGGCCGCCCGCAGCAACTGGTCGAGCAAGGCCGGGTCGGTGACGGTGATTGACATATACTCCTCCGGTCGGTGCGACGCTCCATCATATCGCACCGGCCGTTACTTCGGGTTGACCGCCAGCACCACCCGGAAGCCGACCGTGTCCGCGTGGGTGTCCGGGTCCAGGCCGCGGCGGGCGGCGCTGCGGCAGTCCGTCGCGTGGCTCGACCAGCAGCCGCCCCGGACCGCCTTCAGCGACCCGTAGTGCGGCCCCGGCGGGTCGTCCGCGACCGCGTCCAGGTAATAGTACTCGTCGTACCAGTCGGCCACCCACTCCTGCACGTTCCCGTGCATGTCGTACAAGGCCCACGGGTTGGCCGGGTGGCCGCCGGCCGGGGCCGTCTTCGCCCCCTTGCCGGTGTGCCCGAAGTGGGCCTCCCGGGCGGTCAGCTTGTCCCCGCACCAGTACGCGGCCGGCGACCCGGCCCGGCAGGCGTACTCCCACTCGGCCTCGGTCGGCAGCCGGTACGCCCGGCCGTGCAGCACTTCGTCCGCCGCCTGCCCGAGCTTCTCGCAGAAGGCGGCCGCGTCGTGCCACGTCACCGACTCGACCGGGTGTTCCGGGCCGCCCCCGTGAGACTTGGTGAAGTGGGCCGGGTTCTTGCCGACCAGCCGCTCGTACACCCCCTGCGTGACCGGGTAGACGCTCAGGTAGAACGGCTTGGTCAGCGTGACCGGGTGGGCCGGCCCCTCGTGCTCCCGGTGGCCCGGCTCGGCCTCCGGCGACCCCATCCGGAACGCCCCGGGGGCGATCAGGGCGAAGGTCATGCCGAGCGAGTTGGTGACCATCTTGGGCAGCCCGCCGTACCCGGCCCCGGCGTCCCGCACCCCGACCGTCCGCTCGTCCCGGCCGCTCAGCTCCAGTTGGCCGGCGTCCTCCGCCTCCCGCTTCATGCCGAGCGACTTGCCCAGCTTGACCGTCGGGTGGTTGGTCAGACCAACCCCGGACCCCGGCCCGGCGGACGGCGGGGCGTACCGCCCGGACCCCGGGCCGGCCCCGGCCGCCGCGTACTCCCCGGACCCGCCCTTGAGCCGGATGACGTGGGTGCCGTCCGGGTGGGCCGGGTTGGCGGACACGGCGGCGGCCACGTTGGCCAGCATGTCGGCCAGGGCGACCGCGTCGGCCGGCCGCCGCTCCGGCCGGACGGCGATGCACGCCGCCAGCAGCCGGGCCTGGGCGTCGGTGAACCCGAACGGCCGGAACTCCTCCGCCCACTCGGTCCCGACCGGGGCGCCGGCGTGCGGGTCCCGCTTGAGCAGTTGGAACCAGATCACCCCGAGGGCGTGGACGTCGTCCCGCGGGTCCGGGGCGTGCCGCTTGGCCATCTGCGGGCAGGCGTACAGCGGGGTGTGGCTGCCCCGCAGGGCCAGCCGGTGCTGCTCCCCGCGGGGGGTGATGCCGCGGCCCAACTCCATCGCCCGGGCGGCCTGTACCTGGCCCCATCCCCAGTCGCTCACCCACAGGGTGAACTTGCCCCCGTCGGTCGGGTGCAGCAGGACGTTGCTCGGCTTCAGATCCCGGTGGACGACCCCCTTGGCGTGGGCCTTGCCGACCACCTCGGCCAGCCGCCGCATCAGCTTCAGCGCCGCGTCCGGCTTGGGCACGTCGAACTTCCACCGCCAGTCGTACATGAGGGCGGTCAGGTCGTACCCGTACACGTACCCGACGTCCAGGCACGGCGGGTCGGCGTCCAGGTAGACGTTCCGCAGCGGGACGATGCCGGGGGTGCCGTTCAGCTCGAACACCTCCCGGAACAGCCCCTGGCCGCGGACCACCGCCTCGGCGGTCGGGGCGTCGGTGGCGAACTTGAGGGCGGCCGGCGAGTTCTCCGGCTTGCCCCCGCTGGTCCCCACCCACACCTCGCTGCACTCGCCCATGCCGCGGAACTGGGCCAGCTCCCAGTCGTCCATGTGCGGCGGCTTCGCCCCGGACCGGTAGGCCGGCAGGCGGGGGGGCAGGAACAGCAGGAAGTCGTCGGACTTCTGGAAGTGGAGGGCGTCCGGGGCGGTCTTGCCGGTCGGGTCGCTCGGCCGGCGGAGGACGGCCCGGACGGTGGCCGGCCAGACGCTCAGGTAGCCGGCCAGCCGGTCCCGGTCGGGCAGGTGGTGGACCGTCTCCAGCCCGGCCACCAGCCGCTGGATCCGCTCGGCGTAGTGCTCCGGGCTGACGGCGGCCAGCTCGGCCAGGCCGGCCCGCAGGTCCGGCTCGGGGAGTTCCCGGTGGGCCTGGTCGAGGGCGGCCTTGGCCACGTCCGTCAGGACGTCGCCGAACCGCAGGTCGCCGGCCAGGGCTTTGTGCCCCTTGGTGCAGAGGGCGGAGCCGAGGGCTTCGAGCAGCGCTTGGACGCGGGCCATCGGAGGGAGCCTCCGGGTGGGCGCGGGACGGGTGAGCGCCCCGCAGGCGGGGAGAGAGTGAGGTCGCCGGGGCGCCCCACGAAGGCCGGACTGTCAAGCCGAGTGTCGATCGAACGCGAGTCGAGTCAGCCCGATTGTACGCCATCCGGCCGCGGGCACGCAACCCGAACGGCCGGACGCTCATCCGGGGTTCATCTGCCCGCCGCCGGCGGTGGGGCGGGCCTCAGTTCGGTCCCCTCCCCCCCTGTGGGGGAGGGTGAGGGTGGGGGCACGACCGCCTGCCGGGTCGGAGCTGTAGGAGTGGCAGGAAGCGCTGACCCCCCACCCTCACCCTCCCCCACAAGGGGGGAGGGGACCAAACCCCGAACGGCGACAGTACCCGGTTGTGCCGTCACTTGCCCTTCAGGTGCTCGTCGAACCAGGCGACGGCCTCCTTCTGGGCGCGGTCCCGGGCCTCGTAGTAGATGCCGTAGTGCTTGATCCCCGGGACGGTGACGAGCTTCTTCACCCCCGTCGCCCGGGCGTGGGCCAGGATGGCGTGGTCCTTGTTGTCGAACAGCTCCTCCTTCTCGGCGATGATGAACAGCTTCGCGCAGTCTTTGCACCGGCCGATGTCCTCGATCGGGGCGTACCCGACGAACTTCTCCAACACCGGCGCCCCGGTCAGGGTTCCGAACTTCTCCAGCGGCTTGGGGTAGCCGAGCTGGCCGCGGGCGCGGGCGGCGGCCTGGGTGAAGGTGGTCCGCCGCATCTGCGGGCCGAGCACCCACCGCCCGTCCATCGACCCGACCTGGCTGACGAACGCCTTCACCCGGGGGTCGCGGGCGGCCACGTACACCACGTGCCCGCCGGAGAACGACGACCCCCACAGGCCGATCCGTTCCGGGTCGCACTGCTTGTCCCCGGCCGCCCAACTGACCGCGTTCAGGATGTCCGTCGTCTGGTCGATCGGGTCCACCACCTCGCGGACCTCCTTCACCTCGGCGACCAGCTTGCCGTCCTTCTTCTCCGGCTTGCCGACCGGGACGAGCCGCGAATCGCTGTTGCCCCAGCCGCGGTAGTCGAACGCCACCACCAGGTAGCCGGCCCGGGCGAACACGACGGCGTCCGGCCGCAGCCCGGCCACCGTCCCGCCCCAGCCGTGGCTCATGACGATGGTCGGCAGCTTCTCGGTTTTGGGCGCCTTCGGGGCGTACACCTCGGCCGCCATCCGGGTGCCTTCACTGATGATGTCGGCGGCGCGGACGGTCACGTCGGCCGGCACCTCCGGGACGGCCGACGGCCGGGTGGCCGCGTCGTCGTCCGGCAGGCCGAAGCAGCGGACGCTGCCGGTGTACTGCTTGGGGAAGAAGGCCTCGAACGGGCTGGGGGTGAACAGGGTGTTGCCGCCGCCGACGTACACCCGGCCGCGGGACAGGGACGGGCCGGCGAACACCGGCCCGAGGGCGACCTCCTTGAGCACCTTGCCGGTTGCGGTGTCGAGGGCGACCAGCTTGCCGCTGCCGACGGCGGTGAAGTACGCCACCCCGTTGCCGACCGCGATGCCGCTGCCGACGATGTCGCCCACGTCCTTGTACATCGGCTTGCCCGGAGCGCCGCCCATCTCCGGGATCTTCGGCCGCTCGTGCCGCCACCGCTCGGCCGACAGGTCGGCGGAGGTGGCCGTCACCCGCCCGCCGGTCGGCACCTGGCCGGCCGCGACCGGGCTGGCCTGGGTGCCGAGGCGGAGCGCGTCGATGCCGTTGGTGTAGATCGTCTTCCCGTCGGTCGCGCACCCGGACTGGAGGCCGCCGATCGGGCTGGGCAGGGCCAGCACCCGGGGGTCGTGGGCGGCCGGCGGGTGGGTCGGCGGGCCGGTGTACAGCGGGGTGTGCCGGACGATCTCGCCGGTGTCCGCCCGCAGGAGGTAGAACCCGCCGTTCTTGCACCCGACCCCGACGACCGTCGTCGGCTGGCCGGCCATGTCCACCGTCAGCACCTTCGGCGAGTCGCCGATGGAACAGTCCTTGTACAGCCCGGTCTTCGGGTCGTAGGCCCGCATCGAGTTGTTCCACTGGTCGCCCGGGTTGAGTTGGGTGTTCCACCGCCGTTTGCCGGAGGCGGCGTCCAGGGCGACGACGGCACACGAGTCCTCGGTGTGCCGGGCCGGGTTGTCCGGCGTCGGCTGCCGGGGGCTGGTGTTCACGTCGGTGCCGAAGAACAGGGTGTCGGAGGCGGCGTGGTAGGTCGGGGTACACCAGACGCTGCTGGTGGCCGGGCCGTGGGTGTACGTCAGCTTCCCGCCCCAGCCGTTGTCCACCGTCACCGGCGCGTCGAACTTCTGCGGCTTCGGGCCGACGTCGTACTTCCACACCAGCTTGCCGGTCGCCGGCTCGACGGCGACGACGAACCCCCGGCTGGTGCTGCCGGGATACCCCTTGGTGCCAGCGAACAACTGCTCCAGGGTGCCGCCGGCGAACACCACTTTGCGGCCGGCCAGGATCGGCGAGGCCATCAGCATGTTGAACTGGTGGGCGTCCGGGAAGGTCGGGGCGCGGGTGTCCACCGTCCACCGCTCCTTGCCGGTGGCCGCGTCCAGGCAGTACATCACTCCGTTGACATCGGCGAAGTACACCGCCCCGTCGGCCACGAGGGCCGAGGAGAAGATGCCGCCGTCGGACGCGGCGTCCAGCAGTTTGCCGGTGATCGGCGCGCCGTCGGTCGGTGGCAGCACAGTTTTGCGGGTCGGGTGGCGGTACACCCAGAGCGGCTTGCCGTCCCGGCCGAGTTTGTAGAAGGCCGGGAAGGTGGCGGTGCCGAAATACACCTCCCCGTTGACCACCGCCGGGGTGGCGTGGACGACGCCGATCACGTCCTTGGAGTCGGCGGCCGGGAACCGCCACTTCTCGGCCAGCCTGGCGACGGTCCCCGGGCCGAGGGTCTTCTCGGCCGGGTTGAACCGCCAGCCGGCCGGGTCGTGGTTGTACGTCGGCCAGTCGGCCGGGTCGGCCCCGCGGGCGAGGGGGATGACGACGGCCCAGGCGACGGCCGCCGCGACGGACCAACGGGAGAGGCGCGAACCCGGCATCGTGTGACCCTCCGACCCCCCGGCGGGGCGCCGGGGGAGTGGTGTGAACCGGACTGCCGGCCATCCTACCGAGGGGATTCGACGACCGGGCGGCCGAATTTGCCGGCCGGGCGAGCGGGCGTCAGCCCCCTGTTGGCTGCCCCGGCAAGGGGAGCAACAGGGGGCTGACGCCCCCCGCTCGCCCGGAGGAGTTGGACCGCCCGGCCGGCGTGCTACAATCGGCACGCCCACCCCTTTGGAGCCGCCATGACCCGCCGCCTGCTCGTCCCGATCGCCCTCCTGGCCGCGGCCGCCGTCGGCCCGGCCGCCCCGCCGCCGGCCCCGTCCGACGCCGAGTTCGCCGCCCTGCTGAAGACCATCCGCCCGGCCGCCGGGGAGGACGTGTTCGCCACCATCCCGTGGCAGACGTCCCTGTGGGCGGCCCGGGAGAAGGCGGCCAAGGAGGGCAAGCCGATCCTGTTGTGGGAGATGGACGGGCACCCGCTCGGGTGTGGGTGAAACAACGTCGTCGCGGGCCGTGTGTCCGCCTTCGCCGACCCCGAGATCATCAAGATGGCGACCGAGGACTTCGTCCCTGTATCGGCCGACGACTGGTATCAACGCCGCCGGCAGGACGCCGAGGGGGAGTTCTTCCGCAAGGTGGCCGACCAGGGGCCGCGGAAGGGGGAGGGCGGGGGCACCCGCCAGGGGATCTACTGCCTCACCGCCGACGGCGAACTGCTGGAGTACAAGAACGCCGGCCAGGACGTGGCCGCCACCCGGGAGGAACTGAAGCGGGCGCTGGCCAAGTTCGACCGGCTGCCGCGGGTGCGGACCGGCCCCGGGATGATGACCGTCCCCCCGCTGGGCAAGGCCGATCCGAGCTACAGCCGTGAGCTGCCGCCCGGCGGGCTGGCCGTCCGGGTGAACGGCCGCATTCTGGACCGCACCACGGGCGGCGGGTACGTGAAGGGGTCGTGCGGGTTCGTCGGCGGGGACAAGGCCAGCCGGGACTTCCTCTGGCTGACCCGGGCCGAGGTCCGGTCCCTGCTCCCGGCCCGGACCGAGCCGGGGTTCCGCTACCCGCTGCCCAAACCGATCGCCGACCGGATCGTCCGCTTCCACCTGCTGGACAACACCCGCGGGGAGCCGGGGTACTGGACCCCGGAGCAGGTGCGGAAGGCCGAGTTCACCCTGACCGTGACCGACGCCGGGTCGGACGGCGAGATCGGGCTGCGGCTGGACGGGGCGGTACTGCTGGCCACCGAGTCCGACCCGGCCAAGGCGGACCGGGGGTACGAGGCGACGGTGTTCGGCAAGCTGCGGTACAACCTGCTGACCGACCGGGTGACGCGGTTCGACGTGGTCGTGGTCGGCGACCACTGGGGGGCCAGCGGGCACACCCGGGAGCCGCGGCCGGGGCGGGCGCCGCTGGGCATCGCGTTCGGACTGGCCGACCCGACGAATCCGGCGGACCGGGTGCCGCCGCAAGGGGCACGGGAGCGGGACGCCTACTGGGGCCGGTGACGCCCGGAAAACAAACCGCCCACCCGAACGGGTGGGCGGTCTCGGCGGCGTCAACTCGCCCGGCCAGTCGTTACCCGTTGTTGAACGGGTTGCGGCCGCCCTTCTTCCCCTCCCGGTTGTTCCGCTTGCCGTCCTTGCCGCTGCTGCCGGGGAAGCCGCCCATCGAGCCGCCGGGGGGACCGCCCCGGCTCATCCCGGGGCCGCCGGGGGACGGGCCGGACGACGGCCGCGGGGACTCCCCGTCCTCGCTGGCCCGCTTCTCGATCTGCTGCTTCTGGAACCGCAGCCACTCGTCGGCCGTCAGGTAGCCGTCCGCGTTCAGGTCCATCTCGACGAACGATGCGGTCGGCCGGCCGGCCCGCCGCCACTCGTACAACCCGACCATCCCGTCCTTGTCCCCGTCCAGCTCCTCGAAGAAGGTCGGGATCCCCTTGGGCAGCTTGCCGTACCGGTGGACCTCCGGCCGCACGGTCTCCTCGACCTCGGCCCCGCTGCGGCGGTCGCCGCCGGCCTGCGGGTTGAACCCGCCGCCCGGTTGGCCGCCGAAGTTGGGCTGGCCGCCCGGCGGCATCCCGCCCGGGTTGAACCCGCCGCCCGGCTGGCCGCCGAAGCCCCCGGGGCCGCCACCGCCGAACCCGCCCGGCCCGCCGCCGGGGCCACCGTTGCCCCGGTTGCTCATCCGCTCGGCCAGATACGCGCGGTACTCGGTGGCGTCGATGAACCCGTCCCGGTTGGTGTCGAACCGGGCGAACGCGTCCCGCATCCGGTCGTTGGCCTGGGCCTCCGCCGCACTGATCCGCCCGTCCCCGTCGGTGTCGGTCCGCCGCATCATCATCCGGATGGTGTCATCCGGCATGCTCGCCGGGTCGAACCCGCCGCCCGGCCCGCCCATTCCCGGGCCGCCGCCGAACCCGCCCGGCCCGGTCTGGATCATCGTCGGCTGGCCGGTCGCGCCCGGAGGGCCGCCCTGGAAGGTCAGGGTCATGCCGCCCGGCTGGCCGCCGAACCCGCCCTTGCGACCGCCACCGCCGCCGAACCCGCCCGGCCCGCCGCCGGCCTGCATCTGGGCCATCCGCTGCTGGGCGCCGGCGACGAACTGCTGCTTGGTCAGGATGCCGTTCGTCGGGACCGGCGTCCCCTGCCGCTCCATCATCCCCTTCATCCACCCGAACCGGGGGTCGTTCAGGTTGATGCTGTCCTGCCCCTGGGCCATCCGGTCCCACATGGCGTTCGGGTCGAACCCGCCCGGCCCGCCGCCGCCGAACCCGCCCTTGCGGCCCCCGCCGAACCCGCCCGGCCCGCCGCCGAAGCCCCCGGGGCCGCCGCCGAACCCGCCGGGCGGCTGGCCCTGCAGGTCGTCCGCGGCGAGTGCCAGCAGGCCGACCATCAGGGCCGGCAGCACGAACCAGTTCACCCGCCTCATGACCCGCCCCCGGTCTGGGGAATCGACAAACCCGCTTCACAATAATATCTGCGCTCCGCCCGACAAGGCAGACCCGCTGCGCGTAAGTCTCATGGTGCTTTCATCCGGACCGGGAATCCGGGCAGTTCGGCGGAACTGGCCAACGGCGTGCACACTTCCGGCGAACGGTGAGGTATGATGCGGTACGGAACGACCGTCGACCCGAGGGACTCGCCCGTGTCCGACCCGCTCCTGGTCACCTGGTACGCCAAGCTCCCGCAGCCCCGCCCCGGGGACGACCCGGACCTGCTGAAGGCCGGCCTGCAGTCCGCCATGCGGTCTTACGGGGACGAGGTGGCGGCCCGGTACACCGAGGGGACGCTCCAACGGCTGCTGGCGTCCGGCCCGGTGCCGGCCCGGCGGGCCGCCGCCCTGGCCCTGGGGCTGGTCGGCGGGATGGCGTCCAACCCGGGGCTGGCCGCCGCCCTGCGGGACGACGACGAGCTGGTCCGCCAGTTCGCCGCCGACGCCATGTGGGAGGTCTGGCTGCGGGGCGGGACGGCCGACCAGAACAAGAAGCTCCGCAGCGCCGTCAGCCAGTCGGACGCGGCCCGGTCCCTGGCCGCCCTCGACGCGCTGGTGAAGGCCGCCCCGGACTTCGCCGAGGCGTACAACCAGCGGGCCATCGTCCACTACCGGCGGGGGGAGTTCGCCCGCGGGGTGGCCGACTGTGAGGTGGTGCTGCGGCTCAACCCGCACCACTTCGGGGCGGCGGCCGGGATGGGCCAGTGCTACGTCCGGATGAACAAGCCGAAGGCGGCCGTCCGGGCGTTCCAGCAGGCGCTGGACATCAACCCGGAGCTGGACGACCTGAAGGAAACCATCTCGGCGGCTCAAGCGGGTGATCGAAGGCCGGGAACGGGAGTAGCCACATCTTTCGGCCGTAGGGCGGGTCAAGCCGGCTCTGCGGCGCCGACCCGCCGAATCCGCAACGAGCGATTGCCGCACCGGCGGGTCGGCGCCCGCAGAGCCGGCTTGACCCGCCCTACACCAGCTTGCCTTCGGAACTTGCCGATGTCCTGGGTCGCCGTCGGCTGGTGGGTGCTGGTCATCGCCGGGCTGGTCGGGGTGCTCGGCGGACTGGCCCACTCCCCGCAGGCGGCCGTCACCGCCGGCCTCTCGGCCGCCCTCGTCTGGGTCGTCTACGGCGGGCTGACCAGCCACTTCCTCGGCCTCGCCCGGCGGGTCCGCAACCACCTCGGCTCGCACTGGAAAGACGGCGAACTGCTCACCCACCGCGTCCCCCGGTACAGCCGGGCCGACCTGCAACTGGCCCTGACCGCAGTCCCGGGCGGGCGGGTGTACGGCGCCCCGGTGGCCGGGATGATCCCGTACCACGACCCGGACAGCGGGGAGAGCTACCCGGGGGACACGCTCGTCACCCTGGTGGCACGGAACCCCCGGCCGGAGACGGTCAAGTACGCCCGGGTGCCGAAGGGCGGCGGCGAGACGGTCAAAGTCGCCGAGAACGCCGTCTACCTGCTCGCCCTGGCCGACGGCACCCGGTTCGCCGCCCTGTGGGTGCCCGGTCGACTGGAGGTGCTGGCCCCCACCCCGGAGGCGGCCCAGCGGGCGCTCGACCACCTGTTGGCCGACGCCGCTCGGCGGAGTGTGTACCGCGGCCGAGTTATCTCGCTGCGGGAGGTCAACGCGAACGACCCGGACGACGCCGGGTTCGCCGTCGACTTCCACGACCCGCCGCATGTCGCCCGGGACGAGCTGGTCCTGCCGGACGACCTGATGCGGGTACTGGACCGCAACGGCCCCGGCTGGCTGGCCCGGGCGGACGCCCTCAAGGCCGCCGGGCTGCCGGCCAAGCACGGGGTCCTGCTGTTCGGCCCGCCCGGCACCGGCAAGTCGCTCGCCGTGCGGTATCTGCTGTCGTCGGCCGAGGGGCTGACGGCGGTGCTGCTCACCGGCCGGCAGGTGAAGCTGGTCCGCGAGTCGTTCCGGCTGGCCCGGCTGCTGGCCCCGGCGGTGGTGGTGCTGGAGGACGTGGACCTGATCGCCACCGACCGGGAGCAGAGCCGGGACACCGCCCTGTTGCACGACCTGATGGACGAGATGGACGGGCTGGGGCCGCGGGCCGAGGTGCTGGTGGTGCTGACCACCAACCGGCCGGAGGTGATCGAGCGGGCGCTGGCCGGGCGGCCGGGGCGGGTCGATCAGGCGGTCCGGTTCCCGCTGCCGGACCGCGACCTGCGGCGGCGGCTGGTCGCCCTGTTCGGCCGCAAGCTCGACCTGACCGGCGTCGATGTCGAGGGGCTGCTGGATCGCACCGATGGGGCGAGTCCGGCGTTCCTGGCGGAATTGGTGCGTCGAGCGGTGGTGTTCGCCGCCGAGCGGGGCGAGCCGACCCGGCCGACCGACGCCGACTTCCGGGCGGCGACCCGGGAACTGGTAGAGGCGGGCGGTGAGCTGACCCGGCTGCTGCTGGGCTTCCAAACCCGTTCGTGAACCCCCGTCAACACGAACGCCCACCCGTAGCAACGGGTGGGCGCGACGGCCCATCTCTGTTCGGAGCGTTCCGGGTCGGCAGGCAACGGTTGCCGGTTTCGCCCACGGATGGTCATCCGTGGGCTTTCGTCCCAGTCTACACTCACCGCGTCCGCAGCCGCTTCTGCGGGTCCACCTCGATCGCGCCGAACGCCTGCTCGTGCCGGACGACGATCTGCTGCAGGGACTGGAGCAGCCGCTTGGCCACGAACGGGTTCATCACCAGCCGGTGGGTCAGGGTGATCGGCTCCATCCCGGCCGGGGTCAGGATGCCGGTGTGCAGCCCGACGTCCATCACCACCTCTTCGGTGCTGCTGCTCAGGCTGAGCCGGACGAAGTTGGCGTACACCGTCTGCATCTTGGACACGTCCACCTGCACCTGCACCGACATCGGCTGGCCGGGCGGGGCGGCCTGGCCGGCGGCCGGGGTCAGGGGGACGTCGGCCTTCGTTTCGTCAGCCATGAGCGACTCCTACAGAAAGGGTGTTGGTTGGGGTGCGGAACCGCCGGCGGGGCGCCGTCAGGTGCGGTTCGCGGGACAGCGTGGGGACCGCCCGGCACGTCCGGGGGTCTGGGTCACAGTCTATCGGCCGACCGTCAGTCCGCAACCGTCAGCCACTTCCCGCCGGCCGCCGATTGCAGCCGAAGCGGCCACTCCCAATCCGCTTTGTTAACCGCCCGCAACGTCACCGGCCGCGGGGCCGCCAGAGCCACGGCTTGCGGCAGGTCGAGCACTTTCAGCACGTTCAGCAGGGCCGGCCCGTCCCGGTGCGACTTCGGCAGGCCGACCAGTTCGAACCCGGCCACTGACGGCTCGAACAGCCCGGCGTACAGGGCGATCCCAGCGGCCGTTCCCTCACCGTGGAGGGTGATCGGCAGTCCCTTCGTCTCGGGCATGGCGCCGAGCGCCTGGACGGCCCGCCGCACGTCCCACAACCGCTGGCCGTCGAGCGTCTGGCCGATCAGGGCGAACCGCCGGCGGATGTGGATGTCGGCCGGACTGTCGGGATCGGCCCACCGGGTCAGCCCGACCCCGCGGACGGCGACGGTCGCTACCGCGGTGTCGGCGGTCGGGGCCGGCGGCCGGTCCGACACGGACCCGCCGGCCACATGGAGCAGCAGCCGGCGCGGCCGGCCGCCGGGGGCCGTTCGCACGCCCAGCGGGAGTTCCACGCCCGGTTCGCTGGCGAAGATCACCGTGCGGCTTCTGCCACTCGCGGTGGTGTCACTCAGCCGGACAGACGGCGGCCCCGGGTCGGCCGGCCAGCCGGCGAACGTCTTCGCCTTCAGTTCGCCGAGCAACTCGGCCCGCCGCTTCGCCCACCACTCGGCTGCCCCGGTCGCCGGGATGGTGTCCGGCTGCGCCTGCGGCACGAACGTCTCGTGGATCGTCGTGTTCTTCTGGCCGGCCGGGGTCGCGTCCAAAACCTTGAGCTGCTGCGGCGTCAGGGCCGGCGGCAGGTCGTCGGACACGGCCGTCGTGGTGTCCCCCTTGAGCCAGCGGTTCATCCACTTATTGATGCCGGTCCGCAGCTCCGGCGTGTCGACGTGCGGCCCCTTGGTTTCGAGCAGTTGGAACTGCTCGTCCGCCCCGTACAGGGCGTACACCTTCCGCACCTTGTCGGCGAGGCGGCGATACCCGGCGACGGGGAAGATGTCGTCCGCGTCCGAGTTGCCGAGCAAGAGCGGCCGGGGGGCGACCAGGGCGGCCACCTGGGCGAAGTCCCAGCGGTAGGTGTTCACCATGAACATGCAGTCGCAGTGGCCGGCGATCACCCCGCCCCGCAGCCGGTCGGTCTGCCCCTCGCAGACGTGCGCCCACAGGTCGGCGATGCCGGCCACCGGGGCGACCGCCTTCACCCGGTCGTCGGCCGCGGCCAGCCACCAGCTCGTCGCCCCGCCGCCGGACCGGCCGGTCAGCCCGATCTTGCCGGCGTCCACCTCGGGGCGGGTTTCCAGGTAGTCGAGCGCCCGCATGGCGTTCCACAGCTCGACCCCGCCGGGCGTGTACCCGCGGCTCTGCCACCACCACAGGCCCAAGCGGTACGTGCCGTGGTGGATGCCCGGGATCTCGGACAGTTGCAGGGTGTCGAGGACGAGGCACACGTAGCCGTGGGCGGCGAACCAGGCCGGGTGGTACTGGTACTTCACCTTGCTGCCGAACGATACACCGTCCTGCTCGACGTTGCCGTGCCCGCACACGTACAGGACGGCCGGCCGCTTCCCTTCGGCCTTCACCGGCTTGTACAGGTTGGCGGTGACGTACAGCCCGGGCCGGCTCTCGAACACCAGCTTCTCGACGACGAACCCCTGCCCGGTCACGGTGCCGGTGATCCGGGCGTTCAACGGGGTGCGAGCGGGGAGCGGCCACAGCCCCATCATGTCGAGGAACTGCCGCCGCAGCTCCGGCCGCTTGGCCTCCCACGCCTCGCGGGTGGAGAGGTCGGCCAGGCTGCGGTCGGCGATCTGCTTGACCTGCGTGCGGAAGTAATCAGCGATGAGCTTTTCGCCCGGCGGCTTCGGCTGACCGAGGGCGGCGGGCATGACCAGCAGGCCGACGAGGAGAGCGGTACGCATGGGAGAGGCTTCAGCGGGTTCGGGGTGAGCCGGCGGGTGGGGGCGAGTATACTCGATCCGGACACCCGGAGGGCGAACGATGAGCCTGGACCTGGAACCGGCGATTGAAGCCACCGACACCCCGCCGCCTGCCGTGCCGGTCGAGGACCGCAAAGGGTACGAACTGGTCGACGGCGTGTGGAAGGAGAAGTCGATGGGGAACAAGGCGGCGACCGTGAGCAGCAACCTTCACGCGGTGCTCGGGCCGTTCGTCCGGCTGCACCGGCTCGGGCGGGTGCTTCTGTCCGAGGGGCGCTACTGCATGTTGCCGACCCGGGCGGGCCTGCTCCGCAAGCCGGACCTGTCGTTCATCGCGGCCGGCCGCCTGCCGAACGACATCATCCCGGACAAAGACCTAACCCTTGCCCCGGACTTGGCGGTCGAGGTGGTATCGCCGAACGATCTGGCGGTGGAGGTCGAGACCAAGCTGGACGAGTACCTGACGGCCGGGGTGCGGCTGGCGTGGGTGGTGTACGTGCCGACGCGATCAGTGGTCGCGTTCCGGCCGGACGGGACGGCGGTCCGGCGGACGGCGGCCGACACCCTGGACGGGGCGGACGTGCTGCCCGGGTTCGCCGTCCCGGTGGCCGAGCTGTTCGACGGGGTGTGACCGTCATCGGGCCGGGGCTGGGGGCGCCGGGGGCGGGCCGGCCGGCACCTTGATCGGCGCCTTGCAGATCAGGCAGGCGACCACCTGCCCGCGGTCCGTCTCCTCCACCAGCATGTACTTCCGGCACTTCGGCTCGGGGCAGCGGACGGCGAACACCATCGGGGAGTCCTCGCGCTCGGCTCCGCAAAGCCTTCGCCTCGCGGCTAACCGGGGTCACTTCTTCCGGGCCTTCTCGTACTCGTCCACGTACTTCTTCGGGTCGGCGGTGAACTCGTCCCGGCAGCCGGAGCAACACACGTAATACGTCTTGCCCATGTAGCTGACCGGCATCGTCCCCAGCCCGCCGGTGACGACGCACTCGGCCTTCTTCCCCCCGCCGCCGGCGAACGACTCGCCGACCTTGTTGGCCGCCACCTCGTAGGACTTGGCGAACAACCCCTTGCCCTTCGCCTGGGTCTCGCCGACCACCAGCAGCCGGGCGCCGTCGCCGACGGTGTACAGGGTGAGCCGGGACACGTCCCCGGTGGCCGCGTCCTTGCTGTCCAGCACCAGCCGGCCGCGGGCCAGCTTGCCCTCGTACACCCGCTCCGCCCCGGCCGGGTCGGTGGCCGTCAGCCGGTACAGCTTCTTATCCGGCACGTAGGCGAGCGCCCCGGTTTTGAAGAACTTGCCGTCCGCGACGGTGAGGGTCAGCCGGGGTTCGCCCCCCTTGAACGACCAGCCCCAGGCGAGCGTCTCCTTCCACACCGCCTTCTTGCCGGCGACGGTCCCGGCCCCCTTCCACTCGCCGACGAACTCGCCGACCTGTTGCAGCCCCTTCTTGGCCGCGTCCTGGGGGTCGGCGGCGACGCCGGCAGCGAGGAACAGCCCGGCCGACAGGGCGACGGCGGCGGGCCAGCGGGACGACGGCATCGGCAGAGTCTCCGGATGGGTGCGGGTTGGACTGCGGACGGGCGGCGGTAGTTCCGACTCTTCTTCCTCGTTCCCACGCTCTGCGTGGGAACGAGGGGAAAGGGGTTTATGGCAGCTCCAACAAATACGCGGTGCCGTCCTTGTTGCCGGCGGCCAGGTGCTTGCCGTCCGGGGTGAAGGCGGCGGCGGCCGGGGCGACCGGCAGCTTCCACGCCCGCAGCTCCTTCCCCGCCCGGTCCCACACCGTCACCTCGCCGTCGGCCGCCAGGGTGGCGAACCGCCCGCCGTCGGCCGCCAGCCCGGCCACCCCGCCGCCCGCCTTGACGGTCGCCGACACGGCTCGGGTCGCCGGGTCCGCGACCTTGATCGTACCGCCGCCGTCCACGGCGACCAGCAGCTTGCCGTCCGCGGACAGGGCCAGGTCGGCGACCGGGCCGTCGAACAGCTTCCAGTCGTCCCCGGTCCGCTTCCGGCCGACCAGATCCCACACCCGGACCGCCCCGTCCGGCCCGCCGGTGACGGCGACGGTCCCGTCCGCGGACAGGGCGGCGGCGGTCAGCTCCCGGCCCGGGTCGGTGAGCGGGTCGCCGGCCGGACCGCTCGCCGGCAGCGGGCGGAACCCGGCGGTCTGCTCGGCCCGGTTCGCCCAGGCGACGACCGCCGATCCGTCCGCGGCCACGGCCAGCGTAACCGGCCGACCGCCGGCGGACTCGCTCCGGGCTTCTTTGCCGTCGGCCAGCGACCACCAGTGGACCTTGCCGTCGTCCCCGGCCCCGACCACCTTGTCGGCGCCGAACCCGACGGCCGCCACCGCCGCCCCGGCCGGCAGGGTGAGCCGCTCCTTGCCGGTGGCCAGCTCCCACACCTTCACGGTGCGGTCGTCGGCCGCCGTCGCCAGCAGTTGGCCGTCCCGGCTGACCGCGACCGCCCGCACCGGCCGGCCGTGTCCGACCGGCCCGCCGACGGACGCGGTGCCCAGGCCGAACGCCCGCACCACCGTGTCCGCCCCGGCGGCGTATACGGTCCGGCCGTCCGGGGCGAAGGCGACGGCGGTCGCCCAGTCGGTCGGCCCCCGCAGGCTCCGTACCTCTCCGCCGGTCGGCTCCCACAGCCGGACCAGCCGGTCCGCCCCGACCACCGCCACCCGCTTGCCGTCCGGCGAGTACGCCACCCCGCTGACGGCCGGCGGCGGGGCCGGCGGGCCGGACGTCTTGGCCGGGGCGGGCGGGTCGAGCCGGGCGACCGGGGCCGGCCCGCCGGCGTCCGGCACCGCCCACACCCGGACCGCCCCGTCCCCGCCGCCGGTCGCCAGCTTGGCCCCGTCCGGGTGGTAGGCCGCCGCCGCGCACCCGGCCGCGTGGGCGGCCACCGCCCCGACCGGCGTCGGCTTGCCGTCGTCTAACGACAGGATCGTGAGGAACCCGTCGGCCGTGCCGACCGCCACCCGCTTGCCGTCCGCCCGGACCGCCACCGCGCACGCCGCCGACCGCCCGGCCCACTTCCACAACTCCTTCCCCGAAGCCGGATCCCAGCCGCGGACGGTCTTGTCCAGCGACCCGGAGACGAGCAACTTGCCGGCCGGGTCGGCGGCCACGGCCAGCACGGCGGCGGTGTGCCCGGTCAGGTCGGTCGCCTTGCCCCCGGCCCACACCTTGACCGTCTTGTCCCCGGACGCGGACGCCAGCCGGCCGCCGGGCAGGAAGGCGACCGCCGGCACCGCCGCCGCGTGGCCGGTCAGGGTGGCCGTCAGCTTGCCGGAGGCGGCGTCGTACACCCGCACCAGCTTGTCCGCCCCGGCGGCGGCGAACTGCTTGCCGTCCGGGCTGGCGGCCACCGCCCACACCGGGCCGGCGGCGTCGGCGAACTGGCGGTGGTCGTCGGTCGGGGCGAGCGGCCAGACGCGGATCGTGCCGTCCTCGCTGGCGGACGCGGCCTGCGACCCGTCGGCCCGGACGGCGACGGCCGTCACCGGCCCGGCGTGCCCCTGGAACACCCGCCCCGGCTTGCCGCCCGCCACCTCCCACACCCGGACCGCGGCGTCCTTGCCGCCGGTCAGGAACAGCTTGCCGTCGGCGGTGGCGGCCACTCCGGTGACGGCGTCGGTGTGGTCGGCGAAGGTGCGGACGACGGCCCCGCTGCCGGGGCTGTTGCCGGCCAGGTCCGGGCCGGCGAACAGCCGGGCCAGCCGGTCCCCGCCGCCGGCCAGGATGCCGCCGTCGGCTGCGAACGCCACCCCGAACCCGGCCTGCCGGCCGTCGTTCGTCGGCACGACGGTCAGCGGCCCCTTGGTCGGGTCGGTGAGCGGGTAGACGGTCAGCTCCCCGCCCGCGTTCACCGTGGCGACCAGCTTGCCGCCGGCCCCGACGGCCACCGCCTCCACGCGGGTCGGCTGGTCCGGGAAGGTGTGGGTGGGTTTGCCCTTGTCCACGTCCCACACCACCACCCGGCGGTCGTCCCCGACCGACACCAGGGTGTTCGGCGAGGAGCCGAAAGCCAGCCCCTTCACCGGTCCGGCGTGCCCGGAGAGTGTCTTGATCCGCTTACCAGTGGTCGGCTCCCACAGGTGGACGTCCGGCCCGCCGGCGGACGCCACCGCCCGCCCGTCCGGCGCGAACGCCACCGCCGCCACCCGCAGCACGTTCGTCCGCTCGCCATCGACCTCGGCCGGCGTGTCGGCGTGACCGCGGTAGGTGAGGCGTTCCCGGCCGTTGCCGAGATCCCACAGCTTGACGGTGCCGTCCCGGGAGGCCGACGCCAGCAGCGACCCGTCCGGGCTGTAGGCGAGGGCGTTCACCCGGTCGGCGTGCCGCAGCCGGGCCTGGCCGAACACCCGGCGGACGTGCGGCGGCAGGTCAGCCGGCCGGTACGGCAGCAGCCACCGGGCGTCCCGCAGGAGCCGGGCGGCGGCGGTCGGGTTCGCTTGCTTCAGAGCGTCCGCGGCCTGGGCGGCGAGGTCGTCCGCGGCGGCCAGCTCGGCGGCCGAGAACGCTTTCGCCGCCTCGGCCCGCTCGGCGTCGAACTTGACCCGAAGGTCGGTCGGCGTGTCGGCGATGGCCGGGCCGGCGAGCGCGGCGACGAGGGCGGCGGCGAACAGGCGGGACATGCGGATACCTCACGGACCGGCGTGCCCGCAGTATACCGCAGCGGCCCGGTCGGCGGCGAGGTGAAGCCGAGCCGCGACCGCCATCTCCCGGTTTGACACTCTCCTTGGCCCCCACGCAGAGCGTGGGAACGAGGAGGGGAGCCAACGGGTCATTTGATCCGCACGGACTCGACCCACTTGCTGGGTACGCCGGCGAAGTGATCCCGCAGGCGGTCCTCGACGTGCTCCGGATCCCACACCGCACAGCATTCCAGCCCGACGCACTCGTCCCGCCTGGCGGGTCGGATGTGGCCGGCCAGGTAGATCGAGAAGCTGCCGTCGATCGGGTCTTGGATGTAGGTGGGGACCGGCGCGGCCAACCGGGCCGGGATCGGCCATCTGCCAACCCGCAGCCAGCGGCCGGTGGTCCAGGCGGCCTTGTGAACCCCGACGCGGAACGCGATCCGGTGGGTGACGATCTGTTCGACGGGCGGGTCTGTTCGGGCCTTCAGGTCGAAGAACGCGAAGTCCACCTCGGGCATCGTCCACGCGTAGGCATGCCACCCGCCGCCGAGTGACACCTTCAGGATGACCCCGTCCGATCTCCGTTGGCGAACGCTCACCTGGCCTCCGTCCTCAAATGGCCCTCCGCGGCCAGAGCGACTGTCGCCTGGCCCGGTCACACGTATTGCAGGGACAGGTACTGCGTGTCCTGGATGACGGGCGTCTCCAGGGCGGCCCGCATCTTGCGGATGTTGGCGTCGTTCAGGGTGTCTTCCGGCCAGTTCTGGTCGGCCGCCAGCCCGCCGTCGCGGTGCAGCTCCTGGCCGGCCTGCAGCTTGTTGTGCATCGACTCGTGGAAGGCGACGTTGATGAGCGTCTGCATGTTGCCGATGGTCCCGCCCCGGAGCAGGGACTCGACGTACACCTCGGAGATGGTGCCGCTGCCGATCCGCCGGGTGGTGCCGCCGCCGCCCAGGCTGCCGGCCATCCCCGCCTCCCGGCGGACGATCAGGCTGTCGGCCGAGGTCCGCAGGAAGTAGATCAGGACCGAATCCCCGGTTACGTCCGACGCCGGCCGGTCCCACCAGAAGTCGGACTCTGTGTACCGGGTCGCCGGGTACGCCCGCCGGGGGGCCATCACCCGGGTGGAGCCGTACACCGACGGCTTGTTGCCGATCACCTCGGGGTCGCTGGCCTTCGCCCGCGGCAGCCGGGAGTGGAGCGAGTCCCCCCCGACCGAGTCCAGGTCGGAGGTCGGCTCGACGGCCGGGTTGCAGATCGCGTCGTACCACTCCTTGATCCCCAGCCCGAGGACGTACATCGTCCCCTCGCCCCAGTAGCTGGAGCTGTCCGGCATGACTCCGGCCAGCGGGTCGCCCGGGTTGACCGGCCGGGTGGACACCAGATCCTTCAGGTAGATGCGGAACGTCGGCATGGGTGGCTCCTCGGCCGGCCCGGCGAATGAGCCGCCGGCGGTCGGCCCGCCTGGGAGGTGGTGATCGTCATTACCCGCCGGGCGGGCCGGCGGGTCAAGGGAAAACTCCCGCGACCCGTTTCGCTGCGAGACGGCGGCTCTACGGGGCCGAGCGCGGCGACCCCCTTACGGTTCGTCGAGCAACACCGGCCGGAACCCGGCCTGACGGAAGTGGTCGTCCGCGGTCAGGGCGTCGGTCAGCCCGTTGTCTTGCATCACCAGGAATGACACACAGTCGGTCAGGCTCCAGCCCTTGTCCGGGCGGGTCCGGTATAACTCCCAGCCGCGGTCCCACAGGTCGGTGGTGAACGGCACGATGTCGACGTCCGGCCGTTGCCGCAGGTGTTCGATGAGGGCGATCCCGTGCGCCCGCCAGGCCGGCCGCGACAGGGTGTTGGCGGTTTCCAGGAGGACGACTGCCGTCGTCGTGATCCGGCCGGTGATCGCCGTCGACCACTGCCGGGCGCGGGCGTGGTACTGGTCCTGCTGGACGACCAGGGCGACCCAGAACACGGTGTCGGCGAACAGGTTCATCTCTTGGGCGTGCCGTACAGGTAGTGGTCGTGCTGGGCGGCCAGGTCCGGCGGGGCGTCCGGCAGGCCGGCCGCGAACCCCAACAGGGCGGCGAACTGCGGGGCCGGGGCGTCATCGACCTCGACCTTCACCCGCAGCCGCCGGCCGACCGGCAGGTCGAGCGGCTCGGCCGGGATGAGCACTTTCCCGTCGAAGTGGGCGGCGATGGTCTGAGACATGACTTGGCCCCGTAAGGTCGCGCCATTGTATCACGGTCCGCCGCGGTACAGCCCCTTCTCGCGGACGTACTCCTCGACCGCCCGTGGCACCAGGAACCGGACCGACCGCCCCTCGGCCACCCGTCGCCGCAGGTCGCGGCTGGAAATGTCGATCAGTGGACACGCCACCAGCTTGAGCGTGAACGGCCGGTGGATCGCCCGGACCACTTTGCCGACCGCCGCCTCGTCCAGCGTCTCCAGGAACCCGGGTCGGCCGACCACCACCAGTTCCGCCTGCTCGACCACCCGGGCCGGCTCGTACCAGTTCGGCAGGTCGAGGAACGAGTCCGCCCCGAGCAGCAGGTGGAAGCTGGCCCCCGGGTGGCGGCGGCGGAGTTCGGCCAGCGTCTCGGCGGTGTAGCTCGGCGGCGGCAACTCCCGCTCGATCGGCTCCAGCTTGAACGCCGGCTGGCCGGCCGTGGCCAGCGTCACCAGGTCGCACCGCTGGTCGAACTTGCTGAGCGCGCGGTCGGTCTTGTGCGGCGGCTTGTAACTGGGGAGGAACCAGACCTCGTCCAGTTGGGCCGCCTCCCGGGCGTGCTCGGCCAGGACCAGGTGCCCGAGGTGGACGGGGTCGAACGCCCCGCCGAAGACGCCGACGCGCATCGGTCACCAAGGCAAAAGGCAAAAGTACGAACCAAGACCGCGGACCGCTTCACCCAGGTTGTTCGGCTTTCACTTTTTCCTTTTTCCTTTTTCCTTTTTACTTTTGCATTGCTGCTCGGAGTTCGGCCGCCGCCCGCTCCGGCATGACGGTGTTGATGAACACCCCGGTCCCCCACTCGTACCCGGCCGCCCGAGCCGTCCGCGGGACGATCTCCAGGTGCCAGTGGAAGTGCGGCAGCGGGTCGGTCCGCAGCGGGGCGGTGTGCAGGAAGTAGTTGTACGCCGGCATGGCCACCGCCGCGTCCAGCCCGGCCAGCACCCGCTTCAGCAGTTGGGCCAGTTCCAGCGCGTCAGCGTCGGAGATGGTCTCGTAGTGGCTGGCGTGGGCGGCCGGGATCACCCACATCTCGTAGGCGAACCGGGGGGCCGGCGGGCAGACGACGACGAAGTTCGGGGAAGCGGCCACCAGCCGGGCGGTCCCGTCCCGGGCCCGCTCCACCTGCCGACAGAACACGCAGTGGTGGTACAGGCGGAAGTACCGGTCGGCCCCGGCCAGCTCGACCTGCACGTCGGTCGGGACGAACGGGGTGGCCACGATCTGCGAGTGCAGGTGGGCCATGGACGCCCCGGCCTCCGCCCCGACGTTCTTGAACACCGCCGCGTAGTCCAGCCGGCGGTCGGCGGCCAGCCCCTTGATCCGCTCCCGGTAGGCGACCAGCACCTGCTGGTACGTGGCGTCGGTCAGGGCGACCGGGTCGGTCTCGTGGGCGGCCCCCTCGATCACCACCTCGTGCACCCCGAACCCGGGGAGCAGGTGGGCGTTCAGCCGCTGGGTCAGCCCGTGGGTGTCCGGGGCGATCGGGCGGACGGCCGGGAACTTGTTCGGCACCACCCGCACCTCCCACGGGCGGCCGTCCGCCGGGACGGAATACACCGTCCCCGGGGTGTCGTGCTCCTGGCCGGGGCAGAACGGGCAGATCAGCCGTTCCACGTTCACCCTGGCGGGCGGCTTGACGTGGGACAGGCCGAGCGGCCGCCTGGCCCGCTCCGGGGCGAGGATCACCCACCGGCCGGACACCACGTCCTGGCGGAACTCGGACTGCTCGACCAGATCGCTCAGTTCGGGGGGGAGCATGGGGGGTATTTCAGCACACCCCCGCCGCCCGGGCAAGCGGCCCCCGCCGGCTGTTTGTTCCCCACTTCGCGCTGGGTAACCGGCCGTGGCCGGCAGTAATAGGGCGGGGAGCGGTCGTCCGGACGACGGCCGCCGGCTTGCACGGGTGCGTCTGATGCCAATCACCTCCCGCCCGCCGTCGGCCGTCGACCGGCCGCGGGGCGACCCGGCCCCGGACCGGGAGCTGCTCGACCGGTTCGCCCGGGGCGGCGACCAGCAGGCGTTCGAGGCGCTGGTCCGCCGGCACGGCCCGCGGGGTGCTCGGCGTCTGCCGGCGGGTGCTCGGCGACCCGCACGCGGCGGACGACGCCTTCCAGGCCACCTTCCTGGTGCTCGCCCGCAAGGGCGGGCGGATCGCCAACCCGGACGCCCTGGGCGGGTGGCTGTACGGCGTAGCCGCACGGGTGGCGGTCAAGGCCCGCCGGGGCGACCCGCTGCCGCTCCCGGCCGACGGGCCGGCGACCGCCGACCCGACCCCGCCCAGGCCGAGCTGACCCGCATCCTGGACGAGGAGCTGGGCCGGCTGCCGGACCGGGACCGGGATCTGCTCGTCCTGGTTTATCTGGACGGCAAGACGCACGACGAGGCGGCCCGGGCGGTCGGCTGCCCGGCCGGGTCGGTGGCCTGGCGGCTGGACCGGGCGCGGGCCGCCCTCCGCAAGCGGCTGGCCCGCCGCGGGGTCGGGCTGGCGGTCGGGGCGGTCCTCCTGCTGGCCTCGTTCGGCCAGGCCCAGGTGGTGTCCGAAGTGCTGGTCCGGCGGACGGCCGCCGGGCCGCCGCGACCGGCTCCCGCCGGCCCGCGACCGTCGCACGTCCTGCTGGTGCTAGCACTGCTGACCCTGCTCGGCGGCGGGGTGTACGCCGGGTTCGTCCGCGACCGGCTGGCCGCGGGCGGTCCGACGGCCCCGTCCCACTCCCCGGCGACGGGGGCGGCCGAGCCGGCCGTCCACGGGGGCCACGCCTGCACGGCCGAGTGACTCGGGTTCATCCTCCGGCGGTGTCCCCGCCGGGTCATCATCCCCGGGGGCCGGCCGATCGGCCGGCCCCCGGTCTTCCCATACCCATGCGGGCCGCCGTGGGGGCGGCGCCGTTCGCCCGGTCCCGACGGCCGCCCACGGGCGGCAGGAGGCGGTGATGGTTCGGTCGGTTTGGCCCACGCGGGCGCTGGCGGCGGTCGTGTTAGGTTTGGGGCTGGCGGGGCCGGCCCGGGCGGTGTTCGTCACCGACGCGGCGAACGACTTCGTGCCGACGTTCCTCGGGCCGCACAACGGCGACCTGGACGTGATCGGCGCGGAGGTGGTGTACGACGGGACCAACTTCACCTTCCACGCCGTCCTGAACGGGGCGGTCGGCACCACCCCGGGCGGGTTCTACGTCTGGGGGGTGAACCGGGGGGCCGGGGGGCAGGGGTTCCCGGTCATCGCCCCGGGGGTGCGGTTCGACCGGGTGGTGATCTTCCGGCCGGACGGCACGTCGAACGTCCCGGGGGCGACGGTCCTCGTCCGCGGGAACGAGATCACCGGGATCGTCCCGGCGACCGCCCCCGCGCTGGCGTCGACCGGGTTCGCCCCGGGCCAGTACACCTGGAACCTGTGGCCCCGCAGCCCGGCCATCCCCGGCAACCCGGACGGCAACTTGTCCGACTTCGCCCCGGACAACTCGAACGCCCTGGTGACGACCACCCCCGCCCCGCCGGGGCTGGTGCTCGGACTGCTCGCCGGCCTCAGCGTCGGGGCGTACAGCCGGATTCGGGCGTGGCGTCCGGCGGTCTTGTAGGGTGCGTTGAGGCTTTGCGAAACGCACCGTCGGGACTCCGCCCCTGGAATGCCGTCATTGCCGGGCCGGTGCGTTCCGCTCGTCAAAGCCCTCGCTCCACGCACCCTACGGAAGACCGGCTTTGTAGGGTGCGTGGAGGCTCTGCGAAACGCACCGGTGGGACTTCACGTGACGGCGACGATCGTTGCGGGGCCGGTGCGTTTCGTCGCAAATCCTCCTCAACCCACCCTACTCCTACGCCGCGCCGACCACCCGCTCGGCCGCCAGCAGCTCGTCGGCCAGGCGGTCGAACCCGGCCGGCGTCGGGTCGGCCAGCTCGACCACCCCGGTCACGTTCGGGAAGTTCTCCCGCGTGGAAGCGGTGTACCCGGGGTCGTAGTGCGTCTCCAGCAGGGACGCGACCAGCTCGTCCCACCGGCCGGCGTCGATCAGCTCCTCCCAGGCGGCCACCTGCCGCGGCCCGCGGCGGCCGGCCAGCCCCCGGAGCAGCCCCTTCAGCCGGGCCGGGTCGGCGACCAGATGTGGGTACTCGGCCAATAGGTGCCGGACCCGGCCGGCCGTCGGCACCCGCACCTCCACCCCCTCTGCCGCCGTCATCCCGGCCCACACCGCCGGCGGCACGAACCGGTCGCCGATCCGCCGGCTCTCCGCCTCCACCCACACCGGCCGGGCCGGGTCGAGCCGGCCCAAGGCGTCCAGCAGCCGGGACTCGAACAGCTTCTGCGGCGGCTGCGGCCCGACCGCCCCGAGGATCGACCCGCGGTGCCCGGCCAGCCCCTCCAGGTCGAGTACCTGCCCGCCGCGGGCGGCCAGGTGGTGCAGCAGCCGGGTCTTGCCGGACCCGGTCGCCCCGGCGACCACCCGGAAGGCGAGCCGCGGCGGCAGCTCGTCCAGCTTTTGGCGGACGTGGTCGCGGTAGGTGACGTACCCGCCGGCCAGCACCGTCACCCGCCAGCCGACGGCCGCCAGCACCGTCGCCAGGCTGGCCGACCGCTGCCCGCCCCGCCAGCAGTACACCAGCGGCCGATACCCCTTCCCCTTGTCGGCGAAGTGGGCGCGGAGGTGCCGGCCGACGTTCGCCGACACCAGGGCCGCCCCGACCTTGCGGGCGGCGAACGGGTTGTCCCGGTAGACGGTCCCGACCTCGGCCCGCTCGGCGTCGCTCAGGACGGGCAGGTTGACCGCCCCCGGGGCGTGGTCGTCGGCGAACTCGCCCGGCGAGCGGACGTCGATCACCTCGTCATACGGACACGCCGCCCCGGGTTCCCAGAGGCGGTCGGTGGTCTGCGGGGTGTTGCTCATGTGAGGCGGAAGAACGAGTTTCGGCGATCCGCGAGCCGCGACCGCAGGTCGCGGGTGACGACCCCACGCCGTTGTCAGTGACTTCGAGGTCGCCGGGACCGGTCGGTGCCGTCACCGCGACCTGCGGTCGCGGCTCACTCGGTCGCCGGGGCGGGCGGGTCGGCGGCTTCACCCGGCGGGCGGCGTGAACCGCTTTATCTAGCTCGGCCAGGAACCGGGACCGGTCCTTGGCCGTCATCGGGGCCGGGCCGCCGGTCGCCGTCCCGGCCGTCCGCAAGCCTTCCATCAAGTCGCGGACGGCCAGCGCCTCGCCGACCGTGTTGGCGTCCAGCAGCCGGCCTTTGGGGCTGAGGGCGACCGCCCCGGCGGCCACGCACCGGGCGGCCAGCGGCACGTCCGCGGTGACGGCGATGTCCCCCGGCCCGGCCTTCCCGGCGATCCAGTCGTCCGCCGCCCCGAACCCGGGCACCACCACCAGCTCCACCGGCGGGTTGGACGGCACCATCATCGGGCTGTTGGCCACCACCACGACCGGGATCCCGTACCGGCCGGCCACCTTGTACACCTCCGGCTTCACCGGGCAGGCGTCCGCGTCCACGTAGATGGTCGGCACGTCGGGCTCTCGGCGGGTCCGTGGGGTTTGGTTATCGTAGGGCGGGTCGAGGAGGCTTGGCGACGACGACCCGCCGGAAGTCGCAACCGTCTCATGCCCAGTCGGAGGCGTGGGCCGGGGGAGGGCGAGGCTCCTGCCGAGCCGGGGAGCCGCGTGGCAACGGCGAGGAGCCGTACCCGAGGCAGTCACCGGTG
Organism: Gemmataceae bacterium; assembly: GCA_046350115.1. Taxonomy (GTDB): domain Bacteria; phylum Planctomycetota; class Planctomycetia; order Gemmatales; family Gemmataceae; genus JAXMAZ01. The sequence continues at coordinate 55,102 of JAXMAZ010000031.1, forward strand.
CGGGATGTGGTGACTGCCCACGCGCTCCCCGGCTCGGCAGGAGCCTCGCCCTCCCCGGTCCGGCCCGCCGTTCCGTGCCGTGGCGGTTGCGACTTCCGGCGGGTCGTCGTCGCCAAGCCTCCTCGACCCGCCCTACGCGAGACGGCCCCGGCTCGCCCGGTGGATAAGATATCACGCCCGGCCGGTCGCCGGGGGACCGCTTCCGCCGAGAGCCGTGCATGACCGTCCTGTTGAGCGGGCAGAGCCTGTCCAAAAGCTACGCCCACCGGCCGCTGTTCGCCGGCCTGTCGATCGACCTGCGGGCCGGGGAAAAGGTCGGGCTGATCGGCCCGAACGGGGCCGGCAAGTCGACCCTGCTCAAGATCCTCGCCGGGATCGAGGTGGCCGACGAGGGGGAGCGGACCGTCCGCCGCGGCGCCCGGGTCGGGTATCTGCCGCAGGACGACGTGTTCCCGCCGGCGCTGACCGCCCGCGAGGTGCTGCTCGACGCGCTCACCGCCGACCCGCTGGAAGACCACGAGCGGGAAACCCGGGCGGCAACCGCGCTCACTCAGGTCGGGTTCGCCGACCCGGACCAGCGGGCCGACTCGCTGTCCGGCGGGTGGCGGAAGCGGCTGGCGTTCGCCCGCGAACTGGCCCGCCGGCCGGACCTGCTGCTGCTCGACGAGCCGACCAACCACCTCGACCTGCCGGGCGTCGTCTGGCTGGAGCGGCTGTTGCGGGGCGCGAGCTTCGGGTACTTGGTCGCCACCCACGACCGGGCGTTCCTGCGGGCCGTGGCCGACGAGGTGATCGAGGTGAACCGGGTGTTCCCCGGCGGGGCGTTCCGGGCGGCCGGCGGGTTCGACGGGTTCGCCGAGAAGAAGGACGCCTTCCTCGACGCCCAAGAGCAGCAGCGGGCGGCCGTCGCCAACCAGGTCCGGCGGGAGACCGAGTGGCTCGGCCGGAAGGCCGCCGCCCGCACCCGCAAGGCCAGTTCCCGCATCGAAGCGGCCCACGAGCGGCGGGCCGAACTCGCCGAGCTGAACTACCGCACCGCCGCCGCCGGGGCCGCCGGCATCGACTTCGCCGGCACCGGCCGGCAGACCCGCAAGTTGCTCGCCGCCGAGGGCATCGGCAAAGCCCTCGGCGGTCGCACCCTGTTCGCCGGGCTAGACCTCACCCTCTCCCCGGGGATGACGGTCGGCCTGCTCGGGGCGAACGGCAGCGGCAAGAGCACGCTGCTCAAGGTGCTGGCCGGGCTGCTGCCGCCGGACGCCGGCACCGTCACCCGGGCGGACGGGCTGCGGGTGGAGGTGTTCGAGCAGGGGCGGGCGTCGCTCGACCAGAAGTCCACCCTCCGCCGGGCCATCGCCCCGACCGGGGACACCGTCACCTTCCGCGGCCAACCCCTACACGTCGCCGGGTGGGCCAGGCGGTTCCTGTTCCACCCCGAGCAGCTCGACCTGGAGCTGAGCGCCCTGTCCGGCGGGGAGCAGGCCCGGGTGCGGATCGCCCAACTGATGCTCCGGCCGGCCGACCTGCTCTTGCTCGACGAGCCGACGAACGACCTGGACATCCCCGCCCTGGAGGTGCTGGAGGAGAGCCTGGCCGAGTTCCCCGGGGCGGTGGTGCTGGTCAGCCACGACCGGGTGCTGATGGACCGGCTGTGTACCGAGGTGGTCGGGCTGGACGGTCGCGGCGGGTCGCAGAGCTTCGCCACCGTCGGCCAGTGGCTCACCGCTTACGAACAGGCGAACGCCCCGGCCAAGCCGGACCCCAAGCCCGCGAAACCGGCCCCGACGGTGGCCCCGAAGCCGAAAAAGCTGTCGTTTAAGGAGCAGCAGGAGTTGCAGGGGATGGAGGCGGCCATCCTGGCGGCCGAGGAGGCCGTCGCCGCCGGGCACGCGGCCGTCGATCGCGCGGCGGCCGCCGGCCACGTCGCGCTAGCCGAGGCGTGCAAGCAGTTGGAGGAAGCCCAACAGGTCGTGGACCGGCTTTACGCCCGCTGGCAGGAACTGGACGCCAAGCGGAACCCGGCGTGAGGCCGGCAAACGAAAAAACCGGTTGAGACCCCCGAGCCGTCGCCCAATCAGCTCGGAAGCCCCAACCGGTCGCAGGTAACTTGGCTCGCGTTCGCGGTCGTGTCAACTGGACCGACCCGGCGCTTCCGTCGGGATACCCGTCGCCCGTCCGGTTTCCCGACGGGCCGGACAACGTGTCGGCGACCGCGCCGGATCAGGTTTCAGATTTTTTTTCGACGCAAGTCGTTTGAAGAAAGTGTATTGCGCGATTCAATTGGAAATGATGCGACCGTGGCACGGGTCGTGCTTTCTTACGTCGCGTCGCCCAAGATCGCCGCCCACGATCTTTGATCGCCCAGCCGGTTTCGCCCACCGGCCAACCCGGCCGCCGCCCACGGCCGGGTTTTCTTCGCACTCAATCCGGTCAGTTCCGTTCGCCCACGGAACCCGCCCGCGCCCAAGGGGTCGCCCACCCCTGCGGCGCGGGCGGCGCTTTTTGAGCGGTTTGCAGTTGGTTGTAGCGTCGTACCCGGCGTGCCGGAAGTAGTTCCGGCACTCGTCGGCGGAGAAGGCGTCGAGTGATCGGCCGAGGAGCGCCCACAGCCCGTCGATGGCGCGCTCCTCCGCTGCCCGCAGCATCGCCTTCAGCTTGCTGAACGCGTTCTCGATCGGGTTCAGGTCGGGTGAGTAGGCGGGCAGGAACCGCACCTCCGCCCCGACCGCCGCCACCGCCGCCCGCGCCCTCCGCCCGCCTGTGGCAGGCCAGGTTGTCCCACACCACCACGTCCCCCGCCCGCAGGGTGGGCACCAGCACCTGCCGCACGTAGGCGACGAAGTGGTCGCCGGTCATGGCCCCGTCGATCACCATCGGGGCGGTCAGCCGGTCGCTCCGCAGGGCGGCCACGAAGGTGGTCGTCTTCCAGTGCGAGTGGGGGCCGGGCACACCACCCGCTCGCCCCTCCGCCCGCGGGCCATCCGCCGGCTCATGGCCGTGCTCGCCCACGTCTCGTCCACGAACACCAGCCGCTCCGGGTCGAGGGCGGTCTGGGCGGTCCGCCAGGCGGCCGCGGGCGGCGGCTACGTCCGGGCGGTCCTGCTCGGCCGCGCGGACCGACTTTTTGAGCGTCAGCCCGAGCCGGGCGATGGCCCGCCAGAGGGTGGCCAGGCTGACCGCCAGGTCGAGCCGGGCCTTCAACTCGGCCAGGGTGGCGTCCGGGTCGGCGGCGATGGCCTGCCGGATGCGGTCCCCGTCGGCCGCCAGTGCTTGCCGCCGGTGCCCCCGCCGCCGCGGGCTCGTCTCCCCGCCGTCCCGGTGCCGCTGGCGGACCCGCCGCACCCACGACGCGCTCACCCCGAACCGCTCGGCCACCGCCGGCGGCGACTGCCCACCCTGAACCGCCGCCAGCACCCGCGACCGCAAGTCCGCCGAGTACGCCCGCATGGCCAACCCTCCGGGATTGGCTCCGTCATACCCGATCCGCCCCGACCGCGCTACAACCAACTGCAAACCGCTCTAGCCCGCCGGCCGAGCCGACGGGGGTGGTGGTAAGGGCTGGTGTTCCGGGTCGGTCTGGTCCGTCGGCAGCGCCGGGACGTTGTCCTGGGTGTCCCCCGTCACCTGCCGGACCCGCTCGTTGATCCGGCGGGCCACCTCCCGCACCCGTTCCAGCATTTTGTCTGGATCCGCCGGCAAACCGTCAGCAGAGCGCATTTCGGCCTCGTCAATCTCGCAGGCGATTTGACCGACTGATAGGCGCCGGCGGCCTCGGGGGGAAGGCCTATTTGTCAACCAGGTGACAAACACCTCCGGTGTGGGGCGTCCGTACCGCGAACCGGGCAGGGGTGCAACACGGAAATGGGCTGGACGGAGGGCCGAACGGGCGGACGACGAGTCGGACGGACAGGCAGAGCGGAAGTGACCTGGGGGCGGCCGGCGTTCGGTCCGAACGCCGGCCGCCCCCGGGTGGTCGTTACTGCACTTTCAGATCGAGCTGCTGGCCGTCCGTGTCCACTTTCACCCGCCGGTCCAGGCTGCCGGCCTGGTACTTTTCCGGGATCGCCTTCAGGGCGGCCCCGCTCTTCACCCGGTCCGGGCCGGACTCGACGGCGGCCAGATACCAGGTGTACTCGCCGGCGGCCATCTTGTGGCTGAACCGCCCGTCCGGCCCGAGCTTGATGACGGCCGGGGTGGCCGTGCCGCCGGTCGGCTGGAAGTTCAGGGTCACGTCCTTGACCGGCCGGCCGGCGGCGGCGACGGCCCCGGTCACGTCCACCAGCCGCTGGGAGTCCGGGGTGATTTCGCTGCACCCGGTCAGCCCGGCCGCCGCGGCCACCGCCGCGGCCAGCCACAATCGCCGTGTCATGTCTGGTCCCTCCGGGTGTCGGCGGTTAGTCGAGGGTGTAGATCTGGCCGTCGTCGGCGCCGGCCATCCACTTCAGGACGAGCGGCTGGATGGTGTCCCGGAGGAACCGGACCGACCCGTCCCCCATGACCACGCCGCACCCGCCGGAGTGGAACCCGAACGGCTCGTCGTTCGGCCCGCAGTTGTTCTGCGTCCACCGGCACTCGGCCGGGCCGCCGATCGGGTTGGCGTAGTTGTTGATCTTGGCCTGCCGGCTGCCGGGCGACAGGGCGTTGCTCGGGCCGGACAGCCCGTTCGTCCCGCTGTCCGGGTCGGCCCAGGCGTACATCCGCCGGCCGCCGGACGTGCCCCCGGTCCAGGCGACGGCCGCGATGCCGGCCGGCTCGGCCACCGGGGACTGGCGGGTGGACAGGCTGGCGAACTGGCCGGCGGACGGGTGCGACCGGCCGGCGTCCTCGATGCACAGGATGGTGTTGCTCGACCCGTCGCTCACCCCGACCAGGGTCCGCCCGCTGCCGCAGGTGAGCATCCCCTGGCGGGCCTGCTGGAGCCGCCGGGCGGCGGTCGTCGGCCGCTCCCCGACCGGGCCGCCGCCGGTGGTCAGCCCGTCCTCGATGTCCGAGATGGCGACGAACATGTAGTCCCACACCCCGAACCCGTCCGGCGCCCGGGAGGCCGCGGGGATCGGGGTGCTCGGGCACTGGAACGTCTTGATCTGGGTGCGGGCGGCGGCCACCGTGCTCGCCCCGGCCGCGGTCGGGTCGTTGTACACCCGGCCGATCGCCTGGGCGTGGATCTGGGCCAGGTTGTACCCCTCGGCCGCCATCGCCGCCCGGGGCAGGGTGCTGTCCATCATCCGGTACACGTTCTCCTGCTCGATGTACGGCAGGAGCAGGGTCGGGGTGGACTGGGTCATGTACACCGTCGACCCGTCCCCGGTCGAGTCGCACTGCCCGGGGTGCGGCAGCTTGCCGTTGGCGCTCTCGTAGTTGTGAACGGCCAGCCCGAGCTGCTTCAGGTTGTTCTGGCAGGTGGTCCGGGCGGCGGCCTCGCGGACCTTCTGGACGGCCGGCAGCAGGAGGCCGATCAGGATGGCGATGATGGCGATCACCACCAGCAGCTCGATCAGCGTGAACCCACGCCGATGCCGGACGGGGAACAAGGGCACCATTGAACTCCTCGGGTGGGGGACGGCACGGCCCGACCGCGGGATCGGCCGCGACGGCTACTTAATAACCAGCCCGGAAGTGGAACCGGTGAAGAGTGTGTGTCGTCCCGCTTCACACGCGTCGTAACGCGGCGAACGGACCCGGTTGCGCCGGCCGCCCGGCCGGCCGCGGACGGCTAACCTCCGGACCGACCGCCGGTTGCGGCGATCGACGGCGGGGGCCGGGCGTACCGCCGGCGGCATGTGAAGGGTGGGAGAAGATTGGTAGTAGGGCGGTCCGCTGACGTCGGCTACGCGGCCTCCGGCCGGCCCGGGCGGAGGGTGTCGTCCAGCAGCCGCAGGGTGAACCCGCCGTACAGGTGGCCGTCGCGGACGTACAGCCAGTCGTTCAGCTCGGCCCGGGGCACCCGGACCGGCTCGCCGGCGGCCACCGTCTTGACGAACGCCGGCTCGTTGTCCAGCCGGCCGAAGATGTAGGCGTCGTCCACCGCCGCCACCGACACCCACATGAACTCCCGCCCGTTCGGGTCGGCGAACGGCACCTTGACGGCGAACGTCTCCCCCGGCTCGCGGGCGGACAGGGCGGCCAGGAACTCGCCGAACCGGCGGTTCGCCTCGGCCACCGCGGCGGACATCCGCGGGTCGCCGTCCGCCACCCCGGCGATCGGCACCGGGTGGTCGAGCGGGCGGAACGCCGGGGCCACCAGCCCGTCGGCCAGCAGGGCGGCGGCGGCCGGGGTGTACAGCCCGACCCGGCCGGTGCCCGGGCGGTACAGGGCCAGGGCGTCGGCCGGCGCGGCGGCGGCCAGCAGCCGCCCGGCGGCCGCCGCCCGCTTCAGGTCGGTCGCCCCGGCGGGCGCGGCTTCCACCTCCACGGCCAGCCACCCGGCGTGGTCCCGGACGGCCGCCCGCAGCCGCTGTTCGGCCAGCCGGTCGGCAGCGGCCGGATCGACCACCGGGCCGGTCCCGACGGCGACCGTCAGCCCCCAGCCGCCGGCCCGGACCACGACCCCGGACGGGGCCGCCGTGACGCCCAGCCGGCCGGCGGTCGGGAACGCCGCCCCGGCCGCCCGCCGCAGCCCGGCCGGGGTGACGGCCGGCGGGTCCGCGAGCAGCAGCACCAGCCGGGAGCCGGGGGCGGTCGGGTCCGGCGGGGCGAGCGGCTCGGCGGCCGGCGGCCGGGCGGCCAGCCGGTCGGCCTTGGCCCGCAGCCGCTCGAACACCGCGTTCACCCGCCTGTACCCGGCGGACCGCCGGTTCCGGTCCTCGTTCGCCATGTCCGTCCGGCCCTGGGTCAGAAGTCGTCTGCCCTCTTCATACCCGTCCCGGCCGGCCGCCACAACCGCGGCCGGCGGCTATCATCACCCCGACCCCCACCCGCACGGGAGCCGCCATGACCCCGCTCGACCCCGTCCCCTCCCCGCCCCGCTTGCCGCCCCGCCAGCCGGACGGGCACAAGGGCACCTACGGCCGGGTGCTGGTGCTAGCCGGCGGCCGGGGGATGAGCGGGGCGGCGGTGCTGGCCGGGTCGGCGGCGCTCCGCGGCGGGGCCGGGCTGGTCACGGTCGCCTGCCCGGCCGACGTGCAGACGGTCGTGGCCTGCGGCAACCCGTGCTACATGACCGCGGCCGTCCACCAGCACGCCGACGGCACCTACTCCGCGGCGTCGGCCGACGAGGTGCTGCGACGGGCCGAGGCGGCCGACGTGCTGGCGATCGGCCCGGGGCTGGGGAACCGGCCGGACGTCGGCGAGCTGGTGCGGACGGTGCTGCTGGCCACCCCCGACACGCCGACGGTGCTCGACGCCGACGGGCTGAACGTCCTGCCGCCGATCCCCGAAGAACTGGCGACCCGGGCCGCCCCGCTGGTGTTCACCCCGCACCCCGGGGAGTTCGCCCGGCTGCTCGGCGTGACCGTGGCCGAGGTGCAGGCGGACCGGCCGCGACTGGCCGCCGAGTTCGCCCGGCGGTGGAACGCGGTGGTGCTGCTGAAGGGGCACCAGACGGTCGTGACCGACGGCCGGCGGGTGTACGTGAACCGGACCGGCACCCCGGGGATGGCGACCGGCGGGTGCGGGGACGTGTTGACCGGGCTGATCGCCGCCCTGATCGGCCAGGGGCTGGACGGGTTCGGGGCGGCGGCCCTGGGGGCGCACGTTCACGGTCGGGCCGGCGACCTGGCCGCGGCGTCCCTCGGGCAGGTCGCGTTGACCGCCGCCGACCTGCTCGACTACCTTCCGGCCGCGTTCCGCGAACAGGAGGTCGGCGGCGGATGAGTACGGACCGCGAGCCGGACCTGTCGTCCCGGGCGCTGATCGCCGCCGCCCCGGCCGACTGGCTGGGGTTCCTCGGCCGGCCGACCGACCCGGCGAGGGTGTCGGTGGTCAGCCCGGACACGGCGGCGGTGGCGGCCGCGGCCGACGCCGTCATCCGGGTGGACGACCCGGACCCGTGGCTGCTGCACCTGGAGTTCCAGGCCCGGCACGACGCCGACCTGCCGCGGCGGCTGTTGCTGTACAATGGGCTGCTCCAGCACCGCCACGGCCGCCCGGTGGCGACCGTCGTGGTGATGCTCGACCGGCGGTACAACATCGCCGAGCTGACCGGGGAGCTGGTGTCCGCCCCGCCGACCGGCCCGGGGTGGGCGTTCCGGTACCAGGTGGTCCGGATGTGGGAGCAGCCGGTCGAGGCGCTCTTGACCGGCGGGCTGACCCTGGTGCCGTTCGCCCCGCTGGCGGCGGTCCCCCGGGCCGACCTGCCGGCGGTCATCCAGCGGATGCAGGAGCGGTTCGACCGGGAGGCCGAGCCGCCGTTCCGGCGGACGCTGTGGGCGGCGTGCAGCCTGCTGACCGGGTTCACGATTACGGAGGCCGAGATGGAGTCCATGATCCTCGGCATCAAGGGCATCGAGGAGTCCAGCTTTTACAAGCTGCTCGTGCGGAAGGGGCTGGAGGAAGGCCGCCAAGTCGGCATGCAGGAGGGCCGCCAGGAGGGCCGCCAGGAGGGCCGCCAGGAGGGCCGCCAGGAGGGCGCGGTTGAGGAGGCCCGCCGGCTGGTCGTCCGGCTCGGGACCAAGCGGTTCGGGGCGCCTCCGCCGGGGATGATCACAGCCCTGGACGGGATCGCCGACCCGGCCGTCTTGGAAGGCCTGGCCGACCGGCTGCTGGACGTGACCGGCTGGGCCGAGCTGATCCCCACCCCGACCCCCGAGGCGACGTGATCCGTCAACTCTGCCCCCACTGCGCCAAGCTGGTCGAGCTGCCGGACGCGGCCGCCGGCACCACCGCCCCGTGCCCGGCGTGCGGCCAGTCGTTCGCCGTCGCCGCCCGGTACACCCCGTCCGTCGACCCGACCGCCGGCCCGCCGGCCCCGAAGGAGACGCCCGCCGTGCCTGACCCGTCGCCCGCCCCGCCCGACCGCCCGCTGCCGCCCCCCGGGCTGGCCCCGGACGCCCTCAACCCGGCCCCGCCGGCCGCCGGCCCGCGGCCGGCCGCCGAGCGGGAGGTCGGGGTGTCCCTGTCTCCGGCCATGGTCGGCTGGCTGCCAGTCGGCTGCCTGACGTTGGCTCTGGCGCTCACCTTCTTCGCCTGGGTCGGCACCTACCCGGGCGGGGTGCGGGTGTACTCCCAGCACCCGTGGCAGGCGCTGGTCGGCAAGTTCACCGTCAACCCCCTGCCGGACGACCTCCTGACGGACGAGCCGGACCTGGAGAAGAACACCCCGACCAGTTGGTGGCTGTGGCTGTACTTCCCGGCCCTGCTGGCGGCCGTAGTGATCGGGTGGGTGGACCGGGCGTTCGACAACCCGGACGCGACCACCCTGCCCGGCCCGCTCGTCTGGGTGGTCGGGGTGTGGCCCCACCGGCTCACCCTGATCGGCGGGCTGGCCGCCCTGGCCCTGCTGCTGTTGCTCATCCAGAGCTGGCGGGGGTTCGGGCTGGAGGTGGCGGTGCAGCGGGTGGTGGCCGCCCGGTTCGCCGACGCCGAGGCGGCGGCCGACACCACCCCGAAGCGGAACAAGGTGGCGGTCCAGAAGGGGCAGGAGGTGAACCGGTTCGGGCTGCAGGGGACGACCGCGTTCGACCTGGCGATAGCCGCCCACCTGTTCGCCGTCTTGGGGGCGGGCGGGCGGTACTGGCTGGACCGCCGCGGGGCCAAGCCGCCGCCGCGGCTGGTGGTCGAATACTGAGGATGCTGCTCGCCTGATCCGCGGCCGAGGAGCCGCGGGTGACAGCCTCCAAGAAGGACATCCAGGGAGGCGGACAGCCCCGGGATGGGGCCAAACATTCCCAGTCGGAAGTGAAGCAGTTGTGGCGGAAGAACCCGTACTTCGACTTCGACGAGGTCGGGTTCCAGATCGCCGCCGTGTTGGCCAGCGTGACCATGCTGAGCGGCCGGCGGTGGGCGTTCTACGCTAGCCTGATTCTGGCCGGGCTGGCAGTTCTGCTGACGATGAACGGGTTCGCCCTGCTAGTCCCTGTGACCGGGCTGGATGGGGTCGCTAACCGGCCGTGTCGGGCTCTCACTTCGCATCCCTCCCGAACGTCGCATCTTGGCGTTAACACGCCTCTGCCGCCTATCGAAAGGTGTTTACAGCGGGCAATCCCTCCTCACCTATCTGCCAACTTTTTCGCCAGAATCATCATCTTCCTCTCGTGGCTGGCGTCATATCAAAGTGCAGGCAGAAAACTACGCGGACACCCTGTCGCACTAGTTGCTCTTGTACGACAAGGATTAATTTGTCACAGGAGGCGTGTTATGTTCTCCAGGGGTTTCCCCTCCACCCTGACCACTCGTTGCGGGCGTGTACGTCTTTTTTTGGCCGCTCTGGCCGCCGTCGTCTTCGCCCCGGCCGCCGCGGACGCGTCCTTCCTCCAGTTCGATCTGAACTCGAACTTCGCCGGGGCGACACCGGTGAAGGCGGACAACAGCAAGCCTTACTTCCTGCGTATTCAGCTCCAGGACGGCACAGATGGATCCGGCTCGTATGTGCTGGTCACGTTCATCAGCAACTTGGCGGTCAACGACAACCAGCGGTTCGACTTCGTGACGATGAACCTGACGAGCATTTCCGGCACTTACTCCGCTACAGACCCGTCGGGTCCGGCCCAGCTGAATAGCGTCAGCGTGACGAGCAACGGTGAAAACCTGCCCGGGGCCGGCGGCAGTAACCGGTTCGACGTGACGTTCAATTTCGACCAAAGCGGGCAGGTGCCGAATAACAACGCCCTGGACGGTACAGACGTGTTCAGCGTCCGGTTTCGGAACACAGCCAACACCCTCGACCAGACCTCGTTCAGTACAACGAGTAGCGGGATCCCCGCGCTTTACGCCGGTGCCCACGTGATCGGGATCCAAAAAGTTGGCAACGACGATACAAGCGTGAGCGTCTTTACTAATGACCCCCCGGATCTCATCGACGTAAACCCGGTCCCCGTCCCGGCACCGGCCGGGCTGGTGCTCGGGCTTCTCGGCGGGGCCAGCCTGGGTGGGCTGGGCCTGCGACGGGGCCGTCGCCCGCGGGTGGTCGCCTGATCCGGCGAGAAGTGAACCGGCCGCGGGGCGATCGCCCCGCGGCCGGTGGATGAGTCCGATGGGTCGGTCAGTCGCCGTTCAGGTTCTCGTACAGCTTGGCCAGCGCCTCGCTCTCGATCTGCCGCACCCGCTCCCGGGTCAGCCCCAGGCACTCGCCGATCTCCTTCAGCGTCTTCTGCTCGTCCCCGTCCAGGCCGAACCGCATCCGCAGCACCGTCGCCTCCCGCTTGTCCATCTTCTCCAGCAGCACCATCACGTGCTGCAGGTCGTCCGTCTCCACCATCTCCAGGTCCGGCGCCTTCGACCGGCCGTCCATCAGCATCTCGTCGATGCTCCACCCGTTCTCCCCGCCCTGGTCCGTCTGCGGGGCCGAGTTGTACACCCGGATCGCCTTCTTGATGATGTTCAGCTTCTTCTTCGGCAGCCCGAGCAGCTTGGCCACCTCCTCGTGGGTCGGCGGCCGGCCCAGCTCGTCCGTCAGCTTGTTCGTCGCCCGCCGCCACTTGGCCAGCAGCTCGACCATGTACGCCGGGATGCGGATCGTCTTGGCCGTGTTCACCAGCGCCCGCTTGATGCTCTGCTTGATCCAGTAGCTGGCGTAGGTGCTGAACCGGGTGTTCATGGTCGGGTCGAACCCTTCCACCGCCCGCAGCAGGCCCAGGTTCCCCTCCTCGATCAGGTCCTGCAGGGCCAGCCCCTTGCCGGTGTACCCGCGGGCGATGTTCACCACCAGCCGCAGGTTCGCCCGGACCATCCGGTCCCGGGCCTCGGTGCTGCCGACGGCGATCGCCCGGGCCAGCTCCTTCTCCTGGTCGGCCGTCAGCAGGGCGGTCTCGTTGATCTCCCGCAGGTACGTCTCCAGGGGGGACTGGACCGCGTCCGAACGGTATCGCCGGAGTCGAGACATGGAGGGCATCCTGGCTACGGTTACGGGTCGGCCTGGCGAGTCCGGGCGTGCGCCACCCGCAGTCCTACATCGACCGCTGAAAACGGAAGTCGGCAGCTTGCACGGCCCGGCCGACCGGCGCGGGGGGGAATCGGACCGGCGTTGCAGGTACAGTCCCGACAACCGGCACCGGGCGGGGGGACGACCGGGCGGGCGGGGCCGGGCAACAGGGCGGGTCCGTCCTCCGGGGCGGCTGGCCGTGGGCGAGACGGGGTGCCATCGGGCAGCCGTGAATTGTATAGGTCATGCCTGCGGGCCATGCAAACGGTTTTCTTGCCCCGACCGAATCGTCCGCTCCAACCGACCACTCTGGCCCGCAGCGGCTCACCGAATTGTCTCCAGCGAATGCCTGATCGTCTGAAGCTTTTAGCGGCCGAAGCCATTCCTCCGCCGGGACTTAGACCGGCCTTGGCCGGCGTCTGATCCGGTGCTAACCGCCTCAAGATGAGTCCCCGAGGACGGGGCAGCAGCAAGAAGTGCGCAGAAAATAACTCACGAAAATGGTCGCCCGCACGTGCCGAGCGACTGGCGGGGGACGCCCCGGCCTGCCGCCGGCTAAAACGAAACGGGGCGGGCCGAAGCCCGCCCCGTTCGCTTGTCCGACCCCGCCGGGTTACTGCTGGCCGGGCATCTGGATGAGCGGGCCGGCCGCCCCGGTGCCGCCCCGCAGGTCCTTCCGCGGCTCCTCCTTCTTGGACGGCTTGCCGCCGCCGGCCGCCGCCTCCGCCGCCTTGGCCGCCGCCGCCTCCTGCTCGGCCACCAGCCCGCCGCCCATCGCCTCGTCCGGGATGTGGTCCGGGACGGTCGGGTCGTCCACGTTCTTGCGGGACAGCCCGATCTTGCGGTCCTTGGCGTCGACCCGCAGCACCTTCACCTCGATCGGGTCGCCGACCTTCACCACCTCTTCCGGCGACTCGATCTTGTCCTCGGTCAGCTCGCTGATGTGCAGCAGCCCTTCGAGGCCCGGCTCCAGCTCGACGAACACCCCGAAGTTGGTCAGCTTGGTGACGGTGCCCGTCACCTTCTGGCCCGGCTGGTACCGGCCCGGGATGTCCCCGTCCCACGGGTCGTTGGCCATCTGCTTGAGGCCCAGGGCCACCCGCTTCCGCTCCTGGTCCACGCTCAGGACGACGCAGGTGACCTTCTGCCCCTTCTGCACCACCTCGGACGGGTTGGACACCTTCCGCACCCAGCTCATGTCGCTGACGTGCAGCAGGCCGTCGATCCCCTCCTCGATCTCGATGAAGGCGCCGTAGCTGGTCAGGTTCCGGACGGTGCCGGTGATCTGGGTGCCCGGCGGGTACTTCTTGGCCACCTCGTCCCACGGGTTCTGCTGGCACTGCTTCATGCCGAGCGAGATTTCCTTCTTGTCGTGGTTGATGTTCAGCACCTGAACCTCAACCTTGTCGCCCGTGGAGACGACCTCGTTCGGGTGGCTGATCCGCTTGGTCCAGGACATCTCGGAGATGTGGACCAGCCCCTCGATGCCCGGCTCCAGCTTGACGAACGCCCCGTAGGGCATGATGTTCACCACCTCGCCCTGGTGCTTCGTCCCGACCGGGTACTTGGCCTCGATGTTCTGCCACGGGCTGGGGGTCTTGTGCTTCAAGGAGAGGGCGATCTTCTCCTTCTCCCGGTCGATGCCGAGGATGTAGACCTCGAGCTCCTGGTTGATCCGGACGACGTCGTGCGGGTTGGTGACCCGGTGCCAGCCCATGTCCGTGATGTGGAGAAGGCCGTCGATCCCGCCGAGGTCGACGAACGCGCCGAAGTCGGCGATGTTCTTGACGATCCCCTTGCGGATCTGGCCGGTCTCCAGCTCGCCGAGCAGCTTCTTCTTCATCTCCTCGCGGATCATCTCGATCAGCTTCCGCCGGCTGACGACGATGTTCCGCCGCTGCTCGTCGATCTTCAGGATCATGCACTGGATCTTCTGGCCGATGTACTCGCCGATGTCCGGCGGCCGGCGGATGTCCACTTGAGAAGCGGGCAGGAAGACGTTGACCCCAATGTTGACCAAGAGGCCGCCCTTGATCTTCTTGCCGACCAGCCCCTCGACGACGTCCCCCTCCTTGTGCTTGGAGAGGATGGCCTCCCACTCCTTCTGCCGCTTCGCCTTGCGGTACGACAGGGAGATGGTGCCGCTTTCGTCCTCGGCGTTCTCCAGCAGCACCTCGATGGTGTCGCCGGGCTTGGGCGGGTTGACGTAGTCCCCGGCCTCGTCCTTCCACTCCTCGTACTTGATCACCCCCTCGGACTTGTACCCGATGTCGATGACCACGTCGTCGCCGCGGATCTCCAGCACCCGGCCCTGGACGATCTTGTTGGATTCGAACACCTGCGGCTCGGCGGTCAGCCAGCCGCCTTCGTAGGTGTCCTGGTCGCCACCAAAGGACTTGAGGATCTCGGCTTCGATGTCGTCGTCGAACTGGCGGAGGAGGTTGCGGTTGGCCATGAGTGGTTTGAGAGGGTCCGATCGGGCGGCCGCGAGGACGGTCCTCGGCGGCAACACAAAGGGGGTACGCCGTGCCCGGCAGGCCACACGGCCCGCCTCGTCGGGAACACCGGGGTTAGAGATTGTAGTGCCGGCACGGGATTCGCGGTAGGGGAACCGGCAATTCTGTTACACTGAACCGCTTCAAAGCCCACCCGTTGCAACGGGTGGGCTTTCGTTGGTACGGAGTCCCCTCATGCGACTCGGCGGGCTGGTGCGGTTCGCCCTCGGCGGGCTGTGGCGGCAGAAGGTGCGGACCGGGCTGACCGTCGCCGGGGTGGCGGTCGGGGCGTGCGGGCTGGCGTTCAGCCTGGCCCTGGGCATCGGCCTGCGGGAGTTCATCGACCGGGAGTTCAAGGGCCGGCCGGCGTTCTGGACCGTCCACGTCCACCCCGGCGGGGGCAAGCCGGTGGCCGAGGCCGACATCCCGCCGGAGATCACCCGTATCGACGGGGACATGTCCGACGACCGGCGGGCCAGGTTGCGGCGGCTGCGGGTGGAGGACTACCAGCGGTCGAACACCACCGGCCCGGCGGCCAAGCTGACCCCGGACCGGCTCGCCGAGCTGGCCGCCCTGCCGGACGTGGACCGGGTGGAGGCGTGGCACAACGCCTACGGGTGGGTGCAGGCCGGGGCGGACAGCAAGCGGCAGTCCGGCCAGGTGGTGAGCGGGCCGCTCGACCGGACCAGCCTGCCGGACCGGGTGGTGGCCGGGCGGCTGCCGGCCGGGGACGCGGACGAGGTGGCCGTGTCCGAGCACCTGCTGTACCAGCTCGGGCTGAAGGACGAGGCGGCCGTGACCGCCGCCCTCGGCCGGCCGGTGACGGTCAACCTCGGCGGGCCGCCGCCGAAGGGGGCGACGGTCGCCTTCCTGTTCGGGGTGAACGCCGGCGACCTGACCGGCGGCCAGCAGGACGCCCTCGCCCGGGTGGCCGAGGTGCTGCCGAAGTCGCTCGACCGGCTCGACCTGACGGCCGAGGAGAAGCGGGGGCTGGCCAAGCTGCTGGCCGCGGCCAAGCCGGTCACGCCCCCGCCGGCGAACCAGTCCTGGTCGCCGGCCCCGGCCGAGCTGGCCGTCCGGCTGGTCGGGGTGGTCCGCGACCTGCCGAACAGCGAGCGGTGGGCGGAGGACCGGACCGACCCGTGGGAGGCCCGCAGCGGGGAGGTGTTCCTGTCCGCCGCGGCCGGCGACCGGCTGTTCGGCCAGCAGCCGTGGATCAAGGCGAACGGCTACCACGGGGCACAGGTGAAGGTGACGCCCGGGGGCGACCTGCGACGGGTGGTCGAGGGGGTGGCGGCGGCCGGGTTCGAGAAGCACGACCTGCTCAAGTTCTACGACGCCACCCGCCGGCAGGTGGTGCTGACCGCCGCCGGGCTGAACCTGTTCGCCCTGCTCGCCCTGCTGGTCGCCTGCCTGGGCATCACCAACACCCTGGTGACGAGCGTGGTCGAGCGGACTCGGGAGATCGGCATCCTGAAGGCGGTCGGGGCGTCCGGCCGGCAGGTGTGGGGCGTCTTCCTGGCCGAGGGGGCCGTGATCGGGCTGGCCGGCGGGCTGCTCGGGCTGGCCCTGGCCGCCGGGCTGACCGTCCCGGCCGACGCCTTGGTCCGCCGGCTGATCGAGCAGAGCACGACCGAAAAGATCCTGACCCAGACGGTGTTCGAGTTCCCGCTCTGGCTGGCGACGGCGACGGTCGGGTTCGCCGTCGGGGTGACGACGCTGGCGGCGGCGTACCCCGCCCGGCGGGCGGCCCGGATCGACCCGATCGAGGCGCTGCGGCACAGTTGAGGGGCAGCCGACCCGGTCGGAGTCCAGGCGAGCCGGCGGCGCGCTCTCGCGTTCTCGTTCCCACGCTCTGCGTGGGAACGCCCCGGTCGACGCTCTGCGTCGAGTTTGCGGCGTCGATGGGAGCGCCCGCGGGCAGACCAAACTGCACGCAGAGCGTGGGAACGAGGGTGCGGTGGTGTGATGGTCTGGTGGCGCGGGCCGTTCGGCCTGGCTCGCCGATTTGAGGCTCGACCGGTCGGCCGACCGGTTTGACCCGCGCCCGCCGGCCGGATACCATCGGCCCTACCCCCCGTACCGGACGCCACCATGCCGACCCCCCGCCTGTCCGTCACCCCGCTCGAAGACCGGACCGCCCCGGCCGTCCTGACCGGGCTGGCCGGGGCGCTGCTGAACACCGGCCTCACCGCCCGGGCGACCACGGCCGCCGCCGCCTGGGCGGACGTCCCCCTGGGGAACACCGGCGTCCGGCTCGGGGACGCCATGTTCGCCGCCGGGTCGGACGTCGGCGCCCCGCCGCAGGCGTCGCTGCTCGGCCCGGACGGGGCGGTCCGGTTCCGGGTCACGCCGTTCGAGCAAAGCTTCACCGGCGGGGTGCGGGTGGCGGTCGGGGACGTGAACGGGGACGGCGCCCCGGACCTGATCGTCGGGGCCGGGCCGGGCCGGACGTCGCTCGTCCAGGTGTTCAGCGGGACCGACGCCAGCCTGCTCACCCAGTTCGCGCCGTTCGAGGGGTCGTACACCGGCGGGGTGTTCGTCGTCGCCACGGACATCAACGGGGACGGCCGGGCGGAGGTGGTCGTCACCGCCGACCAGGGGGGCGGGCCGCGGGTGCGGGTGCTGTCCGGGGACGGGCAGACGGTGTTCGCCGACGTCCTCGGCATCGACGACCCGAACTTCCGGGGCGGCGCCCGGGCGACGGTCGGGGACGTGAACGGGGACGGGGTGCCGGACGTGGTGGTGGCGGCCGGGTTCGGCGGCGGCCCGCGGGTCGCCGTGTTCAACGGGGTGACGGTGTTACGCCAGCAGCCGACCCGACTGGTGCCGGACTTCTTCGCGTTCGAGAACACCCTGCGGAACGGGACGTTCGTGGCCGTCGGAGACCTGAACCGGGACGGGTTCGGCGACCTGGTGTTCGGGGCCGGCCCGGGCGGCGCGCCGCGGGTGCGGGCGGCCAGCGGCCAGGGGATACTCGTCACCCAGATCGGGTCGCTGGACGACGCGACCGCGGTCGGGGTGCCGCTGGCCAATTTCTTCGCCGGCGACAGCGCGTCCCGGGGCGGGGTGCGGGTGGCCGTCGCCCCGACCCTGACCGGGTTCCTGCTGGCTGGCTTCCCGGCGGTCCTGGCCGCCACGGCCGACGGCGGCCCGGCCCAGCAGTACGGCCTGGCGGGGGTGCCCCTGGCCAGCTTCGCCCCGTTCACCACGCAAGTCGGCGGGCTGTTCGTCGGGTCGGCCCAGAACGCCGCCGGGCCGATCGTCCCCGCCAGCTTGCGGGCGTCGTTGGGGCTGGTGTAACTGGTCTTTTGTAGGGCTGGTCAAGCCGGCCCTGCGGCGCCGACCCGCCGCAAGCCGCAATGGCCGTGCCCCGACCCTGCCGTAGCCGGAGGGGAGGGCGAGGCTCCTGCCGAGCCGGGGAGCGCGTGGCAATCGGAGCATCCCTGCGCCGGCGGTAGCCAGCGGTGTCGCGTCCGGCCGTTGCCACGCGCTCCCCGGCTCGGCAGGAGCCTCGCCATCCCCTCCGGCTGCCGAATGGCTCCCGGGTGGCTCTCGTCGGGTCGGCGTGTTTTGTCTCACAGCCTTCTCTACGCACCCTACGCCCCGAGTCCGAACAGCGCCCGGGCGTTGCGGGTGGTCGCCGCGGCCAACTCCTCGACGCTCACCCCCAGCACTCCGGCCAGGCAGGCCGCCGTGTGGGCCACGTGCGCCGGCTCGTTCCGCTGCCCGCGGACCGGCACCGGGGCCAGGTACGGGCTGTCCGTCTCCACCAGCAGCCGGTCGAGCGGGACCGTCGCCGCCACCGCCCGCAGCTCGGCCGCGTTCTTGTACGTCAGCATCCCGGCGAACGAGACGTGTAACCCGTAGGCCAGGCAGGCGGCGGCGGTGGCCGCGTCCCCGGTGAACGAATGCATCACCCCCCGCACCGGGCCGAACCGGTCGAACGCCGCGTGCAGCGCCCGGACCACGTCCGCCTCGGCCTGCCGGCAGTGGATGACCACCGGCTTGCCGACCCGCCGGGCCAGGTCCAGGTGGCGGTCGAAGTAGTCGAACTGGAGCGGCATCGGGGCCTTGTCCCAGTACCGGTCCAGCCCGGTCTCGCCGACCGCACACACCCGCGGGTCGGCGGCCAGCCGCTGGACCTCGGCCCAGTCGCCCGGGGCGGCCTCGGCCACGTGGTTCGGCTGGATGCCGACGGCCGCGGCCAGCCGGTCCGGGAACCGGTCGGCCAGGGCGACCGCCGCCCGGCTGGTGGCCGCGTCGATGCCGATGGTGACGACTCGCTCGACCCCGGCCGCCGCCGCCCGGTCGAGGACCGCCGGCAGGTCGGCGGCGAACCGGTCGTCGTCCAGGTGGGCGTGGGTGTCGATCAAGGTCATCGGGTTCCCCAAACGAAAAGCCCGGGGGGCGACTTCCCCCCGGGCCACGGTTGTCACGAGCCGGGGATCAGGTGTCCCCGCTGCCGGACCCGCCGGGGCCGCCGCCGCCGGACCCGCCCGGTCGGCCGAACCCGCCCGGCCCGCCGGGGCCGCCGCCGCCGGGAGCGTTCGGCAGCGACTTGCGGGCCTTCACCCGCTTGAGCCAGTCGTCCCAGGTCTGGGTCCGCTCGGTCCGCTCCGGGTCGGCCATGTCGACGGCCGAGTTGTGGACCACCAGCTTGCCGTCGGCCTGGAGGATGAGCAGCTCGGCCGCGGAGTCGTCCTTGATCGGCTTCTCCCCGACCTTGGCGTTCACCCGGCCGCCGTCGAAGTCGACCAGGATGCTCGGGTTGACCGGGTCGCGGAAGTTGACCGGCCACCCCTTCGGCTGGTGGCGGTCGTCCTTCAGCCCCTTCACCTTCACCCCGCCGGACAGCTCCCGCAGGACGTAGCTCTCGGCCCCGGCCGACCAGAGGGGCAGCTCGATCAGTTGCCGCCGGCCGATGTACTCGCCGGGGGCGACCGGGATCTCGGCCACCACCCAGGTGCCGATCGGCTCGGCCTTGCCGCTGCCCAGGTTGAGCTGCTCGGCCCACCGCTGGATCTGGACCACGGCCCGCTTGCCGGACTCCACCTCCTCCTGCTCCAGCAGCCGGCGGAGGGTGAACTCCTTGCCGTTGTCGTCCACCAGCTGCTTGGCCTCCTCGACGTACTGGGCCGGCTGGTAGGCGTACAGGTAGCTCTCGGTCGGGACGGTGACCGGGACGGTCTCCTGCGGCGGCCCGGTCAGCACCTCGACGGTGGCGTCGGCCGGCCGCCCGACCTTGTCCTTCTGCCCGTAGTTCGGGTTCTTCATCCGGATGCGGATCTTGTACTGGTACGAGTACCCGGGGCGGATGTCCGGGTCGAAGAACCGGACCAGCAGGTTGTCCACATCGGTCCCGGTCCGGCCGGACCCGGACATGGTGCCGCCGCCCATCAGCCCGCCCGGCCCGCCGGGCATCTCGTCGCCACCCGGGCCGCCGCGGCCGGGCGTCATCCCGCCCGGGCCGCCGGGCCGGGGCATCATCCCGCCCATCGGCCCGCCGGCCCCGCCCGGGTTCCCACGGGCGCCCCCGTACCCGCCCCCGTAGCCGGCCTGGTTGCCGTATCCGCCGGCGCCCATGCCGGGCATCATCCCCCCGCCGGCCCCGCCAGGCTGGCCGCCGCTGAACCCGGCGCTCGGGGCGTAGGGGTTTTCCCCGGCCGACTTCTTGAACCGGTTGTCCCACTCGCTCGGCGGGATCGGCTGGATGCCGGCTTGCTTCATCCGCTCGATCTCGTCCACGAGCGGCTTGAGTTGAGTCAGCATCGGGTAGCCGCCCAGCCCGTCGGCCAGCAGCGGCAGCGGGGCGACCAGCTTCTCCTCCGGCCGCAGGAACCGGGACAGGTCGCCGCCGGCCTCGTTGATGTACTCCCACCGCCGCATGGCGATCTTGTTGTGGTACTCGGTCAGGTGGTCGAACTCGGCCCACTGGGCCTTGGTGATGTCCTCGCCCGGGGCGGCCACCCGCCGCTCCACGTCGAACCCGTCGAACTCGGGGTTGGGGACGTTCTCCAGGGTGTTCTTGCCGGACCGGTCGCGGATCGGCTTGATCCGCAGCGCCCGCTGGATCTCCTCCATCTGGTCGCGGAGGGGGAAGGTGGCGTTCACCATGACCGCCCGGAGCGGGTAGACGGACATGGCCATCTGGTCGCCGCTCTTGGCGACCTCGGCCGGGCTCTTGTACACGACCGTCCGGTCGTCCCGCTCGGCGCCCATCATGCCGCCCATCCCGCCGGGCATCATCCCGCCGCCACCGCCCATCATCCCGCCCGGACCGCCCATCATGCCCCCCGGGCCGCCCATGCCGCCGCGCCCGCCGGGCATCACCCCGCCGCCCGGACCGCCCATGCCGCCGGGGAACCCCCCGCCCGCGCCGGGCTGGGGCTGCGGGGTCGGGCTGACCCGGTTGCTCTTCTTCTCCGCCGGCTTGTACTTCGGGTCGAGCAGCTTTCGCAGGGCTTCCACCTGGCTCTTCTGCAGTTCCTGGTTGTTCTTGGTGGTGGTCGCTTTCTGGGCCAGCACGCCGATCATCCGGGTAGACCCGTCCGCGCTGTCCCGGACGTCCAGGGCGAGCATCGGCACCCGCAGGACGTTCGTCTGGGCGGTGGTGATCGGCATCACCTTCGGGTTCTCGGCCAGCATGTCCGGCTGGGTGGTCGGCTCGAACGGCCGGCCGGAGAAGGCGAACTCGGCCGGCGGGATCTTCTTGAAGTCCTGCACCTTGCCGACCCAGTCCGGCAGCGGCGGGGCGTCCCCGCCCGGGGCGTTCACCCCGTTCCGTACCCGCTTCGCCTGGTCCTCGAACTGCTTGACCGTGGAGGACGGGCTGTCCGCCCCGACCACGGCCACCAGCCCGAGGACGAGGAATATGGCGGCCAGCCCGCCGCCGACCCCGAGGGCGATTTTGTCCCCCTTGCGGAGGAGCAGCTCCTGTATTGCCGCGTTCTTTGCCATGGCGGTGGTCCCTTGCGTCGGTCTGAGTCGGTACAGCCGGCCCGTGGCGTCCGCGGGCCGGGGGGTAGATCGTGGCTCGTGGTCGTTACTGCTTCATCGGCGGGTTGCCGGCCGGCGGCGTCGGGTTGCCGGTCGGCGGGGTGGCCGGATCTTTCGGCTGCTCCTTCGGCTCGGTCCCGCCGGCCGGCGGGGTGGCCGGGGTCGCCGGCTGGCCGGTCGCCGCCGGGGCCGGGGCGGCCGGAGTTCCGGCCGGGGGCGCGGCTGCCGGGGTCTCGGTCGTGCCGCCAGCCGGAGGCGTCGCGTCCGCCGGTTGTTGGTCCGGGTACTTCTCGTACAGGGTGACGATCCCGTAGATGGTCAGCTCGACCAGGCCGGACGTGACCTGGGACTCGGCCGCGGCGCTGGCCGCCGACCCGTATGGGGACATACCGCCCGGCCCGCCCATCAGTCCGCCGCCCATCAGCCCGGCCCCCATCAGCCCACCGGGGGCGCCGCTGTCCGGGCTACCGGCGTCCGCGGCACCCGGCCCCATCATCCCGCGGCGCCCGCCACCGGGACCGCCCGGGCCGCCGCCCTCACCGCCGTCCCCGCCGCCAGCGACCCCGCCCTCGCCCCCCTCACCGCCGTCCCCGCCGTACCCGCTGGACGCCCCGGCGGCGGTGGTGCTTCTCAGGTCGCCGCGGAACCGCTTCCAGTGGAACTGGGTGATCTGCAGCCGCAGCGGGCTGTTGGCGTAGGCGACCAGGGCGTCCTGCATGAACATCTGATCGACCAGCAGGACGACGGCCACCGGCATCCGGCGGACCTGCTTGGTCACTTCCACGTAGCGGTTCCGGTTGGCGTCCAGAACGGCCGCCGGCCCGCCGACCTTGGACCCCCGGCCGCCGCCCCCGCCGCCCATCATCATCCCGCCGGGGCCGCCCATGCCGCGACCGCCCTCGCCGTCCGGGGAGCCAGGCCCGCCGCCGCCGAGCGGACTCATCGGCGGCCCGCCCCCGCCCGTCCCACCGGCGTCGCCGACGGCGGCGTCCGCCGGCCACCACTCCGGAGCCTTCAGGGCAGCGGCGGCGTGCCGGGCGTCCTTGTACCCGAGTACCACATCCAGCACTTGCCGGACCGGCACGTTCATGTCGTCCAGCACCTGCTCGACCTTGCGGATCTTCACCACCTCGGTGCCCGGCGGGATGGCCTGCCACCCCGGCACCTGCACCTGAACCTCGTCCAGCAGCCCCTGGTCCATCAGCGCCTTACGGTCGGCCGGCGGGGTGACGTCCACCCGCTCCCGGATCTCGAACGTGGCGTGGGCCTTCACGAACTCCTTCTGGAACCGCAGGTACACGGGGAAGTCGCTGTCGTTCAGCCACACCTTCAGGGTCATCGTCTTGTTCGCCCCGAGCACCTGCATCCGGTCGGTCCGGTTGGTCAGCTTGACCAGGAACCCCTTGCGGTCCAGCCGGCCGCTGGTCGGCACCTCCAGCTCCAGATCCCAGATGCGGTTGCGGAACTTCCGCTTCAGTGCGGGGGCGGTCTTGTCGTCGTCCAGCGACACGAAGTTGCGGTTGGCCGCGTTGATGTCGTTCACCGCCAGCAGCAGGGTCTTCTGCACCCACAAGTCTTCGAGGGCCAGCCAGACGCGGTTGGACGTGGGGACGATGTCCCCCCAGGCGGTGACGTGGCGGAGCACCTTCCGCCAGTCCCGGCCCGGAAAGGTGGTCGGGACGATGCTCTGAGCGATCCGCTCGTAGGCCGTCTCGTA
Organism: Gemmataceae bacterium; assembly: GCA_046350115.1. GTDB lineage: Bacteria > Planctomycetota > Planctomycetia > Gemmatales > Gemmataceae > JAXMAZ01. The sequence goes on from JAXMAZ010000031.1 coordinate 78,326, forward strand.
CACCTCTCGAGTCTTGAGCGTGTCGAACGCGTCCTCCTGGCGGGCGATCGGCTCGCCGAACTTGGTGAACCGGTCCTCCAGCGGCTTGAGCTTCATGTGGTTGGGCCAGGCGAACAGCGACTTCTGCTGCTCGTAGTTGGTCTTCCACAGCTCTTCCCGCCGCTTGAGCAGCACCTCCTTCTGCTTGTCCATGTCCTCCAGGGCTTTCGTCCCCTTGGGGTTGTTGCCCTTGATGTCGTTGAACTGCTTGTCCAGGTCCGACTTCGCACTGGCGACGGCGGACGAGACGTTGAACATGACCATCAGGAAGGCCAGCAGGCTGAACACCAGCCCGACCCCGGCCAGGATCCAGAAGTGGTGCTTCTTGAGCGCGTCGTTCTTCATGGGTTCGGTCGCCAGCCGGGGTGTACGGGTTCGGGTCCGGGGTGCGGGGTCGGCCGGTTACTGGCCGGCCCCCGGGGTCGGGTCAGTGGGCGTCGGCTCTTTCCAGAAGATGAAGGCGACGAACTCGTACCGGGGCTTGATCTTGCTCGTGCCAGGAGTGGCCGCGGCCCCGCCCGGCCCGCCGCCCCCGACCGGCCCCAGCGGGCCGAGGCCGGTCCCACCGGGTGCCATCGGCCGACCGGGCATGGCGGGCATTCCGCCTTCCATCCCGCCGCCGGGCATGCCCATCCCGCCCATGAGGCCGCCCCCGCCGGCCGCCCCGGACAGGCTGCTGCCGCCGAGCGGGGACCACCCGCCACCACCGCCGCCCCCTGGCATACCGCCGCCGGGCGCGCCGGGCATAGCCCGCCCCCCGCCGGGGCCGCCGGCGCCGGTGTCACCGGACCCGGTGTCCCCCGGGGTAAGCCCGCCCGGAGCGCCGCCGCCCGCGACCCCGCCCCCGCGGACGAACCGGTCGGCGTAGGACTGGTTGATCCGCTGGAAGGTGGTCGGCCCCTGCGGGTTGTCGTCCCGCAGGGCGAACAGGAGGAACGGGTGGCTCGCGTTCCCCTTGATCGGGTCTTTCCCGTCCGGGATCACCTCGGCCACCTTCTTCTCGGCGTTGTACAGGGCGGCGAAGTCGTTGAACTTCTGCAGGTTCTTGAGCAGGCACTTGCGGAGGAACGGCAGCCCCTCGTTCCCGCTGTCCCCGCGGTAGTTGGTGGTGCCCCGCAACTCGATCACCCACCCGCCCCCATCGGGCGCCTTCGGCTTCTTCCGCCCGGCCTGGTTCGGGTCGTCCTCCCGCTCCGCCTCCAACATGTCGTCGGCGATGTTCCGGCCGGTGAGGGCGACGCCGAACTGGTCGGCGGCGGTCAGGAAGTCGCCGAAGCTGGGGATGTACCGGGCGTACACCGATTCCAGGCTGACCTGGGCCAGGTGGTCGGACAGGTCGTCGTCGAACAGCTTGTCGATCGGGATGCCGGTGGCCAGCCGCTCCTGCAGTTTCCGGTACGCCAGCCGCCCCTTCTGGGTGTTCCAGAACGGCACCTGGTCCGGGTCGAGCAGGTTGGACCCGGCGATCTCCTTGCCGGAGTCGTCGTAGAACCCGTGCCGCGGCAGGGTGGTGACCAGCACCTCTTGCATCCGGATCCAGTTCAGCCGCTCGTCCCCGCCGACGACGATGGCCTTTACCTCGTTCTGGGAGGTGGTGATCTCGCCGGCCTTGGCGACGTGGGTGGCCGCCTGGCCGTTGGACAAATCGACGGCCTTCTTGGCGTCCTCTTTGGCCTTCACCAGTGAGCTGTCGGTGACGGCCGAGTACTGCACCCCGTTGCCCAGGGCGAACACCCCGGTGCCGAACAGCATGGCGGCGACGGCGGCGGCGACGGCCGGCTTCTTCGCCCGGATCTGCCGATCGACCACCACTTCCCGCGGAATCAGGTTGGTCTTCAGTCGAGCCAGCCCCAGCCCCTGCAGCGCCAGCCCGTAAGCGACCGGGAAGGTGAGCAGGTTCTCCTGGAAGGTCGGGTCGTTGAGCACCTGGTCGCCGGACAGCCGGGCGATGCCGGCCGGCTTGCGGACGTCCAGGGACAGCTTCTCGGCCAGGTATTTCTGCAGGCCGGGCAGCTTGAACGCCGACCCGAGGCCGACCAAGTAGGCGACGTGGGCGTCCCGGTGGGTGTTGGTGAAGTACCCGAGGGACCGCTGCACCTCGCCGACGAACTCGGTCAGCACCGGCCGCAGGGACCGCAGGATCTGGGCCAGGTCCGGGGACTTGGCGGCGTTCCGCTTCAAGTGCTCGGCCTTGGCGTAGGTGAGCTTCATCTCCTTGGTCAAGGCGCGGGTGAAGTGGCTGCCGCCGAGCGGCACCGGCCGCTGCCAGATCACCTTGCCGCCGTCGGTGATGATCAGGTTGGAGCTGTCCGTGCCCACGTCCAGGACGACCGCGCACCGCTTCTTGCCGCGGGGGGTGTCGTCCTCCTGCCCCTCGTCCAGCGGCACCCCGGGGGTGTCGGACCCGCCCGGCCCGCCGATCCGGAGCAGCTCGTAGGTGGCGTAGTTGCACAGGGCCAGCGGGGCCATCTGGACGTAGTGGACCTCGGCCCCGACCGACTGGTAGTGCCCGAGGTACTTGTTGATGATGTCCCGCTTCATCGCGAAGAGACCGATCTCGGTCTCCATCGCGAACCCGCCGACCGCGTCCCCGCCGGCGATCTTCTGGAAGTCCCAGACGACCTCTTCGAGCGGGAACGGGATCTGCTGCTTGGCCTCGAACTTGACGATGTCGCCGATCTTCTTCTCTTCGACCGGCGGCAACTTGACGAACCGGGCCAGGCCGCTCTGCCCGGCGACGCCGATGGCGACTTCGTCCGGCCCGATCTTGTTGCGGTCGAGGAACTTCTGGAGCGACTCCCGGGTCAGGGCGTCCGGGTCGGCGTCCGGCTGGGACAGGATCTTCGGGTGCTCGATGTAGTCGAACGCGGTGGCGGTCGGCTGGCCGTCGATCAGCTCCAGCCGCAACGCTTTCAGGGCACACTGACCGATGTCGATGCCCCAAACGCCGGTCGCATTGGCCATGTTTGGTCGCTCTCGGGAAACCTGCCGGACCCCCGGTTAGAAGGGGGCAGGGGTCGGGTCGACGCTGAGGGAACGGGCGGTCGGGCGAGACTGGTGATCCCGGCCCATTCTAACACGCCCCGGGTGTCCGGAACGGCTGTCCCGGCAAAGTTTACCGGCAAGCTAACACGGCCGCCGGAGTCATGTCAATTAGCAGAACGGCGGGGTCCGGGATTTGTTGGCGCCCGGCGAGTGTGAGGGCGCGGTTGGGAGGGGCGGACGAATTCCGCGGGAATTGGCGCAAAACGGACCTCGCGGTCCGTTGATAAGATTAGAGATACCGCCCACACGACGTGCACCCTGACGGACCCTTTCCATGTTCCCCATCAGACTTTCTGCTCAGTCAATGCTCGCCGCCGCGGCGGTCGCCGTTCTGACCCCGGCCGCCTTCGCCCAACGGGGCGGGGGTGGACACGGCGGCGGCCACGGCGGTGGGCACGCCGGTGGCTATCACAGCGGCGGTCAATACTCCGGTGGCTACCGCGGCGGGTACTCCGGCGGACGCGTTTATTCCAACCCGTCGGTCGGCCGTAGCTACTACCCCGGAACCGTCAGCCGGACCCCGGCTTACTCGGGTGGGTATTACCGCCCGAGTGCCGGCGGGTACTATCCCGGTGGCGCGTATCCCGGTCGGGTTACGACCCTGCCCGCTTACCCGGGGCGAGCTTATCCGGGTTACAGCGTGCCATATTATGGCGGCTACCGCGGTGCCTACCGGCCGTATTCACCGACCTACTGGGGCGGATACCGTTATGGTTATGGCGGTTATGGCTTTGGCTACCGGCCTTACTACCCGTACACCGCTTTTGGCCTGGGATTCGGTCCAGGTGGCTTGGCGTTCGGCTTAAGTGGGGTGTCCGGCGGGATGGCTTACGCCATCGGGTTCGGTCTGCCTTGGTATGGTGGTTATGGTTACGGCGGTTACGGATACGGCGGCTACCGGCCTGTATCAGTCATTTCGTCCGGATATATGGCCCTCCCAGCCGCCTACCCATCGGGCTCGATCGTCGCACAACCAGTCGTCCAATCAGCCGTGCCGGTTCAGCCTCAGACCGCGGCCGTGCTAGCCCCAGTGGGATCGGTCGATTACGTCAGCCAAGCGGTCAGCCTGTTCCGGTCCGGGCAGTACTTGGAGGCGGTGTCGGCGTACCGGCACGCGGCCGTCGACCAGCCGCAGAACGCGGACCTGGCGGTGCAGGCGGCGTTCGCCCTGATCGGGGCCGGCAAGCTGGACGAGGCGGCCGGGGCCGCCCAGCAGGGGCTGTCGCAACTGCCGCCGGAGCAGTGGGCGGGGGTAGCCAAGCAGGCCGGCGAACTCTTCCCGTCCCAGGCCGCTTACGACCAGGCGGCGCTGGCGGCGGCCCGGGCGTCGGACAAGGCGCTGGCCGACCCGGGGACGCGGTTCGCAACCGGGCTGATCGCGTTCGGCCGTGGGGAGATGACCCGGGCGGCGTCCGATTTCGACGCCGTGCTGAAGGCGGCCCCGCAGGACGCCATCACCAAGAAGCTGCGGGAGCTGACCGGCGTTCGATAAGTGACCAGGCGAACGGGAAGGCACCGAGCCGTAAGGTCCGGCGCCTTCCCGTTCGGCGTTTTACTTCCGCTTGTCCTGCTTCTTCTTCGCCGCCTCGCTCTGCAGCAACGCGGGTTCCGTCTCGGCCGGCATCAGCGCCGCCGCTTGCGTCGCGGCGTAGACCGCGTCGTCGTACTTCCGGCTGCGGATGGACGCCTTCGCCCGGCTGACCCACTGGTCGTACTCGGCGATCACCCGCTCCGCCTCCTGCCGCTGGTGCCGGGCGTGGGCCGTTCCGGGGGCGTACCCCTCGGCCTCCTTGAACAGCCCGGCCGCGTCTCGATACCGCTTCTGGGCCATCGCCGTCTTGCCGGCCGTCACCAGCCGGTCGTACCGGGCGTAGTCGGCCGTCTGCTTGGCCGCCTTGGCGTTGGCCAGCTTGTCCGCCGCCCGGTCGTCGGCCGGCCGCAGCCGGGCCGCCGCCTCGAACTCCTTGACCGCGTCCGCCGGGCGGTTGCCGGCCAGGGCCGCCTCGCCGCGGCTCAGGTGCCGCTCGAACCCGGCGTCCGCTTTGAGGGCCGCCGCCTGCGGGTCGCCGGGGACCAGCCCGAGGGCGTCGACCGCCGCCCTCATCGCCGCCGGGTAGTCCTTGGCCGCCATCGCCGTTTTGGCGTCCGCCAGCCGCTTGTCGAACTCCGGCTGCACCTCCGCCCGCCGGGCGTCCCGGGCCTTGTTCAAGAGGGTGACGACGGTCGGCTCTCCCGGGGACTTCTGGGCGGCGGCGGTCAGGGTGCGGACGGCGTCCGCGTACCGCTTGGCGTCGAACTCTTCCTCGCCCTGTTCGAGCAGGGCCGGCCCCTCGGCCTGGGTCCGCTCGGCGGTCGCCTTCGGGTCGTCTGGCCGGGCCTTGAGGGCGACGGCGAACCGCTCACGGGCGGCCCGGTGCCGGCCGGCGGCGACGGCGGCCCGGCCGGCGGTCATGGCGTCCTCGTACTCGGTGTCGAGTTGCGCCTGCTTGGCCCGCTTGGCGGTGCGGAACATCTCGGCCGCGTCCGGGTCGGTCGGGAGCAGCCGGGCGGCCTTCTCGAACGCGGCAATGGCGTCGTCGTGCCGGTCGGCCTTGAGGGCCGCCAGCCCGTCGACCATGAGCGTATCGTGTTCGGCGGCAATGGCTTCCTGCCGCCGCTGTTCGGCCACGGGATCGACCCGGGCGGCGCACCCGACGGCTGGGACCACGAGGATGAGGGGCAACAAGCGGGTCATACGACACCCCGACGTTCGGGCGGGCGGTGGTGCGTAGCTATTCGCCGGCCGGCGGCGGGGATTTCACCCGCGGGGTTAGTACATCTCGTACACGTGCTCGCCGTTGTGGGCCGGGTTGCCGATCAGCCGCTGAGCCTTGGGGTCTACCACGAAGTCGAGGTGTTCGAGCGGGATCACCCCGATTAGCGGCGGCACCCCGTCCGGCACTTCCAGCACGTCCATGGTGCAGAACCGGCCCATGATGGTGAGCCGGACCGCCTCGTACAGCCCGGCAGTCGTCTGGCCGGTGCTGGCCGTCACCCGCTTAGACGAGACCTGTTTCAGTCCGAGCTGTTGGATAACCGCCGTGGGGAGCGAGAGCAGCGTCGCCCCGGTATCCACGAGAGCGGCTGGGAGGACCACCCGGCGAACCTGGTCCGCCGGAATGAGACCCCGATCGGCGGCGTACAGGTCGCCGCTGTTCTCGACGGTCGCTTCAGTCGTGACACGGCCCATGACGGCTGGCTCCACGACGGCCTCCCGGGAGTCGGGCGACACTCCGGGGCCATCATACCACCTCACCGTCACTGGTACTCGTACCCGATGCGGAACGTCACCCGGCCGTCCGGCCAGCGGCGGATGTCCGTCAGGTACACGTCCAGCCCGCCGCCCGACTGGCTCTTGCTGCTCGGCGTCGTGTACGGGGTGAACGACGTGTTCGCCGGGCTGGGGAACGGCACCGCCCCGGTGAACACCCGCGGGCCGCTCGGCCCCTCCACCCCGTGGGCCTCCTCCAGGTACACCGGCTGCACCCCGCCCTTGATGACCCGCCAGACCAGCAGCCCGCTGGCCGGCAGGGAGGAATCAGCCCCCTCCTTGGCCCGGTTCTCCAGCAGGAAGTACTCGCTCCCGTCCGGCTTCACCAGCACCTTGAAGTACTCCGCCGGGCCGGCCGTCACCGGCTTGAGCACCAGCTTCTGCTTGACCCGCGGGTCGATCGGGGTGGCGGTGATCCAGCCGAGCTGCTCCTTGCACCAGGCGCTGAACTGCTGCGGCTTGCCGCCCCCGTTCTGCTGGCTCATCGCGCACCACACCCCGACCCCCTCCATCCCGGGCACCTCCGGCCGGGCGTACAGGTCGGGCAGGCCGAGCATGTGGCCGAACTCGTGGCAGAAGACGCTGATGTCGGTCATCCGCTCCCCGCCCTCCTGGACGATGAAGTACGGCCACCGCTTCCCCTGGTGGGTGAGGGTCGCCCGGTGCGGCCAGTACAGCCCGCCGCGGGTCGTCTGCACCCGGCCGCCGGCGTAGATGAAGAACACCCCGTCGTACTCCTTAAGTGCGTCCTTGCCGTTCGTCTCCAGGTACTTGTCCAGCGCCTCGGCCAGCAGGGCCGTCTTCTCCCGGACGCTGGTGCCGCTGCCGGAGGAGTACTCGGCCCGCTTCTTCTTCACCGGCACCCAGCCGACGAACTTCCCCTTCACCCCGAACTTGCCGTAGGAGATGGCGTGGAAGTAGTCGGCCATGCTGCCGTGGACCTTCTGCCCGGTGGCCGACTCGCCGGTGTACCTGTCCCGGCTGAACAGGGAGGCGTCCCAGTCGGCGTCCTTGATCTTCGGGTTGTGTTTGACGTCCGGGTACTCGATGCCGATGACCGCCAGGTTGTACGCCGGCTTGGTCCAGGCCCGGGGCAGCCGGTCGTCCCACCCGCCGGCCCCGCCCTTGCCGCCGAACCCGGTCGCCGGCTCGGCCTCGACGGTCAGCCGGAACTGCAAGTCCTTCTTCTCCCGGACGACGCTGAGCGTGACCACGTCGCCGGGCTTCTTGCTGGCGACCGCCTCCCGCAGCCCGGTCTCGGCGTCCAGCTTGGCGTCGTCCACCCGGACGATCACGTCCCCGACCTTCACGCCGACCTTCTCCGCCTGGCCGCCAGTGGCCACGTCCCGCACCTCGGCCCCGCCGCCGGAGGCGATGGCCCGCAGCCCGGGCAGGACCGACCGGGCGGAGGTCGCCTGCATCGGCTTGCTGGCCGCCCGCGGGGTGACGCTCACCTCCCGGCTCGACCCCGTTTTGCCCCGCACGGTCAGCTTGACGGGGTCGCCGGCGGTCAGGCCGCGGAGCCGGTCCTTGGCGACGGCCACACTGGACACGTCGCTGCCGCCGACGGCGACGAGCTGGTCCCCGGCCTTCAGCCCCGCGACCTCGGCCGGCGACCCCGGGGCGACATCCAGCACGGTCGGCCGGCCGCTCGGGTCGGCCCCGACCTCGACGCCGAGGAACCCGGTCTGACCGGCCGGGCGGTCGAGCCGAAACGTCTTCGGGTCGGCCCGGACGGCGGTGGCCGGGGACTTGTACTCGGCCGGGTCGATGGTCGGCCGCGGGGCCGGCAGGGTTTCGGGCGCCTGTGCGACGGCCGCCAGCGGGCTGAGCAGGAGCGCGAGAGTAGTGAAGCGGATCATGGCCTGTTCGGGGATGAGACAGAGAGGCGGGACACCGCCGAGTTTACGCACGAGATTCTGAGGAAGCAATTAGCGGCGCCGATCGCGAGGCGAGGCCGCCGGGTTCTGGCCGGGGCTGAGTCCCTTACCCCGCCCACGATCTGTTAACCAGTCATATAGCCGGCGGGCCGGCCAGCATACGCCCCGCATCAGGTCCGTGGGGTGGTTGCTACAAACCCGTGGAAATTCCCACCCGGCCGCGTTGCACTCTCGGGTTCCGGTGCAAGGTTTGGCCGTGGCGGGTTGCCCACGACCGTCGGTGGCGGGCCGTCGAACCGGTTCGCCCGACGGCACCCGAGCGCCCGCCCGCCTTACAAACAAGAGGGGTGGTCTGATGTTGGTTCGCCCACTGGCCGTCGGCCTGATGACCTTGACGGTCACCGGCCTGACCGCCGCCGTCAGCCCGGCCGGGGTCATCACCAGCGGCACCGGGTATCAGGTCGGGATCACGACCTACGGGAACCTGTACGACTCCGGGATCGGGTTCCGCCGGACGGACGGGTACGACCCGATCAGCCCGGGCACCCCGCGGGAGGGGTACGGGGTCCGCACCAGCACGGCGTCGGGGTACGCCGACCCCCAGGCCTACGGGACCAGCCTGACCCCGGGGTCGGCGGTGTTCGGGTCGGGCACCGCGTCGGTCACGACCTTCCTCGGCAGCCAGTTGCAGATCGACCAGAGCTTCGGGTTCGTGGCCGGGAACGTGCTCAAGATCGACGTGACCCTCACGAACGTGAGCGGCGGCACCCTGACCGGGATCGACTTCCGCCGGGCGGTGGACTTCGACCCGAGCGCCCAATTCGGCGGCGGGTTCAGCGAGACCAGCACGGCCAACGCGCGGCCGGCCGAGCTGACGGGGTCGAGCTACAACGGGTTCGAGTTCCCGGACCCGACCACCCCCTTCGGCTCCCCCTTCCCGGCGGCCGGCGGGACGTTTGGGCCGGGCGACCTGGGTGGGGCTTATGACGTCGGCGTCGGCTCGCTAGCGGCCGGCGGGACGTACCAGTTCAGCGTGTTCTACGGGATCAACGATGCCGGCCAGTCGGAGAGCGCGCTGCGGTCCCAGCTCGCCGGGCTGGGGGCGACCTACACCATCTCCGCCCTGGGGACGACCGGCGGCAACTCGGCCGCCCTCGGGTTCGCCGCGGCGCCGGTACCGGCCCCGGCCGGCCTCTTGCTCGGGCTGCTCGCCACCCCGGCGCTGGGTCTGATCGCCCGCCGCCGGCGGCTGAACGCGGCCGTTTAAGCCGCCAGTGCTGGCCCGCCTGCATTCGGGGGAGGGCCGACTCTCGACGTGGCCCGCCGGGCGGGCGGGGCGGACATACCGCCCCGCCCGCCCGGCGGGCTTTTAGCCGTACCCAGATGAAACGGCCCCCAAACCGGTGGGGCACGACCATCCGAATACCCGTCCGCGTACCGCTCAGGCCTGCAGGCGGCGGCCGAGCCGGCGGGTCAGCAGCCCGCTCAATCCTGTCCAGAGAGTCATCAGCCCGAGCATTTTCGCCCAGGGTAGCCGCTGAGGGAGTTCGATCACGCGGCCGTTCAGCCCGCCGACGACCGCCAGCCGGGCGTCGTCCGAGAGGGCAAGCAGATCGTCGGACGACGACAGCAGCGTCTCGCCGGTCGCGGTGTCGAGCAGGTAGGACCGCTTGACCGCCGCCCCGTTGCCCAGGCGGGCCAGGCTCGGGTGAATGGTGGCCAGCCAGGCGGCCCACCGAACCGGCGGTCGCTGGACCATCCACCCGACTGCCACCCGCCGCCCGTCCGGGTCGAACGTGTATGCCCCAGTGGAGGTCAGGTTGCCGTTCCCGACGTACAGTCGCACCCGCCGACCGGGCCGCTCGGTGGCGGTCGCCAGGTCAAACCATCGAAGACAGAAGTGGTCGCCGTCGAGATATAGGCCGATCAACTCGCCGACAGCGGTCAGAACCGGCGCGCCGTGCAGACCGTCCGGCAGTTGGGCGACCTGTGCCCCGGTCGTCGTATCGAACACCCCGCCGTGCCGGTCCACCAGCGTCCGACCGTCGGTCGTCAGCGCCACCGGCCACTCGACCCCCCAGAGTTCGGCGGCGTCCGAGTGCGTCACCTGCCCGACCGGTTTGCCGTCGGTCGCGTCCCACACCGTCGCCGCCGTGCCCGACTTGCCGGTCGTCGGGAGCGGGCGGGTGGTCGTCACGTACCGCCCCTGGCCGGCCCCGGTCAGGTTGCCGGGGAGCGTCCGGACCCGCTCGCCAGTCTTGATGTCGAACACGGCCGTCTCCGGCTGCCCGGACGGTCCGACCGCGGACACGGCACACAGCGGGGCATCCGGTTCACCACACGTCAGCAAATGGCGGATGCCCCGGATCTGTTTCGCGGGCAGCCGACCGACCACCCGCCAGTTCGCCACGTCGAACACCGCCCACTCGGCCGCGGGCTGGTTCGGCTGGCCGATCCGCAGGAACATGAGCCGGGAGTCGAGCGTCCGGGTGACCCAGGAGTACCGGTCGGCCGGCCCGGGGTCGCGGCTGACGCACTCACCGGTGTCCAGGTTCCACCGCTCGAACGGCCCGTGGGCGATGCCGGCCTGTTCGTCCGCCGGCCGGGTGGTGAGGGCGACGTGCGTGCCGGGGACGAACCCGATGACAGCCGTTCCGTCCGGCACGGGAGTGCCGTTAGCGGCCCACACGCCCCACCACCAGATGCCCCCGACTCCGATCAGCCAGGCGACTGCGATCAACCAGGGCCGGAATCGCTTCCTCACGGGCGATCCTCCATCTGGGTGTGAGCCGGCCTCCGTGCCAGACGGCTCAACCGCCACGCGGCCAGCCCGACGACCGCGGCCCACCCGGCAGCCAGGGCGGCTAGCCGCCCGACCGGTGGGCCGGGCGGGATCGCCCACACGGTCAACGGGCCGAGCTGGACGCCGTCCTGGTAGCGATAGACCAGCCGTTCGCCGTCGGCCGTGATCCCGACCAGTTGGCACCCGTCGACGGTCAGGAGCCGCCGCCCGGTCGCCAGGTCGAGCACCTGGCAGCGGTTCAGGATGCGGGTCGTCTTCGGCCGGCCCCACCAGCCGGGGGCCGTGTCCGCCTGGTCGGCCGACTCGCCGAAGACGTACAGCCGGTCCCCGGGGCCGATACCGAAGTGCGGCCGGCCACCGGGCGACGCCTTGTACGGCACCGCGAACCCCCGCCCCGGGTCCGGCTCCCCGGTGGCCAGGTCGTGCCGCCGGAACCGGACGCGGTCCCCGTCCCGCCGACCGACCAGCAGCCCGCGGCCGTCCGGCGTCAATGCTGTAGCAGCGTCGACGGTGTACCGGACCGTTCCGGCCGGCACGTCCCATACCTCACCGGCGTCGGTGACGAGCGTTCGCCCGTCGGCCGCCACCTTGACCCGCCACAGGACGTCCGGAACCGGGACCGTGCCGACCGGCTGGCCCGAATCCGCCTGCCAGACGGTTAACGTCCGCCCGCCCGGTTCGCCCCGGGTCGTCATCACGAACCGCCCGTCCCCGGTCGCCTGGAAGTACGCCCCGGGGAGCGACCCGAGTGGCCGCCCGTCGGCCGCGGCGAACAGGTCGGTCCACGGGCCGTCGGCGGTCGTCCGGCCGACGGCGAACGAGTCCCCCGGCGGAATGGAGTGGAGGTTGAGTTCGGCCGACCGGCGGACTTCTCGGCCGGTCGCCGCGTCGATCAGGCAGCTCCCCAGCAGCCGGCTGTCGTCTGTGACCCGGTCGCTGTCGTACAGGATCAGATGGAGCAGCCGGTTGGGTCGGTCGGTCCCCGTGTTCCCGCCGTAGATGCTGAAGCGTTCGGCCGGCCCCGGGTACGAGCCAGTCTTGGTGCCGGTGTCGATGTCCCACAGCTCGATCGGTCCGCGCTGGAGATACCCGACCGGCATCTTGTACGCCGTCACCAGGGTGTGGGTGCCGGGCAGCAGGGCTACCACCTGGCAGTCGTCCGGCAGGGACCACTCGGCCAGCGGTTGCGACGGCAGGAACAGCCAGCCGGCCCCGACCCCGGCCGCCCAGACGACGACCGCTACGAACAGAACGAGCCGCTTCCGCACGGGCACCCCTCCGGCGAGCCGGCCCCGATCCTACCCCGGCGGGGCGATCCGATAAACGCTTGCCTCGGTCTGGGTGTTGGCGCAGGCACGGGCGAGCCGGGGGCGTCAGCCCCCGGGTGGCGTGTGCAGTGGGGCGCTCCACCCGGGGGCTGACGCCCCCGGCTCGCCAGGGGGCATGGAACGCCCGCCGGTCACTCGTCGGCTTCGCCACGGAGCAGCTTGTCCCAGCCTTGCGACCGCACGGACCGCACCGACCCGTCGGCCATCAGCACCTGCACCCGGTCCGGCCGCGGGCCGCTGAACCCGCCCCGCCGGTTGGGGCCGACGAACGGGTCGCGCATGGTCAGCGGGTCGGACCACGGGGCCGGGTCGTGGACCGCCTCGCCGGCCAGCACGGTGTTCGCCATCCCGAGCAGGAAGTCGGCCGGTATTCGGCGCGGGCGGTCGAACAGCCGAGCGTTCGGGGCGAAGTGAGTGACGGCGTACCCGCCCTGCGGGTCCGGCCCTTCCAGGTGCAGGAACACTTTCACCCGCGTTTCTGCCGCGACTCTGTTGGCCGGGTGGTTCCACGCCGCCGACTTGTCGAATCGGGCGAAAAGCTGCTCCTGCTCGACGTAGGGCAGCAGGTGGAAGTGCCAGGACCGGAACGGCCGGCCGTCCGGCGTAAAGGTCGGGGCCGGAAGCAGCCCGCTGGCGTCGTGAACGGCGTGTACGCCGAGACCCATCTGCTTCAGGTTGTTAGCGGACTGTGCCCGTGCGGACGCCTCTCGGACACCGCCGCTCACGCGGATCACCGGCTCCGGGCTGGTGAGCATCCAGCCGACCTGGTGGGTGACGCCGATGGCGGCGGTGCCGCAGACGAACAGCAGCACGACGAGGCCGACCACCCGCCCGGTCCACCGCCACGACCACGCCCCGCCGGGGACCAGGGCCGGATACAGCCAGCGTCCGAACCGGTGCACGCCGACCACCAGCACGACGAGACCAGCCCCGGCCGTCGCCCACTCCGTCGGGTTCGGCCGGACCTGTGGCACCACCCGGGCCAGGAAGGGCACCCAGCCGAACGGCAGCAGCAGGCCAAGCTGGAACAGCCAGTCCAGCAGGCCGAAAAGCAGAAAGAACAGGGCGGCCAGGATCGCCAGCAGGACGGCCAGCACGCGGAGTACGGGCACAAGGCGGGTCATGGCGTCCCCTTGGCCGGGGGCGAGAACGCAGCAGCCAGTTCGTCCGGCGTGACCGGCCGCACCGTCCCGTCGGCGAACAGCCCGAGCCGGGTGCCGTCGAACACGTCCGGCTCGACGGCCACCAGCGCCCCGCCGGTGAACAGGTCCGGCGTCCGCCCAGGTAGGTAGACGTACCGCACCCCGCTCGGGTGTGGGGTCGCCCAGCGGTCGCCGGGGACGGCCGCGGACCGGTCGGCTTCCGGCAACCGGCCGCCGTTCGCCCGGGCGTACTCCCACAGGGCGGCTTTCAGGGCGTCGAGCCGGCTTCGACGGTCGGTCAGGTCGGGGCCGGCCGGGGCGTCGGTCAGGACATACGTGGCCCCGCTCGGCTTCCACGCCCCAGGGGTCATCAGCTCCCGCGCCCCGGAGATCATGGTCAGGACGAGGACGAACGCCGCCCCCCAGACGACGACCAGCCCGGCCGCCCCGCGGTAGCTGAGCCGCGGCAGCCGGGGGAAGTCCCGGGCCAGGGCGTTCCACTGCCAGCGGACGACGAGGCCGGCCGCGGCCAGGACGACGAGGAAGAACGAGATGACCTCGACCCGCTGGCGGGCCGGCTCGGTCAACACGGCCGTCACCCGCGGCATCCCGGCGACCGCACCGGCCGGGTACGCCAACAGGGCCAAGGCGACGAGGGCGAAGGGGCGGGCGGACATGCCGCCGAGGATACCACGCCCCGCCGACGGGTGCATCACCCCGGCCTGGTGATCCGGTACACGTGCCCAGGGCTGGGCTGGCAGACCACCGTCAAGAAAGCTATTCTGGCGTTCAGTTCACCCCGGAGGCTGCGATGCCGACCTTGGAACAGTTCGGCCTCGGTGGGCTTAGCCCCGAAGACCGCTTGGCACTGGCCGAGCAGCTTTGGGACAGCGTGGCCACCGACCTGGAGGAACAGCCGCTGACCCCGGCCCAGAGGTCCGAGCTGGAACGCCGCCTCGCACTGGCCGACACCGACCCGGGCCGCGGGGTGCCGTGGGAGACGGTCCGGGCCGAGGCCCGGGCGCGGCACCGGCGATGAGCCGGCCGGTCATCCTCGACCCGGAAGCCCGGGCCGAGTTCGACTGCTCCTACGACTGGTACGAGCGGCAACGGGCCGGGCTGGGGGAAGCGTTCGCCGATCAGGTGCAGATCGTTCTCGACCGCGTCGGCCGCAACCCGCGGATGCATGCGGTCGTGTTCGGGGTGGTACGGAAGGCGGTCGTCAGGCGGTTCCCGTTCTGCGTCTATTACCGCGAAGAGCCGGCCTGGGTCCGGGTGATCGCAGTGTTCCACACCAGCCGCGACCCGGACGAGTGGCAGCGGCGGGCGTAATCACCCCGGCCTGGTGATCCGGTACACACTCACCTTGGTCCGGTCGCCGCCGGGCTGGCCGGCCCGGGCGAACGCCGGCACCACCTCCAGCCCGACGTTCTGGCACGCCCACTTGAACGGCCGGGCCGAGATGCGGTCCGGGTCGGCGATCAGGGCCACCCCGCCGGGCGCCAGCACCGCGTCGATGAACGCCACCGCCGGTTCCAACAGCCGCGGCTCGTACAGCAAGTCCGAGCCGAGCAGCACCCGGGTCTGAAGCCCCGGCGGCGGGCTACGGAGGTCGATGGTCGTCGTGCGGAAGTCGCTGAACCCGTTCAGCCGGGCGTTGTCGGCGGCGAACCGGACGGCCAGCTCGTCCACGTCGGAGAACGTCACCCGCAGCCCCCGGCTCAGGGCGGCGATCCCGGCCAGCCCCAGCCCGCACGCCACTTCCAGAGCTTCGAGCGGCTCGCCGGTCGGCCACGGCTCGCGGAGGACCGCCTTGGCCAGCATCCGGGCGGCCGGCCACAGCTCGGACCAGTACGGGATGTACTCGTCGGCGGCGTAGGCGGCCCGGACCGCCGGGTGGTCGAACAGGTGGTCCGACCCGCCGGGCCGGTCGAGCAGGAAGGTGCGGCCGTCGATGAACACCTGCTCGCGGATGCGCTCCTTGACGGCGTCCGCGGGGGTGCTGTGGAAGCGCGGCTGGGTCATGCCGAAATTATGGTGGATCATACCCACCCTGGCACCACGGGTTGCACCGGCACACCCGCCACGTCCCCTTCGCCGCCCCGATCACCGGGCCGTACTTCTTCACCGCCAGGATGAAGTACTCGGAGCACCCGGGCGTGAACCGGCAGACCGGCGGCAGCAGCGGGCGGATCAGGTACTGATACCCGCGGACGCCCCCGATCAGGGCGCCGCCGAGCAGCACCGCCGGCCCGCGCCAGAGCCAGCGGATCATGGCGGTAATCCGGGCGAGCGGGGGGCGTCAGCCCCCTGTTGGAGCGCCGCGTTGGAGGCAGCAACAGGGGGCTGACCCCCCGCTCGCCAGCTTCCTGGCCGCCTGATTCGCCAGCCGCACCAGCGACGCCTTGAGCTGGTCCAGCGTCGGCGAGACGCCCACCCGCGGGATCATGATGAAGTCCACCCCGGCCGGCAGATCCGACTTGCTCAGCCGGAAGGCTTCGCGGAACAGCCGCTTCAAGCGGTTGCGGACGACCGCCCCGCCGACCTTCTTCGACACCGACAGCCCGACCCGCGGGTGCGGCAGCCCGTTCGGCCCGGCGAACACCAGCAGCACCCCGTCCCCGGCCGTCTTCTTCAGGGCGTACACGGCCTGGAACTGGGCCGGCGTCTTGAGCCGCAGGCGCTGGGGGAACCGGGAGTCGGGCGGCGGGGTCATGGGGGACGGACACCTCACCGCCACGGGACGTTCGCCCGGGCGTCCTGCGGGTTGCGGCGGGCGAACTCCTCCATCAGCTCCCGGCTCTTGTCGTCCACCGCCGGCGGGGCCACCACCTTGACGACCAGGTACAGGTCGCCGTCCCGCACCCCCTTGCCACGCAGCCGGATCTTCGCCCCGCTGGACGTGCCGGCCGGCACCTTGACCGTCAGCCGGTCACCGCCCGGGGTTGGCACCTCGACCTTCGTGCCAAGCACTGCCTCGGCCACCGTCACCGGCACCTCCAACGACACGTCCGACCCGTCCCGCTTGAAGTACGGGTGCGGGGCGATGTGGACCCGCAGGAGGACGTCCGCCGACCCGGTGGCCGACGCCGGCACCCGCAGCTTCTTGCCGTCGTCGATCCCGGCCGGCACCTTCACGTCGATGGTCCGGCCGCCGACCCGGATGGACACCGACCCGCCGTTGGCCGCCACGTCGAACGGGACGGTGACGTCCGACTCGACCTCCTCCGGCTGCGGCCGGCTCCGCCCGCGGCCCCGCTTCCGGCCGCCGAGCAGGTCGCCCAGGTCGAACCCGCCGCCCCCGGGGCCGCCCTCGCCGAACAGGTTGCGGAACAGCTCCTCGGCCGCCGCCGGGTCGACCTGCTGGCCGCCGCCGGGGAAGCCCCCTCCGGGGAACCCGCCGCCGGTCCCGGGGTAGCCGCCGGGCGGGGCGTGGCCGAAGGTGTCGTACTTCCGCCGCTTATCCGCGTCGGACAGCACCTCGTAGGCGGCCGACACCTCCTTGAACTTGGCCTCCGCCTCCTTGTCCCCGGGGTTGCGGTCCGGGTGGTGTTTGGCCGCCAGCTTGCGGTACGCCTTCTTGACCTCCTCGTCGGAGGCGCCGCGGGACAGGCCGAGAACCTCGTAGTAGTCGCGGGGCATGGTGTCGGTGGCCGGCATGGGCGTCGGGTCAGGTAGAAGGATTGTAACGGGTGGCGGGTCAGACGCTTAGAGGGGCGGCCGGCGGGAACGGATTCGCCCCGTAGAATGCCCCTCCGAACTCCACCCGAGGGACAGGTCATGCCCGAGCGGATCGTCATGCGGACCGGCGAGGCGCTGGTCGAAGGGGACAAGGATTACCTTTGTGCCGACGCACG
>JAXMAZ010000032.1:0-92420 GCA_046350115.1 Gemmataceae bacterium
GTTGCCACGCCGATCCCGGTCGCCGTCCCCATCGTCCCGGCCGTCGGCCCCCGCCCCGGTCGGGGCCGCCGCACCCTCCGGGCCGTCGGTCGCGGAGCCGAATGGCTGTTCGGCGTCGCCGCTCTGCTCGCCGCCCTGGGCGCCCTGGCGGCCGTCCCGGTGCTCCAGTTCCTCAGTCTCGGGTACATGCTGGAGGCGGCCGGCCGGGCGGCCCGCACCGGCCGGGTGCGGGACGGGTTGGTCGGGGTGCGGACGGCCGCCCGGCTGGGCGTCGTCGTGGCCGGGGTGTGGGTGCTGCTCCTGCCGGCCCGGTTCGTCGCCGACTTCGCCCACTCGGCCGAGGTGATCGACCCGGCCGGGCCGGTGGCCCAGGCATGGCGGGTCGGGCTGTACGCCCTGATCGGGGTGACGGCCGTCCACATCGTCGGAGCGTGCGGCCGGGGCGGACGGGTGCGGCACTTCCTCAACCCGCTCAGCGCCCTGTGGCTCGCTGGCCGGGTGCTCCGGGGCGGGTTCTACGCCGAGTCCCGGGACGCCGTCTGGGCGACGGTCGTGTCGCTGAAGTTGCCGTACCTGTTCTGGCTCGGGGTGCGGGGGTTCGCGGTCGGGCTGGCTTGGCTGGCGGTGCCGGCGGCGCTGCTGGCCGCCGCCCGCAACCCGGGACCGGGGGCCGGGCTGGCCGGCGTCGTCGGGGCGCTGCTGTTGGCCTGGGTGGTGCTGTACCTGCCGTTCCTGCAAACCCGCCTCGCCATGACCGGCCGGTTCCGGGCCGGGTTCCAGGTCGGGGCGGTGCGGCGGGAGTTCCAGCGGGCGCCGTGGGCGTTCGCCGCCGCGGTGGTGGTGACGGTGCTGTTCGCGGTGCCGCTGTACCTGCTGAAGATCGAGACGGTCCCGCGGGACGCCGCCTGGCTGCCGGGGGTGGTGTTCGTCGGGTTCATCTTCCCGGCCCGGCTGCTGGCCGGCTGGGCGGTCGGCCGGGCGAGCCGCCGGGAGGCGCTTCGACACTGGCTGGCCCGGTGGCTCGGCCGGATGCCGCTGCTGCCGGCCGCCCTGGCCTACGTGCTGGTGGTGTTCCTGGCCCGGTACACCGACTGGACCGGGGCGGCCGGGGTGTTCGCCCAGCACGCCTTCCTGATGCCGGTGCCGTTCGTCAGGCTGTAGCCCCCGGTCAACTCGCCTTCCGCCCGCCGGCCCCGGCCCGGTATAAGTGGGGTGCCGGGGTTTGTTCATTTGTCCATACCCGACGAGCTGCCGCCGATGTCCGCCCGCAAGTTCGCCCACCTGCACCTGCACACCCACTACTCGCTGCTCGACGGGTTCAACCGCATCCCCGAACTGGTCGAGCAGACGAAGAAGCTGGGCATGACCGCCTGCGCCGTCACCGACCACGGCAACCTGTACGGGGCCGTCGAGTTCTACAGCAAGTGCCGGGACAAGGGGATCAACCCGATCCTGGGTTATGAAGCCTACCTGGCCCCCGGCGACCGCCGGGAGAAGAAGGCGGCCCGGCAAGGGGAGGCGTACAGCCACCTGACGCTCCTCGCCAAGAACGCCACCGGGTTCAAGAACCTGGTCAAGCTGTCGAGCATCGCGTTCCTGGAGGGGTTCTACTACAACCCGCGGATCGACCGGGAGATTCTGGCGGCCCACTCGGAAGGGCTGATCTGCCTGAGCGGGTGCCTGGCCGGGGAGTTCAGCCAGTACATCCTGAAGGACAACGTCAAGGAAGCGGAGAAGCTGGCGAAGTGGTTCGCCAAGCTGTTCGGCGACAACTTCTTCGTCGAGATCCAGAACAACGGCCTCGACATCCAGGACCAATGCACCCCCGTCGCGGTGGACATCGCCAACAAGCTCGGGGTGCCGCTGGTGGCCACCGCCGACGCCCACTACCTGTGCCAGACGGACGCCGAAGCGCACGACGTGCTGTTCTGCATCAACACCGGCAAGAAGCGCGACCCCCGCAAGAAGCAGTACCCGGAAGGGGCCATCCCGAACCCGTACTACGTGCGGTCGCCGGAGGACATGTACGCCCTGTTCCCGGGGCACGAGGCGGCGGTCGCCCGCAGCCAGGAGATCGCGGACTCGGTTGACATCCAACTCGACTTCAAGAAGCGGCACTTCCCGGTCTTCCGCACGCCGGACGGCCTGACCGCCGACCAGTACCTCCGGCAACTCTGCCTGTCCGGCATCGCCGAGCGGTACGGGGACACGCCGTCGCCGGCCGTGTTCCAGCGGCTCGACCACGAGCTGGCGATCATCTCCAAGATGGGCTATTCGGCGTACTTCCTGATCGTCTGGGACTTCGTCCGGTACGCCCGGGAGCAGGGCATCCCCTGCACCGCCCGGGGCAGCGGGTGCGGGGCGATCGTGGCGTACTCGCTGTTCCTGAGCCACGTCTGCCCGCTCGAGTACGACCTGCTGTTCGAGCGGTTCCTCGACCCGAGCCGGACCGAGCCGCCGGACATCGACATCGACTTCTGCCAGGAGCGGCGGGAACAGGTCATCGACTACGTGAAGCAGAAGTACGGGCACGAGTCGGTCGCCCAGATCGGCACCTTCGGCACCCTGGCGGCCAAGGCGGCACTCAAGGACGTGGGCCGGGTGCTGGACGTGCCGCTCGACCGGGTCAACTACATGTGCAAGCTGGTCCCGATGCAGGGGGCCATCGCCAAGAGCCTGACGGACGCGCTGAAGGAGTCCCCGGACTTCAAGCGGGAGTACGAGCAGGACCCGACCGTCCGCCAGTGGGTGGACATCGCCCTCAAGCTGGAGGGGACGAACCGGAACGTCGGCACCCACGCCGCCGGGGTGGTCATCGCCGACGGGCCGATCACCAACTACGTGCCGGTCCAGCGGGTGGTCCGCAAGACGGACGACCAGGAGGGGAACACGACCAAGGAGGCGGTGGTCACGACCCAGTGGGAGATGGGCATCATCGAGAAGGTCGGGATGCTCAAGATGGACTTCCTCGGGCTGCGGAACCTGACCGTGTTGGACAACACGGTGAAGCTCATCAAGAAGACCCGCGGCCGGGACATCGACCCGGTGAAGTTCCCTTTGGACGACGCGGCCACGTACAAGCTGCTCCAGCGGGGGGACGCCAAGGGGGTGTTCCAGCTCGAAAGCGACGGCATGCGGCGGCTGCTCCAGCAGATGAAGCCGGACAACATCCGCGACCTGATCGCCGTGCTCGCCCTGTACCGCCCCGGCCCGCTGGAGAGCGGGATGGTGGACAGCTACGTCAACCGCAAGCACGGCAAGGAGACGTGGGCCTACGAACACCCGGTGCTGGAGGAGGTGCTGGCCGAGACGTTCAACGTGCTGGTGTATCAGGAGCAGATCATGCGCATCCTGAACCGGCTCGGCGGGATCGAGCTGTCCAAGTCGTACGCGGTCATCAAGGCGATCAGCAAGAAGGTGGCGGACAAGATCGAGTCCGCCCGCAAGGACTTCATCACCGGGGCCAAGGAGCGGGGTGTCACCCAGGAGAAGGCGGAGAGCATCTTCGACGACATCGAGAAGTTCGCCAGATACGGTTTCAACAAGTCTCACACCGCCGCATATGCACAAATTGGTTATCAGACGGCGTACCTGAAGACGCACTACACGGCCGAGTTCATGGCCGCCCTCTTGTCCAGCGAGATCGACGACGGGAACAAGCGCGACCTGATGGTCGATCACATCGCCGACGCCCGCAAGCTGGGGGTGGAGGTCGAGCCGCCGAGCGTCAACAAGGGGCAGCCGGACTTCGACGTGGTGAACGGCAAGATCGTCTTCGGGCTGACCGCCATCAAGGGGCTGGGCCGGGGGGCGTCCGAGGAGATCGTCCGCGCCCGGGCGGCCGGCGGGCCGTTCCGCGACCTGTTCGACTTCTGCGAGCGGATCGATTTGCGGACCGTCCCACGGGCCGGGATCGAGCGGCTCATCAAGGCCGGGGCGATGGACTGCTTCGGCAAGAACAAGCGGGCGGCCATGCTGCTGGCCCTGCCGCGGGCGGCCCAGGCGGCGGAGGACAAGGCGGCCGACAAGAAGCGGGGGCAGAAGAGTTTCTTCGACGTGCTGGAGGACGAGCCGGCGGCCAACGGCAAGCACAACCGGTTCGGGCTGGATGAAGGGCTGCCGGAGGTCGAGGAGTGGCCGGAGCTGGAGAAGCTGAAGTACGAGAAGGAGGCGCTCGACTTCTACATCTCGTCCCACCCGCTGGCCCAGTTCGACGAACAATTGCGGCGGTTCCGCACCCACGACGCCGGCCAGGTGGCGAAGCTGGACGCCGGCATCGAGGTCCGGCTCGCCGGCATGGTGGTGCAGTTCGACACCCGGGTGGTCAAAGCGGGCCGCAACCAGGGGGCGCGGTTCGCCCTGTTCCGGCTGGAGGACTTCACCGGCCAGGCCAAGGGCGTCCTGTGGAGCGACCAGTACGCCCGGTTCAAGGACGACATTTCGGAGGACGCCATCCTCTTGATCGAGGGGAAGGTGGAGTGGCGGGACGGGGCGGCCGAGCCGGACGTGATCGTGGACAAGGTGCTGACGCTCGACCAGGCGAAGCGGGACTTGACCAAGGGGCTGGTGCTGCGGGTCAGCTACACCGAGGACGAGGAGAGCCTGCGGAAGCTGGACGGGGTGGCCGGGGTGCTGAAGAAGGGGCGCGGCTCGTGCCCGGTGTGGCTGGTGGTCCGCGACCCGGCCGGCAAGTCGGCGACGCTGAAGCTGCCGGCCGACTACGGGGTGAACCCGGCGGCGGTGCCGGTGGACGAGCTGGAGCTGCTGCTCGGCCCCGGGGCGGTGCTGTTCACCGGGCGGTGAGGCTCTTGTAGGGTGCGTGGAGGCTTTGCGCAACGCACCGCGGGACTTCGCCCCTTCGCGGAAGCGCTTGCGGGGTCGGTGCGGTTCGTCGCCGAGCCTCCTCAACGCACCCTACACCGGACCGGTCTTCGTAGGGTGCGTTGAGGCTCTGCGAAACGCACCGCGGGACCACGGGTGTCCGGGTGACACCGTTGCCGGGCCGGTGCGTTCCGGTCGCAAAGCCTCCCTCCACGCACCCTACGGAAATCCGCCGAACCGCGTCCGGGTTGCCCCCACATCTTCCCGGCTGCTACACTCAACCCTCGTCTCCTCACGCGGGGTTCTCGTCATGCGTCACGCCACGGCCGTTGCCGCGCTGCTGTTCGTTTCACCGCTCGTCGGGGCGGGGTCGTCGAACAGCCTGCTCGACGTGTCCCCGGACGGCAAGCGGCTGCTCGTCGCCAACACCGACAGCGGGACCGTCACCGTCGTCGACCTGGCCACCCGGCAGAAGGTGTGCGAGCTGCCGGCCGGGGACCACCCGGAGGGCGTCGCCTGGGTGGCCGGCGGGCCGCTGGCCGTTGCCACCGTGTACGGCGACGACAAGCTCGTCTTCCTCGACACCGCGAAAAAGGCGGTCGTCGGCACCCTGGCCGTCGCCGACGAACCATACGGCGTCGTCACGACGAAGGACGGCAAGTTCGCCTACGTCAGCCACGACTACCCCGGCACGGTGAGCGAGATCGACCTGACCGCCCGCACCGTCGCCCGCACCTTCAAGGTCGGCGCCGGCTGCCGCGGGATCGCCCTGTCGAACGACGAGAAGACGCTGTACGTGGCCGAGTTCTTCACCGCCAACCTGCTGGCCGTAGACCGGTCGAGCGGCAAGGTGGTGGACCGGTGGGACGGGTTCAGCTCGGACAACCTGTGCCGGCACGTCACCCTGCACCCGACCCGGCCGAAGGCGTACCTGTCCCACACCCGCAGCCGGGTGACGGCGTTCGACGCCCGCGGGTCGGTGTTCCCGCAACTGTCGTTCTGCGACCTGTGGACCCGGACGGACGGGGAGAAGCGGCGGCGGTCGGTGGCCCTGGATACGTACAACAACGTGTCGGTCGTCACCAACCCCTGGGAGGCCGCACTCAGCCCGGACGGCCGGCGGCTGTACAGCGTGTACGCCGGCACCGACGACATGAACGTGTCCCGGGTGTTCGACGACGACTACCGGGAGGTGGCGGCCGTCGGCCGGCTGGTGAGCACCGGCAAGCACCCGCGGGCCGTCCGGGTCAGCCCGGACGGCAAGGAGGTGTACGTGTACGCCACCCTGGACTACGCCGTCCAGGTGTTCGACGCGGACCTGAAGCGGCAGGCGACGATCCCGGTCTGCACCCCGCCCCACAGCGCGGCCTGGCGGCGGGGCAAGGAGCTGTTCCAGACGGCCAAGCAGCCGATGGGGTCGGCCCGGTGGATCGCGTGCAGCAGTTGCCACCCGGACGGGCTGACCGACGGCCGCACCTGGCACAACCCGGAGGGCCTCCGCAAGACCCCGAACCTGTTCGGCCTGGCCCACACCCACCCGCTGCACTGGTCGGCCGACCGGGACGAGTCGCAGGACTTCGAGTACACGATCCGCGGCAAGCTGATGCAGGGGCGGGGGCTGTCCGACCAGCGGCTCCGCCCGGCCGCCGGCCCGACCGACTTCGCCGCCCTGGAGGCGGCGACGGCCGGCCAGTCGGCCGACCTGGACGCCCTGGCCGTCTACTGCAACTCGTTCCCGGTCCGGCTGTCCCCGCACGTCCCGGCCCCGGGCAAGCTGTCCGCCGAGGCCCAGCGGGGCAAGGCGCTCTTCTTCGACGCCAAGACCCAGTGCGCCACCTGCCACAGCGGCCCGTACTACACCGACGGCACGCTGGCCAAGCCGTTCAAGCTGCACGACGTCGGCACCGGCGGCGGGGCGGACGAGAAGATCGGCCCGATGTACGACACGCCGACGCTGCTCGGCGCCTACCGGGTGCATGCGTACCTGCATGACGGCCGGGCCAAGACGCTGGCCGAGGTGCTGACGGTCCACAACAAGGGGGACAAGCACGGCACCACGAGCCACCTGTCGGCGGCCCAGGTGGACGACCTGGTGTCGTACCTGAAATCGCTGCCGTATGAGGCGCCGCCGGACGACACGCCGAACGCGGTCAAGCACCGGGAGAAGCTGAACCCGGTGACGCTCGGGAAGTGACCGCCGTGGTCACGGCCGACTCATGCCGACGAAGCTGCCGTCGTTCTCCCGGGCCAGCGCCCACAGGAAGGCGCCGACCTCCGGGGACTCGAAGAAGAACCCGACCGCGTTCACCTTCACCCGCCCGGCCGCCCCGGCCCGGTTCCACGACCCGAGCAGCGTCTGCCGGACGTGCCGGGTCAGCTTGTCCGTCCGGGCGCTGTCGGCCAGCGACTTCTCCTCGGCCGGGGTCAGCCCCGGACCGCTGGTCGGCAGCCCGTCGCTGAACAGGTACACAGTGTCCAGCCCGGTCGGCTTCAGCCGGAACGCCAGGTCCAGGGCGTCGTACAGGTTGGTGTCCCCGGCCGGGTCCACCCGCCGCAGCGCCTCGGCCACCTGCCGGGCGGACGTCTCCCCCCGGTAAGTTTGCCACTCCCCGGTGCCGAACAGGTAGTCGGCCTTGCGGGAGAACGTCACCACCTGGAACTGGGTCAGGTCCGGCAGGCTCCGCATCACCCGGGCGACCGTGTCGCACACCGTCGGCCACTTGTCCGGGGCCGGGGTCTTGTCGTCCAGCAACTTCATGCTGCCGGACGTGTCCACCACGAAGCACACCCGCCGGCCGGTCATGGCGATGCCGGCGAACCGGGCGTCGCTCTCCACACGCAGCTTGTCGTACTTGTCCGCCAGCTTGGCCTTCTGGCCCTGGAGGTCGATCAGGTTGGCGTTGGCGTCGTCCAGCTTCTTGGACAGGTCGCGGACGGCGGCCCGGGCGTTCGCCAGCTCGTCCCCCGTCCTGCGGGCCGCGGCCAGGTCGGCCTTCGCGTCGTCCGCCGCCTTGGCCACGGACTTCAGCCGGGCGTCCAGGTCGTTCAGCTGCTCCTCGGCCGCCTTTGACCGGAGGGCCAGGGCGTCCCGCTCCCGCTCCTTCTCGCGGAGCAGCTTCATCAGCTCGTCCGCCGACTGGGTGGCGACCGCCGCCCGGGCCGCCGCCTCCCGCGCCTCCCGCTGCTTCTTGGTCAGCTCGTCGGTCAGGTCGCGGGTCTTGCCGACGGCGGCGGTCAGCTTCTGCTCGGCCGACTTCAAATCCCCCTGGGCCAGCGCCAGCTTCGCCGACGCGTCGTCCCGCTCGTCGGTGGTGGCGAGCAGCTTGGCCCGCAGGTCTTCGACCTCGCTGTTCAGCTTGCGCTTGGTCTGGTCGAACTCGGCCTTGGTGGCGAGCAGTTCAGCTTTCGTGGCCTTCAGGTCGGCTTCGGTGGCGGCCAGCAGGGTGAGGGCGGACCCGGCCCGGGAGGCGTTCTCGGCGGCCTCTCGGGTGTTCAGCAGCCACAGCAGGGTGACGCACCCGAGGGCACAACAGAACACGTCCAGCATCCACATGCTGACGAGTGCAGGCGGCTTGTGGCGGGTGCGCATGGGGTAGATCCTTCAAAGCCCACGGGCGGTCAGGTGTGTAGTCCGCTCGCTCCGCGAGCGGACCGGGGACAGCGTGCCGAGGGCAGATGCCTGCTGAGTCAGGATGCGGCCTCCGCGGTCCGCTCGCGGAGCGAGCGGCCTACACACCCGGCCGCGGGCTACTTCTGCTTCTGCGACTTCAGGTCGCGGGCCGACCCCTTGACCGGCCCGTGGTCCAACGGGATGGCGCCGTCCAAGTGCGTCCGGGGTAGCAAGCCAGTCATCCAGCGTGGGACCAGTGCCGCGGCGGCCTCGGCGACGGCGGTCGGCGGCAGGGGGATCACCTCGGTCTGCTCGGGCGTAGTCAATCGCAGTTCCCGAAGCAGCCCCGGCAACCGGGCGGCCGTGTGGGTCAGCCAGACGGCCCGGGGCGGCACCGGCAGGTTCGCCCCTCGCAGCAGGTGTTCCAGCCCTTCCGCCCCGACCTGGGCCAGCGGGGCGCAGAACACGTCCACGTCCTCCGGCTGGAGGACCAAGTCCTGATACCAGTGGTTGCCGCGGACGGTGAGCGTGACCGGCAGCCCGGCCCGCACCCGGTCCAGGGCCGGGCCGAGCTGCTCGTACAGCGTCTGCTCGGCGTCCGCGGAATCGCGTGGGTCGCGGCGGCACAGGCGGACGCACCGGTCGGCGAGGGTGTCGATCAGCCGGTCGGCCCACGCCTTGGCCGACGCCCGCGGCCAGGAGGCGGCGGTCAGTTGCTTCACCTCACCGGGGTCAACGCCGACCACCGCCGCGGACAAGGCGAACTCGTCCACGTCCACGACGACCACGCTGGCCGGGCCGGTCGCGGGTGTCCGCATCTTCACCACCCAGTCCGGCCGGCTGCCGTCGGCTTCGGTGGGCGGCGGGGCGGACTCGGCCAGCACCGCCGCGGCCCGGTGAGCCGCGACCGCCAGCAGGGTCGTCACCGACCCGCGGACCGGCAGCTTGGCCGCGGCGGCCAGCTTGTTCACCGCCTTCGCCTGGGCGGCCGACAGGTACGCCGGCAGGGCCAGCCCGACGTTCTCCGTCTCGGCGGCGAGCGGCCCGCGGATGGCCTCGAACGCAGCGGTCAGCGCGTCTTCGGGGGTGACGGTCAGCCGACCGGCCTGCCACTGCCGCGGCTGGCCGAGCAGCGGCAGGAAGGTGGAGCAGGTCAGGTGCGGTCGCTTACGGACGAGCTGCACCCCGGGCGTGCCGACGGCCGGCGGCCGGCGGTCCAGAGCGAGGACGAGCGGCAAGTCGTCGGCGTCCCCGGCGAGCGGCACCGGCCGCGGCCGGCCGGCGACCACCGCCGCGGCTAGGCGCGGGACGCGGTCCAGGTCCAGCCCGACCAGCTTGGACCGGTCGCCGCCCGGCGGGGCCGGGGTTTTCTTCGCGCCGAAGCCGAACATACGTGGCCCTCGGGTCGTTCCGTCGGTGATCCTGCGCCCGGTCTTGTAGGGCGGTGCCGAGTCTTCGAGGCCCGCCGGTGGGACTTCAAGTCGTTGCCCGGACCGGCGGGCCTCCCAAAGCGTCGGCACCGCCCTACACCAATCCGCCATCCGACGTGCGTAGGGCGGGTCGAGGAGGCTTGGCGACGAGGCCTGCCGCACCGGGCGGGGAGCGGTTGCCATTCGCGGCAGGCCTCGTCGCCAAGCCTCCTCGACCCGCCCTACGCCAAATGCCGCCTCACCCCACCAGCTCCGCCGCCTCCGGCTTCGGGTCGTACAGCCGCAGCAGCAGGTGTTCCTGGCAATAATCCTGGCAGTCGATCACCAGCGTCTCCTCGCTCCGCTGGACGTGGTGCAGGAAGTACATCAGCACCAGGCTGAGGGCCAGGGCCACGAAGGTGCAGTCGAAGGCGATGCCGAGCTGGTCGGTCGCCTGCTTGATGAACTTCGCCATCTCCGCTTCTTGCGACCCGGCCATGCTCATCCCGCCGGCCAACCCCCGGACCGTGCCGAGGAACCCGATCGCCGGGATCGCCCAGGCCAGGTAGTTGACCGTCCCCATCGTCGCCACGAACCGGCTGGCTTCGGTGTCCGACTGGTTCCGCACCACCTCGGCCACGTCCGGGGCGGACTTGCTGACCGCGTACTTGTTCAGCCCGAGCCGGACCATGTTGCCCAGGATCGACGGGCCGAACCGGGAGGTGATGGCGTCCACCTTGCGGCTCAAGGGGCGCGCGTCCTCCGGCAGAATCCGGGCGCCCTCGTCGGTCGGCAGCAGATCGAGGGCGAATGCCTTCCGCTGCCGGCGGACTTCGAGCGAGCGGGTGAGCAGGATCAGGCTGGCCCAGGCGAAGCAGAAGTAGCACGCCGCCTGCTCCGGGCCGACGAGCAGCCGGCCGAGCCGCTCGGGCGTCCATTTGGAGAGGAACTCTTGCTGCGATTCGGCGGTCCCGGTCAGCTTCCAGACGGGGACGATGATCGCGGCGACGCCGACCAGGGCGAGAACGAGCAGCAGCCACTCGCGGGTCGGCCGGTGGGTGGACTGGACGGACATGCGGTGCCCTTCGGAGCGGTCAATCAGGAGACACACGGCGGGCGGCCGAACCTTGCAGGCCGCGGGGTGATTCGCTCCGCGGACCGTCCCATTGTCCCGGGCCGGGCGGCGGGGTCAAGCGGCCGGGGCGGGTCGGCCGGATTTCCGGACGGGCGATGGCCGGGGGCGGTGCCGACCGCGTAAACTGCGGGGCTGTGGCAACATTACCTTACGGCACAGCCCCGGGGGTGTCATGCGGACGGCGCTGATCTTGTTGGCGGCGGTCGGGCTGACGGCGACGGCCGCCGACCCGCCGCCCGGGTTCCCCAAGTTCCGCACCCAGCAGATCGCGTCCGACCTGTCCATCGGGTACGCGGTGCTGACGGCGGACATCAACGGCGACGGCAAGCCGGACATCGTAATCGTGGACAAGCACCGGGTCGTCTGGTACGAGAACCCGACCTGGAAGGTCCGCACGATTCTGCAGGGCAAGACGAAGCCGGACAACGTGTGCGCCGTGGCCGTGGACATCGACGGCGGCGGCGACTTGGAGCTGGTGCTCGGGGCCAACTGGAATGCCGGGACGGCGGTGCCGGGCACCTTGCAATGGCTGAAGCGGGGCAAGTCGCTCGACGACGAGTGGACGCTGCACCCGATCCCGTGCGACGAGCCGACGGTTCATCGAATGCGTGTGGTGGAAAACTTCTACGGAGATGGCAAGCGACACCTGTTCGTCGCCCCGCTGCAAGGCCGGGACTGCACGGCCAAGGGGAACTGGACCGACGGCCGACCGGTGCAGATCGTGGTGTACCCGATCCCGGCCGACCCGACCAAACCGGACGCGTGGAAGCCGCAACCGATCGGCGACAAGTTCCCGTTGGGCGGGAACGACTTCTTCTGCGTCCACAACATCCGGCCGTACCGTGACCGTATCGCCGAAGGGATGCCGGAGTCGGGTCAACGGTGGTATTTACTCATGGCATCCAATCTCGGGCCGACCTCCCTCGCGGTCGGTCGAGGGCGAGACACGGGGGGGATATTTAACGGGGCCATCCATTACAACAAGCAGGCAGCGGCTAACAAGGGCGGGGCAAGCGAGATTGCCGCCACCCGAATCAAATCGCCGGTGTACGCCACCATCGAGCCGTGGCACGGCAACCAGGTGGTGACGTACACGATGCCGCCCATGTCGGAACTGCCACGGCCGTGGGATCGGCACGTCATCGACGACCACCTCCGCTGGGGACACGCGATCGCGTTCGCCGACCTGGACGGGGACGGCATGGACGAGCTGGTCGCCGGCGTCCGTGACGATCCGAACCCGAAGGCCGGCGACAAGTTCACCGAGCGGCGCGGGGTGCGTCTGTACCGCTGCACCGACGGCAAGGGCGAGAAGTGGGACCGGTTCATCCTTGAAGATGGCGGCGTCGCGGTGGAAGACCTGGCGGTCGCGGATTTGAACGGCGACGGCAAGCCGGACATCGTCGCCGTCGGCCGGCAGACCGGGAACTGTCGCATCTATTGGAACGAGGGGAAGTGATCGGAGAGCATGAAGTCCCCAAAGCCCACCCCTTGCAAGGGGTGGGCTTTGACTACCTGAGTCAGCGGTAACATTCTGCGCCCAAACACGCCTTGCCCAGTTCTTGAAAACCGGGTTACAGTCCGCCCGGTATGCTCCCTCCCCCCGCTGACCCCGCCCGCCCCTGGTGGCCGCTGCTGGCCCTCGCCGCCGTCGTCGCCGGGCAAGCGGGCCTCGCCCTGCACCTGTTCGGCCCCGACCCGCTGGCCGCCGTCGCGGATTCGCGGCCGGTGACGAGCGGCCGGCACCCGCTCCACCTGTACCACGGCTGGCTCGGCGCCGCCGCGTTCGCCGACCGGTACACCACCACCACCTACGACCCCGACTTCCAGGCCGGCTACCCGAAGACGCCGGTGTTCGACGGCGGCTGCCGGCCCGCGGAGGCGTGGCTGTTCGCCCTCGGGCACAGCCGGTTCGACCCGGCCGCGTACAAGCGGGGGCTGGTGCTGCTGTGCGCCCTCGTCCCGGTGGCGTTCGCCGTCGCCGCGGCGGCCACGGGTTCGTCGCCGGCCGGCATCCTGCTCGCGGCCGTCGGCGGATGCCTGCTCTGGTGGACGCCGCCGGTTCGCACCCTGTTCGACGCGGGGTACATCGACCTGCTGACCGCCGGGCTGATGGGCGTGATCTTCGTCGGCGGGCTGGCCCGGTACGCCGCCCACCCCGGGCCGGCCGCCTGGCTCACGCTCGCCCTGCCGGCCGCGGTCGGCTGGTACGCCCAGCCGCGCGCCTGGGCCGGGCTGCTGCCGGCCGTCGCCGTCTTCTACCTGGCCGTCGCCCCCCGGCACGGGCCGGCCTGGCACCTGGGCCTGGCCGGGGTGGCCGCCGCCGGGCTGACCCCGAACCTGTGGTGGCTGTGGGACTGGGGCCGGTACTGGTGGCTGCGGCAGCCGACCGCTGACGACCTGGCCCCGCTGCCCCCGCCGGACGTGCTGCTCGGCGAACCCGGCGACTACCTGTCACTGCTCGGCACCGGCCCGGTCGGCTGGGGGCTGCTCGCCTTCGGCGGGCTGGGGCTGCTCGGCTACCTGCGGACCGGCCGGCGGGCGGCGGCCGGGGCGGTGCTGCTGGCCGCCCTGGTGGCGGTGTTCGCCGGCCGGCTCGGGGCGGTGTGGCCGCCGGTCCGGATGACCGCCGCGGACAAGGCCGCCCCGTTCGCCCTGGCGGTGCTGGTGCTGCCGGCCGCCGACCTGCTCGGCCGGTGGTGGTGGGCGGCCGGGGCCGGGCGGGTGATGGTCGGCCTGGCCGCCGGCCTGCCGCTCGCCCTCGGGTTCGCCCCGGGGCTGGCCGACCCGGTCGCCGACCTGTTGCACCTGGCCCGCCACCCGCTGCCGCTCGGGCTGACCCGGGACCAGCAGGCGCTCGTGGACGCCCTGCAGACGCTGACCGCCCCGGACGCCCGGATTCTGCTCGAAGAGGCCGACCCGGCCCGGCCCGGGTGGAACTGGACCGCCCTGCTGCCGGTGCTGACCGGCCGGGCGTACCTGGGCGGGCTGGACCCGGAGGCGAGCATCGACCACGCCTTCTGCGGGCTGAAGGCCGGGCACCTGAACGGCCGGCCGTTCACCGACTGGACGCCGGACCAGCGGGCCGCCTTCTGCAAGCGGTACAACGTCGGCTGGGTGCTCTGCCGGACGGCGGCGGCGACCGACTGGTGGGGCCGCGACCCGCAGGCGAAGGAGGTCGGCCGGTTCCGGGACGGGGGCGAGGTGGTGCTGTTCGCCCTGGACCGGCCGCGGTCGTTCGTGCTGAGCGGGACCGGTGCGGTCGAGCGGGCGGACCGGCGGGGGATCGTGCTGACCGACGTGACCCCGGACGCGGCCGGGGAGGTGGTGCTCAGCTTCCACCACTCGCCGGGGCTGCGGGCGGTGCCGACGGCGGCCCAGGTGGGCGCGGACAAGGACCCGTTCGACCCGGTCCCGCTGGTCAAGCTGCGGCTACCCGGCCCGGTCTCCCGGGTGACGCTGACGTGGGACGGGCCGTAACCCAGGCCGACGTTACTTCGACCCGCTGCCCAGCCACCGCTTGGCCGCCGCGATCCCGCCGGACAGCCACCCGCCCCCCTTCCGCGGGGCCGGCGTTTGGGCGTCCACCGGCGACCGCTCCGCCTCCGTCGGCGTCAGCGACTCCAGGTTGATCCCCAAAGCCATCCACTGGGCCAGCGGCAGCCACGGGTGCAGGGCGGCCAGCACGTGCCCGGCCGACGGGAACCGCTCGTGCGGGTTCTTCGCCCCCATCTTCTGCACGATCACGTCCAGCTCCCGCGGCACCTCCGGGTTCACCAGCGACGGCTTCGGCACCCCGGTCAACTGGCGGGCGGTCATCTTCTCGCTGGCCGTCCCGGGGAACGGCGACTGGCCGGTCAGCAGCCAGTACAGGCTGGACCCCAGGCTGTAGATGTCGCTCTTGGCGTCCGGCTCGTTCCCCCACGCCTGCTCCGGGGCGACGTGGTCGATCTCGTCCGCGTACTCCTGCATGTTGATCCGCTTCGTCACCCGGGCCCACGGGTTCTCCAGCATGTGGGTCAGCCCCAGGTCGAGCAGCTTCAGCCCGCCGGTCGGCAGGACGGCCAGGTTGGCCGGCTTCACGTCCCGGTGGAACAGCCCCTGGGCGTGGGCGTGCTTCAGGGCCACCGCCGCCTGGGCCGCGTACTGGGCGGCCACGTTCGGCGGCAGCGGCCCCTTCTCGGCCACCACCTTGTCCAGCGTCATCCCCGGCACGTACTCGCACACCACGAAGTGCGTCCCCTGGTGGACGTCCAGGTCCAGCACCCGGGCGGCGCTCGGGTGGGTCACCCGGGCGGCCGCCTGCACCTCTTTCAGAAAGGCCTGCAGGATGGTCGGGTCGGAGGTGCGGTCGCTGGGCAGCACCTTGAGCGACACCAACTGGCGGGTGGACGTGTCCTGGGCCAGGAACACCATCCCCACCCGGTCCTGCCGGATGCCCTCCTGGATCTTGTACTTGCCGAGCAGGAACCCGGCCGTCTTGCCGCTGAGCAGCTGCATCGCCTGGAACTTGGTGAGCAGCTTCTTGCGGACCAGCACCGTGGCCAGTTGGATCGGCTCGGCCTTGGCCACCTGAGCCGGGTCGTACTGGCCGAGGATGCTGATCAGGTCGTCCGGGGCGAGCAGGCCGCTCCGGATGACCGTGTCCAGGAACGGGTTGCGGGCCATTCGCAGGCGGGTGGCGGTGGGCATCCGGGCGTCCTCCGGGCCAGAACTCGGGGAGCATTACCCGGAACAGTAGGACAGAATCGTCCGTTACAACGGCGGAATGTGCCGCGACCGGTAAGGTTCGTTCGGCCACCGGCCTGAAATGTGAGGGGCGGGGGAAACCTAACCCCCCGGCCCCCTTCCCTAAGAGGGAAGGGGGAGCGAGCGGGACGCAGGTGCCGACAACGACTCCGTCCCTCCCCCGTGGGAGTGTGTCCTCTCCCCCTTCCCTCTTAGGGAAGGGGGCCGGGGGTTAGGTTTCGTCCGCCGGTCGCAGCACCCGGGCCGCCTTCACCACATACTGCACGCCGCTGCCGACGGTCGCCCCTAGCATCACCCAGACCAGGCCGTCCCGCCCCCACTCCAGGGCCGGCAGGGCGTCGGCCGCCCGCCCGTCCGCCCGCACCGCTTCGACCCCCAGCACCGCGGCCACGGTCGCGCACTGCAGAACGGTCTTCAGCTTGCCGAACCAGTCGGCCCCGAACTTCGCCCCGGTCGCCTCCACCATCCCCCGCAGCCCGGTGACCAGCAGTTCCCGGCCGATGACGACCGCCACCACCCACGGGGTGATGCCGGCCTGCGTAACCGGGATTAAGAAGATGAACGCCCCGCCGAGCAGCACCTTGTCGGTCAGCGGGTCCAGGCTGCGGCCGACGACCGACACCCGGCCGAACCGCCTGGCCCACCACCCGTCCAGCCAGTCGGTGACGGCAGCGACGGCGAACACCGCCAGCCCGAGAACCCAGGCGTGGGCGGAGATGCACCCGCACAGCCCGACGGTGAGCGGCAGCCGGGACAGGGAGAGCAGGTTGGGGACGGAGGTGAGGGCGTCGGCGGGCGAGACGGACATGCGGGCGTCCCCAGAGCGGCCGGGCTGGGCGGACCCGGTCATTCTGGGGACGCGACGGAGAACGGCATCGGCCAACCCCGGACGGGGCGGACGGTCACTTACCGCCCTTCTTGGCGGCCTGAACCCCTTCCCGCTTGGGCGGGCCGTCCTTGCTGAACTCCAGGTTGCTCGGGTTCTCAACCTTGGCTTCCCCGCCGCACCCGACGGACAGGCCGAACCCGCACAGGCACAGAACCATCACCACGCGACGCAACATCAAACGATCCTCCGGAGAATGCAACCGCCCGGCCGGGGGAACCCGGCCGGGTGGTGAGTGGGCGAACGGCGACCCGGTGTCGCTCAGTTCTCGGTGAACACCTCGCCCCCGGCCCGGGAGGCCATGGCCTCCAGCAGGGTGACGTTGATCCCGTTCACCTGGGTGACCACGCTGGCCCCGGACGCGTACGAGATGAACCGCACGGCCCCGTCCCCCATCAGCCACATGCCGCCGTTCGGGTGGGAGCTCCAGTAGTGGTTCCAGTCGGTGGAGTTGTTCGGGCTGCCGGCCCGGTACAGGGCCGGGGCGGTCTGCATGGTCGGGATCCGCTCCCGCACCCCCAGCAGCATGTCGCCGGCCCCGAACCCGAACCCGTCCCAGCCCCAGGCCACCCACATCCAGCCGTACTCGGTGGTGTTGTCCGGCGGCCGCTCGCCGATCATCACCGTGTTCGACGTGCCGTCCGAGATGCCGGTCATCGTGACCCGGGAGTTCGGGTACAGCACCCCGTCCTGGCCAGGCAGCTTGGCGCTGGTGGCGGTCGGGTTGCCGGTCCCCGGCAGGGTCTCCTTATAGGTGTCCCGGCCGGACACCCCCATGTAGCTGGTCAGGGCGTGCTGGTTGCCGGTCCCGGACTCGGTCCACGCCTGCATCCCCCGGGTGTCCGACGGGCAGGAGTAGATCTTGAACTTCTGGGAGACGATGTTCCCGGCCCCGTCGGTCCGGCCGGGCAGCTTGGTCCACCACGGCCAGGCGAACGGGCCGGCGTCGGTGATCACCCGGGCCAGGGCCTCCTGCTCCAGGTACGGGGCGATCCGCACCTGGTACCCCCAGTACCCGTCGGCCGGGTAGCTGGTCGTCTTGTTCGCCCACCCGTTCGGCGGGTTGTCGTACACCGGCGGGACGTTCCCCCCGCCCCACCACCCAGCCCCGGACGTCTGGCTCTTGCCCAGCGTCACCCCGGCCGGGAACTTGCCCTGGGCGTCGTGGTGGTTGTGCAGGGCCAGCCCCATCTGCTTCAGGTTGTTCGTGCACTGGGTCCGGGCGGCTGCCTCCCGCACCTTCTGCACGGCCGGCAGGAGCAGCCCGATCAGGATGGCGATGATGGCGATCACCACCAGCAGCTCGATCAGGGTGAACCCGCCCGGCCGACTCCGTCTGACGGACATGACCTTCCCTCCACGGGGTGGAAAAATGGGC
Organism: Gemmataceae bacterium; assembly: GCA_046350115.1. Taxonomy (GTDB): domain Bacteria; phylum Planctomycetota; class Planctomycetia; order Gemmatales; family Gemmataceae; genus JAXMAZ01. The sequence goes on from JAXMAZ010000032.1 coordinate 17,989, forward strand.
CGATCGGCTGATCGGCCGGCGGGCCGGGATGAAGTACGAGTCCGACCCGCCTCAACGGGCCGCCGGGCGGATGCCGCGGACGACCGCTACAGGAGAGAACGCGGTAGCACCGGGAAGCGAGCCGGTATGTACCGGCCCCGACGCGTCAGGAGAGTTGGGCCGTTGCGGCAGCGAGTCAACGGACCAACAGCGCCGGGTGCGAGTCCCGTGGCACCAATGACCCTAACCCTATCCGACCGGGGACGGGTTGTGAAGGAGTTTTCTTAAAAAGTTCCGATCACCAGCCTTGACATCGGCGAAAGCTGACCTACTTGACCGGTTTCATCGACTGCGTGATCTGTCACCGACCCGACCGGTCCGGCCAAACGTGTCGCCTTCTGGATCTGACATCGGGCACACGGACACAGACAATCAGGTAGTGTCTCAGTTTGGCCCCCACCCCCACAATGGGGAGGGGACCAAACTGAGAGGGTGTCTGAGAAGCGTCTGCCGGCCGGTCGTCCGTAGGGTGCGTGGAGCGAGGGCTTGGACGAGCGGAACGCACCGGCCCGGCAACGAGAACATGCGAGGGGCGAAGTCCCGGCGGTGCGTTCCGCAGAGCCTCCACGCACCCTACAAGAGCCGGCCCACCGGGTTGCAAGACACCCTGTGAGACACTACCGGCGATCACCACGGCTTGCCGACGGCCCGGCCGGCCAGGTCGTACCCGTCGGCGGCCGTCACCTTCACCGTCACCAGATCCCCGGCCCGCAGCCCCTTGCCCTTCACCCGGATGGCACAGTCGATGTCCGGGGCGTCGGCCGTCGTCCGCCCGACGAAGTGGTTGGCGAACTCCGGGTCCGGGCCGTCGACGATCGCGACCTGCTCCGTCCCCACCCGGGCGGCGGCGTGGGCGAACGCCACCTGCTGCTGGGCCTCCATCAGCTCGTCCCGGCGGGCCAGCTTGACCTCTTCCGGCAGGTGGCCGTCCAGCTTGGCGCTCGACGTGGTCGGCTCGAACGAGTACGGGAACACCCCGGCCCGCTCGAACCGGAACTCCTCGACGAATGACTTCAGCTCCCGGAACTCGGCGTCCGTCTCGCCGGGGAAGCCGACGACGAACGTGGTCCGCAGGGCCAACCCGGGGATCGCTTGCCGCAGCCTGTGCAAGAGCGCCTCCGTGGCCGCCCGGTCCACCCGCCGGACCATCCGTTTCAACACCCGGTCGTTGATGTGCTGGAGCGGCATGTCCAGGTACGGAACCACCTTCTTGGCCGACCCGAGGGCGTCGAACAGGTCGTCGGTGAAGTGCTCCGGGTAGGCGTACAGCAGCCGCACCCACTCGACGCCGTCCACCCGGTCCAGCTCGCGGATCAGGTCGGCCAGCCGCGGTCGGCCGTACAGGTCGGTGCCGTAGTACGTCAGATCCTGGGCGACGAGCACCAGCTCCCGCACCCCGTCGGACGCCAGCTCCCGGGCCTCGCGGACGACCTCTTCGATGGGCTTGGTGACGTGCTTGCCCCGCATCTGCGGGATGGCGCAGTACGTACACACCCGGTCGCAGCCTTCGCTCACCTTCAGGTAGGCGAAGTGGCGGGGGGTGATGCGGAGCCGGGCGGTGTCTTCGAGGGCGCGGACCGGGGGCGGGGGGAACAGGTCCAGGCCGGCCAGCGACCGCCGCCTCTCGGCCACCCCGGCGACGGCGGCGGCGATCTCCTCCCGGCCGAACACCCCGAGCACCTGATCGACGCCGGGCAGTTCGGCGAGCAGGCCCTCGCGGTTCCGCTCGGCCAGGCAGCCGGCGACCACCACCCCGCCGACCTTCCCCTGGGCCTTCAGGGCGAGCATCTCGCGGATGACGCTCATCGATTCCTGCCGGGCCGGTTCGATGAACCCGCAGGTGTTGACGATGACCACGTCCGCCCCGTCGGCCCCGGGCTGGAGGGCGTACCCGTCCTGGGCCAGCTTGCCAAGCATCCGCTCGGAGTCGACGGTGTTCTTAGGGCAGCCGAGGGAGACGAACGAGTACGTCCCCTTGAGGGCTTGGGGCGCGGAGGGGGCCGGTCGTGAGCTGACGGTCGGGAGGCTGGTCATGATGAAATCAGCTTACGCCCGACGGACGGGCCGGGGAAGGAACGAACGGCCGATCGGCAACTTCTGTCAGAGGGTCGGTGTGGGAGAAAAGTCGCTACGCAGCCAGAAATTCCGCTTGACGGCGCAGATTGCCCGGCTTTACAGTTGAAATGTGAAGTCCGGTTCCCTGCGCGGACGTTCCGCACCGGCCGGCAGTTTCCCGACCTCGTGACCCCGCGCTCAGGGGGTGGATGAACAGGTTGGCTCAACCTCGTGCTGCGAAAGATAGGCCCCCATGCTCGTACTGTCCAGGAAAAAAAACGAGTCGATCGTCATCAACAACGACGTGATCATTACGGTCGTTGAGATCCGCGGGGACAAGGTCCGGCTGGGGATCGTGGCCCCCAAGGACGTGGCCGTCCACCGCGAAGAGGTGTACGAGGCCATCCACGGCCACAAGCCGCCGATCGGCGACGCCAAGCCGGCCCCGTTCGCCGGCCCGACCGGCTGATACCCCCCCGCGGCCCGGTTGCCGCGGCAAGCCCTCCTGCTCGGACGCTGTTCGGGAGGGTCTCGGTCCCGTTTGTCGCCCGTCTCGCCTTTTTCCCCCACTCCCATGAACCGATCAGTCGCCGTCGTCGGGGCCAGCCCTGACCGTCGGAAGTTCGGCAACAAAGCCGTCCGCGCCTACCTGGCCGCCGGCTGGGACGTGTTCCCGGTCCACCCGACCGAGCCGACGGTCGAGGGGCAAGCGGTCTACAAGAGCGTGGCCGACATCCCGCGGGAGACGCTCGACCGGGTGGCCCTGTACGTGCCGCCGAAGGCCGGGCTGACGGTGCTGGAGGGGCTGGCCGGTAAGCCGATCGGGCAGGTGGTGCTGAACCCCGGGGCGGACGCGCCGGAGGTCGTGGCGAAGGCGGCCGAGCTGGGGCTGCCGGCGGTCCGCGGGTGCGCGATCATCATGGCCGGGTCCAGCCCGCGGGACTTCGCGGACGAGTGACGGGCTGAACCTGGCGCGAATGAGCAACGGCCCCGAAAGCCCGCCCGTTGCAACGGGTGGGGGCGACTGCCTGGGTCAAGTCACAGGGGCCGCGGGGCAGGGATGGGGTCATTGCGGGTTCGCCCACGGACCGCAAGTCCGTGGGCTTTCGGGGTTTCTGTCTCGGAGCCGGTCACTCGGCCGTCAGCCCTTGCAGCACGCTCTCCCGGTCGATCCCCTTCTTCTTCAGCTTGGTGTGCAGGGTGTCCCGGCTCATGCCCAGGAGCCTCGCCGCCTGGCTGACGTTGCCGTGCGTCTGCTGCAGCGCCTTGCGGATGGCCCACGTCTCCAGGTCGTCCACGTCCAGGCTGGCCGGGCGGTCGTCGTCCCCGGCGGACGGCGGCACCGGCTCCCCGCCGCCGCCCAGCGGCAGGGCGTCGGCGTCGATCGCCTCCGACTCGCTCATCACCGCCGCGCTCTCCAGCACCGCCCGCAACTGCCGGACGTTCCCCGGCCAGTGGTACGCCTGCAGCCGTCGCATCGCCCCGGCGGTCAGCTTGAACGACCGCCGGCACTGCTTGCTCAACCGCTCCAGGAAGAACCGGGCCAGCTCCGGGATGTCCTCGGCGTGCTCCCGCAGCGGCGGCACCCGTAGCGAAATGACCTTCAGCCGGAACAGCAGGTCCTGGCGGAACCGGCCGGCCTGCACCTCCCGGTCCAGGTCGCGGTGCGTCGCCGCCACCACCCGCACGTCCACCTTCGAGTCCCGGGTGCCGCCGACCGGGCGGAACGCCTTCCCCTCGATCACCCGCAACAGCTTCGCCTGGCACTCCAGGGACAGCTCGCCCACTTCGTCCAGGAACAACGTCCCTTCATCGGCTTGCTCGAAGTACCCGGGGTGGTCGCGGTCGGCCCCGCTGAACGCCCCCTTGCGGTAGCCGAACAGCTCGGCTTCGAGCAGCGTCGGGGCGATGGCGGCGCAGTTGACCACGACCAGCGGGCCGTCCGCCCGGGAGCTGTTCCGGTGGACCGCCTGGGCGACCAGCTCCTTGCCGGACCCGCTCTCCCCGTGGATGAGCACGGTGAACGGCTGCGGGGCGGCCCGGCCGATCTGACCGCGGAGCGCCATCACCGCGTCGCTGTCCCCGATCAGCTCGTCGGCCACCGGGGCGACCACCCGCAGCCGGCTGTTCTCCGCTTCCAGCTTTCGCCGGGCGCGGTTGATCTCGGTGGTCGGGGCGAGGAACCGGGCGGCGGCCTCGACGAACCGCACGTCCCGGTCGCTGAAGCCCCGCCCGGACCGGTACACGTGCAGGGCGGCGAACGGGTCACCGGTGCCGGCCGCCAGCGGGACGCACACCGCGTCGGTGAACGACACCAGGCTGTCCGTGGCGGCCACCCCCTGGGCGTCGGAGAACAGCCAGACCGGCTTGCGGGTCAGCTTGGCCTGCTCGGTCAGCCGGCGGCTGAGCCGGGTGTCCACGGCGGCCCGGTCCGGCAGCACCACCTTCGGCAGCGGGTCGGCCGGGTCCAGGCTGAGGTAGCCGGCGATGCTCGCCGCCGTCTGATTCAGGATGGTCCGCAGGGTGTGCCGGACCAGCTCCTGCGGGTCGGGGATGGCGACCGCCGTGGTCATGAACTTGCACAGGGCGGTCAGCTCGTCCACCTTGAGCTGGGTCTCGGCCGGGTCGTCGTCCTCCGTCGGGGCCGGCCGGCGGGTCGGGAAGTCGTGGACCTTGGTGCTGACGATCTCGGTCGACCGGGACACCGACCCGGACCGGGCGACGCTGCCGGCCGGGTCGAGCGGGGCCGGCGGCGGGGTGGCGGCCCCGACCGAGGCGGGCGGCCGGGCGACGGCCGCGAACCGCAGCCGGGCCTCCCCGATCTGGATGACCGCCCCGTCGGCCAGGATGGTCGCCCCGGTCACCCGGCTGCCGTTCACCTTGGTGCCGTTCAGCCCGAAGTCCCGGAGCACCCACCGGCCGTCCTCGGCGTACACCTTGGCGTGCAGCCGGGAGGCCAGCTCGCTCTTGACCACGACCACGTTCTCCCGGCTGCGGCCGAGCGTGGCCGGGTGGCCGGCCGACAGGTCGACGGCCGGCGGGGAGCAGTCCCCAGCCTCCAGCACCAGGCGCGCGTACATAAGCCCTTCTCAATGGGCGAGGGGCGGGCGGGGTCCGTATGCTCGGCCGGGCGTGTCGGGACGAAGTCACACCCGACCGGTCGGGCAAACCCTAGCACGGAAACCGGACGTGCCGACAGCCAGGCGGGGGAAGTTCCGACAATCTCTGCGGCCGGGCGATTAGGTTCCGGCGACGGCGGAACCTCATCGCCCGGCAGACGAGTGCCGTGTCGTTCGCAGCGGGTCTTTTTCTCCCCCTCTCCGCTTCGGGGAGGGGGGAGGGGTCACGCCTGGAACCCAAAGCCAGAACCATCGAAGTTACTAGATCGGGGTGCAGGCCTGACCCCTCCCCCCGACCCCCTCCCCGAAGCGGAGAGGGGGAGAAAAACCATCTCATCGACATGCCTTGCGTCGGCGGATAGGATGCGGCCTCCCTCCCGGAGACCTGCCGCATGTTCGCGCTTCTGACTGCTGCCGTCGCCCTGGCCCAGCCGCCGGCCCCGAAGGTGGTGCCGCTGTGGCCCGGCAAAGCCCCGCTGGCCGTCGGCGAGGCCGACGCCGACAAGCCGTCGCTCACCGTGTTTCTGGCGGACAAGTCGAAGGCGACCGGGGCGGCGGTGGTCATCTGCCCCGGCGGCGGGTACGGGTTCCTGGCCGCCGACCACGAGGGGAAGCAGGTGGCCGAGTTCTTCAACTCGGTCGGGGTCCACGCGTTCGTGCTCAAGTACCGGATCGTCGCCAAGGACCGCCCGGGTCCGCTCGGCAAGGCGCCGCTGCTGGACGCGCAGCGGGCCATCCGGCACGTCCGGGCGAACGCCGTCAACTACGCCCTGAACCTGGAGCGGACCGTCGGGGTGTGTGGGTTCTCGGCCGGCGGGCACCTGGCCAGCACGGCTGCGACGCACTTCGACGACGGGGTAAAGGACGGCGACCCGGTGGACGCGAACAGTTGCCGGCCGGACTTCTGCGTCCTCGGCTACCCGGTGGTGACGATGGAGACGCCGGTCACACACGGCGGGTCACGGACGAACCTGCTCGGCAAGTCGCCGACGCCGGAGCAGGTGGAGGAGTTCAGCAACGAGAAGCGGGTGACGGCCAAGACGCCCCCCACCTTCATCTTCCACACGGACGAGGACACGGCGGTGCTGCCGGAGAACGCGGTCCGGTTCTACCTCGCATTGAAGAAGGCGAAGGTGCCGGCCGAGCTGCACATCTACGAGAAGGGGCGGCACGGGATCGGGCTGGGCAAGGATCCGAAGTGGACCGGCGGCAGCACGTATGCGGAGAGCTGGCCGGACCGGCTGGCCGCCTGGCTGGTGCTGCGGGGCGTGGCGAAGAAGTGATAGGATGGGACGATCTGCGGAGGCGAACGATGGCGAAGAAGAAGGTCCGGTTTACTGTCAGCGACGGGAAACTGATGTTGTACCTGGAGCCTGCCGAAGAGGGCGGGTATTTAGTCAGTTCCCCACTCGACCCGCATCTGATCACCCAAGCGGAGACCGTCGAAGAGGCGTTCGAGAACGCCTACGATGTCGTCCAACTGCTGGCCGAGACGCGGCGGTCGCTACGTCGCCGGCCCAAGACGGTCAAAGCCGGGTGATGCCGGAGGACCGATGAGCCGCCGCGATGTGCTGGATCACCTCCGCGCCCAGGGGTGTGAGTTCTACCGGCAAGGTGGGCGGCATGAGATGTGGTGGCGGCCGGCGAGCGGTCATACCGCCCCGGTGCCGCGGCATCGTATCATCAAGCGGGGGATCGTGCGGAGCATCTGTCGGCTGCTCGACATCCCGTTACCCCCAGGTCTGTGACCCCGGCGTTGGTCGTCACCTTCCCGATGTGGCCGCCGCCACCTCGGCCGCCAGGCGGGCGTTGGCCAGGATCAGCGCCTGGTTGGCGGCCAGCGTTCGGCCGCCGGTCAGCTCCGCGAGCCGCCCCAACAGGAACGGCGTCAGCTTCCCCCCAGTGACGCCCCCGGCCGCCGCCTCGGACTCCGCCTGCTGGAGCGCCGCCGCGAACACGTCCGCCGGCACCGCCAGGCTCGCGTCCACCGGCTGGGCCAGGATCGCGCCCCCGCCCCCCATGCGGACGTGGGCCGCGAACACCGCCGCCGCCTCGGCCGCCGTCTCCACCCGGCCCGACACCGGGCCGCCGCCGCCCTGGGTGTAGAACGCCGGGAACTCGTCCGTGCGATACCCCAGCACCGGCACCCCGAGCATCTCCAGCAGCTCCAGCGTCTGCGGCAGGTCGAGCAGGCTCTTGGCCCCGGCGCACACCACCAGCACCGGCGTCCGGCTCAGCTCGACCAGGTCGGCGGACAGGTCGAACGGGTGCGACGGGTCGGCCCGCCGGTGGGCGCCGCCGATGCCGCCGGTGGCGAACACCCGCACCCCGGCGGCGTGGGCCAGGGCCATCGTCGCGGACACGGTGGTGCCGGCCGTCTGCTTCAGCCCGACTGCCGCCCCCAGGTCGCGGCGGCTCGCCTTCAGCACCCCGTCCGCTTTGGCCAACTGGTCAAGCTGGGCGTCGGTCAGCCCGACCGTCGGGCGGCCGGCGAGGACGGCGACCGTGGCCGGGACGGCCCCCCCTTCGCGGACCGCCGCCTCGGCCCGGCGGGCGGTGTCGGCGTTGGCCGGCCACGGCAGCCCGTGCGAGATCAGCGTCGATTCCAGGGCGACCACCGGCCGGCCGGCGGCCAGGGCGTCCGCGACCTCGGGGGCGACGGTCAGCCAGTCGGGGGGCATCGGCGGGTCTCCGGTGAGCGGATCGGTTGCTTCCAGGGTATGGCCGCGGCCCAGCCGGTCGACAACCGGGCCGGCGCGGGCCATAATCCCCGCATGTCCGTCGCCCTGCCCCCTCCGACGACCGACCCGCCCGGCCCGCCGACCCCGGCCGAGGTGCTCCGGTGGTGTGCCGCCGTCGCCCCCGGGCTGTGGTTCCCGGCCGACCACGCGGCCCGCACCGGGGTGCCCCGGGAGTGCCTGGAGGAACCCCTCTGGACCCTGCGACAGACCGGGCTGGTCGAAGTCGGCGACTGGGTCCGCGGGGTCGGCCAGGGGTATACGCTGACCGAGGCCGGGCGGCAGGCCGTCGCCGACCCGCCGGTCCCCCCCGCCCCGCTGCCGCCGGCCCCGCATCCGCCGGTCGGGTTGACCGCCTACGACCGCGGGGAGCTGACCCGGGAGGCGTTCCTGGCCCCGGGACCGGCGGCCGTCGGCACCGGGCTGGTGCTGGCCCACCTGGGCTGGTTCTTCGTCGGGCTGGTCATCGCCTGGCGGTCCGGGGTGCCGGTCGGGGCGTACCTGCGGGACGCCCCGGCGGAGGTGCTGCGGCGGGTCGGGGCGGCGGTCGGGCCGGCCCTGCTGGCCGGCGAGTGGTGGCGACTGATCACCGCCGGGTTCGCCCACCCGGGCGGGCTGCCGGTGCTCGGCGATCTGTTCGCCCTGGCCCTGCTCGGGCCGGTGGCCGAGGGGCTGTTGGGCCGGGGGCGGTTCCTGGCCTTATACCTGCTGTCCGCCCTGGCCGGGGCGGCGGCCGCGGTCGCCGTCCACCCGGACGCGGCCGTCACCGCCGCCGGCGGGGCGGTGGTCGGGGTGCAAGCGGCGGTGATCGCCTGGCTGGCCCGGTTCCGGGACTCGCTGCCGGCCGCCGCGATCACCGGGTGGGTCCGCCGGCTGGCCGCCGTCGCCGGGGTGACGGCGGTGTGCAACCTGGCCCCGGGGGTCTACTACGAGGGACTGGTGGCCGGCGGCTTGGCCGGGTTCGTGGCCGCCGCCCTGCTCGACCGCACCCGACCCGGGTCCGGCCGCTCGTGGCGGCTGGGGGCGGCGGCCGGGCTGCTGCTCCTGCCGGCCGGGCTGGTCGGCGGGCTGGTCGGGATGATGCGGCACTCCCCGGACTGGGCGGCCCTGCGGTCCCCGGCCGACCCGCTGGCGGTCATCGCCCCGGACCGGGTCCGGCGGGCCGAACAGATGACCCTCTCCGCCCTCCGGGGCAAGCGGTCGGACGCAGTGCCGGAGGCGCGGGCGGCCATCGAAGGGCTGGCCGCGGGGGCGGCGACCGTGCTGGCGCGGGAGGAGACGACCCCGCCGGCCCGGGCGTACGCGACCGAGGTCGGGCGGTTCGCGGTGGAACTGCGGGTGCGGCTGGCCGTCGGGTTCCCGCCGACCGCGGCCGACGAGTGGGGGCTGGCCGACCGCCGGGCCACCCTGGAGCGGCAGTGGCGAGAACTGCAGAAGTAAGCACAACGACCCGAAAGCCCACGTCGGGCTTTCGGCCATGTCCATCTCCTGGCGAGGGGGGGTCAGCCCCCTGGGGCCCCCGCGGGCGGCTGCAACAGGGGCTGACGCCCCCCGCTCGCCAGGAGATCGAGGGTGTCAACAGACCAAGGGACAGCCGCTCGGCGGGCACACATCTCGGACAAATCGGGCAGCCCAGGGCGCCCGGGGTCGTGGGCAACCTTCAGCGGTCTGGGGTTGCGACGGCGGGCGAGAATGGTATAGCGTCCGCCGACCGCGCCGGACCCGGAGGCCGCAGTGCCTGTCACCCTGCTCCTACTCGCCCTCGCTGCCCCGCCGGCCGGCCCGTCCGTCGGCCCGCCGCGGCTGGCCAAGGGGGACGAGCTGACCTACCGCGGCGAGGTGGAGGAGGAGAGCCGGCGGGTGGACAACCCGTTCCGCAAGCGGCACGACCTGGAAGTCCGGGTGTTCGTCATCGACGCGGCCGACGGCACCGCCGACTGTGCGGTCCTGACCCGGGTGCGGACGCTGACCGACCCCAACCTGGCCGGCCCGGCGAAGGCGGTCACGGGTGCCGACCCCCGCCGCGCCCCGGCCCCGCCGGCGGTCCGCCTGGACCTGGTCCGGATCGACCCCCGCGGCCGGGCCGTCCTGCTCGCCCCGCCACCGGCCCCCCGGCTGTACCTCGACTCGCTCACCCCGACCCGGCCGGTCCCGGCCAACCCGCCGGACGCCCCGCCGCTGACCGAACTCGGGTTCCTGGTCCCGCACCCGACCCACCCGGTCGGCGTCGGGTTCGCCTGGACGACCGCCGACCCGGGCCGCCCGCCGGTGACGTGGGGTGTGACCCGGGAGGCCGCGTGGAACGGGGCCAGTTGCCTGGAGCTGACCGCCGGCCAACAGACCGACGGGTGGGACACCCCGGCCGCCGCCCCGACCGGGTGGCGGCGGGCCGAGACGCTGTTGGTCGCCCCGTCCGACGGGTTCGCGGCCAGCGTGGACCGGACGGTCAAACACCGCCAGGGGGTCGCGACGGTCGCCCGGCTGCGGGTGCGGTACACCTTGCAGCCGCCGGCCCGGCACCTGGGCGGGCGGTACGACGACGCCCGCCGGGAGATCGAGGCGGCGTACCGGTTCGCCGCCGACCTGGACCCGCTCCTGCCGGCCGCCCACCGGACCGACCCGCGGGAGTTCCAGAAGCGGCTGCGGAAGATCGACCTGTACCTGGAGGACACCCCGGCCGGCGGGTTCCGGGAGGCGGTGGAGGCGGTCCGCCGGCGGTGCGGGCGGCCCTCCGCGGGGAGGCGGTGGCGGTCGCCCCGGTGGCGGTGTCGGCCCCCCCGCCGGAGCCGCCGGCGGTCGGCCGGCCGGTCCCGGACTTCGTCGCCCCCGCGGCCGACGGCCCCGGCCGGTTCCACCTGGCGGCCCACCGCGGCCGGCCGGTGGCCCTGGTGTTCTTCAAGCCCGGGGTGAAGACGGCCCCGGGGGCACTGACCGTGGCCGAGGCGCTGCACCTGGCGTTCCCAGGGCAGGTGGCGGCGGTGGCCATCGCCGACTCGCCGGCCGCAGCCCGACAGCGGGAGGCGCTCAAGCTGGGCGTGCCCGTGTACGACGGGACGGCGGTGCGCGCCGCTTACGGGGTCGTCGCGTTCCCGCAGTTCCTGGTGGTGGACGCGGCCGGCCGCCTGGCCTGGCGGTTCGACGGGTACGGGCCGGAGGTCGGGTATCTGGCGAAGCAGGAGATGGACCGGGCGAAGTAGGCACCCCTCCTCGTTCCCACGCTCTGCGTGGGAACGCACGGGGCGACGCTCCGCGTCGCAACCTGCCCGCCCGGGGAGGCTGTCACCCACCCACCGAGACGCCACGCAGAGCGTGGCCCCCGTGCGTTCCCACGCAGAGCGTGGGAACGAGGGAGGGGACGAAGTCGGTCAGTCTGCGTAACCCGCACGCTCGACACGGCCCGTCAGTTCACCGATTCAGCCTGCGGTTGCCGGACACTCGCTGTCCGGCGTAGGATTGGGCGGCGGCAGGAGGCCGGATGGCGACCGAGTTCCAGATTCAAGGGCCGACCCGGGTGTGTGCGGCCACCGGCGTGGAGCTGAGGCCGGGGGCGCGGTTCGTGGCGGTCCTGCTGGACGAGGCCGGGAAGTTCGTCCGCCGGGATTACGCCGCGGATGCCTGGCCGGGGCCGCCCGCGGGGGCGGTGGCGTACTGGGCCGGCCGGGTTCCCGCAACCGACGCCCCGCGGAAGCCGACGGTAAACGACGGGCTGCTGGTGGACTGGTTCCACCACCTGGCCGGGGCAACCGAGCCGGACCGCGTCCGCTTCCGGTACGTGGTCGCCCTGCTGCTGATGCGGCGGCGGCGGCTCAAGTTCGAGGACGTGAGGCGTTCGGCGGACGGGGCGGCGGTGCTGGTGGTCCGGGACGCCAAGGGCGGCGCCCGGTACGAGCTGCCCGACCCCCGGCTGACCGAGGCCGAGATCGACGCGGTCCAGGCCGAGGTGTTCCGGGTACTCGGGTGGGAGTAGTCACGACGCGAGGGCTGCCGATGCGGGCCGTGCTCATCCTGATCCCGGTCGCCGCCGTCGCCCTGTCCGGCGGGTGTACCTGGCTGAACCGGCTCACCCAGCGGGACGACCGGCAGCAGCAGCCGGCCGGGGAGTTCGCCCCCAAGACCGCCCCGGAGCTGGTCGGCTACCTGAACCGCCAGGCCGCCGCCGTCAACTCGATCCGCTACCCGAACGTGTCCATTCACGTCTCCAGCCCGGACCTGCCCGGCGGCAGCGCCAGCCTCGGGGACAGTTGGCTGGTGTGCGCCAAACCGCGGTACTTCTTCCTGAACGGCGGCAAGGCGGTGATGGGGGACATGGTCAAGGTCGGGTCGAACGAGACCGAGTTCTGGATGCACACCAAGGGCGGGATCGGGTCCGACCCGCAACTCGTCTACTGTGCCCACACCGATCTGCCGAAGGCGGCCAACAAGCTGCCGATCCCGTTCGACCCGGACTGGGCGATGGCGGCCCTCGGCATGGTCGAGTACAACGCCGACCCGGCCAACTACAAGGTGGACGACAACGCCGCCCAGTTCACGCACACCCTTGTCACCGGCGGCCAGACCCCGGACGGCCGAGGCGTCGTCCGGGAGGTGGTGTTCAACGCCGGGGAGAACATCGGCAACCGGCCGCGGGTCCGGCAGCACATCGTCCGGGACGCGAACACCAAACAGGTGATCGCCCGAGCGGACGTCAAGAAGGTGACGCGGGTGAACGGCGGGGTGGAGATCCCGACTCAGGTGGTGCTGGAGTGGCCGCCGCAGAAGTTCAAGATGGAGCTGGACCTGTCCCGGCCAGAGGTGAACGAGAAGATCACCGACGCGGACATGCGGAACTGGTTCGCCCGGCCGACCGTCCGCGACCTGACCCCGATCAACCTGGCGACCGCCCAGTTCCGGCCGAGCAGCTACCGCGGGGCGACCCCGTCCGACAGCCGGCCGCGGGGCTTCTTCGGCAGCCGGCGGTGAGCGGCCCATGTCAGGGCCGGCGACCGTAGGGCGGGTCAAGCCGGCTCTGCAGCGCCGACCCGCCGGAAGTCGCAACGGCCGGACCCGTACCGACAGCCGCCGGAGGGGAGGGGGGGGCTCCTGCCGAGCCGGGCTGCAACCCAGGCAGCGCCCCAGCCCACGGGCGGCTCGCCCCGACCGGTGAGGTCTCGCGGCTCGGCAGGAGCCTCGCCCTCCCCCAAACCGGCCCGTCCGCCCGGGCGCGATGCGCTTGCGGTTTTCGGCGGGTCGGCGCTCGCAAAGCCTCGCTTGACCCGCCCTACAGTTGCACCGGCCCGCCTCTCACGCGAACAGCTCCTCCACCACCCGGCCGTGGACGTCGGTCAGCCGGAAGTCCCGGCCGGCGTGCCGGAACGTCAGCCGCTCGTGGTCCAGCCCGAGCAGCGCCAGGATGGTAGCATGCAGGTCGTGGACGTGGACCTTGTCCTCGGCCGCGTACCAGCCGTAGTCGTCGGTCGAGCCGTAGTGGAACCCCGGTTTCACCCCGCCGCCGGCCATCCAGACGGTGAACCCTTCCGGGTTGTGGTCCCGGCCGTCCCGCCCGCCGCCCTCCACCGTCGGGGTGCGGCCGAACTCCCCGCCCCACAGCACCAGCGTGTCCTTCAGTAAGCCGCGGCCCTTCAAATCCTTCAGCAGCCCGGCGATCGGCTTGTCCACCTCGCGGGCGTTCTTGGCGTGCCCCTTCCGCAAGTCGCCGTGCTGGTCCCACTGGACGGCCGCGTCGCTGTGCGTCACCTGGACGAACCGCACGCCCCGCTCGGCGAACCGGCGGGCGAGCAGGCACTGCCGGCCGAACGGGGCCGTCACCGGGTCGTCCAGCCCGTACAGCTTCCGCGTCTCGGCCGACTCCTTGCTGATGTCCTCGGCCACCGGCATCTCGGTCTGCATCCGGTAGGCCAGCTCGAACGAGGCCGTCCGGCCGTCCAGGGCGGCGTCCGGGCCGGTGCGGTTCAGGTCGGCCAGCAGGTCGAGCTGCTTCCGCTGGGCGGCCGGCGACAAGCCGGGGTTGGCGATGTACCGCACCTTCGCCTGGTCCACCGGTGTGCTGGCGTTGCCGATGGGTACGCCCTGGGTGGCGGCCGGCAGGAAGGCCGACCCCCAGTTGTTCACGCCGCCGTGGGCCAGGGTCGGGCAGATGGTCAGGAACGCCGGCAGGTTGGCGTTCTCGGTGCCGAGGCCGTAGGCCACCCAGGCGCCCATGCTCGGCCGGACGAAGTTGTCGCTGCCGGTGTGCAGCTTGAGCACCGCCCCGCCGTGGGCCGGGTTGGTGCCGTGCAGGGAGTGGACGAAGCACAGGTCGTCCACGCACCCGGCGAGGTGCGGGAACAGCTCGCTCACCGGAGTGCCGCTCTGGCCGTGCTTGGTGAACTTCCACGGCGACTTGAGCAGGTTGCCGGTCTGGGCGAACACTACCCTCGGCCGCGGCCCGGGGTACGGCTTGCCGTCGTCCCGGTCGAGGAGCGGCTTCGGGTCGAACGTGTCCAGGTGGGACGGCCCGCCCTTCATGAACAGGAAGATGACCCGCTTGGCCCGCGGCTTGAAGTGCGGGGCCGGGGTGTCGGCGGCCCGGAGCAGGTCGGCCAGCGCCAGGAACCCGAACCCGAGGGCGGAGTCGCGGAGGGCGCGACGGCGGGAGACGAGGGCGGTGGGGGCGGACGGCATGGGCAATCCCTCGGTGGGCGATCCATCGTGTAGGGCGGGTCGAGGAGGCTGGGCGACGAGGCCTGCCGGTCCAGGGCGGGGAGCGGTTGCCACTTCCGGCGGGCCTCGCGGACTCGGCACCGCCCTACGTCAAGCCGGACTTCGTAGGGCGGTGCCGAGTCCGCGAGGCCCGCATGCCCAGGCGGGGAGCAGTTGCCCGGACCGGCAGGCCTCGTCGCCCAGCCTCCTCGACCCGCCCTACGGCACCTGGACGAACTCGTTCGACGCCAGCACCGCCTGGCAGACCGTCGCCCACGCCTTCCGGCGGTCGCCGGCGAACTCCGCCTCGAACGCCTTCACCCCGGCCAGCAGCCGCTCGCACTCCACGGCCGTCGGCGGGCGGCCCAGCGCAATCGCAAACAGCCGCCGCACCCGGCCGGCGTCGTCCAAGTCGCCGCACGCGAGCAGCCGGCCGGCGAGGGCGTCGGCCGACTCGATCACCAGCGGGCTGTTCAGGAAGAACAGCGCCTGGGTGGCGACGGTCGTGGTCGAGCGGTCACCGGTCGGGACGGCCGGGTCCGGGGCGTCGAACAGTTGGAACACGTCGTACAGGTTGTTCCGCACCACCGGCAGGTACACCGACCGCCGCCGGCTGGTGTACGTCGTCCCGTCCTTGGACGTGTGGTCGAATAGGAAGTCCCGGTTCTTCACGTGGGTGAACACCGGCCCGCCGGCCGTGCGATCGAGCAGCCCGCCGACCGCCAGGAGCGAGTCGCGGATCGCCTCCACCTCCAGCCGGCGCGGGGCCATCCGCCAGAGCAGCCGGTTGTCCGGATCGGCGGTCGCCGCTTTCGGGTCGTGAGTGGACGCCCGCCGGTACGCCGCCGAGGTCATGATCCGGCGGTGGAGCTTCTTGAGGCTCCAGCCGTCGGCGACGAACTGGGACGCCATCCAGTCGAGCAACTCGGGGTGGGACGGCGGCTCGCCGAGTAGGCCGAAGTTGTCCACCGACCGCACCAGCCCGGCCCCGAAGTGCCACCGCCAGACCCGGTTCACCGCCACCCGGGCGGTGAGCGGGTTGGCCGGTGACGTGAGCCAGTTCGCCAGTTCCAGCCGGCCGCTGCGGTCGCTCGGCAGCGGTGACTGCTTCGCCCCAGCCAGCACCACCGGGAACCGCCGGGCCGCCACCGCCCCGGGGCTGAGGTGGCTGCCCCGCCTTAGCACCGGCACGTCGGTCGGCTTGCCGTCGGCCACGCCCATCGCCGACGGCAGCTCCGGGACGGCCTTCTCCAGCGCGGCGAGATCGGCTTGCAGCTTCTTCGCCTCAGCCTTGGCCGCGTCGTCCGGCTTGCCGGCCAGCTCCTTCACCTTCGCCTTGAGCTGGGCGACGGCCGCATCGTGGTCCGCCTTCCGCTTCAGCTCGGCGGGCGTGGCCAGCGAGTGCTCGTGCCACTTGGCCACCTTCTTGAAGCTGTCCATCGTCTTGGTGCTGACGAACACCCCGGCCAGGGCGTAGTAGTCGGCGGCGGTGATCGGGTCGAACTTGTGGTCGTGGCACCGGGCGCAGCCGAACGTCATGCCGAGGACCGCCCGGCCGACCGTGTCCACCTGCTCGTCGACGATGTCCAGCTCCATCTTCTTCTCGTCCGGCTCGGCCAGTACCTTCGGGCCGACGGACAGGAACCCGGTGGCGATCAACTGCTCGGGCCGGGCGGCCGGGAGCAGGTCGCCGGCGATTTGCTCTTTGATGAACCGGTCGAACGGCTTGTCCGCGTTGACGCTGGCGATGACGTAATCCCGATACCGCCAGGCGTTGCCGTGGGCCAGGTTCTCGTCCAGCCCGTTGCTGTCGGCGTACCGGGCGACGTCCAGCCAGTGCCGGCCCCACCGCTCCCCGTAAGCCGGCGAGGCGAGCAGCCGGTCGATCACCGTCCCCCACGCGGCCGGGCTGTCATCCTTCAAGAAGGCGTCGATCTCCTCCGGCGTCGGTGGCAGGCCGGTCAGGTCGAACGTGGCCCGGCGGATGAGCGTCCGCTTGTCCGCCGCCGGGGCCGGTGTCAGCCCGCTGTCACGCAGCCTGGCGAGGATGAAGCGGTCGATGGGGTGGCCGGTCCCGGGCGGCAGGGTCGTCGCTTTCACCGGCCGGAACGCCCAGTGCTTCTCCGAATCGGCCGGAGCCGGGGCGGCGAGCAGGACGGCCGTCAGGACGGGCAGCAGCCCGTAGCGTGCGGGGGTCGGCATCGGCGAGCGGGTCCGGGGTAGGACGCGGGACCGCGGGGGGCAGGCTGGCAGACAGGATACCCGACCGCCGGCCCGAAGGGTAGTTCCGCGGTCGGGCTGGGACGAAATGATGGCGACCGCCGTCTACTTCTTCTTCGCCTTCTTGGCGGCCGGCTTCTTGGCGGCGGCGGCCGGCTTCTTGGCCGCCTTCTTCTTGCCGAAGATGGCGTCGTACCCGGACCCGAACTTCTTCCCCTCGGCCAGCCCGATGCGAACGATGCTCACGGACGATCCCTCCGGACCCGCGGCCGGCCGCCCCCTGTGACGACCGGCCGATGCCGCCAATCTAAGTCACCGTCGGCGGGTTGTCACGGCGGGATCACGCCCCGACCGCGAACCGGACCAGGATGTCGGCCGCACGTTCGACCTGGGCCAGCTCGACCCACTCGTCGTGGGTGTGCGCCTGGGCGATGTCCCCGGGGCCGAACACCACCGCCGGGACGCCGGCCTCGGCGATGGTGCTGGCGTCCGTCCCGTAGGGGACCGCCTCGACCCGGTGCGAGCCGACGACCGCGTCCACCGCGGCCCCGAGCCGGGCCAGCAGCGGGTGGGCGGTCGGGGCCAGCGGCGGGCAGGCGAACGTGAGCGTCGATTTCACCGGGAAATCGACCCCCGGGCCGGCCCGGACGGCGGCCTCGAAGTCGGCCAGGGCGGCCGCCGCCGACTCGCCCGGCAGCAGCCGGCGGTCCACCTCGATCCGGCACCGATCCGGGACGGTGTTCGGACTGACGCCCCCCTGCACCACGCCGACACTCACGGTAGGCGGCCCGAGCAGCGGGTCAGCCGTTGAACGCATCAGCCGGTCGGCGTACCGCTCGATCGTGGTCAGCACCTTGGCCATCCGGTAGACGGCGCTCACCCCGTCCTGCGGGCGGGAGCTGTGACACGCCCGGCCGTCGGTCTCCGTCCGCCACCGGGCGACCCCCTTGTGTGCGGTGACGAGGTTCAGCCCGGTCGGCTCGGCCACCACCGCGAAGTCGGCCCGGACGCCGGACCGCATCAGGTGCTGGACGCCGAGGAAGGTGTGCTCCTCGTCCACGGTGAACGCGACCGTGACGGCGGCGGACCGGGCCGGCTTTTCAGTGACGAGCCGGGTGAAGGCGGCGAGCATGGCCGCGAGGCCGGCCTTCACGTCGCAAGCGCCGCGGCCGTAGAGGCGGCCGTCCCGGACCGTCGCCGCGAACGGGTCGATGGTCATGCCGTCCACCGGCACCGTGTCCTGGTGGGCTTCCCAGAGCAGGTGGGCGGTCGGGTGTGGCGGGGTGTAGGTGGCGGTGATGTTATCCCGGCCGAGGGCGACCGGGGAGCGGGTGTACGGGACGTTCAGGGAGCGGAGGCGGGCTTCTAAATAGTCCGTGACGCGGGACTCGTACAGCAGGTGCGGGGGCAGGTCGGGGCGGCCCATCGGGTTGACCGACGGGAGGCGGACCAGGTCGGCGAGAAGTGAAGTCGGGGTGAGCATGCGAGTGCCAGTGGGAGGAAGTTTCAAAGCCCACCCGTTGCAACGGGTGGGCTTTCGGCAGCCTCCGGGCGGGCGCGGAAGTCCCACACCCAGGCGCCCTCGGCGGTGTGGTCCAGAATGTACCGGTACGTGTTCAACTGGTGACGTCGGTCCGAGATCGGGATCACCTTGCCCCGGACCGCCCACAGCTTACCGACCCACCCGCGGTCCCGGGCCGCGAACCAGGCGTGCTTCTTGGCCAGCCCGGTCCACTCCCGCGGCACCTCACCGGGCGGCATCTGTGCCAGAAAGTGGACGTGCTGACCGCCGCAACTCAGGCACAGCAGTCGGGCCTTGAGGCCGAGCAACCGCTCGACGAGCGCGGCCCCGACCACCGGCCGCCACTCCCGGCTGAGCACCACCGGCGGCTGCTTCAGCAGTTTCTTGCTCCGCTGCAACTGGCCGTCATACATCCCCCGCGGCGGCGGGTGCTTGTAATCCCCCTCGACGTGCTCGCGGTGGTGCCGGGTGCGGAACCCGCGGGGGTCGCCGTAGAGCCAGGCGCCGTAGGTGTGGGTGGTGCAATGGAACCACCGCGGCTCGTTGCCCATACTCGCTCCCACGAAAGCCCACCCGTTGCAACGGGTGGGCTTTACCCGCCCCATGCTCGCCGAACCCCTCCCACCGGTCAACCGCCCACCGTATAACGCCCTCCACCGAACCCCCCGGAGCCGCCGATGAAGATCCACGAATATCAGGCCAAGGAACTGCTCGCCGCCGCCGGCGCCCCGGTCCCCCGGCATGTCGTCGCCACCACCCCGGAAGAGGCCGAGAAGGGGTTCATGGAGCTCGGCGGCACCGGGGCCATGATCAAAGCCCAGGTGCACGCCGGCGGCCGCGGGGCCGGCCAGCTCGACGGCTACCCGTCCAAGCTCGGCGGGGTCAAGTTCGCCCCCACCCGGGAGAAGGCGGCGGACATCGCCAAGGCCATGCTCACCCACCGGCTCGTCACCAAGCAGACCGGGCCGGGCGGGGTGCCGATCAACACCCTGATCGTCCAGGCGGACGCCGAGCCGGCCAAGGAGTTCTACCTCGGCATGGTGCTCGACCGGTCGATCGGCCAGCCGGTGCTGATGGCCTCAGCCGAGGGCGGCATGGACATCGAGGAGGTGGCCGCCCACAGCCCGGAGAAGATCTTCAAGGTGCCGGTCAGCCCGGAGACCGGCCTCCTGCCGTTCCAGGCCCGGGAGCTGGCCTACCGGCTCGGGTTCGCCGCCGACCAGATCGACAAAGCGGCGTCCATCATGCTGGCCGTCTCCAAGGTGTACTTCGGCAAGGACGCCAGCATCGTCGAGGTGAACCCGCTGGCCGTCACCAAGAAGGGGGACGTGGTCGTCCTGGACGCCAAGATCGACTTCGACGACAACGCCACCTTCCGGCACAAGGACGTCCAAGCCCTCCGCGACCTGGCCGAGGAGAACCCGACCGAGATCCGGGCGTCCAAGGCCAACCTGAACTACATCCAGCTCGACGGCACCATCGGCTGCCTGGTGAACGGGGCCGGGCTGGCGATGGCGACGATGGACATCATCAAGTACCACGGTGGCAACCCGGCCAACTTCCTGGACGTGGGCGGCGGCGTCACCGCCGACGCGGCCATCGAGGCGTTCCGGATCATCCTGGCCGACCCGAAGGTGAAGGGCATCCTGGTGAACATCTTCGGCGGGATCGCCAAGTGCGACCTGATCGCCGAGGCGCTGGTGAAGGCCGGCCGGGAGGTCGGGTTCAAGGTGCCGGTGGTCGTCCGCCTGGAAGGGACGAACGCGGACAAGGCCCGGGAGATCCTGAAGGGCGTGCAGACCGAGCTGCCGATGATCCGCCCGGCCGCCGGGCTGACGGAGGCGGCCAAGCTGGTGGTAGAATTGAGCAAGTGACGCACGGCGAGGGCGACGACATGGCGGCCCCGATCACCACCCCGATGACGGCCGAAGAGTTCTTCGACTGGGCCAACCGGCCGGAGAACGCCGGCCGTCGGCTCGAACTGAATGCAGGGGAGGTCGAGGAGATGCCGTCGCCCGGAGAGGCTCACGCCCTCGTCTGCTGGCTGGTGATCAAGCTGCTCACCGAGTACGTGGTCCGCCGGGGCCGCGGGCACCTGCTGACAAACGACTGCGGACTGATCGTCCGCCGTGGCCCGGACACGGTCCGTGGGCCGGACGTCATGCTGTTTCTGGACGATCTGACTTTGCAGCAAGCCCGGCGGGGGCATACCGATCGGACGCCCCCGCTGGTCGTCGAGGTCATGTCCCCGTCGGACACCCTGCCGAAGATTGGCCGACGAGTCGGCCAGTACCTCGACCGAGGCGCCGGCTTAGTTTGGGTGGTCGATCCGGACCTCCGGGCGGTCTACGTCCACAAGCCGGACGAGTACATGAAGGTGTTCGACGGGGACGACGAACTGACCGGCAATGGCGTGCTCCCCGATTTCTCCTGCCGGGTGGCCGACCTGTTCACCCTGCCCGGCCAGCCGCCGGCCACATCCTGACCCCGAGGCCGGGCCATGTCCGTCGCCCGCCTCGTCCCTCACGCGGCGGTCGGGCCGGGCCTGTTCGTCGCCGCCGCCGCCGCGTACCTCGGGCTGACGGCGACGGCCGGCCGGTTCCCGCACATCGACGAGGTGGCGTACAAGGCGGCCGGGTTCCACCTGGCCGCCGACGGCCGGTGGCACGCCCCGGAGCTGATCGGACTGATCCCGGCGGCCGTCCCGGTCGAGGAGTTCTGGGCCGGGTATCCGCCGGTGTACACCCTGGCGTTCGCCGCGGCCGTCTGGGCGGCCGGGATGGGCTGGCGGACGGCCGCCCTGTTCGACGCGGTCATCCACGTCGGGTTGGCGGCCACGGCCGTCTGGTTCACCGCCCGGATCACCCCGGCCGGCCGTCGGGCGTGGGCCGTCGGGCTGGCCGCCTTAGCAGTCGGGACGGTCGGCCGGCCGGATGAACTTGGTATGACCTTCGGGCTGATCGGGCTGGCCCGGCTGCGGACGGCCGATTCCCTTTGGGCGGTCGTGCGGGCCGGCGGCTGGCTCGGATTGGCTGCGGCCACCGCCCCGGGAGCGGCAGTCGTCCACGGGCTGATCGGGGCGATCGCAGTCGGCCGGGCGGACGCCCGCCGGGTGGGCGTCTGGGGGGTGATCGGGGCAGCGGTCGGGCTGGCCAGCCTGGCCCCGTATGAGCTGCTCCACCCGGGCGCCGTGGGCCAGTTCTTCGTTCACGCGCAGTCCTACGGGCGCGGATGGGCGGACGGGTTCGCCCAAGCCTGGCGGTTCGGCAAACACCCGCTGCTGATGGCCGTCGGGCTGTGCCTGGCGGCCGGCCTCACGGCGCAGACGGCCGGGCCGGGGCGGGCGTGGGCGGCGGGCGGGATCGCCGGGGTGTTGATCGTCCTGGCCACGTCCCCGGGCCGGGTCACGTACCTCTGGTACGCCGGTCCGGTGCTGATCGCGGCGGTCGCCGGCTGGCCGACCCGGGCGGCCGTCGGGGTCGCCGTAACCGCGGTCGGCATCGGGGCGGTGCCGACCGGGGTTCAGACCCTCGCCCTGCTCACCCTGCCGGCCGGTCAGGGGTGGGCGGTCAACGCGGCGGCGGTCCGAGAGGCGGTCCCGGCCGGGGCGGTCGTCGTGGCAGACGAGCACTGGTGGTCGCTGGCCGGACACGCCCGGGTGCTGGACGCCCACTTCGCCCGCCCGCCGGACTGGGACCGGGTCGACTACGGGGTGCTGACCGGCAACGGGTCCGGAGCGGCCGGGCAACCGCGGCTGCCGACCAGTGCCGCGCTGCAAACCGAGTTGGCCGCCCGGTTCGTGGTCCGGTCCGACACCCTGAACGGCCGCCCACTCCGGGTCGCGGGGGTGCGGCTGACCAACAGCGGGTACGGGTTCGGGGCGGTCGTCTGGGCACGCGCCGGCCCGCCTCCGTAACCGGTCGGGTCGGTCCGACCGGCTCATCTCCCCCGACCGGAACGATTTGACTGCCCCCCGTCCGGGTTCTAAACACCGGTAGGCCGTCCGGTCCGTCCCGGCGGCCGGCTTGTCCCCCCGGCCCCGGACTTTGATGCCGATCGTCGCGCCGTCCCGCCTGGACACCACCCTGCCCGGGATGACCGCCCGCCAGGTGTGGCACGGGCCGGACCTCCAGTCTCACGCCCTGCTCGTCCTCACGTACTCCCGGTTGTACCTGCTGCCGGCCGGGTCGGTCGTCACCCCCGGGATGGTGGCCGCCGTCCGCGGGTCGGCGGACCCGGAGGCGGTGCTCGGCCGGGCCGTCGCCGCCGTCGAACTGGCCGCCATCCGCCGGGTGGTGGCCGATCTGACCGCCGACCGCCTGACCCTGGAGGTGGTCGGGGCCGGGGTCGGGTCGACCCGGGTGTCGCTCGCCTTCAAATCGGCGGAGGCGGCCGACGCGGCGTTCACCGCCCTGTGGAAGCGGATCGGGGACGGGTTCGACCTGACCCCGTACAAGCTGGAGGGGTGGGCGGCCGTCCAGGGGCCGGTGCTGGCCATGCTGGGTGTGGCCCTGGCCATGCTCGTCCTCGGCCTCGGGCTGAGCGGGCTGGAGGACTACGCCGCCGCCCAGGCGGCCCTCCCGGACGAGGAGCGGTCGGCCCTGGCCGTCGGCGTGCTCGACCCGCTGGCCGGGCGGCTGAACTGGCGGTGGGTGTGCGGGTTCGGGGGCGTCGTGCTGGCCGTCCTGCAGGTGTGGCTGTACCACCGGCTGACCGCCCCGCCGGCCCGGCTCGAACTGGTCCGCCGTTGACCCCAGGCCCGAGGTGGCGATGCGCCGTGAGGAAGTGGACGACCTGTTCCGTCGGGTGCCCGAGGCGGACCACACCAAGGTGGTGATCGTCCTGGCCGGCGGGCAAGCGGTGAGCGTGGAAACGGTGTTCCAGGTGGGGCCGGACCTCCTGATCGTCCGCGGCCGGGAGGTCGGGTCGAACGACGAGGGGCGGGCGTTCTTCCTGCCGTACCCAATCATCTCGTTCGTCAAGATGGAGCGGCTGGTCCGGCTGGAAGAGCTGGCCGGCATGTTCACCGGCGGCCAACTGCCGGCCGCGGCCCCGCGGCCGGCGGGAACCTCCGCCCCGGCCTCTGCGCCGGCCACCCCGCCGCCGGCCGGCCCGGTCCTGGACCCGACGGCCATCGCCAAGCAGAACCTGCTCGAACGGCTGCGGGCCGCCCGCACGTCCGGCGGCAGCCCGGTGTTCGGCAAGAAGTGACGCGGCCCGGCCGGCCGGCCCGCCCATCCAGAGACAAAAAAGACCCCCGGACGGCGTCCGGGGGTCTTTTTGTTTGTCGGCCGCTCTCGGCTTAGTACATGTCGTCGTACCCGCCGCCGCCAGCGGCCGGCTTCTTCTCGTCCTTCGGCAGGTCGGCCACCAGGGCGTCGCTGGTCAAGAGCAGGGTCGCCACGCTGGCCGCGTTCTGCAGGGCGCTGCGGACCACCTTCGTCGGGTCGATCACGCCCTTCTTGACCATGTCCGTGTACTCGCCGGCACGGGCGTCGTACCCGTAGTTGGCGTCCTTGCTCTTGAGCACCTCGGCGGCCACCACGTTCCCGTCGTCCCCGGCGTTGTCCACGATCTGCTTGATCGGCGCCTTGCACGCCCGGACGACGATGTTGAACCCGATCTCCTCGTCGTGGCTCAGCCCCTCGGCCTTCACCCCGGTGCTGGCCCGCAGGAGCGCCACGCCGCCGCCCGGCAGGATGCCTTCCTGGTTCGCGGCCCGGGTGGCGAACATGGCGTCCTCCACCCGCATCTTCTTCTCCTTCACCTCGCTCTCGGTCGCCCCGCCGACGTTGATCTTGGCGACCCCGCCCTGCAGCTTGGCGATCCGCTCGCTCAGCTTCTCCTTGTCGTAGTCGCTGGTGGACTTTTCCAGCTCCCGCTGGATCTGGCCGACCCGGGCCTTGATCGCGTCCTTCTTGCCGGCCCCCTCGATGACGACCGTGTTGTCCTTGTCGATCTTCACCTTCTTGGCCCGGCCCAGGTCGGTCAGTTGGACGTTCTCGAGCTGGATGCCGAGGTCTTCAAAGATGGCTTTGCCGCCGGTCAGGATGGCGATGTCTTCCAGCATCGCCTTCCGCCGGTCGCCGTACCCCGGCGCCTTCACCGCGCACGCCTTGAACGCGCCCGGGTTCCGCACCTTGTTCACCACCAGCGTGGCCAGCGCCTCGCCTTCCACTTCTTCGGAGATGATGAGGATCGCCTTGCCCTGTTGCAGCACCTTCTCCAGCACCGGCACCAGGTCGCGGTTGCTGCTAATCTTCTTCTCGTAGATCAGGATGTACGGGTCGTCGAGTTCGCACTCCATCGACTCGACGTCGGTGACGAAGTACGGGGACAGGTAGCCGCGGTCGAACTGCATCCCCTCGACGAACTCGTGGCCGGTGTCGATGGACTTGCCTTCCTCGACCGTGATGACCCCGTCCTTGCCGACCTTGTCCATCGCCTCGGCGATGATGGTGCCGATCTTGGCGTCCCCGTTGGCGGCGACGGTGGCGACGTTCTCCAGGTCCTTCTTCGACTTCACCGGGATGCTGGCCCCGGTCAGCTTGGCGGTGATCTGCTCGACCGCCTTCTCCATCCCCCGCTTCATGAGCATCGGGTTGGTGCCGGCGGTGACGGCCTTCAGCCCCTCGTTGAAGATGGCCTCGGCCAGCACGGTGGCGGTGGTGGTGCCGTCCCCGGCCACGTCGCTGGTCTTAGAGGCGACCTCCTTGACCATCCGGGCGCCCATGTTCTCGTAGTG
This sequence comes from Gemmataceae bacterium, assembly GCA_046350115.1. Lineage (GTDB taxonomy): Bacteria > Planctomycetota > Planctomycetia > Gemmatales > Gemmataceae > JAXMAZ01. The sequence goes on from JAXMAZ010000032.1 coordinate 43,105, forward strand.
GTCCGGCAGCTCGATCTCCTTGGCCACCGTCACCCCGTCCTTCGTGACGGTGGGGCTGCCGAACGACTTCTGGATGATGACGTTGCGGCCCTTCGGCCCGAGGGTGACTTTGACCGCCTTGGCGAGCTTGGCGATCCCCTTCTTCATGGCCTCGCGGGCTTCGGCGTCGAACGCGATCTGCTTGGCGCTCATGAGTGCTCCGGTGCGCGGGTGGTTGTGGTGGGTGGAAGTCTCAAAGCCCACCCGTTGCTACGGGTGGGCTTTCGGGGTTCTGCACTTACTCGATGACGGCCAGCACGTCCTCTTCGTGCATGACCAGCACTTCGTCCTTGTTCTTGCGGTCCTGGAACTCGTCCCCGGCCCAGGAGGTGAACAGCACCTTGTCCCCCTTCTTGAGCTGGAGCGGGGTGCGGGTGCCGGTCTTCTTGTTCAGCTTGCCCGGGCCGACGGCGACGATCACGCCCCGCTGCGGCTTCTTCTGGGCGGCGTCCGGCAGGATGATGCCGCCGGCCGACTTGGCGTCCGAGGCTTCGCGGCGGACGATGATCCGGTCGCCGATCGGTTGCAGGTCCATCGCAGACTCCGACGGAACGGTAGACAGTTCGAGGTGCGGGGCTGATGCAACAACCGTGCCCACCAGACCGACATGATGAAAGATGTTGTGATCAAATGACTTGCGTCATCAACCGAGGCTGATGGGGGAACAGATTCTGCCAAGTTGGCTTGAGGCGAAACCCGGTCGGCTGTCGGTTTGGCAGAGGGGCTACTTCTTCCGCTTCCTCTTCGCGGCGGCCAGCTTGGCGACGAACGCCGCGTGTTCGGGAGTGGCCAGCCCTTGCTGAAGGGTTTCGAGCGCCTTCCGCAAGTCGCTGGCGAGCAGGGCGGCGGTGTCCAGCCACAGCCCGGGGAAGGCGACGCTCTGCAGCACCCCGTCGGCGGTCGGCTGGACCGGCTGGTAGCGGCCCCGCTTCAGGGCGAACAGGTGGAACTCCCGGTCGGCCGTCCGCCAGACCAAGTACTCTTGCACCCCGCCGGCTTGGTACGCCTCGTATTTCGGCCCCATGTCCCGCCGGACCGATGTGTTCGCGACCTCGACCAGCAGTTCGGGCGGGCCGTCCAAGTAATCCTTGCGGTTCGGGGCGCACTGGCCGCCATACTCCGGGCGGACGTACATCAGGGCGTCCGGCTCGGGCAAGGTGTTGCCCGACACGATGACTGTGGTCGGCCCACAGGGGCGAACACCCGGGGTTTGAAGCATGTAGTTGAAGCACAGGCCTAGCACGTCCGATTGCGGGGTGCTATGTCCTTCGGCAGCGATAGGCGGTATGCGATCCTCCGTCCCGTCCGGCCGCCGGCGAGCGTTGATGTACACCACCCCGTTGATGAGTTCCGCCCGGGCGACGCTCCGATCCGCCTCGTACCGGCGGAGGAACTCCCGGCCGGTCAGCCGGTCCCCGTCCCGCAGCGGGGGGACGACTTCCGGCTTCGTGACCCGGGCCACCGACTTGCCCATGACCGCACCTCCGTCCGGACGGCGACGTCCGGATCATACCACGTCCGCCGGCCGGCACCCATCCGGCTCGCCGGTGGGGTCTCCGTCTGGTGGGGCAGGCATTTCTGCCTGCCCGGGTCGGAGTCGGGCGGGCAGAAATGCCTGCCCCACCAATCCCAAACCCGGGTACGGCTCGGCAGTTGCTACCGGTCGGCCATGAGGAAGCGGCCGTTCGACATCGCCGAGGCGGTCCGGCTGTTGCGGGAGGCGGTCGAGCCGTACCCGAAGGCGGCCCTGTTCGAGCTGGCCGCCGACGGGCACGACTCGGTGTTCGAGCTGCTGGTGGCGTGCGTCATCTCGATCCGCACCCGGGACGAGACGACGCTGCCCGTCGCCCGTCGGTTGTTCGCCGCCGCCCCGACCCCGGCCGCCGTCGCCGAGCTGTCGGTCGCCGAGATCGACCGACTCATCCGCGACTGCACCTTCCACGAGCCGAAGGCGGCGACCATCCGGGCCATCGCCGAAGGGACGGTGGCGGAGCACAGCGGGACGCTACCGTGTGACCCGGAGGTGTTGCAGGGGTTCCGCGGGGTCGGGCCGAAGTGTGCGAACCTGGCCGTCGGGGTCGCGTGTGGGCTGCCGGTGATCGGGGTGGACGTTCACGTCCATCGGGTGACGAACCGCTGGGGGTACGTCTCGGCGTCGACGCCGGAGAAGACGATGGCCGAGCTGCAGCGGGTGTTGCCGAAGGACTACTGGGTGGAGATCAACGCCCTGCTAGTGCCGTTCGGCAAGCACGTCTGCACCGGCGTCCGGCCGAAGTGCTCGACCTGCCCGCTGTTGGCGATGTGTCGGCAGGTGGAGGTGACGAGCCACCGGTGAATGGTTGGTTCTGGGGTAGGGTCCGCTGTGCGGACCGTGGGAGCGCCACCGGTCCGCACAGCGGACCCTACCCCGAGCCAGTCCGCTACTCCGACTCGGGAACTTGTCTAGCCGACTAGCATCCACACCCCGGCCCCGGTGAATACTAGCCCGGCGATGGCTATGATCGCGTATTCCAACAGGCCGTAACTCTTCTCGCGACCACTCGCTACGCGGTCCCGGTTCTCCCACCTCATCCAGAACGGGCCACCGACCAACAGCCCAAGTCCACAGGCGACCACGAAGCCGGCCTGCAAGCGGGGATCCGCTTGGTCGAACTGCCCGCGCAGGCCTTGAGCCAGCACGGCTTCCAACAGGAATAGGATCACCGCCCCGACGCCGGCCACGATGGCAAGCCACACCCGTCTCGTCTGACTCACGGCGGGTCGCTCCGAAGGGATGTTCCGTTACACCCGCTCGACGACCATCGCCACCGCGTTCCCGCCGCCGAGGCACAGGCTAGCCAGCCCGTACCGGCCGCCTCGCTTGTGCAGGGCGTGGACCAGCGTCGTCAGCACCCGCGCCCCGCTCGCCCCGATCGGGTGGCCCAGCGCCACCGCCCCGCCGTTCACGTTCACCTTCGCCTCGTCCAAGCCCAGCTCCTTGCCGCACGCCAGCATCTGGGCGGCGAACGCCTCGTTCAGCTCGAACAGGTCGATGTCCCCGAGCCGCAGCTTGGCCTTCTCCAGCACCATCCGCACAGCCGGCACCGGGGCGATGAAGATGTCCTTCGGGGCCACCCCGCTGGTGGCATACGCGACCACCCGGGCCAGCGGCTTGGCCCCGAGCCGGCCGGCCGCGTCCGCCGACGCCACCACCACCGCCGCCGCCCCGTCGCTCAGTTGGCTGGCGTTGCCGGCGGTCACGGTGCCGTCCGGCTTGAACGACGTGCGGAGCCTGGCCAGCCCCTCCGGGCTGCTGTCCGCCCGGATGCCCTCGTCCTTGGCCACCACAACAGGGGGCTTACGCCCCCCGCTCGCCAGTTCGACCGGCACCACCTCGGCCGCGAAGTCCCCCCGCTCCCACGCCGCCGCCGCACGCTTGTGACTCTGCACACTGAACCGGTCCTGGTCCGCCCGGGTGACGCCGCATTTCGTGGCGATGTGCTCGGCGGCGTCCCCCATCCCCCAGTTCTCGAACGCGCACCACAGCCCGTCGTGCACGAGGGCATCGACCGCCTTCTGGTCGCCGTACTTGTACCCGGTGCGGACGTTCGGCAAGAGGAACGGCGCCCGGCTCATGCTCTCCATGCCGCCGGCCACGACGATGTTCGCGTCCCCGGCCTTGATGCTCTGGGCCGCCAGCATGACCGCCTTCAGACCGCTGCCGCACACCTTGTTGACCGTGTACGCGGCGATGGTGTCCGGCAGCCCGGCGAAGATCGCGGCTTGCCGGGCCGGCGCCTGCCCGACCCCGGCCTGCACCACGTTCCCCATCACCACCTCGTCCACCTGCTCCGGTTTCACCTCGGCCCGCTTGATCGCTTCCGCGATCGCAACAGCACCAAGCCGCGGGGCCGGCAGGTCGGACAGCCCGCCGAGGAACTTGCCGATCGGGGTGCGGACGGCGGACAGGAGGAGCACGTCCATAACGGAACCCGGGTGGGGAGGGTCGGTCGTTTAGCCGCGAGGCGGAGGCTCTGCGGAGCCGAGCGCGGGGACTGCGTCCCGAGTCGTCGGGCGCGAAGCCCCAGCGTGCGGTCCCCGCGCTCGGCTCCGCAGAGCCTCCGCCTCGCGGCTAAACGGTCCCTATCATTCTATCCATGTCCGCCCCGCTGCTCGTCGCTGACCGGCTCACCAAGGACTACGGCTCCTTCCGCGCGCTGGACGCCCTCGACCTGGCGGTGTCACCGGGCGAGGTGGTCGGGCTGCTCGGGCCGAACGGGTCCGGCAAGACCACCGCCCTGCGGCTCGCCCTCGGGTTCCTGCGGCCAACCAGCGGCCGGGTGACGCTCGGCGGGTGCGACTGCTGGTCCCAGAGCGTCGAGGCGCGGAAGCAGGTCGCGTACCTGCCGGGCGAGCTGCGGCTGTACGACACCATGACCGGCCGGCAACTGGTCCGCTTCCTGGGCAAGCTCCGCGGCGACGAGCCGGGGCCGGAAGTCGACGCGCTGGCGAAGAAGCTGGACATCGACCCGGACCGGCCGCTCACGCAGATGTCCAGCGGGATGAAGCGGAAGGTGGCACTGCTCACGGTGCTGCTGCCGCGGGTGCCGCTCATCATCCTGGACGAGCCGACCAACACCCTCGACCCGACCATGCGGGACGAGCTGTTGGACCAGATCCACCAGGCGAAGGCGGCCGGCAAGGCGGTGCTGTTCTCGTCGCACGTGCTGCAAGAGGTGGAAGCGGTCTGCGACCGGGTGGCGATCCTCCGCCGCGGGAAGCTGGTTCACCTGCAGGACATGGCCGAGCTGCGGGAGGGGCGGCACGTCACCGCCCGGCTGGTGGACGGGGCGCCGGGGGTCGGGCCGGACGACCAGCCGCTGCCGCCGGAGGCGACAGCCGACGGCCGGCTCGACCTGGAGTACCGCGGCCCGGTGCCGGAGCTGCTGCGGTGGCTGGCTCAGTTGCGGACCGACGACGTGCGGGTCGAGCCGCTCGGACTGGGCCGCATCTACCGACGGTTCCACATGGGGGCGTAGGGCGGTGCCGAGGCTTTGCGAGGCCCGCCGGAGTGGCAACCGGCACGCCCCAAGACGGCGGTCCTCACAAAGCCTCGGCACCGCCCTACGAAAATCCGCCGTCACGCCCCGGCGGTGGCCGGGGTGCGGGCGGCCGGGAACCCGAGCCGGGCCGACCGCCGCTCCCGCTTGGCCGCGTACATCCGCAGGTCGGCCGTCGCCAGCAGTTGGTCCAGCACGGTCGGCTCGAACCGGTTCGAGGTGGCCGTGCCGGCGCTCAGGGCCAGCTCGTACGGCCGGCGGCCGGCGGCGTTGAACCGGCTCACCTTCTCCTCCAGCCGGGCGACCAGCCGGTCGGCCGCGGCCGCGTCCGCCCCGACCGCCAACACGGCGAACTCGTCCCCGCCCAGCCGGGCGATCAGGTCGTCCAGCCGGAACACCTCGCGGATCACCCCGGCGGTGTCGGTCAACAGCTCGTCCCCGGCCGCGTGCCCGTAGGTGTCGTTCACCCCCTTCAGCCCGTCCACGTCGACCAGCACGGCGCTGACCGGCACCCCGGCGGCGTCCGCCCCGGCCACCCGCGCCCGGCCGACGGCGAACAGCCCGCGGCGGTTGGCCAGCCCGGTCAGCGGGTCGCGGACGGCCGCCGCCCGCTCCTCGGTCAGCAGCCGCTCCCGGTCCACCGCCGTCCGCACCGCCTGGGCCAGCCGCCGGCCGCACGCCTCCCCGTCGAGCAGGTAGTCCTGCGCCCCGGCCCGGACCGCCCGGACGGCCGCCGGCTCGTCGGCCGGGTCGGCGAGGATGACTACGGCCAGCTCGGGGTGGGCGGTCTTGAACCGCAGGTACCCGTCCAGCCCGCCGGCGTCCGGCAGCCGGAGGTCGATCAGGGCGGCGTCACACCCCCCGCGGGCGGCGGCGACCGCGTCCCGCAGGGTGTGGACACAGACCGGCGGCGCGAACGCGTCCGGGCGGCTGGCGACGAGCCGGCGGAGCCGGTCGGCTTCGGCCGACCGCCGTGCGGCGAGAAGGGGGCGGAGAGGGGCGAACATCAAAGCGATCTCGGCCGGCCAGTTTGGGCGGAACGGCTCAACCGCAGGTGACACCGGAAAACTCTAGCACATGGAGAAACCGCACGAGTTAATCCGGTCCCGCGGATTAGATAATTTTCAACGCCATCTTTCTGACGCGGGCGGATTTCTCACGCCCGGGTTGCAGTTCGGCCGCCGCCGGGGGTGGGGAAGTCGGCGCTGACACGGTGGACCGGGGGTGTTATGGTCCGCGCCCTCGCCGGCGGCCCCCGCCGGGCGACCCCCGGAGATGTGGACATGACTCGTACCCGTTGGAAGCTGGCCGCCGGGGCGCTGACCCTGTCGCTGGGCGGGCTGGCGGCGGTGGCCGACGGCCCGGTGAACCTGGGCACGGCCGGGTGCCGGGCGGCCCCGCCGGTCGTCCCGGTGGCGTTCCAACAGCCGGCCCCGCTGCCGATGCCGGCGGTCAAGGTCGGGCTGGAGCCGCCGGTCGCCGTCGCCCCGCCGGCGCCGGCCGACGTGCCGCAGGCGGTCCCGCCGGTCGTCCCCACCCCGCTCACCCTCCCGCCGGCCAGCCCGGCCCCGGCCGTGCCGGCCCCGGCCGTGCCGGCTACGGTCATCGAGCTGCCGCTCATCTCGGCCCCGCCGGGAGCCCGGCCGATGCCGGTGGTCCAGGCGAGCGGCCCGGAACTGGCCCCGATGCCCCGGCCGGCCGGCGGCTGGCCGCGGACGGAACTGACGTACCGGCAGCCGTTGGGAATCGGGGCCACGCAGGCGACCCCAACCCCGGTCGTTCAGGGGTTCGTACTCGAAACCGGGGCGGTCGCGGCAGCCCCGGCGCCGACGGCTAACCCGATGCCGGTGGCCAACCCGACTCCGACCCCGGCCGTCGCCCGGGCGCCGGAGCCGCAAGCGATCCCAATTCAGCCGCAACCGACGCCGGCCCCGACCGCTACGCCCGCCGCCGAGAAGAAGCTTCGGGTGGTGCTGCACATGAGCGACGACCGGCCGCGGTTCATCGTCCAGGACGGGGACGAGACGTACCTGCGGGTGGTGTGCGACGGGGTGGAGGTGAAGTCCCCGTCCGACCGCGGGGAGATGATGTCGGTGCTGAAGGCGACCGGCAAGGTGGCGTTCGTCACCCCCGGCGGGGACGGCACCTGCGACGAACTCACTGTGGTGCCCGGCACCGGCCAGGTGACGGTCAGCGGGAAGGTCAGCTTCAAGTACAACTGGGGCAAGTTGGAGACGACCGTCACCGGCGAGCGGATGACCTTCCGCCTCGGCGCCGCCGCCGCCCCGGTGATGAGCACGTCGTACCGGAAGTAATTATGTAGGGCGGTGCCGAGGCTCTGCGAGGCCCGCCGAACCGGCAACGAGCGGTTGCCGGTTCGGCGGGCTCGCAGAGCCTCGGCACCGCCCTACGCCAAACCGATCTCCCGATACACCGCCGCCAACTCGCCGCCGAACCGGGCCGGTGTGAACCGCCCGCCGGCCGACCCCCGGGCCGCCGACCCGAGCCGCGCCCGCAGCGCCGCATCCGTCGCCAGTCGGCCGATCGCACCGGCCAGCGCCGCCGGGTCGTTCGGCCGCACGCCGACCGCGTCTACGCCGTCGGCGAACAGCTCCGTCACCCCGCCGGCTGTCGTCGCGATCACCGCCCGCCCGCAGCTCATCGCCTCGGCCACGGTCCGGCCGAACGGCTCCGGCCGGGTGCTGGCGTGAACCACCACGTCTAGCGCCCGGTACACCGCCGCCGGACCCGGCTGAAACGGCACGAACCCGACCCGTCCGGCCAGCCCGAGCGCCTTCGCCCGCTGTACCAGTTCGTCACGTGTGAACTGCGAACCGGCCGACTGATAGATCGGCCCGCCGACGACATATCCCCGCACCGATACCCCCGCCGGCAAACGGGCGAGCGCTTCCAGGAACACGTCCTGCCCTTTCCACCGGGCGTAAGTGGCGACCAGTCCGACCCGCACCGCTCCCGGCTCGGGCGGCGACAGCCCAGCCCACTCGTCTAACGGGGCGTCGGTCGGACCGGGGTGGAACTGCTCCGGATCGACGGCGTTCAGGATGGGGACGACCGGCACCCGGCCGAGCACCCGCCGGGCGTCGGCGGCGACGGCATGGCTGTTGGCGATGACCGCCCGCACCCGCGGGGCCAGCCACCGGGCGGCCGCCCGGACAACGGGCCGGCCGCCCAGGAAGTCGCGGACGTGCCACACCACCGGCACCCCGGCCGGGGCGGCGAGAACGGAGAGAACGTGCGTCTTGATGCCGTTCGAGTGGACCAGAGTGGGCTGCAACGTGGCGAGCGTTCGCCGCAGGTGTCGGAGGTAACGGACCGCGGGGGGGCCGGCGGCCAGCAGGTCCAGGGTCGCCGGCCGGCCGCCGCTGTCCCCGAGCCGCCGCACCTCGGCCGGCAGCGGGATGACATGAACGCTCGCCCCGGCCGCTTCCAGCAGCGGGCGGACGGGGCCGTCCTCGCCGAGGAGGACGTGTCGGACAGCGAGCGGGAAGTGGTCGCCGACCGCCCGCACCACCTCGACCAGCCCCCGCTCCCCGCCGCCGAGTTGGCCGGCCGGGTTCAGGAAGACGACGCGGGCGGGCCGGGGGGTCAACCTAACCCCCCGTCCCCCTTCCCTAAGAGGGAAGGGGGAGCAAGCGGGCTGAGCGTCACGGCGGTGGGTCCGGGTTTGGATGGGGCGATGGCGTCGAAACCTAACCCCCCGGCCCCCTTCCCTCTTAGGGAAGGGGGAGCAAGTGGGGCGCGAGTTCGGACCGTGGCATCGGTCGCGGACGGGACGGGGTATCAAAACCTACCCCCGGCCCCTTCCCTAAGAGGGAAGGGGGAGCAAGTGGGGCACTCACACCGCCCGATAGCCCAGCCCCATGCCCGGACGAGTACGCCGCTCGCTCCCCCTTCCCTCTTAGGGAAGGGGGCCGGGGGTTAGGTTGCGGAACCCGCACCCGTCCGTGATTGGAACCAGTACCCGGACCTGCTTGCCCCTTGCTCCCCCTTCCCTCTTAGGGAAGGGGGCCAGGGGTAGTTGCCCCCCTCACGGCTGCAGCCCGTGCCGGGTCAGGTAGTCGTGCAGCACCAGGAACGCCATCGGCTGGGCGGCCGTCACCCGGCGGTCGCCGGCCGCGAACCGGTCCCACACCGCCGCCACCCCGGACGGGTCGAACCCCAGTCCGGCCCACACGTCCCGGTCGCCGACCGCCGCCGCCACCCTGGCCCGCAGCGGCCCGGCCAGCCACGCCGGCCACGGGAACGAGAACCCCTTCTTCGGCAGCCGCCGGATGACCTCGGGCAGCCGCGGGCCGACCGCGTCGATGAGCAGCGGCTTGGGCCGCGGGTCCGGCCGCTTCCACCGGCCCGGCAGCCGGACCACCTGCTCCACCAGCTTGTGGTCCAGCAGCGGCACCCGCAGCTCGATCCCGCTGGCCATGCTGAACACGTCCGAGTCCCGCAGCAGCATGTCCCCCATGTACCCAGTCAGCTCCAGCCGGGACACCCGGGTGACCGGGTCCGGGTCGGCGGTGGCGGCCCCCAGTTCGGCCAGGGTGTCGGCCGGCAGCCCGGTGTACGGATCGGTCCCGGCCGGCGGCGGGTGCAGCGCCCGCCGCTCGGCCGGCAGGAACAGCTCCCGCCGGAGCAGGTAGTAATGGACCAAATCGGCCGGCCGGTCGATCAGCTCGGCCGCCTTGGTCGTGGCCCGCCGGCCGACGGCCCGCAGCCCGGCGGCGACGGCGTGGCGGAGCGGCCCGAGCAACCGGCCGGCCGTCTGCCACCGGCCGGCCCGCGGCACGTCCCGGAAGCTCGGGTAGCCGCCGAACAGCTCGTCCCCGCCCAGCCCGGAGAGGGCCACGGTCAGCCCCGCCTGCCGGGCCGCCCGGGAGACGATGAACGTGTTGAACCCGTCCACCGACGGCTGGTCGACCGCCGCCAGCGCGGCCGGGATGTCGGCCAGCATCTGCTCGCCGGTCAGCGGGACGGCGGTGTGGTCGGTGCCCAGCGCCCGGGCGACGGCAGCCGCCGTGTCCGTCTCGTCGAACGCCGCCTCGTTGAACCCGACGCTCAGGGTGCGGACCTTGGTGCCGGACACCTCCGTGGCGACGGCGGCCAGCGCCCCGGAGTCGATCCCGCCGGACAGGAACAGTCCGAGCGGCACGTCGCTGATGAGCCGCAGCTTCACCGCCTCGCGGAGGGTCTGCCCGAGCGCCGCGACCGCCGCCGGGCGGTCGGCGGCCGGTTCGGCCGGCGGGGCCGCGTCCGCCGCCAGGGACCAGTACCGCGTCCGCCGCACCTCCCGACCGCTCCAGTCCACGATCAACGACGTGCCCGGGGCGAGCAGCTCGACCCCCTCGACGATGGCCCGCCGGCCGGGGACCGCCCCCTGAGCCAGGAACCCCTCGACGGCCGCCGCCGACACCTTCGGCGGGACCAGCTCCGGGCCGGCGGCCAGCAGGGTCCGCACCTCGGAGGCGAACAACAGGCCGCCGGACGCCGGGCGGAACAGGTAGAGCGGCTTGACGCCGAGCCGGTCCCGGCAGAGCCAGGCGGTGCCGCGGGCCGGGTCGAGCAAACACCAGGCAAACATCCCGCGGAACCGCTCGACGCAGCCGTCCCCCCACGCCCGGTAGGCGTGCAGGATGACCTCGGTGTCGCTGCGGGTGCGGCACGGCCAGCCGGCGGCGGCCAGCGGGGCGTGTAAGTCCTGGTAGTTGAAGACCTCGCCGTTGAACCCGATCCAGTTCGGCGGGCCGTCCGGCGGGTGGTCCCGCATCGGCTGGCAGCCGGCCGGGGACAGGTCGAGGATGGCCAGCCGGGTGTGGACGAGGACGGCCGGCGGGCCGGTCGGGCCGGCGACCGTCTGAGCGCCGTCGGCGTCGGGGCCGCGGTGGGCCAGGGCGCGGCGCATCCGCGGGGCGGCGTCGGCGGCCCGGTCCGGGTCAACTCCGATCAGCCCGGCGATCCCGCACATGCGATTGGCATCCTCCGCTGGGGGCGACCTCGACCCGCCCTACGCCAGCAGCCGGCGGTATACCGCGGCGATCGCCTCGGCGTGCGCCGCCCACGTGAACCGCCCGGCCCAGGCCAGCCGGTCGGACCGGGGCGGGGCGTGGCCGGCGAGCACCCGCTGGACGGCGGCCGACCACCCTGGCACGTCGCCGACCAGGGCGTACACGGCCGCCGGTCCGCCCGCCTCTCGCAAGGCCGGCAGGTCGCTGGCGATCACCGCCGCCCCGCACGCCAGGGCTTCGATCACCGGCAGCCCGAATCCTTCGGCAGAACTCGGGACCAACACCGCCCCGGCGTGCCGGTAAACGGCCGCTACTTCGGTTCGGGTGAGCGAGTCCAGATGGACGATCCGGTCGCAAATCCCGTGCCGACTGATCGTTGCGCGCTGGCTCGGCGTCCACTGGCCGCCCACCTTCACCAGCCACAAGTCCGGGTTCGCGGCGAGCAGGTCCAGGAGCACGTCCACCCGCTTCCGCGGGATGCAGCTGCCGACGTGGGCCACCCACGGCCGACTACCCAGTTTAAGCAGCCAGTCCGGTGGGTCGATGGGGGCGGCGGAAAATTCCGGTGCCACCCCAAGCGGGGCGTGGACCAACCGGGCCGGATCGACCAGCCCGGTCCGCCGCAACTCGTCGCCGGTGGCGGCCGAGTTGTGGAACACCACCGCCGCCGCTTGCAACCCTGTCAGCACCCGCCGGGCGAGTCGCCGGAACCACCACGGCCGGGGGTCGGCGGCCGGGTCGAGCAGGCACCGGAACAGGTCCAGGTCGTGGCAGTACACCCCGGCCCGGCCGGCGGGCAGGGAGTGGACGAGGTGAGCGTAGCTGTGATCGACGATGTGAAACAGGTCGAATCGGTCGGCGGCCCGGCGGATGTGGGCCGGGTAGCGGACGTAGCGATTGTAGGCCCGGGTGAGGGTCGGGCCGAGCGGCAGCCGGCGGTACGGCGGGCACAGGTTCGCGGCGGCGAGATCCGGCGGCAGGTGGGCGAGGAGCATCTCCGCGCACAGGTCCATGCTCGGCCAGCCCTCGGCGGGGAAGTCGGGCAGGACGGCGAGGCGGGGCATGAGGGGTTAACCCAACCGGTTAGCGGCTCTTCTCCACCAGCCGCTCGTCCACCTCGACTTCGAGCCGGGCGCCGAGGAACGAGACGGCCAGCACCACCTGCCACTTGTTCGGCCGCACCCGAACGATCGTCCCCTGATACCCGGTGAGCGGCCCGCCGACGATCCGCACCACGTCCCCGATCGCGCCGACCAGTCGCTCCTGCACCAACTCCCGGTCGGTCAGCAGCTCCGCCACGGCCGCCAGTTCGGCCTTCAGCCCCGCCGGGTCCGGCGGCCGTAACACCTGGGCCACCTTCGCCTTGACGCCGGGGGTGATCGCCTTGTTGCCGAGGAAGTCCGGCTCCGAGCAGAACACGTACCCGCCGAACACCGGCACCTGGACCGCCCGCCGCTTGTCCTTGTAGGTGGTCAGCCGGGTCATCAGCGGCAGGTAGACCGGCACCCCGAGGGCGGCCAACTGGTCGGCCAGCTTCTTCTCCCACCGGGCGGCGGTGCGGAGGGCGGCCCAGCGGTCGACCGCGACCGGGAAGTGTTGCGGATCCACGTCACGTGTGTCCAGCGGGGCCGGCGTCACGCCCTCACTATACCACGGCCGGCGCCGGTCAGGCACGGGGTGCCGAACGGACCGTTAGACTGGGGGGCGAAGGCAAGTTTTGCGCCCCGGTCGGCGCGGACAACCGGCCGCCCAGATTCTAAAATCGCCCTACGTTCCCACGGGGCACGGTCGCCCACCCGGACGGGACGCTCGAACTTGTGTGGCCGGAGCGGGCACCCCCGCCGGCCGACACGAGGCTCGCGGAGCGTTTCCCGCCCGCCATCTCCAGCCCGCAGGCCGCCACCCTTGATCTCCGACCTCCACGCCCGCCTGACCGCCGCCCTGCGGGACAAGGTGGTGCTCGTCACCGGCGGGGCCGGGACGATCGGCTCGGCCATCGCCCACCGGCTGATCCGGTTCGGGTGCAAGTCGATCCGGCTGATCGACCACAACGAGGAGAAGACGTTCTACCTCGACCTGGCGTTCCGCAAGCACCCGCACGTCCGGACGCTGCTCGGCGACATCCGCGACCGCAGCCGGATGGTCCGGGCCATGCAGGGGGTGGACTACGTCATCCACGCGGCCGCCCTGAAACACGTCGAACTCGGCGAGTACAACCCGTTCGAGGTGGTGAACACCAACCTGTCTGCCCTGCAGTCGCTGATCGAGATTTGCCTCGACGCGGACGTGGGGCGGGTGGTGTTCACGTCGTCCGACAAGGCGGTCAACCCGACCAACGTGATGGGCGGGTCGAAGTTCATCGGCGAGCGGCTGGTGATCGCGGCCAACGGGTACCGGGGGCCGCACAAGACCCGGTTCTGCTGCACCCGGTTCGGCAACGTCCTCGGCTCCGCGGGGAGCGTGCTGCCGGTGTTCGCCCGGCAGATCGCGGCCGGCGGCCCGGTCACGGTCACGGAGCCGGAGATGACCCGGTTCTTCATGACCCTGGACGAGTCGGTAGAGCTGGTGTTGGCCGCCCTGGTCAGCACCCACGGCGGCGAGATTTACGTGCCGAAGATGCACGCCATGCGGCTGATCGACCTGGCGGAAGCGATGGTCGAGCTGTACGGCGGCGGGAAGAAGATCCCGATCCAGCACGTCGGGCTGCGGCCGGGGGAGAAGTTCTACGAGGAGCTGATTACGGACCACGAGCTGGGCCGCTGCCTGGAGACGGACAAGCTGCTGATCGTCACCCCGTACCTTCGGGACATCGGGATGGCGGACGACGGCAAGGTCTACACCCCCGGCCCGGCCGACTACCCGGACCGGCCGGCCAAGGCGACCCGGCTGTTCTCCTCGCAGACGGCCACCCCGCTCGACCGGGCCGGGGTGAAGTCGCTGTTGGAAGAGGGCCGGCAAGCGGTCGAGCGGGTCGGGGGGACACTGTGAGTTCTTCTCCCCTCTCCGGCCTCGGGGAGGGGGCCGGGGGAGGGGTCGAGCCTCCGACCTGTTCCCGCGACTTCGACCGTCCGTGCCTGGGGCGTGGGTCTGACCCCTCCCCCGGCCCCCTCCCCGAAGCGGAGAGGGGGAGCAAGGGGGGCACTCGTCCGGGCGATGAACAGAGGCTTTTGCCGGAATCTGCATCCCGCTTGCTCCCCCTCCCTGTTTCGGGAGGGGGTTGGGGGTGGGGTCACGCCCTCCGCCCGCCGCCAGAGCCAACGAAGTCGCGGGGACGGGTGGCGGGTCCGACCCCACCCCCAACCCCCTCCCCGAAACAGGGAGGGGGAGGAAATCCAAGACATTCGAGACACGCCACAGTGAACTACCTGGTGACGGGCGGGGCCGGGTTCATCGGCCGGTGGGTGGTCAAGCTGCTCCTGGCCGACCCGGCCAACCGCGTCCTGGCCCTGGACGACTACAGCAACTCCCGGCCGGAGAACCTGGCCGAGTTCGCCGGCAACAAGCAACTGCGTGTCGTGCAGGGGAACGTGGCCGACGGCCCGACCCTGGACCGGGTGTGGGCGGACGCCGGGCCGTTCGACGTGGTGCTGCACCTGGCCGCGCAAATCCGCGTGCAGGACTCCATCGACGACCCGATGCCGACGTTCCACAGCGACGTGGCCGGCACGATGGAGGTGCTGGAGCGGTGCCGCCGCCAGTTCTACGCCGCCAACGGGATCGAGTGGGGGAAGCCGTTCCACCTGACCGCGGTCGAAGGGAAGCTCAAAGCCCGGGCGCCGCGGATGGTGTTCATGAGCACCTGCATGGTGTACAGCCGGGCGAACGACCGCGGCATCGACGAGCTGCACCCGACCAAGCCGGTGTCCCCCTACGGGGCGGCGAAGATCGCGGCCGAGAACCTGGTGCTGTCGTACTACCACGCCTACGGCATGCCGACCAAGGTGATCCGCCCGTTCAACACCTACGGCCCGTTCCAGAAGCGGAACATGGAAGGCGGGGTCGTCGCCATCTTCATCGCCCGCGACCTGGCCGGTCAGGAGCTACTGGTCAAGGGCGACGGCACCCAGACCCGCGACCTGCTGTACGTGGAAGACTGTGCTCGGTTCGTGGTCAAGGCGGGTCAAACGGACGCCGGCGACGGGACGGTGGTGAACGCCGGGCTGGGCAAAGACATCGCGGTGAAGGACCTGGCGAAGCTGGTCGCCGACCCGGCCCACGGCGGCCACGGGGTCGGCGTCCGGCACGTCGAGCACGACCACCCGCAGGCCGAGATTCCGAAGCTCCTCTGCGACAACGCGACGGCCGCCCGGGTGTACGGGTGGCGGCCGGAGGTGTCGCTGGAGGAGGGCATCCACCGCACCCGCGAGTGGATCGCCGCCAACCCGGGGGCGCTGTAACCCCGCTGGCCGTAGGGCGGTGCCGACGCTTTGGGAGGCCCGCCGCAAACGGCAACGACTCCCCGCCCAAAGCCGGCGGGCCTCGAAGACTCGGCACCGCCCTACAAATACCATGACCCCTCTCCCCTACGGCCGCCAGTGGATCGACGACGACGACATCGCCGCCGTCGTCGCGTGTCTGAAGGGCGACTGGCTCACCCAGGGGCCGGCCGTCGAGGCGTTCGAGAAAGCGTTAGCCGCAGAGACCGGGGCGAAGCACGCCGTCGCCGTCGGCAGCGGGACGGCCGCCCTGCACTTGGCGGCCCTGGTCGCTGGCGTCGGACCGGGGGATTCGGGCGTCACGTCGGCGATCACCTTCACGGCGAGCGCCAACTGCGTTGCCTACTGCGGCGGCCGGCCGGCGTTCGCGGACGTGGACCCCGACACCGCCCTCCTCGACCTGAACTCGCTCGACGACCGGGTGAAGCACCTGACCGCCGCCGGCACCCCGCCGAAAGTGATCGTGCCGGTCGATCTCGCCGGCCAGCCGGCCGACCTGCCGGCGGTCCGGGCCATCGCCGACCGGTGCGGGGCGAAAGTGATCTCGGACGCCGCCCACTCGCTCGGCGGCAGCTACCGGCACGCCGGCCGGACCATCAAGGCCGGGGCGTGCGAGCATTCGGACCTGGCGATTCTCAGCTTCCACCCGGTGAAGCACATCACCACGGCCGAGGGCGGCGCCCTCCTGACCAACGACGACAGTCTTGCCGCCCAGGCCCGCGACCTGCGGACGCACGGCATCCACCGCGACCCCGCCCGGCTCACCCGCCCGGACGAGGGGCCGTGGTACTACGAGCAGTCGGCCCTCGGCTACCACTATCGCATCAGCGACCTGCAGTGCGCCCTCGGGCTGTCGCAACTGAAGAAGCTCGGCCGGTTCGTCGAGCGGCGGAACGAGATCGCCCGGCGGTACGACGCCGCGTTTGCGAAGCCGCCGTTCGCCGGCCGGCTCGCCCCGCTGCGGCAACTGCCGACGACGGCGACGAACGCCTACCACCTGTATGTCGTGTCGCTGACCCGCCGGCCGGGCGAGTCGGTGGAGCAGTTGGCGGCCCGGCGGAAGGCTCTGTACCTGGCCCTGCGGGAGCGGAAGATTTTCACCCAGGTGCATTACATCCCGGTGCCGATGCAGCCGTACTACGGCGGCCGGGCCGACGAGTACCCCGGGGCGATGGCGTACTACGCCGGGTGCCTGAGCCTGCCGCTGTTCCCGAAGATGGCCGACGCCGACGCCGACCGGGTGATCGCCGCTCTAGGTGAGCTCGCTGGTACCGGCCGGTGAAGGTTGTGGCCATCGTCCAGGCCCGGATGGGCAGCTCCCGGCTGCCGGGCAAGGTGCTGCTCGACCTGGCCGGCGAGCCGATGCTGGCCCGGGTGGTCGTTCGGCTCTGCCGGGCGAAGACAGTCGATGCGGTGGTCGTGGCCACCACGGTCGAGCCGGCCGACCAGGCGGTCGCGGACCTGTGCGCCGCCCGCTGCTGGCCGCACACCCGGGGGAGCGAGGCTGACGTGCTCGACCGCTACCACGCGGCTGCGATCGAGCACCGGGCCGACGTGGTGGTTCGGGTGACGGCCGACTGCCCGATGATCGACCCGGCGGTGGTGGACCAGGTGGTTCGGGCGCTGCTCGACCGGCTGCCGGCCATCGACTACGCGTCGAATGTCGTCCCAACCCGGTCGTTCCCTCACGGCCTGGACGTGGAGGCGTTCACCGCCGCCGCCCTGGACCGGGCCTGGCGGGAGGACGCCAACCCGGCCTGGCGGGAGCACGTCACCCCGTACCTGTACCGCCGGCCGGACCTGTTCCGCGCCCACTGCGTCGTCCACCCGGTCGATCACGGGGCGGTCCGGTGGACGGTCGACACGCCCGCCGACTTCGCCCGGGCCGAGGCGATCTACAAGCACTTCGGCCACGACCGGTTCACCTGGGCCGAGGCGCTGGCCGCCGACCAGGCCCACCCGGAATGGGCCATCATCAACCGCGATGTTCGTCAGCGGACAGTCGACTAACCCCCAACAGGCCACCCATGCTCCGCTACTGCACACGCTGTGTCATGCCGGACACCAAGCCGGATCTACACCTGGACGCCGAAGGGGTGTGCAGCGCCTGCCGGTACTTCGATAAGCGCAGGGAGGTGGATTGGGACGCCCGGAAGGCCGAGCTGAAGACGATCACCGACAAGTACCGGTCCGCGGACGGGCGAAACTACGACTGCATCATCCCGGTCAGCGGCGGCAAGGATAGCACCTACCAGGTAGTCCGGGTGCTGGAACTGGGCCTCAACCCGGTGTGCGTCACCGCCACCACCGACCACCTGACAGACATCGGCCGACACAACATCGAGAACATTAAAAAGCTGGGTGTCGATTACGTCGAGTATTCGCTCAACCCAGTGGTCCGGCGGAAGCTCAACCGGCTGGCACTCAAACAGGTCGGGGACATCTCCTGGACCGAACACGTGACCATCTTCACGGTGCCGGTTCGGCTGGCCGTCCAACTCGGGGTTCCGCTCTTGGTGTGGGGGGAGAACTCCCAGAACGAGTACGGCGGGCCGGCGGCCGCGGCCGAGGGGAACGTCCTCACCCGCCGGTGGCTGGAAGAGTTCGGCGGGCTGCTCGGGCTGCGGGTGTCCGACCTCGTCGGCCAGGACGGCATCACCCAGCGGGATCTGGTGGCGTACACCTATCCGACGGACGATGATCTCCGGCGGGTTGGGGTAACCGGCATCTTCCTCGGCTACTACCTACCGTGGGACGGGATGCAGAACGCCCTGATCGCCCAGGCCCACGGGTTCCGGACGTACCACACGTGCGTTGAAGGGTCGATGGTCAACTACGAGAACTTGGACAACGCCCAGACAGGCATTCACGACTACTTCAAGTTCCTCAAGTTCGGGTTCGGCCGGGCGACCGACCTGGCGTGCATGGCCGTCCGTCGCGGTCGGTTGTCGCGGGCGGACGCCGTCAAGATCGTGAGGATGCACGATGGCAAGTACCCGGCCTCCTACCTCGGGGTACCACTGGCCGAAATCCTGGGCGCCATTGGCATGACCGTAGCCGAGTTCGACCAGGTGTGCGACCGGTTCACCAACAAGAAGCTGTTCGTCCGGGACGCCCACGGCCAGCTAGTCCGGGACGCGGCGGGCAACCTAACCAAGGTGAACTACGACAACGTCTGACCGGAGGCCTGCGTGAGGAAGGTGGCGATCGTCGACTACGGGCTGTGCAACCTGGACTCGATCGGCCGGGCCGTCCAGGAGTGCGGCGGCGCGCCTGTCCTCACGGACAAGCCGGCCGACCTGAAAACAGCGGCGGCGATCATCGTCCCCGGGGTCGGGGCGTTCCCGGACGCGATGGCCAACATGCGGGCGACCGGCATGGCCGATGCCCTCCGGGAGGAGGCGACGGCCGCACGGGTGCCGGTCCTCGGCATCTGCCTCGGGATGCAACTGCTGGCTGCGCGGGGGACCGAGGGCCGGCCGACCGGCGGGCTGAACTTGATCCCCGGCGAGGTCCGCCGACTGGTCCCGACTGATTCGAAGGAACGGGTGCCGCACGTCGGCTGGAACGAGGTCGCCCACGCCGGCACCTGCCCGCTGCTGGACGGGGTGCCGTCCGGCACCGATTTCTACTTCGTCCACAGCTATCACCTGACCTGCGACGACCCGGCGGACGCGGCCGGTACCACTCCCCACGCCGGCCGGTTCACCTCGGTCGTGTGGCGGGACCAGGTGTTCGGGGTGCAGTTCCATCCGGAGAAGAGCCAGGCGGCCGGATTCCGGGTGCTGACCAACTTCCTGCGGGTGTGACCCGATGCTCAAGGTGCGGATCATCCCCACCCTGCTGTTCAAGGACGTGGGGCTGGTCAAGGGGGTCGGGTTCGACTCGTGGCGGCGGGTCGGGTCGGCCATGCAAGCGGTCAAGGTGTACAACATGCGGGGGGTGGACGAACTGGCCTTCCTGGACATCACCGCCACCCCGGACGGCCGCCCGCCCGACTTCCCGACGGTCGACGACTTGGCCGACGAGTGCTTCATGCCGATGACCGTCGGCGGCGGGGTGCGGACGGTCGACGACGTCCGCCGGCTGCTCCGGGTCGGGGCGGACAAGGTGGCCATCAACACCGCCGCCGTCGAGACCCCGGACTTGGTCCGGGAGGCGGCCGACCGGTTCGGCTCCCAGTGCGTGGTGGTGGCGATCGACTACCGCCGCACCCCGGCCGGCGGGTTCCAGGTGTACACCCACTGCGGCACGCGGCCGACCGGCCTCGACCCGGTCGACCTGGCCCGCCGGGTGGAGCAGCTGGGAGCGGGAGAAATCCTGCTCACCTCGGCCGACCGGGACGGGACGATGAGCGGGTACGATATCGAGGGCACCCGCCGGGTGTGCCGGGCGGTCGGCATCCCGGTGATCGCGGCCGGCGGGTGCGGCACCTACGAGCACATGGCCGAGGTACTGGCCGACGGGGAGGCGACCGATGTGGCCGCCGCCAGCATCTTCCACTTCACAGAGCAGACCCCGCTGGAGGCCAAGCGGTACTTGGCCGGTCGCGGGGTCCGGGTCCGCCTGAGTGCCACTCCATGAACGATACCCCCCGCCAGTCCGAGGCCGAGCGCCTCGAAGCCCTGTGGGCCGGCGACTTCGGCGACGCCTATGTCGAGCGGAACAAGGCCGCGGGCGACGTTCGCGAGCCGTTCTGGCGGGGGCTGCTGGCCGAGTTCCCGGCGGCGAGCGCGCTGGAGGTCGGGTGCAACCTGGGCGGCAACCTGAAGTGGGTGGCGGCGGTCCTGCCGCCCCATCAGGTGTTCGGGGTGGACGTGAACCTGTCCGCCCTGCGGGCATTGCGGGCGGCCGTGCCGGACGTGAACGCCGTCCACACCCGCGGCCGCGACCTGCCGTTCCGCGACCGGTGGTTCGACCTGGTGTTCACGATGGGAGTGCTGATCCACCAGCCGGAGAGCACCCTGCCGCTGGTCATGAGCGAGATCGTCCGGTGCTCGCGGAAGTACGTGGTGTGCGGGGAATACTACTCGCAGCAGACGGTCGAGGTGCCGTACCGCGGGCACAGCGGCGCCCTGTTCAAACGGGATTACGGCGGGCTGTACCAGGCCTTGTTCCCCGAACTGGTCCTGCGGAAGAAGGGGTTCATGGGTAAGGACCAGGGGTGGGATGACGTGACTTACTGGGTGTTCGAGAAGGTATGAGCGTTGGCGGGCTGCTGATCCGGGCGGACGCCACCCCGCGGATGGGCACCGGCCACGTCATGCGGGGGCTGGCGCTGGCCCAGGCTTGGCTGGACGCCGGCGGGACCGTGACGTTCGCCGCCGCCGAGCTGCCGCCGGCGTTGCGGGAGCGGCTGTCGAGCGAAGGGTGTGCGGTCGAACCGGTCGGGGCGGACGCCGCTGCCACAGTTGCCGTCGCCGAACGGGTCGGGGCCGAGTGGGTAGTGCTGGACGGCTACCAGTTCGGCGACGACTCCCAGCAAGCGCTGAGGGACAGTGGCCGGCGGGTGCTGGCCATCGACGACTACGGGCACGCCGGCCGCTACCCGGCCGACCTAGTGCTGAACCAGAACCTCGGGGCGGACGAGCAGCTGTACGCCGGCCGCGGGCCGGACACCAAGTTGCTGCTCGGCCCGAAGTTCGCCCTGTTGCGGCGGGAGTTCGCCGATGCCGCCGGGTGGGAGCGGACGACGCCCGAGGTCGCCCGCAAGGTGCTGGTGACGCTCGGCGGGGCCGACCCGGACAACGTCACACTCGCCGTCATCGAGGCGCTGGGCAAGGTGCGGGTCGAGGGGCTAGAGGTGGTCGTCGTGGTCGGCGGGTCGAACCCGCACCGGGCGTCGCTGGAGGCTGCGGCGACGCGATCCCCGGCCCGGATCGACCTGCGGGTGAACGTGACCGACATGCCGGCCCTGATGCGGTGGGCGGACGTGGCGGTTGCGGCCGGCGGCACCACCTCGTGGGAGCGGGCGACGTGCCGTCTGCCGGGTCTGATCCTGGTGCTGGCCGACAACCAGCAGCAGGTGGCGGCGGCGTGCGACGAGGCCGGCTTGAGTTGCAACCTCGGCTGGCACGCCGATGTCACCGTGGATCGGCTCGCCGCGCGACTCGAACGACTGATGATCGACCACCCGGCACGGGCCGCAATGGCCGACCAGGCCGGGTCGCTGGTGGACGGCCGCGGGGCGAAGCGGGTGGTCCGCGCGATGGCTGGGCCGCCGACGGTACGGGTGCGGCCGGTGACCGCGGACGACGCCCGGCGGGTGTGGGAGTGGGCCAACGATCCGGTCACCCGGGCGGCGTCGTTCACCACCGCCGCCATCCCGTGGGAGAACCACATCCGCTGGTTCGCCGCCAAGCTGACCGACCCGAACTGCGTGTTCCTGATCGCCGAGGCGACAAACCCGGTCGGGCAGGTGCGGTTCGACCTGACAGGGGATGAAGCGGTGATCTCGGTCGGCCTGGCCCCGGACGCTCGCGGCTGCGGGTTCGGGACGGCCGCGATCCGGGCCGCCGTCGAGCACCTGACGCAGACCCGCCCGGTCCGCCGGGTCGAGGCGTTGATCCGGCCCGAGAACGTCGCCTCGGTGAAGGCGTTCGAGGCCGCCGGGTTCGGCCCGGCCGGCGAGACCACGGTCCGCGACTACCCCGCCCTCCGGTACGTGTTCCCGAGATGAAGTCGCTTGCCATCGCCGGCCGGCCGGTCGGCTCCGGTCACCCGTGCTACCTGATCGCCGAGCTGTCGGCCAACCACGGCCAGGACTTCGACCAGGCGGTCAAGCTGGTCCGCGCGGCCAAAGAGGCCGGGGCGGACGCGGTGAAGTTGCAGACGTACACCGCAGACACCCTGACCATCCCGAGCGACCGGCCGGAGTTCCGCATCGGCGGCGGCACCCTCTGGGACGGCCGCACCCTTCACGCCCTGTACGGCGAGGCCTACACCCCCTGGGATTGGCAGCCGAAGCTGAAGCGGGTCGCCGACGACCTCGGGCTGCACCTGTTCAGCACCCCGTTCGACCCGACGGCGGTGGACTTCCTGGAAGAGATGGGCGTGCCGGTCCACAAGATCGCCTCGTTCGAGATCGTCGACCTGCCGCTGGTCGAGCGGGTTGCGAAGACCGGCAAGCCGATCATCATGTCCACCGGGATGGCCACCCTGGCCGAGATCAGCGACGCGGTGGACACCGTGCGAAAAACCGGGAACGAGCAACTGGTGCTGCTCAAGTGCACCAGCGCCTACCCGTCCCCGCCGTCGGCCATGAACCTGCGGACCATCCCGCACCTGGGCGAAGCGTTCGGGGTGCCGACCGGGCTGAGCGACCACACCCTCGGCACCGCCGTCCCGGTCGCCGCCGTCGCCCTGGGGGCGTGTGTGATCGAGAAGCACATGACCCTGAGCCGGGCCGTCCCCGGGCCGGACTCGGCGTTCTCCCTGGAGCCGCACGAGTTCAAGCAGATGGCCGAGGCGGTGCGGGTGACCGAGCAGGCGTTGGGCGAAGTCCACTACGGTGTCACCGCCGACGACCTCAAGAGTCGGGTGTTCCGCCGGTCGCTGTTCGTGGTCGCGGACGTGAAGGCCGGCGAGCGGTTCACCGCCGCAAACGTCCGCAGCATCCGCCCCGGGCACGGGCTGCCGCCGAAGTTCCTGCCCGAAGTGCTCGGCCGGACCGCCGCCCGGGATTTGGCCCGCGGCACCCCGCTCTCCTGGGACGCCCTCGGCGGCTAAGGGCGGTCGGGGACGCCGTTGGCGTCCCCGCTACACGCGGCCTATGTCACACGAATTGTCCCCGATGATGCTCGAAACCCCGCCGACCGCCCCTGCCCCGCCGACCGCCGAGCCGCCGGTGGAGGAGATCGTCCTCCGCCCGTCGACCGGGTGGGTGTCGCTGCGGCTGCCGGAGTTGTGGCGATACCGCGAGCTGGCCGCCTTCCTGGTCTGGCGGGACGTGAAGGTCCGCTACCAGCAGACGGTGCTGGGGGTGGCGTGGGCGTTCATCCAACCGTTCTTCACCATGCTGGTATTCAGCCTGTTCTTCGGCCGGCTCGGCGGCATGGGGGACAAGCTGCCGCCGGGGTTGCCGTACCCGCTGTTCGCGTTCGCCGGGCTGGTGGTGTGGACGTACTTCGCGTTCGCCCTGAGCCACGGGGCGGACAGCCTGGTGACGAGCGCGAACCTGATCAAGAAGGTGTACTTCCCCCGGCTGATCCTGCCGCTGGCGGCGGTCGGGGCCGGGGCGGTGGACTTCGTGGTGGCCCTGTTTACCCTCGGCGGGATGATGGCCTACTACGGGTTCGCCCCGGGCTGGCAAATCGTCTTCCTGCCGCTGTTCGTGCTGCTGACGGCCGTCACCTCGCTCGGCATCGCCCTGTGGCTGTCCGCCCTGAACGTGCAGTTCCGGGACGTGCGGTACACGCTGCCGTTCCTGACGCAGTTGTGGCTGTTCGCCACCCCGATCGCGTACCCGGCGAGCATCGTCCCGGAGAAGTGGCGGGCGGTGTACGGGCTGAACCCGATGGTCGGGGTGGTGGAGGGGTTCCGGTGGTCGCTGCTGGGGATGGGCGACCCGCCGGGGCCGATGCTGGCCGTCTCCGCGATCGTCGCGGCGGCACTGCTGGCCAGCGGGGCGTTCTACTTCCGGCGGATGGAAAAGGCGTTCTCTGACCTGGCGTGAGCCGATCTTGTAGGGCGGTGCCGACGCTTTGGGAGGCCCGCCGGCGCGGCAACCACTCCCCGCCCGGACCGGCGGGCCTCGAAGACTCGGCACCGCCCTACGCAGCAGCCGCCCCCGACGAGAGTGAAATGTCCGACCGTGTGATTCGCGTCGAAAGCCTGGGCAAGCGGTTCCGGATCGGCCGGCACCGGGGGCCGTACCGCACCCTCCGGGAGTCGCTCCGGGACGCCGCCGTCGACACCGTCCGCCGGGCCGGGGCGGTGCTCCGGGGCCAGGCGGCGGCGGCCGGCCAGCAGGACTTCTGGGCGCTGAAGGACGTGTCGTTCGAGGTCGGCCGGGGCGAGGTGGTCGGGGTGATCGGCCGCAACGGCGCCGGCAAATCGACCCTGCTAAAGATCCTCAGCCGGATCACCGAACCGTCCGAGGGGGAGGCGCGGCTGCGGGGCCGAGTCGGGGCGCTGCTCGAAGTCGGGACCGGGTTCCACCCGGAGCTGACCGGCCGGGACAACATCTACCTGAACGGCGCCCTGCTGGGAATGGGCCGAGCGGACATCCGCCGGCGGTTCGACGCGATCGTCGACTTCGCCGAGATGGGGCAGTTCATCGACACCCCGGTGAAGCACTATTCGAGCGGCATGTACATGCGGCTGGCGTTCGCCGTGGCCGCCCACCTGGAGCCGGAAATCCTGGTGGTGGACGAGGTGCTGGCGGTCGGGGACGTGAAGTTCCAGAAGCGGTGCCTGGACAAGATGGGGGCGGTCTCCCGGGACGGCCGGACGGTGCTGTTCGTCAGCCACAATATGCAGGCGGTGCGGAACCTGTGCCGGCGGTGCGTGCTGCTGGGCGGCGGCCGGGTGCAGATGGACGGCCCGCCCGGTCCGGTGGTGGCCGAGTACTACAAGCAGACGGCCGACGTGAAGCTGACCGCCGGCACCGGGGTGCACGACCCGAAGGTGCGGCGGGGGTCCGGGGCGGTCCGGTTCACCGGCCTCGACGTGACCGGCCGGGACGGCCGCCCACGGCACGAGTTCGGCCTCGGTGAGCCGGTCCGGTTCGACCTGCGGTACGAGGTGCTCCGCCCGGTCCCCCACCTGTACGCGGCCGTCATCCTGAAGTCGGCCCGTACCCGGGAAGTGGCCACAAGTCTACGAGTTCCGATCTCTGCAACCCAACTCCCCGCCGGTCGAACTGGGCAGGTGGTGGTGGAACTGCCCGACCCGCCGCTGCGGCCCGGCGAGTACCCGCTCTACTTCTGGCTCGGGAACGACCACGCCGAACCGTTCGACGTGGTCGACGAGTTGACCAACCCGCTGTTCGTCCAGACCGACCGCGGGTACGAGGAGCTGGGGTACGACCCGACCTCCGAGTGCGGGGTGTTCGACGTGCCGTACACGGTGGTCGCCGCCGAAGGGGCCGCCCGGTGAGCCGATCCGTCCTGATCTACGTCACCCATCCGCCGTTTGCCACTCAGTTGGAGGTGGCCCAGCGTCACCTGCTCGCCGGCGACCGGGTGACGGTCATGGGGTGTGACGCCGAGCTGCTCACCTGCAACTGGAACCAGCAGTACACCGCCGACCGGTGCGCCAAGTGCCGGGCCACCCGCCGGGTCGCGCTCAGCCGGCTGGACCGCCCTGTGGACGTGGTCCCGTCGCTCCACCTGACCGACGCCGACCGAGCCGAGCTCCGCGGCGTCCCCCGCACCTTCCCGGACGTAGCCGCCCTGAAGGCGTACCGGGTGGACGAGTTCGACGCCGGAATGGCTACCCTGTCCACCCTGATCGACAAGTTCCGCGACCCGGCCCTGGACGTGACCGCTCACCCGGACCTGGTGTACGCCCACCTGCTGCCGAGCGTGGCCGTGTTCCGGTCGGTGCAGAACTACCTGGCGGCCAACCGGGTGGACCGAGTGTACCTGTTCAACGGCCGGTACAACCACACCCGGCCGGTACTCCGGGCGAGCCAGTCCCGGGGGGTCGAGTTCGCGGTGCTGGAGGAGGGGTGCAACAAGTCCCACTACACGGTCTGGGAGAACTGCACCCCGCACGGCCGGAAGTCGCTGCAGGACGACATCGCGGCCACCTGGGAGCGGGGGGCCGGCGACCCGGCCGAACGGGAGCGTGTGGCCCGGGCCTGGTTTGACACGCGGTCCAAAGGGCAGGAGGTCCACGACCGGGACATCGACCGGTCCTACGTCACCGGCCAGCGACCGGACCTGCTGCCGGACGGGTTCGACCCGGCCGCCCACAACGTGGCCGTGTTCAACAGTTCGGAGGACGAGTGGGCGGCGATCGGGGACGAGTGGGCGCCGACCGTCTACCCGAACCAGTTAGCCGGTCTGACCCGGCTGGCCGCCGACCTGCCCCGGCTCGGTTCGCACGTCCGGGTGTACTTGCGGTGTCACCCGCATCTGGCGAACACCCCGATGACGGCCGGGCTGCTCCGGCTGTCGTCCCCGAACCTGACGGTCATCCCGCCGGACTCGCCGGTCGGCTCCTACGCCTTGCTCCGGGCCTGCCGGACGGTCCTGACGTTCGGCTCCACCGTCGGGATCGAGGCGGTGTACTTCGGTAAGCCGTCGGTGCTGGCCAACCGCGCCGCCTACGACCACCTGGGCGGGACGTACAACGCCCGGACGCATGACGACGTACTCGACCTGATCGCTCGGCCGCTGGACCTGAAGCCGGTCGAGCCGGCCCTGGTGTACGCCTACTACTACGCCACCTACGGCATCCCGTTCCGGTACTACCGGAAGGCCGACGAGATGTACAAGGAGGGGACGCTGAACGGCCGGGCGTACCTGGAGCCGCTGTGGAGCAGGGCCGTCTGGGGCGTCACCCGGCGGCTGCCGCTGGTCATGGCAGCCCTGAACGACCGACACCGGCGGCACGGGTACGAGCGCCTGCTCGGCCGGACGGGAAGGCCGGCTAACGGATGCGACTCGCGTTCGTCAGCGGCAAGTGGCCGTTCGCCTGGGGCGGGTCCGAGGTGCTGTGGGGCTGGCCGCCCGCGCCGCGCTGGCTGAGGGCCACCAGGTACTCCGTATCCGTGGTCGGCAACACCCCCGCCGTCGGAACTGGGTGCCCTGGCCGCCGCCGGTGCGGTGATCCATCGCCAGCGGTACGTCCCCCACCCGGCCGTCCAACGGCGGCTGAACCGGTGGCGGTTCCCGTTCCGCGGGGTGGTCCAGTTCCGTCCGACGTGATCTGCCTGGGCCAGGCCGGGGTGGACGATCTGCGTCCAGTACGGGCCGCGGCGGTCGAGCAGTTGACCGCCGGCTGGCGGACCCGCACCTGGTCGTCTGCCAGTACAACGACGACGGGTACGTCCTGTCCGACCCGGTCCGCCGGGTCGGACGGGACGTGTACGGCCGCCGCGGCTCGATGGTCGTCATCTCCGAGGCCAACCTCCGCCTACCGCCGCCAGTTCGCCGCCCCGTTGCCGAACGCCCGGCTGATCCGCAACCCGGTCAACCTGACCGACCGTACCTCGCCCCCTGGCTCGGCGGCCGAACCGAAAGTGGTGTTCGGGTTCGTCGGCTGGCTGGACGCTCGTCACAAGGGCTTGGATCTGCTGCTCGAGGCGCTTGTCCGGTGACGAATGGAAGGGTCGGCCGTGGGTGCTGCGGCTGGCCGGGACGGCCCTGACCGCGGTTATCTGGCGGAAGTCTGGCCGCGCTCTACGGGATCGCGGACCGGGTGCAGTTCGCCGGCTGGCGTCGGACGTGCGGGCGGTCTGGGCCGGGTGCCACCTGTGCCTTCGCCGTCCCGGGCGGAAGGGATGCCGATGACCTTGCTCGAAGGGCTGTGCGGGCCGGCCGGCCGTCGCCACCGACTGCGGGGCGGCCCGGGAGATGGTGATCGAGGGGGAATCTGGCTACCTGGCCGACGGCCCGACCGCCGGTGCGATTGCCGCGGCCCTGGAGCGGGCCTGGGCCGACCGGAGCCGGTGGCCGGTCGTCGGGGCAGCGGCCCATGCCCACGCGGCCTCGTTTGTCGCCCCGGACCCGGGCCGGACCCTATTGGACGCGCTGACGGAGGTCGCCAGGTGATCCGCCGAGCCGTTCGCGCGGTGCTGTTCCGCCGGGACCGGTTCGCCGCACGATTACGGCTCGCCCGGCTTCGGTTGGACTACGGCGACCGGGTCCGGTGGGGCCCCGGGTTTACCGTCGGCGAGGGATTCCGGATCGATTGCGAGGGGCCAAGCGGTAGGGTCGCCATCGGAGAGGGTGTGCTCGTCCGCCGGTTCTGTTCCGTCTGGCTCGGCCCGTCGGGGGAGCTCACCCTTGGCGACCGGGTGTTCCTGAACAACGGGTGCTCGATCGCCTGCCGTGGCCGGGTGACGGTCGGTGCGGACACCCTGTTCGGGGAGGGTGTTCGCGTTTACGACCACAACCACAAGTTCCGCGGCCCGGATACGCCGATCCGCGACCAGGGGTACACCGTCGGCGAGGTGCGGGTCGGGCGGAACTGCTGGGTCGGCAGCGGGGTCATCCTGCTCAAAGGGGCGGACGTCGGCGATCATTGCGTGATCGGGGCCGGGTGTGTTGTCGCCGGGCCGGTTCCGCCACACACCGTAGTGCGACTCGACCCGGCCGTCCGTCTCACACCGATGGCCTCAGCCTGATGCTCGTCTCCGTCCTGATCCCGACCCACAACCGCCGCGACCTGCTCGGCCGGACGCTCGACAGCCTGGCCGCCGTCCGGGTGCCGGCCGGGGTGGCGGTCGAGGTGATTGTCGTCGCCAACAACTGCACCGACGGCACGGAACACCTGGTCGCCGAGCGGGCGGCTGCAATGCCGTTCCCCACCCGTGCGGTGAGCGAGCCGGCCCCGGGGCTGAACAACGCCCGCAACCGCGGCGTCGCCGAAGCGGCCGGCGACTGGCTCGCCTTCCTGGACGACGACGTGTGGGTGGCCGCCGGCTGGCTGGGGGGGCTGGTCGCGGTGGCCCAGAAGCACGACGCCGACTTCCTCGGCGGGCACGTCGAGCTGTGGTGGGAGGCGGTCGAGCGGCCGGCCTGGCTGACCCGCGACATGGAGTGGATGCTGAGCAACAACGAGGGCGGCTCAGACGTGTACCGGCTCGGCCCGACCGGCGGGCTGGTCGGGGCCAACTTCGCCGTCCGGCGGGGGGTGGTGGATAAGGTCGGGTTTTTCCGCCCGGACCTGGATCGGGTCGGCGGCCGACTGCTCGGCGGCGGGGAGAGCGAGTTCGTCCAGCGGGCGGTGCGGGCCGGGTTCGCCGGGTACTACGCCCCGGGGATGTCGGTCAAGCACTGGGTCGCCCCGCACCGGGTGTCGTCGGCGTACCTGACCGGCGTGAGTGCCGGGTACGGATACGCCCGGGTGCTGATGAAACCGGACTGGGGACCGCGGGCCGCCGCCCGGGCGGTGTTCGGGCACTTGTACCTGGCCGTCCGCCACGGTTTGGCCGGACTGGCCGGCGGGCCGGCGGCCGTCCGCCACAAATGCCTTGCGACCGCCGGCCGGGGCGGACTGGCCGCCGCCGTCCGGCGGACCACCGCACCCCGACGTGAGTCGACCCCATGACCGCCGACCCGCTCGACACACTTCTCCCGCTCCTGCAATGCGTCGGTGGCGGCCCGGACCCGGCTGATCGTTGCCCCGGCGGTCTGGCCCGGACGGCCGACGGCCTGCAGTGCCAGGCGTGCGGGACGGCGTACCCGACCCGGGCCGGTGTCCCGGTGATGCGGGACATTGCGGACGACCGAAAGGACGCCACCCTGGAGGGGGTGTACAACGAGGAGTCTGACCGGACCGCAGCCCTGGCCGGCGGCCCGTGGCGGGACCAGGCCGAGCCGTACTGGTCGGTCATCCGCGGACTGGTCGCCGATCACCGGGTGACCGGGCCGAGCCTGGAGGTCGGGTGCGGGCTGGGGCTATTGGCGGACACAGCGCCCGAGTACGTCGGCCTAGACTACTCGCCGTATGCCGTCACCGCCCGCGGGTTCGAGGGGTATATGCGGGTGGCCGGGGACGCCCAGGTGCTCCCATTCCGGGACGGGGTATTCGGGCTGGTGTTCACCATCAACTGCCTGGAGCACGTGCCGGACGCCGCCCGGGCGCTGGCCGAGATCGACCGGGTGATGCGGCCCGGCGGGCACCTGCTACTCAAGCCGGCGTGGAACTGTACCCGGTACAACACCGAGGGGTTGCCGCTCCGCCCGTACCGGGAGTTGACCCTCCGTCAGAAGGCCGTCAAGTTTCTGCTCCCGGTCCTCCGATCGAAGCCGTACAAGGTGGCCACGCGGGTGCCGTGGCGAGCGTACCGGCGGCTGGTCGGCCGGGGGGAACTGGTGTACGGTCGGCTCACCCCCAGCTTCGACTACCTTTGCCAGCTCTCCGACTCGGATGCCTTCTCGTCTCTCGACCCACACGAGTGCATGCGGCACTTCCGGCACCGCGGGTACACCGTCCTGTCTCACGCCGGGGCGGCCCGCCAAGTCCTCGCCGGGCACGACGTGGTCATCCTGCGCAAACCCGGCTGACCGGCCCGTGATGAACATCATCTACGACCTCTCCCCGGTGACAGCCGACCCCGCCCAGCGGGCCGGGCTGGCCCGGGTGACGCTGCGGACGGCCGAGTTGCTGACCGCAGAGCCGGGGGTGAGCGTCCGGTTCTCGTCCGTCGGGTCGGTCCGGTCGCTAGCTTGGACTGCTGAACTCCTGGCCGGCTGGCCGGAGGCGGCCCCGGCTCTGCCCCCGGCCCAGTTAGCCGGCCGGGCGGTCCGGTGGGAGGCCGCTCTGGCCAGCCGGGCGGCGGCCGGCGGTCGGGCGGCCCGGGCCGGACTGGGGCTGGTGCGGACCGCCCTCCGGGGGTGGAACCTGACCCGGAACAAGATCCCCGCGACCGCGCTCCGTTGGGCGGACGTGTACCACTCGTCCTACGCCCGGGTGCCGGCGATCGTCCGCCGCCACCGGCACCTCGGGGTGGTGGTGACGGTCCACGACCTGATCCCGTTGGTCGCCCCGTCAAAGCTGTTCCCCCAGCATCAAGCCGGGGTCACCCGGCGGATCGTCGATGGGGTGGCCCGGACCGATTGGGTGATCTGTGTTTCCCGGTCGACCCGGGACGATTTCTTGGCCCGGACCGGGCACCCGCCGGACCGGGCGGTGGTCGTCCCGTGGGCCGCTGACCCGGCCCGGTTTCACCCGTCGACGGACCCCGCCCGGGCAGCGGCGGTGCGAACCAAGTACCGGCTGCCGACCGGCCGGTACGTGCTCAGCCTCAGCTCTCTTGCTCCGCACAAGAACATCGCTCATCTGGCCCGGTGTGTGGCACGGGTAGCGGGCCGGTCCGGGTACGAGGACGTGACCCTGGTGCTGGCCGGCGGCCACGCGGAAGGCTCCCGGGCGTGGCTGACCGGCCTCGGCCTGGCCGCTGGCCGGGTCCACTTCGCCGGGTACGTGGACGAGGCCGATCTGGCCGCGCTCTACGCCGGGGCGAGCGTGTTCGCCTTCCCGTCCGTGTACGAGGGGTTTGGCTTGCCGGTGCTGGAAGCCATGCAGTGTGGGACGGCGGTGGTCGCGTCCGCCAGTTCCTCACTACCGGAGGTGGTCGGGGACGCCGGGCTACTCGCCCCGCCGGCCGATGAGGCCGCCTGGACGGACGCCCTCGCCCGGGTGCTGGCGGACGACGCCCTGCGGCGAGGGCTGGCAGCCGCCGGCCTGGCTCGGTCGGCCACCTTCACCTGGGACCGAACCCTGCGGGAGACGATGGCTGTGTACGCCCAAGCGGCGGACCAACGGGCGAGGGAGGCCGCATCTGGTGGCTGACCCCCGCCTCCCGGGCCGGCCGGTTCGCGACCATGGGCGGCCCCTGTGGGGCGGCCGTCTGGGTCGTGGCAGTTATTCCCCTCTCGTTCGACGGGGCGCCGGAGTACGCCGTCGAGCGGCCTCCGGGGTGGGGGCGGGTGCCGCTCGGCCCGTCCGGCGAGGTTGGGGGCGTGTTGCTCTTCGCGACCGGCGCGCACGTCACGGCATACCCCCACCAGGACACCCAATCGGCCGCCGGGCCGCCGTGGAGGTAGCCGGTCGGCTACCGGCGGCGGCGACCGTGCTGGCGGTGGCAGCCGCAGCGGTCGGGGTGTGGCAGGCGGATATCCGGTGCGGCGCCGCCGGGGTGTCTACCAAGCCTAGTGTCCGCTGGAGCCAGCGGCTGAAGCCCGTGGCGGGTCGGACCGATGGCTGATCGAAGGCGACGGCGGCGGGTGATGACCGTGGTCGGCGGGCTGGTTGTGGTCGTCCTGACGGCCGAACTGACCGCCCGGTTCGTCATCGGGTTGGGCGATCCGCCGCTGTACGTCGCCGACCCCGAGGTCGAGTACCTGCTGGCCCCGAACCAGGACTGCCGGCGATTCGGCAACCATATCCTGGTGAACCGCTTCTCGATGCGGTCCGACGACTTCCCGACGCACAAGACCGATCCCCGGGAGGTGCGGGTGCTGGTGGTCGGGGACAGTGTGGTGAACGGCGGCAACCCGACCGACCACGCGGCCCTGGCGACCACCCGTCTCGGCCCAATCCTGACGGCCGACCTCGGCCGGCCGGTGGTCGTCGGGAACGTCTCAGCCGGCAGTTGGGGACCGCCCAACCAACTCGCCTACTTGACCAAGTTCGGGCTGTTCGACGCGGACGTGGTCGCGTTCGTGTGGAACCATGAGGACTGGGAAGACGTCCCGACCTTCAGCCCCCTGCACCCGCTCCACCAGCCGACCCGCAAGCCGGTGTCGGCCGCCTGGGAAGGGGCGGATCGCTACCTGCTGCCGCGGGTGCTCGGCACCCCGCCGTGGCCGGCCGGCCCGGGCGGTGACACCGGGGCGGCCGTCGGGGCCGTAATCCGGCTGGCGCGGGCGGGCGGAAGTCGGCCGGTGGCGATCCTTCACTGGTCCCGACCGGAACTGGCGGCCGGCCGGCCCAACCCGGGGCTGTCGTCCCTCCGTGAGGCGGCCGAGCGGGCCGGGGCCGCCGTGTACGACGACGCGGACGCCCTCCGGGCTGCGGACGGCTCCCCGTTCCGAGACGACATCCACCTGAATGAGGTCGGCCAACAGGCGCTGGCCGGGCTGCTCCGCCGGATCGTCGCCCTCGTGCCGGCCGGCGGCCCATGACCCGGGTGCTGGTCTACACGCACGTGCCGCGGACGTTCCCGCCGGTGACCGGATACGGCCGGCACGCCGTCGAGGTGGTCACCCGGCTGGCAGACCGTGGCGACACCCGGATCGAGGTGCTGGCGTCCGCCGAGTTCGTGGGGCCGGACGGGCGGCTCGACCCCCGCAGCCCGTTCGCCCGGTTCCCGGTCCGGTCCTTCCCCCTGCCCGAGCGGCGGGCGGAGCGGTGGTGGAAACTGCTCGGCCGGCCGCGGATGGACCCGTACCTCGGCGGCGTAGACGTCGTGTACTCGCCGTTCGACACCTACCTGCCCGTCCGCAACCGACCGTGGGCTGTTACCCTGCACGACGTGATGGCGATCGAGCCGGCCGTCCCCTGGCCGCGTGGGTGGCGGCACAGGGCGTCTCGGGCGGCCTGGCGGGTTTGGGGGCCGGCGGCGGTCCGTGCGGCGGCCATCGTTTTCACGTCCACCGAGTTTAGCAAGCGGCGGATCATCGAATTGCTGGGGGCGGACCCGGATAAGGTGGTGGTCGTCGGGAACGGGGTGGACGACCGGTTCTACGCGGCCGCCGACCTGGACCCGAGGACGTTGCCTCGGCCGTGCCCGGACCCATACCTGGCGATGGTCGGCGGCCTGGTGCCACACAAGGGCGGGGACGTAGCGCTGCGGGTGGCCGACGCCCTTCGGCGAGCGCGCAGCCCGATTCGGGTGGTCGTCGCCGGGCGCAGCGACCCGGGGCTGGCGGCGGCCGCCGGCGGGCACCCGAACGTCATCCTGTTGGGCCGCATACCGGATGCGGAGCTGATCCCCCTGATCCGGGGTGCCCTGGCCCTCCTGTTTCCGTCGTGGTATGAGGGGTTCGGCATCCCGCCGCTGGAGGCGATGGCCGCCGGGGTGCCGGCCATCGTGTCCGACCGGGCGTCCTTGCCGGAGGTGGTCGGGGAGGCCGGGCTGGTCGTCTCCCCGGACAAGCCGGACGAAATGGCCGACCGGGCGGTCTGGCTGGACCGCCACCCGTCCGAACGGGCCGAGCGGGCCGCCCGAGGCCGGGCGTGGAGTCGGCGATATAGCTGGGAGTCGACGGCCGACCGGGTACGGGTCGCCCTCGGCCGACTCGTCTGACGTATACCCGGACCGCGGGCAGGTAAAGGTCATGGAACGATACATCGGCCAGTTGACCGTACTACTGGGCACCCCGCTCGGGGTCGGGCTGGTGGCGTTCGGGGCGGTCCTGTTGTTGGTCATGAACCAGGCTCTGTGGGTCCGCTGGGTGCTGGTCGCGCTGATCCTTTTTACTGGCTCGCTGTACAAACCCAGCGAGGACTCACAGGTCTGGATGGCGGTCGAGCGGATACCGCTGATCGCCCCGCTGGAACAGATCCAAACGCTCGGCCGGCCGATCACCATCGTGCTGCTGGCGATCGGGGCCACGGTAGCCGCCTTCGGCTCCGGCCGGGTGCGGTGGGCGGTGCCGCAGTGGGCGTACGCGCTGCTCGCCGTGCAGGGCGTTCTGGTCGTCAAGATGCTGGTCTCCGGGATGTTCGCGTACGCCCTGTTCGCGACCTTGGTGTACATCTTGACGTTCGTCGTGTTCGGTTACGGGGCCGGGCGGTGGGCGGCCAGACCGGCGGACGTCCTGTGGGCGATCCGCGGGATCGGGCTCGGGGTCGCGTTGTTCGTGATTGCTAACCTGGCTCAGATCACGGTCGATCCGACCCCCCTGGTCGCCGGCGGCCGGTTCCAGGGAACCACCGGGAACCCACAAAGTGCCGCCATGCTGATGGGTCCGGCCATTGCGACCCTGGCTTATCTGGCGACAGCACGGACAATCCCCGGGTGGGAGCGGGTGGGGTGGGGGTTGGCCTTGCTCGGCACCCTATCTATGCTCATTTGGACGTCATCGCGATCGGGCGCGTTGATGGCTACGTTCAGCCTGGTGATCCTGTTCCGCCGGCGGCTCAACCAGTTCGTGGTACTTGCCGGACCTGTAGCCATCGGGCTGGCGATCGTCCTGAGCGAGTTCGGTGAGATGCTAAGGACGGACGAACTGACCCGCACGGACGACACCCGGTCGGCCGTCTGGTACGGCCTCTGGGTCCAGTTCGTCAACCACCCAGTCGTTGGTGCCCCCCAGGACGCGGGATACGGCCGGCTCGGGTTCGCCGAGAACTCGTGGCTGTCGATGGCTGCCGTGTGCGGGCTGTTCGGGCTGGTGCCGATGGCCATTTTCGGTTGGCTGGCCGGCCGAGAGGTGGTCGCGCTGCTCCGAATGGGCGGCACCGCCTCCCGGCATGGGGATGTGGCCGACCTCATGGCCGCCAGCCTGGCGGCCGTGTTTATCGGCAGCCTGTTCGAGCCGTCTCTGCTGGGGGTGATCAACTTCATGGTCCCGTTCATGACCATCTGCCTGGTCCTGTCGACCCACCTGCGGGCCGTACAGGGGTCGCCCACCTCGACCGGTCGGATTGCCGGGCCGGGGCGGCAGTTCCCGGGGTTAACCCCCACTGGCCGAGTGTTCCGCTCCTGACGTCCGAGTGTGTGATGCGAGTGGTGTTCTGTTGGATGGGTGTGTCCGGGTACATGACCGCCTGCTGGCGGGAGTTAGCCGGCCGACCCGGTATCGACCTCCGTGTGCTGGCCCACGCGGGCGGGACGGCGGACACCCCCCCGTTCGCGGACAGCCTGGCCGACGGGTTCCGGTGTACCCTGCTCCGCAGCCCCGGGCCGGAAACGGCCGGGTGGATCGCCGACCAGGTGGTCACGGCCAAGCCGGACGTCGTGGTCGTGGCCGGGTGGTCGTTCCGGCCGTACACCCGGCTGCCGTTCGACCCCCGGCTGTCCGGCGCCCGGTTCGTCCTGGCCATGGACACCCCGTGGTGGGGCACCCCGCGGCAGTGGCTCGCCCAGGTCCGACTGGCCCGGTACGTCCGCCGGATGGACCTGGCCGTGGTGAGCGGGGAGCGGTCGTGGCAGTACGCCTGGCGGCTCGGTGTTCCCCAGGGGCGTATCCGCCGCGGGTTGTACGGGATCGACGGCACCGGGTGTACGGCCGCCTACGACCGCCGGACCGCCCGGCCGGGCGGGTGGCCGCGGGCCTTCCTGTTCGTCGGCCGGCTCGACCCGGTGAAGGGCATCCGGACGTTGCTAAGCGGCTACCGACGGTATCGGACGGGCACCCCGGACCCGTGGCCATTAATCGTGTGCGGGACGGGGCCGCTACAACCCCAGGTGGCGGCCGAGCCGGGGGTCGACTTGCGGGGCTTCGTCCAGCCGGACGACCTGCCGGGCATCTGGTCGGAGGCCGGAGCGTTCGTCTTGGCTAGCGACTACGACCCGTGGCCGCTGGCTCTTGTCGAGGCGTGCGCGGCCGGGCTGCCGGTGATCCATACCGACGCCTGCGGGTCGGCGGTCGAGTTGGTCCGGCCGTACTTCAACGGGGT
The DNA here is from genome assembly GCA_046350115.1 of Gemmataceae bacterium. Lineage (GTDB taxonomy): Bacteria > Planctomycetota > Planctomycetia > Gemmatales > Gemmataceae > JAXMAZ01. The sequence continues at coordinate 79,882 of JAXMAZ010000032.1, forward strand.
TACGATCGGATCGGGGGACGCCGCCGCACTGGCCCGCGGCATGCAATGGATGCATCAGCACCACGAGAGGCTACCGACGTTCGGCCGCCGGGCCCACGACCTGGCCACGGCGTACACAGCCGACGCCTGGGCGGACCGGTGGGTGGAGTGGCTCGGCGAGCTGGCAGCCGTCTGATTCAGCCGGCCGTGGAAAAGTCAGATTCCGCCTCTCTCCGCCCTGGCTGGTCGGTTAATATAGCTGGCACAACGCAGATGTTCGGCAGACCCGCCACCCAGACTCGCAATCGGGAGCGGCGGACCGGACTGAGCCCCACTCTCGCACGAACACAACCCATGTGTGGGATCGCTGGCCTATTCATGCCGGGCCGGGACGCGGTCGGCGCGGCTCTGCCGCTCATGACCCGTTGTCTGGCCCACCGCGGGCCGGACGACTACGGGGCTGAGGTCCAGCCGGCCGGCGGGGGGTGGGTCGGGTTGGGGCAGCAGCGGCTGGCCATTCAGGATCTCTCCCCGGCCGGCCACCAGCCGATGCGGCACCCGCCGACCGGCAGTTGGATCACGTTCAACGGCGAGGTGTACAACTTCCAGACTCTCCGGGCCGAATTGGAGGGGTTGGGTGATCGGTTCGTCGGGCACAGCGACACCGAGGTCGTGTCGGCCGCCCTGGCCCGGTGGGGGCCGGACGCCTTCCGCCGGTTTCAGGGGATGTACGCCCTGGCCTATCTCGACGCCCCGAACCGGCGGCTGATCCTGGCCCGCGACCCGGCTGGGATCAAGCCGCTCTACCTGGCCCGGGCCGGCGGCGGCGTCCTGTTCGCCAGCGAAGTACGGGGGATTCTCGCGTCCGGCCTCGTGAAGCCGGTCGTGGACCGTGGCGGGATGGCCGGATACCTGGCATACGGGTCGGTTCAGCACCCGCGGACCTTGTTCACGGGAATCGAGTCGGTGCCGCCGGGCTCCTGGCTGGAGGTGCGGGCGAACGACGGGCGACTGACGGTCGGTCCCCCCCGGGTGTTCTGGACGTACCCCCAGGCCGACCCGGTGATCTCCCGGGCGGCGGCCGTGGACGCGGTCCGGGCGACGCTGGACGAGGCCGTCCGGGACCACCTGATCGCCGACGTGCCGGTCGGCCTGTTCCTGTCCGGCGGGGTGGACAGCACCGTGATCGCCGGTCTGGCGGCCCGACACTCGCCGCACATCCGCAGCTTCACCGTGGGGTTTTCCGACCACCCGGATTGGAGCGAGACCGAGCAAGCCGCCGCTACCGCCCGCCGGCTCGGGTTGCGCCACACCGAGATCAACCTGCCGGAGGACGAGGCGGTTCAAGCGACCACCGACTGGCTGAACCACCTGGACCAGCCGTCGGTCGATGGGCTGAACGTGTTCACCATCTCCCGGGCGGTCCGCCGGCAGGGGGTCAAGGTGGCCCTGACCGGGCTGGGCGGGGACGAGCTGTTCGGCGGGTACCCGAGTTTCCGGGACGTGCCGCGGCTGTGGAAGGCGATGAAGTGGGTCCAACCGCTGCCGGCCCCGGTCCGCCGGGGACTGGGGACGGTCGCGTTCGCCACCAAGTCGCACGCCGCCCGGGCCAAGCTGGCGGACATGGCCGGCGGGGACGGGTCGCTGCTGTCCCTGGCCCTGCACCGCCGGCGGGCGATGTCGGACCGTCAGTTGGCCGACCTCGGGCTGCGGGCCGGTGCCCTCGGGCTGGACCGTCACTTCCTGCCCCCCGGGGCGACCGACGCGCTGGCCCTGGCGGACGACGACCCGGTGTGGTCGGTGTCCGTGCTGGAGTCCCGGTACTACCAGGGGAACACCCTGTTGCGGGACGCGGACGCGAACGGGATGGCCCACGGGCTGGAGATCCGGGTGCCTCTGCTCGACCAGCGGTTGCTCGACCTGGGTCACGCGATCCCCGGGCCGGTCCGGTTGCCGCCCGGAGCCCCCCCCAAGTCGCTGCTCCGGGCGGCGGCCGCCGAGTACCTGCAAGCGGACCAGACGGACCGGCCGAAGCGGGGATTCACCCTGCCGGTCTGGCGGTGGATGGCCGGCCCCCTCCGGCCGATGTGCGAGCGGGCGACGGCGGTCGCGGCCCAGGTGTTGGACCCGGCCGGGGTGTCCGCCGTCTGGCGGAGTTTCCAGGCGGCCCCGGAGTCCCCAATGTGGACCCGGGCGTTCGCACTGGTGGTGCTGGGCGAGTTCTGCCGGCGGCACGGGGTCGGGTAGCGCCGGTGCGAATCCTCCACGTGATGCCCGGCGTGGCCCCGCGGTACGGCGGACCGAGCACGGCCATCTGGCCGATGGTCGCCGCCCTGAACCGGGTTTCGGGTGTGACGGCCGAGTTGGTGGCGACCGACGCCGACGGCCCCGGCGGGCGCGTGACGGCCGACCAACTCCCGCCGGCCGCCCCGGTCCACCTGTTCCCCCGCACCCGGTCGGAGCAGTGGAAGTACGCGCCGGCCCTCGGCCGGTGGGTCCGGGAGCACGCCCGGGATTACGACCTCCTGCACGTCCACTCCCTGTGGTCGTACTCGACCGCCGCCGCCGCCCGGGCGGCGGCCCGGGCCGGGGTGCCGTACGTGCTCCGCCCGGCCGGCATGCTGTCCGAATACTGCCTGGCCGTCCGCGGGCTGAAGAAGCGGGTGTACTGGGCCGCCATCGAGGGGCGGACGGTCCGCCGGGCGGCCGGCTTCCACTGCACCGGGGAGGACGAGGTGCGGGATGTGCGGGCGGTCCGGCCGGGGGCGACCACCTACCTGATCCCCCAGGGGATCGAGGACGCCGCGTTCGCCGCCCCGGCCGACCCGGACGCCCTTCGCCGGCGGTGCGGGCCGGCCGCCGGGAACCGGCCGATCGTCCTGTTCCTCGGCCGGCTGCACCCGGTAAAGGGGGTCGTTGACCTGCTTCTGCCGACGTTCGCCCGCGTGACGGCGGACGCCTACTTGGCGGTGGCCGGCGGGCCGGACGCCCAGGCTCCGGGCCACCCGGCCGAGGTGCGGGCGGAGATTGACCGGCTCGGGCTGGGCGACCGGGTCGGGCTGCTCGGCCCGGTCGCGGCCGCCGACCGGTGGCAACTGTTCGACGGGGCGGCGGCGTTCGTCCTGCCGAGCCACTCGGAGAACTTCGGGATGGTGGTCGCCGAGGCGATGGCCCGGGGCTGCCCGGTGGTCGTCACCGAGGGGGTCCAGGCCAAGGCCCAGGTGTTGGCGGCCGGGGCCGGCCGGGTGGTCCGCCGCGACCCCGGCGAGCTGGCCGCCGTCCTGACCGACCTGCTCGCCCGCCCGGACCTGCGGCGTACCCTCGGGGCGGCCGGCCGGGACTACGCCCGGACCCGCATGAGCTGGGACACGGTTGCCGCCCAGTTAGTCGCCATGTATGCCGAACTGACCGCCCGCTATCCCCGCCCGGCCGCCCCATGACCCCACCGTCGCTCGATCAGTTCTTATCCCGGGTCGAGGCCCGCACCGCCCGCGTCGGGGTGGTCGGCCTCGGGTACGTCGGGCTGCCGCTCGCCCTGCGGTTCGCCGAGGCCGGGTTCCGGGTGCTCGGGTTCGACGTGGACGGGCGGAAGGTGGACCTGCTGAACGCCGGCAAGAGCTACATCGATTACATCGGCCCGGCCCGGATCGCCGCCGCCCGGGCGGCCGGCCGGCTGGAGGCGACGGCCGACTACCGGCGGGCGGCCGAGGCCGACGCCCTGCTGATCTGCGTCCCCACCCCGCTCGGCCGGCACCACGAGCCGGACCTGTCGTACGTGGTCGCCACCGCCGACGCCCTGGCCCCCCACCTGCGGGCCGGCCAGTTGGTCAGCCTGGAGAGCACCACCTACCCGGGCACCACCGACGAGGTGCTCCGCCTGCGGGTGGAGGCCGGCGGGCTGGCCGTCGGCCGGGATCTGTTCCTGGTCTTCTCCCCGGAGCGGGTGGACCCCGGGAACGCCCGGTTCCCGATCGAGAAGATCCCGAAGGTGGTCGGCGGGACGACCCCGCACTGCCGGGCCGCCGGGGTGGCCCTGTACGCCGCCGTCGTGGACGCCACCGTCCCGGTCTCCTCCCCCCGGGTGGCGGAGATGGCCAAGCTGCTGGAGAACATCTACCGGAGCGTGAACATCGGGCTGGTGAACGAGCTGAAGGTGGTGGCCGACCGGATGGGCATCGACATCTGGGAGGTGATCGACGCGGCTGCCACCAAGCCGTTCGGGTTCACCCCGTTCTACCCGGGACCGGGACTGGGCGGGCACTGCATCCCGATCGACCCGTTCTACCTCACCTGGAAGGCCCGGGAGTACGGGCTGCACACCCGGTTCATCGAGTTGGCCGGGGAGATCAACACCGGGATGCCGGGGTGGGTGGCCGGCCGGGTGGCCGACGCCCTGAACGCCCGCGGCCGGGCGGTGAACGGCTCCCGCATCCTGATCCTGGGCATCGCGTACAAGAAGAACATCGACGACCCGCGGGAGTCGCCGGCGGTCGAACTGATGGAGCAGTTGGAAGGCAAAGGGGCGGTCGTGTCTTACGCCGACCCGCACATCCCGGCCATGCCGGCCATGCGGCGGCACGCCCCGGCCCTGACGGCCGTTGTGGTCACGCCGGAGGCGGTGGCCGCCGCCGACTGCGTGGTGGTGGCCACCGACCACGACGCGTTCGATTACGAGCTGATCGCCGCCCACGCCAAGCTGATCGTCGACACCCGAGGGCGGTATCGGACCCCCCGGCCGAACGTGGTCAAGGCGTGACCGCCCCGCCCGACCTGTCCGGCTACCGCAACCGGCTCGGCCTGCGGAACAAGCTGGCCCGGGTGCTGTGGGGGGGCGTCTGGCTGTTCCTGTTCCGGCCCAGCCCGCGACCGCTGCACGGCTGGCGGCGGTTCCTCCTGCGATGCTTCGGGGCACGGGTGGGAACGGGGGCGCACCCGTACCCGTCGGCCAAGGTGTGGGCGCCGTGGAACCTGACGATGGGCGCCCACAGCTGCCTGGCCGACGGGGTGGAGTGCTACAGCGTGGCGGCGATCACCCTCGGCCCGAGCGCCCTGGTCAGCCAGCGGGCGTTCCTGTGCGGGGCCACCCACGACTACACCGACCCGGCGTTCCCGCTGGTGCCAAAGCCGATCACGATCGGGGCCGGGGCGTGGGTGGCGGCCGAGGCGTTCGTCGGCCCCGGGGTGACGGTCGGCGACGGGTCGGTGGTCGGGGCGCGGGCGGTGGTCACGAAGGACGTGGAGGCGTGGGCGGTGGTGGCCGGCAACCCGGCCCGGGTGGTCAAACGGCGGACGGTCCAGACCGGAGGGGGGCATGGGAACCGCGGCTGACCGCCCGACCGGGTACCGGTACGCGGACGCGACCGCCTCGCACACCAACGCCTACCTGATGCCGCATGTCTTGCGGGCGTTGGTCGAACGGGCGTGGGCGGCCGGCCCGCGGCGGGTGTTCGACCTGGGGTGCGGGAACGGGGCGGTGGCGGCCGAACTGACCGCCGCCGGATACACCGTGTCCGGGGTCGACCCGTCCGAGGACGGCATCCGGCTGGCCCGGGCACACCACCCCAACCTCGACCTCCACCCCGGGTCGGCCTACGACGACCTGGCCGGGCGGTTCGGCCGGTTCCCGGCGGTGGTCAGCCTGGAGGTGGTCGAGCACCTGTACTACCCCCGCAAGTTCGCCCGGACGGTGGCCGAACTGCTGGAGCCGGGCGGGACCGCGATCGTCTCCACCCCGTACCACGGGTATCTGAAGAACCTGGCCCTGGCCGTGACCGGCAAGCTGGACGCCCACTTCACCGCCCTGTGGGACTACGGGCACATCAAGTTCTGGTCGCCGCGGACGCTGACCGCCCTGCTGGCCGAGGTCGGGCTGACGGTCGAGCGGGTGGTCCGGGTGGGGCGGGTTCCGGCGCTCGCCAAGTCGATGATCCTGATCGCCCGCAAGCAGGGGTGAGTGTCGATCTGGAATGGGCAATATATAATTGGTGCGCCAGCCGTGTGATACTAGCATGGGTCTGCGGAGTACAGTGACCGCTCCGCACACCGGGGCCGTCCTGCCGAGGGGCCGGCGGCCCTCGACGGAGGGCGGCCATGCACCGTCAGCGGCGCGAGATCCTATGGGACTGGATGCGGTCCGGCGCCCCGTACCCGGTCAGGCGTTGGCTCAAGCAGCGGGGATGGTTCAACACAGTCGCCCACGCCCTGTTCGGCACCACCGTTTACAGCCGCTCATACTACGACGCGATCGAGCGGATTGAGGGGCCGAGTGTAGACGTGATTGGCGAGTGGATCGTCGGTCACTTGCGGCCCCGGCGGGCGGTGGACGTGGGGTGCGGGCCGGGCCACCAGATGGCGGCACTTGCCAGCCGCGGCGTCCAGGTGTACGGGGTGGACATCTCCGACGCCGCACTGCAGAAGGTGAAGGAGAAGGGGTTGCCGGCCGACCGGTTCGACCTGACCGGCCCCGACCCGCTACCCGGCGGGCCGTACGACGTGGCCGTCTGTTGTGAAGTGGCGGAGCATCTGCCGGCCGCCCACGCCCCGGTACTGGTCCGCCGGCTGGCATCTGCTGCCCCCCTAGTGTTCCTGACCGCCGCCGAGCACGACCCGGAAGTCGGTCCCGGGCTGATGCACCTGAACGAGCAGCCGAACGGCTACTGGATCGATCTGATGCTGGCCGAGACCGGGGCCACCCTGGACGAACCGCTGACGACCGCCGCCCGGCGGGCGTTCGCCGACGCCGGGGTGATTAAGTACCTGGCCAAACCGATGATCTTCCGCCGGTCGGGAGCAGCCGCCCCGTGACCGGCCCATTCGCCTGGTGACCGTTGCCCGTCTCGATCGTCGTCCTGACATACAACGAGGAACGGAACCTGGCCGACTGCCTGGCGTCGGCCGCCGGGTTCGACGACGTTCACGTCCTCGACTCCGGGTCCACCGACCGAACGGCGGCGATCGCCGCCGGGCGGGGTGTGCCGGTTTACACCAACCCGTTCCGCGGGTTCGGCACCCAGCGGAACTGGGCCATCGACCACGTCCCGACCAAATACGCCTGGCAGTTCCACCTGGACGCGGACGAACGGCTCACCCCTGAGTTGACCGCTGAACTGGCTCGAATCGCCGCGGCCGACCCGCCGCCCGGCGGCTACCGGGTACCGAGCAAGCTGATGTTCGCCGGCCGGTGGTTGCGGCGGGCCGGCCAGTACCCGGCGTACCAGGTGCGGTTCTTCCGCAAGGACCGGCTCCGGTTCGCCGACCACGGGCACGGCCAGCGGGAAGTCACCGACTTGCCCCTCGGCACCCTGGAGAACCCGCTCGTCCACCTCGGGTTCTCCAAGGGGATCGACGACTGGTTCGTCAAGCACGTGCGGTACGCCCGGCGGGAGGCGGAGCAGGCGTTCCGCCCCGGGGCGGCCGGGGGGCGACTGTTCAGCCGGGACGGGACCGAGCGGCGGCGGGCGGTCAAGCGGCTGGCCGCCCGGTTGCCCGGCCGGTACGTTCTCCGACTGGCCCACATGCTGGTTTGGCGGCGGGCGGTCCTCGACGGTTGGCCGGGGATCACCTACGCTCACATGGTCGCCACCTACGAGTCGATGATCGACGTGTACCTCCGGCTGCTGGCCCGCGGGATCGACCCGGACCGGCTGGCCCCTCCCTCGGGCACCCCATGAGTCAGCTCACCGGCAAGCGCGTGATGGTCACCGGCGGGGCCGGGTTCCTCGGCCGGCCGGTCTGCGACGCCGTCCGCCAGCACGACCCGGCCGCCGTCATCGTTCCGCGGAAGGCGGAGTACGACCTGACCGAGCAGGCCCAGGTCCGCAAGCTGCTGGCCGACCACCGGCCGGACGTCATCGTCCACCTGGCGGCGGTGGTCGGCGGGATCGGGGCCAACCGGGAGAACCCCGGGCTGTTCTTCTACCAGAACGCCATCATGGGCGTGCTGCTGATGGAGGAGGCCCGCAAGGCCGGGGTGGGCAAGTTCGTCACCGTCGGCACCATCTGCTCGTACCCGAAGTTCACCCCGGTCCCGTTCAAGGAGGACGACCTCTGGGCCGGCTACCCGGAGGAGACGAACGCCCCCTACGGGATCGCCAAGAAGGCGCTGCTGGTGATGGGCCAGGCGTACCGCCAGCAGTACGGGATGGACGCCGTCACCCTGCTGCCGGTCAACCTGTACGGGCCGGGGGACAACTTCGACCCGAAGTCCAGCCACGTCATCCCGGCGATCATCAAGAAGGTGATCGACGCCCGGGAGGCGAAGCAGGCGTACATCGACGTGTGGGGGACCGGGTCGGCCAGCCGGGAGTTCCTGTTCGTCCGGGACGCGGCGGAGGGGATCGCCGCCGCCGCGTCCCGGTACAGCGACCCGGACCCGGTCAACCTGGGCAGCGGCAAGGAGATCACCATCAAGGCGCTGACCGAGCTGATCTGCGAGCTGTGCCAGTTCAAGGGAGAGCTGCGGTGGGATCCGACCAAACCGGACGGCCAGCCGCGGCGGTGCCTGGACACCACCCGGGCGAAGGAGCGGTTCGGCTGGCAGGCGACCACCGCCTTCCGGGACGGGCTGCGGGAGACGATCGCCTGGTACGAGCAGGCACGGCAGAAGTAATGCGGAGTGCGGAATTCGGAATGCGGAATCACGACCCCCGAGCCAAACACTCGCCGCGACCCTGATGTCTTCCATTCCGCATTCGGACCGCCCCCACGTCACGCTGCTGTACCACTACTTCCACCCGGACGACGTGGTCAGCGCCCGACTGTTCGCCGACCTGGCCGAGGGGCTGACCGCCCGCGGGTGGGACGTGACGGCCGTGCCGTGCAACCGCGGCTGCCGGGACGAGCGGGTGACGTACCCGCTGGCCGAAGACTGGAACGGGGTGGCCGTCCGCCGGGCGTGGCGGCCGCGGTTCAAGCAGGCGTCCACCGTCGGCCGGGTGCTGAACGCCGGGTGGATGCAGGCCGCCTGGGCGGTCGCAGCGGCCGTGTCACCAAGCCGCCGGCGGGACGTGATGGTGGTCGGCACCGACCCCATCCTCGGGGTGCTGGCGGCGTTGCCGTGGCGGCTGGTCCGGCCGCGGACCCGGGTCGCCCACTGGTGCCACGACCTGCACCCGGAGGCGTCGGTCGCGGAAGGGGCGCTGCGGCCGACCTCGCTCCCCGTGCGCCTCCTGACGCCGTTCCTCCGGGCCGCATACCGGCGGTGCGACCTGATCGCCGACCTCGGGGCGTGCATGCGGGCGCGGCTGGCCCGGTACGGCTCGACCGCCCGGGTCGCCACCCTCACCCCGTGGGCGCTGGTCGAGCCGGCCGCCCCGGTCGCCCCGGACCCGGCCACCTGCAAAGAGCTGTTCGGCGAGGCCAAGCTCGGCCTCTTGTATTCCGGCAACTTCGGCCGGGCGCACAGCTACACCGAGTTCCTGGCCCTCGCCCGGGCGCTGCGAGGGGAGCCGGTCCGGCTCTGCTTCGCCGGCCGCGGCAACCGGATGGACGAGCTGAAGGCCGCCGTCCGGCCGGACGACGCGAACGTGTCGTTCGCCGGGTTCGCCCCGGAGGCCGAGCTGGAGAAGCGGCTCGGGGCGTGCGACCTGCACCTGGTCAGCCTGCGGCCGGAGTGGGCCGGGACGGTGGTGCCGTCGAAGTTCTTCGGGGCGCTGGCGACCGGCCGCGGCGTGGTGTACGCCGGCCCGCCGGACTCGGCCATCGCCCAGTGGGTGACGGAGCACAAGGTCGGCTGGGTGCTGACCCCGGAGACACTGCCGGCGGTGACGGCCGCGCTGAAGGCGCTGGCCGCCGACCCGGCCGGGCTGCTGGCCCTGCGGGAGCGGTGCTTCCGGGTGTACCACGACCACTTCTCGAAGGCCCGGCAGTTGGAGCAGTGGGACGCGCTGCTGCGGGCGTCGCTCGGCCCGGGCCGCGGCCGCCGGGTTGCGGCCGGACGGACGGGGGCGTACCATCCGGGGAGCGGCGGGGCCGGGTGACGGCCCCGCCGGTCGCACCTAACGGGAGGAGTCCATGCGAGCGCCCCGGTTCCTGACGGCGGCGGTGGCGGCGGCCCTGGTCGGCGTCGGGTCGGCCCCGTCCGACGACCCCAAGCCGGCCCCGCCGGCCGCCAAGGAGAAGAAGGACGAGCGGTCGCCGCTGATGGCCGAGAAGCTGAGGCACGCCCAGGCGCTGCTCGAAGGGCTGACCACCAACGACTTCGCCCGGATCACCCGCAGCGGCAAGGAGCTGATCCGCATCAGCCGGACCACCGAGCTGACCGCCAAGGCGAAGAACCGGCAGTACGAGCTGCAGTTGAACACCTTCCGGGAGGCGGTCGAGCGGGTGATCAAGAAGGGCGGGGAGAAGAACCTGGACGGGGCCACCCTGGGGTACGTGGACATGACCCTGGCGTGCGTCCGGTGTCACCAGCTCACCCGGGAGGTGCGGGACGCCCGGCTCCCGCTCCCCGGCCCGGCCACCGCCGGCCGCTGACCCCGCGTCAGCCCAGCTCGCGGACGAACGCCGTCACCCGCCGCACCTGCTCGTCCCGGTCGAACCGGCGGTCGCCTGCCGCGGCCGCCCCCTTCGCCCCCACCTCGTCGGCCGTCAGCCCGTCGATCACCGCCGCCAGGGCGGCGTGGTACCCCGGCTCCCACGGGTGCCCGCCGCCGACCCGCCACACCCAGCCGGCGTCCAGGTCGTAGGCCGCCGGCGTCGGCCCGGTCAGCACCCCCAGTCCGGCCGCCAGGTACTCCGGCAGCTTGGTCGTGTACCGCACCAGCCCCACCCCGTCCAGGCTCTGCGGCAGGCTACCCACGTCCATCGCCGCGCAGTACCGCGGCACCTCGGCCGCCGGCACCCGCCCGGTGAACAGCACCCGCCCGTCCGCCCTCCGCTTCAGCTCGGCCAGGCCCGTCCCGTCGCCGACGACCAGGAACCGCACGTCCGGCCGTTTCACCCGCCTGGCCGCCTCCACCAGCTCCAGCCCGTAGCAGTACCGGTAGCGGCGGTTCCACGCCAGCGACCCGGCCAGCCCGACGACCAGTTCGTCCGGACTGATGTCGAGCCGCCGGCGCACGTCCGCCCGCGCCGCCGCACGCTCTTCGGATGAAAGCGGCGTCGCCGCCCAACCCGGGGCCGTCACCCCGCGGGGGCAGCCGAACGCCACCGCCCGGCCGACCAGGTACGGCGTCCAGCCGATGTACCCGGCGGCCAGCCGGCACAGCACCCGCTCGTACAGCCCGAACGCCGGCCCCAGCCACCGCACCCGGCCGGCGACGTAGGGGCCGACCGCGTCCCCGCTGCCGACCACGTACCGGGTGCCGAACAGCAGCCGGGCCAGGATCAGGGCCGCCCCGCCAGCGACGCCCGTCCCCTCCATCACCACCAGCCGCGGCCGGGTCCGGCGGATCCGGGCGAACAGCCGCCGCCCGGACCGCAGCTTGTGCCGCGGGTCGAACGGGGCCACGTCCGGGGCGAACTCCCGCAGCAGGGCGAGCAGCCGGGCCTCGTCCCCGCTGCCGGACCCCATCGTGGCGACCGCCAGCACTCGGGGGGTGTCGGTCATACGTCCCCCGCCGGCTGCTGAGCCGTGATCGCCCGGTCGATCTCGTCACCGAACCGGGCGGCCAGCGTGTCCCAGGCGTAAGCGGCCATGTCCGGGAAGGCCGTCGGCCGGCGGGTGAGCGCCTGGCCGATGGCATCGGCGAACGCATCTACGGTCGCCGGGCAGGTCGTCACCCCGGGCAGGTTCAAGCGGACCAGTTCGGCCACCCGGTTCGTCACCACCGGCACCCGGGCGGCCAGGTACTCCAGCACCTTGATCGGCGAGGCGGCGTCGTAGTACGGGGTGTCGTCCCCCGGGTACAGCCCGACGTCGGACGCGGCGAACAGGTCCGCGACCTGTTCCGGGGCCACCCACCCGGTCAGCACGTGCGGCAGCCCGAGCGCCCGGCAGCGGGCGGCCAGCGGGGCCAGCACCGGCCCGTCCCCGACGCCGAGGAACACCAGGTCCGGCACCTCCGTCCGCAGCCGGGCGAGGGCGTCCAGGAAGTACAGCCGGTGGCTGCACGTCAGCCCGATCAGGCTCACCACCGTCTTGCCGGCCAGCCCCCACCGGGCACGGGCGCGGGCCGGGTCGGCCTGTTTCAGCCGGTCCGGGTGGACGCCGTTCGGAATCACCGCCGCCTCCCGGCCGAACCGCTCCCGCACCCGGTCGGCCAGCACATGGGACACGGTCACGACGCGGTCGGCCGTCCGCACGTACTCGGCCTCCACCCCGTCCGGCAACAGGTCCAGGTAGTCGAGCACCGCTACGACCCCCCGCAGCGGCGGCGGGTAGCCGGTCAGCCGGTGGGACGGGGCCGTGACCACCGCGTCGAACCGGAACCGGCGGTGCAACCGGCGGACGGACCGGCGGAACAGCCACTGGGTCGGCCCCAGCGCCCAGTCCGGCGGGTAGCGGCGGAGCAGCCCCTCGGCGACCGGCAGGCACACCCCGGCGGTGTGGACCCGGAGTCGGCCCGGCGGTGCCACCCGGCCGGCCGCCGCCCGCAGGTGGGTGAGCGGGTTCAGGTAGT
>JAXMAZ010000033.1:0-87487 GCA_046350115.1 Gemmataceae bacterium
GACTCGCCGTCGCCGACCACCGCGGCGACGATCAGGTCCGGGTTGTCGAACGCCGCCCCGCCGGCGTGGGACAGCACGTACCCGAGTTCGCCCCCCTCGTGGATGCTGCCGGGCGTCTCCGGGGTGCAGTGGCTGCCGATCCCGCCGGGGAAGGAGAACTGCTTGAACAGCCGGGCCATACCCTCGGCGTCCTCGGAGCAGTCCGGGTACACCTCGGTGTACGACCCCTCCAGGTAGCACGGGCCGAGCACGCCGGGCGCCCCGTGCCCCGGGCCGGCCATGAACACCACGTCCAGGTCGTAAGCCTTGATCGCCCGGCTCAGGTGGAGGTAGCAGAAGGCGAGGCCGGGGCTGGCCCCCCAGTGGCCGAGCAGCCGGTCCTTGACGTGCTCCGGCTTGAGCGGCTCCCGGAGCAGCGGGTTGGCCTTCAGGTAGGTCATGCCGAGGGCCAGGTAGTTGCTCGCCCGCCAGAAGGCGTCGAGCTTGCGGAGTTCGTCCGCGGCCAGGGGCGAGCCGCCGACCGTGGCCCGGGCCTTGCCGAACGCGCTGATCGAGGCCGGTGGCTGGCCGTCGGTCGCGGCGGTCGTCGGGGCGGTGAGTGTCGATGACATGGCAACGTCCTCCCGGGTCGGTCGTTCGCTCGACGGCACGGCCGCAGTCGGCCTACCCGATCCGGTCGCGCCCGGCTCACGTGCCCCCGGCCGTCAGGGGGCGTCGCCGAGTTCGTCGAGCGCCTGGCGGATCACCCCGGCACTGGCCCGGAGTTGGGCCTGCTCGGCTTCGCTCAGCGGCAGCGGGAAGGTCTCGATCACCCCTGCCCCGCCGACCAACCGGGGGAGCGCGACGGTCACGTCCGGCACCCCGGCCACGTCCGCGGTCGGGGCGCACACCGTCAGGATCGACCGCTGGTCGTGCAGGACCGCGTCCGTGATCCGGGCCAGGGCGGAGCCGATCCCGTAGTACGTCGCCCCCTTGCCAAAGATGATCGTGTACGCCGCCCGCCGCACCTTCTCGTCGATCGCCCGGCGGGCCGAGTCGGACAGGTCCACCCCCCGCATCCGGGCGAATGCCTCCAGCGGCATCCCGCCGACCGTCACCAGCGACCAGGTGAGCACCTCGGAGTCGCCGTGCTCGCCGATCACGTACCCGTGGACGTGGTGGGGGTCGACCCCGCACCGGCCGCCGAGCAGGGTCCGGAACCGGGCCGTGTCCAGGGTGGTGCCGGACCCGAACACCCGGCCGGCCGACACCCCGGCCGCGGCCGCGTACCGGGCGGCCAGGTGGGTCATCACGTCCACCGGGTTGGTGGCGACGACGATCACCGCCTCCGGGGCGTGCCGCAGGACGGCCGGGACGACCTCCCGGAAGACGGCCGCGTTCCGCCGCAGGAGCTGGAGCCGGGTCTCCCCGGGCTTTTGCCCGACCCCGGCGCACAGCACCACGGCCCGACACCCGGCCAGGGCGGCGTAATCGCCGGCCCGGATCTCGAGCGGGTGGGCGAACGGGACGGCGTGCCGGATGTCGTCCGCCTCCGCCTCGGCCCGGGCGGCGTTCTTGTCGACCAGGACGACCTCCCGCCCGACCCCCCGCATCACCAGGGCGTAGGCGGCGGTCGCCCCGACCATCCCGCTGCCGACGACGCCAACCTTCATACCCCCTCCACGCCGCGCGATCCCCGCGGCCTGCCCCACGGCGGGTCCGGCCACCACATCGGGGCTACCGCTCACTGACCCTGGGCGGCGAGTCGGTCAGACGCCCTTCTGCTTCACGAAGTCCTGCTTGGTCCGCTCGTCGACGAAGTAGTACGTCTTCCCGCCGTGCTCGAGGGTCGCCCCGGCGGCAAACTTCGGGAAACGTACCCCCATCACCGGGTCCTCGACGTACTGCTCCTTCGTGTAGTGCTCGCTCTCGTGCATCTTCATGAAGGTCTCGACGAACCCGACCAGCCGGTCGTCCAGCCACTTGCCCAGCCCGGCCGTGTCCGGGCCGTCGATCGGGGTGACGAACTCGGCGTGCGACTCGTACCGCATCAGCACCGGGATCACCTGCAGCCCGTACTCGATCACCACGTTCTTCGCCTCCCGGTCGGGGGACGCGCTGACCGTCATATCGATGTGAGCGAGCGGCGACTTGAACGCGAACTGGGCGGACCGGGTGTTGCCCGACACGTGCGGTGTCACCTCCACACGGTCGCCGAACTTCTTGGCCAGTAGTTCCAGCCGGGGCCGGACGACCTGCTGCAGCATCGGCAGGACGGCGGCGTACCGCTCCAGCCGCGACTGCCGGTCCAGGTACTCCTGAAGCAGCTCCTGCTGGGCCGCCTTCAGCTTGGCCTTGGCGTCCGAAACCACCCCGTCGATGCGGGATGCCAGGTCGTTGGTGTCGCTCATCGCTCCCCCTCCCGTGTGTGACGTCCGCCGGGACCGTCGCCCGCCACGGCCCCCGGCTAGAACACGAAGTTCTCCCAGCTCTTGATCCGCAGGATGATCTTCCGCAGGATCGACAGGGCGTGGACCCGGTCGGTGTACACGGCGATGCTGGCCTGTGCCCCGACCGGCAGGTCCAGCCCGGCCACGTCCTCGTCGTAGTCGAACACCACCGGCACGTGCCCGGTGGCGTGCTCCGGGGTGGTCGAAAGGATCTGGCCGCCGGCGTCCAGCTCGCCCTCCTGCATGGCCGTCAGCACCCGCCGGACCTTCACCTTGAACGACCGTCCCGGGTACATCTTGAACACCGCCTCCCCTTCCATCCCGGGCTTGAGGTCGGAGATCACCTTCTGCGGGTAGGAGGCGACCAGGGTCGGCCGCTCCCCGACCACGAACATCATCAGCGGCTTGAACGGCAGCGAGACGGCCATCATCCCCGGCCGCAGCACCTGCTGCGGGACGTACCCGTCGGTCGGGGCGCGGACCACCGTCTGCTCCAGATCCCACCGGGCCTTGTCGAGCTGGGCCATCACCTCCCGGACCTCCGGGTTGACCCCGTCGCTCTCGGCCTTCAGTTGGAGCCGGATCTGCCGCTCGGCCGCCTCCAGCCGGGCGATGTCCTGGCGGACCGCCTCCAGGCTGCTGCTGCCGGTCTTGAGCTTCTCCCGGGCGATGTTCATGGCGTTGACCGCCTGCCGGTGCTCCTCCTGCTGGCTGAGCACCCGGGTCCGGGCGACGTCCAACTCCTGAGCCGAGATCGACCCGGCGGCGGTCTTCTCCATCCGGTCCAGGTTGGACTTGGCCAGGTCGAGCCGCTTCTGCACCTGGTCCACCTGGGCGGCCGCCTGCTCGTAGTTCTCCCGGGCCTGGCGGTCGAACTGGGACTCGGCCACGGTCAGGTTGGCCCGGGCCTCCCGGGTGCTCGCCTCGGCGGCGGCCAACTGCTCGCTGAGCTGGGCGAACTTGACGTTCTTCGCCGCCAGCGCCGCCTTCAGCCGGTCCACCTCGATCTGGTACGGCTTCGGGTCGATCCGGAAGAGCACTTCGCCAGCCTTCATCGGCTTGTTCGCCTCGGCCGGCACCTCGACCACCGTCCCCCGCACCTGGGGGACGATCTGGACGACCGGGGCGTACATCCGGCCGTCGTGGCTGACCGGGTGGAACACCGACAGGGTGATGAACAGGACGGCCAGGATGACCACCCCGCCCAGGACCGCGGTGACAACCGTGTACGTGGTGACCGGGATGAGCTTGAGCTTGGCGAACAGCAGCCAGCAGAGCACCCCGTAGGTGCCGATGATCAGCTCAAGCATGGGTCCGCCCCCCGGTGTGGCCGTCCACCTCCAGCAGCTTGAGCCGCGCCTCGATCCCGGCGAGCCGGCTGCCCAGGTCGCCGTCCCCGCCGACCGCCTGGCCCGGCTCCGGCTTGCGGTAGGACACCGCCCAAATCCAGACGAACGGCCAGATGGCGTGGAGGGTGAACAGGCTCAGCCAGCCGGCGACGTGGATGGCCTCCACGTACGGGTGCTGGCGGGCCTTGGCGATCTTGTACGGGATGTCGTGGACGAAGATGAACGCGTAGAAGCTGACCGTCAGCCCTAGTATCAGGATCACGAGTGACAGGTAGTCCAGAAACATGGTTCAACGTCTCGCGGCGGATGCGACCCCGGACGGCGCCCGGCGCCTGCGGTCGTGGTCGATCGGTCTCACGGCCCCACGTCTGGCACAGTCTGCACCGCTGACATCCCTAAAGCCAGCCTTTACCGGGCGAGTTACAGAGAATTCATCAACCCAGCTCCTCGCCCACTCGTGCCGCGCCCGGTCGGGCCGCCGACGACACGGTCAGTACGCCCGCACCGGCAGGGCACGGGGCGGCGCGATTTCGCCCGGGTCCAGCACCGCGGCGACGATCCGCCTCGCCTCCGTGACGATCGCCTCCAAGTGGTCCGCCCCCTCGAAGCTCTCCGCGTACAGTTTGTAGACGTCCTCCGTCCCGGACGGACGGGCCGCGAACCACCCGCCGCCCGTCACCACCTTCAGCCCGCCGATCGCTGCGGTGTTGCCTGGCGCGCGGGTCAATTTCTGGGTGATCGGCTCGCCGGCGAGGGTGGCGGCCTTCACGTCGTCGGGTGACAGCCGTTGTAACCGGGCCTTCTGCTCGGGCGTGGCCGGGGCGTCGATCCGGGTGTAGTGAGGGGTGCCGAACTCGGCCGCCAACTCCCGGTAGTGCTCGCCCGGCTCCTTGCCCGTCTTGGCCGTGATCTCGGCCGCGAGCAGGGCCATGACGATGCCGTCCTTGTCGGTCGTCCAGACCGTCCCGTCGTGCCGCAGGAAGCTAGCCCCGGCACTCTCCTCCCCGCCGAAACAGACCGACCCGTCGAACAGCCCCGGGGCGAACCACTTGAACCCGACCGGCACCTCGTACAGCCGCCGGCCGAGCCGTCCGACCACCCGAT
Organism: Gemmataceae bacterium; assembly: GCA_046350115.1. Taxonomy (GTDB): domain Bacteria; phylum Planctomycetota; class Planctomycetia; order Gemmatales; family Gemmataceae; genus JAXMAZ01. The sequence continues at coordinate 4,883 of JAXMAZ010000033.1, forward strand.
CGATCAGCCCGCTGCTGACGACCGTCTTGCCGACGGCGGCCGAGACCGGCCAGCCGGGCCGGTGCGTGAGCAGGTAGCGGACGGTCACTGCCAGGTAGTGGTTCGGGTTCATCAGCCCGGCGGACGGGGTGACGATCCCGTGACGGTCCGCGTCCGGGTCGTTGGCGAACGCGACCCGGAACCGGTCCTTGAGCCGGACCACCCCTGCCATCGCGTACCGGCTGGAGCAGTCCATCCGGATCCGCCCGTCGTGATCGACCGGCATGAACGAGAAGGTGGGGTCGATGCGGGGGTTGAGCACCTCGATCCCGAGGCCGTACACCGCGTCGACCGCCTGCCAGTAGTGCAGGGCCGCCCCGCCGAGCGGGTCCACGCCCAGCGGGAGGCCGGCCCCGCGTATCGCGTCCGTGTCGATCACGTTCCGGAGGTCGTCCACATACGGCCGGACGAAGTCGTCCGGGCGAGTGGTGGCGGCCCGGACCGCCCGGTCGTACGGGAGCCGGCCGATCCCGGCGTTGTCCCGCAGCAGGTACTCGTTGGCCCGCTCTTCGATCCAGGACGTCACGTCCGTGTCGGCCGGGCCGCCGTTCGGCGGGTTGTATTTGATCCCGCCGTCCTCGGGCGGGTTGTGGGACGGGGTAATGATGATCCCGTCCGCCAGGTGGTCGGTGCCGCGGCGGTTGTGGACCAGGATCGCCCGCGAGACGGCCGGGGTGGGCGTCGCCCCGTCGTCCCGCTGGATGACCGTCGTCACCCCGTTGGCCGCCAACACCTCCAGGGCCGTCCGCTGGGCCGGCCCGGACAGGGCGTGGGTGTCCCGGCCCATGTACACCGGCCCGTCGATCCCTTTCCCCCGGCGGTAGTCGCAGATCGCCTGCGTGACCGCCAGGATGTGGGCCTCGGTGAACGTCCCGCGGAGCGGCGAGCCGCGGTGCCCGCTGGTGCCGAAGCTGACCAACTGGTCCGGGTCGTCGACGTCCGGCCGCCGCTCGTAGTACTCGCGTTCGAGCCGACACGGGTCGATCAGCCGCTCGGGCGGGGCCGGCTTGCCGGCCAGGGGTGACACGGGCATGATCCTGTCCCCGCCGACCGGGCCGGCGACTCGGCCCCGGTCGAGCGCGTCTGCTTCTGTGCCGCGGGGGCGTTCACCGCGCGACATCGGGCGACGTTACGAGGGAAAGGGTATAGCGATGATCGGTAGCTCACACCTGTCAGAAGTGACAGGTACGGGTGCGAAAATCAGACAGGTGTCGCGGGCTATGAACGTCGGCATTCTGTATACTACCTGGGCACCGTTCAGCGACAGGTCAACCGGACGGCGCGGCTCGCCGGAAGCCGCCGCCGCTCCGACGTGGTTGACCCCACGGCACGGACGCCCCCACTCCGACCCCGGAGGGCGTGGCATGGGCGGCGACACGACGGCTGTCTGGCGTTCGCCGTTCGCCCGCGGGCAGATCCCCCTGGTCATCGCACTGGCCGTCTCGCTCTGCTGCCCGCCGGCCACGGCCGACCCGGGCACGCCCCGGCTGGTGGTCGGCGTTTACCCGAACGAGAGCGACGGGGCGCCCGGGATCATCCTGGCCAACCAGGCGATCCGGACGGTGTTCGCGCACGAGTCGGCCGACCGGATCGACGTCCGCAACGAGTACGTCGACATCGCCCGGCTCTCCGACCCCGGCTTCCGGCAGGCCCAGATCACGCTGTTGCAACGGAAGTACGCCGGGCGGAAGGTGGACCTGGTGATCGCCGGCCTGTCGTCCGGCCTGGACTTCGTGCTGCAATACCGCGAGCAGGTGTTCCCCGGCGCCCCGGTCGTGTTCGTGGCCGTCGACCGCCGGGAGATAGCCGACCGCCGTCTGCCGCCAGACGTGATCGGCGTTCCGAACGACATGGACCTGACGGGGACGCTCGACCTCGCCCTCCGCAACCACCCGGACACGCAACGGGTGTTCGTGGTCGCGGGGGCCGCGGCGTTCGACGCCCGGTGGGCGGAGGAGGCCCGGCGGGCGTTCGCCCCCTACGCGGGGCGGGTCGGCTTCACCTACCTGACCGGCCTGCCGATGGATGACCTGCTCCGCCAGGTGGCGGGGTTGCCCGCGCAGAGTGTCGTCTACTATCTGCACATCTTCCAGGACCGGAACGGGGCCACCTTCATTCCCGCGGACGCCCTCGAACGGCTCGCCGAGCGGGCGACCGCCCCCGTCTACGGGCACGTGGACACCTACGTCGGCCGCGGTGCGGTCGGCGGCCGGGTGTTCAGCTTCGAGGCCGCGGGGGAGAACGCCGCCCGCCTGGCCCTGCGGGTACTCGCCGGGGAAAAGCCGGAGGCGATCGGCATCCAGCCGGTGAGCGGGAACGCCGCCTGGTTCGACGCCCGGCAACTCGACCGCTGGGGGCTGAGCGAGACGCATCTGCCGCCCGGCAGCGTCGTGCGGTTCAAGGAAGAGGCCGTCTGGGACGTGTACAAGTGGCGGATCATCGGGGCGGCTTCCGTCTGCCTGGTCGTGATCCTGTTGCTGGCCGGCCTGCTGGCCCAGCGGGTGCGGGCGCACCGGGCCGACGAACAGTTCCGGCGGGTGGTCGAGACGGCCCCCGTCGGCATGCTCCTGGTCGGCCGGGACGGCGGCATCGTGATGGCCAACGCCCAGGTGGAGAAGCTGTTCGGCTACGGGCAACCGGAGCTGATCGGCCGGCCGGTGGAGATCCTGGTGCCCGAGCGGGTGCGGGACCGACACCCGGCCGACCGGGAGGACTACCTCGCCGCGCCGGCGGCCCGTGTCGCGGGACAGGGGCGGGAGGTGTCCGGCCGGCGGAAGGACGGGAGCGAGTTCCCGGTTGAGGTCGGGCTTAGCCCGCTGCGAACCGCACGGGGGCCGCTCACCCTGGCGTCCGTCCTCGACCTGACCGCCCGCAAACAGGCGGAGGACGTACTGCGGGAGACCGGCCGCGAGCTGCAGCGGCTGACCGGCCGGCTACTCGAGGCCCAGGAGGGCGAGCGGCGGCGGATCGCCCGCGAGCTGCACGACGACCTCAACCAACGGCTCGCGCTACTGGCCCTGGAGTTGGACCTGCTCGGCCAGAAGCCGCCGGCAACGGCTACCGAGACTGCGACCCGGACGCAGGAGCTAGCGGACCAGGTCCGGGAGCTGGCCTCGGCTGTTCATGACCTGTCGCACCGGCTGCACCCGTCCAAACTGGAGCACCTCGGACTGGTGGCCGCGATCGCCAGTCTGTGCAAGGAACTGACCCAGTGCCACGGCCTGGAGGTGCGATTCACCCACCAGTCGGAGCCGCGGGCGGTCCCCCCGGACACGGCCCTGTGCCTGTACCGGATCACCCAGGAAGCGTTGCAAAATGTCGTCAAACACAGCGGCAGCCGGCGGGTCGTGGTGGAACTGAACGGGACGATGGACCGGCTTCACCTGCAGGTCACGGACGACGGAATCGGGTTCGACCCCGACGCGGCCGAGTGCCGGGACGGGCTTGGCCTGGTCAGCATGCGGGAACGGCTGAACCTGATCGGCGGCGAGCTGGTAATCGAGTCCCGCCCGTCCGCCGGGGCGAGGATCGATGTCCATGTCCCGTTGGCCGCGTCCGACCGGGCGGATGTCGCCGCCTTGCAACCGAAGCCGGCCGGGCGATAATCGGGCGGGCCGACCTGAAACCGTGGGAGGCGTCATGGCGCGGCCTCGCGTCCTGTTGGCGGACGACCACCGGCTGATCCGCGAGGCGTTCGCCCGGCTGCTGGAGGCCGACTGCGACGTGGTCGGGTCGGTGGCCGACGGCCGCGAACTCCTCGCGGCGGCCCGCGAGCTGTCGCCCGACATCGTCGTCCTCGACATCGCCATGCCGCTGCTCAACGGGCTGGACGCAGCCCGTCTGCTCAAGCGGGACATGCCTCAGGTGAAGGTGATCTTCCTGACCATGAGCGAAGACCCCGACCTGGCGGCCGAGGCGTTCCGGCTCGGGGCGTCCGGCTTCCTGCTGAAGACTTCGGCGGCGGTCGAACTGCTTCAGGCGATCCGCGAGGTCGCCCAGGGGCGGTCGTACATCACCCCGGCGGCCACCCGCGGGCTGATCGACGCCTTCACCCGTCAGGACGCACCGGCGGCCAAGCCGGCCCAACTGAGCGTCCGGCAGAAGGAAGTGCTCCAGCTCTTGGCCGAGGGGCACACGATGAAGGAGATCGCCCGGGTGCTGAAGATCACGCCCCGGACCGTCGCGTTCCACAAGTACAGCATGATGGAGCAGCTCGGGGTCAAGTCGAGCGCGGAACTCGTGCAGGTTGCGATCAAGCGGCACCTGGCGACATGACTGATGCGGCGTGCGGGACCGACGACCCGGTTCGTCGGCAGTGGCCGCGTACCGCGGAGCGGGCCGGGCAGTCGGGAAACGCTCTCGCTGTCCTCATGCTCGCCGTGTGCGTTGTTCCTCGACGACCGCCACCGGTCGTGCCCCGACCCCTGCGTGAGCCGTCATGGACTCCGTCTTCGCCTGGGCGGTTCTCGCCGCGATGCTGGTGGCCGCGTCGGCAATCACCCTGTGGGTGGCCGGCGCCGTCTACTACGACGCCGGCGGGGCAAGCCGATGGGGGCTGGCGACCGCGGCCGGGTGGGCGGTCGGCGTCGCCACGCTGTTCGCCGTCTGGCGGCCGCTCTGGCAGCCGTTCGCCGCCCTGCTCGGCGTCACCGCCCTGTTCCTGGTCTGGTGGCTCCGGCTGAAGCCGAGCCACGACCGCGACTGGGATCCGACCGTGGCCGTCCTGCCCCGGGCCGTCCGCGACGGGGACGTGGTCACGATCGAGAACGTCCGCAACTTCGAGTACCGGTCGCTCACCGACTTCACCCCGCGGTACGAGACCCGCGCCTACCACCTGTCCAACCTGAAGGGGTTGGACATCATCTTCTTCAACTGGGGGGTGGCCCTGATGAGCCACCCGGTGCTGGTGTTCGATTTCGGCCCGGACGGCCGCGTCTGCCTGTCGATCGAGGTGCGGTACCGGAAGGGGCAGGCGTACTCCGTCCCCCGCAGCTTCTACCGGCAGCAGGAGCTGATCTTCCTCGCCATGGACGAGCGGGACGCCGTCCTCCGCCGCACCAAGTACGGCCCCCCACAGGAGACCCACCTGTACCGGTTCCACGCCGGAGCCGAGGAGGTGCGGGATGCGTTCCTCGACTACGTCGGGGCGATCAACGGCCTGGCCGCGGCCCCCCGCTGGTATCACGGGCTGACGGCGAACTGCACCACGGCGTACTACCGGCTGCCGAACAGCCGGTGCCGGCTCGACTGGCGGGTGGTCGCAAACGGCCGGCTGGACCGGGCGCTGTACGAGGACGGCCGGCTCGACCGGTCCCTGCCGTTCCCGGACCTCAAGCGGCTGGCGTACCTGAACGACGCCGCGAACGCCGCCCCGGAGGCCGGGTTCGGGGACTTCATCCGCCGCGAACTGGAGGCCCGCCGCCGTGACCGATGACGTGATCTCGCTGCTGAGGGTGCACGAGTACTTCCGCGGGGCGTCGGACGAGGCCGTCCGGGAGGTGGCCCGGGCCGCCCGGGTGGCCCAGTACGCGGCCGGGGATGTCGTCCACGAGGCGAACGCCCCGCTCGCCACCGTCGGGTTCGTCCTCCGCGGGCGGCTCAAGGCGGTGCGGGTGGACGCCCGCGGCACCGAGTCGCTGTTCCGCATGATCGGCCGTGGGGAGCAGTTCGGGATGATGGTCGGCGCCGTCTCCGAGCCGGTCCCGGTCCGGGTCGTCGCGCTGGAGCCGTCCACCGTCCTCGGCCTGGAGTACGAGGAGGCGATGGACCTGACGGTCCGGTTCCCGGACCTCCGGCGGCTGTGGCTGACCTCGTTCGCCGGCAGCCTGCGACAACACTTCTTCGGTGCCACCCAGAAGCGCGGCCCGATGGTCCTGGCCCTGATCCACGAGTCCCCGGCCGCCCGGGCCGTGGCCGGTCGGCTCGCCGACCGGCTCTGCGGGCTGGGGGAGTCGCTCGTCGTCTTCAGCGACGCGGACGGCTGGCAAGCGCGGGCCGGCGTCCGGTCCCTCCCCCTCCGGGCCGACGGCCGGGACATCGAGGTGGAGACGATCCGCCGGCAGGCGGCCGAGTGGCCCGACGCCACCCGGATCGTCTTCGACATCGCCGCCGAGACGGACGCGGGGCGGGTGTCGCGGCTGCTGGAGGTCGCCGACCGGGCCGTTTACTTCGTCCCGGCGGCTGCCGGTGAGGCCGCGGCCCGCCGCCTGCAGGCGCTCGACGTGCCGGCCCGCGGGTGGCGGGACAAAGTCCACGTCGCCTGGCTGCTGGCCAGCGATCTCCCCGTTGCCCCGGACGTGCCGGCCCTCCGCGAGCTGGCCGCCCGCGACTTCAAGATCGCCGACCCGCCGCCCGGACCGCCGTGGGGCCGGGCGGCGGCCCAGGGGCTGGAGCGGCTGGTCCACGACCTCCGCGGCGTCCGGGTCGGGGTGGCCCTGGGCGGCGGGGCCGCCCGCGGCATGTCCCACCTCGGCGTGCTCAAGGCGCTCGAACAGCAGGGGGTGGTGGTCGACATGATCGCCGGGACGAGCGCCGGGGCGATGACCGGGGTGGTGTACTCGTCCGGCCTGGACCCGGATTACAGTGCCGCCCGGTTCGGCGGCGACCTGCGGCCGGGCTGGTTATTCCGGCATCTACCGCGGGGCGACCACTGGTATCTGCTGCACCAGTACCGCCGGGGCCGGTTCGACCCGATGCTCCGCAAGTACCTTCGCGACTGGCGGCTCGAACAGCTCCCGGTCCCGTGCCTGACGGCGACGGTGGACCTGGTGAGCGGCGATTTGGTGGTCCGCGACCGCGGGGACGCCACCCACGCCATCCTGGAGAGCATCAACCTGCCGGTGCTCTCGGCCCCGATCGTACGGGACGGGAGGGCGCTGGTCGACGGCGGGCTGGTGAACAACATCCCGGCGGACGTGCTGGTCGCCCAGGGCTGCAACTTCGTGATCGCGGTCAGCGTGTCGGCCAAGCTGGAGAAGGCGTTCGGCGGCATCACGCCGGCGGCGGAGGCGGCCTCCGGGGGGCGGCCGTCCGTGGTACAGACGCTACTTCGCAGCCTGCTGGTCCAAAACCACAACCTCAACGCCTTGGGGGTGCAGCCGGCGGACGTGGTGATCGAGACGGACGTGCGGGGGTTCGACCTGACCGCGTTCACCCGGGCGGAGGAGATGGCTGCGGTGGGTTACGCCGCCGGGCGGGACGCGGCCCCGCGGATCCGCCAACTCCTGGCCCGGCTCGATCCCCACCTCTTCGGACCGACCGGCCCCCAATAGTCGGCGTGGGTCGCTGCCCACATCGGGACCGGATGCTCGACCAGGAGCGCCCCTACTTCCTGCGGTCCGCGTCAGGCCGCCGAGTCGCTGGCCGACTGAGGTGCGGCGGGAACCTGCTCCACCTCATGGAAGACCACTCGCGATCCGCGGCCGAGACGGGCAACCGGCTCCGGCTACTTGTCGAGCAGCGCTTGAAGTGCCGAGCGTAGGCCGTCGGCGGTCTCCTTTCCCCCGCCGACGAACAGCCGGGCCACCTTCCCGTCCCGGTCGATCACCACCACCTGGGGGATCGACGTGACCGCGTAGCGACCGGCCGCCACCCCGTCCCGGTCGAGGGCCACCGGCACGGCCAACTTCTGCCGGTCGAGCGTCGCCTTCACCTTGTCCTGGGGTTCTTCCAGGTTGACCGCCAGCAGCTCGACCCCCTTGTCGGCGAACTCCCGGGTGACGGCCTCGACCAACGGCATGGTCTGCAGGCACGGGCCGCACCAGGTCGCCCAGAACTCCAGCACCACGACCTTGCCCTTGCGCTCGGCCAGGTCGTAGGGCTTGCCGTCCAGCAGCGGCAGCCGCAACGGCGGGGCCACTTGGCCGACCAGCGGCGAGTCCGCCCCCGCGGACCCGCCGTCTGCTCCGGCGGTGACGAACTTCGGCTCCGGGGCGTGACGGAGCTTCCATCGGTGGTACGCCAGCTCTTCCACCGCCCGCTCGATGGCGTCGCCGAACAGGATCGTCTCCGCGTCCGCCAGGGCGACCCGGCAGTCGCCGAGCACGTCGCTGGTGCCGTTGATCGACCGGCCGTCCGACCCGGTCACAGCGAACGTCAGCCGGTTGCCGCCGGCCTCTACGGTCTGCGCCCGTGTCTTCTTCGGGCCGGCGTCCGGCTTGGGGGCTGGGGCGGCGGCCAGTTCGTCCGGGTGCAGCCAGATGATCTGGGCCACCCGGTCCCGCGGGATTTCTTTCGTCTCCAGCCGGACCTCGACGGTCAGCTTGGCGTCGTCCATCGCCACCAGCCGGCCGCGGAGGAAGTCGCCGGATTTGGCGCAGATCAGGTGCGTCGGCGGGGTGTCCTTCTGGGACCGCGGCAGCATCAGCAGCCGGTCCCGTTTGGCCTCGTCGAGCGCGGGTGCGGCCCCCGTCGCCACCAGCTCGACGCTCTTGACCTTTTCGTGCGGGACGAACGTCACCGCCGTCTGCGGCGATTTCAGGGTGACGCCCTTCTCGTCGATCCGGACCACCTCGCACGGGACCGCGTCCCCGGTCCGCAGGTACAGCGACCGCCGGCCGCTCGCCGCCGGGGTCGAGGCCGTCTGGGGCTGGGGCCACCGGACGCCCTGGCCATCGACCAGCCCGATCGCGGCCCGCCGGTTCTGCAGAACCTGGGCCTGCGGCACCGACGGCGGTGGTGGCGGCGGGTCGCGGTAGACGATCCGGCCGGCGAACCCCGGCACCAGCTCGCCCGGACTGCGGCCCAGATCGGGGTGCCAGAGCAGTCGGGTGCCGTCGCCGACCAGCCGGCCGGGGAGCCGCACGCCGTCGGCTTCGAGTCGTCCCGGACGGCCCTCCGGCGGCGGCCCGGCGGCGACGGCCGTCCGCAGCGGGATGAGCGACCGCACGTCGGCCAGCGGCAGCCGGAGCGGTTCCTGGATGCCGGGGCAGACGAGCGTCAGATGGGTGTCCGCGACCGTGGCCGGCCGGCCACTGACCCGGGTGCCGTCCCGAAGGACGACCCGCAGCGACCGGGCGTCCCCGCCGGCGTCCGCCGGGGGCGGGGCCGTCGGGGCGACCAGGTACACGTCGCCGACCGCGTCCGCCGGGACGGCCGTCTCCCGGTCGCCCTCCCGGACGGTGAACCGTTTGGCCTCCGGGTCGTAGCCCGTGACCCGGCCGTAGACGACGCTGCCGTCGGTCCGGCCGACCCGGGGCTGGTAGTCGCGGATGTCCCGGGGCGGCGGGCCGGCCCACCGGGCGACCCGCAGGTGTTCGACCCGCAGGTCCCCCTTGCCGTTGACCAGCTTCACCCCGCGCCGCGGCTCGGCCCGGATCGGGTCGATGGCCAGGGTGGCGAGCGGCTTGCCGGCCCGGGAGAGGAGGGTGAGCCGCCGCTGGGTCTGGTCGAGCACCACCTGCACCCGGACGGACCCGTTGGCGGCGGCCGGCTGGACCACCGCCACGTCCGCGTCCCGGGGGGACTCGCCGACCACCACGAGCTGGCCGTCCCACACCTCGAACCGGAACCCCGGCCGGGCTATCCCGTCCCGGTCGTCGACCCCGAGGGCGAGGGTGAAGTCCGGCGGCCCCTTCCACGACAGCCCGACCTCGACCACCGCCCGGTCCGGCAGCCCGAGGTCGGCGAACAGCGCGGCTCCCGGGCGGTCAGTGACCAGGTGGCCGCCCTCCTCCCGCCACCCGGCCGGGGTGGCGGTCCAGCCGGTCAGCCCGTTCGGACCGGCGTAGACGGTGTCGTTCCCCTTCCACCGGTACAGCCGGCGGACGTGCTCCCGCTTCAGCCGCAGCCGGCCGACGGCCGTGCCGGTCAGCTCGACCTCGGTGTCGGTCAGGGCGGCGAGGTCGCCGTACACCACGTCCTCCCCGGCCAGCTCGAAGCAGAACTCGCCGGTCGGCTTCGGCGGGGCGGCCGGCATGGCGTAGTGGACGCCGCGGACGGCGGCGGCCGGGAACTCGACGGGCCGGGCGAAAGCGGGGGACCGCCACCGCCAGACCTCGGGCGCGTCCGACCCGACCAGCGCGCCAGGCAGGTGGCCGCCGTCGGTCAGGTGCAGGACGGCCGGCGGGTCGGCGGCCAGGGCGGCTGCGGGGAGGCAGAACCAGAGGGCGGCCAGTAGCCCGAAGCGAAGGGACATGTGGGGGACTCCGTGCGTCGGGCCAGGCGTCTCTGAGAAGTCCTCTGGGTTTGGTCCCCTCCCCTTGTGGGGGAGGGTGAGGGTGGGGGGTCGGGACTCCCTTACCGTTCGGAGTCCCCGGCCTGCCGGCGGTCGTGCCCCCCACCTCACCCTCCCCCACAAGGGGGAGGGGACCAAACCACTGAACAAAACCATCCGGCGGCGCTATCGCTCGTAGATCGGCAGGAACCGGTAGTTCAGGGCCAGAGCCAGGAGCGAGAATGAGGTGCCGACGGCCGCCCCGTGCTGGCCCGGGATGCTGCCCTCCGCCTGCTGTGCGGCCTTCAATTGGCGGACCAGTTGGCGGTTCCACTTCTTCCACGCCTCCACGTCCCCCTGGAACAGCGCCTGGGCCTGGTAGTACCGCTGGTAGTCCTCCCACCCGAACCCGGACCGGCCGGTGAACTCCGCCTTGTCCACGAGGTAGTTGAGCGTCGCCTTGAACTGCGGCAGGTCTTTCCGGCGGGCCAGCGAGTAGACCAGGGTGGCGATGGAGATGCGAGCCAGCGACTCGTCGAACCCGCCGAACCCGCCGGCGTAGGCCACCTGCCCGGACCCGGAGGTCATCTTGGTGTAGTAGCTGACGGCCCGGTCGATCGCCTCGTCCGGCACCTCGATGCCGGCGTTCCGGGCGGCCAGAAGGCCGACCAGCACCGCCCCGCTGACCGAGGTGTCGGCGTCCGACGCGGCCGGCGAGTACCGCCACGCCCCGAGCGGGTTCCGCTTCTGCGAGGTGATGGCCGCCCGGACGGCCAGCTCCAGGGCGGCGCCGATGGACCGCGGCTTCTTCCCGTCCGGCCACACCTGGCGGTCGTCCACCACCCCGTAGGCCTCGGCCAGGGCGAGCATGGCGAACCCGTGGTGGTACATGCTGCTGCCGAGGATGCCGGTCGTCCCGTCCTGGGCGGCGACCAGGCTGCGGACGGCCCGGCGGACGGCGGTGCTGTACAGCCCGAAGTTCGGATCCTCGCCGGACGCCAGGAAGGCCATCAGACCCAGCCCAGTGATCCCGGGTCCGGACTCGCCGCCCGTCCACCCGCCGTGTTCGGTCTGGGTCTTGACCAGGTACTGCAGCCCCTTGTCGTAAACCTCCCGCACGTCCCGGGGGACGGCCTCGCCGACGGTCGCGTTCGGCGGCTGGGCGGTGGCCGGGGCGGCGAGTACCGCCAGGCAGACAAGGGCTGCTCGTGTCACGGCTCAACTCCGTCGGCTGACGGGCGGGGCGGTTCGGCGTAGGGCGGGTCAAGCCGGCTCTGCGGCGCCGACCCGCCGTAACCGGCAAGGACTTCGTACCTGAGTGCCGAGCCGGACCGGGGGAGGGCGAGGCTCCTGCCGAGCCCGGGAGCGCGCGGCAACGGGTCGAAGCCGCACCGGTGACGATCACCGGCCATGTGTGACAGCGGTTGCGGCGGGCTGGCGGCTCGGCAGGAGCCTCGCCCTCCCTCGGCCCGGCTCCCCGACAGGGGTGGGAATGATTGCCCGGACCGGCGGGTCGGCGCCGCCTAGCCGGGCTGACCCGCCCTACCGGGTACCCGCTCGCCATGACTACACGGTGTCATTTCTTCGGCCCCCGGCCGGCGGGAGGTCGTCCTCGTCGGCCAGCACGCCGGCCTGGCGGAGGTTCTGGATCACCCCCTGGTTGCGGCCGATCAGGGCGGTCCAAGCCCTCATCTGGGCGTCCGTCAGCAGCGGCCGCACCTTCTCCTCCGGCACCTGGGCGAGCTGGTGCATGAGCAGGTAATGGTCGTACTGGCCGCCCGACCGGGTCGGCCGGGTCTCCTTCAGCAGTAAGGCTGTCAGGGCCGCCCGCTGGGTGTCCTTCAGCGGCATCGACTCTTCGAGGGTGTGAACGACCAGCTTGATTTGGGCCATGTGCCGGAACGCCTGCCGCTCGGCGGTCACCACCTCGTACCGGGCCAGTTGCTCGGGCGTCAGGGTGTGCCGGAGGCCTTTGGCGAACAGCGACCCGGGCTGGAACGGGCCGACCCGGGCGGCCTGCTGGACCGGCTGCACGAGCGGCACGACCAGCTGGAGCTGGTTCGTGTCGTTGCCCAGCTCGTTGAACCGCCGCTTGGCCGCCGCGTAGGCGTCCAGCACCCGCTTGGCGTCCCCGGCCCCGAGGAGCCGGAGCTTGGCCCGCTGGGCGTCGGTCAGGGTGCATGCCTTGCCGATCTCGTCGACCCGGAGGGCGAGCAGGGAGTCGAACCGCTTCCGCAGCCCGTCCGGCGTCCGCGCCACCCCCAGCGCCCAGTTGTCGAACTGCTCGTCCGGCCACACGTTCCGGACGTCCGGGGCGACAGCGACCGCCCGTGCCGGCTGTTGGGCCGGGGCCGGGAACGCCGTCAGGGCCAGGGCCAGGAGGGGGAATCGGGTCATCGCTTGTCGTCCCCCTTGGCCGGCGGCACCGGGTCGGCCCACACCTCGTCCTCGATCTCCACCCCGTTCGCCTGGAAGTTGACTCCGAACCGCACTTCCTGATGGGCCATCCCGTCCCAGACGGACCGCTGGCGGTCCGTCAGGAGTGCACGAATCTTGTCCCGCGGCAGCGGCGGCAGGTACTGGCCGCCGTACTGGAAGTACATGGTCTGATACCATTCGTTCTGCCAGTTGGCGGCCAGCACCTCGGCCAGTTGCCGCCGCTGGTCGGCGGACAGAAGGACGAGGGCGTCCACCAGGACGACCAGGTTGTCCAGGCACATCCGCTTGCGGGCGGCCGTCCGCAGGTCTAGCTCCCTCTCGTACCGGGCGAACTGGTCCGGGGTGAGGTGTGCCCGGGCCGACTTGGCGACGGCGGCGGCCAGGGTCTGCCGGGGGTCGGCCCCGTCCCGGGCCATCCCGCGGGCCTGTTTCGCACACTCCCGGGCGGCCGCCTTGACCGCCGCCTCCCCGTCCGCCGCAACCTTCTCGTACTGCTGGCGGGTCGGGTCGGCGGTCACGCGCAGGAAGTGCAGCTCGGCCCGGTGGAGCTGGCGAAACTGAGGGACGAACTGCTGCTCGATCTGGGCGAGGATCACGTCTTCGTTCGGGTTTGCCGGCTGGAGGATGAGCGGCACGGCCGCCCTGGCGGCCGGCTTCGGGGCGGGCTTGGGCGGCGGGGGCGGCGCCACCTGTGCGGCAGCAGGGCCGGCCAGGCAGGCGATCCACGCGGCCACGACCGTATTCCGTAGGGTGCGTGGAGGCTTGGTGCACGTGCACCGGCCCGGCGACGACATCACCCGGTCCGGGGCGCAACGGTGCGTTGCGCAAAGCCTCCACGCACCCTACAAGATCATGGGCGTTGGTTCGGGTGTGGGGACCTTTGCGCCCCAACTGGTCCGCACCGCGGACCCTACGCCCGAAACATCGCTTCGCCGTGAACCGCATCCGTGGCCTCCCCTCTCACCGCCCCTGCGGCCCCTTCTCCAGCCGGTTGAAGTAGGCGTCCAGCCCGGACCGGAACTCTTCCGGAAGCGTCGCCCCGGCGGTGCCGGTGGCCGGGGCCGCCTTCGGCGCCTGGCGGACCTCCTTCTCGTTCACCCCTTTGCCGACCAGGGCCAGGGCCGAGTCGGTGGTCGTCCCGCCGCCGCCCCCGCCCGGGTTCGACCCGCCGCCGCCCCCGCCCTTCGGGTTGAACCGCTTCGACTGGAGGAGCAGCTCGATCGCCTCCGTCTCGGCGGCGATGGCCGGCGGGCCGGTGTCCGGCTTGGCCAGGATGTCGGTCGCCTCGGTCATCACCCGGGAGACGGCTTCCATCAGCGCGATCTCCTTGGCGAACTGCGTCTCCCCGTCCGGCAACTCCTTGATGCGGGGGACCACCGCGTCGATCCGCGCCCGCAGCTTGTCCTGCGTCCCGCTCAGGGCGGCGGCCCGCTTGGCGTACTCCTTGTCCTCGGTCGCCGCCTTGGCCCGGTGGGCGACCCGGGTGTCCTCCCGCAGGTTGATCTCGGCCTCGAGGATTTGCAGCACCTCCAGCACCAGCGACGGCGGCAGGCTGTCCCGCGACTTGCACCCCGGGCACGCCCCACAGTTGGCCGGGTCCACCAGGTCTTCCGCCCACCGGTCGAGGGTGTCGGCCCAGTACTCGCACTGGGCGATGGACAGCCCGCCCTCCTTCGGCAGGTCGTCGGCCAGTTGCCGCAGGCCGCCGACCACGTCCAACTTCAGCATGTCGTCCAGCACCGCCTTGAACTTGGCCATCCGCCGCCGCTCGAAGTACGCCTGGAGGTCGTCGACGATGTTCGACACGTCCTCGCTGCTCTTGGCCTCGACCCCGGACAGTTCCTTGGCCAGCGGACGGACGGCCTTCGGGCCGCCGAACGCCTCCGCCACCTGGTCGCCGAGCCGGCCGGCCACCCGGGTCTGCACCCGGGACTGGGCCTTCAGCCGCTTGACCAGCGTGCTGCCTTCCAGGTTGGCCAGAATCTTGTTCAGCTCGTCGGCCACCTTCTCGAACTCGGCCAACAGGTCTTGCTGTTTGGCCAGCGCCTCGTCCAGCTTCTCCTCGGCCGGGGTGGGCGGCGGGCCGTCCTTGCTTTTGGCCCCGGGCAGTAGGGTGGTCGGCAGTTGCAGGCTCGGCGGCTTCGGTGCGCCCCCCTTCGGCGCCTTGGCGTTCGGGTCCGGCGGCTGGTGGGACGACTCGATGTCAACGAGGCTCGGGGCCGGCGGCTTGTCGGCGGCCGGCTTCGCCCCCTCGGCCGGCTTGCCGGGGGTGGTAGACCGCACCTGCCCGACGGCCGGCCCGCCCTTCGGGGCCGGAGTGCGGGCGGCGGCCTGCGCCTGGGCCGACTGCCGCAGCAGGTCGGCGACCGACGGCATCCGGTTGGCCGAGATGTCCTTCAGGACTTGCAGCATCTCGGCCCACTTCTCCAGGTGGCCGACGCCGAACTGCGGGTTCCGCATGGCCTGCTTGACGAGGTCTTCGCCGCTCTCGACCAGGGTGGTCAGCCGGCGGCCGTTGGCCCGCTCGGCCTCCGCCTGGGTCTCCAGCCGGCGGCGGTTCTCCGGCTTGTCCAGCTCGTCGGCGGACAGTTGCCGCAGCTGTTTGTTCGTCTCGAACAGCTGGATTTCCTTGTCCCGCACGTCGAGCGACAGCCGATGCCAGCGGCTCAGTTGTTCGGTCAGCCAGATGGCGTGCTGCTCGGCGTTCAGTACGAACAGCGTGTACGCCGGTGAGTAGACCCGCTTGCGGCCCGGCAGGTAGTCCTCGACGAACAGCCGGACGTGGACCGGCTGCGGCTCGAACTTCTCGGCGGCTGCCGAGAACGTGCCGGCCAGCTCGACCAGTTCCTGGTCCGACCCGCCGGCGGCCAGGTATCGCTCGCCCTGGGCCGGGTGCTTGTACGCGGTCGGGTCGGCCCCCTTCCACTCGATGCCGACCCGCTTCACCCCGAAGTCGTCCCGGGCCGTCACCTTGAAGCTCAGGTGCTCGGTGTCCAGCACCACCTTTCGGGACGGCAATCCGTCGACGGCGACCGACGGGGCTTCATCCGGGCGGCCGTTGATGGTCAACACGAACGGCTCCTTCCCGCCCAGCCCGTGCCGGTCCTGCCAGCGGAGTTCGAGCTTGCGGTCGCCGTCGATGGTTGCCGGAGCGCTAACCAGGGTCGCACCCTGGGGGCCAACCGGCCGGCCGTCCACGGTGGCGGACGCCAGCTCGCGGGAGACGGTCGCCGTCACCGTCGCCCGGCTGCCGATCACCGCCGACACCACCCCGCCGCGGGCGTCCCGCTTCAGCGGCGCCGGCCGGCCGAGGTACTCCGGCAACACCACTTCCGCCTCGATTGCCGTCAGTTCGGGCCGCAGGGTCGGCTCCAGGTGAACCCGCTTGGCGAAGTCGCCGACCCGCACTTCGAGCGGGGCCGGCTCAATTTGCGGCGGCACCTCGAACGGGTACTGGCCGCCGGTCAGGGCGGCGGCGAGGGCCGGTTGACGGCCGACCCGGGCTTCCGCTTTCGGCGGTCGGGCGGCGGTCCCGTCGGTCAGCTTCACCGGCAGGGTGAACGGCTCGCCGTGGGCGACGACTAGCGTGTCCGGCAGCGGCTCGACTTGGGCGAAGGTGTACCGCGGGGTGTCGCCCCACGGCAGCAGGAACCGCCGCCAGGCGTTCGACGCGGCGGCCGGGTAGACGGCCAGCAGCCCGACGCCGACGGCCAGCGCCCCAGCCGCTAGGGCGGCCCGCCGGCGGTGCCGCGGGTTCGGGACGGCAGCGGTGAAGTCGTGGGCCTTGGCGTGGTCCGCCACTTGCCGGACGGCCGCCTCGCACAACTCCAGGGAGCGGGCCTGTTCGGACTCACTCTCGACCAGCTCGACGACGCCGAGCAGTTGGTCGCCGACGCGGGGGTGGGTGCGGGTCAGGAGCCGGGCGAGCTGGTCCGGCCGCCGCTGCCGCCAGACCCAGCGGTGGAACGCGAACGGCACCAGGGCGCACCCGGCGACGGCCGCGGCGAAGATGCCAACCCGGACGCCGGTCGGGGTGTCCCAGTAGCGGTCGAGTGCGTAGGTGACGAGGTACGCGACGAGGACGCCGAACGCGGCCCCGCACCCGGCCTCGGCGAGTTTGACCCACCACACCCGGCGGCGGTAGGTCAGCAGTTGGGTCCGCAGCGATTCCGGCAGTTCGAGCCGGCGGTGGTGCGAGTCGAGGAACATGCCGCGTCTCCTCTCGGCCCCGGGATGTGTTCCAAAACCGTCGGTCCGGGTCTTCCGTAGGGTGCGTGGAGGCTTTGCGCAACGCACCGGCCCCGCAACGATCCCGCCCCATGCAAGAAGTCCCACCGGTGCGTTTCGCAAAGCCTCCACGCACCCTACAATTCCACGCACGATCCCAACAGCCCACTGGCCGCTCGCCTATCGGAAAGAATGTAACGGGTCAGCAGGCTCACCAGCCTCTCAGATCAGCCCGGCTGCCTTGCGAGCGACCCAGAACGCCCCCAACAGGGCGATCACCAGCCCGGCAAACACCGGGTGACACCACAACTGCACCCGCCGCACCGCCGGCGGCGGGTCCGGCAACTCGGCCAGCGACGCCAGCAGTTGGTCGAGCTTGCCGGGGGCCAGCGCCTTGCCGGCCGTCACCCGGGCGATCTCCTCCAGCACCTCCGGGCGGGCCGGCTTGCCCGGCCGCTCGGCCGCGTCCCCCTGCACGAACACCGACGCCTCCAGCGTCGCCACGGTCTGCCGGCACGACAGGGTGACGGCGTGTCGGCCGGGTTCGGTCGGGGTGAACTGCGACCGGAACACGCCCCACTCCTCGCCGCCCGGGGCGAAGCGCAGCGTCTCGACCTTGCCGGACGGGGCGACGATCCGGGCGGTCACGTCCCCCTTGGCCAGCGGCTCGCCGGACTTCTCCATCACGTTCGCGTTCAGGGCGACCGTCTGGCGGACGTTCGGCTGGTCCGGGGTGTAGTACAGCCGCATGGTCTCGCCCTTGGCCATGTTCCGCTGGTACGCCATCCACCGCACCACCTGGCCCCAGAACCGGTAGTGGTACTTGTCCTCGACCCCCTTCCGCCACCGCCACGCCCCGTCGGTGCCCATGAACAGCACCTTGCCGGTGCCGAACGGCCGCGTCACCAGCAGCGGCAACCGGCCGTGGCGGCCGGCCGCGTCCTTGTGGACGGCCAGCACCTCCGTGCCCCCCTTGGCCCGGGACACCGGGGCGTACCACTGAAACCCGGGCAGGTCGTCCCACACCTCCAGGTTCGCCTCCGGGGTGTCGGCCAGGTTGGTCAGCAGGCTGCGGCGGCCGCTCTCGGTCAGTTCGAACTGGCCGGGCGTCCGCGACCCCCAGCCGCCCGGCTGGGCGTCGTCCAGCACCACCGGGTACAGGTCGCCGAGCGGGGTGTCGAGCAGCGAGAACTGCCGGCCGAGCGGCCCCGGCAGGAACACCAGCCCGCTCGCCTGCTGCTCGATCAGCCCTTTCAACAGCCGGCACTGCTCGGCGGTAAGCTGGCCGTCGTCCAGGCCCACGTCGCCGAGGAACACCACGTCGAACTTCGACAATTCGTCCAGGCCGGCCGGGAACTGCTTGAGGTAGTCCTTGCTGCCGCCGCCCACTTTGGTCAGCCCGGGGTGGAAGAGGAGGCACGACACCTCGACCCCCGGGTCGCGGGACAGGGCGTTGCGGAGGTAGCGGTACTCCCACCGCGGCACCGACTCGACCACCAATACTCGCAGTTTCTCGTCCCGGATGGCGATGGGCGCGGACAGCTTGTTGTTGTCCGGCACCAGCTCCTCCGGGTGCCGGGGGACGTCCAGGGTCAGGGTCACGTCGCCGGTCTTGGCCGGTTTCCAGACCACCGACCCGTTGGTGCGGCCCATCGGGGCGATCCGCACCTCCTCCGTCACCTCGTCCCCGTCGGAGGTCTTGAGCGTCACCCGGGTGAGGTACTCCCGCGGCAGGGTGCTGTCCACGGTGAACGGGATGCGGACCGCCTTGCCGGCGACGCCGAACGTCGGCGACCCGAGGGTGACGAGTTCGACGTCCGGCAGCCGGGTGCGGCTGCCGACCGGGACGGTGAACACCGGCACCCCCTTCAGCCGCAGCCGGGCGGCGGCCTGGACCGGCGGCGGGCCGTCGTTCCAGTCGCCGTCCGAGATCAGCACCACGCCGGTCAGGTGCTTGACCGTGTCCGGAGCCTGGGCGAGCGGGTCGTGCAGGTCCGATCGGCGGCCCGGCTCCGGGGACGAGAACGGCTGCACCACCACGTCCAGCCGGCCGCGGAGCGAGTCCCAGGCGGTCGGGTCGGTGAGCGGGGCGACCGCATCCCGCCGGGTCTGCGGCTTGGAGCCGCCGTCGGTCACGTCCCGGGTGTCCATGCTGGCCGAGTTGTCCCACAAGACGAGAACAGTCGGCTTCTCGGTCGGGCGAAACTCCTCGACCCACTCCGGCTGGTTGAGGGCCGCCGCCAACAGGATGACGAGCGCCAGGCGGAACGATTCCAGCAGCCCCTGGGTGCGGGCGTATCCGCTGCGGTACCAGGCGGCGGCGCACAACACGACGGCGACCGCCACGACGGCGACGGACAGGCCGGCCGACCACGGGGTCCAGAGGAAGGTGAGGGCGTGGGTGGCGGTCATCGCTTCGGCCCTTGGGGGCGGGCGGTGTCGTCGAAACCTAACCCCCCGGCCCCCTTCCCTAAGAGGGAAGGGGGAGCAAGTGGGCTGGGGCGGCCGGATCGGGCGACAGCCGCGGACCGGGCGGCGGTCCCGAAACCTAACCCCCCGGCCCCCTTCCCTAAAAGGGAAGGGGGAGCAAGTGGCGGCTCGTCCGGGCAACGGACTTGGTCCCCCACCAGTGGGGTCGAACACTCTCCCCTTCCCTCTTAGGGAAGGGGCCGGGGGGTTAGGTTTCGGAACCGTCACCCCACCCACAATCGAACCCACCGCCCGGGGCGCTCGCCCCGCTTGCTCCCCCTTCCCTCTTAGGGAAGGGGGCCGGGGGGTTAGGTTGCGACTTCACCCCTTGTTCGCCTGCGGCGTCGCCCGTCGCGGCATGCACAACGCAGCTTCCGTCAGCAGCGCCGCCAGCATGGCGATCAGGAACGGCCGCCACACCTCCTGAATCAGCCCGGTGTCGCTGCCGGCCTGGTCGTCCACCCGGGTGAAGTCCAGCCCCCGGAACAGTTCGGCCACCCGCTCGCCGGACACCACCCCCGCGTGATCCTCGGCGACCGCCCGGTTGACGGCCAACAGCCGCTCGCCGGCCGCGTACACCCCGGCGTGATGGGGATAATCCGTGGACACTGCGTCCGTCGAGCCGGCCAACTGCCGCCACGTCTCCGGCTGCTCGGCCGACTCCCCGGCGGTCAGTTGTCGAGTCCGGCCGAGGGCCGACGCCCCCGCGGTCAACATCCGCTGGACGAACACGTACAGCACCACCCCGTTCGCCGCCAACGTGGAATCAGCGGGGTTAGCGGTCGTGGCACAGAAGTAGACGCCGCCCCGGCCGGTCGGCAGCCGACCGACCAGCGGTTTGCCACCCCGCAGCGTGGCCAGCGGCGTCAATTCGCCGTCCAGCTCGCAGTACCGGCGGACCTGGAGCTGGCCCACCGGCAAGGCGGCCCCACTCTGGGTGTTGGCTAGCGCGTCTTGATCCCCTCGCCAGGTCTCGACCGGCACCCCGTTCGCGTCGTCGATCCAGCTTCGCCACCGCACCCCCTGGAACGTCGCCCCTCCCGGGTTGGCCGGCGGCAGGAAAACCACCTGTCCGCCGCGGTCGAGATAGCCCTTGAGGAGCGTCGCGTCGGCCCCCTCCGGCAGCGGGGCGTGCCAGACGACCAGCGACGCGGCGTCCCACTCGACGCCCGCCAGCCGGTCCGGCGGCACCACCTCGGCGGCGGACGGGATTCCCGGGTCGGGCGAGACCGACGCGGCGATCTGCACCGCGCTCACCGCCTGCGGGTCGCTCGACACGACGACCGTCCGCCGGGGCTGGGGGCGGTCGAAGGTGAAGTAGAAGTCGTTGTCCGCCGGGTTGGCGTCGGCCGGCACCGACACCTTGCCCCAGCCCCGCTCGCGGGTCCGCTCGATGGGAATGCGGTGGTCCTTCAGCTCGGCCGCCGGGCCTGTCAGCTCGACCGTCAACTCGGACCGGGTGCCCTCGATGTCGAACTGCACCGGCACGCTCACCCGGTCGCCGCCCCCCTCCCGGGTCAGCTTCAACGAGACGAGCACTTCCGCCCCGTCGGTCGTCTCGACCCGACGAACGGCCGTCACCCGCACGCCGACGTTGCCGACCGCCGGCTCCGGGTACGCCAGCAGGTGGATGCGGACCCCCTGTTGCAGCTCGGCGAGCGAGTCGCGGACCGTCTGCCACCGGCCGCCGTCCGGGTTCCAGTCGTTCTCCCGCAAGTCGGAACAGACCCAGATGTCGGTACGCCCGGCCTTGTTGTTGTGGATGTAGTCCCGGGCCGCTTCCAGCATCGCCGGCACGTCCGCGGACGTGCCGACCGGCTCGGCCGCCGGGTGACGGATGAGCGCGTCCGGCGAGTCGATCTCCGTCGGCCGGTTGGCGGCGCTATCGACCAGCACCCACCGGCCGGAGCCGAACGCCCCCAGGGTGCGGGCCAGTTGGCTGCGGCCGGACTCCAGCTTCGACACCACCGTTCCCGCCCCCTGCTGCCTCATGCTCGGGGATCGGTCGAGCAGGACGAGGGTGGTGTCCGGGCGTTCGCCGGCGGCCCGGCCGAACCACCCGCCGGCGAGCGGCCGGCTGACGGCGAACACCAGCCCGGCGACGGCCAGGGTGCGGGCGGCCAGGATCAGCCACTGGCGGATGCGGGCGTACCCCCGGGCCATCCGGTTGGCCGCCAGCAGGAACATCATCGCCGCCCAGCGGACCGTCTGGTATCGCCGCTGGTTGATGAGGTGGATGACGACCGGCAGCGCGACCAGCGGCAGGGCGGCCAGCAGCAGCGGTTGGAGGAATGTCATGGCAGGGACCAACTACCCCGAAAGACAGCCCACACGCCGGATCGCGGTTTGGCCGCCCCAACGGGGCGACCGGTAATAGCCAGGGTGGAGGCTTTGCGGAACCCCTGGACCGGAGGCTCCACCCATTTCCCGTCGCCCCAACGGGGCGACCGGTTCAGACGGATCGGTCGCCCCGTTGGGGCGACGGGGTGTGATCGTTGCCGGTTTCCAGGGGTTCCGCAGAGCCTCCACCCCTGGCTATTACCGGTCGCCCCGTTGGGGCGGCCAAACCACGTCTACTTCTTCCCCCGCGCCCGGCCGACCAGGAACCGGCCCAACACCTGTTCGTAATCCTCGTCGATCGACACCCGGTGGTAATCGACTGCCGACTCCAGCACCACCCCCTTCAACGCTTCGAAGTACTCCCGCACCGCCCGGTGATACCGGTCCGCGATCTCGGTCGGCTCGGCGAACACCGCCGGTCCCCCCTCCAGGTCCAGGAACCGCACCGGCCGCTTGAAGTCGAACGCGATCTCCTGCGGGTCGATCAGGTGGAAGACGGCCACGTCGTGCAGCCGGAACCGCAGGTGCTGGAAGCACCCCCGAAGTTGCTCCGGATCCACGAACAGGTCGGACAGGATGACCACCAGCGCCCGCTGGCGGACCGTCTCGGCCAGTTCGTGGAGCACGTCCGGTAGCCGAGTTTCGCCGGCCGGGGTGGCCGTCTCTAGCACCTCGAAGAAGGCCGGCAGGTGGGCCGGGTTGCGGGTCGGCGGCAGGCTCCGCACCACGCCCCCGGCCACGCACGCCACCCCGGCCGAGTCCCCCTGCTGGACCGCCAGGTAGCCGAGCGTCCCGGCCAGCTTGCGGGCGTACTCGATCTTGGTCACGCCGGTCGAGCCGAACGCCATCGACCCGCTGGTGTCCAGCACCAGGCAGCAGCGGAGGTTCGTATCCGCCTCGAACTCCTTGACGTAGAACCGGTCGGACCGGCCGTACACCCGCCAGTCGAGCCGGCGGAGGTCGTCCCCGGGGACGTACTTGCGGTACTCGGCGAACTCGGTGCTGGCCCCGCGGTGCGGGCTGGGGTGCCGGCCGGACACGCTCCCCTGCATCGGCCGGCGGGCGAACAGCGGCACCCCGCCGAGCCGGGACAGTACCCCGGCGTCCAGGAACTTCCGCGGCTGGGGGCTGACGGACATGGAACCTCATCCGAGCGGCTGGGCTTTAGAAACCCTAACTTTACCTCGTCACCGGGTCGAGGCGGTACCAGCAGACCTTGATGCAGGCGAGGGTGAGGAACGCCTGGTGGATGTCCGAGCGCGCTCGTACCGGACCTTCAGCCGGCGGTTCTGTGGACCGCCGCGATCGTCCGCTCGACCACGTACCGGTCCTTCCCCAGCCCGCTCCCGTGCGGCGCCCCGGCCGGGCAAAGATCGGCGCGACGCCCATCCACCGGAGGACCGCCTCGTGCCCGGCCGACCGGTACGCCCGGTCGCCGAGCAACTCCTCGGAACCCGCCCGGGCCGGCCGTACCCGGCCAGCGGGCAGGCGACGACGGTGGCCAGGAGCATGGTCACGTCGTGGGCGTTGGCGCGCTCACCCGGCAGGCCAGCGGGACGCCGGCCCGGTCCACCATCAGGTGGTGCTTGGTGCCGTTCTTCCCGCGGTCCGTGGGGTTCGGGCCGGTATCGACCCCCCAAAACCGCGCGGACGCTCGACGAGTCGATGGCGCACTTGGACCAGTCGAGCTTCCCCGCCCCGGCCAGCCGCTCCAGGAGGACGGCGTGGATGCGGTCCCAGGTGCCGTCGGCCTCCTGCCAGTCCCGCAGCCGCCGCCAGCACGACATCCCGCACCCGCAGTTCAGCTCGGCCGGGAGATCCTCCCACGGCAGCCCGGTCTTGAGCACGAACAGGATGCCGGTCAGGGCCTGGCGGTGCGGCAGCGGCGGCCGGCCTCCCTTCGGGCTCGGCGGGGCAGCGGCGGCAGGGTCGGCTCGATGATCGCCCACAGGGCGTCGGGCAGCAGCGGCTTGGCCATCCGTGGCGTCCT
This sequence comes from Gemmataceae bacterium, assembly GCA_046350115.1. Taxonomy (GTDB): domain Bacteria; phylum Planctomycetota; class Planctomycetia; order Gemmatales; family Gemmataceae; genus JAXMAZ01. The sequence goes on from JAXMAZ010000033.1 coordinate 28,540, forward strand.
CCGGTCGGGCCAGCAGCTTCCACGATAGCGGCAGGTCAGGCAAGTAAAGTTAGGGCTTCTTAGTCTGGTGGGGCGGGCAGTTCTGTCTGCCCGTTTGGGGGCCGGGCAGGCAGAAATGCCTGCCCCACCAATCCAAAACGCCGGCCGACGGTTTACGCGGTCGCCTTCGTCTCCTGCATCAGCCGGCGGACGATCTGCTTGGCCGTCGTCCCCTCCGCCTGGGCGGCGAACGTCGTCACCAGCCGGTGGGTCAGCACCGGCTCGGCCACCGCCTCCACGTCTTCGAGCCGCACCATGTAGCTGCCCATCAGGGCGGCCCGGGCCTTGGCCCCGAGGACCAGGTACTGGACCGCCCGCGGCCCGGCCCCCCACGACACCAGCGGCTTCACCCACCCCGGGGCGGTCGGGTCGCCCGGTCGGGTCTTGCGGACCAACCGGGCGGCGTACAGGTAGATGTGTTCCGGGACCGGGATCCGCCGGACCAAATGCTGGTGCCTGATGATGTCCTCGGCGTGCAACAGCGGGGTCAGCTCGGCCAGCTCGTCCCCGGTGGTGGTGCGGGCGATCCGCACCTCCTCGTCCTCGGACGGGTAGTCCAGCTCGATCAGGAACATGAACCGGTCGAGCTGGGCCTCCGGCAGCGGGTACGTCCCCTCCTGCTCGACCGGGTTCTGGGTGGCCAGCACCAGGAACGGGGCGTCGAGCGAGAACGACTTGCCGACCACCGTCACCTTCCGCTCCTGCATCGCCTCCAGCATCGCGGCCTGGGTCTTCGGCGGGGCGCGGTTGATCTCGTCGGCCAGCACCAGGTTGGCGAACACCGGCCCGCGGACGAACTCGAACTCCCGCCGCCCCCCCGCCGTGTCCTGGAGGATGTCGGTGCCGGTGATGTCCATCGGCATCAGGTCGGGGGTGAACTGGATGCGGCTGAAGTTCAGCGACATCGTCTCGGCCAGCTTCCGCACGAGCAGCGTCTTGGCCAGCCCGGGGACGCCCATGAGGAGCGCATGGCCGCGGGCGAACAGGCAGACCGCCAGCCGCTCGACGGTCGCCTGCTGGCCGACGATCACCCGGCCGAGTTCGGCCCGGAGCTTGGCGTACAGGTCGCGGAGTTCGTCGATGGCCCGCACGTCGCCGCTGCTGAGTGTGTCCATGGCTCTCCGCCGGCTCCCGCGGCACGTCGAACGGGACATGAGAAGAATCAGAGGATATCGTGGGGCGATGACTGGCTCAATGAAAAACTGATGTGTGACTACGTGGGTCGGACATCCAGGCTGGATAGTTGTCCGATTCCTGGCCGTCCGGCTGCCAAGCACCGATCCGACGGTTCCCGCCTGGGTGCCGTTGCCGAATCCTGAACAGGTGATCTCGACGAGCCTTCCTCCGGCCAGACCAGCGACGGCCAGTTCCACACACGGCCTGCGTCCAATTGTCCGTCACCGGAAATCCACAAGCCGCCACCTACAGCTTTGCGGTGAAGGAGCTGGTTGACGTGAACCCCATCGACCCGCCGGCTTTTCCGCCGGACATGCCCTGCTTTCCAGGCGTTTTTTTGAGGTACTCGGCTCGCGGCCGTCTACATTTCCATTGATTCTACGATTCCTCTCCCAATATACGTGCGCGCGAATTACTCGCGGATTCAGCCGACTGTTGGTGTCGAAGGCTCGGCCACGGCGTACAACGCCATCGGCGGATCCCTTCGCTTCGTCTCTTCTCGATCGGAGTCCACGATGCAAAGACGAACGAACCTGGTCATGGCGACGCTCGTCGCGGTCGGCGCCGTCTTCGGCTGGATGGCCGCATCGGGCCGGTTCCCCGATGCGCTGGCTCAAGACCGGAAGCCGGCCGACCCACCCCCGACGAAGTCGGAGGGCACACCCGACGTCCTCCCGCGGCCCGACTTCCACTTCAAGGGGACCGTCGGCCGCACCATCCTCGACTCGGACAAACCGCAGTTCCCACAGCCGATCAAGGCTCCGAAGGGCGCGCCGAACATCGTGCTGATCCTGCTCGACGACGCCGGGTTCGGGCAGTTCAGCACGTTCGGCGGCGCCGTCCCGTCGCCGACGATGGACAAGCTGGCCGCCGAAGGCCTGCGGTACAACCGGTTCCACACCACCGCCCTGTGCAGCCCGACGCGGGCGGCGCTCATCACCGGCCGCAACCACCACTCGGCCGCGTTCGCCAGCATCACGGAGGTCGCCACCGGCTACGACGGGTACACGGGCGTCCTGCCCAAGGAGTGCGGCACCGTCGGCGAGGTGCTCTGGCAGAACGGGTACAGCACGGCGTGGGTCGGCAAGAACCACAACACCCCGCCGTGGGAGACCAGCCAGGCCGGGCCGTTCGACCGCTGGGCCAACGGTCTGGGGTTCGAGTACTTCTACGGGTTCAACGCCGGCGACATGAACCACTGGAACCCGGTCCTGTACGAGAACCGGAACCTCGTCCCCGCCTCGACCGACCCGAACTACCACCTGACCGAAGACCTGGCGGACAAGTCGATCGCGTGGGTCCGCAAGGTGAAGAGCATCGCCCCGGACAAGCCGTTCTTCTTGTACGTCGCCCCGGGCGCGACCCACGCCCCGCACCACGCCCCGAGGGAGTGGATCGACAAGTTCAAGGGCAAGTTCGACGGCGGCTGGGACGCCTACCGCGAGGAGACGATCGCCCGGCAGAAGAAGCTCGGCGTCGTCCCGGAGAACACCAAGCTGACCGAGCGGTCGCGCGGCCTGCCCGCGTGGGACTCGCTGAACGCCGACCAGAAGAAGCTCTACGCCCGCATGATGGAAGTGTTCTGCGGGTACGGCGCGCACGTCGACCACCACATGGGCCGCATCATCGACGCGGTCAAGCAACTCCCGGACGCCGACAACACGATGTTCATCTACATCGCCGGCGACAACGGGTCGAGCGCCGAGGGCGGGATCGAGGGGTCGCTGTGCGAGAACATGTTCTTCAACGGCTTCCCCGAGAAGTGGCAGGACAACATCAAGGCGATCGACGACCTCGGCGGGCCGAAGCACTTCAACCACTTCCCGAGCGCGTGGGCCCACGCCATGAACACCCCGTTCCAGTGGACCAAGCAGGTGGCCAGCCACTTCGGCGGCACGCGGAACCCGATGATCGTCTCGTGGCCGGCGAAGATCCCGGACAAGGGCGGGCTGCGGCCGCAGTTCACGCACGCCATCGACGTCGTGCCGACCATCTACGACGCGTGCGGCATCACCCCGCCGCGGGTGCTCAACGGGACCGAGCAGAAGCCGATCGAGGGGGCCAGCTTCGCTGCGACGTTCGCCGACGCGAAGGCACCGGAGCACCGGAAGACGCAGTACTTTGAAATGTTCGTGAACCGCGGCATTTACCAGGACGGGTGGATGGCGTCGGCCACGTCGTTCGAGCCGTGGAACCCGAACCGCGGGGACTTCAACCCCGACAAGCAGAAGTGGGAGCTTTACAACGTCAACGAGGACTTCAGCCAGTCGACCGACCTCGCCGCCGAGAACCCCGACAAACTTCGCCAGCTCCAGGACCTGTGGTGGGTGGAGGCGTCGAAGTACAAGGTGCTGCCGCTCGACTGGCGCGGGACCGAACGGTTCAACGCCGAGGCAATGGGCCGGCCCAGCCTGATCCGCGGGCGGAAGGCGATGACGTACTACCCCGGCACCATCGGGGTGCCCGACGCGGCCTCGCCGCCGATGCTCAACAAGTCGTGGACGATCACCGCCGACATCGAACTGGTCGGCGACAAGACGAGCGGGATGATCGTCACGCACGGCGGGCTGGAGGGCGGGTACGGCCTGTACCTGCGCGACGGCAAGCCGACGTTCGTTTACAACTTCCTCGGCACCGAGCGGATGACGACCGCCGCGAAGGAACCGCTGCCGAAGGGCAAGGTGAAGCTCGCCGTCGACTTCAAGTACGACGGCGGGGGCGTGGGCAAGGGCGGCGCGATCACCATGACCGCCAACGGCAAGACGATCGCGGAGGGCAAGCTGGCCAAGACGATCCCGGCCCAGTTCTCGCTCGGCGAAGGACTCGACATCGGCATGGACATCGGGTCGGCCGTGGACTTCACCTACAAACTGCCGTTCGCGTTCACTGGGAAGATCGAGAAGGTGGTCGTCGAGCTGAAGTGACGTCGGGCGGCCATCAACGAACGACTCATCGGCCCGCGGTGGCAGAGCAAGCCGGCGCGGGCCTTGCCCGTTAACGTGCGAGCGGGGCGCCGCTGGCTCTCCGGTAAGCGTCGTATTCGACCGATGATCGCCGAGTGCATCCGCGGGCTTTCGAGAGACTAACTCGGTAAAATAGAAGCTACCCGACCGGTGCGAATTCCGTCCAATTACTGTCCAGGCCGAACCCGCTAGTCGCTTTTCTGGAAGGAGACGCGACATCATGAAATGGCTCGACCCGCACATTCACATGATCTCCCGGACCACCGACGACTACCAGCGGATGGCCTACACCGGGTGTGCGGCCGTCAGCGAGCCGGCGTTTTGGGCCGGGTTCGACCGCGGCACCGCCGTCGCCTTCCACGACTACTTCCGCCAGCTCACCGAGTACGAACCGAAGCGGGCCGCCCAGTTCCTCATCCGCCACTACTGCTGGCTGTGCATCAACGCCAAGGAGGCGGAAAACGTCTCGCTCAGTCGGGAGGTGATCGCCCTCATCCCCGAGTTCTTGAAGAAGCCGAACGTGCTCGGCATCGGCGAGATCGGGTTGAACAAGAACACACGCAACGAGGCGACCATCTTCCAGGAGCACCTCGACCTGGCGATGAAGACGGACGAGCTGGTGCTGATCCACACCCCGCACCTGGAGGACAAGTACAAGGGCACCCGGATGATCCTCGACATGCTCAAGGGGGACCGGCGGGTGAAGCCCCACCGGGTGTGCGTGGATCACGTCGAGGAGCACACGGTCAAGCCGGCCCTGGACGGCGGGTTCTGGGTCGGCATGACCCTGTACCCGACGACCAAATGCACCCCGGCCCGGGCGGCGGACATCGTCGAGACGGTCGGCACGGAGCGGGTGATGGTGAACTCGGCCGGAGACTGGGGCAAGTCGGACCCGATGGCCGTGCCGGAGTTCGTCCAGGAGATGCGGCGACGCGGCCACCCGGAGGCAACCATCCAGAAGGTGGTGTACGACAACCCGCTCGCCTTCTGGCGGCAGGCGAACAACTGGCGGGAGTGGTAAACTTCGGGCGGAGGTGAGCGATGAGCATGCCGCTAGCGACGGCCGACCCGGACACCACCCCGCAAGAAGGGGACGTGTACGACCCGACCGGACCGGAGCCGGAGTTTTTATTCGAGGTGGAAAACGGCCTCATCGTGAGGAAAACCGTGGGCGCGGAAGAAGTGCGGCTGGCGGCCCGGCTCTACCGACTGCTCGGCCCCGCGGTTGATGCTCTCGGAGCCGGCGAAGCGTTCCCCGAGATCGGCATCACGCTGACTACCGGCCACCAACGGAAGCCGGACATCTCCTTCGTTAGCTACGCCCGCTGGCCCCGGGCCCGGCCGATCCCTCAAGGGGACTTCATGCCGGTCGCCCCGGAGTTGGCCGTCGAGGTGATCAGCCCGCACGAAACCGCCCGGAAGTCTGCCACCAAGGTTCGGGAGTACCTGACCGGCGGAGTCGAGGTGGTCTGGCTGATCTACCCGGACCTGGGAGAAGTTCACGTCTTCACGGCCGGGCAGTCGGTGGCCGCCATTCTGACCCGGGCCGACACCCTTACCGGCGATCCGCTCATCCCGGGGTTCCGGCTGCCGCTCGCCGACCTGTTCCCGCCGGCCGCAGGGACCGCCCCGTGACCCCGACCCCGTTTCACGACCACTTCTCCGGTCACGCGGCCGACTACCGCACGTACCGCCCGGTGTACCCGCCCGAACTGTTCGCGTACCTCGCCACCCTGCCGGGCCGCCGCGAACTCGCCTGGGACTGCGGCACCGGGAACGGGCAGGCGGCCGTCGAACTGGTCAAGCACTTCGCCCGGGTGATCGCCACCGACGCCAGCGCCGAGCAGGTCGGCCAGGCCGAGCCACACCCGCGGATCGAGTACCGGGTGTGTCCGGCCGAGGCGTCGGCGATCCCGGCCGCGACCGCCGACCTGGTGGCCGTCGCCCAGGCGCTCCACTGGTTCGACTTCGACCGCTTCTACGCGGAGGTCCGTCGGGTCGGCCGGTCCGACGGGGTGTTCGCGGCGATCAGCTACGGCATCCACACGGTGACGCCCGCCATCGACGCCGTGCTCGACCGATATCAGCGGGAGTTCGTCGGGCCGTTCTGGCCGCCCGAGCGGCGGTTCGTGGACGACGGCTACGGCACCATCCCGTTCCCGTTCGCCGAGATCGCCGTCCCGAAGTTCGAGATGGCCGCGAGCTGGCCGCTGACCGCCTACCTCGGCTACCTGCGAACCTGGTCGGCCACGAAGCGGTTCCAGACGGCCCACGGCTTCGACCCGGTCGGGCGGCTCACCCCGGAGTTCACCGCCGCCTGGGGGGACGCGGGCACCCGGCCGGTGCGGTGGGCGCTGAGCGTCCGGGCCGGGCGGATACACTGATCCCATGTACTTCCTGGCCCTCGAAACGTCGTGCGACGAGACGGCGGCGGCGGTGTTCACCGACGACCGCCGCGTCCTGTCGAACGTGGTCGCGTCGCAAACCGCCCTGCACGCACGGTTCGGCGGGGTGGTGCCGGAGATCGCCAGCCGGGCACACTTGCGGCACCTGCTGTCGGTGATCGACGAGGCGTTGACCCGGGCCGGCATCACCCTGGCGGATGTCGGCTGCGTCGCCGTCCACAACACACCGGGACTGGTCGGGGCACTTTTGGTCGGGGTGAGCGCGGCGAAGATGCTGGCCGCCGCCCTCGGGGTGCCGCTGGTCGCGGTCAACCACGTGGCCGCCCACATCTACGCCTGCCGACTGGCCGCCGGCCGGGACATCTTCCCGTGCGTCGGTCTGGTGGTCAGCGGCGGGCACACCACCCTGTTCCGGTGCGACACCGCCCTGTTGCTCACCCCGCTCGGCACCACCCGGGACGACGCCGCCGGGGAGGCGTTCGACAAGGTGGCGGCGATCCTCGGCCTGGGGTTCCCGGGCGGGCCGGCGGTCGAGCGCGAGGCGGCGGCCGGCGACCCGATGGGGTACCGGTTCCCCCGCACTTTCTTGACCGAGGACCGGCTGGAGTTCAGCTTCAGCGGGCTGAAGACAGCGGTACTGTACGCCTGCCACGGCCAGGGGGTGAGCCGGGCCGCCCCGCCCGGCCCGGGGAAGAAGCGGGCCGACCTGGCCGCCAGCTTTCAGGCGGCCGTGGTGGACGTGCTGGTTGGCAAGTGCGAGCAGGCGTTGCGGCAGACCGGGCTGCGGCGGCTGGCCGTCGGCGGCGGGGTGACGGCGAACAAGCGGTTGCGGGCCGGACTTGAGGAAATGTGCCGAAAACAGGGGGCCGAGCTGCTCATTCCTCCGATGGACCTGTGTACCGACAACGCGGCGATGGCGGCTCTGGCGGTCGAGAAGTGGCAGGCCGGCGAGTTCGCCCCGCCGGACCTGGACGCCGAGCCGAACTTCGCCTGAAAGCGAACCGGCCACGGGTTCCCGTGGCCGGTGACGTCACTTCTGCCCCTGCTCCGCCGGCTTGTCGGCCAGCGCCTTGGCCAGCAGCCGGGACTCGTGCTTGATCCGCCGCTTCTCCTTCTTCTTCTTCCGCACGCCGGCCGGGTTGCCCATGACCTCGCCCTCCGTTCCAGATTGCCCCGTCGGACGGGCGCCCGCGGGGGTATGTGGCATTCGGTTAAAGTAGCGGGCCGGCGGGGAAAATCGAGCCGGGCGGGTCGATTCGGCGCAAGCCCGTTCCGATTGAACGTGTAGCTGACGGAAGTCAAGCAGAAAATCACCGCCGCCCCGAACGGGCCGCCGCACCGCCGGCCGCCCGCCGCAGGACGCGAGTTCGGAGGGGTTCGTCATGGTCCGCCGCTCGACCCTCACGGTCCGCCGCCACCTCCCTGACCCGTTCACCGCCCTCCGGCTGGAGCGGCTGGAACTCCGCGACGTGCCGTCCACCGTGTACGGGTCGGACGGCCGCCCGGCCGCCGACCCGGCCGCCACCCCCGAGACGCCGGCCGAGCTGGCCGTCATCCACGGCGACGAGTTCGCCGAAACGCACTCGGACGGGCTGGTCGCCCAGCCGCTGCTGGCCCAGCCGCGGGGCCGGTACGCGGTCGGGTCCGGGGCCGGTCGGCCGGCCCAGGTGAACGTGTACGACGCCCAGACGAACGCCCTGCTCGGGATCATCACCCCGTTCGGCGGTCGGTTCACCGGCGGCGCCCGGGTGGCGACCGGCGACCTGAACGCGGACGGGATCGAGGACATCGTCGTCTCGGCCGGGCCGGGCGGCGCCCCGTGGGTAGAGGTGTACAACGGGGCCAGCCTGAAACTGGCCACCAAGATGCTGGCCTACGCCCCGAGCTTCACCGGCGGGGTGTTCGTGGCCACCGGGGACGTGGACGGGGACGGCCGGTGCGACCTCGTGACCGGGGCCGGTGAGGGGGGCGGGCCGCACGTCCGGATGCTGAGCGGGGCCGACCTGTTCCCGTCCTCCCCGAACCGCCCGACCAACGGCCCGTCGGTCGCCCAGCGGAACTTCTTCGCCTACTCGGAGCAGTTCCACGGCGGGGCGTCGGTGGCGGTGGCGGACGTCAACCACGACGGGTACGCGGACATCGTCACCGGGGCCGGGGCCGGCGGCGCCCCGCACGTGATCGTGTTCAGCGGCAAGGACGGGACGGAACTGCAGAATTTCTTCGCCTTCGACCCGGCCCTGCGGACCGGGGTGAGCGTGGCCGCCGGCGACATCGACGGGGACGGGGTCGTCGAGCTGGTGGTCGCCCCGATGACCGGCGGGGCGCCGCGGGTCGGGGTGTACGTGGACGGGCACGAGACGAGCAACTTCTTCGCATTCGACGAGTCGACCCGGAGCGGGGCGAGCGTGGCCATCCGCGACATCGACGGGAACGGCAGCATGGAACTGGTGGTCGCCACCGGCCCGGGGGTCGCCCCGAAGGCCCGGGTGATCGACCCGCGGACCCACGCCACCGTCCGCGAGTTCCCGGCCCTGACCCCGGACTACAACGGCGGGCTGTTCGTCGGGTGAGCAAACCGCTTTCGGGCGGGCCGAGCGAAGCGCGGCCCGCCCTATTTTTTCGCCGTCTTCAGCATCTCCGCCGCCTCCTTGCGGGTCGTCTCGGACCGGTCCTCGCCGCGGAGCATGAGGGCGAGTTCCTCCACCCGCTCGGCGTCCTTGGTCAACTGGGTGATCGCCGTCGTGGTCCGCTTTCCGGCCGTCCGCTTGCGGATGGTCCAGTGGTGGGTGGCGTAGCTGGCTACCTGGGGCAAGTGCGTCACACACAACACCTGGTGCGACCCGCCCAGGGCGGCCAGCTTCCGACCGAGCACGTCACCCAGCCGGCCGCCGACGTTCGCGTCGATCTCGTCGAACACCACCAACGTCCGCACCGGGTCGTGGGCGGCCAACACCGTCTTCAAGGCCAGCATGGTGCGGGACATCTCGCCGCCGCTGGCCACCTTCCGCAGCGGCCGGGCCGGCTCCCCGGGGTTGGCCGTGAGCAGCAGTTCCAGGTGGTCCGTCCCCGTCGCCGGCACGTCGCCGGCCGTCGGGTCGTCGCCGAGCGGCACCGGTTCCAGCACCGCGTCCAGCTTGGCGTTCGGCATGCCGAGGTCGGCGAGGTGCTTCTGGGCTTCGGCCGCCAGCTTCTTCGCCACCTTCCCGCGGGCCTTACCCAGTGCGGCCGCGGCGTCTTTCAGCCCGGCGAACGCGGCCCGCAACCGGTCGTCGATGCCGGCGAGGTCGTCCTCCTGCTGCTGCATCTGCCGCTCGCGGGCGTCCAGGGTGGCCCGGTAAGCGATCAGATCGTCCACCGACTTGCCGTACTTGGCCTCAAGCTTTGTCAGAGCCTGGAGCCGCCGTTCGATCTCGTCCAGACGGCCCGGGTTGGCCTCGAACGTCTCGGACAGATCACGGCACGTGTCGGCCAGGTCTTGCACCTCCGGCTTGAGCACCTCCAGCCGCTTCGCCACCTCGGCCAGTGTCTTGTCGAGGGCGGCCCATTTCCCGGCCTCCTTGATAAGCCGGCCGAGGACCGCGGCCACCGACCCGTCGGCGTCGTACAGCCGCTCGGCCACCCCGCCGGTGAACGCGGCCAGCGACTGGGCGTGGAGCAGCTTCTCCCGCTCCTTCTGGATCGCCTCCAGCTCGCCGCGCTTCAACGCCGCGGCGTCGAGTTCGTCCCGTTCGAACCGGGCCAGGGCCAGCTCCCGGTGCCGGGTCTGCCGGGCGTCGGCCAGCTCCTTGCGGCGGCGGCGAAGCTCGCGGACAGCCTCCGCGGCGGCGACATACCGTTGACGCAGGTCGGTCAGCCGGCCGAAGGCGTCGAGCAGTTCGAGCTGGTAGGCCGGCTGAAGGAGCGAGTAGCTTTCCCGCTGACCGTGCACGTCCACCAGCATTTCGCCGAGCCGGCGCAACGTGCCGACAGCGACCGGTGCCTCGTTCACCAGTGCCGAACTGCGGCCGGACTGGGCCAGCCGGCGGGTGAGGATCAGGTCGTCGTCACCGAGGGCGGTTTGCAGAATCGCCTCGGCCGCCGCCCGCTGCTCCGGCCGGGTCAGCTCGAACCGGCCGGTGACGCGGAGTTCGTCCTGCCCGGCCCGGATCAGGTCGGCCGACCCGCGGTCGCCGAGCAACAGGCCGATGGCCCCGAGCAGCAGCGACTTGCCCGCCCCCGTTTCCCCGGTCCAGGCGCAGAAGCCCGGGGCGAGTTCGACCCGCACGTCTTCGATCAGGGCGAGGTTCTGGACGGACAGTTCACGGAGCATCGGCGGGCCGGAGAGGGGTCGGCGGTCCCTGGGCATTCCCGCCCGTCACTGTAGCTTATCGACACCACCCGCCACAATCACGGGAACCAGACATGACCCTCCGCTGGGGCATCCTCGGCGTCGCCGCCATCAACGACCGGCTCCTGCCCGCGTTCAAGGCGTCCAAAACGGTGGACCTGCGGGCGATCGCCAGCCGGTCTCTGGACAAGGCGAAAGGGTACGCGGCCAAGGCCGGCATCCCGACCGCCTACGGCAGCTACGAAGAACTGCTCGCCGACCCGACCATCGACGCGGTCTACAACCCGCTGCCGAACCACCTGCACGACGAGTGGACCCGCAAGGCGGCGGACGCCGGCAAGCACGTCCTCTGCGAGAAGCCGCTCACCTGCGACGCCGCGTCGGCCGAGAAGCTGGTGGCGTACTGCCGGTCGAAGAACGTCCGGCTGATGGACGGGTTCATGTGGCCGCACCACCCGCGGACGCACAAGCTCACCCAATTCCTCGACAGCGGGGCGATCGGCCGGGTGACGAAGGTGAACGCCGGGTTCACGTTCAACCTGGAGGGACTGCCGACCAACAACATCCGGATGCAGCCGGCGGCCGGCGGCGGTGGGCTGTTGGACGTGGGCTGCTACACCACCTACGCGATCCGCTGGTTCATGAAGGCCGAGCCGGTGAGCGTGTTCGCCAAGGCGGAGTACGTGAACGGGGTGGACGTGGCGATGAGCGGGGTCATCAGCTTCGCCGACGGGCGGACGGCCAACTTCGACTGCGGGTTCACCCACCCGCTGCGGACCTGGGTGGAGATCGTCGGCACGGAAGCCGTGGTCCGGGTGCCGAACCTGTGGATCCCGGACGACCGGGCGCCGTTCGAGGTGCTCCGCCAGAAGGGCATGTTCGACCAAGCGGTCGAGGTGGTCGAGACGCCGGGCGAGAACCAGATGGTCCACATGCTCGACGACTTCGCGGCGGCGGTGGCCGGCAAGCAAGACGTGTACCCGAACCCGGACGAGGCGGTAAAAACGCTGCGGGTGCTGGACGCCCTGGCGAAGTCGGCCCGGGAGGGGCGGGAGGTGAGGGTCTGAGCCTGTCGGTTCGCGGCTCACCCGGCCGGAGTCTGCTCCCCCCCGGCCGGGAGGGACCGCTTGAAGAACAGGACGATGATTTGGCCGGCGATCAGCGTGCTGTTGTACCCGACCGCGGACACCAGTTCCCACCGCTCGACCCCGAACTCGGCCAGCACCTTCTGGTAGTGTTCCGTCTGGGCGGGGTCGTCGAACCCGGTGGCGACGAGCTGGACGGTCGTGTACTCCCACACAGGTCTCACTCCGCTGGGTACAGGCCGCGGCCGCAGTTCGGACAGGTGACGAACGCCCCGCCCACCAGGTTGTTCCGCTGCTGCTCGGTGATGCTCGTCCGGCACTGCTGGCAGCTCTTGCCGACCACCGCCGCCAGCCCGTCCGCCCCGTAGCTCTTGACCAGCCGCTGGTAGATGCCCTTCACGTCCGCCGGCAGCTTGCCTTCCGTCTCGGCCAGCGTCGCCTGCGTGTCCTTCTGGTCGGCGAGCAGCCGCTGCAACCGCTCCTCGGCGTCCACCTTGTACTTGGCGAACGCCGCCTGGGCGTCGGCCCACCGCTTCTCCACGTTCGGCAGGTCGGCCGTCCGCTCCTCGATCTCGGTGATGGCGGCCAGGATGGCGTCTTCCAGGTCGCCCTTCTGTTTGGTCGCGTACTCGATCTCGTGCGTCTTGGTGTCGAACTCCTTCTTCGACCCGGCGGTGTTCAGGTCGGCGGATAGCTTGGCCAGCCGCTGCTCGGTCGTCTTGAGCGCCCCCTCGTCGTCCTTCTGCTTGAGCTTGGCCTTTTTGAGCGCCTCGTGGCTGTCGGCGTGGGCCTGCTTTTCGGCATCGAGCGTCTGCTGCTGGAACTTCAACACCCGCGGGCCGAGTTCGATTTCGGACTTCAACTCCCGCAGGTGGCGGTGCAGCCGATGGAGTTCCCGGAGGAGGGTCGGGGTGGCGGTGCTCATGCGGGATACTCCTGCGACCGCGTTCATCTTAATGAAAAAAGCCCACGGACGGCCGTCCGTGGGCTTCCGAGGGCCGCGGCCCTCATTTCTTCCCCCAGCCGTCGAGGAACCCTTCGAGCTGCCGGCTGCGGACCGGGTGTTGCAGTTTGCGGACCGCCTTCGCCTCGATCTGCCGGACCCGCTCCCGCGTCACCTTGAAGATGCGGCCGACCTCTTCGAGCGTGTACGTGTACCCGTCCCCGAGGCCGTACCGCAGCTTGATGATCTCCCGCTCCCGGTAGGTGAGCGTCTTGAGCACGTTCTCGATCTTGTCCTTGAGCATCTCGTTCGTGGCCGCGTTCACCGGGGACTCGACCGAGTCGTCCTCGATGAAGTCGCCGAAGTAGCTGTCCTCGCTCTCGCCCACCGGCCGGTCCAGGCTGATCGGGTGCCGGCTGATCTTCAGCACCCGCTTCGTCTCCTCGTAGCTGATCCCGGCGGCCTTGGCCGTCTCCTCGATGGTCGGCTCCCGGCCCATCTCCTGGAGCAGCTTCTTGGAGACGTTCCGCAGCTTGGACATCGTCTCGATCATGTGGACCGGGATGCGGATGGTCCGGGCCTGGTCGGCGATCGCCCGGGTAATCGCCTGCCGGATCCACCACGTCGCGTAGGTCGAGAACTTGAACCCGCGGCGGTACTCGTACTTGTCCACCGCCCGCATGAGGCCCGTGTTCCCCTCCTGGATCAGGTCGAGGAAGGAGAGGCCGCGGTTGCGGTACTTCTTGGCGATCGACACCACCAGCCGTAGGTTCCCGCCGGACAGCTCCCGCTTGGCCTGCTCGTACTCCTGGAACCGCTGCCGCATGATCGCCACCCGCCGGCGGAGGCCGCTCGGCTCCTCCAGGGTGATGAGCATGAGGTCGAGCAGTTCCTTCTCCAGGTTGGCCCGCTCCTCCTTGGCCGCCCGGTTGCCCCGCAGGCCGGCGATCTCCCGCTCCAGGTCGTCCATCCGCAGGCTGATCTGCTCCAGCTTCTTCATGAGCGGCTGCACCTTTTGGGTGCGGATGCTCAGCTCCTCGACCAGCGTCACCGTCTTCCGGCGGCGGGCCTTCAGCCGCTTGCGGATCTCCTCCCGGACCGCCTCCGGGGTGCGGTCGTCGATCAGGGTGTTGAAGTCGTCGACGTTGGCTTCCATCAGCGGTTCGAGGGTCCGCAGGTTGTGCGGCATCCGCTGCAGGATCTTGTCCTTTTCGAGGTTCTCGGTCTGGCTCACCTTGACCGTGCGGTCGAACGGTAGGTCGCCGGCCTGCACCCGCTTGAGCGTCTCGAACACGTTCCGCAGGGCGTAGTCGCACTCCAGCACTTTGCGGCGGAACCGGCGGCGGGTGACCTCGATCTTCTGGGCCAGGCTGATCTCTTTTTCCCGGGTGAGGAGCGGGATCTCGCCCATCTGGGTGAGGTACATCCGCACCGGGTCGTCGATGTGCCGGCCGTCCCCGTCCGAGTCCTCGGAGAACGGGTTTTCCGCGTCGGCGAGGACCAGCTCCTCGGCCAGCCGGCCGTTGCCGTCGGCCGGCTCGTCGGCATCCGCCTCGTCGATGATGCTGATGCCCTGCTGCTCGAGCAGTTCCAGAATGTCCTGTAGCCGGTCCGGCTCGGAGGTGCCTTCGGGGAGCGCCTGGTTCACCTCGTCGTAGGTGAGGGAACCGTTCTGCTTCCCCTTCGCGATGAGGGCGGTAAGCACCTCGTCGGCCTTCAGGTCCATCCCTTACCCCTCCCGTACAGGCGCCGGCCGACCCCGTAGAGGCGGGCCGACCGGCGGTGGAAAGGACGTCGTCGCGTGCCGCGTCCTGCGTGCATCCGTCTAGTTCACCCGGCTTCGTCGCCGGTTCTTCGTAGGGTGCGTTGAGGCTTTGCGAAACGCACCGCCGGGACTTCGGCCCAGGCAGCAAGCGGTTGCCGGGCCGGTGCGTTTCGTCGCAAAGCCTCCTCAACGCACCCTACAGAAATCACCACTCAGTTCGCGCTCGGCTTCTTCGCCATGTCCTGGAGCTTGCGGAGCAGGTCGGTCGCCTCCTCCTCCGCGAACGTCCCGGACTTGAGCTTGTCCTTCAGCGGCTTCTCGTCGCTCTCGGCCTTGAACCGGGCGAAGTCGCCGATCACCCGCTTCACCTGCTCGGCCCGGTCGGTGATCTTGCGACCGATGTCCGCCTGGTCCATCAGCTTGCTGAACAGCGGCGGGTCGTCCAGGAGCCGGACCCGCAGGGCGTCCAGGTCCGGGATCTGACCGGTCTGCCACAGGGCGAACATCTCCCCGATCACCCGGCGGATGGTCGGGGTGCGGAAGTCCTCCGGGGTCAGGTCGCGGGCGACCTCGGCCATCAGCCCCGGGTCGGCGACCAACAGCCGCATCAGCGTCAGCTCGAGGAAATACACCGGGTCGGCCTTGGCCCGGGCGGCCGGTTGTCCGCGGACGGCGGCGTTGAACTCTGCGGCTCCCTGGTTTGTAGCAGGTTGTGCCGGTTTTGTCGGGGGGGATTGGTCCTTGCGGCGGCGTTCTGACTTCAGTTCGGCCAACCTGGCCCAGACCGTCTCTTGCCGCAGCCCGAGCCGGTGGGCCAACCGGGTGACGATCAGTTCCTGTCGGACCTGCCCGGACTGGCTCGGCACCGGCGGGGCCAGGGCCATCACCCCGAGGATGGCGTCCACCACCCGGCGGGTGCCCTCAACGCTGCCGGTCGATTCCCGGGCGAGCAGGTAGTTCAGCTTGAACTCCAGGGCGTCCACCGCGGAATTGAGGGCGGTACGGAACACCTCGATCCCGCCCGGCTGGACGAGCAGGTCGCACGGGTCCAGCCCCTCGGGGAGTGTGGCGACGGCCAGTTCCGCGTCCTGGCTGACGAACAGTTCCAAAGCCCGGTCCACCCCGGTCTGGCCGCCGGCGTCGGCGTCGAAAACCAGTACCACCTTCGGGGCGTACCGCCGCAACTGGGCGACGTGTTCCCGGGTCAGGGCGGTGCCCATCGTGGCGACGACGTTGGCCACCCCGCACTGGTGGGCCATCATCACATCGGTGTAGCCTTCCACCACCGCCAGATACCCAGCCGCCGACCCGGGGTGCCGGGCCAAATCCAGGCCGTAGATCAGCTCGCTCTTTTTGAAGAGGGGCGTCTCGGCCGAGTTCAAGTACTTGGCCTTGGACGGGAGCAGCGAGTTCGGCAGGATGCGACCGCCGAACCCGACCGTCTGGCCGCGGATGTCCCGGATGGGGAACGTCACCCGGTCGCGGAAACGGTCGTAGAACCCGCGGTTCTCATCCCGGGGGGCGATCAGCCCGACCTCGACCATCAGGTCGGTCGGCACCCCGTCCGCCTCGCCGAGCTTGACCAGCCAGTCGCCGGGCAAAGGGGCGTAGCCGAGGCCGAACTGCTGGACCGTCTTGCCGGCCAGCCGCCGCTCACCCAGATAGGTCCGGGCGGAAACCGCAGCCGGGTCGTCCCGCAGGCAGCCGGTGTACCGTTCCTCCGCCCACCGCATCACCCGCAGCAGTCGGCCGCGGGCCTCGGCCTGCGGGTCGTGGGCGTCCGGGTTCAGCTTGATCCCGGCCCGCTCGGCGAGTATCCGCAGCGACTCGGGGAAATCGACCTTCTCGAACCGCATGACGAAGTCGAAGACGTCGCCCTTGGAGTCGCACGCCCAGCAGCGGAAGTTCTGATACTGGCGGTCGATTTGCAGCGACGGGCGGGTGTCGTTGTGGAACGGGCAGAGGGCTTTGAACAGCTTGCCGGCGGTCTGCACCGGCAGGTACGACCCGATGACATCGACGATGTCATTGGCCGCCTTCACCTGCTTCTTGAGTTCCACCGAAACGGGCGGCACGGCTCACCTGTTCTGGCCTGGCGTGGTCCGACCCGCGGGTGGCCAAGCCACTCGATGCGGGATCGACTCGCGGTCGGGGGTCGGAGGCCGGTCTCTCGTCGTGCGGGCGGGCCGAGGCGAGGGTCAGAGTCCCGTGGTCCCCGAGGCTCGGAGGAGCAGGCCGGACACCGGCGCCGGGTGGAGATCGGCAGGCGGGTCGCGAGGGGGCGCTGCTAAGCGGGGTGGGAGTACTCGGACGGTGCCACGGCTCCGGGAGCCAGAAGGTCGTCGCACCAATCCGTTGGTGCGTGTGTAATTGTATCCCTCTGGCCGAACCCGTCAAGCGAACCCGGCTCGCCCGGGCGGGCCGGCCCTGCCTGAACATTTACCCCATCCTCTGCCCCCACGCCGACTTCGACCGGGTGAAATCACCCGTCCGGTACACGGGCGTGACGGCCCAACCCCTTCCCGACTCGCCCCCCGTCCGACCCTCCCGACCGGAACATCTTGCCAAAACCGCGGGTCGGTAGGTCTGAATTCCACCCCCCCCCTGGTCTGCCAAGTCGCTGTCGACGGCCGAAATTTGCCGGTTATAATGCCCGGAACGGCCCACCGACACGGCGGGCCGCGTTCCCGGCCCCGGTCCGGGGGCCAGGAGGGCGCGATGTCCGGGGAACACTTCGCCGCACTGCCGGCGGCCTTGCCTAAGGCGACCGACGTGTTCCGGTCGGTCGAGTTCCTCGTCACCGTCGGCGTCCTGTCCGTGGTCCTGCTCGGCGGGGCCGTCGTCCTCTACTTCACCGACATCTGGCGGAAGCGACAGTTCGACGACGGCCGGGACTCGACCGCGTCCATGACCTCGTTCCGCGCCCTGTACGAGCGGGGCGAGCTGACCGAGAGCGAATACCAGAAGATCCGGGACAAGGTGGCCGCCAAGATGAAGCGGGAGGTCGGGCTGACCCCGCTCCCGCCGCCGCCGGCGGACCCGGCAAGCGGGGCAAACCCCGCGGGCGGTGCGGCCGACCCACCCCCTGGCCCGCCGGGTGGGTGACAAATTCCCTCAACCGCCCGACCGGGGCGACGGGTAGAATCCGCACGCCTGTGCCGTCGCGGCCGGCCCGGACGAACGGATCGACCGGACTGGCGTACTGATCGCTCAACGCCGGAGCTATAGTTGGCCTGACCCGCCGACCGAACCGACCGCACCCAACCGCCCACCGATCCTCGGGGAGTCCGAATGGCCGAGCGCACGACCGGCGACAGCGGGGGCCGGAAACCCCCTGGCGCCGCAGGCCGGAACCGGAATGCCTACTGCTCGTTCTGCCGCCGCAGCCACCGGGACGTCGGCCCTTTGGTCGAGGGGCCGGGGGACGTTTACATCTGCGGCGAGTGCATCGACCTGTGCCAGTCGATCATTGAGCAGGAGCGGAAGCGCCGCGGGTCGGGTAAGGCGGCCAAGGACTCCAGCACCCCGTCCCCCCGGGCGATCAAGGAGAAGCTGGACCAGTACGTGATCGGCCAGCAGCGGGCCAAGAAGGTGCTGTCGGTCGCCGTCCACAACCACTACAAGCGGCTGTCACTCGATCAGGCTGCCCGGGACGGGGTGGAGATCGAGAAGAGCAACATCCTGCTCATCGGCCCGACCGGCAGCGGCAAGACGCTGCTGGCCCGGACGCTGGCCAAGGTGCTGGACGTGCCGTTCGCCATCGGCGACGCCACCACCCTGACCGAAGCCGGGTACGTCGGCGAGGACGTCGAGAACCTGCTGCTCAAGCTGCTGCACGCGGCCGACTTCGACGTGGAGGCCGCCCAGCGGGGCATCATCTACATCGACGAGATCGACAAGATCGCCAAGACCAGCCAGAACGTCAGCATCACCCGGGACGTGTCCGGCGAAGGCGTTCAACAGGCGTTGCTCAAGATGCTCGAAGGGACGGTCAGCAACGTCCCCCCCCAGGGCGGGCGGAAGCACCCGGAGCAGCAGTATATCCAGGTGGACACGTCCAACATCCTGTTCATCTGCGGCGGCACGTTCGTCGGGCTGGACAACATCATCTCGAAGCGGATCGGCAAGAAGACGATCGGCTTCGGGGCCAGCGGCGATCACAACCGGGACCGCTCGCTCGGGGAGCTGCTCAACCAGGTGACGGCCGACGACCTGACCGACTTCGGGCTGATCCCGGAGTTCATCGGCCGGATGCCGGTGCTGGCCCCGCTCGACCCGCTGGACGAGGAGGCGCTGGTCCGCATCCTGACCGAGCCGAAGAACGCCCTGGTCCGGCAGTACCAGAAGCTGTTCGACATGGAGGGGGCGGAACTGGACTTCGAGCCGGACGCCCTGCGGGAGATCGCCAAGCTGGCCAAGGGCCGGGACACCGGCGCCCGGGGGCTGCGGGCGATCGTCGAGGACATCATGCTGGACGTGATGTACGACCTGCCGGACATGGACCGCAAGGGCCGGCACGTGGTCACGGCCGAGATCGTCCGCGGGAAGAAGAAGCTGTTCCCGGCCCCGCCGCCGGAGCCGATCCGGGAACTGTCGGCCGACAAGAAGAGTGCCTGAACCAGTGTGGCGGTCCCGGGGGTCGCACCGGGACCGCCAAGTCGGTCACATCAGTCGATCAGATGGCCAAGGTGGGACTCGAACCCACACGTATTGCTACGCTCGATTTTGAGTCGAGTGCGTCTGCCATTCCGCCACTTGGCCTGCCCCCAACTTAGACGGCCGGTACACAGCGGGCAAGTCCGCGCTCGGCACGAAAGCCGGGTCGGCCGCGCGGGGTATCCCTTCGTACCCTGACAGCCCGTAGTCACACCGGAGGCCGCATGTCCGCACCGACCCCTGACCGCCTCGACGTGGTCGCCGTCGCCCCCCACCCGGACGACCTGGAGATCCTGTGCGGCGGCACCCTCGCCAAGCTGGTCCGCCAGGGCTACCGGGTCGGCATCTTCGACCTGACCAGCGGCGAGCCGACCCCACGCGGTAGCCTGGAAACCCGGGCGAAGGAGGCCGAAACCGCCCGGCAGGCTCTCGGGGTGCAGGTCCGGCTCAACCTGGGGCTGCCGAACCGGGTGCTGATGGACGGCCCGGAGGCCCGGTTCCGGCTCGCCTCCGAACTGCGGCGGTATCGGCCGAGCGTGCTGATCGTCGGGGCCGGCCGCACCCCGGCCGCCTCCCCGGACCACCACCAGGGGCACCTGATCGGCGAGGCCAGCCGGTTCTACTCGCAACTGACCAAGTGGGACGAGCGGTTCGACAACACCGCCCCGTACCGGGTGCCGCACCTGGTCTACTCCCTCTTCCCGACCGACGCCGAGCAGCGGCACTGGCACAGCACCTTCGTCGTGGACGTGACCGAGA
Organism: Gemmataceae bacterium; assembly: GCA_046350115.1. Lineage (GTDB taxonomy): Bacteria > Planctomycetota > Planctomycetia > Gemmatales > Gemmataceae > JAXMAZ01. The sequence continues at coordinate 48,661 of JAXMAZ010000033.1, forward strand.
CGATGGAGCAGAAGCTGGAGGCCGTGAAAGCCTACGAGTCCCAGTTCGACGCCGACCGGTTCGTCAAGGTGAAGCACTTCATCACCTGCGCCAACGGGTATCAGGGGGCGCGGTGCGGGTTCCTGTACGGGGAGGTGTTCGCCCTGCCCCACCCGGTCGGGGCGGACGACCTGGTGAAGTTGGTTCACGGCGGGAAGGGGTCGCTCGCCCCGGTGCAACTGCCGGGGCGGGACCACCTGCCAATGAACTGACGGCGGCGACGTGTGGTCACACCGCGACCCGAACCGGGGGAGGGCGAGGCTCCCGCCAAGCCGGGGAGCGCGTGGGCAACGGCTGCCTCCTACGCTCGGCGACTGTCCCGGATATGTCCCCGGGCCATTGTCGGTCGCCGGCGGCTCGGCGGGAGCCTCGCTCTCCCCTCCGGCCACCACCGAGCCGGCTGGCCGGACAGGAAAGGCAATGTCCCGCCGTTGCATTGCGCAAAGCCTCCACGCACCCTACTTCAAATCCACCGGCCGCACGCCCTTCCTCGCCCCGTTGAACTTGAACGGCGACGGCTCGTACTTGCCGACCAGCTCGACGTCCGACTTCGGCGGGATGCTCCCCTCCAGCCCGGCCGCCCAGTAGCAGGCGTTCACCAGCATCCGCCGGGTGCCCTCGTGGGACAGATCCTGGCTGGCCCCCATCGTCGTCGTGAACACCCGCCCGCCCCTGTACGTCTTCGTCCAGGCGACCGGCATCATCGGCTCGTTCTTCTTCCCGGCGACCGGCTCCGAGTCCGGTTTAAGGGTCTGTGTCACCTGCCCGAGGACCAGCGGGACACTGTCCGAGGGTAGCGGCAGCTTGACCGTGTACACGTCGGTCGGGCCGAAGATGCTGCCCGGCTCGATGCCCTTGAGGATCGGGTGCCCCTTCTGCCCCGGGGCGACCACCCCCCGCGTCCCCTCCTTGCCGTGCGTCCCGTGATGGGCCACCCACGTTTCGCCGAGCACCTGCTTGCCGAACCCGCCCTCGAACCCCGGCTCCTTCGAGGTCCAGGTGTACTTCTGGAACGCCCCGCCCTTCAGGTTGAAGGCGTGGGTGGCGGTCCGCAGCCCGACCACCGGCTTGCCCGCCTCGACGTACTCGGCGACGTGTCTCATCTGGTCGTCCGGCAGGTTGCGGAACCGGGTGGCGATGACCATCAGGTCGGCGTCCTTGAGCTTCTCCAGCCCGGGGATGTTGTCGGTCACGTTCGGGTTGATGGTGCCGTCCTTGTCGATGGCGAACAGCACGGTGCAGTCGAACCCGTGCCGCTCGGCCAGGATCTGGCCAGTTGCGGCAACGCCTCCTCGGAGCGGTACTCCTCGTCCCCGCTGACCAGGACCACCTTCTTGCCTTTGCGCGGCCCGGCCTTACCGGGGACGGTCAGCCACGGGTCGGCGGCCGTCACCTGGGCGGCCCACAACAGCACGACGAGCGGCGCGATCGAGCGAGACATGACGACCTTCCGGTGGGAGGATACCGGCCGACAGAACGGCGGGCGGCGGGGGTGAACCCCGCCGCCCGCCGGTCCGCCGGAATCACTTCACTTCCAACATAATGCTCTCCGAGTGGCTGTTGAACTCCGGGGCGTACATGCACTGGACGTTCGCCATCCCGGTCGGGTACTGGCCGCGGAGTTGCACCCGCACCGGGTACTCGAACACGTAGGTGCCCTTCGGCAGGTAGTCGATGAAGAAGTGGGAGGCGGTGTCCTTGGTGGACTCGTAGTACGCCAGCCCGTCCTGGAACCGGTAGCGGGAGAGCACGTTCACCGGTTCGGTGCCGCTCCCCCGGTGGTCCTTCAGGTGGACGTACTCCATGTCCCGGTCGGTCCGCAGCACCACCCGGACGACGATCTCGTCCCCGACGGCCACCGGCCCGGCCACCGGCTCCAGCACCGGCCCCTTCTTCGTCACCGTCCGCTTGAACAGCCTCTTCTCCAGGGTGAGCGGGGTGCCGGTGTGCGGCGTCACCTTGCTCACGTCCTCCAGGTACTGCCAGTGGACCGCCCCCCACGCCGCCCCGGGGTCGGTCTTGGTGACGGTGATCGCGGCCATCGCCGGCTTCAGCTCGCCGCGGGGGAACTTCTCCTCGAAGTACCCGGTGCCGGCCTCCACCTTCTCCGGCTCGACCTTCACCCCGCCAAGGGCGACCGTCACCAGGGCGTCGGAGCTGAGCAGGTTGTCGCCGCGAAGCAAGAGAGCGTAAACCGCGTCAGCCGTCGCCTTGGTGGTCCGCCAGCTCCGGGTCTGCTTCTGTTTCAGCAGCCAGAGCTTGCACTCCTCGACCGCCGGCCGGTCGTCGGCCACCTCGACGAACGCCTCGATCATCAGCGCTTGCGTCTCGATCGGGGCGTGATACCACCACCACGACAGCTCGGTGTCCCGCCAGAACCGGCCCATCTCCTCGTTCGTGACCGACCGCTCCTTGATCGACGCCAGGATGCCCTGGGCCGCCTGCTTGTCGCCGAACCGGTGCAAGGCGAGTGCGAGGTGCCCCTGCGACTGCCGGTTGGCCAGCTTCAGCCAGTGGGTGCGGGCCTGGTTCAGCCAGTAGTCGACGGCCGTCTTGTTCTGGGCGGCCACCGGCACGTCCGCCAGGAAGAAGCTGCGGCCGTACAGGTACAGGGCGATCAGCGGCGACAGTTGGTACTCGTCCTTCTTCTCGATCCGGGTGTACATCTCCGTGACCCAGGCGTCGAGCCGCGGCCACGCCTTGACCGCCGGGGCGATGTCCGCCTTCACCCCGAGGTGCCGCATCCGGCCTAACCCGGTGGCGATGTACAGGGTGATGTAGTCGTTCGCCGGGCCGCCGGGGAACCACGGCCACGCCCCGTCCGCGTGCTGCATCTCGGCCAGCTTCCGCATCGCCCGGCCCAGCTCGTCCGCCAGCCGGTTGTCGTCGAACAGCACGCCGACGTTCCGCCGGGCCTCGGACTCCCTGTCCGCCGCCCGCACCCACGGCGTTTCGTCCAGCAGCACCGCCTTCACGTCCTGGTTCTTGGTCAGCGGGCTGTCGAGGGCCGGCGTGTTCTTCCACTGGTCGAACACCCGCCGCACCTTCGGGTCGCTGGCCGCGACGTGCCGGGCCAGGGCGTTGGCGTAGAGGCGGTTGAACGTCTGCTCGGAGCACTCGTGCGGGTACTCCATCAGGTACGGCAGGGCCAGCACCGCGTACCACGCCGGGTTGCTGGTCATCTCGACGGTCAGGCTCTGGTGTTTGAGCGTGCCCGACCCGGCCGACTCGCGGAGCTTGACGAAGTCGAACTGCCTGGTGCCCGGCCCGCGGATCGGCAGCGGCAGCGACTCCGTGACCAGCACCCGCCGGGAGAGTACCGGGAGGATGCCCTCCTCACCGTCGCTGAACGAGTCGCTGGCCGCCACCGCCTTGTAGGTGATCGGTCCCATCCCGTCCGGCACGGTGATCCGCCAGGACGCCGTCAACGACTCCTTGCCGGCGATGTCGAACCGCTGTTCGGTGGTCGCGTTGCCGAGCTTGGCGTCCACCGGCTCGCCGGTGCGGGCGTCGGCGAACGTCAGCCGGACACTGCCGGATTGCCGGGTCGGAGCCTGGTTGCTCACCTTGACGGCGAACTCGATCACGTCCCCTTCCCGCAAGAACCGCGGCGGGTTCGGCCGGACCATCAGGTCTTTGGCCGTGACCGCCTCGCCGGTCAGCAGCCCGCCGCGGAGCTGCTTGTCGTGGGCGAACGCCAGCACCTTCCAGGTGGTGAGCGCCTCCGGCATGGTGAACTCGATGCGGACGGTGCCGTCGTCCCCGGCGACGAGGTGCGGGAAGAAGAACGCCGTCTCGGCCAGGTTCGACCGGGCCGCCACGCGGTCCAGATTTGTAGCGGGAGTGCCTTGGCCGGGCGGCGGGGCGCCTGCTCCGGGATCGCCCTTCTTCATCCCGGGGTCGGCGGCGAAAAACTCGGTCGCGCCCGCGGTCGCCGCCCGCCGCCCGGCGGCCGCATCGGCGCTCAACATGCCGAGGGCCGGCCCGCCGGTGGGGCCGGCCATACTCATCGCTCCCTCCCCCCGGGCGAATCGATTCCGCCACTCGTAGTGCCACACGTTGGCCGCGATGTCCGCCGGCAGGGAGCGGTACGTCTGTGGGTCGATCCGGAGGTATCGTGTCGGCCAGTTGCCGGCGACGGTTCCGAACCCCCGAACGCTGTTCTCGAACCCGAGCCGGACGCGGGTGTAGTCCCGACGGAAGACGTTGAAACCGGTCCGGCCGGATGCGGCAGGAAGGCGTCGAGCGATCGGTTGCACGCCGCCGCGACCATCTCGGCCGCCGCCTGCTTGGCGTCCGGCCCGCTGACGACGGCCGTCCACGTCTCCTTCTTCCCGGCTCCAGCTTGATGTGAACTGCCCCACTTTGACCGTGAGCTGCTTGTCTGTCCAAGGGCACGTCGACCTGCCGGCTCTCCAGGTAAGCCCGGTTCTCGTGGACGAACGTGACCCGCACGGTGAACCCGCCGCATCGCCTCCGTCACCGGCTGCTTGATCTGCACCTGGGTCAGCCCCGGGGCGGACCAGTACGCCTGGAGCAGCTTCCCGCGGTGTTCGACCTCGACGAACGCCCGGCCGGCCGGGTAGCCGGTGCCCCAGACGGCGAAGAGCGTCTCGCCCGGCTCGCAGCTCCACTTCGGCGCGGCGAGGAAGTGCGGCTGGCGGATCGGGAAGGCGACGGCGGCCGGGTCGATGACCGTGAGCTGTCGCCGGCCCGACACCGCCTTGCCGAACCGGTCGGCCGTTTCGAGGACCGCCCGGTACGCCCCGGCCGGCAGCGGGGCGGCCAGCGTCACCGTCCCGCTCGCGTCCGTGGTGAATGGCAGTTTGGCAACGGCCTCCCCCGGCTCCCACGTTTTCGGGTTGGAGGCGTCCGGCGTCGGCTGCCCCGGCCGTCCGCCCCGCCGCGGTAGCGGGATCGGCCGGTCGTGGCCGAGTAGGTCCGGCCGCCGCACCGTGTCCGGTTGGATCAGCTTGAACACCGTCACTGTCCCGGTCGCCGGCCGGGGTTCGCCGTCGTGGGATTTCGTCGAAACGGTCAGCTTGACCGGCTGGCCGACGACCTGCCACTCGTCCGCCGTGACCTCCGCCTGGAGGGCCGAGTACCCGACCTGCACGGACCGGTCCGCGGACCGGGTTTCGCCGGTGGTGTCGGTCACGTCCGCGGTGACGGTGAACCGGAACACCGGCTCGTCCTTCTCCGGGATGCCCTTGTCCGCGACGGCCGGGAAGGTGATGCGGAACGAGCCGTCCGCCTCGGTCGTCCCGGCCCCGGACGCCACCTGCTGGGCCGGCTGGGGCGTCGGCATCCGCCACCAGTAATACTCGCCGAACCACGGCGGATAACGCACCTCGCGGACCACCCGATACCGCACCTTCGCCCCGCCGACCGCGGCCCCGGTGTACGCCGTCGCCTTGCCGGAGAGCGTGACCGGCCCGCCGAGCTTGGCCGGGTCGGCCGGGGCATCGAGAGTGACGAGGAACTGAGGCCGCTTGTACTCCTCGACCGTGACCGGCACAGCGCCCGGAGCCTCACCTGCGGCGACAATGACCATTCGCCCGGTGAGCCGATCCCGCGGAGCGGTAAACGTCCCGCTGAACGACCCGTAACCGTTCGTCCGTACCGCCTGCTCGGTAATCAGTTTGTGGTTCACATCCATGAAGGCGATCCGGGTTGGATAGTCCGACAACACCTCATACCGATCCGAGTTGTGGTCCGCAGAAAGGCAGATGCCCTTGAACCGGATCGGCTGCCCCGGCCGGTAGAGCGACCGGTCGGTGAACAGGACGGTGGTCAGCAGCGAGCCAAGGGCCCGGTTCTCCCCGCCGTGTAGGTACGCGTCGGACTGGGTGACAAGTTGCTGGCCGCCGTGCTCGACGAGTACCCGCCACCCCCGCCCCTGCTGGACGGGAAGTGTGTATAGACCGTTCGCGTCCGTCACCCCGGTCGGGCCGACGCCCCACTGCCCGCGGTCGTCCCGGAACCAGGTCCGCACTGACGCGCCGGCAACCGGCTCCCCGGTCCGGGCGGTCGTAACCTGCCCGTCGAGCCGGGTCGCCCCGTCCGTGTTGCGGGTGACGATGGCCAGGTCGCTGACCCAGACGGCGGCGACGGCGATCGGGCCGGCGGCCTGATCGAACCCGGCGTCCGGGCTGGCGAAGGCGAAGTAGAACCCCGGCCGCGGGCGGTCGATGGCAACGTCCTGGGTTCGCGGCTTGTGGTCCGGCGTGGCCGGCAAGGTAGCGGTCACCACGGCGTCCGGTTTGCCGGCAAGCATCGGCTTCAGGTCGTGGTTGCCCTCCGGGTACTGGTTCGGCCCGAGCCGGGCGACCCAGTCGGCCCGATACAACCGCAGGTGAACGGCGGTCAGGTTCCGGTACTGGACCCGCACGACCGGCTTGGCGTCCGCCCACACCCGCTCGGTGACGAGGCTCAGCTCCGGCGCTTCGATCTGCCGGATCAGGTTGGCCGCCAGCTTGCCGCCGTAGCTGTTCGGGAATGCGTCCACGGCCGCCTTGGCCGCCGCCTTCGCCGCCAGATAGTCCCCTTCCCCTTGAAGCACCTGGGCCAGCCACACCCGGGCGACGGCCGACAGCTCGTGCGTCACGAACCGGTCGGCGAACGACGTCAATGCCGCCTTGTACCTGGCCGCCTTCCCCTCCCCGACCGCGGCCGCGTGGGCGAACCGCAACCGGTGCAGGTCGGCGTCGAGGAACGCTGTGCGGTCCGGGTCGGGCAGGTGGAACCGCAGCACCTCCTGGAACAGCGTCACCGCCCGCCGGGTCCGGGAGGCGGCGTCGGCCGGCGGGTTCCAGGCCAGGAAGTCCTCGGCCGACCCGAGGGCCGGGCCGTCCGCGGCCAGCTCGAAGTCGTCCTCCCCTTTCGCCCCGGCCTGTTCCGGGGCGGTGTAGAACGCCAGCGCCTCGAACGCCAGCAGGTCGTAGGCGGTCGGGCGGTACTTGTCCGGGAGGGTGCCCTTCTCGAACAGCTCGCCCCAGTCGGCCGCCGGGATCGCCTTCAGCTCCTTCTCGGCGGCCAGGGCGGCGGTGAAGTGCTTGTCGATCTCGGCCAGGATGCGGGGCAAATCCCAGGTGGTGAGGTCCGCACCCGGGGCGGCGGCGGTGGCGGTCCGCTGCAGGAACCGCCAGCGGTTCTGCTGGAAGTAGTGCCAGTACCAGTGGGCGAGGATGGCCTCCATCGCCGGCTTCATCGGGGCCGGCGCCTTGGCGATCTCGGCCGCCATCCGCGTGACCCGCTCCTCCGGCTTGTTCCCCTGGACCGCCCCTTCCAGGGCGATCCGGAGGGCGACCGCCTTGACCGCCTCCGGGTACGCCTTGTCCGCGACCGCCGAGGCGATCACCGGCTCCAGCTCCTTGATGGCCGTCTGCGGCAGCCCCTTGTTCTGGGCCTCGCGGACCTTCTTCCACAGGTCCGCCCGGTTCGGCGGCTGGGCGGTGAGGGCGTTCCACGCGAACCCGGTGGCGAGCAGTGCGGCCAGGGCCGACCCGGCGACGAGCGAACGGCGGACGGTCGTCATGACGTGGCACCCCACGGGAGGGAACGGGGCCGGCGGGCGGCCCCTCTTATTGTGACGTACCGGTGGCGGGAACGGGAGCGCGGCGTTACAGAAGTGTTACCAGCCCGAGCGCGGGCGAGGGTGTCTGTCTGGAAGACACCCTCGCCCGCGCTCGGGCTGGTGAGCCGATTAACGCTGACCGGCCGTCAGTGCTTGTGCCCGTCGTGGCCGCCCTGGAAGACCTTGTTCTTGCCGTCCCCCTTCGCCCACACGTAGGCGACGAGGTCCAGGATCTCGTCCTTGGTCAGCTTGTCCAGCAGCCCCTTCGGCATGATCGACGACATCGACGGCTTCGGCGGGCCGTCCAGGTCGGCCGCCTTGATGACCCGCGGCTCGGCCTTGGCCAGCGGGTTCTCGATCACCTTGTAGCTGTCGGCCGTCTTCTCCAGCACCATCGCCGTCACCGCCCCGCCGTCGGCCAAGGCGAACGCGTACGACCGGTATTTGTCCTCGATCCGCTTGGACGGCTCCAGCACGTGCTCCAGCACGTCCGCCGGGGTCTTGAACACCTTCGGGTCGAGGTCGGCCAGGTTCGGCCCGAACTCCTGGCCTTCCCCGTTGAACTTGTGACAGGCGATACAGGTGCCGACCGTGAACATCTGCTTGCCGTGGGCGAACGACCGGCCGCCGCGGTCCAGCTCGGCCGCCGCCGGGGCCAGCTCGGCCAGCGTCCACTCGGTCCGTGGGCGGTTCTCTTTGAGCAGCTGGTCGCTGACCGGGACCGGGTTCTTGGCAATGTAGCCCGCCGGGTCGGCCAGGTACTCGTCCAGGTCGGCGACGACGTACAGCGCCCCGTGCATCCGCCGCCAGTGGCCGGGGTAGGTGCAGACGTAGGGGTAGACACCGGGGCTGGCCGGGGCGGTGAACCGCAGCACCTGCGAGTCTCGCGGCATCAGCAGCCGGCTGCCGAGTAACACCTTATCGGACGGCGGCACGTACCCCCGCTCGGCGGCCTTGGGCGAGCTGCCGAACGCCTCCCCGGCGTTGCCGACCTCTTCGAGCGCGCCCATCTTCGTGATGACGAAGTTGTGCGGCATGATGTCGGTGTTCTCGAACACGAACTCGACCGGCTTGCCGGCCTGGACCACAATTCGGTCCTTGTCGAACAGCATCTGGTCGGTGAGTGTGCCGACCCGGACCACCCGCACACCCAGGTCGCCGAGCTGCCGGCGAGCGGCTTTTGCCTGCTCCTTGGGAAGCAGCCCGGCCGCCGTGTCGGCCAGTTGCAGGGCGTCCAGGATGTCCGGGGTGGTGCGGCCGGACTCCGGAACCCGACTGACGTAGTGGGTCAGGTTGGTTAGCACTGTCGGGGCGACATCCGACGGCCACGCCGCAACCGGCACCCGAAGCAGGGCTGACACGGCCGAGGCCCGGTCCGCATCATTGGCCGTGAACGGCACCAGCAATCGCACCGTGTCCGTCTCTTTGCCGCGGACGGTGGCCAGGGCGGTCATGGCGGCCCGGCGGACGGCCCAGGCCGTACCCCCGTCGCCGACGCCGATGGTCGCTTTGACGGCCGGTGCCGGTATCGCCGTCCGCTCGAACACCGGCTTGCGTTGGGCGTCCAGCACGGTCAGAGTGAAGCCGTTCAGCCGACCGCCCAGCTTACCGTCGGTCCGGTTGTACACCACGACCGAATCGACCGGCCGCTCCGCCCCGAGGTCTACCTCCCACCACGGGTCGGAGTCGCCCTCGGCCGTGTGGGTGATCCCGCCGCGGCTGAACTCGCCGCTCGTGTTCCCGTCGATCGCCCGGGACGACCAGCCGTCGTGCTGGAAACTGCTGTGACTGGTCTTCCCCTGACGGGCTACGTTCACCCCACTACTCAGAACCTCGACCTCGGCGAGGCTCAGGATTTTTTTCTTGCCCGGAAGGCTGATGCGGACGAACCGGCCCTGCGGCGACCCGCCCTTCGACTCCAGGCCCGGTGGCAGGCCGGCGAGCAGACCGGCGACGGTCGGATAGAGTGCGGCCCGCAGGTTCGGGTCACGCACTACGGGGACGGCGGCGGCGAAGTCGGTCAGTCGCCCGGCGTCCTTCCGGGCGAACTCCCACGCCTTGTCCGCCCCGCCGTCCGCGGCGATCAACATGGTGAAGGCGAGCTGCCGGGTAGTCGCGGACAGCCCCGCGGCGGCGACCTTCTGGACCTCTGGTCGGATCGGGACGAGTTCGGCCGGGCGGTCGGTGAGCAGTCGGCCGAGGTCGAACCGCACGCTGTCCGTGGTGGCCCCCTGAAACGCATCGAGTAGCACTCGGGCCGGCGGTTTCATCGCGGCTGACGCGACGGCCGCAGCGGCCTCACGGCGGGCGTCGTCCAGCACCCCCGGCCGTCCAAGTAGTTCCGCGTAGACGGAGGCCGACTTGGGTAACTGCTGCACGATCTCCGTGGCCAGGTGTTCGAGGACCGCGCGGGCACCAGGCCGGGTGACGAATCTGATCTCCGCCTTCGACCGCAGCGCGACCTGGATATGGGGGTCCAAAGCGAGGACGGTTTCGCGGACGACGTGCGTAATGAACTCGTCCGTAGGTTGCTCCGCTGTGACGGCGACGACCTCGGCCGCCGCCACGTCGGGGAAAAAGCTGGCCCCACGGACTGCCTCCAGCCGGACCCGCGGATGGGGGTCGGCGGCCAAGACCTTAAGCCGGCCGAGCGGGTCGGACGCCCGGTCCCGCCAGGCGACCAGCACCCGTACCGCCGCGGCCCGGGCGCGGAAGTCCGGGGACGCCAGCACCCGGTCGAGCAGCGGCATGTCCACGACGTTATGCGACTGGTGCAGCCACAGCAGTTCGAGCCGGGTGTGTTCGTCGTCGGCCGCGGACGCCTTCGCCTTGGCGGCGGCCAGCACCTCGGTCGTGTCCCGGGCGGCCAGCTCGATCCGCACACGCCGGCGGACCGGGTCGTCCGGGTGCTTGAGCAGGTCGAGCAGGGTCGCCACCGGCTCCCCGGCGATCTTCGGGGACGGCGTGAGCGGCCGGCCCTCATACGTCACCCGGAACACCCGGCCGTGGGTCCGGTCCCGGCTCGGGTCGCGGAGGTTGTGCTGCATGTGGCCAATGATCGGGTTGTGCCAGTCGAGGAAGTAGATGGCCCCGTCCGGCCCGACCTTCAGGTCGCTCGGGCGGAAGTTCTGGTCGGTGCCGAGCAGCACCGGCTGTTGCTCCGCCCCTTTGAAGCTGGCCCCGTTGTCGTCGATCTTGTACCGCAACAGGCCGAGCACCCCGATCACGTTCGGGACGATCAGATTCCCCTGCCAGTCGTCCGGGAAGTGCCGGCTGGAAAGGTAGTCGATCCCCGGGCACGGGCGGGTCCGCTGCTGGTACACCTGTGGCGGCCGGGCGTGCTTCTGCGGGTACGGCAGGTAGCCGTTGAACAGCGTGGCGTGGTACGGGTTGGCCCCGGTGCCGTCCACCACGATGTCCTGGCCCCACCTGTCGAACGCGTGGCCGTGCGGGTTGGCGAACCCGTGGGTGACGTACACCTCCACCTTCTGCGACCGCGGCTCGTACCGGAACACCGCCCCGTTCGCCACCCGCTGCGGCGGACCGTAGGGGGTCTCGATCTGCGTATGGTGGAACGTCCCCTCCTGGAAGTACACCGCCCCGCCCGGGTCGAGTACGAAGCTGTTGGACGTGTGGTGGGTGTCCGCCGTGTCCAGCCCGCTCAGCACCCGCTTGCGGACGTCGGCCTTGCCGTCCCCGTCCGTGTCTTCGAGGTAGACGAGGTCCGGCGCCTGGGCGATCAGCACCCCCTTGCCGACGAACTCGAACCCGGTCGGGTTGTGCAGCCCGTCGGCGAACACGCTGCACTTGTCCGCCTTGCCGTCCCCGTCTGTGTCCTCCAGGATGAGGAGCTTGTCGTTCATCGGCTCGGTCGGCTTCCAGTGCGGGTAGGTGTGCCAGACGGCCACCCACAGCCGGCCCCGGGCGTCCCAGCTCATCTGCACCGGGTTGGCCAGGTCCGGGAACAGGGCCTCGTCGGCGAACAGGTTGACCTTCACCCCCTTGCCCGGGGTGATGTCCTTGACCGCCTCCTCGCCGGTCAGGAACTTGTGCTTGCCGCCCGGCAGCGGCCCCGGCTTGTTCGTCTTCACCGCGACGAACGGCGGCAGGTTGCTGTCGTCCGGCTTGGCGTCCTGCCCCTTGGCCACGGCCCAGATCACCTTGTCCCGGTTGGCGGTCAGCACGTCCAGGGCTTCCAGCTCCCGCTGGACGACCTCGTAGTTGGACTGCTGGTCCGGGGCGAACTTGAGGAACGCCCGGTCGCCGAAGGTGCTGTACCCGTCGGTCGCTCGGTAACGCTGATACCAGTAGAAGTTCTTGTCCAGCACCGCCCGGCGGACCTTCTCCAGCGCAGCCGTGGCGGGAGGCTCGGCCTTGCCGAACAGCGCCGTGTCGATGATCGCGGCCAGCTCCCGGTTGCCGTCCGGGGTGAGGTGGACGCCGTTGATGGTCAGCCGCATCGGCGACTTGGCGAACAGGGCGCGGGTCGGGGTGAACAGGTCGACGAACGGCACCCCCTTCTTGCCGGCGACCTCGGCCATCGCCTTCGTGTACAGTTCCAGCCGGGCGTTGGTGTCCGCCCCGTCCGGCAGGTTCGGGGTGTTGTGGTTCTCGAACGCGATCGGGCTGAACAGGACCAGCCTGGGGGCCGACTTGCCGTTGTACTTCTGGCCCAAGGTGTGGGTGATGAACTGCTCCAGGTCGGCCTTGAACTTCGGCAGCCCGGCCTCCCCGGCCCACGACTCGTTGTACCCGAAGAAGGCGAAGATCACGTCCGCCTTGGTGCCCACCTTCTCGAACCGGTTGGCCGGCACCTTCGAAGGGTCGGTCAGCTTCCGCGGCTGCGGCACCGGGGCGCTGGCGGACAGCCACTGGTCCGGGGTGCCGAAGTCCATCGACCGCAGCCGGACGGTCAGCTCGTCCGCGGAAAAGCCGAGGTTGCGGACCGTCAGGTCGTGAGCCGGGTGACGGGCGACCAGGTACGCTTCGAGCCAGCCGTCGTGCTGCATCCGGTCGGCGAGCGTGTTGCCGACGATGCAGACGTGATCGCCCTTGGCCAGTTCCAGCTTCGGGGGGTCGGCGGCGGGGGCGGTTGAGGCAACGAGAGCGAGCAGCCAAGCGGTGAGGGAGCGCGGCATGGATCGGCCCGTCGGGAGGGGGCAGGGTGCGGACCGTCAGTATACCCGGTCGGTGCGTTGTTGCCAGGACGGGGAGGGGTTAGCGGGGACGCCGATGGCGTCCCCGCTAACCGGCCGCCGCCACCCGTAAGTCCCCGTTCCGCTTCGTCACCCCGACCCGGTCCAGGTACTCGCAGATCGGCACCGCGTACTTGCGGGTGGTGCCGAGCAGGTCGCGGATGTCGGCCACGGTCAGCCCAGAACCTTGAGCCAATCGGTCACGGACCTGTTGCCGCATCCGCTCGTCGGCCTCAGCGTGCAGGTAAATCCCGTCCGTCACCTTCGCCAAAAACCCCTCGGCGCACGCTACCTCGAAGATGTCCTTGAGCGCCGCAGCATTCCCGCCGGCCTGGTTGGCGAAGCTGCCCGGGTCCGGCGGCTGGAACCCAGCGGACAGGTGTTCGGCCACGATCTTGTCCTTGAGCTTCCGCTGGTTCACCGACAGCTTCGGCTTGAAGTCGGCCCGGGCCAGCCGCTTCCCCTGGGCGTCGGCGACCAGCTTCTTCGCCTTCACCATCCGGTCGGCGACCGCGTGCAGGAGGGCGTCGTCCCCGACGTAGTCGAGCTGGGCCAGCGTCTTGCCGCGGTCGTGGGCCGTCACCAGCGGGTTCTGGGCGTGCAGGGCCGCCAGCGTTTTCAGGATTTGCTCCTCCAGCTCGGCCACCCGGTCGGCGTGCAGAATCAGCCGGCGGTTCGGCGGCAGCGTCACCTCGGCCAGCTTGCCGGCCGCGATCAACTGCTGGACGAGCGGCTCGGCCGCGTCCGGGGCGACGCCGGCCGTGCGGACCAGATCCGCCGCAGCGAACCCGTCATACCCGGCGAACCAGCCCGCGACTTCAGCCCGGACGGCCGGGTCATCGGCCCACAGTTTCTCCACCCGCTCGAGTGATTCGAGGTGCCGGCGGCGGAGCTTGATCGCGTTCGGCTGGAGTACCTGTCCGCCGCCGAGGGTGTGTTCGGCCGACGAGTCCCGCAGGACGAACGGCTGGCCCCACACGGCCGTCACCGGCTCGTCCAGGAACAGTTGGGCGATGGCCCACTTCCCCGGGTCCACCTGGTCCGCGTCCAGGATGGACGTGGTGGCCATCACCTCGGCGGTGCCGACGTGCAGCCGGGCCGGGAGCCGGTGCTTGATCGGCCGGCGGGTGTCCACCAGAGAGTGCAGCCGGACGGTCAGCACCCGACTGGGGACGAGATAGCCCGGGGCGGCCAGTTCCTGACCGCGGCGGACCGCCTCGTGCGGCACCCCGGCCAGGTTGATCGCCCCCCGCTGCCCGCGGTGAACCTCCTCCACCGGCTGGCCGTGGTTGTTCAGCGACCGCACCCGAACCGGCTCGCTCGTCCCGTCCCCCTTGTGCCATGCCAGCTCGTCCCCGACCCGCACCGACCCGGATGTGACCGACCCGGTGACGACGGTGCCGTGCCCCTGGACGACGAACGACCGGTCGATCGCCAGCCGGAACCACTCGGCCGCCCGCTTCTCGGACACCTTCGCGCACTCGGCCTGGATCGCGGACTTGAGGGCGTCGATGCCGAGACCGCTGACGGCGGAGGTCGGGACGATCGGGGCGGCTTCCAGAAAGCTCCCCTTCACCAGCTCGCGGACTTCCAGCTCCGCCACCTCGCGGGTCGTCTCGTCCACCAGGTCGGCCTTGGTGAGCGCGATCACCCCGTGCCGCAGGCCGAGCAGCTTGAGGATCTCTAAGTGCTCCCGGGTCTGCGGCATGACCGAGTCGTCGGCCGCGACGATGAGCAGGGCCAGGTCGATGCCGGTCGCGCCGGCCAGCATGTTCTTGACGAACCGCTCGTGCCCCGGCACGTCCACGATGCCGAGCCGGAAGTCGCCTAGCTCAAGGTTGGCGAACCCGATGTCGATGGTGATGCCGCGGGCCTTCTCCTCCGGCAATCGGTCGCAGTCCACCCCGGTCAGGGCTTTGACCAGCGAGGTCTTGCCGTGGTCGATGTGACCGGCGGTGCCGAGGATCAGGTCGCGGGGCATCGGTTCGGGTTCCGGCGGTCGGGGTGGTCCGAGTATTCTATCCGGCCGTCCCGCGCGTCGGCCGTGACGTAGAATGGGACACCTTCGCCCGCCACACCCGGGACAGCATACCGGATGCTACTCCACGCCTGGGTGGCCGCCCTGGCCGCCACCGTCGCCCTGCCCGGGGCGTTCGACCTGAACACCGCCCCGGCCCGCGTCGTTCAGCCCGTCCACGAGTACTTCACCCCGGTCGGCGAACACGCCCCGCCGGAGGACCGGGGCACGTACAACACGACGTTCACCCACCTGGGCACCGACTTCGCCTCGATGGGGCCGGGCCGGGGGAGGGTCCGCTGGGAGCCGGGCGGGCGACTGCGGGTCAACCTCCGCGGATCCGGGTGGGCGGGGATGTGGCACAGCCTGGCCGGACTGGGCCGTGAGCCGGACCGGACGCTCGACTTCACCAAATGTTTCCCGCCGGTCATCCTGGACCCGTACCAGCCGAAGTGCGTCGGGGTGAGCGTCCGGGCGGCCGGGTCCGGCCGGCTGCGACTCGAGATCAAGGGTGCCGACCAGACGCTCCAGTGGGCGGGCAGCCTGGAACTGAACCCGGCCGGCGGGGAGCGGATTCTCCCGGTCGACCCGGCCGGGCTGCGGACGGCCAAGTACCTGAACTGGATCGCCGAGGGCGGGACGGACGTGGCGATCGACGCCCTCGGGCTGGTGATCGAGTACCCCCCGCTCGCCTTCCCGGACCGGGTGTTCCTCATCAGCTACGCCAAGCTCGCCCGGGCGGCGATCCCCGGGGCCGGGCTGGTGCGGGACCAGGCCCACCGGCCGGCCGGGGCGTTCGAGGGGGTGCCGGCCAGTGGGCTGTACGCCCTGGCGACGGCCGCCGCCGCCGACCGCGGGTTCGTCGCCCGGGCGGTCGCCGAGGGGGTGTTACGGGAGACGTACCAGGCGATTGCGGCGCTGCCGAAGGCGGACGGCTGGCTGCCGCACTTCGTCAGCCGGGTTCCGGACGGCAAGTACCGCACCCACCCGGGGACCGAGTACAGCACCATCGACACCAGCCTGACCTACCACGGGCTGCTCCTGGCCGCCACGATGCTCGGCGACCAGGCCACCCTGGACCGGGTGGCGTCCGACATCCGTGCCCTGCGGTTCGACAAGCTCCGGCACGACTCCGGCTACCTGCGGATGGGGTTCGCCACCAACGGCACCACCCCGCTGCTCGGGGCGTGGGCCGAGTGGGGCGGGGAGTCGGCCCTGGTCGTGCTACTGGAGCGGATGGCCCGCGGGCCGGGTGTGGTGCCGAAGATGAATCCGTCGGGCGCTTTCCCGGACGGGGTCGGGTTCATCGCGGAGATCCAGAGCCTGTTCTACCCGCAGTTCGACCGGGACGAGCCGGACGCCCTGACCGGCGTGAACTGGCGAGCCGCCCGACAGTCACTGGCGAATACCCAGCGGGCGGCAGTCGCCCGGCACCCGCGGGGCCAACGGGCGGCGGCAGCCGGGCTGTTCGGGGTGTCGGCCGGTGAGGGGTTCCGCGGCCGGAGCTACGTGTCGGACGGCCTCCGCGGGCTGACGTTCGAGGTATTGCACCCCCATTACATGCTGATGGCCGGCCAGGCGGACCCGTCCCCTGGCCCGACCTACGCACGGTTGCGTGAGGCGGAAGCGGTCGGGGTGCTTTCAGCGTGGGGGCTGGTCGAAAACGTGGCCGTCGACTTGTCCGAGTACCTGCCGACGAACGTATCCTTGAACGCCGCGTTCGAGGCGATCGCCGCGTACCACCTGGCGTCCAGGGCGGCCAAGCGGCCGGATGCGATCTACCAGGCGGCGCGGAAGTGCGAACTGACGGCCGGGGCGGTCCAGGTTTTTTACCCGAACCGCTCGACGGATGCGCTGAGCGAAAAGGCGGCGACGCGACGGCCGGTGGCGACAAAGCCGTGAGGCGAGGGTTCGTCCGGGGTACGTCTTGGGCGACCCCCGGACGGACGCCATCATTTCGCGGCCAACTCCTTCTGCACCGCCTGCACCAGTTCTTCCGCGGTCGGCTCAACCCCCGACTTGAACCGCCCGACCACCTGCCCGTTCCGGCCGATCAGGAACTTCTCGAAGTTCCACCCGACCTCGCCGGCGAACTTCGGGTCGGTGTCCTTGGACGTCAGGTAGGCGTACAGCGGCACCTTGTCCTTCCCCTTGACGGCCACCTTGGCGAGCAGCGGGAACGTCACCTTGTAGCTGGTCTGGCAGAACTTCAGGATGTCGGCGTTCGTCCCCGGCTCCTGCCGGCCGAAGTCGTTCGACGGCACCCCGATCACCACCAGCCCGTCCTTGCCGTACTTCTCGTACAGCTCCTGCAGCCCCTTGTACTGCGGGGTGTACCCGCACTCGCTGGCCACGTTCACCAGCAGCACCACCTTGCCCTTGTACTGGCCGAGATCGACGTCCTTGCCGTCGATCCCTTGCATTTTGAACCCGAGCGGCCCGGACACCTTGGCACCCCCCTTGTCGTCGGCCCCGGCCGCGGCGGCGACCACCGCGACGGCCGCCAGCCCCGCCAGAACACGCCCGCTCATGCCGATCCCTCCGGAACGAGTGAACAACGGATGGTCAGGACGACACCGACATTCGCTATCTACCGGCAAGCCAGTATCGACCGGCAAGCCAGTCTGGCTTACGTAGGGCGGGTCAAGCCGGCTCTGCAGTGCCGACCCGCCGTGAACGGCAACGAGTGCTTGCCCGGGCCGGCGGGTCGGCGCCGCAGAGCCGGCTTGACCCGCCCTACGAAAACACGCCCATGCCATGCTTCACGGGGCCAGCCGTTCGCGGACCCACCTGCCCGCGTCCTTGCGGAACCGGATGCGGTCGTGCAGCCGGCTCGGCCGGCCCTGCCAGAACTCGATCGCCTCCGGCAACACGCGATACCCGCCCCAGTGCGGCGGCCGGGGCACGGCCCCGTCCGGGTGGTTCGCTGCGAACTCGGCGTGCTTTCGTTCCAGGAACGGCCGGTCCGGGATGACCGTACTCTGCGGGGACGCCCACGCCCCGAGCCGGCTCTCGACGGGCCGGACGGCGAAGTACTCGTCGGACTCGGCCGGGGTGACGACCTCGACCCGCCCTTCGATCCGCACCTGCCGTTCCAACTGGAGCCACAGGAAGGCCATCGCCGCCCGGGGATTGTCCGCCAGCTCCCGGCCCTTCCGGCTGCCGTAGTTCGTGAAGAACGTGAACCCCCGCTCGTCCAGCGCCTTCAACAGCATCACCCGGGCGGACGGGTGCCCGTCCGGGGTGGCGGTGGCCAGGGTGAAGGCGTTCGGCTCGGGCAGGCCGACGGCGAGCGCCTCGGCGAGCCAGAGGTGGAACAGGCCGAAGGGGTCGCCCCCGGCGTCCGCCTCGGACAGCCCGGCGAGCGAGTAGTTTTGTCGCATGTGGGTGAGCGGAGTCATCCCCTTACTGTAGGCGCCCGGCCGGGGTTGTGGCCCGGTGGTGGTGCGGTAAGGTGGGCGGATGCCGACCGAGAAGGCCGTCGCGCTGGTGGTCCGGGGGAACGACTGGAGCGAAACCAGCCGGATCGCCACCCTGTTCACCCGGGAGTTCGGCAAGGTGCGGGCGCTGGCGAAGGGGGGCCGCCGGCTGCGGTCCAACTTCGAGGTGGCGTTCGACCTGCTCACCGTCTGCAACGTGGTATTCATCCACAAATCGGGGGACAGCCTCGACCTGCTGACCGAAGCCCAGTTGGTCGAGCGGTTTCCGCACCTCCGGGCCGACCTGCCGGCCCTGTACGCGGGGTACTACGTCGCCGAACTGCTGGCCGACGGCACCCAGGACTACGACCCCCACCCGGCCCTGTACGACGCCGCCCTAGACACCCTCCGGAGTCACGCTCAACCTTCCGACCGGGTGTCGGCATTCGAGCTTGTTTGGCTCAAGGAGCTGGGGTATAGCCCCCGACTCGACACCTGCGCCGGGTGCGGGCGACCGCTCGCGGCCGGGGACTTCGACGGCCGGCGGGCCGGGTTCAGCCCGACCGCCGGCGGGGCGGTGTGTGCCGCGTGTCGGCCGGCCGCCCGGGACCACCGGCCGTTAACATCGGCCGGGTGGGACGCGCTACGGGGGCTGGCCGCGGGGGACCGGACGGTACCGCCGGCCGCGGCGCGGGAGGTCCGGGCGGTGCTCGGTCACGCCGTGTCGGCGGTATTAGGCCGCCGGCCCCGGCTGCTCGGGTACGTGGACGGCGGGTGACCGCCGACCGGGGAACCACGGGAGTTGCACGGATGCCTGTCGCTCGGCCCCGGACCCTCGTGCTGCTCACCGGCTTGGCCGCCGGCGCGGCCGGCTGCCAGTCCGCCACCCGGCTCCGCGAGTCGACGTACAACACCGTACGCTCGATGCTCACCAGCTCGTACCACGACGCCGAGGCGGAACAAAAGTACGCCCGGGCCGAGGAGCTGTTCAAGGCCGGCGACTTCAAGGCCGCCCAGGAACTCTTCAGCGACCTGGCCGAGAACACTTACAACCCGCTCCTGGTGTGCGAGAAGTCCCGGTTCCACGAGGCCGAGTGCCTGCGGGAGCGGAAGTACTACTCGGACGCGGTGGCCACCTACAACCGCATGCTCCAGGACTTCCCGGCCGGCGTCTACCGGGAGCAGGCGTGCGCCCGGATGTACGAGATCGCCTACGACTGGCTGCTTCAGGGCACGCTGGCCGAGATCGAGGCGGACCAGAACGGCAAGCCGGTCTCCTGGTGGGAGACGGCGGCCAACCGGCTGCCGAACCCGCTGGACAACACCCGCCCCCTGCTGGACGTGGAGGGGGAGGCGATCAAGACGATGGAGAACGTCCACACCCACGACCTGCTCGGGCCGAACGCGGACAAGGCGCTGTTCTGGTGCGGGTACATCCACTTCTACCGCGGCCGGTACGAGGAGGCGGACCTGTACTTCAGCCAGTTGGTCGAGATGCACAAGGACAGCAAGCTCCGGCCGCAGGCGCTGAAGATGGCGGTGATTGCCAAGAACAACAGCACCGGCGGAGCGGTGTACGACAGCCAGAAGGCGTCCGAGGCGTTGCAACTGGTGCACCACGCCGAGGCCACCATGCCGGAGCTGTCCAAGTCGTCGGACGACCCGGAGTGGCTGACCCGGCAGAAGCTGGCCGTCCGGCTGCAACTGGCGGAGAAGCACTTCCGGACGGCCGAGTACTACGAGCGGACCAACCACCCGGCGTCCGCCTACTTCTACTACGAGCTGGTCTGCCGCCAGCACCCGGGGACGAAGTGGTCCGACATGGCCAAGGCCAGGATCGCCGAGCTGGAGAAGGTGCGGGCCAAAACGACGGCGGACCGGGCCGCCGGTCAGGGCACGGGCGGCACTTGGGCGGACCGGCAGTGGGACCGCCTGATGGGGCGGTCGCCGGCAGCGACGACCGACGCCCCGCCGGCCGACCCGACCGTGGCCCCGGCCCCGACCCGGCCGACCGCCCCGCGGAACCTGCCGGCGGACATCGGGAACCCGCGATGACCGCCCGTGACGACCGACCCAGGTGCGTGATGCCGCGACCGCTCCTAGCGCTGACCGTCGCTGCCGCCTTCGCCGCCGGCCTGGCCGGGTGCCGCGGGCGGGAGATCAGCCTGTTCGGGTACACGTCCGCCCCGGCGTTCGACCCGGACATCCGCAGCGTGTACATCCCGGTGTTCAAGAACGTCGCCTTCCACACCACCCCGTACCGGGGGATCGAGGCCCGGCTGACCGAGGCCATCGTGCAGGAGCTGAACGCCCGCCGCACCCCGATCCGGGTGGTGTCCGACCCGGCCAAGGCGGACACCGAGCTGATCGGCACCATCACCAGCATCTTGAAGCAGCCGCTCAACCGCAACGCCCAGAACCACAACCGGGAGTTCGACGTGGTGGTGTCGGCCGAGGTGGTGTGGCGGGATCTGCGGTCCGGGAAGGTGCTGAGCGGCACCCGCAACCCGTCGCCGAACGAGCGGCAACCGGGCCAGCCCGGGTTCGACCCGTCGATCGAGCCGCCGGGGCTGCCGCCGCCGGTCCAGGTGCCCACGCCGGTGGTCATCACCTCCACCGGCCGGACCATCGCGGAACTTGGCGAGAGCAGCGCCACCGGCGAGCAGATGGCCCTGAAGCGGCTGGCCCGCCAGATCGTGAACATGATGGAAGCCCCGTGGTGAGTGGCCCGCTCGCTCCGCAAGCGGTCTTGAAACGACCTGCCGTGGCGGGGTGCTCACGGGACAGGCCGCCTCAAGACCGCTCGCGGAGCGAGCGGACTACTCTCCCGGCCTAGTCAGCGGTATGACGACCGCATGGACCCGCTCGTCTGGCGCTGCCGCGATCACACCTTCCGCATCGGCGCCCGCCCGCTGGTGATGGGCATCGTCAACGTCACCCCGGACAGCTTCTCCGACGGCGGCCGGTTCTTCGACCCACAACTCGCCATCGACCACGGGCTGCGACTGGTCGCCGAGGGGGCGGACCTCCTCGACGTGGGCGGCGAGTCCACCCGCCCCGGTGCGGAAGAAGTGCCGGCGGCTGAGGAGCTGCGCCGGGTGCTGCCGGTCGTCCGCGAGCTGGTTAGACGGGCCGGCGTGCCGGTCTCGGTGGACACCTCGAAGGCGACTATCGCCCGCGCCTGCCTCGACGCGGGGGCTACCATCGTCAACGACGTGACCGGACTGACCGGCGACCGGGACATGCCAGCGGTCTGTGCCGAGGCAGAGGCGGGCGTGGTCGTGATGCACATGCAGGGCGACCCGCGGACGATGCAGGCGAACCCGACCTACGCGGACGTTGTCGGGGAGGTGGGTGGCTACCTCGCCGACCGGCTCGCGACACTGGAGCAGGCCGGCATCCGGCGGGAGGCGATCTGCCTCGACCCGGGGATCGGGTTCGGCAAGGCGCTCGCTCACACGCTGACCCAGTTGAACCACCTGGCCGACTACCGCCGGTTCGGCCGGCCGGTGTGCCTCGGAGTGTCCCGGAAGGGGTTCATCGGCCAGTTGACCGGCCGGCCGCGGGGCGAACGAATGCCCGGGTCGCTGGCCGTCGCCTGTTTCGCCATGGCCGGGTTCGCCGCCCAGGTGCTCCGGGTTCACGACGTCGCCCCCACCCGGGACGCGGCGGTTCTGTTCGAGGCGATCTCTACCGCCGGTCAGGAACGGTCATGAGCCAGTCTCTCGCGGATCTGTGTCTGGAGTTGGGGCAGCGGGCCAAGGTTGCCAGCCGCCTGTTGGCCACCGCACGCACCGCGGAAAAGGACGCCTGGCTGCTGACGTCCGCGAAGCGGCTGGACGAGCGGGCCGACGCCCTCCTGGCGGCGAACGCGAAGGACGTGGCCGCCGCCCCGGGTTACGGGCTGACCGCCGCCGCTATCGACCGCCTGACTCTGACCCGCTCACGCATCAGCGCGATGGCCGACGGGCTGCGGCAGGTGGCCGCCCGGCCCGACCCGGTCGGCGAGGTCCGGGAAGGAAGTGTCCGACCGAACGGGCTGCAAGTGCTGAAAGTGGGCGTGCCGCTCGGGGTGGTCTTTTTCCTGTACGAGTCCCGGCCGAACGTCACCGCCGACGCCGCCGGGCTGTGCGTCAAGAGCGGGAACGCGGTCATCCTGCGGGGCGGGAAGGAGGCGGCCTACTCGAACGCCGCCCTGCACCGGCTGTTCGCCGAGGAGTTGCCGCGGCACGGGCTGCCGGCCGACGCCGTCCAACTGGTCCCGACCGCCGACCGGGACGCGGTCGGCCACCTGCTCAAGCTGGACCGGTACATCGACCTGGCCATCCCCCGGGGCGGCGAGTCGCTCATCCGCCGGGTGGCGGCCGAGGCGACGATGCCGGTGCTCAAACACTACCTCGGCAACTGCCACGTGTACGTCGATGCTGCCGCCGACGTGGGGATGGCCGAGCGAATTATCGTGAACGCCAAGTGCCAGCGGCCGGGGGTGTGTAACGCGGCCGAGAGCCTGCTGGTCCACGAAGCCGTCGCCGACGACTTCTTGCCGCGGGCCGGGGCCGCCCTGCGGGAGCGGGGCGTCGAAATCCGCGGTTGTGAGCGAACCCGCAGGTTGGTGCCGGGGTCCGTACCGGCGACGGACGCCGATTACGCGACCGAGTTCCTCGACCTGATCCTGTCGGTGCGGGTGGTGCCGGACCTGGACGCAGCTGCCGACCACATCGCCCGATACGGGACCGGCCACACGGAAGCGATCGTGACGCGTGACCTGACTGCGGCCAGGCGGTTCGTGGCGATGGTGGACGCGGCGGCGGTCGTGGTGAATGCCAGTACCCGGTTCAACGACGGATTTGAGTTGGGGCTGGGGGCAGAGATCGGGATCAGCACGGACAAGTTCCACGCCCGCGGGCCGTGCGGGTTGCGCGAACTGACCAGCTACAAGTACGTGCTCACGGGGGACGGCCAGGTGCGGGGCTGATTCGGGGCTTGACGGCAGAAAGAATCGGGGTATGAAAGGGGTGTCGGGCGCTTAGCTCAGTTGGCTAGAGTACCACATTGACATTGTGGGGGTCACTGGTTCAAGTCCAGTAGCGCCCATTAGAACGTTAGGACAGGAACTGACAGCACCGGCCTCCGATGGCCTAACCCGGACCCCTTCAAGGGGTTCGGGTTTTTTTGTCCCCTGTCGTCCGCTCCTGGCGGCCCCTGACTGTGCCGGGTTCTGTGCCGGAAGTGTGCCGTCTGGCGCGCGGCCCGCGGAGAGCGCGGCGGCGAAGTCGGCGTCGGTCACTTGCAAATAGTGCCGCATGGCCACGGCCGGGGTGTTCCCCAGCCACTTGCAGACGACGTGAATCGGGTGGCGCTTCATCAGGTCCGTCTCGAAGCTGGCCCGCATGTTGTGGAACGGTCGCGGCCACTCCGCCAGTCCGGCCCGCCGGACCAGCTTCCGCAGCCGGGTGGAGAGGCTGGCATTCTGCCACCCGCCCGGCTTGTCCGCCTTCTCCCGGTAGTCCCCGGGGACGACATACACCGCTCCCGGGTCGGCCAACTCGAAGGCGACGTCCAGGTACGGCCGCAGCTCCGGGAAGATGGGGATCACCCGGTACGCCCCGCCGGCGTGGTGCTCCGTCTTCGGACTTGGCACGGTCATCCGGCCCGACTCGAAGTTGACGTGCTCCCACTTCAG
This sequence comes from Gemmataceae bacterium, assembly GCA_046350115.1. Lineage (GTDB taxonomy): Bacteria > Planctomycetota > Planctomycetia > Gemmatales > Gemmataceae > JAXMAZ01. The sequence goes on from JAXMAZ010000033.1 coordinate 72,590, forward strand.
CAATAGCACCTCGGACGGGCACCGCAGGCCGGCGAACCGGGACAGGGCGACCATGGTCCGCCAGCGGGGGTCGCACACCGCGATCAGCCGCTCGGCGTCGGCCGCCGGGAGGTAGAACTTGCTCCCCTCGGGGACGACGGACGTGGCGGTGACGTGGGCGAACGGGTTGGCCGGCAGCAGCTTCACCCGGACGGCGAACCGGAAGAACTGGTTGGCCGCCCGCAGCCGCCGGGCGACCGTGGCCGGGGCGAGGCCGCGGGTCTGCAGGTGAACCTTGAAGTCGTCGGCCATCCGCTCGGTGACGTCTCGCAGCCGGCACTCGGCCGTGAAGAACCCGGTCAAGTCGTTTACCGTGGTCCGGTAGGCGGTCAGCGTAGCGCCCTTGGCATCAGCGGCCCGGCGGGCCAAGTAGTCGTCCAGGAACGCGGCCAGGGTTTCCGACCGCCGCTCCGGGATCAGCCCGACGGCGGCCAGCTTGGCGGCCAGCTCGTCCCCGATGCCGGCCACCCACCCGGCGGTGTCCGCGTCCAACGGCATCTTGGTGGCCACCGCCGCCACCAGGGCCTCCACTCGCACGCGGACCGACTCGGCCATCTTCTTCGGCACCTTGCCCAGCCGGACCGTCTTCCGCGTCTTGTCCGGGGCGACGAACAGGATGCGGTATCGCCCCGGCCCGTCACTGCTCAGGCTGGCCATGTTTTTCTGCTCCATCGGCGTGGTTGTAAGCGAATCGAAGGGAGCGGGATCGTACCGCCCGGTCCGGGCCGGTTCAATCGGCGTAACCCGCTTACCTCAAGATTCGTCCCCTATGTCCCGACAATTCGACCGGCCACAGATCGTCATTCCGGGTTCAGGGTCGGCCGAACGCCCGTTTCAGGCGGCCTGGTGGTCGTGATCGTCCGACCGCTCGTGTCGGCCCTCCGGGACGGACCGCACCCACAGCGGGTTGACCGCCCACGTCTGCGGCACCGGCCCGGGCCGGCCGGTCGGCTCGCCGGCGACCAAGCGGATGTACCCGTAGTCGGCCGCGAGGGCGAGCGGCTTGTCCAGGTGCGGCCCCTCCCGCACGTCCCGGGCGTCCTTCAACTGGTTGAACGCCTGGGTGCGGGTGAACGTGGCCAGGCCGGGGGTCCGGGCCAGCCAGTCCACCAGCCGCCGGGCCACCCGGCCGGCCCGGTCGTGCACCCCGACCCCCAGGCATCGGCGGGCGTGCCGCTCGAAGTAGTCGACCAATACCGAGGCCGCCCGCAGGGTGGCGGCGTCGAGCGGGGCGTTGGGCGGGAGGTCGTGACACGCCCGCTTGACCGCCCACAGGACGCCGGCGATCCGCAGGGCGTACCCCTTCAGCTTGTTCAGCACCCCGGCGAACGGGTCGAGCGGGTCCATCCCGTTCTTCTTGGCCGCGATCTCGGCGGTGAACCGCTCCCACTCCCGCTTGGCGTCCTCGGCCAGGTGGACGAAGTACGGCCGGCCGGCCGTCCCGCCCGACCCGTCCGGCTCCTCCACCATCGCCACTCCGAGCAGGTCGGTGACCAGGTCGGCGTACCCCTGCCGGAGGTCGTCGGGCACCTCGGCCCACGTCTCCGCGGTTGCCGGCAGCGGGTCCGGGAAGCTGAACAGGAACCGGTCCACGAACCCGTCGGCCGCCCCGGCCGCGTCCCGGAAGTCGCCCCGCAGGGCGGGCAGGGAGTCCGGGCACATCATCCCGGCCACGGCGAAGAACGGGTGGGGGATGACCAGCGGGCCGGCGTCGTGGCTGCCCGCCCGGTTCTTCTTCGCCCGCGCCCCGGCCCACGCGGACAGGTAGAACTGGCGGTCGTCCCCCCGGCCGCCGGGCCGGTACTGGTTCATCCCGCCGACAAACCCGATCAGCTCGTCCTTGACCAGCACCACCCCGCGGGGGTTGTCCGCCAGCACCTTGGCCACGGACTCGACGGTGGCGTTGTCGAGGACGGCCTGGCGGAGGGTCGGGCGGGTCGGCTTGGCCGGCGGTTCGCCCTCGCACCCGCTCTTCTTCCACCCCTTCACCTGCTCCGCGTACCGGTCCATCTCCACGTCGAACACCGACTCCCGGTCCTTGTACTCCTTCAGCCACCGCTGCTCGGCCCACGCCAGCGGGGCGGCGGCCAGGCTAAGAAACCCTAACTTTACCTCGTCACCGGGTCGAGGCGGTACCAGCAGACCTTGATGCAGGCGAGGGTGAGGAACGCCTGGTGGATGTCCGAGCGGCGCTCGTACCGGACCTTCAGCCGGCGGTTCTGGTGGACCGCCGCGATCGTCCGCTCGACCACGTACCGGTCCTTCCCCAGCCCGCTCCCGTGCGCGCCCCGGCCGGGCAAAGATCGGCGCGACGCCCATCCACCGGAGGACCGCCTCGTGCCCGGCCGACCGGTACGCCCGGTCGCCGAGCAACTCCTCCGGAACCCGCCCGGGCCGGCCGTACCCGGCCAGCGGGCAGGCGACGACGGTGGCCAGGAGCATGGTCACGTCGTGGGCGTTGGCGGCGCTCACCCGGCAGGCCAGCGGGACGCCGGCCCGGTCCACCATCAGGTGGTGCTTGGTGCCGTTCTTCCCGCGGTCCGTGGGGTTCGGGCCGGTATCGACCCCCAAAAACCGCGCGGACGCTCGACGAGTCGATGGCGCACTTGGACCAGTCGAGCTTCCCCGCCCCGGCCAGCCGCTCCAGGAGGACGGCGTGGATGCGGTCCCAGGTGCCGTCGGCCTGCCAGTCCCGCAGCCGCCGCCAGCACGACATCCCGCACCCGCAGTTCAGCTCGGCCGGGAGATCCTCCCACGGCAGCCCGGTCTTGAGCACGAACAGGATGCCGGTCAGGGCCTGGCGGTGCGGCAGCGGCGGCCGGCCTCCCTTCGGGCTCGGCGGGGGCAGCGGCGGCAGGGTCGGCTCGATGATCGCCCACAGGGCGTCGGGCAGCAGCGGCTTGGCCATCCGTGGCGTCCTCCGGTCGGGGCCAGCAGCTTCCACGATAGCGGCCGGTCAGGCAAGTAAAGTTAGGGCTTCTAAGGCTGGCGGACTTGGTGCTGCCGGGCGGGGCGATCACCACCACCCACAGGGCCGGCGGCTCGGTGTACCCGTTCTTCAGGGCGACCGCCCGGGACCGGCCGACCGCCGCCCCGAGCAGGGCCAGGCCGGGGACGGCCACGTAGTCCACCGGCACCCCGAGCGGCGGGCGGCGGCCTCCCAGTAGGCGGCGACCGGCCGGGGGAACAGCCAGACCGGGAACGGCGGCACCGGCATTAGGACCGGGAGCGGGGCCGGCGGCCCGTCCCAGCCGGGCGGTTCGGGTGCGGGGGCCGGGCCGTTCGCCGCGCTTTCAGGGCGGGCGGACCCGGTGTCCCGCAGGTATCCGCGGGGCTTGCCGAAGTCCTTGGTGTCCGCCTCCGCCACCTTGTGCTCCAGCTCTTTGTCCGACCACGGCGGCCGGCACCGCGGGTTGTACTCGGTCAGGAGCAGGTGGAGGGCGGTGGCGGCGGGCAGGTCGAACCCCCACACCAGCGCCCGGGCGGCGGCGAACGTCTGGCTGTGCCCGCCCGCCCCGGCCACCGCCCCGGGCACCTTGGCCAGGTACGCCCGCGCCCGCTCGACGTCCGTCGGCCGGTCGGAGGGCTTCGACGATTTGGGGGTGCTCGTACGGCACCAGCGGATGAGCCAGTCCGGCGCGTCGGCGACCGGGGCGTCGATCACCACCGTGTACTGGCCGATGGCGTTGGCCGACGGCGGGGCGACCACGTATCCCGGCCCATCCCCGGACGCCCGCACGTCGACCCTCAGCCCGCGGTGGTTCTTGCGGTTGGGGATCGGCTTCCCGTCTGCCGGCCAGCGGAAGTAGAGGTGACGGCCGCCGGACCCGGACCGAACCGTGTAGGTCCGGGGGAGCGGGCCGTGTTCGGCGGACAGCCGTTCCAGGTCGCGAACGCCTTCGTCCCCGTCCGGGCCGACCATCCACACCCCGGACGCGGCCCCGGTGACGATGCCGATATTGGCGTCCGGCCACCGCTCCCACCACCGCTTGATCACGGCCGGGTCGGTGGAGGCATCCTTAAGTCCGTGCCGGGTCCGGGGGTGCTTGGCCGGCGTGCCGCACCCGTCCCGGCGGCATGAGCACCCGCCACCGGCCAAGACGTTGTGCAACGGGATGACCGGCCAGCCGCGGGCCGCGTACCCCAGGGCGGCGTCGAGTCGGGGGTTCATGCGGACACCCCCTTCCCGGCCGGCGACAGACGGGCGGCCCGGAGTTCGCACCGAACCTCACAGACGGTACAATGCCCCGGACGGGGCTTTCGGGTCTTGGCGCTCATTGGTGAAAGCTCCTCGGACGGCCGGCAGCGGGAACTGCCGGCCGTCGTGTTTCGGGGTCAGGGCTGGGGGCGGACGGCCGGGCACCCGGCCGCCACCCACTGCTGGAACTTGGCCCGGTCCCAGCGGACCAGCGCCCCGAGCCGGGTCGGGGCCGGGAGCAGCCCGGCCGCGGCCAGCCGGGTGACGTGCCGCGGGCTACACCCGAGGGCCGCCGCCACCCACTTCACGTCCACCAACGCCGGCCCGGCGGTCGCCGGCCGGTCGGTCTCACCCGTCTGCATCACACTCCTCCCCCGGTCGTGGACCGGTTTTCGGTTCGTGGGCCGCACCAGGCCGACAGTGGCCGAGGTCCACCCGTGTGGTCGCCAGCATGCCGACTCGGGCCGGGGGCGGGGAAGGCTGGCGGTCCAGGACCGCCCCCGGCCGACTACACCCACCATGCGGGTGCGGGCGGGAACCCGCGACCCCCGGCGCCGGCGGGCGGCTCGAGTCATCTCACTGCCGGCGGTTGCCCGAACGGGGCGAGCGGACGGAAGTGGGGCTGCGGGCGGGCAGTATGTGATTGACTCACAACGCCATACGGCGTGGCACACGCGGTCGAGTGGTCTTCCGGCAGATTCGCCTGACGAGACCGGCGATCGAAAACGCACGGCGGATCAGACGTACTTGAAAGTGAAGCGCCGAGAAGTGGCGTTCGGGGCATCAACCCGGTTGGAGTTATCGCTCGTACGGGTAGCGCCTCGGTCTGAGCGACCGGTTGCTTCAGTGCACCGGCCGACCGGGACGTCGGTCAGGTCATTGAAGTGACGTCCGGGCCGGTTACACTCGGACACATGTCCGCCGTCACCCAGCTCCTTGACGCGGCCGCGGCCGGCGACCCGCACGCGGCCGCCGACCTGCTGCCGCTCGTGTACGACGAGCTGCGGACGCTGGCCGCCGCCCGGCTGGCGGCCGAGAAGCCCGGTCAGACCCTCCAGCCGACCGCCCTGGTGCACGAGGCGTACCTCCGCCTGGTCGGCCCGGCCGACGACCGCCGGTGGGCCGACCGCGGCCACTTCTTCGCCGCCGCCGCCGAGGCCATGCGCGCATCCTGGTCGACGCCGCCCGCCGCAAGCGGGCGGCCAGGCGGGGCGGAGGGGCGGGCCGGGACCCGCTGGACGTCGTCACCGTGGCCGCCCCGGACGGCCCCCGGCCGACGACCTGCTGGCCCTGGACGAGGCCCTCTCCCGGCTGGCCGCCGAGGACCCGCGGAAGGCCCGGCTGGTCGGGCTGCGGTACTTCGCCGGCCTGTCGGTGGCCGACGCGGCCGCCGCCCTGGGGGTGTCCGAGGCGACCGCCCGGCGGGACTGGCAGTTCGCCCGGGCGTGGCTGTTCGGGCCCCCTCACCCGCGGCTGACCCCCGCGGGATATTTTCCGGAATCCGTGAGCGCCGCCGGCCGCCGTCTGCGCACTGGGGGGTGGGGGCCGCCCCGGCCCCCGCCCCGCCGGAGGACCGCCCGTGGCCGACCGCCCGCCTACCCCCGAGACCCTGTTCGCCGCCGCCGTGGCCCTCCCCGACCCGGCCGACCGGGCCGCCTTCCTGGACCGGGCGTGCGGCGGCGACGGGTCGCCCCGCCCTGCGGGAGCGGATCGGGCGGCTGGCCGACGACCACTTCCGGGCCGGCGACTTCCTCGAACCCCCGTCCGCCCCGCCGGCCGACACCGCCGCCTACCCGCCGGCCGGCGGGGCGGCCGACGCCGCCGTCGGCACCCGCGTCGGCCCATATCTGTTGCGGGAGCTGCTCGGGGAGGGGGATGGGGGCGGTGTACGTCGCCGACCAGACCGAGCCGGTCCGCCGGCGGGTGGCCGTCAAGCTGATCCGCCCGGGCATGGGGTCGAAGGAGGTGGTCGCCCGGTTCGAGCAGGAGCGGCAGGCCCTGGCCCTGATGGACCACCCGGGGATCGCGAAAGTGCTGGACGGCGGGACGGCCGCCGACGGCCGCCCGTACTTCGTCATGGAGCTGGTCCGCGGCCTCCCCATCACCGACTACTGCGACCGGGCCGGGCTGACCGTCCCGGACCGGCTCAGGCTGTTCGCCCAGGTGGCGCCGGGCGGTCCAGCACGCCCACCAGAAGGGGGTCATCCACCGGGACCTGAAGCCGGCCAACGTCCTGGTCACCGAGGTGGACGGCCGGCCGGCCGTGCGGGTGATCGACTTCGGGGTGGCCAAGGCGGTCGGGGCGACGCTGGCCGCCGACCCGGTGTACACCCGGTTCGCCCAGCTGGTCGGCACCCCCCTGTACATGTCCCCCGAGCAGGCCGGGCTGGCGTCCGACGACGTGGACACCCGGGCGGACGTGTACTCGCTCGGGGTGGTCCTGTACGAGCTCCTGACCGGGGCCACCCCGTTCGACCCGGACACCGTTCGGCGGGCCGGGCTGGACGAGGTGCGGCGGATGGTCCGGGAGGACGACCCGCCCCGGCCGAGCGCCCGGGTGAGCACCCTGGACGCGAAGGCCCGGTCAACGGCGTCCGCCCGCCGCGGGGTGGACGACCGGCGTCTCGGCCGCCAGCTCCGGGGGGACCTGGATTGGGTGGTGATGACGGCTGGAGAAGGACCGCACCCGGCGGTACGACGGGGCCGGGGCGTTCGCCGCCGACGTGGAGCGATACCTGGCCGACGAGCCGGTCCTGGCCCGCCCGCCGTCGGCCCTGTACCGGGCGCGGAAGTTCGCCCGCCGGCACCGCGGCGGGCTGGCCGTCGCCTCGCTTGTGCTGGCGCTGTTCGCCGTGCTGGCGGCGGCCTCGGCTGGGCGGCGGGGGAGCGGGCGTCCCGCCGGGCGCGGGCCGACGAGCGGGCGGGGAGGCCCTGGACCGGGCCGAGGCGGGCCTGGCGGACGGCAACCCCCATGCGTCCGACCTGCTGGCCGCGGCCGGCCAGGTGGAGGCCGAGCTGGCCGGGGGGTGGGTGAGCGAGCCGGTCCGGCGGCGGGCGGAGCGGGTGCTGGCCGACCGGGCGATGCTGGCCGAGCTGGAGCGGATCCGGCTGGACCGGGCGGACACCAAGGACACCCACTTCGACGCCGCGGCCGCCGACCCGGCGTACGCCCGGGCGTTCCGGGAGTACGGCATCGACGTCGACGTCGACGGGGCGGGGCGGAGACGGCCGCGGGGCGGATCGGGAGCGGACGATCGCGGCCCACCTGGCGGCGGCGGTGGACGACTGGGCGGCCAGCCGCCGGCACGCCCGGACGGGGGACGCGGGCGGGTGGACGCGGTTGCTGGCGGTGAGCCGGGCGGCCGACCGGACCCGTGGCGGGCCGCCCTCCGCCAGGCCGCCGCCGCCCGGGACCGGCCGGCCCTCCAGGCCCTGGCACGGTCCCCGGGGCTGGCCGAGCAGCCGCCGGCCAGCCTGGTCCTGCTCGCCGACCTGCTCAAGAGCGACGGCGATCCGGCCGGGGCCGTGTCCGTGCTGCAGGCCGGGCACCGCCGCCACCCGGACGACCTGTGGGTCAACCACGACCTGGCCATGGCCCTGGCCGTCTCGAAGCCCCCGCGGACGGAGGAGGCGGTCGGCTTCTTCCGGGCGGCAGACAACGGCCCTCCGCCCGCTGAGCCGGGTGACCGGCTCAACCTGGGCAACGTGCTCGGCCGCCAGGGGAGGCGGGCGGAGGCCGTGGACTGCTACCGGGAGGCCGTCCGCCTCGGTCAGCCCGGGTTCGCGACGGCCCACTACAACCTGGGCAACGAGCTGGCGGGAGAGGGGAGGCAAGCGGAGGCGGCGGCCTGCTACCGGGAGGCCGTCCGCCCGGGCCCGACTACCCGGACGCACGCCAACCGGGCCTGGCCCTGTCCAAGCTGGGGAAGCCGGCGGAGGCCGCCGCCGCCTGCCGGGAGGCCGTCCGCCTCCGGCCGGACGACCCCACCCACCACAACGCCTTGGGGGCGGCACTGGCCGACCTGGGGGAGCTGGCGGGCGCGGTCGCTTGCTTACCGGGGAGGCCCTCCGCCTCCAAGCCCGACTCGCGGACGCCCACCACACCTGGGCATCGCCCTGTACCGGCAGGGAAGCTGCCGGAGGCACCGGCCCACTCTCGGGAGGCGGTCCGCCTCAAGCCCGACTTCCCGGCGGCCCACCTCAACCTGGCGCGGCTGAACCAGCTCGGGGACCTGGCGATTGCGGCGAGCCACTTCCGGGAGGCGATCCGCCTCCAGCCCGACTACGAGCTGGCGTGGGTTTCACATAGATCTGGGCGTCGTGCGACACCGGCAGGGGAAGCCGGCGGACGCGGTGCCCTGTTACGGGAGGCCGTCCGGCTCAAGCCGGACTACGTCGACGCCCACACCGGCCTGGGCATGGCCCTGGCCGACCTGGGCAAGCTGGCCGACGCGGTCGCGTGCTACCGGGAGGCCGTCCGCCTCAAGCCCGACTCCGCCGACGCCCACCACAACCTGGGGGCGGCGTTGGCGAACCAGCAGTGGGACTCGTTGGAGGCGACGGCCCACTTGCGGGAGGCCGTCCGCCTCCGGCCCGACCTCGCCCGCGGGCACTACAACCTGGGCCTCGTGCTGGTCGAGCAGGGGGTAGCTGGCGGGGGCGGCCCGGCACGCCCGCACGGCCGCCGAGCTGGAGCCGACGGGCGATTTCCTCAACGCCCTGGGGTACGTCCTGTACCGCGGCGGGGACTGCGGCCGGGGCGGTCGCCGCCGTGCGGCGGGCGATCCCGGCCAAGAAGCGGGGGGACGCGGCCGACTTCTTCATCCTGGCCCTGGCCCACGAGCGGCTGGGGGACAAGAAGCAGGCCCGGGAGTGGGCGCCGGCGACCGGGCGGTCGCCTGGATGGACCGGCACGCCCCCGGGGCCGAGAACCTGATCCAGGTCCGGGAGGAGGCGGCGGCCCGGCTCGGGGTGGTGGCCCCGCCGCCCCGGCCGGCGCCGGCCGCGGGCGTGGGAAAAATTCTGGGAATCGGTGAGCGCCGGCGGGGGCGGAATACGCACTGACCTGTGGAACTTCCCCCGGGCCGCCCGGCCCACCCCCCAGGGACGCCGTCATGTCCGCCCGCACCGCCCCCCGCTCGTGGCTGGCCGCCGGCCGCACCCCGCCGGCCCGCCCCGCCGGCTCGCCGTCGAGCAACTGGAGGCCCGGAGGTGCCGGCCACCCTGTCGGTCGCCAACGCGACGATGGCCGAGATCGGCGGCCCGAGCGCTTTGTCGCGGCGGGAAGCGGCGGCCTCGACATGCCCCAGGCCATTGCGGCTCGGGCCGGACGGCAACGTGTACGTCACCTGTAACAACGGGGCGGTTCGCCGCTACAACGGCACGACCGGGGCCTACCTCAGCACGTTCGTGCCCCAGGGTTCGGGTGGGCTGTCGGGGACGACCGTGTTCGGCCTCGCCTTCGGGCCGGACGCCAACCTGTACGTGGCCAGCCCCGCCACCAGCCAGGTGCTGGAGTACGCCGGCGGCACCGGCGCCTTCATCCGGGCGTTCGTCGCGGCCGGTTCGGGCGGCCTGAATACCCCCAGCGGGGTGACGTTCGGCCCGGACGGCAACCTGTACGTCAGCAGCCGGAATTCCCACTCGGTCATGCGGCTACCAGGGTCCGCTGGCCGCCTCCCCCGGCTCGCCCTTGCCGGCAACGGGGCAGTCCGGGGCGACCTTCATCCCGCCCTCCAGCGGCGGCTGACCCAGCCGCTCCTCTCGGCGTTCGGCCCGGACGGGAACTTCTACGTCGGGGGCGGTCAGACGATCGGCGTCCTCCGGTTCGACGGCAGCACCGGCGCGTTCAACACGTTCGTCCCGGACATCCAAGCGATCGGTCTGGCGTTCGACCAAGAGGGCGGCTGTACGTGAGAGACGGACTGAACAACGTCAACCGCTTCGACACGCAAGGCAACTCCTACGGGAACATCCTCGCGGGCGCGACGTCCCCGCCATGTGGGGAGTGCGCGCACGATGGCTTTCGATCCCCAGAAACGCGCTCCTCATCGCCAACTACAACCAGGACACGGTCGTGCGCGTCGACGGCGGGGTGGTCGTGAGCCTGGACGCGGCCAGTGCGACGCCGGTGAGCGTGAGCTACGCGACGGCCGACGGCACCGCCACCGCGGGCTCCAACTACTACGCGCGACCCTGGCACCGTCACCTTCAACCCCGGGCAGACGTCCCGGCGAATCCTGCTGGCCACCAAGGACAACCTCGCCGCCGAGCCGAGCAAGAGCTTTTCCGTGCAGCTGAGAGAACCCCACCGGGGGGGTCCTTACCATCGGCACCGGGCGGCCGCCGTCACCGTCACTGACGACGACACGCGCCCGTCAGTTCTCGGTCGCCGACCGCCACGGCGGTCGAGGAGGGACCACGCGGCCATTACCGGGGCGACTTCATTCAAACCCTCCCCTTCATGAACACCAACTTCCATGTGACGTTCGGCCCGGACGGCAACTTTTACATGGTCCATACCGCAAAGAATGCGGGCGGCCGAGTTACAACGGCACGACGGGGGCGTTCATGGACGACGTCGTGCCCCCCGACGGCAACGTCCGGACAAGTTTGTCGCGTGCGGTGGTCTTCCGCCGGCTACCTGGCAGTGGGCACGCCTTCCTCTGGCAACGAGATCGTTCATACGACCTCGACGACGGGGCCTTTGTGGACGTCTTCGTCACGACGCCGTGGACCCCGTCCTTCACGGCCAGTCAGTGGCGTGCGGCCGGTGGAGGATACCGGCCTTCCTGACCGGACGCCAACCGGAGGACGGCATCCCCGAGCTTTACGTGATCGTCCCGGCAGCAACAGCGTGGTCCGCTACGACGGGGCCACGGCGGCGGCCAGCTCGGAACCTATATCACCCGGGCAGGTGGTGGGCTGAGCAACCCGTTGTCGGCACGACGTTCGACGCGACGAACACCTGGGGACCCTGTACGTCGTCAGCAACGGTTCGAATCAGGTTCTCGGCCCAACGCCGCCGGGGGCCTTCGTGGGGGTCGCGGCCGCCGCCGGGTGCCGGTCGGCAGTTGGCAGGTCAAGTTCGGCCCCGACGGCCTTCTCTACGTGACCAGCCAGGGTAATAACCGGATCATTCGCTACACCACGGGCGGCACCTTCGTCGATGATTTCGTTCCCGCCGGCGGTGGCGGGATGAACGACCCGGCCAGGTCGTGGATGACGTTCGTCCCGACGGCCGACCTGTACGGGGGCACAACGTGTACCGCCCCTTCCGTCTCGGGACCGAAAACGAGGCGGTGTTGAGGATCACGAACACCACGCCGAGCACCCTGCCGGTGACGGTGAACTACGCGACCGCCGACGGCACCGCCGTCGCGGGGCAGCGACTACGTCGATCAACCCCCTCCGGCAAAGTTCGACGCACCCGTCCTCATGACCTCCGTCGCGACGATCCGTGTCCCGCTGGTCAACGACACGACCGCCGAACCGGAACGCGTGGCTGGCCGTCAACCTGACGTCGTCGCCTGTCCGATCGCCAGACCGCAGGACGGTGACCGTCCTGGACGACGACGCGACGGTTCTTCACGGCACGACGGCCCCTCCGACGGCGACTACGACTACGGCACGGTGACCGGGGCCGCCCGCGGCGGCCGCCCTCGGTGTCCGGCGACCGGTCGCCGAAGTCCGACCAGCAGTACCACGTCCCCTGTCGAACCCCGGGCGGCCGCCGACAACCAGTGGCCGGAACCACCCGGTGGCCGCGCTCCGACGCCAACGGCGGTGTGACGGACCAACGCCGGCGCGGTCCCGGCGTCTTCACGGTGACTCTCGCCAGCGGGACGTGGGCCAGCCGGAGGACTACACGGCCACCAACGGCAGCGACGTCTGGCTGGCCGACGCCCGGACCGACCGAAACCGGTCGTCGCCAACGCCGCCGCCCGGATTCCGGACCGGTCCCAGACGTTCGCGGCGGGAACGTCTATTACATCGACGCCGGCAACACTTCACCCTGAAGGGGATGCTCACTCGAGCGCACGCTCGTTCTGGGTGGTGGACGACGGGAAACAGCGTGGACAACGAGTGTTCAAGTACACCCTGGCCGGCCCCTGCTCGGCAGTTGGACCATCGACCCGGCCAACGCCCGGCCACCGGGCTGACCGTCGACCCGTCCGCCCCGAGCGACGGCCGTGGGTGGTGGACAACGTCAAGCGAACGGCTCGGCCCGGCTGGGAGCGGCCGCCGCCGGGCGCTGACCTCGCGCCCGGCGAGCCTGTCCGCCGCCCGGTCGACGTTCGCGGCTGACCGCCGGGGACACCAACCCGCAGACACGCCGACCCGCCGGCGTTCGCCCTCTCGACCGCCAGCCCTGTCGCCCCGGCCCGGCCGGCCCGTTGGTGACGGCTCCGGACGACGAGGGGCGTCGCCTGCCGCCGCCGTATGATGGAACGCGTCGAGGGCAACGCCGGCCCCGCTCGCGATTCAACTCACGGTCGCCGCCCCCGCCGCCGGGGTGCTCCCGACATCCGCATCGGCGCCCGGCCGCCCCGCCGGCCCCCGCGACCGACCCGGTGCCGGTCGGCGGGGACCCCGATGCTGGACGACCTGGACCTGTACCCGGTCGTCGTCGACCCGGTCCGAGGACGCCGGCCCTTCTGACCTCGCCCGGCGGCGGCACCAACGGCCTACCCTTCCGCGGAGTCGAGCTACGTCCTTCAACGACGAGCCTGCCCCACCGCGTCGCCTCCTGTGTGCCGGGTGCGGTGGCCGCCCTGCGCCGGCACGCCGCCGCCCAGACGTGGAACAGCCGGGTTCACCAACACCTGGTCGAACGGCGGGCCGTTCGCGACGGTCCGGGGCCGCCGCCCCGGTCACGGCCCGACCACCGCCGTCACCTTCGCCGGCGAGACCTCCAGCCGGCTGGCCACCGTCCAGGACATCGCCGACCCGTTCGTCCTGAACGCCGTCACCTTCCAGCCCGGGGCCGGGGCGTTCACCGTCGCCGGCGGCGGGTCCGGGGCGGGGCGTCGAACACGCTCACCCAGAACGCCGCCAGCCCGATCGCGTTCACCGCCCCGGTGGCGTTCGACGGCAGCGGCACCATCGGCGGGACCGGGGCCGGGTCGCTCACCCTCAGCATCTGCACGTCCGCCAGGGGACCAGGCGGTCAACCGTGTCCTTCCGCACCGTCGGCGGCCTCACCCTCCGGGACGGGACGGCGGGGCGGCCGCCGCCGTGGCCACCGGGTCGAACGTCCTGACGCTGGCCGGGGACGTCACCTTCGTCCAACTCACCGACCTGCCGGCCGGGTTCGCCGACACCCCGCCGGCCCGGCTGTCCGGGGTGGTCGACCTGGGCGGGGCGAACCGCACGTTCGCCGGCGTCTACAGCAACCAGAACACGATCGGCGGGGCGAACGTCGACCTGGCCATCGACGCCCGGCTGACCGGCACCGGCGGGTTCGTCAAGGGGGGCAGCCTGGCCGACCCGCGGGCGTGGATGAGCCTGACCAACCCGCTCAACAGCTACACCGGCCCGACCGTCCTGGAGGCCGGGTCGGAGCGGCTGTACCTGGGGGCGGCGAACGTCATCCCGGCCGCCTCCGCCGTCCAGGTGCGGACCCTGAGCGAGCTGTTCCTGACCAGCTCGGCCGTCCAGGCGGCCGGGGTCAGCTTCAGCCAGACGGTCGGCTCCCTGTCGGACGGGGGGACGCCCGGCGGGGTGGTCCGGCTCGGCTGGGCGGACGCCGCTCCGGCGGTGCTGACCACCGGCGGGGACAACACCAGCACCAGCTTCGCCGGTACGATCGTCGGCGGCGGGGCTCTGGTGAAGGTCGGAGCCGGGACGTTCACCCTGTCCGGGGCGAACACGTACGCCGGCGGGACGACCGTGTCGGCTGGCACCCTGATGGTGGCCGGGCAGTCCGGGTCGGCGTCGGGCACCGGGACGGGGGCGGTGGTAGTCGGCCCGGCGGGCACGCTCGGCGGGACCGGGCAGGCGCTCGGGCCGGTCACACTGCGGGGCCGGATCATGGGCGGGGACGGGGTGACCGCCCTGGGCAGCCCGGTGCTGACGGCCGGCGGGATCACGTTCGAGACCAATAGCCGCTTGCGGGTGGCGGTCGGGGGTTCGACCCCGGCGTCGGCCGTCAACAGCCGGGTGTCGGTCGGGGCCGGGGCGTTCGACCGGTCGGCCGCGTCGGACGTGATGGTGATCGAGCTGGTGAACGCCGGCGACCTGGACCTGTCCGGGGGGTCGACGTACACGGTGACGGTGGCCGCCTACGGGTCGACCAACGCGACGGCGGCCAATTTCTCGGTGACGGCGGTCAACTTCGCCCTGGCCGAGGTGCCGGTGGTGACGGTGACCGGGTCCGGGCTGGCGGTCCGGTTCACCCCGGCCCCCGAGCCGGCGGCCGCCCTGGCCCTGGCCGCCGCCGGCCTGGCCGCCGTCGGCCTGGCCCGGCTCGTCCGGCCGCGCTACCGGACTGCCGGGGGGCTGACATTAACCAGGGCCAGGAGGTCCGGCAGCCTGGCCCGCCGCACCTTGGCGAGGGTCCCGCACGCGGCCATCAGGGTCCGGTGGGCCAGCTCGAGCCGCTGGGTGTGGCACTTCGACACGTCCCAGGTCAGCTTGTCCAGCGCCCCCAGGTAGGCCGA
>JAXMAZ010000034.1:0-77839 GCA_046350115.1 Gemmataceae bacterium
TTCGTCCGCGGCGACGGGCCGACCGGCCCGGGTTTGGAGCGGGTCGGGGTGGATTTCGACGGCCCGAACCCGGGCGGCACCCGGCGGTCGGTGGCGTTCGACCCGGTGGGCGAGCTGGCCCCGAAGACGGAGGCGGTGTTCCGGGTGACAGTCAAGGCGGCGGCCGTCGGGGACGCCCGGTTCAAGGCGGTCATCACCAGCGCCCACCTGTCCGCCCCGGTGGTGAAGGAGGAGTCCACCCGCGTCTACGGGGAGTGACCAATGTTTAGCCGCGAGGCGGAGGCTCTGCGGAGCCGACCGCGGAACCGGGTTTGTCAGCGAGATCGGCGGCGGGTAGCCTGATCCATATGACCGCGAACCCGCCCCGCCTGTCGCCCCCTCCGCCCCCCGGCCCCCGGCTGTGGACCCGGGAGGAGTACTACCGGCTGGCCGCACTGGGGTTCTTCGACGGCCAGCGGGTGGAACGGATCGGGGGCGAACTCGTGGTGATGAGCCCGCAGGACTGGCTGCACACCTGCAGCACCGACAAGGCGTTCGACATCCTGCGGGAGTTGTTCCGCCCCGGATACTGGGTGCGGTGCCAGTTTCCGATGGAGTTTAGCCTGTCGTCCGATCCGGAACCGGACGTGTCGGTCGTCCCCGGCGCCCGGGACGACTATTCCGCCCATCCGAACACCGCGGTCCTAATCGTTGAGGTGTCGAACACCACCCTGGCATTCGACCGCGGGCGGAAGGCCAGCCTCTACGCCTCGGCCGGGGTGCCGGACTACTGGGTCATCGACGTGAACGACCGCCGGCTGGAAGTGTGCCGCGACCCGCAGCCGGATGCGGCCGAGCCGTTCGGCTGGGCCTACGCTTCCCGTACCTGGCTGACAGCAACCGAACCGCTCACCCCGCTCGCCGCCCCGGCCGCCCGCATCCCGGTCGTGGATCTGCTCCCCTGATCATCACGCCGCCCGCCGTTCCTCGCCCTTCGCCTTCCGCGCCGCCGGCTGCGTCTTCCATCGGCGGTGCAGCCAGAAATACTGCTCCGGATGCCGGCGGATCAGCCGCTCCAGCGCCAAATGATACCGCTGGGTGATCGCCCGCACCGCGTCCGGCCGGCCGGCGTACTCCTGGGGGTCGATGACCTCCTCGCAGACGATCCGGTAGTCCAGCGGCCCGCCGACCCGCGGCACCCCGACCACCAGCAGCCGGCAGTCGAACTCCAGGGCCATCAGCGCGACCGCCTTGTGGGCCGACGCCGGCCGGCCGAAGAAGTCGACGAACACGCCGCGGGGGCCGGCGTCCTGGTCGGCCAGCGTTGCTACTTTGCCGCCGGCTTGCAGGACGCCGGTGAGCCGGTCGAAGTCGTCCTTCTTGGCGATGATCGTCTGCCCGGTGGCCTGCCGGAACCGGTTCAGGAACCGGTCCAGGTGCGGGTTGTCCAGCACCCGGGCGATTGCGAACGTGCGGAACCCCTGGGCGCCGAGGGCGAACCCGGCCAGTTCCCAGTTGCCGAAGTGGGCGGTGACGATCAGGGCCGGCCGGCCGTCGAGCAGCCCGCCGACGATCTTGTCCCCGCCGACCAGGGTGGCGTACCGCCGCCAGTTGGTGACGTGCAGCTTCCGCGGCAACAGGGCGATCTCGACGAGCAGAGTGCAGAAGTGCTGGTAGCAGCCGCGGACCAGCCGGTCGATGTCCACGTCCGATTTATCGGGGAAGGCGTGTCGCAGGTTTTCGGCGGCGACTTTCCGGTGCCGCTTGTCCACCCGGTAAGCCAGCTTGGCGAGCAGCCCGGCGAAGGCGAACGCCAGACCGGTCGGCACCGCCTGGAGGCCGGCGACCAGGGTGCGGACGGCGAGGTAGACGGCGTAGTCGGCGATTGGTTTCCGCGGCTTGGCCATGATGCCGCGGATGATAGCCGACCCGGCCGCTGGGTGTCAGCCGCAAGTGGTCGCTGGCGTTGGCCAGGGGGCAGGAGTACCATCGCCGGGGGTTCGGAGTTCCAAAGGGGTCGCTCATGGCCGCCGAGCAAACGCACCCGATGACCCCGCCGGCGACAGGCGACTCCACCAACGACCCCGCGACCCGGTCCAGCGTCCCCGACGCCCTGACCACGATGGCCGGCGGGTCCGGATTCGACCTGCTCGCCGAGCTGGGGCGGGGCGGGATGGGGGTGGTGTACCGGGCGGTCCAGCGGGGGCTGAACCGCCCGGCCGCGGTCAAGCTGGTGCTGGGCGGGGCGAAGGCCGACCCGAAGCAGCTCATCCGGTTCCTGGCCGAGGCGGAGGCGGTGGCCGCTGTCCGGCACCCGCACGTCGTCCAGGTGTACGAGTTCGGCGACCGGGACGGCTCCCCGTTCCTGGCCATGGAGTACTGCCCCGGCGGCAGCCTGGCCGGCCGGCTCAAAGTGACCGGCCCGCTCCCCCCGGCCGACGCCGCCGACCTGCTGGCCAAAGTCGCCGACGGGGTGGCGGCGGCCCACGCCCAGGGGATCGTCCACCGGGACTTGAAGCCGGGGAACGTGCTGTTCGACACGGCCGGTGAGCCGAAGGTGGCCGACTTCGGGCTGGCCAAGCGAGGGACCGGGGCGGACCTGACGGCCACCGACGCGATCCTCGGCACCCCGGCTTACATGGCCCCGGAACAGGCCACCGGGCAGACCAAGTTCGTCGGCCCCGGGGCGGACGTGTACTCCCTCGGGTGGTCCTGTTCGAGTGCCTGGCCGGGCGGGTGCCGTTCGACGCCCCGGACCCGGTCGGGCTGATGCTCAAGGTGGTGGCCGAGGAGCCGCCCCCGGTCCGCCGGTTCGCCCCGGACACGCCGGCCGACCTGGAGCTGATCTGCCACAAGTGCCTGGAGAAAGACCCGCAGGCCCGTTACCCGACGGCCGTCGAGCTGGCCGCCGACCTGCGGGCGTGGCGGGCCGGCCAGCCGATCACCGCCCGCCCGGTGTCCGGGGTGATGCGGGTGTGGAAGTGGGCCAGGCGGAACCCTGGGTACGCCGCCCTGTGGGCCGGGCTGGCCGCCTCGCTGGCGGTCGGCACGGTGGTCGCGACCGGGCTAGCGGTGTGGGGGTTCCGGGAGGCCGACCGCGCCGACAAGGAGGCCGGCCGGCTCGCCGACCAGCAGCGGGAGACGGCCGCCGCCCTGGTCCAGGCCCGGACCGAAGAAGGCCGGACCGCGGCCGCCCTGAGCCGGGTGGAGCGGGAGCAGGCGAGCACGTTCGCCGCCCTGAACGCGATGACCGACGACGTGGTCGGACGGCTGTTCGCCCGGCAGCCGCAGCTCGGCCCGGACGAGAAGCGGTTCCTCCAAAAAGTGATCGCCCTGTACGAGCGGGCCACCCAGGACCGGGCCGACACCCCCGACGGCCGGCACGCCCGGGCGGAGGGGCACTTCCGGGTCGCCAAGCTGCGGGAAAAGCTGGGCGACCCGGCGGCGGTGGAGGCGGACTACCGCACCGCCCAGCGGCTGTGGACCGGGTTGGCGGCCGAGTTCCCGAACGACCCGCTCTACCTGTCCCGGCTGGCCAAGACGCGGAACAACCTCGGGCTGACACTCGAGCACTCCGGCCGACGGGATCAGGCCGAGGCCGAGTATCGGGCCGCTCAGGGGTACGGCCAGCGGCTGACGGCCGATCACCCGACCGAGCCGGACTACCAGTTGGACCTGGCCAACCACCACCTCAACCTGGGGGTACTACTCAAGGACGCCGGCCGGCCGAAGGAGGCGGAGGCCGAGTACACGGCGGCCAAGCGACTTCTGAAACCGTTGACGGCGGCCCACCCGACCGAAGCGGGCTATCGGAACGCCCTGGCCGCGACCCACGACAAGCTCGGGGTGCTGTTCGCCACGACCGGGCGGCCCAAACCCGCCGAGGCCGAGTGGCGGGACGGCGTCCGGTTGTACGAGGCGGTAGTGGCCGAATCCCCGACCGACCCCGGACACCGCAGCGAACTGGCCCACGCCCGGGGGAACCTGGGGGCGCTGTACGCGGACACCGGCCGGCCAGAGCAGGCGGTGGCCGAGCTGACCGCCGCCCTGGACGACCAGCGGAAGCTGGCGGCCGACTTCCCGGCGGTGGTCCACTACCGGCACGCGGTCGCCGTCACACTGGTCAACCTGGCGTCGACGAAGCTGAACCTCGGCGACGTGGCCGACGCCCGGCGGCTGTTGGGCGAGGGGCTGACCTACAGCCAGGCCGCCCTACGGGCGTCACCCCGGCATCCGGAGTACCGGCTGTTCGTCCGGCACAACCGGCTGACACTAGCCGAGACCCTGCTGGCGGCCGGAGACCATTCGGCCGTGCCGCCGTGCCTGGCCGAGATGCTGGAGTACAGCGGCAACCCGGCCGGCGACCGCTACAACGCCGCCCTGCTGCTCGTGCAGTGCATGCTGGCGGCCCGGCGGGACGCCGCGGTTGCCGGCCCGGCCGCGGCCGTCGTTGCCCGGCGGTACGCCGACCAGGCGACGGGCCACCTACGCCAGGCCGCCCGGCTCGGGTTCGCCGACGCCGCCCGGCTGGCCGCCGACCGGGATCTGGCCCCCCTCCGGGACCGCACCGACTTCCGCTGGCTGGTGGCCCGGTTGAAGGCCAAAAGCTCCAAACCGAACGGGCGTCCCGCACCGGCGAGCGACCGATCCTGAGCCACCTGCGGGTGGCCCGTTGCAACTCTTGTGTAGGGTGCGTGGAGGCTATGCGCAACGCACCGATGGGACTTCCGCCCTGGGACGACACCGTTGCGGGGCCGGTGCGTTCCGGTCGCAGAGCCTCCCTCCACGCACCCTACAAACGAACCGCAACAAGCCGGTGGACAGAGTTGACAGGAGTGTCGCGTCCGGCGTGTGTTGACCCGCGACATTGTCCCGTAGCACGCCTTACGCTTCGGCGAACTTCGCCGTGAAGTGCCGCAGCACCTCGGGCGACTCCACGATCCGCAGCGGGCGAATCGCCTCCCTCGCCGCGAACACCTCGCCGACCGCCTCGATCACGTAGTCGATGTGGCTCTGGGTGTACACCCGCCGCGGCACCGCCAGCCGCACCAGTTGCATCGGCGGGTGGACGGTCTTACCCGTCGCCGGGTCGGGCCGGCCGAACATCACGCTGCCGATCTCCACCGCCCGGATGCCGCCGTGCCGGTACAGGGCACATAGTAGCGCCTGGCCGGGGAAGTCGTCCGGGGTCAGGTGATCGCAGAAGTGGGCGGCGTCGATGTAGATGGCGTGCCCGCCCGGCGGCTCGACGATCCGCACCCCGGCCCTCCGCAGTCCGTCCCCGAGGTACTCGACGCTCCGCAGCCGGTAGTGCAGGTAGTCCTCGTCCAGCACCTCCCGAAACCCCTGAGCCATCGCCTCCAGGTCGCGGCCGGCCAGCCCGCCGTAGGTGACGAACCCCTCGGTCAGGATGAGCAGGTTGTTCGCCCGCTTGGCCAGTTCCGCGTCACGCATCAGCAGCACCCCGCCGATGTTCACCAGCCCGTCTTTCTTGGCCGAGATGGTCGCCCCGCCCGCGAGCGAGAACATCTCGGCGGCGATCTCCTTCGCCGTGCGGTGCTGCTGGCCCGGCTCGCGGAGCTTGATGAGGTAGGCGTTCTCGGCGAACCGGCACGCATCGAGATACATCGGGACGCGGTGCCGGTCGCAGACCTCCCGCACCGCCTTCAGGTTCGCCAGGCTGACCGGCTGGCCGCCGCCGCTGTTGTTCGTCACCGTCACCATCACCAGTGGCACCCGGTCCCGACCCACGTCGGTCAGCATCGCCTCCAGCTTGGCCGGGTCGAGGTTCCCTTTGAACGGGTGCCGGCTCTGCGGGTCGCGGCCTTCGTCGATGACCAGGTCGACGGCGGTCGCTCCGGTGTGTTCGACGTTCGCCCGGGTGGTGTCGAAGTGGTTGTTGTTCGGCACCACCTTGCCCGGCCCGCCGACCAGCTCGAACAGGATGCGCTCGCTCGCCCGCCCCTGGTGGGTGGGCAGGACGAACGGCATGCCGGTGATGTCCTTCATCACCGCCTCGAAGTGGAACCAGCTCTTGGCCCCGGCGTAGGACTCGTCCCCGCGGATCATGCCGGCCCACTGGTCGCTGGACATGGCCCCGGTGCCGCTGTCGGTGAGCAGGTCGATGAGCACGTCCGCGGCGGGGATGAGGAACGGGTTGAAGTGGGCGGCCCGGAGGATGCGGTCGCGGTCGGCCGGCGTGGTCATCCGGACCGGCTCGACCATCTTGATGCGGAACGGCTCGATGATCGTCTTCATGGCGGCGGCCCGGGGCGGGTAGAATGGCGGCACCCGGAGGAGGGCGTGCGATGGTGGCGTTATACGTGGCCGGCCGGAAGGTCGGCACACTGGCTGATGTCGAGCGGCTGCTGCCCGAGTTCGTGGCGAAGAACCAGCGGGTGGAGTTCCGGGACGACGCCGGTAACTCGCTCGGCACCTTCTCCCCGCACAGTCCGCGGCAACCGGGTGAGCCGCTGGTCCCGTGGGATCCGTCGATCGACGAGGCCGAGATCGAGCGGCGGCTGACCGGCGAGTTCCTCTCGCTCGACGAGCTCCGCGCGCGGCTGGGCTGGAAATGACCTGGGTCGTCACTTGGGCGGCGGCCACGTCCGCGGAAATCGTCCGGATCGCAGCGCTACGGGGCGACCCGGCGGCCGTTGATCAGGCGGTCCAGCGGATGGACTGGGTGTTGCGACGCTACCCGACCGACATGGGGGAGTCGCGGGTGCCGGCGTTGCGAGCCGTCGGGCCAGACCTGCGGGTGTGGTTCGGCGACGTACTTGGGGTGTTGTACCAGGTGGACGATGTGGCCATGCGTGTCGAGGTATTGGCCGTGGGGCCAGCCCGCCGGCGGTAAGACTCCGGGTTGCTCTGTGGAAACCCTACCCAGTCTCTGGCGAGCCGGGGGCGGCACCCCCCGGGTGACGGCTCCAACCCGGGGGCTGACGCCCCCGGCTCGCCAGGGGTTCATCAGAGCAGTTCCGGGTCACACCGCGTCCGGCCGGCGGGTGCGGGAGGCGTGCCAGGCCAGGATGGCGACCACCGCCACCCCGGCCAGGGCGCCGAGCATCCACTCCTGCGGGATGCCGATGCCCACCCCGACCTGAACCGGGTTCAGCGCGTCGTCCCGGAGCTGGCGGAACTGCACCCGGAGGGCGTCGGCGAAGTACGCCCCGACGACGTACCCGGTGCCCCCACCAATCAGCCCGCCGGCCAGCAGAAACCCGATCACGGTGAGAAACGCGGTCCGCACGGTCATGGTCAGCCCTCCTCAGGGGTTCACGGCAGTGGCTTCGCCCCCTTGCCGCATTCGAGCGGTAGCTCATTCACGCCCAACCCCTTCATCGCCGCCAGAAAGGCCGGCTTCGGCACCCGCATGTAGGTCAGTGCCGGCCGGAACGGTGGTAGCAGTTCGTACCAGTCCCGGCTGTGGCCGGGCAGGTAGGGAATCTCCATCCGGTTGCCGTCGGTCCGGGTGAACACGATTCGGCCCATGTACCCGCACTTGTGCGCCGGTGTAGGCTCGGCCGGGGCCATCGCTTCCAGAAGCCGGCGGATGGCGACCGGGTGTTCCGATCGGGCGAGGAGCCGCTTGGGTTGGGAGTTCTCCCGCTCGTCCCAATCGTAATCGATCCACACCTCGACGGCCGTGATCCGATCGGCGTCGGCCAGGGTCGGCGTCCACGGGCCGAACCGGGTGTAGGCCCACCACCCGACCGCGAGCAGGGCGACGAACCCGAACACGAGTGTTTGCTTCCGCCGGCTCATCGGTCAGTACCCAAGCTGGACCACCCGTCCCGTCCGCTGGCTCTCGTACACGCCGCAGATCAGAGCGACCGCCTTCCGCCCTTCGCGGCCGTCTACCGCCGGCGGGCGGTCGTCCCGGATCGCCGCCACGAAGTCGGCCAGTTGCCGGCGGTGTCCCTCGTGGCTGATCGCCTTCGGGTCGGCCGCCCCGCCGCTCGCCCCCACCTTCGCCGCGAACCGCCGCTTCACCTCGTCGTCCGCGGGCAGCGGCGGGGTGAAGTCCCACCGCAACACGTCCTCCTGCTCGATCACCGCGCTGCCGCGGTCACCGTGGACGGCGATCGTCTTCGGGTAGCCGGGGTGGACGCTGGTCGTCGCCTGGATGACGCCGAGCGCCCCGCTCTGGAACCGCACCACCGCGACGGCCGTGTCCTCGACCTCGATCCGCTCGTGGGCCAGCGTCGCCGTGAACCCGCTCACCTGAACCGGCTCGCCCATCATCCACAGGAGCAGGTCAACGGAGTGAATGGCCTGGTTCATCAGCGCCCCGCCGCCATCGAGTGCCTGTGTCCCCTTCCACCCGCCGTCGTCGTAATAGGCTTGCGACCGCCACCATTTGCACGTCGTCTCGCCGAGCGTCAGGCGGCCGAACCGCCCGGCGTCCAGCGCCTGTTTGAGCACCGCGCTGCTGTCGGCGAACCGGCTCGGGAAGATGGTGCAGAGCTTGACCCGGTGCCGCTCGCACGCCTCAATGATCCGGTCGCACCGGTCCGGGGTGATCTCGAGCGGCTTCTCGACGACCACGTGCTTGCCGGCCGCCGCCGCCTGTACGGCCGGGTCCACGTGCGCCCCGCTCGGGGTGGTGATGACGACCGCGCCCACCCCCGGGGCGGCCAGCGCCTCGCCCAGCGTGGCGAACACTGGGCAGGCGGGAATGCCGGTCTCGGCGATCAGTTTCTCGCCGTTGGCCGGGGTGCGGCTGACCAGGGCGGCCACCCGGGCGCCGGGAATCTCGGCGATCGCCCGGGCGTGGAATCGGGCGATCATCCCGCAGCCGACGAGGGCGAATCCGAGCGGGGCGGGCATGGGCGGCGTCTCCGGGTGTAGGGTGATTCTACACGCCCGGCCGGTCCGGTGGCCGTCCCGAACTGTAGAACAATCGTCTCACTTCCAGGCTACTCCCGAACCCCGACAACACACCTGGCACGCTGGGCCGCCCGTTGGTACAACGTCTCGACCCGGCCGCCCGCCCCGGCCTGACCTCCCCTGCTGCCCCCGCCGGAAAGCTCATCGTTATGCTCGACTACCAGGACGCGAAGAAGGTCGCCGCCATGCTGGCGGCGGTCGGCGAACCGACCCGGATGCTGGTCCTCCACCGGCTGACCGAGGGGCCGAGCCACGTCGGCCGGCTGGCCGAGCTGGTCGGGGTGCCGATGGTCAACATCTCCCACCACCTCGGGGTGATGCGGCAGGCCGGGCTGCTGACCGACGTGAAGGACGGGCGGCGGGTGATCTACTCGTTCAACCCGGAGGTGTACACCCCGGGCGGCCCGGACGGGGCGGTCGGCACCCTCCAGTTCGGGGAGTACAAGGTGTACATCCAGGGGGCGAACGGGGTAGCTGACGGGAAGAAGAAGAAGGCGAAGTGACCCCGGGAGTGACCGAGTGAATGACGAATGACCCACCAATGACGTAGGGAAGACCGAGGTCCGCCCGGTCTTGGCTCCTTTCGTCATTGGTGGGTCATTGGTGGGTCATTCGTCATTCCCAGGGGTCGTTGGTCATTCCCAAGCGGAGCGTATCATGTCCCGATGACCGCCGCCGATCAGCCGGGCCGCCCCGCCTGGCGGACCATCCTGGCCCTCGCCTGGCCGGCCCTGGTCCAGCAGGGGCTGCTCCTCACCATCCAGCTCTACGACCAGTACCTGACCGGCCGGTTCTCCCAGAGTCACCAGGCGGCCCTGACCACCGCCAACTACATGTACTGGTTCGTCACCAGCTACACGGTGGTGGTGAACGCCGGGGCGACCGCCCTGGTCGGCCGGCTGGTCGGGGCCAAAAACCTGCCTCTGGCCGGGCGGGCGGCCGGGCAGGCGTTGGGGCTGGCCGCCGGGTTCGGCGCGCTCGGGGCGGTGGCCGCGGCGGCCGGGCTGCCGGCCCTGCTGCGGGTGCTCAACCTGGGGGACGAGCAGGCCGGGTTCGCCGCCGCGTACCTGGCCCCGCTGGCCGGGCTGCTGCCGTTCTACATGATCGAGGTCGGCGGGATCGCTTGCCTGGTCGGGGCCGGGGACACCCGGACCGGGCCGAAGGTGCTGGCGACCGTGGCGGCGGTGAACGTGCCGCTGGCCTACGCCCTGTCCCGCGGGGCCGGGCCGGTGCCGGACCTCGGGTTCGTCGGCATCGCATGGGGGACCGGGCTGAGCCATGTGGCCGGCAGCCTGCTGGTCGTCGCCACCCTGGCCCGCGGCCGGTACGGGCTGCGGGTGGGGTTGCCGGACCTGCTCCCCGACCCCGCCCTGGTCCGCCGGCTGCTGCGGGTGAGCATCCCGGCCGCCGTGGACAGCCTGTCCGTCGGGGTGTTCCAGTTCGTCTTCCTGGGGATGGTCAACCGGCTCGGGAGACGGCCGCCGCCGCCCACGGGATCGCCATCCGGATCGAGGGGCTGGGCTACCTGAGCGGGGCGGCGTTCGGCACCGCGGCGGCGGCCCTGGTCGGCCGGGCGCTGGGCGCCCGCCGGCCGGACCTGGCGGCCCGCGGCGGGTGGACGGCGTTCCTGCTCGGGGCCGGGGTGGGGTGCCTGCTGGGGCTGATCTTCTTCGCCGCCGCCCGGCCGCTGTTCGGCATCTTCTGCCCGAACCCGGACCAGCAGCCGGTCGTTGAGTTGGGCGTCCCGGTGTTGCGGCTGATCGCGTTCGCCATGCCGGGGCTGGCCGCGTCGATCGTGCTCACCCAGGCGCTGCGGGGGGCCGGCGACACCCGGGTGCCGGTGCTGTTCACCTGGGTCGGGTTCGTCGGGGTGCGACTGCCGCTGGCCTACGTGCTGACCCACCCGGCGGTCGGGTGGGGGCTGCTCGGGGCGTGGGTGGCGATGGTGACGGACATCTACGTCCGCGGCGGGTTCTTCGTCTGGCGGTTCGCCGGCGGCCGGTGGCAGACGATCAAGGTGTAGCCCGGGCGACGGACCGGTCCTTGCGGCAGTCGTACACCCACACCGACCCGTTGGTGGCGACCGCCCCGCCGTAGTCGGCGGCCAGCACCACGAAGTCCAGGTCCGGCTGGGCGGTCAGGGTGCGGAACTCGTCGGCGGTCGGCGGCGGCCGGTCGATCAAGCTCCCGATGGCCTCGCCTCCGTACTCGGCCCGCTCGCCGAAGTCCCGGCGGAGCCTTTCGATCTCGAACGACACCACCAGGCGCAGCCGCCGCTCCCCTTCGACGGCGGTCGCCCGCTGGAACAGGTTGCCGGCCAGCTGCTGCCCGTGGTAATAGCCGTTGGATTCCAGCTCGTGCCAGATCTGGGTGATGCGCGGGCCGGGCCAGTAGACGACCGGGGTCCGGGCCGGCTCCCGATCCCGGTCCAGGACGGTGCGGACGAACGCCACGTCCGTCGCCCGCGGGTCGAACGTGCGGGCGACCGGCCCGGCGAACGGGATGGCGAACCAGCCGAGCGTGGCCGCGACCCCGACACCGACGGCCGCCCGGGTTCTGGCCGCGTCGCCCCGGACGACACGGGCGACGGCCGCGGTTGCCAGGAACGCCGTCCCGACTACGGTCACCGGTCCGACCGCGGTTTGGAACAGGAGGACGACCGCCGGCCACGAGATCTGTCGGTACAACTTGTGGTCCGCGAGCGTCCCCACCGCCCCGGCCGCGGCGGTGACGGCCCACAGGGCCGCCCACCCGGCCGTCCCGACCACCGCCCCCCGGACGAACGTGCCGCCGTCGACCGTCCCGCCGGCCCGAGCGGCCATCACCCCGAGGCCGACCGCCCCCCCCCACATCAGCCAACAGAACCACGAGTCCCATCCCGGACTGGCGGTCATCCCGAGTACCAACCCGACCGCGGCCAGACGGCGGGCGGGGCCGCCTGCCCACAGCCGCCCGGCCAGATAGAAGCCGGCCGGCAGCCGGACCAGTTCCAAAGGCCACAACCCCCGGATCGGCTGTGCCTGCAGGCCGACCGCCCAGCTCCCGTTCACCGCCGCCAGTTCGCCGACGACCCCGGCGACGGCGACCGCAACCGCCGCCCACCCGTACCGCCAGCGTGCCGGCGGACCCAGGGCGGCCGTGACGGCCACACAACTGACCGCGAGCGCAACCCGGAAGTCGTCGATGACCCACCACCGGGACGGGTCCAGGTGGGGGTTCCGGGCCAGCCCCTGAGCCCGCCAGTGCGGGTCCAGGGTGCCACCGGTCAGGGCGAGGGCCACCCAGCCCGCGACCCCGACGACGACCGCCCCACCCGCCACCGCCCGCCGGCCCGGCGTGACCGCCCACCCGAGCGCCGCCATCCCGACCAGCACGCCCGCCACCGGGGCGGCGATCAGCGGGTGGATAAGGCCGGCCCCCAGGGTCAGCCCGACGGAGACGACCCACCGCCCGGCGACCGCCCGCTCCAGGGCGAGTATGGCCACGGCCGTCGCCGGCACCCGGGCGGTAAAGAAGAACTCCCCGACCCCGAACGCGCCCGTCGCCCCCCACCACCCGGGCAGGACGGCGGCGGCGACCAGCCCCGCTGCGGCGGCCGGGGTCGGGCCGAACAGCCGCAGGATCAGCCGCTGGGTGGCCCACAGCCGCAGGACGGTGAACAGCACGTAGGCGGCAAAGAACACCGGCTCGACCCCGACCCACCCGACCGGAACGGCCAGCAGGTCGGGGAAGACGGTGAACTGGCTCTGGCTGCCGTACTTGAAGAATAGGTCGTCCGCGAACCGGCCGGTGCCGGCCTGCACCACCTGGGCCGAGTATAGCTCGGCGTCGTGGTACAGCCCGGCGTAGGGCAACAGGGTCGCGTTCAGGGCGAAGCAGGTGGCCAGGAGCAGTCCGGGCCGGGCGGCCAGGTGCGCGAACATCGCGGCCGCCGCGGCGACCGCCCGGTCCGGGAACGGGGGGCGTGGCTCACTCATGACGCGGCCGCGACCTCCTCGGCCGGCTTCACCTTGGTCGGCACCGCCCGCAGCCCGGTCGCCCCGACCTGCTCGCCGGCCTTCCCGCCCTCGTGGTACTCGGCGTCCCCGTTCACCTCCCACAGGTCATACACTTGCCGGCCGGCGATGATGTTCTGGGCGCACAGCATCGCCGTCATCATCGCGTGGTCCTGGTTGTTGTACTTGTGCATCCCGTTCCGCCCGACCAGGTGCAGGTTCGGGAACCGGTCGGCCAGCTCCGCCCGGATGATGGTCACGTGCTGGCTGTACTCGTCGTCGTACACCGGGTACGCCTTCGGCTGCCGGACCACACACCCGTCGATCACGTCCTCTTCTTTCGCCAGCCCGATCTGGGCCAGTTCCTTCTTGGCCAGGGCGATCAGGTCGGCGTCCGGGGCGGCCCACACCCCGTCCCCCTCGAAGCAGAAGTATTCGAGGCCGTAACAGTTAAGCGACGGGTCCGGGACCAGCTCCGGGGACCACGACTTGAAGTTCTGCACCCGGCCGACCTTCACCCCCGGGTCGTGGATGTAGATCCAGTTGTCGGTGAACTGGTCCTTGTCCTTGAGTACCAGGGCGACGGTCAGGAAGTCCCGGTACTTCAGCTTGCTGGCCGACTCCAGGGCGGCGGCGTTCGGGGCCGGGGAGAGGCCGTGGACGAGCTGCCGCATCGGGGCGGACGAGATGACGTGCTCGCTGGTCAGTTGCTGGAAGTCGGACCCGTCTGGGGCGGTGTGGTTGACCGTCCAGGTGCGGGTGGCGGCGTCGTAGTGCAGCCCGACCACCTTCCGGCCCATGCGGATGTCCCCGCCCTGGGCGACCGTCTTCTTGGCGCACGCCTCCCACAGCATCCCCGGCCCGAGCCGCGGGTAGCGGAAGGTGTTGATGAGGGTCTTGATGACGTCGCCCTTGGCCTTCGGCTTCGGCTTCCACAGGGCGTTCAGGATCGCGGTTTTCAGCGACAGCCCCTTGATCCGCTGGGCGGCCCAGTCGGCACTGATCTCCTTGCAGCTCATCCCCCACACTTTTTCCGTGTAGGTCTTGAAGAAGATGTTGAACAGCCGGGCGCCGAACTGGTTGGTCACCCAGTCCTGGAACGACTTCGGGCTGGGGATCGGCAGCGCCCGCGCCTTCAGGTACGACAGCACGCACCGGGTCGATTCAAAGATGCCCAGCTTGGTGAGCGCCTCACCGGCCTTGAGCGGGTAGTCGAAGAACTTGCCGTTGTAGAAGATGCGGCTGGACCGCGGCCGGTCGAGCATGTCGTCCGGCAGGATCTCCGTCCACAGGTCTTCGACCTCCTTGGACTTGGAGAAGAACCGGTGGCCGCCGATGTCGAAGTGGAAGCCCTTGTATTTCGCGGTCCGGGAGATGCCGCCGACGTACTCCGGGTCGGCCTCCAGGACGGTGACGGGGGTGCCGTTCTTGGACAGCAGATAGGCGGCGGTCAGCCCGGCGGGGCCGGCCCCGATGACGGCAACGGTGGTCTGGCGCATGGTGCTCCTGCGGGGCCGGAGTCGGCGGCCGCGGGCGAGGGGGTCGCGGCGGGCCGGCCGGCCGAGGGGGCGGACGGGGCGTCGTACAAAGCTAGTTCACGATTTTCCGCCGCGGCGGGAGATGTCGGCACATCCGCCACCGTCGGGCCGGGGCCGACGATCAGAGGGGAGAGCAGCCGGACCCTGCACCGGGCGATGTCCACGACGACCAGTGGCCCGGCGATCAACATCGCAGGGCGGGTCGAGGAGGCTTCGCGACGACGACCCGCCGAAGCCGGGCGGGGAGTGGTTGCGGGCCGGCGGGCCTCCCAAAGCGTCGGCACCGCCCTACGGGTCCGGTGTAGGGCGGTGCCGACGCTTTGGGAGGCCCGCCGGCCCGGGCAGCGACTTCATGCCTCGGTCGATGTGACTGCGGGACCGGTGCGGCTCCGGTCGCAGAGCCTCCTCGCACCCTACGAAGAGCGAGTCGCCGCGGGCGGTATGTCCCGGCTCCACGGCTCCTCCAGGTACGTGTACCCGGTCAGCCCGTTCTCGTAGAAGCCGAGGAACTCCCGGCTCTCGGCCACGCTCAGCCGGCCGGCCCGGACCGCCCGCTCCACGTCCCGGCGGATGCGGTTCGTCATGATCTCCGCGTTGTACTGCACGTAGTGCAGCACCTCGCTCACCGAGTCCCCCTTGATCACCGTGTCCACGTTCGGCGTGCCGTCCGGCTCCAGCGTCACGTGGACCGCGTTCGTGTCCCCAAACAGGTTGTGCAGGTCGCCGAGGATTTCCTGGTACGCGCCGAGCAGGAACGCCCCCAGGTAGTACGGCTGGCCGTCCGCGACCGGGTGCAGCTCCAGCGTCCCCTGCACGTCCCGCAGGTCGATGAACTGGTCCACCTTGCCGTCGGAATCGCAGGTGATGTCCCCGAGGATCGCCCGCCGGGTCGGCGGTTCGGTCAGCCGGTGGATCGGCATCAGCGGGAACAACTGGTCGATCGCCCACGAGTCCGGCATGCTCTGGAACACGCTGAAGTTGCAGAAGTACGTGTCGCTCAACATGGTGTCGAGGTTCTGCAGTTCCTCCGGCACGTGGTCGAGTTCCTTGACCAGCCGTTGCAGCTTGCGGCCGAACGCCCAGAACAGCCGCTCGGCCAGCGCCCGCATTTCCAGGGACAGGTGCCCGAGGTTGAACAGGCTGAGGACCTTCTCCATCTCCTCCACGGAGTCGTGGTAGTACTCCAGGTAGTTCTTCTTGTTCAAATCCTTGTGGTTGGCGAACAGGTCGCGGACCGGCTCCGGGGCGTCCTCCGGCAGCTCGGCCGGGGCGTCGTTGCGGTCGAAGTTGTGCGTGCCGAGCACGTCGAACACCAGCACCGAGTGGTACGCCACCAGCGCCCGGCCGCTCTCGCTGATGATCGTCGGGTGCGGGATGCCGGCCTCGTCGCACACCGTCTTGATCCGGTACACCACGTCGTTGGCGTACTCCTGGAGGGTGTAGTTGATGCTCGACTCGAAGTCGGTCTGCGACCCGTCGTAGTCCACCCCCAGCCCGCCGCCGATGTCGATGTACCGCAGCCCGGCCCCCAGCCGGGCCAGCTCGACGTACACCCGGGCGGCCTCGTTCAGGGCGTCCTTCACCTTGCGGATGTTGGACACCTGACTGCCCATGTGGTAATGGGTCATCTGCAGGCAGTCTTCCAGCCCCCGGGCCTTCAGGTAGTTGAGGGCGTCGATCACCTCGGTCAGGGTCAGCCCGAACTTGCTGCGGTAGCCAGCGGAGGTCCGCCACCGGCCGGCCCCGCGGGTGGCGAGTTTGACCCGCACCCCGATCGGCTGGCGGACGCCGAGCTGCTCCATGTACTTGACGACCAGCTCCAGCTCGCTGAACTTCTCCACCACCGGGATGATGTTCTTGCCCAGCTTGCGGGCCAGCACCACCATCTTGATGAACTCGTCGTCCTTGAACCCGTTGCAGATGATCGGGGTCGGGTCGTGGCCGCCGTTCCCGTTGGCCGGGCCGGCGTCGGTGACGGCCAGGACGGCCAGCAGCTCCGGCTTGCTCCCGGCCTCCAGCCCGAACCCGTGCTTCCGCCCGCAGGCCAGCACCTCCTCGACCACGTGCCGCTGCTGGTTCACCTTGACCGGGTAGACGCAGCTGTACCCGCCCTGGTAGCCGAACTCCTCCCGGCTGCGGGTGAAGGCGTCGGCCACCTCCCCGATCCGGTGCCGGAGGATGTCGTTGAACCGCAGCAGGATGGGCAACTGGATGCCGCGGTGCTGGAGCTGGTCCACCAGGTCTTTCAGGTCCACCCCGACGGCCGGGTCTTTGGCCGGGTGGACGGTGACGTGCCCGCGGTCGTTGACGCCGAAGTACCCCTTCCCCCACTGGTGGACGCCGTAGGTGTCGATCGCGTCCTGGGTGGTCCAGCCGCGGCCGACCTCGGCGTCGGGGGCGGACCGCCGGTCAACGAGTTTGCCCATCAGTCGGAGCCTTGCCCCAGCGGGGCGGAAGGGGAGCGGCCACACCGGGTTCGGGCCGCGTGCTGGCATGGTACGCGGCCGGCCGGGGGGTGCAATGTCATCCGGCGGGCGGATCAGGCCGGTTTACAGATTTGTCCTCCGGGCAACGGGGCGTGTTCTAGGTTTCACGCGCACTCATCCGTACGCCCGCGCCCGGTCCGCCGCCCCTGCGGCCCCGGTCGCCCGTTCCCACGGGCCAGCCATGGAAGCGTCGAAGAAGCGGCCCCAGCACCTGCCGGCGTCCGCCCGGTTCGAGTTCCACGACCCGATCGGGGCGGGCGGGGCGGGGACGGTGTACCGCGGCCGGGACCGGCAGACCGGCCAGCCGGTGGCCCTGAAGGTGCTGCGGCACAAGCTGTCCGAGAACCCGGCCCTGCACCGCCGGCTGGCCCGGGAGTTCCGGGCGGCCAGCCGGCTGGAGCACCCGAACATCGTCCGGGCGGTGGCGTTCGAGTCGGACGGGGAGACGGCGTTCGTCGCCTACGAGCTGGTGGACGGGGGCAACCTGGTGGACCGGATCGAGGCCCACGGCCGGCTGCCGGAGGCGGACGCCGTCCGGGTCATCACCCAGGTGGCCCAGGCCCTGCACTACGCCCACCAGCACAAGGTGGTCCACCGGGACGTGAAGCCGGAGAACGTGCTGCTGCTGGCGGACGGCCGGGCCAAGCTGACCGACTTCGGGCTGGCCAAGGACCACGCCCTGGTCGGGGAGCAGGACCTGACCCGGCACGCCAGCGCCCTGGGCACCCCGCACTACATGGCCCCGGAGCAGTTCGCCGACGCCCGATCGGCCGGGGTCGGGTGCGACGTGTACTCGCTCGCCGCCACCCTGTACACCCTGGTCACCGCCGAGCTGCCGTACTCCGGCAAGACCGCGCTGGCCATCCTGAACAAGAAGACGACCGGGTCGGTCCCGTCCGCCCGGGCGGTCGTGCCCGAGCTGAGCGAGCGGACCGACCGGGCCATCCGGGCCGGCCTGGACCCGGACCCGGCCAAGCGGCCGGCGTCCTGCCTGGCCTTCTTCCAACTGCTGACCGCCCGCCGGCGGGCGACCGACCCGCCCCTGCCCCCGCCCTCCCGCGCGACCGATTCCGGCCCGAACCGCCGGGCCGCCGCCCGGGTCCGGGTGGAGGTCGGCAGTTGCGGGGTGGTTGACACCAGCGCCCTGTCGGCGGGGCCGATCGAGGAGCGGTGGCCGCTGGTCATCCGGGACGTGTCGGCCGGGGGCGTCGGCCTGCTCCTCGCCCGGCGGTTCGAGCCGGGCACGGTGCTCGGGATCGAGCTGGCCGGCGGCCCGGACGACCGGCCGCGGCGGGTCGACGTCCGGGTCGTCCGGGTGCGGAAGGACCGGGCCGGCCACTGGGCCCACGGCTGCGCGCTCGTCACCCCGGCGGCCGACGCCGACCTCCGCGGCCTGCTCGACCCGGCCTGATCCGGTCGAGGCCCAGAAGCTTGCCGCCGGCCGGGCGGAGGGGCCATTCTCACTGCCGGTCGACTCGCGCACGAGGCTGCCGGACCCGGCCCACTCCTCTGGAATTCGCGCCCGGCGGCGGGGTTCGGCTGCGATTAGAACGGTCGGGCTGATTTTCCCGATTTCGCCGGGCGAACGTCTTGACCCGGCCGGGCCGCCCCTGAATGCTGTTACCAATCCCCACTTCCCGGCGTGACTCGCCCCGCGCCACTTTTGGCTCTCTTCCGGAGTCCGTGCATGTCCGTGCCTGTGGCTTCGCCCCCCCGTACCCGCCGGCTGCGGGTGGAACTGTTGGAAGACCGCGTCACCCCGTCGTGGGGGGGCGTCCCGCCGAGTTCGATCACCGTCCCGACGAGCAACGTCACCGCCGTCACCCTGACCAGCAACGACGCGACCGGGGCCGCCGCGGTCAGCACCACCGAGATCGACTGGTACAAGTTCACCGCCACCGCCACCGGGTCGTTCACCCTGTCGGCCGTCACCCCGTCGAGCAGCCTGGACACGGTGATCGGCCTGTACAGCAGCACCGGCCGCCGGCTGGCGTACAACGACGACATCTCGTACCCGTCCAACACGGACAGCCGGACCACGGCCAGCCTGACCGCCGGGGCGGTGTACTACCTGGGCGTGACCAACTACACCGGCACCGCTGGCGGCAGCTACACCTGGACGATCGACGGCCCGGGCGTCAGTCCCCCTCCGCCTCCGCCGCCCCCGCCTCCGCCCCCCCCGCCGCCGACGGCCGGCGGGTTCCAGATCACCCTCCGCACGTCCGGGCTGACCGCCAACCAGCAGGCCATCTTCCAGCAGGCGGCCGACCGGTGGGCGCAGGTGATCACCGGCGACATCCCGAGCGCGACCTACAACGGGGTGACGGTGGACGACGTGCTGATCGACGCCTCCGGGGCGGCCATCGACGGGGCCGGCGGCATCCTCGGCCAGGCCGGGCCGGACCGGCTGCGGAGCGGGTCGTACCTGCCGGTCCACGGGGTGATGCAGTTCGACTCCGCCGACATGGCCAACCTGGAGGCGTCCGGCGGGCTGTACTACACCGTCCTGCACGAGATGGGGCACGTCCTCGGGATCGGCACCATCTGGACCAACCTGGGGCTGCTCAGCGGCCGCGGCGGGTCCGACCCGCGGTTCACCGGCGCCCAGGCGACGGCCGCGTTCAACGGCATCTTCGGCCAGTCCGCCGCCGGCGTGCCGGTGGAGAACAGCGGCGGGTCCGGCACCCGGGACGCCCACTGGCGGGAGACCACCTTCGGCAACGAGGTGATGACCGGCTACCTGAACAGCGGGACCAACCCGCTCAGCCGGGTGACGATCGCCTCGCTGGCGGACATGGGGTACGTGGTGAACCTGGCCGCCGCGGACAGCTACTCGCCGCCGGGCGGGTGGAGCTACCTGTCCGGCGGGTCCGGCGGGGGCGGCGGCGGCAGTGGCGGCGGCGGGAACCTGATGGCCGAGGAGGGCGAGATGCTGGACACCACCCCGGTGGTCCAGCCGGACGGCCCGCCGGCCCGGGTGGCCGGGTTCGGGTCGGTCGCCAACCCGTGGGCCGGGTCGGCCGGCACCGACACCCCGCCCACCCCGCGGCAGGTGGCCGCCGCGTTCGACCTGCTGGACCACCTGGACGCCGTGACCGCCGGGGTGAGCGTGACCGGGGACCGGTCCCCGGTCGCGTACCACTGGACCCGCGGCACCACCCCGCCGCCGGGGCTGGACGGTGTCGAGTTGGCGTGACCCGTGCCCGGTCCGGCCGGCCCCGGGGGCCGGTCGGAATAGCTTGGGCACCACCCCTTCGCTATAACGGGCTGCATGTCTGACCTGCCGCTCGTCCTGGTGACTGAGGGCCTCGACCCGGCGCCGCTGGCCTGGCTGCAAGCCCACGCCCGCGCCGTCGAGGCCGCCCCCGGCTCTCCCGAGTTCGACGCCGCCCTGCCGACCGCCGCCGGGCTGGTCGTCCGCACCTACACCCGGGTGACCGCCGCCCTGCTGGCCCGCGGCCCGCACCTGCGGGTGGTCGGCCGCGGCGGGGTGGGCCTGGAGAACATCGACGTGCCCGCCTGCCGCGGCCGCGGCGTCGAGGTCGTCTACACCCCGGACGCGAACACCCTCGCGGTCGGCGACTTCGTCATCGGCCTCGCCCTCCAACTGCTGCGGCCGTGGGCGATCTTCCGGGACTGCGCCTACGCCCCGGCCGAGTTCAAGCGGGTGCGGAACTCGCTCCGCGGCTCGCAACTGAACGAGCTGACGGTCGGCGTCCTGGGCATGGGCCGGGTCGGGCGGCGGGTCGGGCAGGTCGCGGCCAACGGGTTCGGGGCGCGGGTGATCTACCACGACCTGCTCGACGTCCGCCCGCACCTGACCTTCCCGGCGGCGGCGGTCGACCCGGCGACCCTGTTCCGGGAGGCCGACGTGGTCACGCTGCACGTGGACATGCGGCCCGGGAACGAGCGGCTGGTCGGCGGGCCGCAGCTGGCGCTGATGAAGCCGACGGCCGTCCTGATCAACACCAGCCGGGGCGAGGTGCTGGACGCCGCCGCGGTGGCGGCCGCGATCCGCGGCGGGCGGCTGGCCGGGGCCGCCGTGGACGTGTTCGACCCGGAGCCGCCCGGCCCCGACTTCCCCCTGCTCGGGTTGGACAACGTCATCCTCACCCCGCACATGGCCGCCCGCACGCACACGGCGATGGCGAACATGAGCTGGGTGGTCCGGGACGTGGTCGAGGTGCTGGCCGGCCGACCGCCCCGGTATCCCGCCCCGTGACCGGGTCGGCCGCCCGACTACCGGCCGGCCCGGATCACCCGGGCGCACTGAGCGACCGTCTCCAGCGCCTCGGCGGAACTGCGGATGCCGTTTGGCGGTGAGCCGGCCGTTGCTGCTGGGGGAGGTGTGGTACGCCGAGGCCCGGGAGCCGACCGGGCCGTTCGCGGTGGCGGTGAGGGTGGCCACGCACGACCGGCAGTCGTTCGACAACGTCTGCCACCACGCCATCCTGGACCGGGACGGCGGGCGGACGGTCCACTTCGAGGGGACGTACACCAACGACTTCTCCGGCAACCCGCCCAAGACCCCGCGGTACGACTCCAACCAGGTGCTGAACCGACTCGGCTTGGACGCCGTACTGTCTGTTGGCGGCGGCGCGAACGGAGTGGCGGGCCAGCCTATCTGTCCGGGCCGATCGGTCGCCGTGCGCGATGGGTGGTCGGTCTGCCAGCGGGATGAGCCGGCAAGCCCCCGAGCCGAGACATCAGGGCGGCCAGCGAAACCGGTTCCAGTCCTTGTCCAGCCGCATCTTGAGCTGATCGCGGAACCGGATGACATGGCCGCGGATCCAGACCCACGGCGGGGACACGGCCGGATAGGTGCCGCGGGCAAGCCAGATGTTAATTGCCACCAGATCCTGTCTCGTACCGATCTTGGACAAGGTGCTAGCGGCAAGGTAAACGATAGAAGGATCCTTGTCCCGAGCCTGTTTCATAACCGGTTGAGTGCGATGAAGGCACAGGCCAGGCTGACGAACCCGTCGTACAGGTGGCACTTCACCTCGTACCGGGTGGCCACCCGGCGGACGGCCTTCACCCAGGCGAACGTCCGCTCCACCACCCACCGCCGCCTCAGCCGCCGGAGCCGGCGGCCGTCGTTCGTCGGCGGCTTCGTCCGGTTCGCCCGGTGCCGGGCCAGCAGCCGGTAGCCGTCGAGGTCGAGCCGCTCCCGGAGCGGGTCCGAGTCGTACGCCCGGTCGGCCAGCACCGGGACGCCCCACGGCACATCGACGACGGGCGGGATGTCGGCCAGGGCCGCCGGGCCGAGGTTCACCTCGTGGACGCAGGCCGCGTCGGTCGCCGCCCCGAGTGGGATGCCCGACCGGTCGACGGCGAGTTCCAGGGTGGTCCCGCACCCGTGCCGGCACGGGCCGACCGCGGCCCCCCTTTCTTGGCCTCGATGTACGTCCCGTCGATGACAAGCTCGGAGGCGTCCAGCTTGCCGGCCTCGGCCAACTCGGCCAGGACCAGCTTCCACACCCGGTCCCAGACGCCGGCCTCGGTCCAGTCCCGGTGCCGCCGCCAGCAGGTGACGCCCGACGGGTAACAGCTCGGCATCTGTCGCCACCGCAACCCGTTCCGGAGGACGTGGACGATGCCCTCGAAGCACGCCCGGTCGTCGGCGAACGGTCGCCCGCCCTTGGGGTGGCCGGGCTTGGGCGGCAGGAGGGGGCGGACCCGGACCCAGAGCTGGTCCATGAGCCGCCGCTCGGTTCGGGTATCGGGCATGGCGAACCTCCGGTTCGCCGGACATCCTCGGACCCGCCGGAGGTTACGTCAACCGGTGGTTATGAAACCGGCTCAGTAAACTGGGTCGTCCAGTATATAATCCGTACTGGGCGCGAGTGACTTGCTGATCTGTAAATCGCTTGGGAGCGGTCACTATATCTACTTTACCTTTGCCCTCTGCGACTGCAACGGTTCCTAGCATTATGTTCGTCTGGGGAACCGGCAGCTCTTGTGCGGATTCGTCCTCAGCATGAATTCCGCTGTTCATGAGTGTATGAGCTATTTCATGAGGAAGAATAAACAACCAGGAGAAGTCGTTTGGCATGATGACGCTGTCTGCCTTTGATGGCGCAATTGCCTGTTTTTCATATATGGCCCTCGCAATCGCATTGCTCGGCTTTCCATCGTTCTGGGCTAAATAGTTGACATAATACAACTCGACATCATCCTGACTGTCATTGCGTGGCGTTCTCAATTGAATCGTGCCCGCAGCATCCACAAGCAGGTCTAGCTCCTCTTGGGACATTGGCAGCATACCACCGACAGGGGCGCATTCGTCTGCGCGCGTCTGCAGGCCGTTGCCCAGATCAACGCCAGCAGGTGGGTCGATTGCGCGAATCGCCGGGGAAGCCACCAGTCGAATTTGTGCCTGAGCCATTTGCTCGTTCGCACGCGTGATCTGCTCGCTCACCTGGGCGTTTGTGGCCACCGGATCGCCAGCAAGCCTCACAATTTTAGTATTTAGTTTTACAATATGTTTGATCGGAACATCGGCCGTATCCCGAATTGCCGCATTTCCGGCCGCCAGCACCTTGTACTCGGCGGTAACAACATCGGTCAGCCTGACAAGATGGGTGCGGTCATCGGGATTGTTATCTGTTACTCCGTCAACTTTGTGTTCGTCGTCCACCCGGTTGGACATCAACATCAGGCTCTTGGACTCGAAGACGCCCGTGTCGTCGCCGGTCTCGGTCAGAGAAATGGTGCTGCCGGTATCGCTCGTTGTGAACAGCTTGACCGTCACCGCCTGCTTGCTATTGCTGTCCGAGTTTTTACTCGCGTCCGTAACGCGGACATAGTAGCGGTCGGGGTCCAGGTCGATAAAGTTGGCCTTTACATTTACCTTCGGCTCGCCGGTCGGAAGCTGGCCGAGTTCAAAGGCGTTCTGCCACTTCGCAACCTTCAAATGATCTGCGTCTGCACGGCCAGCGTCCAAAATCTGAACCTTCGCTACTCCCGGTCCTTTCACCTGCCCCTCGGCGATGGTCGGAATCATGCCCCCGCCCCCGGCCGCGGCCGGCAGGGGCACGATCGGCCGCGGGGCCGTCTTGAAGGTGAAGGTGGCGGTGTTGCCCGGCATCAGCCCGGAGGTCGGGTAGTAGAGCGTCACCCCCCAGCCGGGGGCGGTTTTCGACCCGTCCCACGCCGGGTAGAGCGACGTCTGCGCGTCGTACACCCCGGCCGCCGGGTCCGCCTCGATGCTGAAGCTCCGCATCCCCGAGTTGCTCTTGCCCGCGTGGTTGTTGATCGAGTTGTTCGTGACCACGTACTCCCACTGCCACACGTCCGGCGCGTACTCCCAGACGGTGTAATCGACCGTCGCCGTCTGGTAGAACTGATCTCCCAGAGTGAACGTGTACGAGTCGATCACCGTCTCGCCGTTCTGCGGCCCGCTCAGGGCCGTCACCCCACCCCCGCCCACCGCCGGCGGGCCGCCCGTCCCCACCTGGTACGCGGCCACGTGCCACGACCGGTCGTTGTAATCCCAGTCCGGCGTCGTGTTGGTGAACCCGGCCAGGTCTTCGAGTTGGATCAGCCCGACCCCGCCGGCCGTCCGCACCACGAACGGCTTGTGGTGCGCGTCCGCCGTCCCGGCCGTGGTCGGCCCGAACGTCACCGTGCTGGACGCCTTGCCGACGGTCACGGTGATGGAACCGGTGAGCGCGGCCCGCACCGCCTCGGCGGCGGACGCGGCCTGGATCTGCACCCCGCCGCCGTCCGCCGTGGCCAGGCCGGACCGGTAGGCGAGGGCGCCGCTGTGCTTGGCCCCGGTGTCACCGAGTTCGCCCGCCGGCGGGCTGATCAGCCGGACGGCGAACAGTGACGGCGTATCCCGGGACTCCAGTTCCACCAGGCTCAGCGGGCGGGGCCGGAGCTTCGGCTTCCGCTGCCCCCCGATCGGGGCGCCTGGCAGACGGTTCAGCAGTCGGGTGGCGAACGGCGACATGAAATCGACCCACTGATGGGCACAGTGGAACCGATCCGGGAGGCCGTGTCAATCTGGAACCAGGGCGGATGACACGGTTGGTCGCAATAGGTACACCGGAGCGGAAAATCGCGTCAAACGAAAAGGCCGGCGTCCAGTCGCACCTACCCCCTTCTCAGCCGGCCGGCCCAGGCGGTACAATCGGGACACGCCGAACCGTTCGCCGGTCGCCCGGGTCGTTTCCCCCGCCCCGCTCGGGGCCACGGACGCCGCACGGAGGACCCGCCCGATGCCCAGCCCGTTCCCCGGGATGGACCCGTTCCTGGAAACCCCGGCCGTCTGGCCGGCGTTCCACCACCAGCTCGTCGCCGCCCTGTACCAACTGCTCCTGCCCGGGCTGGTGGACCGCTACCGGTCCAAGGTCGGCACCCGGGCGTACACCACCGAGACTCCGCTGTTCACCTCCGTCATCCGGGAGGAGCACATCGAGGAGTTCGTCGAGATCCGCGGCCGCGGGGACGGCCGGCTGGTGACGCTGGTGGAGGTGGTGTGCCCGGCCAACCGCACCACCCCCGCCGGCCGGGCCGCCTACCTGGCCACCCGCGCCCAGGCGCTGGGCCAGCGGGCCGGGGTGGTCGAGATCGACCTGGTCACCCAGGGCGCCCCAACCCTGGACTTCAACCGGGACGGGCTGCCGCCGCACGACCACGCCGTCACCGTCACCCGGTCCACCGCCCCGGACCGGTACGAGATCTACACGTCCCCGGTCAGCAAGCGGCTGCCGAAGTTCAAGCTGCCGCTGGCGGCCGACGACCGGGACACGGTGGTCGACCTGCAGGTGGCCTTCGCCCGGGCCTACGACCTGGGCAACTTCGCCGCCGTGCTCGACTACGCCGGCCCGCTCCCGGCCGACTCCGGACTGTCCGCCGACGGCCGGGCGTGGGTGGCCGGTTGGCTCAAGCCGCCGCCCGGCCGGTAATGCCGGTCGGGCCGGGCCGGAAGGTTCGGCCGGCTGCGATCGGTGGTCGGGTCGGGGCAAACAATTCTGGCCGGGCAGGGCGCCTTTTCAGGACCGACACCAGTTCTTCCGGGACGCCGGCCGGGCCGTGAAATAAAGTCAGAACATCCCCCGACCTCCCCATCCGGGTTGACGGCCACGGCCATGACCGCCCCCCGCCCGGCCGTCTCCGACCCGCCCGATCGCGAGCTGGCCGCCGCCCTCCTGCGCCGGCTGCTCACCGTCGGGGTCATCCCCGCCGACGCCTGGGACGAACTCTCGGCCGAAGACCGCGACGCCCTGACCAGGCTGGCCGGCCTGGGCGAGCTGGCGGACGCCCTGGCCGCCCGCCGGCTGCTCACCCCGTACCAGGCCGGGCGGGTCCGGGCCGGGGCGGTGAACGGGCTGGTGCTGGGCAACTACCGGGTGCTGGAGAAGATCGGGTCCGGCGGGATGGGGCTGGTGTACCGGGCCGAGCACGTCAAGCTGAAGTCCCCGGCGGCGGTCAAGGCGCTGTTCGTGGACGGGGCGAAGAACCGGCGGGGGGTGGAACGGTTTTTCCTGGAGGTGCGGGCGGTCGCCAGCCTGCGGCACCCGAACATCGTGGCCGCCATCGACGCCGGTGAGGAGCCGCACGCCGGCCCGGACGGCGGCCCGGTCCCGTACCTGGTGATGGAGTACGTGCCCGGCCGCAACCTGGACGACCTGGTCGCCCACACCGGCCCGCTGTCAGCCGCCCGGGCGTGCCAGCACCTGCACCAGATCGCCGACGCCCTGACCGAGGCCCACCGGCACGGGCTGGTCCACCGGGACATCAAGCCGAGCAACATCATCGTCACCCCGGACGGGCAGGCCAAGCTGCTCGACTTCGGGGTGGCCCGGCTGCCGGCCGACGACCGGCTGACCCAGGACGGGGCGAAGCTCGGCACCGTCGGGTACATGGCCCCGGAGCAGCACCGCAACCCGCGGGACGTGGACGGCCGGGCGGACGTGTTCGGGCTGGCCGCCACCCTGTTCTTCGCCCTCACCGGCCGCGACCCGTTCACCCCGCCGGGCGGGTCGCTGGCCGCCGCCGGGCCGCCGGACCCCGGGCTGTACCGGGCGGACCTGCCGCCCGGGCTGGCGGCGGCGACGGCCCGGATGATGGCCCTGGACCCGGCCGCCCGGGTGCCGACCGCGGCCGCCGCCATGCGGGAGCTGGCCCCGTTCCTCGGGTGGGCCGCCCCGCCCCGGGCGACCGCCACCACCCCGCCCCCGGCCGTCCACGTCACCCCGCCGCCGGCGGCGTCGGGCGGCCGGCCGCCGGCCGCCGCGGCCGGCCCGCCGACCGCCCGGGTGGAGGTGCCCCGGGTGAAGACGTACCGGGTGCTGATCGTGGACGACGAGGAGCCGGTCCGGCGGGTGTGCCGGCTGGCCCTCCAGTCCGAGCCGGTGGTGTGCGACGAGGCGGACACCGGCCTCACCGCCGTCACCCGCGGGCTGAGCCAGCCGTACGACCTGGTACTCCTGGACATCGACCTGCCCGGGCTGAACGGGGAGCTGGTCCTCCGCCGGCTGCGGCAGCAGCCGCTCA
The DNA here is from genome assembly GCA_046350115.1 of Gemmataceae bacterium. Classification (GTDB taxonomy): domain Bacteria; phylum Planctomycetota; class Planctomycetia; order Gemmatales; family Gemmataceae; genus JAXMAZ01. The sequence goes on from JAXMAZ010000034.1 coordinate 27,397, forward strand.
CCCCGCACCAGAAGGTGATCATGCTGTCCGGCCGGGCGAGCGGGGACAGCCTGTCCCGCCTCCTGGCCGCGGGGGCGGACGACTACCTGACCAAGCCGTTCAGCGTCGTCCAGCTCCGGGCCCGGGTGAGCGCCGCCCTGCGGCTGACGGACGCCCAGGACCGGTCCGACCAGCTCACCCGGCAGTTGGCCGCGGCGAACGCCGAGCTGGAGCGGTCGCTGACGGCCAAGATGGGGGAGCTGGTCCACGCCCGGGGGGCGCTGGTGCTGGCCATGGCCAAGCTGGTCGAGCAGCGGTCGAGCGAGACCGGACCTCATCTCATCCGGCTGCAGCGGTACGTCCGGGTGCTCGGGCAGGCGGCGGCCGGCACCCCGGGGTTCGCCGCCCGGCTCGGGCCGGACTTCGTGGAGGCGGTCGAGTCGGCCGCCCCGCTGCACGACATCGGCAAGGTGGCCGTCCCGGACCACGTGCTGAACAAGCCCGGCCCGCTGACCCCGGACGAGCGGGGGCTGATGGAGGCCCACACCGTCGTCGGGGCGGACACCCTGGCCGAGGTGAGCGCCCGGTACCCGTTCGCCACCGGGTTCTTCAGCACGGCGGTGGAGATCGCCCGGCACCACCACGAGAAGTGGGACGGGACCGGGTACCCGGACCGGCTGGCCGGGGAGGCGATCCCGCTGTCCGCCCGGCTGGTGGCGGTGGCGGACGTGTACGACGCCCTGCGGAGCCGGCGGGTGTACAAGCCGGCGTTCGCCCACGCGGAGGCGGTCGAGCAGATGTTGTGTCGCTCCCCCGGGCACTTCGACCCGGCCCTGTTGGACGTGTTCCGCCGGTGCCAGGACGGGTTCGACCGGGTGTTCCGGGAGACGACCGACTGACCGGCTCAGCCGGCGGTAGGGCCGGCTGACAGCGGTCGGGTCGTGGACCCGTTAACGTGTGGCGTCGGACCGGCTGGAACCCGGATGATGTCCAGCCACTGCGCCCCGGGCGTGTTCGAGAAGTCCACGTCCAACCTGATTGGGTGCCCGTCGGCGACCCGGCTGATAAATACCCGGCCGCCATAAAGTGGCGACTCGATCCCCATTTCCTGCGCCCCGAGTACGGCGAACCGGGGCATCAGCGGGCGAAAAATCCGGGTGACTCGTTCGGCCGTCGTCTCCAAGGTCGAAACCCCGTCGCTGAGCTCGAACGTGGCCGGCTCGTCCGGGCGATCCGGGGACGGGGCGACCTTTCGGATATGAACCGCCGGCAGCTCGACGGCCAGATCGAGCAGCCGATCGGCCGCCCACACCAGAGCGCGGTCCGGTGGTCCCATGTCGAGGAACACTTGGAGTAGCCGTTCGGCGCCGTTCACAGTGGGGTGATCCGTTTGGGGATGCTCGGCCACACCCGAAGAAGCTCTTCCAGCCCGACTCCGGGTTCAAACCGGACTTCGCCGCTGAGTGCCAGCCCGCCCCCGATGTCGTCCGCCAGGATGACACCAACGACCCAGGCCGGCACCTCGATTTCCAGTATGACCGGTCCACCCTCGGTTGGGAAGTTGGCAGCCTTCAGTCGGGCGTACTCCTCGGGGTGCCCCATTTGTCGGAGTTGGGGCTCGGCATAGGCCGTCGAGAAGTATTCCGCCCGGGGTCCGAAAGGCTCAGTGAAGTCCGGGTCCGGCCCGCCGGCCACGATCTGGTTCGCCCGCTGTCGTGTGGTGCCGTGGTGGAGCAGGACGGGCGGCGGACTCACGGGCGACTACTCCGGACGGTCGAAGCGGTATGATACCGGACACGACCGTCTACACCAGCTGACGACCCGCGATCAATGCCCAACCCCCGCCGCCCCCGCGAAGCCCCGGCCGCCCCGCCGCTGTACGCCATGGTCCAGGCCGGGCTGGAGACGGTCGCCGCCGACGAGATCACCCGCGACCTCGGCGGCGAGGTCAAGAAGGTGTCCCGCGGCATCGTCGTCTTCAAGCTGGCCGAGGTGACGCCCGACCTGCTGAAGCTCCGCACCACCGAGGACGTGTACCTGCTCGCCTGGGGGTCGGACACCCTCACCTACCGGCCGCCCGACCTGGCCAACTTCCGCAAGTGGACGGCCACCAAGCCGGACTGGCCGAACCTGTTCAAACTGCACCACGCGCTGCGGCCCAAGACCAAGGGGAAGCCGACCGTCCACCTGGTCTGCCAGATGCAGGGGGAGCACGGGTACAAGCGGGCGGACGTCCGACACGCGATGGCCGAGGGATTGGCCAAGCACCTGCCCCCCGGCTGGCACCCGGCGGACGAGAACGCCTGGCTCGAAATCTGGCTGACCGTCCGCGGGCAGACGGCGGTGTGCGGGGTGCGGCTGTCCGACCGGACCATGCGGCACCGCACCTACAAGGAGGACCACGTCCTCGCGTCCCTGCGGCCGACGGTGGCGGCGGCGATGGTCCGCCTAGCCGGGGTCGGACCGGGGATGACGGTGCTCGACCCGATGTGCGGGGCCGGCACCATCCTGGCCGAGACGATCGAGGTGGCCAAGCGCCGCCGCGGGGAGCGGGTGCGGGTGGTCGGCGGGGACATCGACCCGAACGCGGTGTTCGTCGCCGGCCAGAACCTGGACAACGTCGGCCCCGCGGACCTCGCCCGGTGGGACGCCCGGCGGCTGCCGCTGGCGGCCGGGTCGGTCGACCGGATCGTCTGCAATCCGCCGTTCGGCAAGCAGTTGGCCAGCGTCAATGAAGTGGGACCGCTGTACACGGCCGCGGCCGCCGAGTGGGACCGGGTGCTGCGGCCGGGCGGCCGGGCGGTGTTCCTGGTGATGGAGCAGGACGCCCTGCGGGCGCCGCTGCGGGCGCGGAACTGGACCCCGAGCCGGCAACTGCGGGTGCGGGTGCTCGGCCAGCCGGCGGTACTCAGCGTCTGGCAAAAGCCGGCGGTCGGCAGTACCATGCCGGGATAGCCCGGCGGGCCGGTGGCCGTAGGGCGGTGCCGGGCTCTGCGAGGCCCGCCGTCTTGGGGCGCGGGCCGGTTGCCACGCCGGCGGGCCTCGCAGAGCCTCGGCACCGCCCTACGGCCGTTGCCGTCCGTCCGGTCGCCCGGCGTCCGCCCGTGGGAGTGGTCATGGCCCAGTACGTGTGCCCGGAGTGCGGGGCGAGGGTGAAGCTGGCGGACGACGCCGACCCGGGGCGGAAGGTCCGCTGCCCGGTGTGCAAGGCGGCGTTCGCCCCGGCCGCCCAGCCGGTGGCCGCCGCCCGACCGGCGACGGCCAAGCCGGTCGCCGCCAAGCCCGCCGCCCCGGCCCCGGCGGCCGCGCCACCGCCGCCCTGGACGACGACAACGACGTCGCCGCCTACGGGGTGATCAAGGAGTCCGAGGAAGAGCTGCGGCTGGCCGAGCTGAACAAGCCGAAGTTCACCGAGCTGAAGGACAAGTACAGACGGAGCGCCCGCGGCCCGGCCCAGGGGCTGCTGGTCATGCCGGTCAACCTGATGATCGCGGTCGGGTCGCTGACCGCCATCGTCGGGGTCGGGACGGTGATCGTCGGGCTGTGGCCGCTGGTGTTCAGCGACGCCCCGCCGAGCGACGAGGAGATCGCCGAACAGTTGGTCATCATCTTCGGCGGGTTCGTCGCCCTCCTGTACGGGTCGCTGGTGTGCGTCGGGGCGAGCAAGATGCAGAGCCTGGAGTCCTACGCCTGGAGCATGATCGGGGCGGTGATGGCCATCCCGCTGCTGTTCGTCGGCGTCTTCGCCCTCATCACCCTGCGGGACAAGCGGGTGCTGGCCGGGTTCGAGGAGGTGGAGGGGGCGGTCGACGACGAGGAAGATGAGGACGACGAGAAGGACGAAGACGACGAAGACGATTGACTCACGGAACGCCCGCCCCCGACAATGGGTGGGCCAACGGGGCGCTGCCAATGCCCGAGTCGTTGCCGACGGACACAGAGCTGCTCGCCCGCTTCCGGGCCGGGGACGACACCGCCCTGGGCGAGCTGTACGCCCGGTACGAGGGGCCGGTGTTCCGGTTCCTCCTCGGTTTCCTGAAAGATCACCACCTGGCCGAGGATGTCTTACAGGAGACGTTCGTCCAGGCGGTCCGGCACGCCGACCGGGTGGCCGGGGAGACGGTCCGCGGGTGGCTGTTCACCGTCGCCCACCAGCAGGCGGTGCTGGCCAAGCGGCGGTCCAAGCGGGTGCCGGCGGCGGCCGACCCGACCGTCCTGACGGACCTCCTGAACGACCCGACCGGCAGCCCGGACGCGGCGGTGGCCACGGCGGACGACCGACGGGTGTTCGGGGAACTGCTGGCCGAGCTGCCGGCCGCTCAGCGGGAGGTGATCCGGCTGCGGGTGGTCGAGGGGCTGCGGTTCCGGGAGGTGGCCGACCGACTCGGCTGCCCGCTGAACACCGCCCTGGGCCGGATGCACGACGGGTTGAAGGCGCTGCGTGTCTTGTGGGAGGCCCGCCATGGCTGACACCCCCCGTCCCGGGCTGGCCCTGACCGCCTTGCGGTACGCGGCCGGGGAGCTGCCGGCGACCGAGGCGGCCGTGTTCGACGCCCAACTGGCGGTCGATCAGGCCGCCCGGGACGCCCTGGAGGAGGCGATCCGGCTGTCGGCCGCGGCCCTCGGCCGGCCGGCCCCGGCCCCGGACCCGCTGGCCCGCAGCGCCGTCCTGGACCGGCTCCGCCCGACGCTCATCAGCCGGGCGTTCCCCCGCCGGCCGTACCGCGGCCACCCGCTCACCTGGGCCGGGCTGGGCGGGGTGATGGCCGCCGGGCTGACCGCCCTGGGCGTCTGGCTGGGCGACCCGCCGGCCGCGCCCGTCTCCGCCCGGCGGCCGCCGGCGAGGATGATCGATGCGACACCGGCCCCGCGGCCGGTGCAGTTCGTCGAGGCGGCCCCGGCCCCGCGGCCGGCCCCCGCGGCCCCGGTCGTGGTCGCCGACGCCACCCCGGCCCCGGCGCTGGCGGCCTCACAAGCCGACGTCCGACCGCCGGCCCCGACGGGCAAACCGGCCCCAGAAGACGAGACGACCCCGCCGGCCGTCGAAGCCCCGCCGGACACGCCGGCCCGGACGGCCGCCGACCCGTCGGCCACCGCCCCCCGGCCGGCCCGACAGCCGGCCGAGCCGAGCAGCTTCAACCCGTCCCTCGGGCCGGTCGAGATGGATGAACCGGGAGCGGGATCGGCCGGGTGACGCTCACCCTCCCGGCTCGCCCAACTCCCGGTACATCACCAGCACGTCCACCGGCCCCAGCGCCGCGTGCCGGAACGCCCCGGGCAGCAGGCCGACCGTGCGGAACCCGCACCCCTCCCACGCCCGCACCGCCGCCGCGTTCGTGCTCACCACGTAGTTGAACTGCATCGCCGTGAAGCCCCGCCGGCGGGCCTCGTCCAGCGAGTGCCGGCACATCGCCCCGGCGACCCCCTGGCCGCGAGCGCCCGCCGCCACCATGTACCCGCCGTTGGCCACGTGGTCGCCGCGGCCCGGCTGGTTCGGGCGGACGTAGTAGGTGCCGGCGAACCGCCCGTTGGCCTCGGCCACGAACGCCGCCGCCGGCGGGTCGAACCAGAGCGCGCGGGCCACTTCTTCAGGGGTGTGTTCGTCGTAGGCGAAGACGTCGCCGGCGGCGGCGACCTGCCGGAACAGCCCCCAGATGGCCGGCCAGTCGGCCACCGTCGCGGGGCGGATGACGAGGGGAGGCATGGGGATCAGACCGACTGCCGGGCAGACGCGGCCAGGCCGTTGGACAGGTGGTGGCCGTTCCCGTTTCCGTTCACGTGGCCGTTGCCGTTGCGGTAGGTGCCCGCCTTGTGGACCGGCACCGGCAGCCCCGGCGGGTGGACGTACCGGCCGCCCCGGTAGATGTCCGTCAGCATCGACTTGGCCAACAGCGGCAGGTCGGTCCGGCCGACCGCCGCGACCGTCGCGTCCACGTCGTAGGCCACCTGCTTCAGCTCGACCTTGCCGTCGTCGATGACCGCGTACCGGACCCGGGGGTCGCCGTCCCGGGACAGGCCGACGCTGCCCGGGTTGACCACCGTCACCCGGCCGACGGGCAGGCTGTACTGGGTGTGGGTGTGGCCGACGCACACGAAGTCGACCGGGAACCCCTTCAGCCGCGGCTCCCAGGCGGCCGGGTCCGGGTAGACGTACTCGTCCAGCGGGTCGCGGGGGGAGGCGTGGACGACCAGGAACCGCAGCCCGCCGAGCGTGACCATGGCCATGGTCGGCAGGTCGGCCAGGAACCGGCGGTCGGCGGCGGACAGGGTGCGGGCGGTGGTCTCGCGGGTGGCCATCGTCAGATACCGGAACCCGCTCACCCCCTGGACCGACACCCCCTGGGCGGCCCCGTGGTCGTGGTTCCCGCGGACGCACACGGTGACGTGCTTGCGGACCCAGTCGAAGACCGGCCCGTGGTCCGGCCCGTACTCGACGAGGTCGCCCATGCACACGCACGCGTCGAACGGCTCGGTGATGGCCGCCAGGGCGGCCGGGTTGGCGTGCAGGTCCGAGACGACCAGGATGCGCATGCGGCCCCTCCCGCCGTGATCCTAGTTCATCGGCGGGGGGGCAGGATAGTCTCTGCACACGGAATTTCTTAACGATCTGGGCAGCGCAGGCGACCGGGCGGCGGAAGCGGCAGGGCCGAATCCCGACCGCCCGGCGAGAGTTAGGTCCGGGCGGCGGTTATTGGCCGACCGGTGTTGCGGGAGTGAACATCTCACGCCGGCGCGGAACCCGTCACCGCAACTCGCCGACGACCACTCGCTCTACCCCGGCGGCGGCCCGGATTGCGGCTGCTGCATCCCACGCGGCGGCCGGATCCGCAGCCGACCCGGACACGGTCGCCACCCCGTTCGCCAGGGTGACGGTCAGCCCGGCGAACCGGGACGACTTGGCCTTCAGCCCGGCGAGCACGTCGGCCGGCCCCTCCGCCGGCACGGTCGGCACGGCCGGGGCCGGGATGGTCGGGTACGGCGGTGGCAAAGCCGGCCGCTGCGGGCCGACCGAGGACACCGGGTCGAGCAGCAGCCGGAAATCGACCATCGGCGGAACGACCCGTTGGGCCGTCACCACCCCGGCCGGTGCTTGGGGGCGGGGGCTTGGGGGCGGGGCTAGACGCCGGGGGGCGGGTTGGGGGCCGGGGTCGGCACGGCCCAACCCGCGACCGCCGGGGCGGCGAGCCGCTGGCCCACCTTCGCCACCAGCGGGTCTTCGGCCGCCGGCACCCAGCAGGCCACCTTCACGTCGGTCAGCCCCGGGACCGCCCGCAGCACCGCCTCCACCCGCGACCGGGCGGCCTCGTCCGGCACGGCCCCGCCGACCACCGCCGCCCGCCCGACCACGCTGACGATCAGGTTCAGCCGGTGGAGTTCGGGCACTTGGCCAGGGCCGCGTCCGCCTTCCGCTCCAGGTCGCGGTCGGACTCGGCCACCGGGGCCGGGGGCGGCAGTTCGCCGGCGGCGACCGGGCCGGCCAGCCAAAGCCCCAGGACTGCGGACCGAATTACGAAGCGGGTCATCGGGTGCCCTCGCGCCACTCACCGAATTGTGCGTCGGTGGAACGACCTGAGTAACCGAACTTGAGCGAAAGTGGTGAAAAACCGCCGCGTCGTGGGGCCGTGCGGACTCGTCAGCGAACCCCGACCGGTCGGCGAACCGGTTCCGGTGGGCGAAGAGGTGCGGGTGATGCGGGCGGGGATAGCCCTCTTCTGGTTCCCACGCTCTGCGTGGGAACGCACGAGGCGACGCTCCGCGTCGCGGACGATCCGAGTGGGTGGCAGCGTCCCCGGGTAGGAAGGTTGCGACGCGGAGCGTCGCCCCCGTGCGTTCCACGCAGAGCGTGGGAACGAGGAAGATGGGTGGTGCTAGCGGCCGGGGTTGTGGGTCGGGTACAATCGGCGGTTCGACAGGGTGTCTGACCGGAGGCGGGTCATGGGCGTCTGCGTCGGGGATCTCGGCCGGGCCGTCTCCCCGCTCACCCCGGCCGGCAAGGTGGAGCTGCACGGGGAGCGGGTGGACGCCCGGGCCGAGGCCGGGTACGTGCCCCCGGGGTGCCGGGTGGTGGTCGTCCGCGGGGACGCCTTCGGGCTGGTCGTCCGGGCGGTGGCCGACGGCGAGGTGGTGACGGTCGCCGGGCTGGGGGCCGAGATCCCCCGGCTCGAATCCGAGATGACCGGGGAGGAGATCGCCGCCGCCGCCGAACTGGCCCGGGCCGAGCGGCAGGAGCGGTTCCGCGAGAAGCTGGCCGACGGCAGCGTCCGGGCGGCGGTGATCGGCGGGGCGGTCGGGGCCGGGGCGGCCCTGCTCGGCCAGTGGCTGGACGGGGCGGACGGGTTCAGCTGGGAGACGGTCGGCGGGGTGGCGGCGACCGGGGCGGCGGCGACGGCCGGCCTGTACGCCGCCGCCACTGCCGTGCGGCCGCCCGGGTCGGGGCCGGGATGGGCGGGTGGGTGGCCGGGGTGCGGGCTGGTCGCCGGCGCCGCCGGGTGGGTGGCCGGGCTGCTGCTCGGCGGGCTGCCGCTCGCTCTGGCCGCGGGCGGTGGCGGGATGGTGGCCGGGGCCATGCTCGGCGGGCTGGGGCTGTGGCTGATCGGGCTGCTGGGGGACGGATAACAAACCCGAAAGCCCACGGACGACCGTCCGTGGGCGAATCCGCAACCGCCGCCCCCCGCCCCGGCGACTCGGGTTCCGACGCATGCAGTCGCGCCCACCCGTTGCCACGGGTGGGCTTTCGGAGGTGGACTTTTCCCCCGTTCACCTCCGGTCAAAGCGGTACAACTGCGTCTCCGTCCGCACGAACAGCGCCCCGTCCACCGGCACGAACGTGGCGAACGTCTTCTCCCCCAGGTCGCTGCGGCTCAGCTCCTTGTACTCCTTGCCGGCCGCGAGCACCTGCCCGACCCCCTCCTCGCTGGTCAGATAGATTTTGCCGTCCCAGGCGATCGGGGACGCCGAGTACCCCTTCCCCGGGAGCCGCTCGGAGTAGTGCGTCTTGCCGGTCCGGGCGTCGATGCAACTGAGGAACCCCATGTCCGCGATCAGGTACAGCTCGTCGCCCACGAGCAGCGGGGTGGGCGTGTTCGGGGTGTAGAACTTCTCCTTCCACACCAGGGCCGGCTTGACGCTGCCGCCGGCCCACGGGTCGACGGCGATCAGGTGCGCGGCGTCGTACCCGGTGGACAGCCACACCTTGCCGAACGCCTCCACCGGCCGGCAGATGAGCGACCACCCCGGCCGCGGGTACTTGGCCCGCCACAGCTCCTTGCCGGTCGCCGGGTCGTACCCCATCACGTAGTCCGCCGCCGGGCTGACGATCACCGTCTTCCCGGCGGCCGTCACCGCCTGGCAGGTGGCGAACGAGAACGTCATCCGGGCGGTGGTGTTCCGCGGCGTCTTCCAGCGGACTTTGCCGGTCGCCTTGTCCAGCGCGACGACGAACGCCACGTCCCGGCCGTCGCAGCAGAACACCACCGCGTCGCCGACCAGGATTGGCGACCCGCCGTTGCCGTGCATCGGGTGGTAGGTCAGCTCCTGCGTCTTCCACAGCACCTTGCCGTCCAGGTCGAGGGCGGCGGTGCCCATGTGGCCGAAGTGGGCGACCACGGTTTTGCCGTCGCTCACCGGGGTCGGGCTGGCGTGGCTGTTCTTCTTGTGCGGCGGCGGGGCGGTCTTGCCGTCCTCCCTGAACAGCTCCACGTCCCACAGCAGCGACCCGGACTTGGCGTCCACGGCCACCGCCCGCAGCGAGTAGTCCGGCGTGTCATTCCCCGAAAGGGGGACGGCGGTGGTCATCACCAGCTTGCCGCCGACGTGGATCGGGGACGACCACCCCTTGCCCGGGATCGGCGTCTTCCAGGTGACGTTGGTGGTCGGACCCCACTCGGTCGGGAGCGGCTTGCCGGCGTAGTGGCCGGTGCCGTTCGGCCCACGGAATTCGAGCCAGTCCGTAGCGATGAGGGGCGAGGGGCACGGGGCGAGCAAAAGCAGCGCGAACACAGCGAGGCGGTGCATCGGCAGGGTTCCTGGGTGCGGAGAGGGGGTCAGTTTACCGGGCCGGGAGCGTTCCGGGCTTGGGTTTTCCTCCCCCTCCCTGCTTCGGGGGGGGGGGCGGGGGGGTTAACGACAGCTCGCCTGTCCCCGCGACTTCGGAGTCGGTTGGATCGGGTGGCCGGCTCGACCCCACCCCCGGCCCCCTCCCCGAAGCAGGGAGGGGGAGCAAGTGGGTAGACGGTTCGGGGAAGGCGTGCGGCCGGGTACAATCACCGGCATCCTCCCGGAGTTGGACCGATGGCCGCCCCGACCCCGCTCGCCGGTTACACCCCGTACAAGAATCTGCCGCCGCTCGCCGGGCTGTGCTCAATCGAGGAGGCGGCCAAGCCGGGGCTGCCGGTCGAGGAGTGCGTCCGCCGGCTGAAGCGGATCCACTACGCCTTCAAGCGGCTGCACCAGATCCTGACCGCCCGCATCACCGCCGAGCCGGTCTACGAGCTGAAGACGGCGTTCGCCCACCATGCCTACCTGTGTGCCGAGCACGTGGCGGCGATCCGCCAGCGGGTGGCCGAGATGCGGGAGCCGCCGCTCGGGCTGGAGGACATGCCGCACCCGGCATTAGAGGCGTTCTTCGACGAGATTCTGGCGGCGCCGACGACGGAGGAGCTGCTGCACAGCGTTTATGACATCGCGCTCGGCGCGGTTGATCGAACGTCTTGGCAGTACATGGAGGACACGAACCCTCTCACCGACGCTCCGAGCCGGCGAGTCCTGAAGTTCGCCCGCGTCGAAGTCGAAGAGATGCGCGACTTCGGGATGTTCTGTTTCCCGATGGTGATCGGTGGCTATCAGCAGCACCCCGACATCCGCGACTGGGTTGATACGGTGCTGAACCCGCTGCTGACCGCCGCCGGCGGGCTGGACGGGACGCGGCCCCAAAGCCCACCCCCAGCAGGGGGTGGGCTTTCGCCCCAGGAACTCCCCCGCCGATACTCCAAGACCCCCTATGTCTACGACCCTGTACCCAAGCGCGACGAACGCTTCACCGACCCGTGGAACCAGGGGGTGAACGCCGAGGCCTTCTTGTACGACGAGTCGAAGCCGGCCAAGGCGAAAGTGCTGATGATGCTGTACAAACGGCTGCGGGAGATCGACGTGCCGGAGATGATGGCGTCCATCATCACCCAGACGCCGGGCAAGCCGTGGGGGTACTACCGGGACATGTCCCGCCAACTCTGGGACGAGGCCCGGCACGCCATGATGGGCGAGGTCGGGTTCGTCGCCCTCGGGGTGGACTGGACCAAGGCCAAAGTCACCTTCAACTGGTCGTACCGGCTGAACACCGAATGCACCCCGATGGAGCGGCACGGGGTACTGTACTTCATCGAGCAGGGGCTGATGCCGCGGACCGGCAAGCGGTACGAGTTCGAGGTGGCCCGGGACTCCGGACTGCCGCTGGCCGCGACGCTCCAGGACTTCGACTGGGCGGACGAGGTGCTGCACAGCCAGATCGGCCGGGCATGGTACGTGCCCGAGTTCGGGAGTTTGCAGGCGGCACTCGACTTCGGGGACAAGGCGTGGTCGAAGATCCTGAGCAACTGGACGACGGTGAAAGAACAGGGGCTGACCCGACATGACAACTGGTGGCCGGCGGTGTACGAGCAGGCGTGCGCCGCGGCCGGCGAGCGGCCGGACCCGGCCGTCCTCGGGTACGCTCAGACGTACGAGGGGACGCGGGCCGACCTCCAGCGGGTGATGGGCGAGTGACCCCTCCCGCCCGCCCGCCGGGCCGGCCATAATGGCGGGACGGCCGGACTCACGGGCCGCACCCGGAAGGGCACCTGAGTGGGCAGCGCCAGCGGACGGACACCCGGACCGGACGCCCGGGCCGGCTACCTGATCGCGGTCGGGGCGACGGCCGCGGTCGCCGCCGCCCGGTCCGCCGTGGCGGCGGCCGTCGGGCCGATGGCCCCGTTCCCCCCGTTCGTCATCCCGGTCCTGCTGGCCGGCTGGGTCGGCGGCTTGCGGCCCGGGCTGCTGGCCACCGTCTTGGGCGCGGCAACCGCCGTCCTCCTGCCGACGACTCCGGCCCCGAGCTTCCTCCCGCTGGGGGTGGGGGCGGTCATGTTCCTGCTCGTCGGCGGGGGAGTATCCGGGCTGTGCGAGGGGCTGCACCGCGCCCGCCGGCGGGCGGACGCCCGGCGGGCGGACCTGGAGCAAACGGCGGCCGTCGCCCGGGCCAGCGAGGAGCGGCTGCGGCTGGTCGCCGACTCGGCCCCGGTGCTGATCGCCCACTGCGACGCCGACCGCCGGTATCTGTTCGTCAACGCCCCATACGCCGCCCGGTTCGGGCTGACCCCGGCCGAGGTGGTCGGCAAAACCATCCCGCAGGTGGTCGGGGTGGTGGCGTTCGCCCGGTTCGCCCGGCACGTGGACGCGGCCCTGGCCGGCGAGCCGCAGGAGTTCGAGGTGGAGATCCCGTACACCGGGATCGGCCCCCACGTCATGCGGTGCGCGTACACCCCGGAGCGGGACGCCGGCGGCCGGGTGGTCGGGCTGGTGGCCGCCCTGGTCGACATCACCGACCGGAAGCGGGCCGAGGACGCGGTCCGGGCCAGCGAGGGGCGGTTCCGCACCCTGGTGGACACCGTGTCGGCGGTCGTCTGGACGACCGACGGGGCCGGGGCGATCGTCACCCCCAACCCGTCCTGGGCGGCGTTCACCGGCCAGTCCCCGGCCGAGTACCTGGGGTGGGGGTGGCTGGACGCCGTCCACCCGGACGACCAGGCCCACACGGCGGCCGTCTGGCGGGCCGCCCTGAACGCCCTGACCCGGTACGAGACCGGGTACCGGCTCCGCCGGCGGGACGGGGTGTACCGGCACATGGTGGCCGCCGGGGCGCCGGTCCGGGACGCCGCCGGCCGGCTCCGGGAGTGGGTCGGCAACTGCGTCGACGTGACCGACCGGCTGCTCGCCCAGGACGCCATCCTGGCCAGCGAGGAGCGGCACCGGTGGCTGGTCGAGAACACCGCCGAGGCCATCTGGCGGTGCGAGCTGGACGAGCCGATCCCGACCGCCCTGCCGGCCGACGAGCAGGTGGACCGGATGTTCCGCCACGCCTACCTGGCCGAGGCGAACGCCGGCATGGCCCGCATCTACGGGTACGACTCGCCGGCCGCCCTGGCCGGGCTGCGGCTCCCCCAACTGCTGCCCGATGAGCCGGTCAACCGGGACTTCCTGCGGGCGTTCGTCGCCGCCGGGTACCGGCTGCTGGACGCCGAGTCGGCCGAGGTCGGGGCGGACGGGGAGCCGCGGTACCTGATCAACGGGCTGGTCGGGACGGTCGAGGCCGGGCACCTGGTCCGGGCGTTCGGCACCAGCCGGGACGTGACCGGCCGGCGGCGGGCCGAGCAGGCGCTGCGGCGGAACGAGGAGCGGCTGCGGCTGGCCCTGGCCGTCGCCCGGCTGGGGACGTGGGAGTGGGAGCCGGCCGCCGGAGAGGTGACGGCCGACGACCGGACCCGGGACATGTGTGGGCTGCCCGCCGGGCCGCTGGCCGTGGCCGCGGTCGTCGCCCGCATCCACCCGGCCGACTGGCCTGGGGTGCAGACCTGCTTCCGGGCCGCCGCCCGGCCGCACGCGGACGGGGTGTATGCCGCCGAGTTCCGGGTCGTCCGCCCGGACGAGACGGTCCGGTGGGTGGCCGTCCGCGGGCAGACCACCTTCGCCGGCACCGGGGCCGACCGGCGGCCGGTCCGGACGGTCGGCACGGTGCTCGACATCACCGACCGGAAGCAGGCCGAGGACACCCTCCGCGAGCAGGCCGCCGCCCTGCGGGACGCCGACCGGCGGAAGGACGAGTTCCTGGCCACCCTGGCCCACGAGCTGCGGAACCCGCTCGCCCCGCTCCGCAACGCCCTCGGAATCATGCGACTGGCCTGCCACGACCCGGCGGCCGTGGCCGCCGCCCGGGAGATGATGGAGCGGCAGCTCGCCCACCTGGTCCGGCTGGTGGACGACCTGATGGACGTGTCCCGGATCACCCGCGGCCGGCTCGCCCTGCGGCCCCAGCCGGTCGCCCTGGCGGACGTCGTCCACGCGGCCGTCGAGACCGCCCGCCCGCTGCTCGACCAGCGGCGGCACGAACTGGCCGTCGACCTGCCCGCCGCCCCGGTCCGGCTGGTGGCCGACGCCACCCGGCTGGCCCAGGTGTTCGCTAACCTGCTGACCAACGCGGCCAAGTACACCGACCTGGGCGGCCGGGTGACGCTGACCGCCACCGTCGAACAGGCGGACGACGAACCCGAGGCGACGGAGCCACGGCCGTCTTCGTCCGACGAGTCGTGGTCGGAACCCGCCGTCCGCCGTCCGCCGTCCGCCGTCGTCCGGGTGTCGGTCGCGGACACCGGGGCCGGCATCCCGGCCGACCACCTGGCCCGGGTGTTCGACCTGTTCACCCAGGTGCCGGGCACCCTGGACCGCAGCCAGGGCGGGCTGGGCATCGGGCTGTCCCTGGTCCGCGGCCTGGTGCAGATGCACGGCGGCACGGTCGAGGCTCACAGCGACGGCCCCGGCCGCGGGAGCGTGTTCGTCGTCACCCTTCCGGTGACGGCGGACGCGGGCGTGGGGACGAAGGAGCCGGTGGGAGTCCCCGCGAACGGGTTGCCGCCGGCGTCGGGCGCGAAATCCGCCTTCCCCCCTCCCCCATCCCCCTTGCGAAAACGAGTGCTGGTGGCAGACGACAACCCGGACTCGGCGGCCAGCCTGGCGACCCTACTGGAACTACTCGGGTGCGAGGTGCGGGTCGCGGCGGACGGGCTGGCGGCGGTGACAGTGGCGGCCGAGTTCCGCCCGGCGGTGGTGCTGCTCGACCTGGGGATGCCGCACCTGGACGGGTACGAGGCGTGCCGCCGGATGCGGGCCGAGCCGTGGGGCCGGGCGGCGGTGCTGATCGCCCAGACCGGGTGGGGCCAGGAGGAGGACCGTCGGCGGACCCGGGAAGCCGGGTTCGACCACCACCTGGTCAAGCCGGTCGACCCGGCCGCCCTCGTCCGCCTGTTGGCCGACCGGGGCGGCCCGGCGGTCGTCAGTACTCCACCCCCAGCCGCAGAAACACCCCATCCAGGCTGAGGTCCGACCGCCGCCGGGCCACCCGGCCGTCGGCGAAGTCGTCGGTGAACGACGGCCGGCTGACCGCCCCGAACCAGTGCGTCACCTCGTACCCGGCGGCCACGCTCACCGTCCGCCACCGGTAGCTGCCGCCCAGCCCGACGGACACCACCGGGGCCACCCCGCTGAACCGGTCGGCCACGTCCGCGAGAAGAACCGCCCCGTTGGCGTTCGTCTCCCGGCCGCGGCCGTCGAACGTGCCGAACAGCAGCCCGCCGCGGGCGGTGCCGAACAGGCTCAGCCGGCGGGTGACGGTCCAGGCGGCCTCCGCCCCGGCGGTCGGCCCGGCTCCCTGGAAGCCGCTCCCCGAATGCACCGCCGCCTGCCGGGCGAGCGCCCCGTCGGCCGACGCCCCGAGGCAGGTGTCGATGTCGGCGAACCGCACCCCGGCGAACGGCCGCAAGGTCAGGTGCGGGTCCACGGCCACGGCCTTCGAGAAGTCCAGGTCGAACAGGTCGTAGTTCAGGCGGGCGGTGCCGGTCAGCCGGGCCGCCTGGTCGACGATGCCGGGGCGGTTGAGCAGCGGGTACACCACCCCGCCCGGCGGGGCGACGGCGTCCTGGGTTCCTGTGCTGTTGAAGTGGGTGTACGTCAGCCCGACGGTCCACCCGGACCCGGCGAACCGGTAGCCGGCCCCGACCCGCAGCCCGGCCCGGGCGTCGAGCGGTACGTCCCGGACGCGGCCCATCGGGGTGAGGTCGGCCCGGGGGTCGAGCAGGGCGAAGGCGGCGTCCCCGAGCCGCGGCCGCCACAGCAGCACCTCGCCGGTGGCGAACCACGCCCCGGGTTCGTCGCACAGCGTCTGCGTGACCGCGGGCGGGGCGGACCGGCCGGGCAAGGTCGGCGGGGTGAGGTCCACGACCTCACCGACCGGCTCGGCGACGAGGCCGCTGGGCACGACCGGCGGCTGGCCGGCGCGAGCAGACCCGAGGGCCAGCGCGACGGCCGCCGACGCGGCGACGAGGCGGGATAGTGTGTTCATGACGCCGACCCGGGGAACGGATTCGCCCGCCCCATAGCCGGGCCGCACGCCCGCCGCAAGCCGAACCGACGGCTTGAATCACCCGCCCCGCCGGGCGACAATCGCCGGCACTATGAACCAGCCGCTGCCGCCGGTCACGAACATCCGCCAGCTAACCAGGATGATCCAGTCGGTAATGCGGAAGGACAGTAGGGCGCTGCAGTTCGAACTACGGGCTGGCAATGTGCCGGTGCCGGGCTACCGGTTGGCCGAACCTCTCGGCGAGACAACGTTCGGGCCGTTGTGGTCGGCCGTTGGGCCGACCGGGGCCGCTTGTAACTTGTTGTTCATCCCGCTGAGCAGAAACGGCGGGTTGAAGGAACTCCGGGCGATGGGCCGGGTGAGGCGGCTCCGCCACCCGAATCTGGTCCCTGTCCTCGGAGTATGGTTGCGAGATACCCAGGGGAACACGCTGGGGGACAGTGACCCCGGCCAAGCCCCGTCGTTCCAGATGGCCGGGGACAAACAGTTGGTGCTGGCTACAGGACCGGGCAATCGAACGCTAGGAGCTGTGCTCGCCCGCTACCAAGCCCATCCGGAGCCGGACGCCCTGCCCGGCGGGCTGGGGCTGCGGCGGCTGCTCAAGTACATGCAGGACGCGGCCGCCGGCATCGACTACCTGAACATCCGGGACAAGGACCGGGGCGGGAACGGGGCGGTCGAGATCATCCACTGCGACATCAAGCCGGGCAACCTGCTCCTGGTCAACGGCCGCGTGCAGGTGTGCTACCACGGGTGGGCAAAAGCCCTTGATAGCAGCCCCGGCCAGGACGCCCGGACGACCATGGCCGCCGGCACCGCCGCCTACGCCGCCCCGGAGCTGATCAACAACGAGCCGGGGGAGTGGACCGACCAGTACTGCCTGGCCATCACCTACTACGAGCTGCGGACCGGCACCCTGCCGTTCCCCGAGCACCGGGCGCTCCAGGCCCACCTGCTCGGTGTTCTTGACTTCGACGGCGTGTCCGAGCCTGAGCGCGAGGTGTTAAAGCGGGCGACCGCTATGCAACCGGACAAGCGTTTCCCGACCTGCACCGAGTTTGTTGAGGCGCTGTACACCCAGACCGGCACCGTAGATTTTGGAGATAACCTGCAGGCTGACCCGGAACTGACGACAGGGTCGGGTGAGTGGTCGGTACCGCCGAGCAAAACGATGGCGTGGTCGGCTAGCTCCGACACCCCGCGGGACGACCGTCCGCCGCTGGGCACCCGGAACCCTGGCCCGCGGTACAAGCGGTCGGACCCGCCGACGAAGCCCGGCAGTGGGAAGAAGGTGGCGGCGGTCGCCCTCATCGCAGTGTCGATTGCAACCGCTGCGCTCATCGCGGCGGTCAGAACAGCAGTTGAAGGGCGGACGGGATTCGCCTGGGGTTTCGCTCTGCTCGCTGTCTTAGCCCTTGCAATCTTCCTCCTCCGAACTCGAAGGACAACTCAGGAACCCCAACCGTCGGCCGTCGCCCCATCGATGCCGGATTCCGCACGCGAGTCACCGGACGGCTCGGTCGCCACACTCCCACTCGGTCCGCCACCTGCGGGCAGCCTCACGCCTGCATCGCCGCCGACCGACACGACCCTGACCGCTTCACCGGACCTGTTTCAGAACAGTACGACCCCATACCGGCCCACTCCAGATCGCACGCTGACCCAAGATGTGGGAGCGGTACTAGACGCGGGGCGGTCTCCCGACACACCCACCCGCACGCTCACGCACGACCCGTTGAACGTCCTCACGGCGGCACACGCCCCGCCTCGCACCCTGACGGTCCCGCCCGGCGACCCGGCCCCGCTGCCCGGCTTGGCCCCGGTGCTGGACAAGTACGCCATCGTCCGCCACCTCGGCGAAGGGTCGTTCGGCACCGTCTTCCTCGCCCACCCCAAGGGCCACCCGGACAAGCCGCTCGCCATCAAGTTCTTCGTGTACGGCAGTACCCGTCGGTGGCGGCTCCTCCAGGCCGAGGTGCAGCGGCTGGCCGACCTCGGCGGGGTGAGCGGGATCGTCCAACTGCTCGACGTGAACGCCGACGCCGACCCGCCCCACTTCGTCATGCCGTTCGCCGAGGGCGGGTCGCTGGCCGACCGGGTCCGGCGGGACGGGTCGCTGTCGGCGGCGGCCGTCGCCGGGCTGGCCGGCCAGATCGCGGGGTCGCTCGCCGGCGTCCACAACCGGGGGGTGGTCCACTGCGACCTGAAGCCGGCCAACATCCTCCTCGACGCGGCCGACCGCCCGCTGCTGGCCGACTTCGGCCAGGCCCAACTGGTCGGAGGACGCCCCGGCCCTGGGCACCCTGTTCTACATGCCGCCGGACCAGGCCGACCCGACCCCGGCCGCCGGACCCGCGGTGGGACGTGTACGCCCTGGGCGCGGTGCTGCACACCCTGCTCACCGGCAAGCTGCCGCACGCCGACGACACCGTCCGGGCGGAGCTGGACGACACGGTGACGCTGGGGGAGAAGCTGCGGCGATACCGGGATTGGCTGCGGGCCGCCCCGCCGGCCCGGGGGCACCACCCGGCGTGCCCGGACCCGGCCCTGTGCGGGGTGATCGACCGGTGCCTGTGCGCCGACCCGGCCGACCGGTACGCGGACGCGGCGGCGGTGCTGGCCGACCTGACCGCCGGGGTCAGGGCCGGGTGAGCGCGTCGAACAGCTTGCGGAAGTCGCCGGAGTTGTACTTCGCGGCCCGCTTCGCCCGGTCGGTGTAAGTGCCCCGCTCCTGGAGCAGCGGGTTCTTCTCCGCCTCCCGGACGGTCAGCCCGACGGCCGCGTGCAGCTCCCGAAGCGGACTGTTCGGGAAGGTCGGCGGCGGGGCCGGCTTGTCCAGTTGCGGGCCGGGCGGAGTCGGCTTCGGCGGGGTCGTCAGTTCGTCGGTGATGACGGTCGCCGACCGGGCGAGCTGGGTGGCCCCGTCCGGGTCCAGGTAGTCGCGGCGAGAGAGGTCGTTCGCCTCGGCCCCGAGGGCAGCCACCAGCGAGCGGGCAGCGGCCGGGGTGTACTCGATGCCGTCGAGCGCCTTCAGCACCTCGCCGCACACGACGGCCAACGCCTCAGCCTTTGCGACCGCCTCCGGTTTATCCCCGAACGGCGCCTTGTCGAACACCGTGCGGAACTCACGGTAGGCTTTCTCGAACTCGTCGCGGACGGCGGCCGTTTCCGGCAGGGCGGCGGCGGCGTGCCGGAGGACGGCTCGCGTCGCCCACACCGGCCACGTCTGCGGGACCGGCCGGCCGGGGGTGCCGGGGAACCCGCTCTTCTGCCGGTCGCCGTTCACCCGCAGTTCGTGGTGGCAGGCGGCGCAGTTGAAGTGGGCGAAGTCGAGCATCCCGCCGGACTTGTCCGGGCCGAAGCCGACGAGCTTGGCCGACTCCCGCAAGGCCGTCACCGCCCCGACGGCGACCAGCCGGGCCGCCTCCACCTCACCGGCACGGTAGTGGAACAGCTCCTTCAGCTTGCCGGGTGCCTTGAGTTGCTTGGCGATCTCATCCCGTGCCCCGCCGGTGAAATCGACGGCCGCCGCCGGCCGCCAGTGCCGCGGCTCGTCCCGGCTGAACGTCGCCAGCTCGAACGGCGGCAGGGGCGGGTGCCCGGCGGCGTACATGGCGTGGGTGACGAACCGCCCCTTTTCCGCGCTGCCGATATGGCATTCGACGCAGGTGGTGGCCCGGACGGCCGGGTCACGGAGGTCGGTCTGGCCGAGCTTCGCCTTGTCCGGCGGTCGCGTCATCCGCCACACGGCATCCTCGATGTGTTTCGGCCACCACTCCTGGGCGGGGCCGTGACACGCCTGGCAGTTCACTCCGAATGTCGTGCTAAACCGTTCCGCCGCGGTCTCGGACAGGGCCGCGTGTGGCTGCGTGTCCGTGCTGTGGCAGACCAGGCAGGCCGGCTGTGCGGCCGCCGCTTTGGCGTCTCCCCGGTACAGGCGGGTGGAAATCGCACGCCCCAGCGGGGAGTCCAGCGCCGCGAACGCCTTGCGATGGAGGTCGTATTGCTCCCAATAGGTGGACTCGTGGAACAGGACGAACTTGTTGCGCCCGCCTGTCACGTCGCGGTCGGTCGGCCGTTCGTGACACTTGAGACAAGTGGTTTCAAAGGCCGTGTCTTTGATGAAACTCGGCCCGGACTTGGGCGGGGCCGCGGCCGGCGGCTGGGCGGGCAGCAACCCCCCAGCCGCGACCGCGAACAGCACGGCGGCCCCAAACCACACTCGCCGCGTCACGGTCGTTCCCCCGAGTCGAGCCGGGCGGCCAGGGCCGCCCACGCCGCCTTGTGCCGTGCCCGGTCATCCGCCGTCCACTGCGGTCCGTCTTGCCCCCGGCGGAATCGCAGTTCGGCGGCCAGCGTGCGGAGGTCGGCCTCCAGCCCCGGCGCCCGTGCCGACGAGTCTACCCGGACCAGCGCCCGGTACAACGCCGCGGCCCCCAAGAACCCCTGCACGTACCGGTCCCAGTCGGTGCTGGGGGCGTCCGTCGTCGGCACGTCGTCGGCGAACCGGGCGACGTGCCGCAGCGCGGCCCGCAGTTCCGCCGGGGTGAGCGGGTGGGAAGCGGACCGACGGTCGGCCGCCGATTGCAGGTCGGTCAGCCAGCGGTCGAGGTCGGCGACGGCGGCCGTCGCGGCGTCCCGGGTCCGGGCCGGGGGCGGGCGGTCGGTCTCGCGGAACAACGCCGCGAGGGCCACAAGCCCTGTCGGCCGCTCGCTCGGTGATAACCACCCCGCGGTCGGCTGGCCCGCGAGCCGCAGCGTCAACGGATAGGCCCAGCTTCCCCACGGCAGTTGGCCCGCTTTCGGGGCGTTCGTCCGGTCCGACCGAACCCCGCCACCGGCCGCCGGCGCCAACCCCTGGTGGCAGGCGAAGCAGGCGTATTCGGCCAACTCCGGCCAGTCCCGCTTCCGCTCCGACGCCTCGGCCGCCCGGTGCCGAAGCAGGTCGGCCGCCGCCCGGGCCGTCGCCGCCTGGCCGATCAGCCACTCCCACGCCTCGGCGTCCGGCCCGAGGGTGGTCTCCCGCCAGTGCCGGGGGTACAGCGGCTCGGCCTGGTACGCGGCCAGCTCGAACCGCAGGGCCGGGTGGCCGGCCGCGATCAGCCGGTGATCGACCTCCCGCCCCGGTCCCCCGACGTGGCACCCGGCGCAGATCTTCGCCCGGTCCGCCAGCCGCTTCGTCGGGACGAGGCCGAACCCGGCTTTGTCGGCCGCGGAGAGTGCCTTCCAGCCGGCGGTGTAGTGGACACTCAGATACCGCTCGGCCGCCCCGTGGCAGTTCTCGCAGGACGCGGAGCGGTGGGCCTCGTCGGTCGGCTCCAACGGCTCGGCCGGGTTCGGCGGGGCGGCCCCGTGGCACGCCAGGCAGGCGGCGGTGCGGTGGGCCGGGGCGTGAGCGGCCCCGCCGGCCAGGCTGCGGACCATCCGTTCGGACCGCTCCTGGAACAGCACGGCGAACGCCCGTCGGTGCGGGTCGGCCGCGGTGACGGTGCCGTACTCGCTGCCGGCCGCCCCCTTCGGGCCGTCGCCGCCATGGCAACTCGCGGCCGCGCACGACGGGCTGCCGACCACCCGTGCGGGGGCGATCGAGGGGCCAGCCGGCTGAACAACGGGGGCGGCAGTGGTCGGGCGGACCGGGCCGGTGAGGGCGATCACGCCGGCGGTCCCGAGGATCGCGGTCGCGACGGCCAGCCGGCGGGGGTGCGAGGGCATGGGGCGGGTCCGCAAGAGGGTCGTCCCCAATGCTCGACCCCAACCGTCCGGGAGTCAAGCGGGCGGGCCGACCCCGCCCCCGATTGGGAGACGACCGCCCGGCACACGCGGCAGAGTCACCGGCTACGGCCGGCCGACGTACCGGTAGCGGGTGGCGTCGAGCGGGTCGTCGCTCACGGTCCACACCGCCCCGTCCCGCAGGTACAGCTTCCGCTGCTCGGCCAGGTTGAGCGGCCGCGCCCCGACCCGGCCGAACACCGCGATCTGGTTGCCGCTCTCGTCCACCGCCCGGTCCCGGTCCAGCCCCTTCGCCACGGCCAGCGCTTTACCCCCGTGCGGGATCGGGTACGTGGCCACCAGCTTCGGCGTCGGCCGGGGGCTGAACCCGTCGTTCCCCGGGGTGTCTGGGCCGGTGAGCTGCACCACCCGCAGCCCGTTCTTGCCGTCCGCGACGTAGGCGAACTGGCTGACGTAGGTGATGCCGAGCTTCACGTCCCGCACGTCCGTCAGGCACCCGCCGGCGTCGAACACCTGATCGATCCGCGGCCGGTCCGGCCGGCTGATGTCCAGGATCAGCAGCCCCCGCGGGCCGCCGGCCACGTAGGCGTAGGTGCGGGCCAGGTAGATGTTGTGGCAGTCCGGGACGCGGAGCTTGGACACCGGCCGCGGCCGGGCCAGGTCGGTCGCGTCCAGCACCTTGATGCCTTCTTCGTCCACCACGTAGGCGTACCGGAACTGCACCTGCACCGCCTTCGGGTGCTGGACGAACCGGCCGTCCACAACACACGTCACTTGCGGACACTTCGGATCATCAAGGGACACCACCACCAGCCCGGCGTCACAACACACATACGCATACGCGCCGACGATGGTGACGCTGGCCGCACCGTTGAGCAGCCCGTCCGGGTTGAACGTCAACTCCCGCTTCAGGAAGTTGTTGAGCGGGTTGCCGTCGATCATGGTCGCCACCTGGACCAGTATCAGCCCTTCATACTTGTCGGTGACGTACACATACGCGTACAGCGGGTGGACCTTCCCCTCCTTGTTCTCCGGCAGGTGGGTGCGGGTCGGGTCCGGGGCGGTGGTGGTCGGGGCGGCGATGCACGTCGCGTACTTCGTCGGCACGTGGAACCGCTGGCCGGCCGGGGACACCGGGGCGGTGGTGATCCGCTCGCTGAACCCCTTGTGGTCGATGAACGCCACGTCGAACATCCGCACCCCGCCCTCCCCGCAGGCGGCCAGGGCGTACTCCCCGCGGGTCTGCACGCTCAGCACCTCGGCCCCAGTTTTCAGCGGCCGGCGCAGCTTCTCCCCGATGTCGTACCCGGGGTGCTCGTGGGCGTGCTCCAGCCGGCCGCCGTGTTCGACGTGCCTTTTGAACCGCTCCGGATAAGCAGTGGCGTGCAGGCTGCTGCCGATCACCGCCTGCGGCTCGTCCCGCTCGGTCACGGTGACGGCGTGCAGCCCCTCCTCCCCGGCCGCCACCCAGGCGTACTTGCCGATGAAGTTCAGGGCGTTCGTCCCCTGCATGGTGAGCTGGGCCAGCCAGGCGTTGTTGTCGTTCGCCCCGGAGACGTGACAGTCGGTACACGTCTTGGTGGCGTTCTTGCCGCGGACCGTGTGCGGCACGTTGGTGCTGAACGCCACCCCGCTGAACCCCTCCGCGCTCACCGTCTGCTGTTGCACGTAGATGGACTCGCGGTTGGCGTTGTAGCTGGTCACGTGGATGGCACAGCTCGACCGGCTCGGGTTGATCTTGTTCCCGGTCACGTCCCCGTCCCGGGCGAGCATGTACACGTCGTCCCGCAGCGTCTGGAAGTTGTAATGCGTGTAGTTCCGGGTCACGTCCCCGTCGGCGTGCAGTTGCGGCGTCTTGGCGTTCGCCTTCTGCGGCAGGTGGCAGCCGTAACAGCTCGGGTTCCAACTGGAGTGGCAGGCGATACAGCTCATGTTCGAGTTGGAATGCGCGACGCACTTCTCGCCGCCGGCCGGCTGGTCGCCGTACACCATCGCCCCGTTCTCGAACCGGACCGTCTTGGCCAGGTCGGACTTGGCGTTGTACCGCGGGTGCCCCTTCGTCACCGTGTCCCGGGTCTGCACCACCTCCCAGCGGACGCCCTTCTCGACCATCGAGTTCTGGAACACCCGCTTCGCCCCGTCGCCGCGCTCCTCGACCTCGAACCGCGGCTTGCCGAACGGCGTCCGCATGGCGGCCAGGTTGCGGCCGGGGTTGGCCGGGTCGGTGGTGGACGTGTACGCCGCCGGCCCGCTGGTCCGCAGCTTCGTGTACTCGGTGGCCGTCCCGTGGCAGTCGATGCAGGCGATCTCGGTGGCCGCCCGCACCTCCATCTGCAGCCGGCCGTTGCCGTGCATGTCCTGGACGAAGTGGCAATCGACGCAGTGCATCCCCTTTTCCATGTGGATGTCGAGCAGGTGGACCGGGGTGCCGGCTCGGCAGGCGTTCAGCGCCGCCTCCTTGTCCACGGCCTGCTTCGGGGTGTCGAACGTCTGCTTGTGGAACTCCTTCGCCTGGACCGGGAAGTTGATCGCCCCGGCCAGCGCGTCCGCCGTGACCTTCGTCACCGGCTGGTTGAAGTAGTCGAGCAGCCGGCCGGTCTTGTCCTTGTGGTACACCGCCCGGAACACCCACCCGTGGCCGTGGAAGTCGGCGAATTGGGTCTTCGCCATCTGCGGGTTCAGCTTGATGATGTCGTTCAGGAAGGCCGGCTCCCCCCAGTTGCCGCGAGCGGCCGTCTCGTCCGGGTTGAGCATCGCAGAGCGGGCGAGTTGCTCACTCGACGGGTTCTTCTCCCGCGGCGGGTACATCAGGTGCCCTTCCGTCTCCTGGTCCCACCACAAGTACCCGATGTAACTGTTCATCACAGTGGTGCCGGGGTGGATGTGACACACCATGCACTGACTGGTCGGCACCCCGTTGGTGAACTTGTGGGCGATCGGGTGGCCGCTCTGACTCTTCGCAATGGTCGGGTCCGGGTTGTCGGCGGCGGTGGTGCCGCGGTTGCCGTGGACGTGGTACGGCCCGCTATGCACCGGCGACCGGTCGTTGGCGTACACCACGTGGCACGCGGTACACCCGCTCGACCGGTAGTCCCCGGGGTGGTCGTTGGTGCCGAGGAAGTACAGGGCCGGGTCGAACAGGCGGGTCTTGTTCAGGCCGACCAGCACCGGGTCGGTGCGGTTGGCGGTGCCGAGGCCACGGTCGCTCAGCCGGGCGCGGGGCCGGCCCGGCTCCTCCTTCAGCTCCGGGATGCCGACTTCTTGTGAACGGAACCGGCCGCCGGCCTCGAAGACGCGGAGGATGTTCCCCGGCTGGGACACCTCGAAGCGGGGCAGCGGGTCGAGGAACGGCACGACGCCCTTCGTCTCCATCTCCCACCGGGTCGGCGCCGGCACGGTGTTCAGCCGCAGCGGCGCCCCGCACATGCTGTACGCCTCGCCGTGCCGCGCCCGCTTGTAGGGAACGGACCCGTTGTTATATAGGGCCGCCCCCCACAACATGCATCCGGTGGACATGATGGACTTGCGGTTCGTGTACACCTCTTTCGGGTGACACCCGTTCGTCCCACAACTGATGTGCGCGACCCGGAAGTCCCCGGGGTTGACGAACCGGATGAAGTCCGGGCTTTCGTGGTTGAGCAGGGTGTACGACCGGGCCGGGTTGGCCGAGGTCGGCCAGGCGTCCGGGTGGCGGGGGAAGACGTGGGCCAGCCGGTAGTCGGTGGTGCCGGCGTTCCCGCCGTGGCAGTCGGTGCAGCCGAGCCGGACCGTCTCCTTGCCGTGCGGGTCGCCGGTCCCCTGGTGGCACTGCCGGCAGCCGGTGCTCTTCGCCTCCTTGGCCGCGTCCGTCTGCTCCATCAGCTTGACGTGCAGCAGCTCGGCCGGCATCGGGAACGGGTCGGCCGGGTCGGACGTGTACGGGGTCGGCTCGACCCGGTAC
This sequence comes from Gemmataceae bacterium, assembly GCA_046350115.1. Lineage (GTDB taxonomy): Bacteria > Planctomycetota > Planctomycetia > Gemmatales > Gemmataceae > JAXMAZ01. The sequence goes on from JAXMAZ010000034.1 coordinate 53,211, forward strand.
GCGGCGGCCGACGGCTCGCCGTCGGCCCCGCCCGCGACCAGCACGATCGGGCACAAGACGACGGTGGCCGTCACCGCCACGGGCCACGCCCACCGGTTCGCCCGGGTCATCGCCGCCCTCCGTACTGCACCGAATCGGTCCCGATGGGATGTATCGGCTAACGAGAGGGGTTCGGTTGTGCCGATTAGGGAAAATGAGTCCGGCGGGTCCGTCCGCCGCCCCGGGGTCACGGACCGATGCGCCGCTTTTCCCTCAACCGGCTCACCCTCGTCCCGCTGGAAAGCCGGCTCGCCCCGTCCGCGGTGGTGACGACCGCCGGGCCGGCCATGTCCGTGACGACTGACGACGCCGACCAGCGGGTGGCCGTCACCCGGGAGGCGGCGGACGTGGTCGTCCGGGTGAACGGCGACGTGGCGACCCGGTTCGACGCGGCGACGGTGACGCAGCTCACCGTGACCACCGGGACCGGCAACGACCGGATCGAGGTCGCGCCGGACGTGACCACCCCCGTCACGCTGGACGCCGGCAACGGCCGCAACCTGGTGCGAGCCGGGGGAGGGCCGGCGGTCGTCACCGGCGGGACGAACTCGGACAAGCTGGCCGGCGGCTCCGCCTTCACCACCCTGCTCGGCGGCGGCGGGGTAGACCGACTCGTCGGCGGCACCGGCACGACGGCGTTCGACACCCGGCCCGGTCGGGGGACGCTGGAGAACGTCAAGCCGGGGGACGCGGTCGCCCCCAACCCGGCCGACCAGGTGAACGCACTACCAGCCCCGGCGGCCGAACTGTCCGACCCAGCGGCGACAGAAGTCACGCAACTGTCCCTGGCCGACGTGCAACTGCTGCTCGACCGGGCGACCGCCGCGACCAGCAGTCGGGACGGGATCATCGTCGTCGTCGACCGCAACGGCCGCATCCTCGGCGTGCGGGTGGAAGATCAGGTCAGCCCGGCCGTCACCGGCGACCCGGAGAAGCTCGTCTTCGCCGTGGACGGGGCGGTGGCCAAGGCCCGGACCGGGGCGTTCTTCGGCAACGACCAGGCGCCGCTCACCAGCCGCACCATCCAGTTCCTGAGCCAGTCCACCGTCACCGAGCGGGAGGTGAACGCCGACCCGAACGTGACCGACCCGAACTCGCCGCTGCGGGGGCCGGGGTACGTGGCCGCGGTCGGGGTCGGCGGGCACTTCCCGCCGGGCATCGCCAACACCCCGCCGGTCGACCTGTTCGGCATCGAGCACACCAACCGGGACGGCCAGGACTCACCGGGGCCGGACGGCATCAAAGGGACGCCCGACGACATCCGGCTCCGCGGCCGGTTCAACATCGACCCGGCGTTCGTCCCGGCCGGCCACGAACTATTCCCGCCGGACTCCTACGGGGTGGCGTCCGGGCTGCTGCCGACGGCCCAGAGCCGCGGCATCGCCACCCTGCCGGGCGGCGTCCCGGTCGTCCGCGGCGGCCACGTGGTCGGCGGGATCGGGGTGTTCTTCCCCGGCCAGACCGGGTTCGCCACCGAGGAGAACAACGCCCGCAGCACCACCTACGATCCGAGCAAGCCGGACCGCACGCTGGAGGCCGAGTTCATCGCCTTCGCGGCGGTCGGCGGCAGCAGCGGGGCGGGGTTCAAGATCGACGCCATCGGCGACGCCCCGGCCTTGCCCGCCGACTTCGACCTGCCCGGCGGGCCGAAGGCGCGAATCGACCTCGTCGGCATCACCCTGGACGTGTTCGGCCCCGGCGGAGTGCAAGGGCCGGAGAACCTGGTGAGGTACGGGCTGACGCTCGGGTTCGGCAGTCGCACCCAGGGCCGCGACCTGCCCGTCACGCCCGGTGGCGACAAGCTCTTGGCCGGCCGGCCGGTGCCGGAGGGGTGGCTGGTGACGCCGCACGACGGGGCCGGGATCACCGCGGCCGAAGTCACCGACATCATCGGCCGCGGGTTCGAGCAGGCCACCCGCACCCGGGCGGCCATCCGCCAGCTCGGCAGCACCGCCGGGATGGTGTTCGCCGTCACCGACCTGAACGGGGACGTGGTCGGCCTGTACCGGATGCCAGACGCGACCGTCTTCTCCATCGACGTGGCCGTCGCCAAGGCCCGGAACGTCCGCTACTACGCCGACCCCGCCCAGCTCCAGCCGGCCGACCAGGTGGCCGGGGTGCCGGCCGGGACGGCGTTCACCAACCGCACGTTCCGGTACCTGGCCCAGCCGCGGTTCCCGCTCGGGTTCGACGGGACGACGCCGGCCCCGTTCTCCATCCTCCGGGACGGCGGGTCCGACCCGCTCACCGGGCGGACGGTCGGCGCCCCGCTGCCGGCGTCCGCCTTCCAGAGCGTGTACGGGCACGACTCGTTCAACCCGGGGACCAACTTCCACGACCCGTTCGACCCGGCCAACCAGAACGGCATCGTGTTCTTCCCGGGCAGCGCCCCGCTGTACCGGCGGACGGCGACCGGCGGGGTGCTGGCCGGCGGGTTCGGGGTGAGCGGGGACGGGGTGGACCAGGACGACGTGGTGACGTTCGCCGGCACCGCCAATTTCGGGGTGCCGTTGAATATCCTGCGGGCGGACCAGGTGAAGGTGGCCGGGGTGCGGCTGCCGTACCAGAAGTTCAACCGCAACCCGGAGGCGGCTGCCGGGCTAGAGCGGTTTGCAGTTGGTTGTAGCGTCGTACCCGGCGTGCCGGAAGTAGTTCCGGCACTCGTCGGCGGAGAAGGCGTCGAGTGATCGGCCGAGGAGCGCCCACAGCCCGTCGATGGCGCGCTCCTCCGCTGCCCGCAGCATCGCCTTCAGCTTGCTGAACGCGTTCTCGATCGGGTTCAGGTCGGGTGAGTAGGCGGGCAGGAACCGCACCCCCGCCCCGACCGCCGCCACCGCCGCCCGCGCCCTCCGCCCGCCTGTGGCAGGCCAGGTTGTCCCACACCACCACGTCCCCCGCCCGCAGGGTGGGCACCAGCACCTGCCGCACGTAGGCGACGAAGTGGTCGCCGGTCATGGCCCCGTCGATCACCATCGGGGCGGTCAGCCGGTCGCTCCGCAGGGCGGCCACGAAGGTGGTCGTCTTCCAGTGCGAGTGGGGGCCGGGCACACCACCCGCTCGCCCTCCGCCCGCGGGCCATCCGCCGGCTCATGGCCGGCTCGCCCACGTCTCGTCCACGAACACCAGCCGCTCCGGGTCGAGGGCGGTCTGGGCGGTCCGCCAGGCGGCGCGGGCGGCGGCTACGTCCGGGCGGTCCTGCTCGGCCGCGCGGACCGACTTTTTGAGCGTCAGCCCGAGCCGGGCGATGGCCCGCCAGAGGGTGGCCAGGCTGACCGCCAGGTCGAGCCGGGCCTTCAACTCGGCCAGGGTGGCGTCCGGGTCGGCGGCGATGGCCTGCCGGATGCGGTCCCCGTCGGCCGCCAGTGCTTGCCGCCGGTGCCCCCGCCGCCGCGGGCTCGTCTCCCCGCCGTCCCGGTGCCGCTGGCGGACCCGCCGCACCCACGACGCGCTCACCCCGAACCGCTCGGCCACCGCCGGCGGCGACGCCCACCCTGAACCGCCGCCAGCACCCGCGACCGCAAGTCCGCCGAGTACGCCCGCATGGCCAACCCTCCGGGATTGGCTCCGTCATACCCGATCCGCCCCGACCGCGCCACAACCAACTGCAAACCGCTCTAGTGTCGTGTTCGGTCGGGTATAGCGGGGACGCCACCGGCGTCCCCGGCCGGCCGGAGGCCGGCCCGTTATGCGGCGCCGAATCCGACACCGACCGCGTGACTCGTCACTCCTGCGACACTGGGATGCCGCCGTTCCACCCGTCGGGGGCTTTGCCGTCCGACCCCTGAGTCGCCTGGATGAACCGCTTGATGAACTCGACCGGACCGTCCGCCGGCAGCGCTGCCGCCAGCCGCAGGAAGTCCGGCCAGTCGCCCGCCTGGAACCGGTTCAGCGCCGCCTCGTACCGCCGCCGGTGTTCCTCCGACAGCCCGGCCCGACCGCCCGGCTCGTCCAGCGGGGAGCAGCTCGGCGATCAGCAGCGGCTCGGCCAGCCCCTTCGGCACCACCCGGGCCACCTTCCGCAGCCGGCCGGCCACCGCCCCGGGCTTGGCCAACTGGTCGTACACGGCGGCGTCGATCAGGATCGGCACGCCCAGCCGCTTGGTCGCCGCCTCCAGCCGGGCGGCCCGGTTGACCACCGGGCCGAACACCCCGATCTTGGCCTGCTCGTAGGTGCCCAGCCGGCCGGCCACCGCCGGGCCGCGGGCGACCCCGATCCCGCACTCCATGCCGGCCAGCGGGTGGTTCCGCCGCTGGGCGAACCGGCGGACCTCCCGGCGGATGCTGAGCGCCGCCCGGGCGGCCCGCTCGGCCTGGTCCGGCTGGGGCAGCGGCCAGCCCCAGAAGCCCATCGTCGCGTCCCCCTGGAAGTCGCCGACCACCCCGTCCTCATTGACAATCGCCCGGGTCATGGCGGCCAGCGCTCGGACAGGCCGTCCCAGGTGCCCATCAGGTCCGCCTCCCCCTGGGCGACCGCCCGGGTGAACCCCCGCAGGTCGCAGAACAGGACCGTCACCTCGCACTCCCGGGGGGCGATCACCTCCTCCAGCGGGCGGTCCCGGACGGCCCGGCGGACGGCCGGGCTGACCATCTGTTCCAGTTGGCCGGCCTGCCGCTGCAGGGCGAGCAGATCCCGTAGCCCGGCGAAGATGTCCCCGGCCAGCTTGGCGAACTTCACGTACCCCTGGAGGGCGTGCGGGGCGATCAGCCCGCCGGCCGCCCGGCCGGCCAGGTACAGCGCCTCGTCCCGCGGCCCGGCCACCCGCACGCACACCGCCCAGTCCACCCCGACGGCCAGGGTGGGGGCGTCGGTCGGGGCCAGGGCGGCCGGGTCGGACCATACGTAGAACCGGTTCTCGAACTCGGTCAGCACCTGCCGGACCAGCCGCCGGCTCGGCCGGAACCGGTCCCCGCCGGTCGGCTCCCCCGCCACCCCCCGGACCACCACCTCCCGGCCGCGTCCAGCCCGACCATGGCGGCCGCGTCCGCCCGCGGCACCCCCTCCAGCGCGACCCGGAGCAGCCCGGCCAGCAACTGCCGCTCGTCCGCCACCCGGTTGATCAGGTCGGGCAGCTCGGCCAGGGCGTCCAGGTGGTGTTTGGCGTCGACGAACGCCAGCCCGGCCAGCTCCTCCCCGCTGCACGACCGCTCGACCGGCTCGGCCCCGGGCAACAGGGTGAACTGGGTGTTCCCGATGCGGAACTGGTCGAACGGGCCGCAGGTGAAGTCGTCCGCCGGGCGGGGCGGGGCGGCCGGGTCGTCCCGGTCCAGGACGAAGATCGGGTTCTGAGCCGCCGGCCGCTTCTGCACCCGCAGCCGGACCCCGTCCCAGACCAGGGTGGCGTGGTTGTTGGAGACGTGCAGGTCGCGCTTGTCGGACACCAGGTCGGCCCCGAACTCGGGGTCGTGCTGGGGGTGGGCGGCCGGCTGCCGCGACTCCCGACCGAGCCGGACCGGCCGCCCGACCGGGACCGTCAGGTCGAACGGCACCGCCCGCCCGCCCCCGTCCAGCCAGAGGACGCGGAGGGTGAGCGGTCGGAGTTCCAGCGGCGGGTCAGGCGCGGACATGGTGCCGGGATTATAGCGGACCGCCCGATCACCGGTGGCCGCAAGGCGGATGCCTTGGTGGGCAGCGAGCCGCGACCGCAGGTCGCGGGTGACGACTTCCCGCCGCCGCTTGCGACTCCGAGGCCGTCGGGACCGGTGGAGTCGTCACCCGCGACCTGCGGTCGCGGCTCGCGTCAGTACGTCAGCTGCAGCTCGACGAACACCGACGCCAGGGCCGGCACCTCGCCCCGCAGCCGGTCGTAGATGGCCCGGAACCCGCTCGCCGGCAGGAACACCGCCGCCCCGCCGACGAAGATCACGTTGTTCGTCAAGAGCGGCCGGTACTCGATCCCGGTGCTCAGGTCGGTGCCCAGCTCCCGGTCCAGGTTCGGCTGGAACAGGAACGTCTCCAGCACCGCCGTCTTGTCCAGCCACAGGAAGCTGGCGTTGTTGATGCTCCGCAGCTTCGGCGTCAGGTCGAAGTCCGCCCCGGCGTTCACCAGGAACAGGCCCGGGTTGACGTAGTTGGCCTGCCCCTGCAGGTTGCTCGACCGCAGGTTCGGGAACAGGTTCGTCCGGGTGGCCAGGTTCACCCCGAACAGCGGCAGCCCCTGCCGCTGGAAGTAGCTGAACTCCCCGCCGGCGAAGTTCGGGTTCGGCAGGATGGCGTCGAACCCGGTGGCGTGGCTGTTGTTCGGGTTCCCGTCCCCGCTGGCGTACAGCCCGCTCACCCGAAACCGCGCCCAGTCCCGGTCGTAGCTCAGCTCCAGGGCCGCCATCTGGGCGGACACCGTCTGGGCCTGGTTGGCGATCGGGTTCAGGCTGTCCCGGCCGAGCACCCAGTAGAAGGCGCTGCTGACGTTGTACCGGCCGATGTGCCCGTCCCCGGCGAGGCCCAAGTACGCCGTCTGGACGTGGTGCGGCTGGAACACCCCGGCCGGGTCCGGGCGTACCAGGAACCCGGCCCGGTCGAACCGCACGCTCGGCTGGTCGTCGTTGTAGTGCACGCTGGCAGACACCGTGTACCCCGGCGTCAGGAAGTCCTGCACGTAGTAGTTCGCCATGAACACGTTCTGGTGCCGGTCGTCGAAGCTGTTCAGCCCGCTGAACGTGTCCTTCTCGAACTGCTCGGTGTACACGACGTTGAACTGCTCCCGGTTCCCCCGCCGGGTGCCGAAGCCGCGGGCCATCAGGTTGGTGTCCGAGTAGATGAACCCGCGGAAGTCGCTGGTGAACGGCTGCGACCCGGCCCGCACCGAGACGAAGTCGTACTCGCTGCTCAGGTCGAACAGCTTCACCTCGCCGAAGAACTCCTGCAGGGCGAACCAGGTCCGCGCCCGGTTGAGGCCGTCCAGCACGTTCGGGCTGACCACCGCCAGTTCCTGGACGGCCAGGTAGTTGTGGTTGAACACCCCGGTCGCCTTCACCCGCCAGTCCACCGGCTTGAACGCCGCGTCCCCGTGAAAGAGGTCCGCGGAGACGGTCACGAAGTTGTTCGAGAAGAGCTGGTTGGGGGAGCCGAAGAACTCCTCCCGGAACGGCCGGCGGGTGCTCTCGAACGGGGTGGTGGCGGTCGGCAACTGCCGGGCCTCGAACAGCGATAGGGCGCTGACCGTCAGGTTCAGGAAGGTGTGCTGGCCGATGATCGGGTAGTCGCCCTTGAGGACGTTCTGGGCGTAGGGGTCGAACCACCGGCCGAGGATGTACGGGTACTGGTCGAGGAGCGGGTGGCCGCGGCCGTACCGGTCCCACTCGGGGAAGCCGATCCGCCAGCGGTCCTCGACCGGGACGAAGTCGATGTTCGGGGCGACCGACGGCCGCACCCCGCTCGGCCCGGTGAACCCGAGCGGCGGGTCGACGAGGGTGCCGGTGAAGGTCGGCGGCCGGGGGGCTTGTGGCGGGGGCGGGGCGTCCGGCCCGACGGGGCGGTCGAGGGCCGGCGGGTTGGCCCGCTCGGCCGGCGTCTGCCCGACCGCCGGGGCGGCCAGGCAAGCGACGATCAGCCCGAGGACGACCCGGGCGCGGGTCCGCAGGTCAGGCCGCATCGCACGCCCGGAGCCGGGGTCGGGGTTCGCCACGGAACGATGAGAGGAGTATCGGCCGAAGCGGCGCAAACCTTGACGGTTCTGCCGGGCTTGCCGACGGCTACGTGCTTACGCGGGCCGATCACCGATGGGTCGAAGCGAGTCGGCGACTGAACGAGCCGATGGGCTGAGCGACCGGGTAACGGCGTGCCCCCTCTTGGCTTTGCTCCCCCTCCCTGCTTTGGGGAGGGGGCCGGGGGAGGGGTGTGACGCGCGTCCCGTCACAGAAACTTCAAAGTCGCGGGGACGGGTCGGGTGCTGTAACCCCTCCCCCCAGTCCCCGAAGCGGAGAGGGGGAGCAAAGGCAGCGCCCACAGGAGAGCGGCGATGCGGCGACTCGGCGTGCCGGCGGTCGGGGTGGCGGTGCTGGCGGCCGGCGCGGCCCGGGCGGACGACGACCCGACGCACCGCTTCCCGTCCACCGCGGCCCACACGGCCGAGCGGGCCGGGAACCCGCAGGCGGTCGCCTGGTGGGCGGCGCCGAGCCGGTCGCCGTACCACGCCGGCGGCTACGTCGGCGGCGGTCGGCTGCTCGTCCCGCCGCGGAAGCCGGACGGCCGGGAGCCGACGACCGACGGCACCTGGGGCTGGGACTACGTCGGGTTCGGCCGGCGGCCGGGGCGGGTGTTCCTGGACTGGTGGCACGACCGGCCGAAGCAGCCGCAGCCCGGTCCCTACGCCACCGACGGTCACCACCCGCCGGACGTGGTCGCCCTGCACCCGGTCAAGAAGGCGGTTGAGGCGGTCAAGCCAGCGGGAATGGGTGGGAATCGGAGGGACTGAAACCGACGCCTTGGCCCTCAGTGCAGGACAATTCGCACATCCCGGACGGACGTACCGCTGCGGAGCATTGCACGCACCCAGAACTGGAACAGAGTGTCTAGACAGACATCAGTCGCGAATCCGGCCACTCCAGTCCCAAGGAGAGGTAGAGCGATACTGCGGACGTACAGGATGTTTGCGTGATAGACACACCCGTGGAGTAGCTCAAGTAGAAAACCTCTCGTGGGTAAAATTATTTCTCTATCATTGGTCGCGTGTGACAGGTCGTCGATCGCGAGTGTTACGCAGTGGAACACGAATCTGGCTGGTAGCGACCCAGCAGCCGTCACAACGACTCCACCGGGTCGCACAGGTGTGTACCGGCGGGTCTCGCTGTCCATCACCCCCGGCCCGGCGGCAGCGGAAATAGCCCAGGACACCCCCCCGCCCCGACTCAAGTCCCCGTCGTCCGAACTGACAATGGCGTCTACCTGCTGCCGGACGATATCTCCCGTTAATATTTGTATCCGGCGTTCGCCGGCAAAAGTGTACACATCCTCCGCGCCAATGCTCGCCCAACGACTTTCGTCGAGGTACACGGTCCGCCGGTGACGGTACTGATCTAGATAAGCCCTCAAATCGTCATCCTCTGCCCCCCATGGGGCGACTGAGGCTGGGGCCGGCTGGAGGTGTTTGAGCAGGTCTCGGAACGACTGAAACCTGTCTGACGGGTTCTTTGCCAGGCACCGCTCGATCACCCCCGCCGTCCGGTCAGACAGGGCCGGGTTGCGGGCCTTCGGCGCGACCAGTGGCACCATCTTGTGCTTGAACAGAATGCTGAACACCGACTCCCCGTCGAACGGCGGGTGGCCGGTCAGGACGTGGTAGAACGTTGCCCCAAAGCTGTAGACGTCGGCCCGGGTGTCCGTCCCGCGGGGCGACTCGGCCTGCTCCGGGGCCATGTAGTACGGGGTGCCCATCAGCCCGCCGGGCCCGGTCAACTCGGACACGTCGGCCGGGCCGCGGGCCAGCCCGAAGTCGCACACCCGGGCCTGGCCGCCGGCGTCGATCAGGATGTTGGACGGCTTCAAGTCCCGGTGGATCACCCCCTGGTCGGCGGCGGCGAGCATCCCCTCGGCCACCTGCCGCATCCACGGCAACACCCGGTCCTCCGGCAGCGGCCCGCCGGCCGCCCGCAGGGTGCGGCCGAGGTCGGCCCCGTCCACCCACTCCATCACCAGCACCGGGCAGCCGTCGGCCAGCACGTCGTAGTCGTGGACCGTGACCACGTGTGGCGAGGCGATCCGGGCGAGCAGTTTGGCTTCCCGCAGGAACCGGTCGGCTGACGCCCCGGGCAGGGTGAGCTTGAGGGCGACCGGCTTGTCCAACTGCCGGTGCCGGGCCTTGTACACCACCCCCATCCCGCCCCGGGCGATCTCGGCGTCCACGGCGTATCGGGCGGACAGCGGCGTCCCGGACGCCGTCACCCAGTCGGCGGGTGGAGGAAGGGGAAGTGTCTGGGTGCGGGTGGTCATGGCGGGCGTCACCATTGGGCCACTGATCTGTCGCGACTCGCGGATAGCCTACTGAGGATACACGAATTCCGGGCGAGCGGGTCACTCCCCCTTCGCCGGCCCGCGGAGTAGGCGGGCGAGCGTCGCCAGGAACCCGCCCGGCGGGGCCGGCCGCTGCCGCCGCTCGGCCAGCTCCAGCACCCGCTCCCCGGGCAGCCGGTGGGCGGCGTCGTGCGGGCAGGCGTACACGCACCGCGGGCCGGTCCACGAGTCGGCGCACAGGTCGCAGTTCACCGCCCGCAGCCGGGCCGACCGCCGTGGGCCGGTCAGGTCGCCGACCAACTCGGCCGCCGCCTCCGGGGTCGGCCACTCGTCCTTCGGCACCTCCCGCAGCGCCCGTCGCCCGGCCCGTGCTCGACCATGTGAATGCTGCCGTACGGGCAGTTGTGGGCGCACAGCCCGCACCCGATGCAGTGGTCGTCAATGTTGACCTCCAGCCCGAACCCCTCCCGGTGGATGGCGTCCACCGGGCACCCGGTCAGGCAGTACGGGTCGTGGCACGACCGGCAACTGACCGCCACCAGGAAGTGGCCGAACCGCGGCCCGTCCCGGATCACCCGAGTGGCCCCGCCGTGTGAGTCGGCGCACGCCCGCACGCACTCGTCGCACCGGGTACACTTCTCCAGGTCCAGCACCAGGAGTTCCTGCCCCTGGTACAGCCCCAGCTCGACGTACCGCCTGGTCAGGTCGTCGGTCATCGGTCGGCCCACATGGGTCGTGGCTCGTCGGCATTACGTAGGGTGCGTTGAGGCTCTGCGAAACGCACCGCCGAGACTTCACCCTACCGTTGATGTCGTTGCGGGGCCGGTGCGTTTCGTCGCAAAGCCTCCTCAACGCACCCTACGGCAGACCGTCACCGCACGTCCCGCCGGAGGATGTCGGCGCACCGGGCGAACAGCGCCTCCCGGACGGTCGCGTTCGACGGGTTGGTCAGGAACGCGGCGAACACCGACTTCGGCACCAGGATCAGCTCGGCGTTGTCCAGGGCGGCACACGTCGCCGTCCGCACCCCCCGGCGGACCGGCCGGCCGACCGCTGCCTCCACCCCGTCCCACAGGCCCGTCAGCACCGCCACCTCGCCGAAGCAGTCCCCCGCCTTGAGCGGCCGGCGGGTGACGGGGCCGGCTGGGGTGTCCACCGTCACCGACACGAACCCGGTGCGGATGAGGTAGAAGTTGTCCGCCGGCTCGCCGGCCCGGAAGACCACCTGCCCGGGGTTCACCCGCACCAGTTGGACCACGTCCCCCCGCGGGACCGGGGCCGCCGTCGCCAGCGGCATCTGGGTGGCCGTCGGGTAGTAGCTGACCGCGGCGGCCTGGCCCGGCCGGTCCGGCATCACCGCCGGCAGGCTCAGCTCGGTGGTCGGCGGCCGCAGCGCGCCGAATATCGACTCCGCCTCCTTGGGCACGTCCAGCGCCCTCGCCAGGTGGCGGTAGAACCGGGCGTCCCATCCCTCTTCTTTCACCCCGGAGAACAGCCCGCTGTTGGCGATCGCCGTCGGCAGGGAGTCGGTCAGCGCCCGGACGCCGTACCGGCGGTGCAGCCGGCGGCGGTTGACCGGGTCGCGGAACAGCAGGTGCAGGACGTTCCGGTCCACCTCCAGCACCGCTCCGGCCCGGACACACACCAGCGACGCCGTCCGCCGGGTGTGGGACAGCGGGCTCATCTCCCCGACCAAATCCTCCGGGTCCGGGTCGTGGACCCAGACGGCCGGGCCGTACCGCTTCGGGATGCGGCCGACCGCCTTGACCACGTCCGGGTGGTCGGCGTACGGCAGCTCCCGGGGCGACTTGCCCCCGGCCCGGCAGACGGCCAGCAGCCCGCCGCCCGGCCGGTCGCCGTCGGCGGCGTGGGACCAGTCAGGCAGCAGGACGAACGCGCAGGTGCCGAACTCCCCCTCCTCGGCCAGCACGTCCCCGGCCCGCAGCTCCCGCCGCCGGACCGCCCCGCGGTTCCACTCCAGGAACGCCTTCGGCAGCCGGGCGAACAGCTCCGACCCGGCCAGCAGCTCGGCCGGCTCGACGACGGTGGCCGGCTGCGACCGCCCGCTCCCAGCCAGCACCGCCGCCAGCCGGGTGGGGCTGGCCTCGGCCACCCGGTACTGGAAGGTGATGGCCCCGGTCGGGCAGGCGGTCATGCACTCCCCGCACGCCCGACAACTGCTCTCGGCCATCGGCAGCCCGGCCAGGTCGAACGTCACCCGGGTGGCGGTCCCCTTGCCGGACCGGCCGATCACCCGGAACGGCTTCACCTCCCCGCACGCCCGGACGCACCGGTCGCACAGCACGCAACTGTTGTGGTCCACCACGAACGGCGGGGCGGTGGCCGGGTCCGGCCGGTCGTCATCGACCCACCCGACGACCAGCTCGGAACGGTGCGGCCGGGGGGCAAACCGGGGCGGGGTGGTGCCGGCCAGCCGGTCCCGGTCGGCGGTATCCCGGGGGGCGGTCGCGTCCTTGGGGAACGACTGCCAGTTGGCCCGGAGCACGGTGCCGAGGTCGGCCGTCGGCCCGCCGTACACCGGCTTGGTGGCGTCGGCGGCGTGGGCGTCCAACTCGTTGGCGTACCGCCGGCCGCGGTCCCCGTACGCCGCCTCGGCCGCCGGGTGGCAGTGGTCGCCCGAGAGCAGCTCGTACAGCACCTGGACGGCCGACCGCACCGCCGTCCGGTACTTGGCCTCCGGGGACCACATGGTGTGGACTTCCATCTGGTCTTCGACCCGGTGCTGACAGGCCGGCAGCAGCTTCCGCTCCACCCGCTTCTTGGTCGGGTCGTCCGGCTGCCTCGGGTCCGGCTTGACGATCTGCACCGCGCACACCCGGCACACCCCGACCGGGGACAGGTGGTCGCGGTGGCACAGGACCGGGATGCGGACCGGACAGGCGGCCGGCGGGTACAGCCCGGCCGCCTCCGCCTCGGCCGACCGGGCGGCGTCGTAGATGGTGGTCGGCCGGACGACGGGGGTGTCGTCCGGGTGGTACAGGATGTTCCCCTGGGCGTCGGTGGCCGGCACCGCCTTGGGCACCTCGAACCACCGCGACCCGTCCACCCGCACCCGCACCCGCTTGTTCAGGTCCGCCAGGGTGGGGGCGTCCGCCCGGATCAGCCGGCCCTCGAAGTCCCGGGCGAACTGGGCCTCCTCGTCCCGGTCCAGGTTGACCAGTGACTCGCGGTCGTCGCCCGGGTCGGGCAGGGGTTCGTCGGCCATCGCCGCAACTCTCCGAGGTCGTGATCCGGCCGGTTTCCCGTAGGGCGGGTCAAGCCGGCTCTGCGGCGCCGACCCGCCGAAACTGGCAACCGCCCCACCCGTATCGGCGGCCCCGTCCAGGGAGGGCGAGGCTCCTGCCGAGCCGGGGAGCGCGCGGCAGCGGGTTGGGTCCGACACCCGCGGCTGCCACCGGCGAGTCTTTCAGCCGTTGCCGCGCGCTCCCCGGCTCGGCGGGAGCCTCGCCCTCCCCTCGGGAACCCGCCGAACAAGCAATGACTCGTTGCCATTTGCGGCGACTCGCGGTCGTCGTCCGGCAGCGGGTCAGCCACGGCTCGACTCCGGTGCGAAGGCGGGCGGGAAGTACCTCAGCACGGACGCCAGCGGCTTGGCCGCCACCTGGCCCAGCCCGCAGATGGACGTTTGCTCCAGCGCCCGGTCCAGGTCACGGACGGCGGATTCCGCCTTGGCCCGGGCGTCGGCCGACCTCGGGCCGCGGGCCAGGGCGGTGCCGATCTCCACCAGCTTGCCGCACCCGACCCGGCACGGGACGCACTTGCCGCACGTCTCGTTGCGGTAGAACTCGGTGGCGTTCACCGCCGCCGCCCCCAGGTCGGCCCCGGCGGCGTACACCGCCAGCCCGGCCCCGAGCGCCAGCCCGAGCTTGCGGTAGGCGTCGATGTCCAGTTCCACGTCGAGCAGGTCGGTCAGCGGCCCGGACCCCCGCGACCCGGCGGCCGGCAGCATCCGCGGGACGAACCCGCCGGACGGCCCGCTGGGGGCGACGGCCAGCAGCGCGTCCGGTCCGCCGATCACCCCGCCGGCCAGGTCCAACAGCTCCCGCAGCGGCGCCCCGACCGGCACCTCGTACACCCCCGGCCGGGCCACGTCCCCGGACACCGAGAACAGCCGCCGCCCCTTGCCCGCCGGGCCGAGGGCGGCGTACCAGTTGACCGGCTTGTCCGCGTACAGGACGGTGTCCCGGACGATCCCGGGCACCCAGGCGAACGTCTCCACGTTGTTCACCAGGGTCGGCCGGTCGAACAGCCCGTTGGTGGCCAGCTCCGGCGGCCGGTTGCGGGGCTGCGCCCGGTTCCCCTGCATCGCCTCGATGAGCGCGCTCTGCTCCCCGCAGATGTACCCGCCGGGGCTGACGAACACGCTGACCGGGAACCGCGGCCCGCACACCCCGGCCGCCTCCGCCGCGGCGATGGCCGCCCGGACCGCGGCCGCCTGCTCGGGGTACTCGTGGCGGATGTAGACGTACCCGCGGGTGGCCCCGCAGGCGATCCCGGCCAGGATCACCCCTTCCACGACGAGGTGCGGCGCCCGGAGCAGGATCTCGCGGTCCTTGAACGTGCCCGGCTCGCTCTCGTCGGCGTTGCAGACGATGTACTTCACGTCCCCGGCGGCCTGGGCCACGTCCTCCCACTTCTTGCCGGCCGGCGCCCCGGCCCCGCCCATCCCCCGCAGCCCGGACGCCTTCACCTTGGGGATGATGTCCAGCGCCTTGCGGGCCGTCTCCGGCGGGTCGAACTGGGTCATCAGGTCGAGCCGGGCGAGCTGGTCCTGGGCGACCGCGTAGGTCGGCCGGCCGGCGTAGATGTCCAGCGACCAGTCCGGGCACGGCCGGTCCGCGTCCCGGTCCGGCCGGGGCGGCGGCTTCCCGGTCAGGGCGGCCCGGACCGCTTCGATCACGGTGTCCGACGACCGGCCGAGGTAGAACGTCTCGTGCCCCTCGCCGTCGGCGGCGTGGTGGTGGACGCACGCCGCCCGGGCGCGGTCGCACCGGCCGAGGCACGACACCGGCCGGACCTCGACCCGGTCGTCCCCGGCGAACGCCGCCCGCAGCCGGCCGACCAGCCGGTCCGCCCCGCGCAGGTGGCAGGTCAAATCCCGACACACGTCCACCGTGACCGGGGCCGGCGGGGTGCGGCGGAAGTGGGGGAAGAAGCTGGCCACCTCCTCCAGCCGGGAGATCGGCAGGTCGAGCCGGCCGGCCAGCTCCCGGAGGGTGGCGTCGGACAGCCAGCCGCGGGCGTGCTGGAGCCGCAACAGGGCGGCGGTGACGGTCGCCTCGGTCGGGTCCGCGGCCGGGTCCATGTGGGCACTGCTGGAGGGTCGAAGGAGTTCGACAGTACGACCGCGCCGCGGCGATGTCAACTGAGGGCCGCCGGTTCCGGGCGAACGGCCGGCGTCAGCCGGCTGGTCCGGTCTCCCTGGTGTGAGCGAGCGATCAGACCCCGGGAGCCACCGGGGTGTCCTGGCACCCCCGGGTCATCCCTTCGGGGGGGTCCGGGGCGGACGGCGGTTATCGCCAGCCGCCGCCGCTGCGACGACGTTTCGGATCGGGAGGCTGCGGCCCCCGGCCCCCTCCCGAAGCGGAGGGGGAGGAATACCGGCCAACCGGGGCATTACCGCCGGCGGTTCCGTGCGGGCAGTTGCGTCCCCCGGCCGGGTGGGGTACGCTCCCCGCACCAACGTTTCTCCGGGGGCGGCACATGCGGGCGGATCGAGCCGCGGTCGCGGCGGCGGTACTCCTGACCGCCGGCTGCGCCGACCCGCCCCCCGCCCCCGCAACCCCCTCGCCCGCCCCCCGGCTGATCGGGGCCGGGGGGTGTTCGGCCCGCGGGTGTCACGGCCGCCTGGAGCCGGACCCGGCCGGCCGCCGGTGGCCGACCGCGTTCACCGAGTGGGTCCGCTGGGACCGCCACGGGGCAGCATACCACACGCTCCGCGGCCCGCTGTCACAGACGATCATCGCCAAGCTGCGGGCCGGCGGATCGGCTTGGAACGACGCCCCCGACGAGCCGCGGTGTTTGGCGTGCCACGTCACCCCGGCCCTGGCCAACCTGTCAGATTCCCCCGGCGCCCTCCGCCTGCGGTACGACGGCGTCGGCTGCGAGGCGTGCCACACCGACCCGGGCCGGGACACCGCCGACTGGATCGGCCCGCACCAGACCGGGTGGAAGGGTGGCAGGCTGGCCGAAAGCTATGTCCAGCACGGCATGCGGTGGCTCGGCGACGCCAAGCATCGGGCGGAGGCGTGTGTCGGCTGCCACGTCGGGGCGCCGGCGACGGGCGGCGTCCCGGCCCGGGAGGTGACGCACGACCTGATCGCGGCCGGCCACCCGCGGCTGTTCTTCGACTACCTGACCTTCCTCGACCGGCTACCGCCGCACTGGTCGGAGGATAAGCGCAACACGAAGGACGGCTCGCCGCGACCGGCTGAAACTTCGCTCGGAGCATGGTCCGCCGGACAGATGGCGGCGGCAAAGGCGGGGCTAGACCTGTACGCCGACCGGTGCAAGCGGGCGGCGGGTGGCGCCGCGGTGTGGCCGGAGTTGGCCGACCTGAGCTGTTTCGCCTGCCACCACGAGCTGGGGCAAAAGCCGGGCGACCGGGCGAACGTCTGGGACGGGACGCTCGGGCCGCGGCTGCCGGAGCCGCTCGTACGCGTCCTGGGCTGGCAGGACGACCCGCAGTATCGGAAGCTCGCAGCGACCGGGCTTGTGAGCCGAAACCGGGCCGGGCCGCTCGGCGACCTGGCCGCGTCGCTCAGCGGCCGACTGAACTCGCCACTGCAGCCCGAATTCGGAGCGCTGCGGGCCGTTCCGCGGGCGCTCGACTGGGATACGGCCGCCCAGATGTACTACGCTCTCCGGGCCGCGGATCGGGATAAGAAGGCGGCGGCCGGACCGCTCGAAGCGCTGGCCAAAAAACTACGTCTGCCGCGCGGCCCCGACCTGGCGAACAGCCCGATTAACTACGACCCGGCGGCAGTACGAGATTTACTGGAGATGGCGTCCGAAGCAATCACCGGGCGCTAGAACGAGAAGGGTTAGCGGGGACGCCACCGGCGTCCCGCGGACCGGCCCGCTAACCGGTCGGTAAAGGGGTTCCCCGTGCTCGTGTTCGGCCGCAACCGGTTCGCCGCCCACGCCCGCTGGGCGGCGCTCGCCGCCGGGCTGACGGCTGGCGCCGTCGGCTGGTACGCGGTCGAAGCAAGCACTACCCGCACCCTGCCCGGCGGCGGCACCCGCATCGGCCTGATCCTCGGCACGGTCGGCGCCGTCATCATCCTGTTCGAGCTGCTGCTCTGGCCGCGGAAGCGGCTGCTGCGGTCCCGCACCCGGCCGTGGGGGCGGACGCAAACCTGGATGAAGGCCCACGTCTGGCTCGGGCTGGCGTGCGTCCCGGTGGCCGTCCTGCACGCCGGGTTCCGGCTCGGCGGGCCGCTCCCGGCCGTGCTGATGCTGGTGTTCGCCCTGGTCATCGTCAGCGGGGTGTGGGGGCTGGTCCTGCAACACGTCATCCCCCGGCGGCTGCTGGAGGTGGTGACGGAGGAGGTGCCGGCGGCCGAGATCGACCGGGTGGTGGCCGCCCACACCGCCGGGTTCGCCCGCCGGCTGGCCGTCGCCCGCGGGGAGTTCGGCGGGGAGGCGGTGGCCGGGGCCGAACGGGTGCGGGAGGCGTTCGAGAAGTCCGCCCGGCCGTACCTGACCGGGGCGGAGCGGCCGGCCGGGCTGCGGGTGGCGGACCGGGCCGCCCGGTGGTTCGCCGAGTTGTCCGCCGCCACCCCGGCCGACGCCCACCCGCTGGTGGCCGAGCTGGAGCAGTTGTGCAGGCTCCGCCGGCAGCTCGGCGCCCAGGCCCGGCTGCACTGGTGGCTGCACAACTGGGTGTGGGTGCATCTGCCGCTGTCGGTGGTCCTGGTCGGGCTGCTGGCGGCGCACATCTACACCGCGCTGCGGTACATCTGAGCGGGTGTTTTGAACCCCGTCGGGGCCGCTTCGTGTAGGGTGCGTGGAGGAGGCGTTGCGACGAAACGCACCGCGAACGGCAATGGCCGTCGTCTCGCCCCGGCGAACTGACCGACGGCCGCCGAGCGTCGTCGCGGGGTGAAGCCTCACCGGTGCGTTTCGCAGAGCCTCAACGCACCCTACGAAGAACGGCCGGCTGTCGTTTCGAGACACCCACTGACCCCCGGGGCCGCCGATGCTGCCGCAGACGAGCAAGGAGAAGTCGGCCCGGGCGGACTGGGGATACCACGCCCGGCGGTCCGGGCTGGCTCGCACCCGGCGGTGGCTGTGGCTGGCGGCGGCGGTGTTGCTGGCCGGCCCGCTGGCGGCGCTGACCGTGGCCGCGATGACCTCCGGCCAGCCGCAACAGCAATTGGCGGTGGCTGCTTCCCGCGGCCCGCTCGCCTCGCCGCACGCCGCCTGGGAGTCCCAGTGCGAGGCGTGCCACGTCCCGTTCTCCCCGATCGGCTCGGACCGCTGGTTCGACAAGCTGACCGGCCGGACGGCTGGCGTGAGCGCGGTGGCGACGAAATGCGAAAGCTGTCACACCGCCCCGGCCCACCACCCGGCGGTGGTCCCGGGCCAGGCGGCCGGGTGTGCCGACTGTCACCGCGACCACCAGGGCCGCGACCACTCGCTCACCCGGCTGGCGGACGCCGCCTGCGTCCGCTGCCACGCCGACCCGAAAGCGCTCGCCTCGGCCGGGTCGATCACCGGGTTCGGGTCGCCGGACGGGCACCCGGAGTTCGCCGCGTTGGACGCCGCCCCGAACCGGACGCTCAAGTTCAGCCACGCCACCCACCTGGCCCCGAGCCTGGGGCGGGCGGCCGGATACACGTTCGCGGACATCGGGACGGCGGATCGGGAACGGTACATGGCCCTGCTCGGGGCCGCGAGTCCGCAGTCCCCGGTGGAACTGACCTGTGCCGCCTGCCACCAGTTGGACGCCGCCCGCACGGACGGCGCCCCCGGCCCCAAGTCGAAGGTCGAGCGGTTCGCCGAGCTGACCCGGCCGGCCCTGGCCGGGCTGCCGGCCGAGCCGCTCCAGCCGGTGCGGGCCGCCGGGGCGACATTCCTGCCGGTCAACTTCGAGGCCCACTGCCAGGCGTGTCACCCGCTCACCTTCGACCCGGCCCTGCCCGACCGGTCCGCCCCACACCGGGCGACGGTGGACGAACTCGATCGGTTCTTGCGAGAGGTTTACGCCGACCGGTTCGTGAGGGGCGAGATGAAGAAGCAGCCGACCCCGGACCGCGGCTCGGGCCGGCTCGACCCCCGGCCGGAGGCGACCGAGGCCGCCCGCGGGACGATCACCGCGGCCATCGAGCAGGCCAAGCAGACGCTGTTACTCGGACGCCGGACGTGCCTGGAGTGCCACTTCGCCGACTCGAAGCCGCCGGCCGCCGGCGACCCGCGATTGCCGGCCGCCCTGGTCCGCACCACGGTCCGGCCACTCTGGCTGCCGAAGGGGCGGTTCGATCACACCGCCCACCGGGCGATGGACTGCCGCGGCTGCCACCCCGGGGCGTACCGGGACAAGCCATCGGAAGAGAAAGCAGCGGCCGGCGAATACCAGCACCGTCCAGACCTGCCGACGGTCGAGTCCTGCCGGACGTGTCACTCCCCGTCCGGCGGGGTGCGGCACGGCTGCACCGACTGCCACTCGTACCACCACGCCGACCGCCGGCTCCAGGGCCGCGGGGCACCAGCCCGCACGCCGGCCGCCCCGTTCCCCGATGCGGACGGGTGGCTCCGCGGCCGGCGCCCGTAGCCCTACGACCGGCCGAACGTGACGACGAACTCCCGGTCCAGCCGCTGCCGGACCGCCACCCGGTCGGCCGGCTTGACCCGCGGGGCCACGTACTCGATCACGTTCCGGGCCGCCACCTCCCGGTCCGACCCGCCCGGGAAGTGACGGCGGAGCACCGCCAGACACTGCGGCTCCTCCCGGTTCATCCGCAGGAACTCGTCGGCCACCGTCATCAGGTCCGCCCGGCCGGCGATCAGCTCGTCGACCAGCCACTCCTTGTGGTGCATCCGGGCCACCACCGCGTCCAGCTTGGCGGCCAGCCGGCGGTGCGCCTCACGGGTCTCCGGGTCCGGGGCCACCGCCGCCGGGTCCGGCTCACACCCGTCGCCCTCGCGGGCCGACCGGGCGGCCGGGTCGGCGGTCAGGATGGCGAACACGGCGGCGGCCACCGCGGGAACGGTCAGCCAGCGAACGGAAACGGGGAACCTCATCAGTCACAGACTCCAGGGGCGAACGGCCGCAGACGCCGGGCGCGGCGGGCCGTCGGCTGGTGGGGGCGGACCGCGGGGCGGGTGGCCCACGTCCGACGCGGGCGGCGGTCCGGTGATCGGGCCAAACTCCAGCCGGGCCGGGGCGGCCGGACCGACGAGGCTCTGGCTCGGGAACGGAGGGGGATCCGTTCGATCGGCCCACGGGAACCGTCCGGGTTCCGAAGGCCGGTATGGGGGGCGGGCGTCGTCCTGACACCGTATTCATACTGCAAACCCGGAGCCGATGCCGCGAAGATCCTGCCCCTTCACCGCAACCGCTTCCGGAAAAAGGACATAAAAACATCCCAGTGGCACCCGGACACGTTCTGGGTTGCCTTGCGGATGTGCAAAGTCACTCATTGTGTGCTGCTTTCGACCAGACCGTCGGGGTGTACAACAGGAGGCACCTGTTGGGAGACGCGATGGCCGCTCCGATCGAACCCGGACCGCCCGCCCGATTGGCCCGGCCCGGGGCTTTGCGAGATGCCGCCCACTGGGTGTTGATCGCCGCCGGGGCGTGGTGGCTGCTGGGCGAGCTGGCCGGGGTGCTCCGGCCGCTGCTGCTGGCCGCCTTCCTCGGGTACGTGCTGATGCCGTACTACACCCGGCTGCGGCACCACCTGCCGGCCCCGGTGGCGATCACCCTGGTGGCCGGGGCGACGACGGCCGTGCTGGTCGGGCTGACGTGGGCGGTGTACGCCAGCCTGCTCGGGCTGACGGACGAGCTGCCGGCCGTCCGCGGGCGGGTGTCCGAGGTGGCGGCCGAGGCCCGGCGGTGGGCGGCCGGCGTCCCGTACTTCGGCGGCACCGCCCAGGACACCCTGGCGGCGGCCGAGGAGCAGGCGGCGGTCTGGCTGCCGCGGGCGGCCGGGCGGACGGTGAACGTGGCCGCCGGGGCGCTGCTGGAGGCGGCCGCCGCCGGCCTGTACCTGCTGTTCCTGATGCTGGAGAGCCGGCAGTTCCCGGCCCGGGTGCGGGCCGCCTACCCGGCCGACCGGGCCGAGCACATCCTGGCCGTGTTCGGCCGGATCAACGCGGCGATCATCAGCTACCTGAAGGCGAAGGTGCTGTCCAGCCTGGCGCTGGCGGCGCCGGCCGGGCTGGTGCTGGCCGCCTGCGGGGTGCGGTTCGCCCTGTTGTGGGCGGTGCTGACGTTCCTGTGCAACTTCATCCCCTACGTCGGCAGCGTGGTCGCGTACTCGCTGCCGGTCGGGTTCGCGGCGGTGCAACTCGGGGTCGGCGGGTGGTGGTTCGCGGTGGCCGGCCTGCTGCTCGGGATCCATGTGGCCAGCGCGTCGATGGTCGAGCCGCTGATCCTCGGACGGGTGACCGGGCTGAGTCCGGTGGTGATCCTGGCCGCGCTGTCGGTGTGGGGGCTGCTGTGGGGGCTGCCGGGCATGTTCCTGGCGGTGCCGCTGACGGTGGTGCTGAAGCTGGTGTTCGAGAACATCAAGGCGACAAGGCCGGCCGCCCGGCTGCTGGGCGGTTAGCGGGGACGCCGACGTCCCCGCTAACCCCCTTCTGATATCGGTCCTGGTATGGGTTTTCGCAGGACGCCCGGCCGGGCGTCGCTATGTCAACCCCGCCCGCCTGCCCCGAACCCCGGTGCCGATCATGTGCCGCCTCCCCCTGGCCGTGTTGCTCGCCGTCGCCGGGTCTGCCGCCGCCGCGGACCCGCCCCGCCCGCCGGCCCCGGTGCGGGTGATGAGCTACAACATCCGCTACGCCACCGCCCCGGACGGGGAGAACGCCTGGGAGCGGCGGAAAGAGTTCCTCACGGAAACGATTGCCGCGTTCGACCCGGACCTGCTCGGCACCCAGGAGACGCTGGCCGGCCAGCGGGACTTCCTGGCGGCCAAGCTGCCCGGCCACACCCCCTTCGCCGCCGGCCGGGACGACGGCAAGGACGCCGGGGAGACGGCCGCCCTGTTCTACCGCACGGACCGGTTCGAGAAGCTCGCCGGCGGGCACTTCTGGCTGAGCGAGGCGCCCGACGCCGTGGGCCGCAAGGGATGGGATGCCGCGTTCCCCCGCGTGGCGACGTGGGTCAAGTTGAGGGACCGGACCGCCCCGGACGGCAAGCCGGTGCTGTTCCTCAACACCCACTTCGACCACCGCGGGGAGAAGGCCCGGGCCGAGGCCGGCCGGCTGCTCCGCCGTATGCTCGGGGAACTCGGCGGCGGGTGCCGGGTGGTCGTCACCGGCGACTTCAACGCGGACGAGGGGAGCGAGCCGTACCAGACCCTGTTCGGGGCGGCCGACGGCAAACCGGCCTGCCATGGCGGACACGTTCCGCGCGACGCACCCGGCCCGCGGGAAGGACGAGGGCACGTTCAGCGGCTTCCAGGCGGTCGCGACCGCCGGCCCGCGGATCGACTGGATCGGCTGCTCGCCGGACTGGGACGTGCGGCTGGCCGGGATCGACCGCACCGCCCGGGGCGGCCGCACCCCGTCCGACCACTTCCCCGTCACCGCCGTCCTCCGGGCCGGCACCCCGGGGCAGCCGCCGACCGTCCGGGTGCTGTGTTACAACATCCACCACGGCGAGGGGACCGACGGGAAAGTAGACCTGCCGCGACTGGCCCGGGTGATCCGGGCCGCCGACCCGGACGTGGTCGCCCTCCAGGAGGTGGACAACAAGACGCGGCGGACCGGCGGGGTGGACCAGACGGCCGAGCTGGCCCGGCTGACCGGCCTGCACGGGGCGTTCGGCAAGGCGATCGACTACGGCGGCGGGGAGTACGGCCAGGCGGTGCTCGCCCGGGTGCCGATCGGGCCGGGCGCCGTCCACACCCTGCCCGGGGAGCCGGACCGGGAACAGCGGATCGCGTTCGCCGTGCCGCTTACCCTGGCCGGCCGCGACCTCACCTTCGCCACCACCCACCTGCACCACCAGAACGACGGGTTCCGCCAGCGGCAGGCGGCCCGGCTGACCGAGGTGTTCGCCGACTCGGCCCGCCCGGTGATCCTGGCCGGGGACTTGAACGCCAACCCGGACAGCAAGCCGCTCGCCATCCTGAGGGAGAAGTGGGCCGTCGCCGGGGGGACCCTGCTCACCTTCCCGGCCGGGAAGCCGGCGAAGCAGATCGACTACGTCCTGTACCGCCCCCGGCAATCGTTCCGGGTGAAGGAGACGGCCGTCCTCGCCGAGCCGGTGGCGTCCGACCACCGACCGGTCCTGGCCGTGCTGGAGTTCGCGGACGCCAACCGGCCGTAGGCGACCGGGCGAGTAGCCCATTGCGGGCCTTATGTAGGGTGCGTTGAGGAGGCTCGGCGACGAAACGCACCGGCCCGGCAACGACCGCACCCGAGGGATGAAGTCGAACGGTGCGTTGCGCAAAGCCTCCACGCACCCTACGGAATCCGGTCCGGTGTAGGGTGCGTGGAGCGAGGCTCTGGGAGTGGAACGCACCGGCCCGGCAACGACCGCACCCGAGGGATGAAGTCCCGTGGTGCGTTCCGCAAAGCCTCCACGCACCCTACAAGATTGGAGCTCGACGCCGGGCTACGCCAGTTGGAGGGTGCCCCGCGTCACCCCGAGCTGGTTGAGTGCCTTCAGCTGCTTCCACGTCGCCCGGCCGTCGTCCCGGCCGGCGACCACCCGGGCGTACCGGTCGAGTAGCGGGCCGACATGGGCCGGCCCCTCCCGCAGCAGGTCCACCCGGAACCGCCGCACCCCCAGCTCCCGCATCCGCCCCACGTACTCGGCCGCCGACTGTGGCACGCTGTTGAACACCGTGTTCCGGCAGCCGGTGTCCGGCAGCACCGGGAAGGCGGCCCCCACCCGGTCCCGTAGCTCGACCTGATGCGTCTCGCACGGCCGGCCGCAGTCCCGATGATCCTTGCCGGTGCTCAGGAACGCGGCGAACACGCAGTGCTCCATGTGAAACATCGGCATGTGCTGGTGCACCACCGGCTCGAACCGCAGCGGGTCGGCGTGCGCCATCAGCGACTGGAACTGGTCCCAGTTCAGGTCGTAGCTGGGGACGAGTCGCTCCAGGCCGTGCGATATAAGCAGGTCAGTGGTCAGGTCGTTGGCCACGTTCAGGCTGAAGTCGCCGACCAGCGTGGCGGCAGGCAGGTGTTCCCGGAAGTAGCTGATCGAAGCGAGGTTGCGGACGAGGACGATGTCCGGGGCGGCCCGCACGACCGGCGACTGGAACCCGTCTTCGCCCGGCTTCCAGATCCGCAACGGGGCGAGGCCGACGGGGACGCCGGCCGCTTTGGCGCGAGGGACTGCATCGGCGTACCGCCGCACGTCCTCGAAGTCACAGTACCCCGCGGCCGGCCGGGGCAGACCGTCTGGCGGCTGCCAGGTGAGCACCGCGTCGAGTTGGGC
>JAXMAZ010000035.1:0-76512 GCA_046350115.1 Gemmataceae bacterium
GCCGAAAGCGACCCCGCTGCCGCCGCTCGTCACGACCGCCCGGGGCGACGCCAAGCCGGCGCTCGGCGGGGCGAGTACGAGCCTGCTGGTCGGCAACCAGTCGATCCACAGCCCGGACGTGGCCGGCGGTCGGTTCACCCTCGGGTTCGCGGTCAACCTGGAGGAGACGGCCGGGCTGACGGTGTCGTACCTGTTCCTCGGCAGCCGCACCTCGTCCGTCCGGGTGGGCGACCAGACGTTCGGCCGGACGCGGTCGGTCGGCCGGCCCGTCATCAACGCGGCCACGGAGATCGAGGACGCGGTCGTCGCCGCCCTGCCGGGCGTGTACGGCGGGGCGATCGACGCATCGACCACCTCCCGAGTCACCGGGTGGGAGGTGTCCGGGCTGGTCAACCTGTACGCCGACTCGCGGGCACGGCTGTCGGCCATCGCCGGCTACCGGTACTTCATGGTCAACGAGGGGCTGCGAGTCGAACAAACGACCCTGTTCCCGGGCGGGACGTTCGGGCCGAGCGTGATGACCTCGGCGGCCGACCAGTTCGACGCCCACAACCGGTTCCACGGCGGCCAACTCGGGCTGACGGCCGACCTGACCCGCGGGTCCGTGTTCCTGCAGGCGTCCGGCAAGGTGGCGCTCGGCCAGTCGGTGTCGGTGGTGCAGGTCAGCGGCCAGACGGTGGCGATCAGTCCCGGCCTGCCGCCGCCTGTCACCTACTACGCCGGCGGGGTGCTGGCCCAGCCAACGAACAGCGGCCGGTGGGTGCGGAGCGGGTTCGCGGTGCTGCCGGAGGGGATGGTCAAGCTCGGCTACCGGTTCGCCGACCGGTCCCGGTTCTACGTCGGGTACAACTTCATTTACTTGAGCGAGGCGGTCCGGCCCGGGGACCAGGTGGACCGCACGGTCGATCTGGCCCAGGTGCCGGTGTTCGGCACCGGCGGGCCGGGGACGACGGACCGGCCGTCCCCGCTCATCACCCGGTCCGACTTCTGGGTGCAAGGGCTGATGTTCGGGCTGGAATACCGGTACTAACGCAGCTCCTGACCGGACGGAGCAATCGGGGTAGGGTCCGCTGTGCGGACGGTGGAGCGCAACGGTCCGCACAGCGGACCTACCCCGATCACCACATCCCTCAAAACGGTTCCGCTCACCCGCCGGCGTACACCCCGCTCGGCGGCGGCGACCCCGGCCCCCGGCTCGACCTTCGCCCCTTGCTTTCGCAACACCTGCTCCAGCGCCGACAGCACCAGCAGGACGCACGCAGGCCGGCTGTTGTACCCCATCAGCCCGATCCGCCACGCCTGCCCCTTGAACTCGCCGAGGCCGCCGCCGACCTCGATGCCGAAGTCGTTCAGCAGCATCTTGCGGCCGGCCACGTCATCCACACCAGCCGGCAGACGGACGGCGTTCAGTTGCGGCAGCCGGTGTCCCTCGGCGGCGATGTAAGGCAGCCCGATGGCGGTCAGCCCGGCGGCGATCGCCTTGTGGTTCCGCTGGTGCCGCTCCCACCGGGCCTCCAGCCCCTCCTCCAGCACGATCCGCAGCCCTTCCCGCAGGGCGTAGATCATGCTGATCGGGGCGGTGTGGTGGTACGCCCGGTCGCTGCCCCAGTAGCTCTCGATCATCGACAGGTCCAGATACCAGCTCTGCACCTTCGACTTCCGGCCCTTGAGCGCGGCCACCGCCCGGTCGCTGAAGCTGATCGGGGACAGACCCGGCGGGCAGCCCAACCCCTTTTGCGAGCAACTGAAGACGGCGTCGAACTCCCAGGCGTCCACTTCCACGGGTACGCACCCGAGGGAGGTGACGGCGTCCACGACGAGCAGGGTGTCGAACTCGTGGCACAGTTTGCCGAGTTGCTGGACCGGCTGCCACGCCCCGGTCGACGTTTCCGCATGGACGATGCTCAGCACCTTCGGCCGCACCCGCTTGAGCGTCTCGCGGATGCGGTCCAGGTCGAACACCTGCCCCCACGGGGCTTCGAGCACCGTCAGCTCGGCCCCGGTCCGGCCGGCCACGTCGATCATCCGGGTGCCGAAGTACCCGCCGCTGCACACCACCATCCGGTCGCCCGGCTCGATCAGGTTGACGACGCACGTCTCCATCCCGGCCATCCCGGTCGCGGACACCGGGAACGTCAGCCGGTTGCTCGTCCGGTACGCGAGCCGCAGCAACTCCTGCGTGTCGGTCATGATTTGCAGGAACTGCGGGTCGAGGTGCCCGAGCAGCGGGGTGGTCATCGCCGTCAGCACCCGCGGGTGGGCGTCGCTCGGGCCGGGGCCGAGGAGCAGCCGCGGGGTCGGGGTGAGTTGGCCGGGGAGATTCATCAGCAGTGCCCTGGATTCAGGATGAATTCGACAAGGTGACACGGTGAAGAGGTGACAAGGTGAGAAACGGTCCAGTCACCTCTTCACCGTGTCACCTTGTCATGTCAACCGGCGGTCGCCCTGTCCACCACTAACCGCGAAACGGCTTGGAACGACGGGTGGGCGGAGTCGCCGACCCACTCGAAGACGACCGCCTCGGCGGTGGTCGGCACCGCCCCTGCCTGTTCGAGTCGGCGGACGGCGGTGTCGTGGTCGATGGCGAATCGGCTGGCCACTGCGTCTACCGGCAGGAACACGGTGAACCCCGCGTCCAGCAGGTCGAGGGCGGTCTGGGCCACGCAGACGTGCGCCTCCATGCCGGCCAGCACCACGTTCGGCCGGCCCGCGGCCCGCAGGTCGGCCAGGAACCCGGCCGCCCCACAACAACTGAACGCCGTCTTCGGCAACGCGGGGGCGGGCAGCCGCCGGGCCACCTCCGTGGTGGTCGGCCCCAGCCCCTTCGGGTACTGCTCGGTGCCGACCACCGGCAGCCCGGTCAGTCCGGCCGCGTCGAGCAGGAAGCACACGTCCCGGACCAGGGCGGTCGCCGTCGGCATTTTGGCGAGCAGTTTGTCCTGCACGTCGATGACGACCAGCGTGGAGTTGGTGGCCGTGAGTCGGGCGGGCGGCATGGAACCCCTCGGTGTCAACGGGGCCGGGCCAGGGCGGCGGTGAGCGACCGGAGGTCGGCCGTGAGCTGTTCGAGGTCGGCGGGGGCCGGAGCCTGGCCGGCGTACCGGGTCCGGTAGAGCACGGCCGCCATCCGGACTGGAGCTTCAGCCGCGGCGGTCTCGCTCCCGTCGCCGGCCAAAGCCTTCGCCACGCCGGCTGCAAACTCCCGTGGGGTGGTCCCCGGCGGAACCCGGTGGCCGTGGCGGGCGAGTACGGCGAGGAGTTCGTCGTACCACCGGCTGACGTCGGCCGCGTTGTCGGCCGGGGGTAACGCCGTCGGTCGCAAGAACCGGGCTAGCCACGACTGCCGCTGTGTGGTCAATCCGGTCATCGGGCCGACCCGTCGGGCACGCTGGACCGCACGGCCGACGGCCGTCAGCAGGACCAGCCCCGCCGCGGCCCCGAGATACCACCTGTTCGCCGTCGCCCACCACTGGGCGGCGGCGAACGCCCGCCGCCGCTCTCTGTTGTACCCGACGATGAACTCGAAGAAGAGGTTGGCCCACGTCTCCCGGGCGGCGGTGAACCAGGTGGTCCCCTCGGCCGCGTCCGACCCGTCCGGGGTCGGGTCCAGGGACACCCATTGCCACCGGGTCGGCGTCCCGTCCGGGCGGGTGGACGGGCCGTGCGGCACCAGCACCTCCACCCAGGCGTGGGCGTGGTCCTGGCGGACGGAGTATTGCCCGGTCCCGTCTGGCTCGCACCCCTTGAACCCGAGCACGTACTGGGCCGGCACCCCGACCGCCCGGACAGCCAGGGTGAGGGCGGCGGCGAACCGCTCGCAGTGTCCGGCCTTGGTCCGGAGCAGGAAGTCCTCGATCGGATCGGCCGTCTTGTCCCCCTTGCGGAGCTTGAGCGTGTACTCGAACTCGCCGGACGTGCGGAAGTAGTCGCAGAACGCCCGGGCGACCGCCTCGTAGTCCGCCGGGGCGACCCGCCGCTGCTCCCGGTTCATGCGGTCCAGCACCCCGGCCGGTAGCCGTCCGGCGGCGGCCAGCCGGACGAGCAGATCGTCCGCCCACCGGGAGAGCTGCCGCAACTGGCCGGGGACGGTCCGGAAGTGCTCCCCCGGGTCGGCGGCCCCGGCGGTCAGCCCGAACGGGGTGCCGCGGTCCTCCTCCCCCTCGGCCGCCAGCACGGCCGCCTGGCGGTACTGGAATCGCACCCCCGGCTGCGGCGGGAACCCCTGGAACGACCCGTCCACCCGCTGTGCCCACGGGCGGTAGCCGCCCCCCTCGGTGATGATCGGGACGGGTTGTCCGGGCACCCACCGGACCGGGTCGGCGAGGACCGGGTCGGTGACGTTGGCCTGCGGCTGGAACGAGAGGAAGTACGCGTTCGGCCCGAAGTCCGGCGGCGGGGCGGTCTGGTTGCCCGGGTAAACGGCCCCGTCGCCGGCCAGGTTCATCAGCCCCGGCACCACCGCCCGGCTCCACTGGCCGTTCAGATACCGGCTGTACGCCGCCCCCCGCCACCGCTGGGCCGGGTTGAGATCCTCCTTCGGTCGCCCGTCCGGGTGCCGGGCGGTGACGAGGACGGCCAGCTCCCGGTTCTCCTTCAGGTCGCCGGTCCGGTTCAGGTCGACCAGCTCGTCGCTGGCGTACCCGACCTCGATCCGGGAGGAGCCGAACTGCCACCGCGGGGCGGCCGACCGCGGTGTGATGAGGAAGAAGGGGAAGGCCAGCCCGACCGCCACCGCCAGCCACCCGCTGGCCCGGAGAATCAGCCGCCGGCCGCCCACACCCGGGGCGGCGTACACCACCGGGGCCGGGGATGGGATGGTGTTGGGGATCGGGGCGATCCGGCCGGCCGACCGGCGGAGGAAGAACAGGGTCAGGCTGGACACGGCGGCGATCACGTACAGGGCGAGCAGCACCCCGAACAGCTCGTCCTCGGCCATCGACGCGGCCAGCCCGGCGCCGGCCAGGGCGATCCCCTGCATCGCCCACCAGTCGCCGACGTGTTTCGGCCGGAACAGCTTGGCCGGCATCAGCACCATCAGCACCGGCCCGAGGTACGGGAGCAGGCTGGCCGGCCAGGGGAACGTGTAGATCAGGCTGTTCCGGTTCAGGAACTGGTACCCGAGCCAGACCACCGCCACCACCCCGATGGCGAACCCGACCCGGTTGGCCGCCCCCAGGTCGAGCACGTACCGCCCCTCGGCCCACAGCGACACCCCGAGCAGCACGACCACCAGCCCGGCCAGGATCGACCCCTCCTTGAGCAGATCCCACTCGGCGTACCCCAGGCAGACGCACGCCAGCGCGAGGGCGAGGTGGGTGGCCAGGCGGAACGCGAAGTCGGACGGCATGGGTCGTGGGGGTGGCGGGTCACGGGCGGGCGGTCAGCGGGCGTCCGCGAGTGTATCAGGGCGCGGTCGCCGGATCACCCGTCGGCCGGACTTTCGGCGGGTGATACCAGGCCGGCGGGTAGCTCGGGTCGACGGCGGCGAACGGCACGCCGGCGTCGGCGAACGCGGCGGCGACCGGGCTGCCGGGCCGGGTGGAAACCACGATCCGGGCGGTCCGGTTGGTCCGCGTGCGGATCAGGTCGGGGGCGAAGGCCGGGACGTCCGCCGTCGGGGCGAATGTGGCCAGCGGGCGGCACGCCTGGCGGGCGAACCCGGCGGTACACTGGCCGGTCCGCACCGTCGGGGGGCGGCCGGGGACCGCCAGGGTCAGGGTCGCCCCGTCCCCGCTCTCGGCCCAGGCGACCGCCAGGCTCGCGGCGACGGACACCGCCCACTCGACCCGCTCGGCCGCCGCCGGGTCGGCCGGGTCGGCCGCCCACGGGTCGACGACGAGTACCAGGTCGAGCGGGGTCGGGTGGTCGTACTCCCCGCACCAGGAGCTGGCCCCGCCGGGCGGTCGACCGCCAGTGGATGTCCCGCGGGCCGTCCCCCGGCCGGTACGGCCGCAGCCCCCGCACGTCGCCGGTCCCCGGGGCCGACTGCCGGGCCGGCCGGCGTCCCGCCCCGTCCCCGGCCCCGCCCCGGACCAGCCACCGGCGGACCATCCCGAGGTCCACCCGGCCGAGCCGCGGCAGCACCTCGACCACACCGGGCAGGGGGAGCACACGGGTCGCGAACACCAGCCCGAACGGGTAGCCGGA
This sequence comes from Gemmataceae bacterium, assembly GCA_046350115.1. GTDB lineage: Bacteria > Planctomycetota > Planctomycetia > Gemmatales > Gemmataceae > JAXMAZ01. The sequence goes on from JAXMAZ010000035.1 coordinate 6,148, forward strand.
CTCGATCCGCAGCGGCCCGAGCGGGTGCCGCCCCCGCCCCAGGACGACGAACCGGCCGACGACGGTGCGGGATTGCCCCCCGTCGAGGGGGCTGAACAGGTAACTCGCCTGTCGTGCCTCGTGTTCGGCTACCGGCCCCGTGTCCGTCACCGTCACCGTGACGGGCTGGGTTGACGGGTTCGACACGTCCAGCCGGACCGGGCACTCCTCCCCGGCGTAGGCGGGGTCGGACGGCAGCCGCCGGGCGGAGACGCGGCCGACCGCCCGGACCGCCGCCCACGCGTTCAGCCCGAAGAGGGCGATCAGCCCGTAGCCGAGCAGGAGGAGCAGGTTGATCGACTTGTACCACCCGACGGCGGTCAACGCGGCCGTCACCACCGCCCACCACGTCACGGTCCCCCAGTGGACGTACAGGCGGGTGCGGGGTCGGGGGGCAGGTGTTGGTTCGGCCATCGATGTCCCTCGACCGCACTACCGGCTACCGCCCGATCCAGGTTTGCCTTCAGATCATGGTTTGACCGGGGTCGCGGACACGATATCCCGGACGACCCGGTTGGCGTCGTCCCGGCCGCCCTGGTCCCAGGCGCGGGTCATCATTCGGTGGGCCAGGACCGGCTCGGCCAGCTCCTTCACGTCGTCCGGGACGACGTAGTCTCGGCCATCCACCACGGCCAGCGCCTGGGCCGCCCGGTAGAGGGCCAGGGCGGCCCGGGTGCTCGCCCCGAGGCGAACGTCCGGGTGGGTGCGGGTGGCGTCCACGAGGTCGAGCAGATAGTCGGCGACCGGCGGCTCGACCTTTACCCGCCGGCAGTGGGCCTGGAGGGCTTCGACGTTCGCCGGGGTGAGGACCGGTTGCAGCGCGTCCACCGGCTCCCCGGCCCGGTGCTGGGCCAGGATCGCCCGCTCGGCCTCCCGGTCCGGGTAGCCGATCCGCACCCGCAGCAGGAACCGGTCGAGTTGGCTCTCCGGGAGCGGATAGGTGCCCTCGAACTCGTAGGGGTTCTGGGTGGCCAGCACGAGGAAAGGCGGGCCGAGCGGACGGGTCTGGCCGTCCACCGTGATCTGCCGCTCGCTCATCGCCTCCAGCAGCGCCGACTGGGTCCGCGGGGTGGCCCGGTTGATCTCGTCCGCCAGCACCACCTGGGCGAACAGCGGCCCCGGCTGGAACACGAACTGGCCGGTCGGCTGGTGGAACACGCTCGTCCCGATCAGGTCGCCCGGGAGCAGGTCCGGGGTGAACTGGATGCGGTGGAAGGAGCAGGCCAGGCTCTTGGCGATCGCCTTGGCCAGCAGCGTCTTGCCGACCCCGGGCACGTCCTCCAGTAACAGGTGCCCCTCGGCCAGCAGGGCGACCAGCGACAGCCGGATCACCTCCGGCTTGCCGAGGAACACGCCGGCCAGGTTGTCCCGGAGCGCGGCGAGGGCGGCCGGCAGCTCCCCCGCCGGGGTTCCGGCCGGGGTCTGGTCGAGTGGTGACGTCACAGGCGAGTCCGCAGCGGAAGGATGCACTGGTCAGTATAGGGACCGGCCGCTGTACCGCTCCCCGACCCGGTCTGACGGCAGCCGACCTTTGACCCGGTCGCCATCTTGTGCGATACTGCCGGCCTGCCGGTGGCCCATCGTCCCCGTCAAGGCGACCCGATGTCTCTCCCGACTCCCCTCCTTACGGCCGCGCTCACCGTTCTGTTCGCCGCGACGACGGGAACCGCCGCCGAGCCGTGGGCCGACCCGCGGTTGACGGTCCGGGACGGTCTGGAAGTGTGGCTCGACGCCACCCGGACGGGCGGGGCCAAGTCGGGCGACGGCTTGGTCGGGGCGTGGAAGGACGGCTCGGGCCGGGGGCGGGACGTCAAACCGCCGAAGCCGGACGCCCGGCCGCGGCGGCACACCGTCGGCGAGGCGGCCGTCGTCCGGTTCGACGGGATCGACGACCACCTGCGGTTCGTCGGCCCGTCGGCGAGCGTGCCGGCGTTCACCGCCTTCGTGGTGGCGGCGCCGCGGGCCAACCCCGGCGGGTTCCTCGGGTTCGTGTCCGGCAACGCGGCCGGTGAGCGGGACTACACCAGCGGGTTCACCCTGGACATGGGGTCCGCCCCGACCCCCCGATTTGCCGCCCTCAATGTCGAAGGGCGCGGCTTCCAGGGCGAGAAGAACCTGATGGCCGGCGGCGGGCCGTTCGGCCGGCTGTACACGCTGGAAGCAACCGCCGACGTGTCGGCGAAAAGCGTGCGACTGGCTGTAGACGGCAAGCCGATGGCGTCCCGGCCGTGGCAGCCGGCCCCGATCGCCATCGGCGAACTGACCGTCGGCGCGCGGTTCCCGCTCGGCGGGTCCGGACCGCTGGAAGCGGTCGGGTTCGCCCCGGTGGACATCGCCGAGGTGCTGGTCTACGGGCGGACGCTCTCAGCCGATGAGGCGACGGCTGTCCGCAACTACCTTGCCGCGAAGTACGACAAGGTGCGGGAGAGCCTGCCGCCGCCGACGGACGGGGTCGGCGAGCTGTTGGTGCCAGTTACCGACCCGCCGCCGGTGCAGGTGCTGGTGCCGGGGTTCGAGGTCCGCGAGGTGCCGCTCAAGCTGCCGAACATCAACAACGTCCGCTACCGCCCGGACGGCACGGCCATCGCCCTCGGCTACGACGGCACCATCTACCGCCTGCGAGACACCGACGGGGACGGGCTGCCGGACGCCGCCGACATCTTCTGGAAACAGCCCGGGTCGCTGCGGGCGCCGATCGGCATGTGCCTCACCCCGCCGGGATACAAGCTCGGGGACGGTGTGTTCGTCGCGGCCAAAGGGAAGTGCTCGCTGTTCCTCGATACCGACGGCGACGGTAAGGCGGACAAGAAAGTGGTCGTCGCCGGCGGCTGGCAGGAGATCAAGAACAATGTGGACGCCCTCGGCGTCGCCATCGACCCGAAGGACGGGAGTGTCTACTACACCCGCGGGAACGCCGAGTTTACCAACGCGTATCAAATCGATAAGAGCGGCAAGGCCCATTACTCGCTGACCGAGGAGCCGGGGACGGTCATCCGTGTCGCCCCGGACTTCAAATCGCGAGAGGTCGTCGCTACCGGCGTCCGGTACATCGTCGCGCTGGCGTTCAACCGGCACGGCGACCTGTTCGCCACCGACCAGGAGGGGGCCACCTGGTTGCCGAACGGCAACCCGCTCGACGAGCTGCTGCACGTCCAGAAGGGCCGGCACTACGGGTTCCCGCCCCGGCACCCGAAACACCTGCCCGGGGTGATCGACGAGCCGAGCGTGTTCGACTACGGCCCGCAGCACCAGTCGACGTGCGGGCTGGTGTTCAACGAGCCGGTGGCGCCCGGCGGGCCGACGTTCGGGCCGAAGGAGTGGGCCGGGGATGCGATCCTGACCGGCTACTCCCGCGGCAAGCTGTACCGCACCAAGCTGGTCAAGACGGCCGCCGGGTACGTCGGCCGGACGCAACTGCTCGCCTGCCTCGGGCAGTTGACCATCGACGCCTGCGTCACCCCGGACGGTGGGCTGTTAGTCGCCACGCACGGCGGCGGGCCGGACTGGGGGACCGGGCCGGGCGGGCCGGGGCGGCTGTTCAAGATCCGCTACGTCGGCCGGGAACTGCCGCAACCGGTACTCGCCTGGCCGGCCGGCCCGCGGGAGGTCCGGGTCGAGTTCGACCGCCCGGTCGAGCCGACCTTGCTGCGGGATGTGCTGGCCGGGGCGAAGCTGACCGCCGGCAAGTACGTGAGGGCCGGCGACCGGTTCGAGACGTTCTGGCCGGGGTACGCGGTCGTCGGCCTGCAAAAGTCAACCCCGCGGTTCCCGGTGCCGATCCGGTCCGCCCAGCTTTCGGCCGACGGGCGGACCCTGGTTCTCGCCACCGACCCGATCGCGCCGGCGGTCCACTACTCACTGACCCTTCCTGGCCTCGGGCGGAAGTCGGGAGACCGCTCGCTCGCTCAGCACCCGCAGACCGATCTCGACTTCGACCTGAGCGGGTGCGAGGCGACTTGGACGCCGAAGGACGGTGGGCCGGCCTGGACCGGCTGGTTGCCGCACCTCGACCTACAGGTGGCCCGCGAGATGACGACCGGCAGCAGCCCGCACGACGCCCTGTGGGCGGCGATGGCGAAGCCCGGCATACTCGTCCTCAAGACGAAGCTCAACCTGACCGACATGCTCCGCCCGGCCGTGCAGCCCAACTCGCGGATCGATTACGAGTGGCCGCCCGAAACGGTAATGTTCAACGCCGACTCCGGGGAAAGCATCACCATCAGCACCCCGGCCGCCAAGCCAGTCCACATGTATTTCGACGGCCCTCAGTCGTCCGGGTCGTTCAAGGTTCAGCCGAAGGCGGGCGAACTCGTGCCGGTCGAGATTCGCATTGCTGTGACCCACCTGAACGACGCCGCCCGTGGCTCCGGGTTGCGGGTCTGGTACACCACGGGTGAGGACAAAAACTGGCGGGCGATCCAACTCCACCGGCACCTGGTGCCGTGGGCCGAGGCGAACCCCAAGGACATGGGCAAACCGGTCGCCCCGACCCTACCGGCCGAACTGGCCGGCGGCGACTGGGCCAGGGGCCGGCGGGTATTCCTCGACGCCGAACTCGGGTGCGCCAAGTGCCACACCGCCCAGGACCGCGGCGGGGACATCGGCCCGGACCTGTCGAACCTGACCCACCGTGACTTCGCGTCCGTCCACCGGGACGTGACCAGGCCGAGCTTCGCCATCAACCCGGACTACGTCACCTCGGTCGTCACCCTGACCGACGGCCGGACGCTCACCGGGGTGCTCCGCAGCGACGGCGACCGGTTCACCGTAGCCGACCAGACCGGGGCGAAGACCACGTTCCCGAAGTCGGCCGTCGAGGCGGTCAAGCCGTCGGTGACATCGACGATGCCGGAGGGGCTGTTGGACAAGCTCGGCCCGGCCCGCACCCGCGACCTGTTCACGTACCTGTTGACCGAGCCGCCGTCGATGCCGCGGGACTACAAGGGCCAGCGGCCGAAGCCCCGCCCGGTCGCGGAGGTGAACGCCGTCCTGGCCGGCGCCCCGAACCCGCCGGAGAAGACCCGGCCGATCCGGATCGTGCTGGTTGCCGGTCCGAAGGACCACGGCCCCGGCGAGCACGACTACCCGGCCTGGCAGAAGGCGTGGAAGGTGCTGATGGCCGCGGCGGACAAGGTGGAGGTGACGACCGCCTGGGAGTGGCCGGCCAAGGAGCAGTTCGCCACGGCGGACGTGATGGTCTTTTACCAGCACGGCGACTGGAACGCCAAGCGGGCGGCGGACGTCGACGCCTTCCTGGAACGGGGCGGCGGGCTGGTGTACGTTCACTGGGCGGTGGACGGCCGGGCCGAGGCGCCGGCGTTCGCCAAGCGGATCGGCCTCGCCTCCCACGGCGGGATGGTCAAGTACCGCCACGGCCCGCTCGACCTGAAGTTCAACCCGACCGTGAGCCACCCGATCGCCCGCAACTTCAAGTCCCTGGCCATCGTGGACGAGAGCTACTGGCTGCTGAAAGGGGATTTGCCAGCCGACCGGGTATTGGCGACCTCGGCCGAGGACGGGCAGCCGTGGCCGCAGTTCTGGACGCTGGAGCCGGACAAGGGGCGGGTGGTGGTGTCGATCCCCGGGCACTACTCCTGGTCGTTCGACGACCCGGTGTTCCGGGTGCTGTTGCTGCGGAGCATCGCGTGGGCAGCCAAGGAGCCGGTGGACCGGTTCAACGACCTCGTCTGGCCCGGAGCGGAGGTGGCGAAGTGAGGTGGCTCATGGCTTCTCGTTCCCACGCTCTGCGTGGGAACGAGGAGGGATCTGGTTCGCGTCGATGTTGCTCGGTTGCGTGGCGGCTCCCCCTGCACGCGCGGACGATCTGTTCGAGGCGAAGGTCCGGCCGGTCCTGGTCGAGCACTGCTACAAGTGCCACTCGCAGGCGGGCGGGCAGAGCAAAGGCGGACTGCGGCTCGACACCCGGGACGGGGTGCGGACCGGCGGCGACCGCGGCCCGGCCGTCGTGCCCGGCGATGTCGCGAGCCTGCTGCTCAGGGCGGTCCGGCACACCGACCCGGACCTGAAGATGCCGCCGAAGGGGAAGCTGACCGCGTCGCAGATTGCCGCGTTGGAAGAGTGGGTTCGGGCCGGTGCCCCGGACCCGCGCGGCGAAAGCTCGCCCAAGCAACCCGCTTCCGCCGGTTCCGACCACTGGGCGTTTCGCCCGGTTCAGGCACCGGGGGTTCCAGCCGTCAAGCATGCCGGTTGGGTACGCACGCCGGTCGATGCCTACATCCTGGCGAAGCTGGAGAGCCGTGGGCTGACCCCGTCGCCTGCAGCCGACAAGCGGACGCTCCTCCGTCGAGTGTACTTCGACCTGATCGGATTGCCGCCGACGTGGGACGAATCCCGAGCGTTCGAGACGGACCCCGACCCGGCCGCGTTCGCCAAGGTGGTGGACCGGCTGCTCGCGTCGCCGCGGTACGGGGAGCGGTGGGGCCGGCACTGGCTGGACGTGGCCCGGTACGCGGACACCAAGGACGGCGTGCTCTTGTACGGGGACGACCGCATCCGGCCGTTCGCCTACACCTACCGCGACTGGGTGATCCGGGCGTTCAACGACGACCTGCCGTTCGACCGGTTCGTCCAGGAGCAGATCGCCGCCGACCGGCTGCCGCCCGACGACCCGGGCCGGCTGGCCGCCCTCGGGTTCCTCACCCTGGGCCGGCAGTTCGACAACAACGTCCACGACATCATCGACGACCGGATCGACACCGTCACCCGCGGGTTCCTCGGGCTGACGGTCAGTTGCGCCCGGTGTCACGACCACAAGTACGACCCGGTCCCGGTGGCGGATTACTACTCGCTGTACGGCGTGTTCGCCAACAGCGAGGCGCCGCTGGTGTCCCCGCCGGTGTCCCCAGACCGAGGGCCAGAGGCCTTCGAGAAGGCGTACGCGGCGAAGTGTGCGGAGATCCAGAAGGCGCTCGACAGCCAGTACGCGCTCCTGTCAGAGACGGCCCGCACGCGGGTGGCCGACTACCTGGTCCGGGTGTCGACCACCGACCCGGACCCGCTCGAGACGGCCATCTTCTTCTTCTCGCTCTCGCCGGAGGATCTTCGGCCGCCGATCACCGGCCGATGGCGGTCCTACCTCGCGCAGCGAGCGGTGCCGGGCGACCCGGTGTTCGATCCCTGGCACCGCCTGTTCGCCGTCACGCCGGACCAGATGACGGCAGCCGCGAAGTCGCTGCCTGTCGCGGTGAACCCGATCGTCCGCGCCGCGCTCTCCTCCGCGAAGCTCGCTTCACGGGCCGATGTCGCTCGGGTTTATGGGGAGCTGCTCTCCGGCGTGTACCGCACCTGTCGCACCCGGGTCGGCCCGCCGACGGCGCCGGAATCCGAGCTGCTGGCGGTCCTGGCAGGCCCGGACAGCCCGGCGTACTTCCCGAAGTCGCAGACGCGGAAGTACATGTCCCGGGCGGACACCGACCACTTCGGCGGGCTGCTCCAGCAGCTCGACAAGCTGGCGGTGAAGGAGCCGAACGCCCCGCCGCGGGCGGTCAGTTTGGTCGACGCCACGGACCTCACCGAGACGCGGGTGTTCGTCCGCGGCAACCCGGCCCGGCTCGGCCCGCCGGTCCCGCGACAGTTCCTCACTGCTGTGCGCCGACCGACCGATAGGCCGTTCGCCGACGGCAGCGGCCGGCTGGAATTGGCGCAGGCGATCACCGACCCGGCCAACCCGCTGACCGCCCGGGTGTTCGTCAACCGGGTGTGGCTGCACCACTTCGGCACCCCGCTGGTCGATACGCCGAACGACTTCGGCCTCCGGACCGCCCGGCCGGTGCAGGCCGAGTTGCTCGACCACCTGGCGGCCGAGTTTCGGCGGACCGGCGGATCGGTGAAGGCGCTGCACCGCCACATCCTGCTATCGAATGCCTACCAGCAGGCTAGCTTCGACCGCGCCGACTGCCGGGCGAGCGATCCGGACAACGCCTTGTACTGGCGGGTCAATCGCCAGCGGCTCGACCTGGAGGCGATGCGGGACGCGATGTTGACTGTCTCCGGGCGGGTCGAGCACAAGCTGTACGGCCGGCCGGTGGACGTGGCCGGCGACCCGGCCAACCGCCGGCGGACGGTGTACGGGCTGGTGGACCGACAGAGCCTGCCGGGGCTGTTCCGGGCGTTCGACTTCGCCAGCCCGGACCAGTCGGCCGAACGGCGGCCGAGTACGACCGTCCCGCAGCAGGCGCTGTTCGGGCTGAACTCGCCGTTCGTGCTGGAGCAGGCCAAGTCGCTGGCGGCCCGGCCGGACGTGGCAAACGCGACCGACCCGGCCGGCAAGGTGTGGGCGCTGTACCGGCTCGTACTCGGGCGCGAGCCGGGGCAGGAGGAAGTCCATGCCGCGGTCGCGTTCGCCACCAACCGGCCGGCGGACGGCTCGAAGCTGAGCGGCTGGGAGATGCTCGCCCAGACCTTGCTGTTGACCAACGAGTTCCTGTTCATCGATTGACGGGGTTCATGTGATGCCGCTCACCCGACGGGAACTGCTGGCCCGCACCGGCACCGGCCTCGGCACACTGGCGCTGGCCGGGCTGATGGCCGACGACGCCCGTGGTAGTACCGACCCGCTCGCGCCGAAGGCGCCGCACTTCAAGCCGCGGGCGAAGCGGGTCATCCACGTCTACCTGAACGGCGGCCCGTCCCAGGTGGACACGTTCGACCCGAAGCCGATGCTCGCCAAGTACGCCGGCAAGCCGCTGCCGCACGGCCACCTGTCCACCGAGCGGGCGACCGGGGCCGCCCTGCCGTCGCCGTTCAGGTTCAAGAAGCACGGCCGGTCCGGGATCGAGATCAGCGAGCTGTTCGAGAAGACGGCCGCCCACGCCGACGACCTGTGCGTGGTCCGGTCGATGCACGCGAACACGCCGAACCACGAACAGTCGATGCGGCTGATGAACTGCGGGGACGAGCGGCTGTCGCGGCCGAGCTACGGGGCGTGGCTGACCTACGGCCTCGGCACCCAGAACGCGAACCTGCCGGGGTTCGTCGTGCTCTGCCCGGGGCTGCCGGTGGCGGACGTGTCCAACTGGCGGAGCGCGTTCCTGCCCGGCGCGTACCAGGGCACCCACATCGACACCCGCAAGACCCGCGTCCAGGATCTCATCGAGAACGTGGCCAGTCCGGGGGTGGCCAAGGCGGACCAGCGGCGGCAACTCGACCTGTTGGCCGACCTGAACCGTGCCCACCAACAGCCGCGGGCCGAGGACGCGGCTTTGGAGGCCCGCATCCGGTCGTTCGAGCTGGCGTTCCGGATGCAGACCGAGGCGACGGACGCGTTCGACGTGACCCGGGAGCCGAAGGGAGTCCGCGACCGGTACGGGGACACCGTACACGGCCGGCAACTGCTCATCGCCCGCCGGCTGGTGGAGCGGGGCGTGCGGGTGGTGCAGTGCTACCACGGGGACGTGCAGCCGTGGGACAGCCACGACCACATCGAGGCGAACCACCGCAAGCTGGCGAAGGAGATCGACGGCCCGCTCGCCGCCCTGCTCGCCGACCTGAAGCGGCTCGGGCTGCTCGACGAGACGCTGGTCGTGGTCGGCGGGGAGTTCGGCCGGACGCCAGTGGTCGAGTTGGCCGGCGGCAAGCCGGCGATGGGCCGCGACCACAACAACTGGGGCTTCTCGGTGGTGCTGGCCGGCGGCGGGGTGAGGGGCGGGACCGTCGTCGGCTCAACGGACGAGTTCGGGTTCAAGGCGGTGGAAAACAAGGTGCACGTGCATGACTTGCACGCCACCATGCTCCACCTGCTCGGGTTCGACCACGAGAGGCTGACCTACCGGTACGCCGGCCGGGACTTCCGCCTGACGGACGTGCATGGGCGGGTCGTGCAGGAGATGCTTTCGTAGGGTGCGTGGAGGCTTTGCGGAACGCACCGGAGCGGCAGGGCTCCCGCCCGGGCCGGTGCGTTCCGCAAAGCCTCCACGCACCTACGCCGACCGGATCACGGCTGGTCCGGCGAGATGATCTCCCCGTTCGCCGGGGTTTCGGCGGCCGACCAGGCCGGGTCGCTGACGCTACTGCTGACGAACCGCACGCTCCCGTCCGCCAGGCCCATGTAAATGCCGGACGAGGAAATGCTCTGGGACTTCAGCGGGTGGACGTTGTCCACCGGCGGGGCGAACTCCGGCCGGAGCATGCACCGGCACATCCACGGCACGCTCCCGGTCCAGGCGGTCGGGACCGGACCGCCCCGGTTCACGAACGCCGTCCGCGGCCAGTACCCGTTCACGTACAGCGACGCCGGGGCCAGCCCGTTAGCCCACTGGGCGTCCCCCGGGTACTGGCCGGCGGCCAGGGCCGGGGTGAAGTCGGCCGGGATGGTCCGCGGGTCCACCCCGTACCCCCACAGCGTCGCCCCGAACATCGGGTTGCCGCTCGGCCGGCGGGCGACCGCGTACTTCTCGTTGAACACCACCGTGTTCGACAGCCCGTCGGCGAACTTGGACAGCGGCGCGCCCTGGTCGCCGAACACCTGCCAGTTGGCCCCGTAGCTGCTCAGCCCCCACTTGGTGTTCGACTGGGTGGCCCACGCCGGGTACGGGTTGGCGGTCCCGCTGGAGGCGGCCCACGACGGCGCGGCCACCGGCAGGTCGAACACCCCGTCCCCGGTCTGGGTCACGTCCCCGGGGTGCCGGAGCACCTTGAGCGGGGCGGACCGGGAGGCGTCCGGCCCCAGCCGGTACAGCGGCTCCTGCTCCAGGTACGGCAGCAGGTGGAAGAAGATCGACCCGCTCTGCCCGCCGTTCTTCACCTGGCCGAAGATCGGCGGGGTGGTGTGATTGGCGGACTCGAAGTTCGACAGGCCGAGGACCAGTTGTTTCAGGTTGTTCTGCGATTGGGTGCGGGCGGCGGCCTCCCGGACTTTCTGGACGGCCGGTAGGAGGAGGCCGATCAGGATGGCGATGATCGCGATCACCACCAGCAGCTCGATCAGCGTGAACCCGTGAGGTCGGACGCGACGGGCCATGTCGGCCCTCCCTGGAACACGGGTCACGGGACAAGCCCCCCGGGTCGGACCCGCACGGCCAGGGGGGGTGAGTCAAACGCCGTGCCGCTCCCGCAGCCGGCGGGCGGCTTCGACGATGGCGGCCAGCTTCTGGTCGGCGACGACGGCCGAGGCCAGCGGGTTGTCGGCGAACGTGGCGAACCCGCAGTCCGGGTTAAGCCACAATCGGTCCGGGCCGAACAGCTTCACCGCCGCCTCGGCACGGGCGACGATCTCGTCCGGCGTCTCCACCCGGTCCAGCTTCTGGTTCACCACCCCCAGCCCGACCCGGACGGCCGGCGGCAGGTCGGTCAGGGCGTCCAGTTCGCCAGCCCTTGGGGTTGCCATCTCCAGGAACAGCGTGCCGACCGGCAGCGTGGCCAGCAGCGGGACGAGCCGGGTGTACGGGCCGGCGAGGGCGACCGACTCGTCCCGGCTCCAGTTCCCGCGGCAGACGTGCAGGGCCAGCCGGTCCCGGGGGAACCCGTCGAGCACCGCCCGGATCAGCCGGCCGGCGAACGCCAGCTCGTCGGCCGTGTCCCGCTTGGCCCCGAGCGCCCCGCACATGAACGACCGCCCGGCGGACGGCCGGCTGAACACCACCTCGGTCAGCACCGGTTCGTCGAGCTGGACGACCGCCGCCCCCTCGGCCAGCAGGTCGGCGATCTCCTCCCGCAGCACCCGGACGACGTCCTCGGCCAGTGTCTCCCGATCCGAGTACGCCTTGTCGGACACGCACTCCAGCCACATCGTCCGGGTGAGCAGGTACGGCCCCGGCAGGGCCACTTTCACCGGCTTGGTCGTGAACCCCCGCACGGCCCGTAGCTCGTGAACGGCGAGCGGCTTGCTCCGGGCGATTCGGCCGAACACGGCCGGGTGCCGCACCTGCTCGGCCGGAACGTCCAGCGCCTTCAGCTCCTCGGCGAAGTGGGCCGGGTCGTCCACATACGGCAGCAGGTCGGTGATCGGGATGAGCTGGCAGTTGTCCAGCCGGCCGCCGACGAAGCTGGCGTAGTTGTCCCGCCGCTGCTCGCCGTCGGTGATGACGTCCACCCCGGCCCGTTCCTGGGCGGCGACGGCCAGCCGCACGGCGTCGTCCGCCGCCGACTCGAACGCGGTCTCCGGTAGCCGGCCGCTGAGCCGGTCCTGCAGTGCCCGCAGCAGCCATCCGGGGCGCGGCCAACTGCCGACGCCCATGACGGCGAACGGCGGAAGGCGGAAGGCGGATGGCGGGACGCTGGGTTTTGGTGTCGGGTGCGGGGGGGGGCCCGGGGGGGGGTGGCCCGGGGGCCCACCCGACACCAGAATCCTTCTTCCGGATCAGGTAGCTCCGCACCTCCCCGGTCCGCACCGCGGACACCAGTTCGTTGCCGGTCAGCCGGGACCAGGCCGGCAGGTCATCTTCGACGGACGGCTCGGTGGACCGCACCTCCAGCAGCCCGCCCGGGTCGAGCGGGTCGATGTGCCGGCGGATCAGCAGCAACAGGCCGTTGCCGCAGTCCAGGTTGCCGCCGTCGAAGCTGACGGCCGGCGTCTCGGGGTGTCGGTCGGTCCAGGTCATGGGCGGTCAGAAGTACGGGTCACGGGCGACGGCCACCGGCGACCGCAGGGCGACCGAGTACACGGCCTCCCGCTCGCTCGCCTTGCCCTTCCGGTCCTTCAACTGCAGCGTCACGGTGTAGCGGATCACCTGCGGGTCGGTCGCGTCGTGCTTGACGATCGTGTACCCGGTCAGGGTGTGGGTCGCCCGCAGCTCTTCGGTGAAGTCCACCGGGTCGGCGAGGGCCTTCAGCTTGGCCGCCGGCTCGTTCGCCTTCCAGTTGTCCAGACAGGCGGTAACGGCTGTCCGGCCGCGGTCGACGTCGGCCTGTGGCCGGCCGGACGAGCAGCCGACCGCTACGGCCACGACGGCGGACAGTATGACGGCGCGCATCGGGGTCTCCGGGTCAGTAGGACACGCTCGGGCAGCCGTCGCTCATGAACTCGACCAGCTTGGCCCCGCCGACGATCACCGCCCCGGGGACCAGGGCCGTGTCGTCCAGCTTCCGCCGCTTGAAGCACGGGGAGCAGACGAAGATCTTGCCGCCGGCGGCGGCGAAGTTGGCCATCAGTTCGCGGAGCGGGGCGAACCCCTCCTCGGCGATGTCGTCCGCGTAGCCCTTCACCGCCAGCCGGACGCCTTCCACATTCAGGAACACCACCGTGTCCTTGTCCGACCCGAGGGCGGCGTTGGCGATGACGAAGCCGACCGTGGCCTTGTCCGGGTTGTCCTTGGCACAGGTCAGGTTGACGCAGAACTTGCCGGGCATCAGAGGCTCCTCACTTGCGGCGGATCAGGTAACGGGGGTGGTCGGCGGACACCAGCGTGTGGCCGGTCAGGCCGCACCAGGCGGGCAGGTCTTCGGGGGCGGCCGGGTCGGTCGCCCGGACGGCGAGGACGGTCCCGCCCGGCAGCGGGTTCAGCCGCATCCGCAGGGCCAGCACCAGCTCGCCGCAGCCCATGTCACCGGCGTCCCACTCCTGGTCGGCCGCGGGCACGTCCGGTTCGGCAAATGCGGCCGCGATGCCGGACACCGGCCCGGGGGTGGCGTCCGGCCCGCCCAGCCGCTCCGCCTCGGCCCAGGCCGCCCGGTAGCAGTCCCGCCGCAGAATGTAGTCCGTCACCTGTGCCTTCAGCTCGGCCGTGTTCCGCCCCAGACCGAGGGCCAGGCACGGCAGGCACCGCGGGGCCGACTTGAACCCGAGGGCGACGCTGAACACCGCCTCGTGCGGCGTGTAGTTGGTCCGGCACCGGGCGCACCGCCCGCCGGCCAGCCGCCGCAGCTCGCGGAGCGGGAGGGACTCATCGTCCACGAACGCCGGCGCGTCGGCCGGGTCGCTGGAGGCGGTCGGGTCCATGCGCAGGGACCGTTGCGGGTGGAGGGCGGCGCTCGGGCGCGCCGCGGGGTTCGGTGACTGCCGAGCGGGGAACTGATCGCGGGGATGGAAGGCCGGACACGCCGACGCGATCAGAGAGAGGCGATTCAGGTGAACCCGGTGTCGGGCACCTCGGCGACGAACTGGGCGCGCATCGCCCCCGCCGGATGCGAACGTCGGTCGCGTGGCGGGACGGGGGGCATGACGGCTCGGGTTCGGAAGAAGCGTGTTGGAATGATACTGGGGCCGGTTGTGAGGGTCAACCGGCTGTTCCGCCGGCTCGTCGATTCTCATTTCCGACGCTGGCTTGTACCCCCGGCCTGGAGGTATACTTACACCCTGGATCTGACCTGCCCGCCTCCTGACCCGTGCCCTGACGGGTCGTCGTCCGACCGCCCCGCTTTCAGCCGGAGGGCCACCGGCCCATGACCCGCGCTCTCGTCCTACTCGCGTTCGTCCCGGTTGCCGTCCGGGCCGATGATCGCGTTGACTACAACCGGGACGTGCGGCCGATCCTGTCGGACGCCTGCTTCAGTTGCCACGGGTTCGACGCCAAGGCCCGCAAGGCGAAGCTCCGGCTGGACACCCCGGACGGGGCAACCAAGGAGCGGAACGGGGTCGTGCCGATCAAGCCCGGCGACCCGACCGAGAGCGAGGTGTGGGCGAGGCTGACCTCGACCGACCCGGACCTGGTGATGCCGCCGCCGGACTCGAAGAAGTCGCTCACCGCGGCCCAGAAGGCGACCCTCCGCAAGTGGATCGAGCAGGGGGCGAAGTACCAGAAGCACTGGTCGTTCGAGCCGGTCCGCCGGCCGGCCCGGCCGTGGGTGTCGCCGGCCGGAACCCCCATCGATACTTTCCTGAACGCCAAACTGCGAGCGGCCGGGCTGACCCCACAACCGGAGGCGGACCGGGCGACACTCATCCGCCGGGTGGCGTTCACGCTCACCGGGCTGCCGCCGACTGTGAAAGAGGTGGACGTATTCCTGGCGGACAAGGCGCCAGGGGCGTATGAGCGGATGGTGGACACCTACCTGGCCTCCCCGCGGTACGGCGAGGAGATGGCCCGGCACTGGCTGGACGCCGCCCGGTACGCCGACACCCACGGGCTGCACCTGGACAACGAGCGGCAGATGTGGCCGTACCGGGACTGGGTGGTGAAGGCGTTCAACGACAACCTGCCGTTCGACCGGTTCACCGTCTGGCAGGTCGCCGGCGACCTCCTCCCGAACCCGACCCCGGAGCAGCGGGTGGCGACCGGGTTCAACCGGTGCAACGTGACCACCAGCGAGGGCGGGGCGATCGACGCCGAGTACCGGCACGTCTACGCCATCGAGCGGACCAGCACCGTCGTCCAGGTATGGCTCGGGCTGACCGCCGGGTGCGCGGTCTGCCACGACCACAAGTACGACCCGCTGTCGATGAAAGAGTTCTACAGCCTATACGCCTTCTTCAACTCCGCGGCCGACCCGGCGATGGACGGCAACATCGACACCACGCCGCCGTTCTTGAAAGTGCCGGACCCGAAGCTGAAGGTTGCGGCCGAGGCGGCCGGGCGGGTGGAGAAGGAGGCCCGGGCGTGGCTCGACGCGGTCGCCGACCTGACGGCGTACACCGACCCGGCGGCCGAGTTCAAGCTGTCGAACCGCAAGCCGGTGCGGGACGTGCTGGTGGACGACGCGGCCCCGGTCGGCACGGCCACCCGCAGCAGCACCCGAAACAGCGTGCATTGGGTGGCCGACCCAGGGTTTAAAGCGGCGAGCGGCCGGCGGGTGATCCGGCAGGCGTCCGCGGTCGGGTACTCCGACACGTTCGAGTTCCGCCTGCGGCCGGTGGTCGTGCCGCACGGCGGGGAGTTCGAGGTGTGGGTCCGGCCGGAGGCGAAGGCCGTCCCGGCGTCCGTCTCGGTAAGTGTACCGGGGAAGGGGAGTGTGACCCTGGCCCGGGGCGACCAGGGGCTGAGCCGCGGGTCGCTCGTCGCCACCCCGGGCGAGTGGACGAAGCTGACGTTCCCGGCCGCGGACCTCGGGTTGAAACCCGGCGACCGACTACCGGCGATCGCCCTGTCCCAGACCGGCGGAATCGTTTTCTGGGACGGGCTGACGCTGTCGGGCCAGACCGTCCGACCCCGTGACCCGCAGGAGTCACTCGACGCCTGGCGGCGGACCGCGGGCGTGGCCAACGCACCCGACCTGCCGGCCGACATCGGCGAACTGTTGCGGGCCGGACCCAAAAAGGCGCTCACCCCGGACGAACGGACCCGGCTGACACGCTTCTACCTGGCGGTGATCGCCCGGCCGGCCGGCGACGAGTGGACGGCCGCCCGGGCGGCCTGGCAGGCGGCCCGGACCGCCCGGCTGACCGCCGAGGACGCCGCCCCGGGGACGTTCGTTTTCGCCGAGAGCGCCAAGCCGCGGGACACGTTCGTCATGCTCCGCGGCCAGTACGACAAGCCAGGCGAGAAGGTTGTGCCGGGCGTCCCAGCCGTCCTCCCGCCGCTGGGCAAGACGGGGCGGGCGACCCGACTCGACCTGGCCCGGTGGTTGGTCGCCCCTGAGAACCCGCTCACCGCCCGGGTGGCGGTCAACCGGCTGTGGCAACAGGTGTTCGGCACCGGGTTGGTGAAGACCAGCGGCGACTTCGGCGCTCAGGGCGAGCCGCCGTCTCATCCGGAGTTGCTCGACTGGCTGGCCGCCGAGTTCCGCGACTCCGACTGGGACGTCAAGCGGACGGTGCGGCTGATGGTATTGAGCGACGCCTTCCGCCGCGACGCGCGGCAGACGCACGACGCCCGGGCCAAAGACCCGGACAACCGGCTGTACGCCCGTGGCCCCCGGGTGCGGCTGGACGCCGAGCAGGTCCGGGACAACGCCCTGTTCGCCAGCGGGCTGATGGTCGGCACGATGGGCGGTCCCGGGGTGAAGCCGTACCAGCCGCCGAACATCTGGGAGCCGGTCGGGTACGCCGACAGCAACACCCGGTTCTACCTCCAGGACCACGGCCCGGCCTTGTACCGCCGGAGCCTGTACACGTTCCTGAAGCGGACCGCCCCGCCGCCGTTCCTGACCAACTTCGACGGGACCAACCGGGAGCAGGTGTGCGTCGCCCGGGAGCGGACCAACACCCCGTTACAAGCCCTGCAACTGATGAACGACGTGCAGTTCTTCGAGGCCGCCCGGGCGCTGGCTGAGCGGGCCGTCGCCGCCGGCCTCACGCCCGAGGATCGCGTCGTATTCCTGTACCGCACGGTCCTGGCCCGTCGGCCGGACGCGGTTGAGCTGAAGGTGGTGACGGCCGCCTACGAGAAACAGTTCGCGATCTACCGGGCCGACCCGGCGGCGGCGAAGAAGGTGGTGCATGCCGGCGAGTCGCAGCCTCGGGGGGTGGCCCCGGACGCGGAAGTCGCCGCCTGGACGATGGTCGCCAACCTGATCCTGAACCTGGACGAAACGGTCACCCGGAACTGATGGCCTGGTGAGGCTCGTCCGTAGGGTGGGTGCAGGAGGCTTTGCGACGAAACGCACCGGCCCCACAGTGACAGCGTCAGAGTGACGAACTCTGACCGGTGCGTTGCGCAAAGCCTCCACGCACCCTACAAGTCAGCACACGACCCGCGAGACGGTACACCTGATGAACCCGCTCCTCGACCACGAACTCGCCCTCACCCGCCGGCAGTTCTTCGGCCCGGTCGGCGTCCGGCTGGGCGGGGCGGCCCTCGCCCTGCTCGGCGGCCGGCCGGCGGCTGCGGCTCCGACAGGCGGGAAGGTCCACCCGCCGCTGCCCGGTCTGCCGCACCACAAGCCGACGGCCAAGGCGGTTATCTACCTGCACATGAACGGCGGCCCGGCCCAGATGGACCTGTGGGACCACAAGCCGCGGCTGGCCTGGTACTACAACCGCGACCTGCCGGCCAGCGTCCGCAACAACCAGCGGATCACCACCATGACCAGCGGCCAGGCCCGGTTCCCGGTCGCCCCGTCGATGTTCAAGTTCGCCAAACACGGCCAGTGCGGGACGTGGGTGAGCGAGCTGCTGCCGCACACGGCCAAGCTGGTGGACGACATCGCGCTGGTCAAGACGGTCCACACCAACGCCATCAACCACGACCCGGCCTGCACGTTCGTGATGACCGGGAACGAGGTGCCGGGGCGGCCGAGCCTCGGCTCCTGGCTGGCCTACGGGCTGGGCAGCGAGAGCGACGACCTGCCGGCGTTCGTCGTCCTCACCCCGAACTGGAAGTCCACGGCGGCCGCCCAGGCGCTGTTCAGCCGGATGTGGGCGAGCGGGTTCCTGCCGGGCAAGTACAGCGGCGTCGCCCTGCGGCACGTCGGCGACCCGGTGCTGTTCGTCCGCAACCCGGACGGGGTCAGCCCGGCCGGCCGGCGGGCCATGCTGGACGCCCTCGGCGAGCTGAACCAGCGGACGGCTGACCGGTTCGCCGACCCGCAGACCCAGACCCGCATCGCCCAGTACGAGATGGCCTTCCGGATGCAGACCAGCGTGCCGGACCTGGCCGACCTGTCCAGGGAGTCGAAGGAGACGCTCGACCTGTACGGCCCGGACGTGCACAAGCCGGGGTCGTTCGCGGCCAGCGCCCTGCTCGCCCGCCGGCTGGTGGAGCGGGGGGTGCGGGCGGTCCAGATCCTGCACCGCGGCTGGGACCAGCACGGCAACCTGCCCCGCGACCTGCGGCTCCAGTGCGAGGACACCGACCAGCCGTGCGCCGCCCTGCTCACCGACCTGAAGCGGCGGGGGCTGCTCGACTCCACCCTGGTCGTCTGGGGCGGGGAGTTCGGCCGGACGGTGTACAGCCAGGGGACGCTGACCAAGACCAACTACGGCCGGGACCACCACCCGCGGAACTTCTGCACGTGGATGGCCGGCGGCGGGGTGAAGGGGGGCATCGTCCACGGGGAGACGGACGACTTCAGCTACAACGTGATCGACAAGCCCGTCCACGTCAACGACCTGAACGCCACCATCCTGCACTGCCTGGGGATCGACCACGAGCGGTTCACGGTCAAGTTCCAGGGGCTGGACGCCCGGCTGACCGGGGTGGAGAAGGTGAGCGTGCTCCGCGAGCTGCTGGCGAAGGCGGGATGAGGCCGCCCCCGGCCTCGGCGGTCACTCGTCGCCGACCACCTCGCCGGCCCCGCGGGTGCTCATGGCGGCCAGGGTGCGGATGGTGATGCCCTCCCGCAGGAACCGGACGCTGCCGTCGGCCATGGCCGCGTTCGCCCCGCCGGGGTGGAAGCTGTACACCTCGTAAGCGTTGTTGCAGTTGACCGCACACTCGCCGACCAGGGTGAACCCGTCCGGGCTGGTCCCCTCCACGCCGAACCCCTTCTGGTGGTCCGCCCACACCCCGCCGGTGGCCGCCCCGGGACCGGCCCCGCCGAACGGCGGCTCCCGGTCCGTCACCCGCCGGCCCTTCACCCAGTACTCCGGCCGGTTCGCGTCCTCGGTCATCAGGATGGTGTTCGACAGCCCGTCGGTGATCTGCCCGACCGTCGACCCCTGCGAACTCATCACCCCCCGCCAGACGGAGGTGTACCCCGCCGGGTCCGGGTAGTTCAGGTAGGCGAGCAGGGCGACGGCCACCACCGACACGTTCGTGTAGTCCCACGCCGCCCCGGCGAACGGCGACCCGGGGGCGCCCGGCACGGCCGACCGGCCGTCCCGCCCGCCGTTCGCGCTCGGGCAGAGGAACGTCTTCACCCTGGCCGTCCGGGCCGGCTCGTTCGCCGGGTCGTACCAGTTGGCCGTCTGCACGTAGACGGCGCGGACGTTCTCCTGCTCCAGGTACGGCAGGACCAGGGCCGGCCAGCCGTGCCAGGGCGGGGCGGTGGTGTTGGACGGCGGGAACTTCTGGGCCGCCGACTCGTAGTTGGCACACGCCAGGGCGATCTGCTTCAGGTTGTTCTGGCAGCTCGCTCGGGCGGCCGCCTCCCGGACCTTCTGCACCGCCGGCAGGAGCAGACCGACGAGTACGGCGATGATCGCGACGACGACCAGTAATTCGATCAGAGTGAAAGCGGGCCGGCGGTTCAAGGCTGGGCTTCCGAGACAACGGCAGACTGATATCGACCGGGCGACACAAGACATGTAGCGACCGCCGGCGGATCGGCCACCCGCTATTCTTTGGGCGCCCGCAGTCTGTCGACGAACTTCCGCAGGTCATTCGGCAGCGGCATCGCCCAGTGCAGGTGCTGGCCGCCGGCCGGGTGCTCGAACCCGAGTTCGGTGGCGTGCAGGGCCAGCCGCGGCGCCCCGCTCTTGTCCTCGACCGCCGACCCGTCCGGCCGCCGGTGGTACACCTTGTCCCCGCACACCGGGTGCCCGGCCTCGCTCAGGTGGATGCGGATCTGGTGCGTCCGCCCGGTCTCGAGCCGGCAGGACAGGACCGTGTACCCCGGCAGCCGTTCTTCGACACTGACGTGGGTGACGGCCGCCTTGCCGACGTTCGGCAGTGGGGTGCTGCCGCGGCGGCCGTCCCCCCGGTCCCGGACCAGGGACGAGCGGACGGTCTGCGGGGCGAGGTAGCCGGGGACGACGGCCAGATACCGGCGGACGACGGTGTGCTTGCGGAACTGCATGCCGAGCGACCGCTCGGCCAGCGGCGACCGGGCGAAGACGAGCAGCCCACTCGTCTCCTTGTCCAGCCGGTGGACGATCCGCAGCGGCGGCAGGGACCGGGCCGGACGGTTGAGTCGCTTGGCGACCGCCCACTGGGCCAGGTCTTGCAGGGTGGGGTCGAGCTGCCGGTGCTTGTCCGGCCACTCTAGTTCGCTCGGGTGGCGGACGCTGTTGATCCCGCCCGGCTTCTCGACCACGACCACGTGCTCGTCGAGGTGTCGGACGACCAGCCCGTCGGCCGTCGCCGCCCGCGGCCGGTGGACCGGCTTGGCCAGCAGCTCGACCACCTCGCCCTCCTTGAGGCGGCGGGCCGGGTCAGTGCAGAGCGAGTCCCCGACCTTCACCCGCCGGCCGGTGACGAGGGCGTTGACCGCCGACCACGACGGCTGCGTCACGTGCAGCCGCGAGCGGAGCACCTTCGCCAGGGTGTGCCCGGCTTCGGCGGCGAGTACCGGGAAGGAAGTATGATGGGTCATAGGTGCCGCTCACTTCCGAATGAACGACACAACCAGATTGATCGCCAGAGTGAGTAGCCCGCCGACAAACAAGACGACGAACTGCCAATATCTTCGGTCAGACTTCTCTTTGGATTTCTTGAGTTCTTCGACTCGGTCGTTCAAGACCGCGATTTTCGTTTGGGCTATTACGAACTCCTCAACCCGCGTCTCGTGCTTTGCCATTCGCTCTTCGAGGATCGCTAGCCGTTCCCTTAACCGGGGCATGTCGTACCGCTCAAATTCGTTCCGCAACAGCTCGAACTCGATTCGCAACGTCTCGCTGTGCTTTTGTGCCTCCCGAGCGAGTTCAGTCGGAGACGGCGGCATGCCGCGATTCCTCCAATTCGAGTTCCCTAATGCCACGATCAATCACGTCCCGGATCTGATACCAACGCTCGCGAAGTACGTCCCGAAGCAGGGCACTCATGGCGTTACCCCGGTCAATCGGGTCGAGCATCGTCGCCCGCGACAGCATGGGCGAGGCGTGACGGGAGCCGTACCGATCCGTCTCCCGCAGTACGGGGAGGAGGTGTTCAGGACGGGGCTGATCGGAGCAGCCCCAAACGAGTTCCCGTTCCGCCGGATCGAGGTGGTGCTTTTGAATCAACTGCTGCAGATAATCGGTCGCTTCACGAACCGCCTCCAGCAGTTCCGGATCGCTCCGAATAGGCCCGGCGATACCGACCTGGAGCGGTGTGGACTCGACAACGGCCATAATACTGCCTCCGCCTCTAGTTTACCGCTACCGCCCCGGCTTGAACCTCCTTTTCTGCGACTTACGACCTGGGCGGTAGCCCGTATTTGCGACCACGGGTGGTATTGCGCGTTCGCCGGCTGGCTCTCCGGCGGCCGGGTTGGAAACGCTGTGGTAGTGGTCGTTGCGGGCGGCCGCGTTCGCTTGCTTGCGGCGGGCTTCGAGTGCCTCCTTCGGCGGGTTAGTTGGGACCAGTCCGTCGCACCCGCCGATCAGGTCCGCCCGCCCGGCTTTCAGTAACGCCTCCCGCACCTCGAAGTAGTTTTCCGGCTTGAAGAACTGCATCAGCGCCCGCTGCAGTTTTCGGTCGTTCAGCCCCTTGGCGATCGTCACCGGCTTCTTGGTGAACGGGTCCAACCCGGTGTAGTACATGCACGTGGCGATGTCGAACGGGGCCGGGATGAAGTCCTGCACCTGGTCCGGGCGGTAGCCGTTCCGCTTCAGGTACAGGGCCAGGTCGATCATCTCCGCCAGGTCGCTGCCCGGGTGGCTGGCGATGAAGTACGGCACCAGCGACTGCTTTGGCTTGCCGGCGGCCGCGGACGCGGCGGCGTACATCTCGGCGAACACCCCGAAGTTGTCGATGCTCGGCTTCTTCATCTTCTCCAGCACGTCCGGGCTGGTGTGCTCCGGGGCCACCTTGAGCCGGCCGCCGACGTGGTGGGCGGCCAGCTCGCCGACGTAGTCCGGGGAGAGCTGGGCCAGGTCCATGCGGATGCCGGAGGCGACGAACGCCTTGCGGATGCCGTCTACCGCCCGCACCTGCCGCATCAACCCGATGAGGGGGCCGTGGTCGGTGCCGAGCAGCTTGCACACCGTCGGGTGAACGCACGACAGCCGCTTGCACTTGGCCTCCACCTCCGGCCGGGTGCACCGCATCTCGTACATGTTGGCGGTCGCCCCGCCGATGTCACTGATGACCCCCTTGAACTCCGGGTCGGCCGCCAGCTTCTCCACCTCTTCAGGATCGACTCCTGCGACCGGCTCTGGATGATCCGCCCTGGTGGGCGGTGATGCTGCGCAGAACGTGCAGCCGCCGAAGCACCCCCGCATGATCGTGACCGAGTCCTCGATCATCTCGTAGGGCGGGGATCGTCTGCGGCACATCGGCGGCCACGACGGGTGTACGGCAGGTCGCGGCTACCGCGTCCATCTCGGCCTGGGTGAGCGGCAGCGACGGCGGAAGCCCCGACCACCGCCTGCCGTCGTGGAACTGGACCAGGTGGCGGTGCTGGAACGGGTTGGTGTTCGAGTGGCCATCTCGAGTGGTCTCGGCGAACTGCCGCTTATCCGCCTTCACCTGCTCGAAGCTCGGCACGACTTCGATCCGGTGCTCCCATCGCCCGGCCGTCCGCCTCGACCTCGGTGCGACTCGGGCGGCGGGCCTGGGGCCGGCAGGGGCCGAAACGATCACGTCGTCCGTCCGACCTCCCTTCTGCCCTTGCAGCGTATGCGACGCCCCGCATGTCCTGCAGGTCGCGGACCGTCTGCCCGAGGCCAGTCGGCGGGCGATCTCGACGACCGGTTTCTCGCCCATCCGTACACCACCAGGTCGGCCTTGCTGTCGAGGATCGACCGCTTGACCGTGTCCTCGACCAGTAGTCGTAGTGGGCCAGCCGGCGGAGGGACGCCTTCATCTCGCCGGCGATCACCGGCACCCCGGGGAACGCCTCCTGGCACCGCTGGGCGTACACCAGCGTCGCCCGGTCCGGCCGCAGCCCGGATCTGCCTCGCGCCGGGGAGTAGGCGCTGTCGTTG
Organism: Gemmataceae bacterium; assembly: GCA_046350115.1. Lineage (GTDB taxonomy): Bacteria > Planctomycetota > Planctomycetia > Gemmatales > Gemmataceae > JAXMAZ01. Next base: position 29,744 of record JAXMAZ010000035.1, read on the forward strand.
CGTAGACCTTCTTGGCCGTGTGCGCTGATCAGCGAGTCCAGATAGTTCCCCGCTGACGGCGAAGAACAGCCGCGGCCGGCCGAACTGCCGCCACGGGTCGCACGTCTTCCAGTCCGGCTGGCCCAGGACGGCGACCCGGAACCCGGCCTGCTCCAGCGACCGGTGCAAGACGGCCATCGCGAAGCTGTAGACCGACATAAGCGTCCCCAGTCACGAACACCACGTCGACAGCGTCCCACCTGAGTGCTCGGCCAGTTCGGCGGCCGTGGTCGGGGCGAGCGGGGCCGTATACCGCTCTCGGTCCAGAGCGGCAGCCCACCAGGTATCGCCGGTCGCAGCCGGGCGAGTCATTCTAGGCCACGGGGTGATCGGGGTCGGGGCGGACTCTGGCCATTTTAGCAGCCGCCGCGACCGGCGTGCGGATAGACTTTTCGCCTGCATGATAAGATGCCGCCCGGACCGATTCCCCACCGACGAGCCAAATGCCCAAGACCAACTGCCCGATCACCGCGACCAGTTCAAGCACGCCAAGCCGGTGAAGGTCATCACCACATCCCCCGCCGTCGCCGCGGTCAAGGAAGTCGCCACCGGTCGCTCGGCCGGCATCTGAACTGGGGAAGACCACGATCGAGTGGACGCGGTGCCGGTGGCCGTCCAGATCGGGCTGAACCTGACCATCGTCGGCAGCAAGGAGCCGCCGAAGCCCGAAGCCGACCCGGCCCCCGCCGCCGAGTAACCCTCTCCCGGGAGTGTGTCGTGCAGGTCGTCGAGTACCGCGGGTGGAAGAACAACCTGCTCCTGTCCATCAACGGAGACGTGGAGCTGATCGCCACGCTGGACGTCGGCCCGCGGGTGATCTGCTACTGCCGGCCCGGCGGGTTCAACGTGATGAAGAACTACGCCGACCAGATGGGGCGGGTCGGCGAGAGCCGGAGTGGCAGATCCGCGGCGGCCACCGTCTGCGGCTCGCCCCGGAAGACCTCACCCGCACCTACTTCCCGGACAACCGACCGGTCAGCTACGTCCAGACCGGCCCGGAACGCGGTCAAACTGATCCCGCCACCGGAGGCCGAGTACGGGGTGGCAAGGAAATGCACCTGTCCCTGGAGCCGTCCGGCACGCGGTCCAGGTCACGCTGCGGGTGACGAACGTCGGCGACAAGCCGACCACCCCGGCCCCGTGGGGGCCGACGTCCTCGCCCTGCTGGGTCGAGATCATCCCGCTGCCGTCCAAGGCCTCACCCTGGGGCACCCTGAAGAACGCCAAGCCGCCGGACGACTACGGCCCGAACCAGGAACTCGACCTCGGCTACTTCGACTTCACCGACACCCAGGTGGACTTTCGGCAGCCGGTACATCCTCCGGCAGGACGTGAATAAGGGGCCGACCGCGATCGAAGCTGGCCCACCGCATGGGTTGGGTGGCGTACCCGAACTCCCAGCACCCCGTTCGCCAAGCGGTTCGACCACCGGAGTGGGGGCGGTCTACCCTGACCAGGCACCCGCTACCAGACGTTCAGCTACCAGAACACGAGATGGAACGGTCGGGGAACTGGTCACGCCGGACCCGGGCCAAGCGGCCGAATTGGTCGAGCCGGAGCTTGCCCGCCGACGTGCCGGACGTGGCCACCGGGAGGCGGACGTGGACCGGGTGATCACCCTGCTGGTCAGCCGCTGATCGCCTCGACTGCAAGATGGGAGAACTGCCGGAGCAGCTCCCGCAGCTCCGGTTCCTCCACCCGCCTGGCCGCCTCCTCGACCGTCACCACTCCCCGCCGCGGACGGGACCGCCTGGCCACTTCGCCTTCTCCTTGATCGACGCCAGCAGGTAAACGGTGACGTGGTAGTCGGCCCCATATTTGACGTACCGGTACGCCCCGACCGGCCCGGCGGACAGCGGCCCCCGCAACCCGGCCTCCTCCCACGCCTCGACGGTGGCCGCCTGCGGGGCCGTGGCTGGATCGATCCACCCCTTCGGGAACACCCACCGCCGGCCGCCTCGGGACGTGACCATGCACACCAGCCCGTCGCGGACCGGGATGGCGGGCGGCCTGGAGGACGGGGTCGGGCATCGCGGGATCCTTAGCTTGGTAGGAGGCGGGGGCGGTCCGTAAGTCAATCATGACCCAACCGCGGCCGTCGGCAACCGCAGGCCCGCGTTTTTCACCAGATTCCCACGAACCGGCCTTACCGCCCGGTCGGAACCGAATGACCGACCCCCAACTGACCGTCTCGAAAAGATGGACCCGAACCCCAGGTCGGCCGCCGATCGCCCGCTCAACAAAAGCTGGAGGTGATGAACGGCCGGCGGATCGGGTCGGTGCTGGTGGTCCGGGACGGGGACAGGCTGGCCGTGGCATCTTCACCGAGCGGGACCTACCAAGCGCGGGTCGGGGACGCCCCGCCCGGTGGCGGGACCGGCCGGTGTCCGAGTGATGTCCTCGCCGACCCGTAAGGTGATCGGCCCGCCGCCGGGTGGGACCGGGCGGTCGGGATGATGGAGACGTCACAGGTCCCGCCACCTGCCGGTGATCGAGGCGCGGCGATAAGTAGGGATCGTGTCCACCCGATGCTGATGGCCCGCCGGGCGGAATACCCGAACTGGCGGTGTCGTCGGCCAGCGGCACGAACCGAGGCGGGCGCATGACCAGCTCCTGGGCACGGAGCCGCCTGCTCGCCACCGGTGGGCGGCCGGCCGGGTTGCAGAACTGGGTGCTGGCATCGCCCCGCCGGACTGGCCGGAGCTGCGGTGGGCCGTCTTACCGCCCCGCTCGACCTGCTCAGGCGGACTACCGAGGACTTGCCACCCCAGGGGCAGACCGGCTTCGGGGTGCTGATCGCGGACGCTAGCGGGCACAGCATCCCGGCCGCCCTGGTGGCCATCATGGCCCGTTCGCGTTCCGTGGAGGAGTGGACTTCAACGACAGCCCTGGGCGGTGCTCGGGGCGATGAACCACCGGCTCCAGGAGCTGGTGGAGGAGCGGTTCGTGACCGCCTTCTACGGGCTGTTCGACCGCCAGGTCCGGGCTGTTCCGGTACGCCTCCGCCGGCCACCCGCCGCCGCCCACCACGAGGCCGCCACCGGGGCCGTCCGTCCGCTCGCCGCCGCCCGCGGGTTCATGCTTGGGATCATGCCGGAGGAGCGGTACGCCGAAAAGGACGTGGTGCTGATGCCGGGCGACCGGGCGCGGCTTTTACACGGACGGGTTGATCGAGGCCCGAACGAGATCGAGCAGCCAGCCCAACCGGCTGATCGGCTGCTCGGCCAATCACGGCCGGGTTGCCGGCGGACGACCTGAAACAGCACGTCCTCGGCCGCCGAAGGCGTTCTGCGGACCGACAGTTGACCCACTGGACCAACGCCGCGTGCCGAGGTAACGGGCCTGGCCGGCAACAGGTCGGTCAGGTGTAGTGCGCGGAGCGAGTGGCCTTGACGAGCGCAACGGCACCGGCCCGGCAACGACCGCATTTTCGTCCCCCACCAGCCCGACACGCGCCGAGGTGGCTTGTTCATCTCGCCGGCGTCGGGCTGGTGGGGGAGCGGTCCGATTCACCGGTCGGGTGAAGTCCCGCGCGTTCCGCTGAGCCTCCGCGCACCCTACACCCGCACGGCCTTGCGGTAGCACCAGTCGAACAGCAGTCGCCACTCCAGCAACTGGACCCGGCGGGCCAGCTCTTCGTCCGGCGTGCCATTGTCACGACACTTCTCGCAGAAGGCCACGAACTCGGCCGGCGAAGTGTACCGGTAGCCGGCCGCCGGAGCTTGTTCGCGGAGCTGGTCGAGGACCGGGTGGTGGCCGACCCGCTGCCACCAGTAATTGGAGTTCCCGGGGTCCGGCTCGCGGCGATGCATGAGTGCGTGCCAGAAGCTCCCTTCTGGGGTGTGCAGTCCCTGGCTGATCTGGTGCGAGTCGTCCAGGAAGTCGTGGTACAGCCACAGCCCGGCCAGGCAGGCATAGCCGGCGTCGGCGTCTCTCAGCTCGGGGAATCCCCTCGCCGGATCGAACCCTTCGAGCAACGGCCGAACCGACAGGTCCGGCTGGCCGGGGCCGAGGGCGGCCAGCCGTTGCCCGTCGCCCAAGATGGCGGCGACGGTCGGGCCGTAGGCGGACGGATCAAATCGACTCGGTGGGTCGGGCATGGGGGTCGGCTCCGCGGCGGGGACGGGTAGAATCGTAACCACACGCCGGGGGGCCGTCATGCGGCGAATTCGGATCGGCAACGGGTGCGGGTTCTGGGGGGACAATGTCGACGCCCCGGTCCGGCTGGCGGAAGCCGGCCGGCTCGACTACCTGACCCTGGAATACCTGGCCGAACTCACCATGTCGATCCTGGCGTTGCTCCGCCAGCGCGACCCGGCGGCCGGCTACGCTACCGACTTCCTCGACGTGCTCGGCCGGCTCGCCCCGACGCTCGCCGCCCAGCCGCGGCTCAAGATCGTCACCAACGCCGGCGGCATGAACCCCCGAGCGTGCGGCGAGAAGGCCCGCGAGGTGTTGGCGAAACACGGGCTGACCGGCCGACGGGTAGCGGTTGTATCGGGCGACGACCTGATGCCGCGGCTGGACGAATTGATCGCCGCCGGGCACACGCTGCACCACATCGACACCGGGGAACCCATCGACGCGGTGCGGCCGAAACTGGTAAGCGCGAACGCCTACCTCGGCTCGCAGCCAATTGCCGACGCACTAGGCCGCGGGGCGGACGTGGTGGTGACGGGGCGGGTGGCCGACGCTTGCCTGACGGTCGGCCCGCTGGCCCACGAGTTCGGCTGGCGGTGGGACGACTTCGACCGGCTGGCCGCCGGGACGACCGCCGGCCATCTGATCGAGTGCGGGGCACAAGTGACCGGCGGGCTGTGGGTGAACGCGTACACCTCGACTCGGCTCGCGGAGGTCGGCTATCCGATCGCGGAAGTGGCCGAAGACGGCACGTTTTGCATCACGAAACCGCCCGGCACCGGCGGGGCGGTGAACGTGGAGACGGTCAGTGAGCAACTGCTGTACGAGGTCGCCGACCCAGCCTGGTACTTCACGCCGGATGTTGTCGCCGACTTCACCACGCCGACGCTCGCCGAAGCCGAGCCGGACGTGGTGCGGGTGACCGGCAGCCGCGGTCGGCCGGCGACCGACACTTACAAGGTGTCGTGTGCCTACCGGGACGGGTTCGCCTCGTCCGGGACGCTCGTCTTGCTCGGTCCGAACGCCGCCCAGAAAGCCCGGCATAGCGGACAGATCATCCTCGACCGGCTCCGGCAAGCGGGCGTCACCTTCGAGCACAGTTTGGTCGAAGTGCTCGGCTCCGGGGATGTGGTAATCGGTGTCACCGGCCGCATGGACCCGCCGGAGGTGGTGCTGCGGGTGGCCGTCCGCGATGCGAAGAAGGCGAACGTCGAGCGGTTCACCAAGGAGTTCGCCCCGCTGGTGACGGCCGGGTTCGCGGGCACGACCGGGTACACCACCGGCCGGCCGCAGGTTCGGGAGGTGTTCGCCTACTGGCCGGCGTTGGTCGCCAAGTCGGCGGTGACGCCGACGGTCGACGTACTGGGATGAACCGGTTAGCCGGGAGGCGGAGGCTCTGCGGAGCCGAGCGCGCCGACTCGCACATTCCCGGTACGCACGAAGTCGCCGCGCTCGGCTCCGCCTCGCGGCTAACCAGGGCTAAATGCCAGTCCGGCGCCGCCGAATCCCTGCACGTCGCGGGATTTCGGTTGCCTCCGCCCGGGGTCAGGGGCACAATACCGCGCATTCAAACCATGTCCCCGCCGAGGGTTCCGTCATGGGTCTGTGGGACCGTCTGACCGGCGAACTGATCGACATCATCGAGTGGACCGAGCCGAGCCAGAACGACATCCTGGCTCACCGCTTCACCCGGTACAAGAACGAGATCAAGAACGGGGCCAAGTTGATCGTCCGCGAAGGGCAGGCGGCGGCGTTCGTCAAGGAGGGCCAACTCGCGGACGTGAAGACGCCGGGGATGTACACCCTGGACACCAACAACATGCCGATCCTGTCCACCATTCTGGGTTGGAAGTACGGGTTCGAGTCGCCGTTCAAGTGCGAGGTGTACTTCATCAGCACCCGCCAGTGGACCGACCAGAAGTGGGGCACCCAGAACCCGGTCATGATGCGGGATCCGGAGTTCGGCCCGGTCCGGGTGCGGGCGTTCGGGTCGTATGCGTTCAAGGTGACGGACCCGGGGACGTTCCTCAAGGAACTGGTCGCCACCGACCCGAGCTTCGAGGCGTTCGAGGTCACGAACCAGTTCCGAAATGCCATCGTCAGCCGGTTCGTGGACGTGGTCGGGTCGGCCAAGATCCCGGTGCTGGACCTGGCCGGCAACTACGAGCGGGTGAGCAAGCTGGCCCTCGACCGGATCGCCCCGGAGCTGGGCAAGATGGGGGTCAGCCTGACCCAGTTCTTCGTCGAGAACATCAGCCTGCCGCCGGAGGTCGAGGCGGCCCTGGACAAGCGGACCCAGATGGGCGTGCTCGGCGACCTGAACAAGTACACGCAATTCCAGAGCGCCGAGGCGATCCGGGACGCGGCCCAGAACCCCGGCGGGATGGCCGGCATGGGGGTCGGCATCGGGGCCGGGGCGGCGCTCGGCCAGCAGATGGCCGGGGCGATGGCCGCCGGGCACGTCCCGCCGCCGCTGCCGACCGCGGCCCAGTTCCACGTCGCCATCAACGGCCAGCAGGCCGGGCCGTTCGACCTGGCCGGGTTGCAGGTGAAGGTGAAGGACGGGTCGGTGACGCGGTCGTCGCTGGTGTGGAAGCCGGGGATGAGCCAGTGGACGGCCGCGGACAGCGTGCCGGAACTGGCCCCGCTGTTCGCCCACCTGCCGCCGCCGCTACCCAAATAGGTGATCGCTGGCACACCAAGCCCACCCACAATCGTGGGTGGGCTTTCGCTTCCACCCATTGACACCAGCCACCCATGCCGGATGACCTACCCACCGCCAAGCGGGTCGTGAAGGAGCCGACCGTCTCGAAGGCGCCGCCGGCCGGGCGGAAGTTCCCGTGCCCGAGCTGCGGCGCCCGGCTCGACTTCGACCCGTCCGCCCGCGGCCTGTCCTGCCCGTACTGCGGCTACCACCAGCAGATCGCCAAGCTGGCCGACGCCGAGGTGGCGGAGCGGGACTACGAGCAGTACCTGTTCCGCGAGGAGGCGAACGGCAAGCAGGTGGAGGGCCGGTCCACCCAGACCCGGTGCGGGGGGTGCGGGGCGGTGGTGCTGCTCGAAGACAAGGTGGCGACCGACCGCTGCCCGTTCTGCAACACCCACCTGGAGAACAAGCCGGAAGCCGCGGAGAAGATGATCCCGCCGGAGGGCGTGATGCCGTTCGCGGTCGACCTGCGGAAGGCCCGGGACGCCTTCACCGGGTGGCTGGAGGGGCTGTGGTTCGCCCCGACCGAGCTGAAGAAGGTGGTCGCCCTCGGCCAGTTCTCCGGCGTCTACCTGCCGTTCTGGACCTACGACGCGATGACGTACACCGCCTACGACGGCCAGCGGGGGGACGACTACCAGGACACGCAGTACGTCACCCAACAGTTGGCCGACGGGACCACCCGGCAGGTCGCCCAGACCGTCACCCGGACGGACTGGACGAGCGTGTCCGGGGAGGTGGACCACTTCTTCGACGACCTGCTAGTGTGCGGGTCGAAGAGCCTGCCTGGCGACCTGATCGCCGACCTGGGCGACTGGCAGTTGCCGAAGCTCGAACCGTTCCAGCCGGACTACCTGAGCGGGTTCAAGACGGAGCGGTACGCGGTCGGGCTGAAGGACGGGTTCGGGGTCGCCAAAGGGATGATGGAGCCGACGATCCACAGCCTGATCTGCCGGGACATCGGCGGCAACCACCAGCGGGTGGACCGCAAGCGGACCACCTACTCGGCCGTCACCTTCAAGCACGTCCTGCTGCCCGCCTGGGTGGCCGTGTACCGGTATCACGACCGGACGTTCCAGGTGCTGGTCAACGGGCGGACCGGGAAGGTGACCGGTTACCGGCCGTGGAGTGCGTCGAAGATCGTCGCGCTGGTGCTACTGATCGCGGTGATCGTCGCGTTCATCATGGTGTTGGTGATGTACTTCAAGCGGTGATCTTGTAGGGCGGGCCGGGCTCTGGGAGGCCCGCCGCGAACGGCAACGAGCGGTTGCCGTTCGCGGCGGGCCTCCCAGAGCCTCGGCCCGCCCTACGGAATCACACCGCCGGTTTCGGCCGGCATCGCTTCCACCGACGGTGCCTCCGCCGGCGGAGCGGCCACCACCACCGTGGTGGCCGGCGCATGACGCAGGAAGCCGGCGAGCACCAGCGAGATCGCCGCCGCCCCGGCGGCCACCACCCCGACCAGCGGGAACCCGGCCAGCTTGCCGTCCGCCGTCCGGTACAGCAGCGCCCCGGCGATCATCGGGGCCAGTCCGGTGGACAAGTGCTGGACGGCGGTGTTCAGGCTCATAAACCCGCCGCGGTTCTCCGGCCGGGCCACCCCGAGCATGATGGCCGTCGCCGGCACCATCCGCCCGGCCGCCGCCACCATGAACCCGCTCATCACCACCGCCGCCACGGCCAGGCCGGACGCCGGCAGGTTGGTCACGATCACGGCCATCACCAGGGCGGCGAACCCGAGCACCCGGAACAGCGGCCGCCGGGCCACCCGGTCCGCCAACCGGCCGACGACGTTCATCCCGACCAGCGTACACAGGCCGGCGATCAGGTAGATCCAGGCCAGATCGCCCTCGGTCCAGTTGTTCAGGGAGATCAGGTACGGGCCGATGAACGACGCGACTGTGAACGTGCCCAGAACCAGGAAGAAGGAGAACACGAACGCCCACCGGTGGTTCGGCTCGCCGACCACGGTGACGAACTCGGCCCACCGGCCGGGCCGCTTCTCGGTCAAATGGCCGCGGACGGCCGGCAACCTCTTCCAGGCGGTCAGCCACACACCGGCACTCAAGACGGCCAGGGCCACGAACGGGGCGCCACGACCGAACCGGTCGGCCAGCAGCAGCCCGATCGGCAGTCCGGCGATCGACGCCACTGCGAAGGACGACGTGACCGCCCCGATCGCCCGCCCCCGCTTGGCCGGCTCGAACACGTCGCCGATGATCGCCATGAGCGTGACCGCCGCCAGCCCGCCGAACACCCCGGCCAGCGTCCGGCCGAGCAGCATCATCGGGTAGGTGGTCGCCAGCCCGCAAAACAGGGTGCTGAGGGCGAACCCGGCGTACATGGCGAGCAGCACCGTCCGCCGGTCGAACCGGTCCATCACGGCGGACGCCAGCAAGCTCGCGATCCCGGCGGCCCAGGCATAGGCGGACACGATCCAGCCGAACTGCGGCTCGGTGATGTGTAGCTCCCGGATCAGCCGGTCGCCGAGCGGCATCACGATCACGAAGTCGACCATGTGGGTGAACTGGACCGCCACCAGCACGAGGATCAGTCCCCACTCGGCCCGGGTCAGCATCGGAATCGACGGGCGGGCGGCAGACGGGTCGGCGGTCATCTCGGAGCGGTCCTTTCGGGGCGGAACTCTCGGCACAGAGCAGGATACCTGCCGTGGGCGGCCGGATTACACCCCGATCGGACCAGGCTGGATCGGGCCGGGTTCGCCCCCGACGGGCAATTCGCTGCCAGATTCGGGAACCGTCGGTCCCATCGGGCGTCAGACGGGTTAGAGTTGTAGCGGGGTCGCGGTTGTGCTAACCCGGCCCGTCCGCCCGGTTTCCGATCACCCGCCGGCCCGAGGTCCGACCCATGAGCGTTCTCGGTGCGACCGACCGCCGCCACTTCCTGACCCACGTCGCCGGGGCGTCCGCGCTGACCGTCCCCGGGCTGACCTTCCTGACCGACCTGCGGTCCCAGGCGGCCACCCTCAAGAAGAACGGGAAAACTCTGATCGTCCTTTGGATGGGCGGCGGGCCGAGCACCATCGACCTGTGGGACATGAAGCCGGACTCCCAGAACGGCGGCAGCCACAAGCCGGTCAGCACGTCTGCCGATGGGGTGAAGATCAGCGAGCACCTGCCGAAGATCGGCAAGGTGATGAAACACCTGTCGATCGTCCGCTCCCTGACCACCTCCGAAGGGGACCACAACCGCGGCACCTTCCTGATGAGCACCGGCCGGCCGCTCAGCCCGCTGAGCGAGTTCCCGCACATCGGCTCGGTGCTGAGCTATCAGCTCTCGCAAGACACTGAGGCGATGAAGAACATGGACCTGCCGGCGTTCATCGCCGTCGGCGGGTCGCGGGTCGGGCCGGGGTTCTTGGGAATGCGGTACGCCCCGTTCACCGTGCAGAACGCCGGCAGCCCGCCAGAGAACGTCAGCCCGCCGGGCGAGGTCGCCAACCTGTCCGGCCGGATGGAGCGGCGGAAGGTGCTGTTCGACACCCTGGAAGGGGGGTTCAAGACGAACGTCGCCGCCGACGCCGCCCAGGCCCACAAGGACGTGTACGGCAAGGCGTTACAGCTCGTCACCAGCAGCCGCAAGGACGTGTTCACGTTTAACAGCCAGGAGCAGGCGCTGCTGAAGTCCAAGTACGGCGAGAGCGGGTTCGGCAGGGGGTGTTTGTTGGCCAAGAAGCTGGTCGAGGCCGGGGTGGCGTGCGTCGAGGTGAGCCTCGGCGGCTGGGACATGCACAACGGCATCTTCGCCTCCCTGACCCGGCCGAACATGCTGCCGGCAATGGACCAGGGGATGTCCGCCATGGTGGACGACCTAGCCCAGAGCGGCCGGCTGAAGGACACGGTGATCGTGTGGATGGGCGAGTTCGGCCGCACGCCGCGGATCAACCAGAACGCCGGCCGGGACCACTTCCCGCGGGCGTGGAGCGTGGTAGTCGGCGGCGGGGCGATCAAGGGCGGCGTGGCCTACGGCTCGACCAACGCGGACGGGACCGAGGTGAAGGACAACCCGGTCAAGATCGGCGACCGGTACGCCACCCTGGCCGCCGGACTGGGGCTGAGCGAGAGCCACGGGGACATCCGCGACAACCTCGGCCGGCCGCGGTCGTTCGCCGCCAACCCGGTCCCCGGCGGCAGCGAGGCCAAGGCCAGCCCGATCAAGGGGCTGGTGGGGTAAGCTTCCGGACAGCAATCGCAGGCGGCGGGCGGGTAGGATCCCTCCCGCCGTTCGTTTTGGTAGACAGTGAGAGGTGATCCGGGTAGGGCCGGCTGTGCGGACCATTGGGGCGCAACGGTCCGCACAGCGGACCCTACCCGGATCACCTCGTTTGACGGCGGCCTGATGAATCAGGCGGGATCAGCCGACGGACCCGCGATGGTGGACGACTTGTACCGCATCGAGGGTCAGGCCGAACTCATTGATGGGAAGATTGTCCGAAACGGACCGCACGGGCTGCGGCCTGGTGTGGTTGCGGGCCGCATTATGCGTCGCCTCGGCGATTACGCCGATGCTCGCGGCGTCGGAGTATCGCTGACCGCCACCGCCGGCTACGCATTACCGCGGCGGCTACCGTCCGGTCGCGAGTCCTTCTCCCCTGATGCTTCCTATCACCATGGCCCGTTGCCGACGAACCCCATGAGGTTCATCGACGGCTCACCCACGTTTGCGGTGGAGATTCGCAGCGACGGGGATTACGGCCAGTCGGCCGAAGCCGAGATGGCTGACAAACGCGCCGACTACTTCCAGGCCGGGACGCTGGTCGTGTGGGACGTGGACCCGGTGGCCGGGGTGATTGACTTTTACCGGGCCAGCGATCCGCGGAACCCGGTCCGGTTCGCCGCTGGTGACACGGCGACCGCCGAGCCGGCCGTACCCGGCTGGCAGGTCGCCGTCGACTGGGTGATGCGGCCCTAACCGGTCACAGCTTCAGCGGGTCGGTGTTCGGGTCGAAGTACCGGTCGAGCGCCCGCTTACTCGCGTCCCCGCTCTTGAACCCCTCGGTGAACGCCCGGATCCGCTGCTCGGACGTGCCGTGGGTGAACCCCTCCGGAGACACCCACCCCTGGGACCGCTTCTGCAGCCGGTCGTCGCCGATCGCCTTGGCCGTGGTGATCGCCGACTCGATGTCGCCCCGCTCGACGAAGTTGAACTTCTTCTGCCCGTGGTGCGCCCACACGCCGGCCAGGTAGTCGGCCTGGAGTTCCAGCCGGACGCTGCCGTTCTTCCCCTCCCGCCGCTCGAACTGCCGGACCTTGTCGCTGTACCCGAGCAGGTTCTGGACGTGGTGCCCGACCTCGTGGGCGATCACGTAGGCCTGGCTGAACTCGGCCTTCGACCCGCCCAGCTTCTGCTCCAGCTCGTCGAAGAAGCTGGGGTCGAGGAACACCTTCTTGCTGACCGGGCAGTAGAACGGGCCGACCGCGCTCGGGGCCACCCCGCACCCCTCGCTGTCCACGCTCTCGCGGAACAGCACCAGCTTCGGCTTCTGGTACTGCTCGCCCATCTGGCGGAACTGGTCGGTCCACACGTCCTCGGTGAAGTTGAGCACGGTGGCGACGAACTTCTTGGTCTTGTCGTTGACCGGCGGCCCGACCTCTTGGGTCTGGTGGCCGCCCACGTTCTCCAACTTCTGGGCGATCTGCTGGGCCTGTCGGGGGTCGAACCCGAGGAAGTAGGCGCCGACGACGATGAGCAGGGTCAGGATGCCGCCGCCGGCCGCTGCCGCGGGCTTGAGACTCCGCCGATCTTCGACGTTTTCCGACTCCTGCTCGCCTTCCCACTTCATGGCCGCCCCTCCGGGATGTGAAGCCGTCTTCCCAACATGGTTGCCACCGGCCCGGTGCGAAATCAAGCCTCCGCCGGGGAATCGACCGCGTGCCGCTGCAGGTCTTCCAGGTCGACGTACTCAAGGGCAGACATGTGGGTCGCCTCCAGCACCACCGGACACGCGACACCAGCCTCCAGCGACTGCTTCCACCGCTCGACGCAGACGCACCAGCCGTCGCCCGGCCTCAGCCCCGGGAAGCCGTAGTGCGGGAGCGGGGTGGACAGATCGTTGCCGATGGACCGCTGGTGGGCCAGGAACTCGGCCGTCACCCGGCAGCAGACCAGGTGCAGGCCGAGGTCGTCCTCGCCGGTGTTGCAGCAGCCGTCCCGGTAGAACCCGGTCAGCGGGCGGGTGGAGCAGGTCCGCAGCGGGGTGCCGAGGACGTTACGCGCGGTGGACATGGGTGGTCTCCAGACGGTTAGCCGCGAGGCGGAGGCTCTGCGGAGCCGAGCGCGGCGACCGGGTGCCGGGGCATCGCGCTCGCCGAGTCGTGGGACAGTCCCCGCGCTCGGCTCAGAAGACTTACGCCTCGCGGCTAACCGGTCAGCTCGGGAGCAAATCCTTGACCGCTTCTCGCTCCTCCAGCAGCTCGTTGAGCGTCTTCTGGAACGCGGCCTGGCCGAAGGCGTCCAGCTTCACCCCCTCGACCACGGAGTAGTTCCCCTGGCCGTCGGTCGTCACCGGGTAGCCGAACACCAGCCCGGCCGGGACTCCGTACTCGCCCTTGGACACCACCGCGGCGCTGGTCCAGTCCCCCTTCGGGGTGCCGGTCACGAAGCTCTTGACGTGGTCGATGGCCCCGTTCGCCGCGGACATCGCGCTCGACAGCCCGCGGGCCTTGATGATCGCCGCCCCACGGTTCTGGCACTGCGGCATGAAGGTGCCCTCCAGCCAGGCCCGGTCGGGGATCACCTCGGTCGCCGGCTTGCCGTTGATCTTGGCGTTGGTGAAGTCCGGGTACTGGGTGTTCGAGTGGTTCCCCCAGATGGTCATGCACGTCACCGCGGCGTTCGGCACCCCGGCCTTCTGGGCCAGGGCGGACACCGCCCGGTTGTGGTCGAGCCGGGTCATGGCGTGCCACCGCTCGGCCGGGATCGCCTTGCCGTTGTGATACGCCACAAGGCAGTTGGTGTTGCACGGGTTGCCGACCACCAGGACGCGGACGTCCGCCGCCGCCTTGGCCGCCAGCGCCTTCCCCTGGCCGACGAAGATTTTGCCGTTCAGCCCGAGCAGGTCTTTCCGTTCCATCCCCGGCCCGCGGGGGGCGGCCCCGACCAGCAGCGCCCAGTTGACGCCGTCGAACCCCTTCTGCGGGTCGTCCGTCACCACCACGTCCTTGAGGGTGAGGAACCCGCAGTCGAGCAGTTCCATCGCGTTGCCTTCGGCGATCTCCAGCGGCTGCCGGGCGGTCGGGTTCGGCGGGGTCCAGTCCGGCTTCTTCGGGATCTCGATCAGGTGCAGCACCACCTGGGTGTCCGGGCCGAACACCTCGCCGGAGGCCAGCCGGGCGAGCATCGCGTAGGACACCTGGCCGCCGGCCCCGGTGACGGCCACTTTCACGGTCTTGGGCATGAGAGGCTCCCCGGTGGGTGGGGCCGGCACTCGACACGAACCGGGCCGGCCATACACAGATACCGTAGGGACTATTCCGCGGCCGGCATCCGGCCGTCCGCCCCAAGGAGCGCGAGCGATGGCAGCGGTGAAGGTCGGGATCAACGGGTTCGGGCGGATCGGCCGGCTGGTGTTCCGGGCGCTGGTCGAACAGGGGCTGCTCGGCAAGGACAAGCACCTGGACGTGGTCGCCGTCAACGACCTGGTCCCGGCCGACAACCTGGCGTACCTGCTCAAGTACGACAGCACCCAGGGCAAGTTCGGCAAGTCCGTTCACAGCAAGAAGTCGTCGGACAAGGTGGCCGAGGACGACGTGTTGGTGGTGGACGGGCACGAGATCAAGTGCCTGGCGGTGAAGGAAGGGCCGCAAGCGCTGCCGTGGAAGGACCTGGGCGTCGATTACGTGATCGAGTGCACCGGCCTGTTCACGGAAGCCGAGAAGGCCAAGGGGCACCTGACCGCCGGGGCCAAGAAGGTGATCATCTCCGCCCCGGCCAAGGGGGAGGACATCACCGTCGTCATGGGCGTCAACCACGAGAAGTACGACGCCGGCAAGCACAGCATCATCAGCAACGCGAGCTGCACAACCAACTGCCTGGCCCCGGTCGTCCACGTCCTTCTGAAAGAGGGGTTCGGGATCGACGAGGGGCTGATGACCACCGTCCACAGCTACACCGCCACCCAGAAGACGGTGGACGGCCCGAGCAAGAAGGACTGGAAGGGCGGCCGGTCGGCGGCGATCAACATCATCCCGAGCACCACCGGCGCGGCCAAGGCGGTCGGCCTGGTCTGCCCGGAGGTGAAGGGGAAGCTGACCGGGATGTCGTTCCGCGTCCCGACCCCGACCGTCAGCGTGGTGGACCTGACGGTCAAGACGGTGAAAGAGACCAGCTACAAGGACATCTGCGCGGCCATGAAGCGGGCCAGCGAGACGTACCTGAAGGGGATCCTGACGTACACCGACGACGAGGTCGTCTCTACCGACTTCATCCACGACCCGGCCAGCAGCATCTTCGACGCCGGCAGCGGGATCGAGCTGAACAGCAAGTTCTTCAAGCTGGTCTCGTGGTACGACAACGAGTGGGGGTACAGCAACCGCTGCGTCGACCTGCTCAAGTACATGGCCTCGAAGGCGTAACATTTGCCGCACGATTAACGCCGAACCAGCACGATTCAGAACCAAACTATAATGGTTCTTATCGTGCTGGTTCGGCGTTAATCGTGCGGCCCATTTCTGGGGGACACCATGCCGAAGAAGACGCTCGCCGACCTCGGCGATTTGACGGGTAAGAGGGTGTTGGTCCGGGTCGATTTCAACGTCCCGCTGGACAAGAAGACCGGGGCGGTGAAGAACGACCGCCGCATCCGGGCCGCCCTGCCGACGGTCAAGAAGCTGCTCGACGCCGGGGCGGCGGTCATCGCCATGAGCCACCTCGGCCGGCCGGAGAAGGCTACGCCCGAGGAGCGGAAGCACCTGACGATGGACAAGGTGGCCGCCCGGTTCGGCGAGCTGCTCGGCCGGCCGGTCAAGAAGGCGGCGGACGAGGTGGTCGGGCCGGCCGTCGAGGCGGCGGTCAAGGGGATGAAGCCGGGCGACGTGCTGGTGCTGGAGAACCTGCGGTTCGACCCGCGGGAGCAGAAGAACGACGCCGCCTTCGCCAAGGCCGTCGCCGACCTGGGCGACGCCTACGTGAACGACGCCTTCGGCACCTGCCACAACGACAAGGACGCCAGCATGGTGGCCGTCCCGGCGGCCCTCAAGGCGGCCGGCAAGCCGCGGGCGGTCGGCCTCTTGGTCGAGCGGGAACTGCACATCATCGACGGGCTGCTCGGCCAGCCGAAGCACCCGCTGATCGCGATCATGGGCGGGGCCAAGGTGTCGGACAAGCTGGCGTTCATCCGCACCCTGCTCGGCAAGGTGGACCAACTGCTCATCGGCGGCAAGATGGCCTACGCCTTCCTCAAGGCTCAGGGCGTGGACGTGGGCGGCACCCGGGTGGCCGACGAGGAGGTGACGGCCGCTAAGCCGCTGCTCGACCAGGTGGACATGCTCATCACCCTGCCGACCGACTTCCTGGTGGCCAAGTCCGACGACCTGACCCAGACGAAGGTGGTCGAGGGGAGCATCCCGGCCGGGTACGAGGGGGTAGACATCGGCCCGCGGACGCTCGCCCACTACGCCAACAAGGTGCGGACCAGCGGCACCGTCATCTGGAACGGGCCGGTCGGCTGGTTCGAGCAGCCGGCGTTCAGCGAGGGGACGAAGGGCATCGCCAAGGTGATGGCCGAGAACGGCGCCGTCACGACGGTGGTCGGCGGCGGGGAAACCGCCGAGGCGGTCGAGCAGTTCGGGTACGCCGACCAGATGACCCACGTGTCCACCGGCGGCGGGGCGTTCCTGGCCTACGTCGAGGGCAAGCCGTTCGCCTCCCTGGCGCAAATCGACGACAAGTAACTTCCCTGTTCACACACCCAGCCCTCCTCGTTCCCACGCTCTGCGTGGGAACGTTCTTTTGCACGCTCCGCGTGCCGTCGACTTCATCCCTGCATTAATTGTCACCCATTCTCTTGGACGCGACGCGGAGCGTCGCCCCCGTGCGTTCCCACGCAGAGCGTGGGAACGAGGGGATCGCGTGGTAGAATTGGGTCAGAGCCGACACATCCCAAACCCCGCGGCTCTGGCCCATCATGCAGGTCTACCATGTCCCGTTCACGTCGGTCCGGGTTCACGCTGATCGAACTGTTCGTCGTCATCCTGGTCATCGCGGTCCTGATCGGGCTGCTCCTGCCGGCCGTTCAGAAGGTGAGACAGGCGGCGTCCATCTCCAAGGCCAAGCTGTCGGCGGGGAACGCCGCTCAGGCGGTCGGCTCGCAGGAGGCGGTTGCTCCGACCCCGGCCCGACCTCCCAAGGCCCGCGTCCGCAGCCTCACCGCCGAGGTCGTGCTCAAGCCCCGGCTGAGCGTCGGCACCGCGACCCCGGAGTCCATCTACGAGGCCCGGTTTCACAGCACGCTGTCCGCGTCCGGGCCGGCGGGGAAGGGGGGAGAGTGTGAGCTGGAACTGCCCCTGCCGCCGCAGATCATCTCCCTCGCCGACCTGCGGATCACCGCCGGCGGTGTGCCGAGCGAGCGGGTGATGCCGCTGGACGGCAAGCTGGTCTGGACCGGCCAGTTGGCGGCCGAACCGGCGACGCTGGAAGTCGAGTATTCGGCCGTCGGCAAGGGGGTGTACGAGCTGGCGGTGCCGGCCGGCGGGCCGCTCGACCAGTTCCAGGTGACACTCACCGCCGAGGGGTCGGACGTGCGGCTTTTGGAGCTGTCCCTTCAGCCGACCGGGCTGCGGTCCGACTCCGGCGGCACCACGTACATCTGGGATTACAAGCGGCTGCTGTTCGGCCAGCCGGTCCGGCTGGACGTGCTCGGCATCGCCCCGATCGACCGGCTCGGCGAGCTGACCTGGCTGGGGCCGATCAGCGTGGCCGCATTCGGCCTGCTGGTCGGGCTGGTGGTGACGGCGGCCCGGGCGGAGCAGTTCGACCGGTGGACGCTGCTGCTGACCGTCGGCACGTTCGCCGGGGCGTACCCGCTGATGTACTTCGCCCAGGAGTACTTGCCGCTCGGGGCCGCGATGGGGGTGTCCGCCGGGATAGGGCTGGCGATCATCGGCGTCCGGGCGGTCACGCTGCTCGGTGTACGCCTGGCTCTGGCCGGGGTGGTGCTGCCGGGGGCGGCTATACTGGCGATGACGCTGACCGCGACCATCTACCCCCGGATGCAGGGCATCCTCCTGACCGCCGGGGCGATCGGGCTGTTCGTCGTGGTGATGGTGCTGCTGCCCCGCCTGCGGCTGGCGACCATCCTGCCGGGCGCCTGGGCCGACAGCCCGGTGCCCTCCCCGGCTCCGGACGTCGCCAGTGGCCCTACGGACCCGCCGGCGTGACTGCCAACCGGCCGGGCGGGTGAGGGGGCTGTCAGCCCGTCACCGCCTCCTCAGCACGGCCAGGTCTTGGTGCGCGATGTGGCTCGGCCGGATGTCCAACACGTCGAAGTACTCGCCCCACACCCGGCGGACGTAGCCGGCGGTGTGGAACGTGTCCCGGTAGTAGTCCGCTTCCCCGAGGTCGGCGTCGTATAGCGGGTTCGGCTGGTCACAGATGCCGTCCCGCATCAAGACCGTGTACCGCTCGGCCGACAGACCGGCCCAGACGACGCTCGCGTCGCCGTGGAACGTCATCAGGGCCAGCCCGCCCGGCCGGATCACCCGGCGCAGCTCGGCCAGCCAGGCGTGCTGCTCCGGCTCCTTCAGGTGGGTGAACACCGACACCCCGAAAGCCAGGTCGAACCCGGCGTCCGGCAGGGCGGTCGGCGGCCGCAGCGGGAGTACCTCCCACCGGCCGGCCGGTAGGTTCGTGCGGCACCAGGCGACCGTCTCCGGGTCCACGTCCGCCCCGGTGACTGATATGCCCGGCAGTGGCAGGAAATACCGGCTCACCCGCCCGCACCCGCACCCCCAGTCGAGCACCCGGGGGTAAGCGGACAGGGGCCGGCCGGTCGCGTCCCGCACGACCGCCTCCATCCGGCGGAACGCGGTGTACCCGCCGTGGGCGAAGCTGAACACCGACTGCTCGCCGATCACCCGGCGGATGTGCTGCCCGACCGGGACCGGGCCGAGTCGGTCCGCGGACGGGTGGAACAGCGGCAGATAGTCGGCGCCGAGCGGGGCGCCGGTCCGCCGGTCGGTCGCGCTGATCTTCAGGTCGCCCGGGGGGGCCGACGGGTCCGGCCGGGGCGACCAGATCATGAACCCGCTCGTCCCGGCGGCCGGGACGTGGCGGCCGAGGCGGGCGGCGACGTCCGGGCGGGGGAGCGGGTAGTCGCACCGGGTCACCGGGTAGGCCGTTCCGGTGTGGCCGTCTTGGAGGGCGAATTCGACGTGCGGCCGGACGTCATCCGGGGCGACCAGCCAGCCGTGGACGACCAAGTGTTCCCCGGCCGGCTCGACCCCGCCGAGCACCATCTTCTGACAGGCCCGCCGCCAGAGGGCCGGGTGGTCCGGCGGCTGGTGAGGGAACACCCGGCGGAACAGCCGGCGGAGCGGTTCGGGGACGACCGAGCCGAGGGTGGGGGCGGGGAGGGGCAACACAGGCTCCTGCGGCGGGCCGGACCGTCCCGGTAAGGTACGGGCGGGCGGAATCCGGCGTCAACCCGAACCGCCCGGCCGGCCCCCTCTTGACGCCGGCCGTCCGGCCGGATGAGATGATGCTCTACCCACACAGGCGGCCGTCGTTGGCTCCCGGCCGGGGGACGGAGGGCGGATCGCGTGTCCGGAATGCCGATGACCGAGCGGCCGAAGCGGGGGGTGCCGGAGGGGCTGTGGGTCAAGTGCCCCGAGTGCAAGGCCACCGTCTTCAAGAAGGAGGTGGCCGCCCGGCTGAACTGTTGCCCGGAGTGCGACCACCACTTCTACTCGTCCGCCCGGGACCGGATCGCCCAACTGCTGGACGCCGACAGTTTCGAGGAGTGGGACACCACCCTCCGCCCGGTCGACCCGCTCGGGTTCGTCGACCGCATCCCGTACCACCAGCGGCTGAAGGACGAGGCGGCCAAGACCGGGATGCCGGACGCGGCCGTCACCGGTCAGGGGTTCATCCGTGGCCGGGGGGTGGTGCTGGGCATCACCGACTTCGCGTTCATGGCCGGGAGCATGGGCAGCGTGGTGGGGGAGAAGCTGACCCGGGCGGCCGAGCGGGCGACCGATCTGCGGCTACCGCTGGTGTTCGTCAGCGGGTCCGGCGGCGGCGCCCGGATGCAGGAGGGCATCCTGTCCCTCATGCAGATGGCCAAGGTGTCCGCCGCCCTGGCCCGGTACGGGGCGGCCGGCGGGCTGTTCGTCAGCGTGCTCACCAACCCGACCATGGGCGGGGTGGCGGCCAGTTGGGCGTTCCAGGGGGATCTCACCCTGGCCGAGCCGAAAGCGCTGGTCGGGTTCGCCGGCGCCCGGACCATCAAGAACACCATCCGGATCGAACTGCCGGACGGGTTCCAGACGAGCGAGTTCCTGCTCAAGCACGGGTTCGTCGACCGGATCGTCCCCCGGAAGGATCTGCGGACCGAACTGGCCCGGATCATCGACTACTGCACCATCAAGTGACTCGGGTCGGGACCGCCCGGCCCGACCCGATCCACGAGCCTGGGGTCAACTGTGGGCATCTTCAGCAGGCTGTTCGGCGGCAAGACGAAGGGCGGCGGCCGGCCGAAGGGGGCCAAGGTCTCCGACATCCGCCGGTGGGACCTCCGCGGGCGGACCGGCCAGGGGAGCATGTCCAAGGTGTTCCAGGCCTACGACAAGGATCTCGGCCGCACCGTCTGTCTGAAGCTGCTGGACAAAGAGAAGACCAAGAAGTTCGAGGAGCGGTTCTCCCTCCAGGGGCTGAAGAAGCCGACCGAGGGGGAAGTGTGCTTCGCGCTGAACCACCCCAACTGCGTCAAGACCTACGAGTACGGCTATACCACGTCCGGCGACCCGTACCTGGTGATGGAGTGGATCGACGGCCTCGGGCTGAACTACCTGATCGAAACCCGGGACAAGCTGCTGACCGGCAACCGGATCAACTTCACCTGTCAACTGTGTGACGCCGTCCAGTACCTGCACGGTCAGCAGTACCTGCACCGGGACCTGTGCCCGCGGAACGTGATGGTGGCCAAGGACGAGGAAGGGCCGGGGACGGTGAAGCTGATCGACTTCGGGCTGACCATCCCGAACACGCCGGCGTTCTGCGCCCCGGGGAACCGGACCGGCACGGTCGATTACCTGGCCCCGGAGGTGATCCGGCGGTCCGCCACCGACCACCGGGTGGACCTGTTCGCCTTGGGGGTGACGGCGTTCGAGCTGTTCACCGGGCTGCTGCCGTGGGAGCGGAGCGTGTCCAGCGAGGAGACCCTCCGCAGGCACCTGAACACCCCGCCGCGGAACGCCAAGGACTTGCGACCGGACCTGGACGACGCCCTGACCCGGGTGCTGATGAAGTCGGTCGACCGGGACCGGAACGAGCGCTACCGGTCGGCGATGGAGTTCAAGGAAGCCCTTCAGAAGCTGCCGAAGCAGGACTATTAGAGAGAAGTTGTTGGTGTAGCCGCTGTGCGGACCGGCTGCCACCGGTCCGCACAGCGGACCCTCGTAATCTGCTCGCTTTAACTCCCCCGCTTGCCCGGGGTGGCCGCCTCTAATGCCCGGTAGGTCGGCAGGTCGGCCGGGTGGATGGCTTTCGGGTCGAGGCCGCGGTCCTTGGCCTTGCGGAAGGCGTCCCGCGCCTCGTCGTGCCGCGGCGGCGCCTGCGACTCCTTGGCCAGCGCCAGGTGGAACAGCCGTAGCGGCGTCTTCTCCTGGGTCAGGGCGTCTTGCAGGTCGCGTTCGGCCGGCTCGAACTGGCGGGCGGCGATCCGCACCCGGGCGCGGGTGTCCAGCAGCTCCCCGGTCAGCCCGATCTCCGCGACTGCCCGGTCGATCAGGGCGTGCGCCCGGGCCGCCTCCTTCGGGTTCGGGGCCAGCACCCAGGCCAGGTTGTTCAGGGCCACCACGTTCCGCGGGTCGGATTTCAGCACGGCCGTGTACGCGTCCTCGGCGGCCTTGAAGTTCTGCTGGAGCGTGTAGAACTCGCCCTCGTTCAGCCGCAGGGCGGTCGACCCCTGCTCCTGGGCGATGGCAGTGTCGAGCCACTCCCGGACCCGGGCGAACTGCTGGGGGGACGCCCCGCCGGCCCGCAGGGCTGCCAGCCCGGCCGCCGCCTTCAACCGGGCTGGCAGCGACTCGCCGTGCTTGTCGATCGCCGCGAAGGCGTCCGCCGTCCGGTCGTCCAGGGCCAGCAGGCCGGCGGCCGCGATCACAGCCTCCGGCCGGGTGGCCGCCAGTGCCTCGTACTTCTCGATAGCCGCCTTCGCCATCCGCCGGCCGACCTCGGTCCCGCGGACCGACGGCATCCGGGCCAGCTCGTCCAGCAGTTCGGCGGCCCGTGCTGACTTGGCCGGCAGGTCGCCGGCGGTCGCGTCGGCCGTCCGGGTGTACCCCTCGGCCAGCACCAGTGCCCGCTCCGGCCGGCCGGCCCGGCACTCGGCCCGGGCGACCGCCGCCACCGCCCGGTACTCGGCCGGGTGCAGGGCGAGCAGCCGCTGGGCGAACGGCTCGGCCGCGTCGAACCGGCCGTCCTCGGCCAGCTCGTCCAGGGCGAGGACCAGGTAGTCCAGGTTTTTCGGGTCGGCCTGGAGCAGTTGGTTAAGCACCTGGACACTCTCCGCCCGCTGGCCGTTCGCCCGGTAGAGCTGGGCCAGCAGGAACGCGTCCCGGGTGGTCCGGGTGTCGCTCACCAGCGCCTTGAGGACGGCCGTCGCCCGGGCCAGCACGGTCTTGCGGTCGGCCCCGTCCAGGTGCCGGGACAGGGCGGTCAGGACGGCTGCCGTCGCCCGCTTCTCGTCCGCCGTCTCTCCGGCCGCCTCGCCGGCCGCGAGCAGCAGGTCCATCGCCCGCTTCCGGTCGCCGGGGTCGCCGCGGACGGCCAGCAGCATGGCCAGGTTGCGGTTCGCCCATGCCGTGTCGGCAGCCGGCGGCTTGCCGGCCAGGTAGCGATCGAGCAGCTCGACCGCCTCGGCCCGTTGGAACCGGGACAGCTTGACCCCGAGCCGGGCCTGGGTGAACTGCCGGGCCTCGGCCGCCCCGGCGAGTGGCGGCGCCCACCCCTTCGGAGCGACCTCCGACTCGGCGTAGCTGGCCGCCACTGCGAAATAGAGCGCCGGCTGGAGCTTCTCCTTGACCGCCTGCATGACCCGGTCGGCGACCGACGGGGAGCCGGCCTCCGTGCTGCGGACGGCCAGCCGCAGCCAGTCGTCCGCGTTCGTCACGGCCGTGGTAGTGGCCCGGTCGAAGCACTTCTCGGCCTCGGCCTTGAACCCGCAGGCCAGGTACGTGTCGCCCAGCCAGCCAAGCCCGCCCGCCTCGGCCTCGACCACCGGCCGGGCGGCGGCCAGCACCCGCTGGGCGACCTCGTTCGACTGGCCCCGCACGACCGTCTGGACCACCCGGCGGAACGGCTCCCCGGCCCACCGGTGGTCCTTGCTCAGCCGGCCGAGCAAGCCCGCTACGGCGTCCGCCGTTCCGGCCGCCGCGACGTGGGCGACGTAGACCTGCATCGGCGGGAAGCGGGTCGGCTCCAGCCGGACCGCCCGCTCGAACAGCCGGCCGGCGTCGGCGGTCGCCCCGGTCATCGCCTTCAGCCGACCGAGCGCGATGCAGGCGTCGGCCCGCTCGGGGTTCGCCCCGAACGCCTGGGTCATCAGCCCGATCGCCTTCTGGGCGGCGTCCGCGTTGTTCGTTTTGACCGCCACCCAGGCGTCCAGCAGCGTGACCGACTTGCCGGACGGGTCGAGCTTGGCGGCCGCCGACCGGGCGTCGGCCACCGCCTTGGTGTCCCCACACCGCGCGGCCCGCTCGCCCAGCGCCTCCCACACGGTCAGGTCGGCCGGCCGGCGAGCGGTGATCTGGCGGTACGTGTGGAGTACCTTGGCGTCGTCCCCGAGCCGGTCGTACACCTCGGCCAGCCCGTACAGCAGCCGGGCCTGGTCGGCGTCCGGCCAACTGTCGATCTGGTCGGCCAACGGGTCGATCGGGCGGAGGCGGGCCGGATCGCGGGCGGACAGGTCGGCCCGGGCCAGACGGAGGTCCGGCCCGTCCCCGGCCGCCGCCTGGGCCTCGTCCAGCACCCCCAGCCCGGCCGCGGTCCCGGCGATCTTGGCGACGGCGTCCGACAGGGCGGCCCACACCCGAGTGTCCCCGGGCCGGCGGGCGGCCTCGGCCCGCAGGACGGCTGCCGCCTGTGCCAGGTCGCCGCGGGCCGCCAGCAGTTCGGCCCGGATCAGCACCGGCTCGGTCGCGGACGGGTTCGCCGCCCGGGCCAGTTCCCCGGCCACCCGGTCGAGCTGCGCCCAATCGGCCGGCCGGGCGGCCGTCGTGACCAACTCCCGGGCCTTCAACCGCAACAGGGCGGCGTGGGTCGTCTGGCTGGCCGCCGGCGAGCGGACGGCGTGTTCGTACTCCTTGATCGCGTCGCCGACCCGGCCGGCGTTCAGGTACGACTGGGCCAGGCTCACCCGTGCGGCCAGGTGGTTCGGATCCTTGTTCAATAGTAGCTTGAGCGTCTCTTGCTCGCGGGTGGCCTCTCCCTGCCGCTGCTGGCAGACGGCGAGCAGGTACGTCGCCTGCATCTCCAGCCCGGGCAGGTGGATGGCGTCCGCCCGCAGCCCGGCGAACGTCTCGGCCGCCGTCCCCCAGTCCCGAGCCTGCATGGCCAGCCGGCCGCGGAGGTAGCGGACTTGGAGCTTGGCGGCCGGACCCGGCCGGGCCTCCAGCCGCTTCACGATCGCCTCGGTCCGGGCCGTTTCCCCGAGTTGCACCAGGACGTCGGCCAGCGGGACGAGCAGGTCGAACCCCTCCTTGATCCGGGTCATCCCGTCTTCGAGCACGGCCACCGCCGCCCCGATGTTGCCCCGGTTCAGCTCCAGCCAGGCCAGACTGCGGACCATCCGGGCGTCGTTCGGGTAGAGCCGCACGCCGTCCGCCAGGCAGTCCCGGGCCTCGGCCGGCATCCGCCGCTTCTGGTACTGGTCGGCCAGGAGCAGCAGCCCCTCGGCGTTCTCCGGGTCCAGTTCGAGCGCTTTCGCCAGGTCGGCCGTGGCGCTCTTGCCGTCGCCGGCGTGCAGGTCGAACCTCGCCCGGGTCAGGTACGGCTCCGGGTCGTGGGGCAGGGCGGCGACCAGCCGGTCGATGACCGCCTTGGACTCGGCCGTCTGCTTTAAATCTCGCCACAGGTACTGGGCCAACCGCTGGTACGGCAGCGGGTCGTCCGGGGCGTGCTTGATCGCCTGCTCGTAGCTGGCCCGGGTCTCGTCCTCTTTCTGCAGCCCGGCCTGGGCCGCCGCCAGTTGCTGCCAGAGGCCGGCGTCGTCCGGCTTGTCCCGGAGCAGGGTCTGGGCGTGCGACTCGGCGTCGGTGAACCGGCCGAGCTTGAGGCAGGCTTCGAGGGTGTCTCGGCGGACTGCTGTCTTGGCCGGGTCGGCCCGCAGGATTTTGTCGTACAGCAGGACGAGGTCGGCCGGATCCCCCTTCGGACGCTCTTTCAGGAGAGACGCGAGCCGCTCCAGGGCGGCGAGATCGGCCGGGCGGAACTCCAGATACCGCCGCAGGTAGTGGATGGCGGTGTCAGACTTGCCCTGGTCCGTCGCCCGGTCCACCTGGCGGTACAGGGAGTCCGGGATGCGGCCGGCCTGGACAGTGTGGACCCCGACCACCACGCCGACGACGGCGACGACGGTGAGGACCAGTTTCAGGAGGAACGGCTTGTTGATGGTCGGCATCGGTCCGCGTCCGTGCGTCCCGGTGGGCTGGGCGGTCGCCCCCCGGCAGGGGGGAAATGGTACGAAGCGGAAACCGGCCGGGTCAACCGCAAGTGGGCTTTGGCTTTCTCCCCCTCCCCGCTTCGGGGAGGGGGCCGGGGTGGGGTCAGGACAGCCGCCCAACGCAGCGAGTGCGAAGTTACTGAATCGGGTCCAAGGCTTTACCCCTCCCCGGCCCCCTCCCCGAAGCGGGGAGGGGAAGCCGCCGGCCGCCCGATGTCGGGCGGCCGGCGAAGCCAGCACGAGTTGTAATTACTTGCTCACCGGGAATTTGCCTTCCTTCAGCCCGCGGAGGACGGGCACGATCACGTCAGCGGGGAGTGCCCAGCTCTCCACCCGGCCGGCCCGGGCGATGTTGATACCCAGCACCCGGCCGTCCAGGTCCACCAACGGTCCGCCGCACTGGGCCGGGTCGAGCACCGAGTCGTGCTGGATTACTGCCGGGAACCCGGTCCGCCGCCCGGACAGCTTGCTGCCCATCGCGTTCTGGAAGTCGCCCCGGTCCAGCTCGGTCCGGCTGCCCAGCTTGATCTTGACCGTCACATCCTCGTCGCCCCGGCGGACTTTCAGGTCAACCGTGTCCCCCGGGCGGTAGCCGTCGAGCAGTTCGAGTAGCGTTTGCCGGTTGGCCACCGGCTTCTCGCCCAATTCGACGATGATGTCCCGCGGCCGGAGCTTGGACCGGGCGGCCGACCCCTTCGGGTCGATGTCCCGGACCATCACCCCTTCCACGTCCTCGACGTCCGCCAAGAAGATGCCCAGGTAGCCCTTGTTCGAGTTCTCGATCCGCCCCTCCTGGCTGTTCGGGTCGTTCGGCAGCTTCCGGGCGGCGGCGCTCAGCACCCCGACCGCGACCGGTTCGGCCTTCAGCCCCGGGGCGGCCACCCAGGAGCCGACCTCGACGGCCTTCGGGTCGGCGAACGTGACCGGCTTCAGCCCGTCCGCCTCGACCCGGAGCAAGGCCAGGTCGGTCGGCCGGTGATATCCGACCTGCCGTGCGTCGTACACCGACCCGTCCCGCAGGCTGACGGTGATCGCCCCGTGCAGCTCGCTCCCTTTGGTCAGGATCAGCCCGTCCGCGGACACCACCGTGCCGAGCGCGGAATCCCGCCCGTCGCACATCACCTTGACCGTCGATTCGGCGGCGGCGGCGATGGCCGGCACGAACAGCCGCGGCAGGCGGTCCTTACCCCGGTCGGTCTGGGCCACGGCGGGGGCTGACAGCAGCAGGAACGCGCAACCGACGGCGACCAGTTGGCGGCTCATGGGGACTACTCCGGAGCGATCAGTCACTCGTCCGAAAAAAGTAAAGGGTGGAGAGGAGGGGCCGGCCGAGGTTTCGGCCGGTGTATTACTTCGACCGCTTGGCCCGCCGGCTGAGAGTGACGGTCAGGGTCAGGGTCTGGTCGTCCCGGCGGACTTCGACCGGCACCTTCTGGCCCGGCTCCAGCCCGCTGAGCATGTGCACCAGGTCGTCGAACGAGTGGACCTGCTCGTCGTTGAACTTCAGGATCACGTCCCCGACCTGGATGCCGGCGCGGGCGGCCGGGCTGCCCTCGACGACCTCTTTGACCGTCGGGGCTTCGGCCGTGTCGTCCGGTTTGATGCCCAGTTCGACGGACGTGTCCCGGCCGATGGTCGCCCCCTTGACGAGCTGGTCCCACTCCTTCTTAAAGGCATCCGTCGGGACGTGGATGTTGTACTCCAGGTCGCGGCCGATCCGGCTGTGGATGCCGATGACCTTCCCGGTCAGGTCGAACAGCGGGCCGCCCGAGTCCCCGCCGACCAGGGTGCAGTCGGACCGCAGGGCGACCTCGCGGGTGTTGTAGAAGTAGTACCGGCCGACCCGGACCGGCGGCTTGCGGCCGGCTTTCGGCCCGCCGGGGTGGCCGAGGGCGACCACCCACTGGCCCCGCTTCAGGTCGCCCGACTTGCCGACCGGGGCGAACGGCCACTTGCCGTCCTTGGCCCCCGGCCAGTCCGCGTTCTCTGGCACCTTGCCGGTGATCTTGGCCATGCCGCTGTCGATCTCTGGGTTCACCCCGAGCGACTTGCCGGCCACCGTCCGGCCGTCCGGCAGAACCACCCGCAGCGACGTGCCGGGCTTGCCGATCACGTGGGCGGCGGTCAGGATCAGACCATCCTCATTGATAATCACCCCGCTGCCGGCGCTCGGCCCGGCGAACAGCCCGACGGTCGCCGGGGTGCAGGCCGCGACGACCTCCTTCACCCGGGCTTCGAGGGCTTTGAGTTCGGCGGCCGATTCCGGCGAGGTGGTCCGGACCGGATCCCAGGGCTTGGCCCGGGAGTCGGCATCGGCGGCATGAGCGGCGAGCGAACTAACTAACAGGATTGCGGTTGCGGCGACAGCCGGCCGCAACGTCCGTGCGGCAATCATGGGGGTCCAACTCCCTGTCGGGTCTCACCTGATCCTACCCCATAATAGCCCACGGAGCGGGCCGGGATGAATTGGGTGAGGCCAAATACTCCCGAAGGAGTAGAGTGTCCGATCCGGCCGGATGTTGCAACAAATTGTGCCCCGGCCGGTCCGGATTCTCGGACCGGCCGGGCCGGCTGTACCAGCTACACCCTAGGAGCGGACCCGCCGCGGCGGACCGGACACTCGGTTAAACCAGCGACTCCAGCAAGTATTTCAGTTTTCTGACCTCCGGCTCGACCGGGAACGGGTTGTCCGGCACGTCACGCACGTCCACCGACAGTGCCCGGTCGTACTTGAACCGGTCGAGCTGGGTGATGATCCGCCCGTACTCGACCTCCCCTTGTCCGACCCGCACCTGGAACTGGCCCGGCCCCCGGCCGCTGTCCCGCAGCCGGACGTGCCGGACGAACGGCAGCAGCGGGTCGTACCCGGCCCCGGCCTGGTTGTCCAACAGGTAGTGGCTCGGGTCCAGGGTCAGCCCCAGTCCCGGCACCTTGCGGCACAGTTCTACGGCCGTCGCCGCGTCTCCGGTCAACGTCCCGGTCAAGGTCTCGACCGTCAGCATCACCCCGTCGGCGGACGCCACCTTGGCCCACTCGCCCAGCCGCTCGCACTCCGTGCCCAGGTCTGCCGTCGCCGGCGGGACGGTGAGCAGCGGCACGGCCAGCAACCGGGCCAGCCGGCAGACCGCCTTCAGGTGGGCGCGGCCGTCCGGCCCGAGCGGGTCGGCCACCTCCAGGTGGAACGCGGCGAACGGGACGTTGCCGGCCTTCAGCCGTTTCGCCACCGCCGGGCCGTCGGCGGCGACCGCCTCCGGGGTCAGGTGTGGGCCGGGCGGGTGGATGGCCAGGTCGGCCTTGGCGAAGTGCAAGTCCCGGATCGCCTTCAAGGCGGCGTCCAGGCCGAGGCGGCTGAAACAGAGCGTGGAGCAGGCCACGTACATGGCGAAGCACTCCGACACGGCGCGCCCGGGGCAGCGCATCCCCCACTTCGGAGGGCTGAGGGATGAATTCTGAATGATGAATCAAGACTCCGTCAGCCGCTGCACGGGGTAGGGGTCTCAATTCATCATTCAGAATTCATCCCTCAGCCCTCCGAAGTTCCCCGTCCGACAGACCGGGGCGTATACCGCCGGCCGGGGGCGGGCCGCAAGAAGCTTCTCATCTTTTTCCGGCGGAAGTTGGCCTCCCGGAGATCGCCACGGTTCGCTAAAACCCCGCCCCGGTGCCGGACCACACGGACGCCGAAAGGGGGCCAAAATGGGCGACCGACGCAACCCCGACTGGACCCGGGCGATGGACGAGGTGGGCGAGGCGGTGGCCGGCTACCTGGCCGCCCTGGATGCCTACGAGACGACCTACCAGGCGGTACTCACCGAGGCCGCCCCGGCCGAACGCCCCGTCGGCCCGGCCCTCGAACCGGACGGGTGGGAAGACCGGCTGGCGAACGCCCGCACCCTGGCCGCCGAGGTCGAGCAACTGCTGCACGACCAGGAGGCCGTCTGGACCCGCTGGCGGGACGCGGTCGCCGACTGGCGGCGGGTGATAGAACAACCGCCGGTGGGAGAAGTATCGCAGTCCCAACCCTAGGGGGTTCGGACTCTGCGATTCGCGTTTCCGGTCCGGGGGTCGGCCTATGCCGAAAGTCGCCGTCATCCTCCCGGCCGCCGGGGGGTCTACCCGGTTCGGCGGGGCGGACAAGAAGCCGTTCGTCGGCCTGGACGGCCGGCCCGTCTGGCAGCGGTCGGCCGAGCTGTTCTGGAACCGGCCGGACGTGGCCGCCGTGTTCGTCGTCGTCAGCCCGGCCGACCGGGACGAGTTCCGCGGCCGGTTCGGGCATCTGCTGGCGTTCACGACCGCGCAAATCGTGGACGGCGGGGCCGAGCGGTTCGAGTCGGTGGCGAACGCCCTCGCCCGGGTGCCGTCCGACGTAAACCTGGTCGCCGTTCACGACGCCGTCCGCCCTCTCACCCCGCCGTCACTCATCGATGCCGTCTTTGCTGCCGCCGCGGAACATGGGGCGGCCCTGCTGGCGGTGCCGCTCGCGGACACTCTCAAGCGGGTGGGGGACGGGGGGACTGTGTCGGAGACGGTCCCGCGGGCCGGGCTGTGGTCTGCCCAGACGCCCCAGGTGTTCCGCCGCGACTGGCTGCTCGACGCTTACGCCCGCCGCGGCGAGTTGGCCGGGCCGATCACCGATGACGCGCAACTGGTCGAAGCGGCCGGGTATCCGGTTCGCGTCGTGACGGGGTCGCCGGCCAACTTCAAGATCACCACCCAAGACGACTTGAAGCTGGCCGAGGCGGTGTTGAAGGCGCGGGTGGTGCCGCGGGACGAGCCGAAGCCGTCGCGGCCGTTCGACGACGAAGCAAAGTGGTGAGGGGACCGAGCGAGCCGCGACCGCAGGTCGCGGGTGACGACCTCACCGGTCCCGGCGACTTCGGAGTCGCAATCAGCGGCGTGCAGCCGTCACCCGCGACCTGCGGTCGCGGCTCGCGTCAACCACGTCCCGGACTCACGACGTGCCGCCGGCCCCACCGCCCGTCGTCCCGGGCCGGGAAGTCGCTGCGGTAGTGGGTGCCCCGGCTCTCGTCCCGGCGGGTGGCCGCGTCGATCATTAGCCGGGCCGCCGTCAGCAGGTTCTGCAGCTCCCACCCGGCCCGGTCGTGGAACTCACGGGCCAAGACGTACCGGCACCAGAAGCCCACGTCCCGGGTCGCCTCGGCCAGCCGGCCGGCGTCCCGGACGATGCCCATCTTGCGGACCATCAGCGCCCGCAGCGAGTTGGTCACGTCGGCCACGTCCAGACCGTTCGCGTTGTCGGGCGGAACAACGTGTCGTAAGTCCGGCCGTCGCAACGGGTCGGTTCTCCCCCGGGCCGCGTCGGCCGCCCCCCGGCCGCACGCCGCCCCGAACACCAGCCCTTCCAGCAGGCTGTTGGACGCCAGCCGGTTGGCCCCGTGCAGCCCGCTGCTCGTCACCTCCCCGGCCGCCCACAGGTTGGGCACCGTCGTCCGCCCGTCGGCGTCCACCGTCACCCCGCCGACCATGTAGTGGGCGCCGGGCCGGACCGGGATGCGGTCGGTCGTGATGTCCAGCCCGAACTGCCGGCACACCTTGCCGATGCCGGGGAACCGCGACCGCACCAGGGCCGGGTCGAGGTGGGACAGGTCGAGGTACACGGTCGGGTGCTGGGTCCGCTCCATCGCCCGGAAGATGGCCCGGCTGACCACGTCCCGGGGGGCCAGCTCGGCCCGCGGGTCGTCGGCCGGCATGAACCGCTCGCCGTTCACGTCCCGCAGGTAGCCGCCCTCGCCGCGGACCGCCTCGGTGATCAGGAACCGGGCCGACCCGGCGACGTACAGCACGGTCGGGTGGAACTGCATGAACTCCATGTCCCGCAGCTGTGCCCCGGCCCGCCAGGCGGCGGCCATCCCGTCCCCGGTGGCGACCGGCGGGTTGGTCGTCTCCCGGTACACCATCCCGCACCCGCCGGCCGCCAGGATCACCTGCCTGGCCCACACCAGCACCGGCCCGACCCCGGCCCGCCAAACACACGCCCCGACGCACGCCCCGGCCGGGTCGGTCAGCAGGTCCAGGGTGAACGTGTCGTCCCACAGGTCGACGTGATCGGCCGCCTTCGCCCTGGCGATCACCGCCCGCATCACCTCGTGGCCGGTGGCGTCCCCGAGGGCGTGGACCACCCGCCGGTGGCTGTGCCCGCCCTCCCGGGTCAGGGCCAGGGCGCCGCCCTCCTCGTCGAAGTGGGTGCCCCAGCGGACCAGCGTGTCGATCTCGGCCGGCGCCTCCCGGACCACCCGTTCGACCACCGCCGGGTCGCACAGCCCGTCCCCGGCGATGAGCGTGTCCTCGACGTGGTTCTCGAACCGGTCCTCGGGGGCCAACACCCCGGCGATCCCACCCTGGGCGTAGCTGCTGTTGCTCTCGGTGATCCGGTCCTTGGTGACGACGAGGACGGACAGGTCGGGCGGGACTTCCAGGGCGGCCCGCAGGCCGGCGATCCCGGCCCCGACGACCAGCACGTCGGCGAACCGGTGGACCGCCCGGCGGGCGTCGAACGAGGCGAGGTAGCGGGGGGCGTGCATCGGGGAACCCGTTTAGCCGCGAGGCGGAGGCTTTGCGGAGCCGAGCGCGACGACCGCCACCCGGGGGCGAGAGTCAGTGTACGGACGCAGCGCCCCGCCGCTCGGCTCCGCAAAGCCTCCGCCTCGCGGCTAAACGGGATTCAGTACCCGACCGCTGCCCCGTCCTTGCGGGTCTCGGTCCCGCCGTGCAGCACGCCGGTCTTCTCGTCGATCCAGATGCCCTGATACCCGCCCCCGTTCACCCACACCCGTCGCACCTCATGTCCCCGCTTCGTCAGCTCGGCCACCACCGCCTCCGGGATGCCCGGCTCGGCCTGGATCGTCCCGAACCCCAGGCCCGGCTGGCCGGTCGGCGTCGCGGACCCGACGTGTTCGACCCGCGGGGCGTCCCCGGCCGCCTGCACGTTCATCCCGAAGTCGAGCAGGTTGACCAGCACCTGGACGTGCCCCTGCGGCTGCATGTCCCCGCCCATCACCCCGAACGTGAACACCGGCTTGCCGGCCTTCGTGACCATTGCCGGGATGATGGTGTGGAACGGCCGCTTGCCCGGCTCCAGCCGGTTGGCGTGGTCGTCGGCCAGGCAGAACAGGCAGCCGCGGTTCTGCAGCCCGAACCCGGTCCCCGGGGCGGCCAGCCCGGACCCGAACCCGCCGAAGTTGCTCTGGATGAGCGACACGCAGTTGCGGTCCTTGTCCACCACGCACAGGTAGATGGTGTCCGCCTTCCCGACGATCGCGTCCCCGGCCGGCGGGTCGCGCATCGCCTTGTCCATCGCGATCCGCTTGCGGCGGTCGTCGGCGTACCCCTTGGAGATGAGCCGTTCGACCGGCACCTTGGCGAACTGCATGTCGGTGTAAAACTTCGCCCGGTCGGCGTAGGCCAGCTTCTTCGCCTCGACCAGCAGGTGCCAGTAGTCCGGCGAGGCCGGCCCCATCTTCTTGAGGTCGTAGGGTTCGAGCAGGTTGAGCATCTGCAGGGCGGCGATCCCCTGACCCGGCGGCGGCAGCTCCCACACGTCGTACCCGCGGTACGAGGCGGACACCGGGTCGATCCACTCCGACTTGTGTTCGGAGAAGTCCCGCTGGCTGAACAGCCCGCCGACCTTCTCCGACAGGGCGACGATCTTCCGGGCGATCTCCCCGCGGTAGTAGGCGTCCCGGCCGCCGGCCGCGATCAGCCGCAGCGAGTTCGCCAGCTCCGGGTTCTTGAACACCTCGCCGGCCCGCGGGGCTTTGCCGTCGATCAGGAAGGTGTGCCGCATCCCCGGGTCGCGCATCCGCTCGGCCGACCGCCAGTACCCGGCGATCACCTCGGTGACGGCGAACCCGTCGTCGGCGTACCGGATGGTCGGGGCGAGCAGGTCGGCCAGCGGTTTGGACCCGAACCGCTTGTTCAGCTCGGCCCACCCGTCCACGCACCCCGGCACCGACCACGACAGCGGGCCGCTGGTCGGGATGCTGTCGTACCCCTTCTCCCGGAACCACTGCCGGGTGGCCTTGAACGGCGCCCGGCCGCTGGCGTTCAGCCCGTACAGCTTCTTGGTCTTGGCGTCCCAGACGATGGCGAACAGGTCGCCGCCGATGCCGTTGGAGGTCGGCTCCATGAGGCCCATCGCGGCATTGGTGGCGATGGCCGCGTCGATGGCGTTGCCGCCGGCCTTGAGCACGTCTAGCCCGACCTGGGCAGCGAGCGGGTGGCTGGTGGCCACCATGCCGTTGACGGCGACCGTCTCGGAGCGGACCGCTTTGCCGGCCGGGATGACCGGGCGGTCGGCGGCCGGTAGAGTGCCAGTGAGGGAAAGCAGGAGCACGAGCGGGATGAGACGAGGGGGCATGGCGTACGATCCGGTTAGGCGGGAGGGATGGTGACAGGGTGCCAAGGGGAATCGCGAAACGCAATCCCCAAACCCCCAGGGGTTGGGGCTGCGATACTTCTTCCCGGCCGGGGGAGGGCGGGGTGGTGACGGTGCTGACCCGGGACGAGTGGCAGGCCCGGCGGGCGGCCCACCGGGCGCGGGTCCGGCCGTGGGCCGAGGACCGGACACGCCGGATGGCCCGGGGCGAGAAGCACCCGGTGTACGACTTCCTGTTCGAGTACTACCCGTTCCGCCCGGCCCATCTGTTGCGGTGGTCGCCCGGCGTCGAGGTGGTGCTGGCCGACGCTACCCCCGCCGACCTCGACTGGCCGGCGTACTTCACCAGCGACTCAGGCGGTCAGCGGATCACGGCCGGGTCGTACCCCTCCCACCGGGCCGCGTTTCTGACGTGGCTGGTCGGCTACCTGGAGGCGGTGGCCGGGCGGGAGCCGTTCGTCGGCTGTTTCGGGCTGCACGAGTGGGCGATGGTGTACCGGACGGCCGACGTCCGTCACAACCGGGTGCCGCTGCGGCTGACGGCTGCCGAGACGGACGCGGTGGTCGAAGCCGGCGTGCTGTGCTGCACCCACTACGACGCCTACCGCTTCTTCACCCCCGCCGCCGCCCCGCGGAACCGCACCCTCCTGACCCGCCAGACCACGGCCGCCCACGACCAGCCGGGCTGCCTGCACGCGACGATGGACCTGTACAAGTGGGCGTGGAAGCTGGCCCCGTTCCTGCCGGCCGAGCTGACGGCGGACGCCTTCGAGCTGGCGGTGGCGGCCCGGGAGCTGGACATGCGGGCCAGTCCGTACGACCTGCGGGCGTTCGGCTTCGAGTCGGTCCGCATCGAGACGCGGGAGGGGAGGGAGGAGTACGTCACCGCCCAGCGGGAGCTGGCCCGCCGGGCGGCCCCGGTGCGGGGGCGGCTGTTGGAGGCGTGCCGGCTGTTGGAGCAAATCGTTTCGGGTGTGGTAGCCGCCGGGTAGGGTCCGCTGTGCGGACCGGTTGCCTCCCGCGGTCCGCACAGCGGACCCTACCCGGCGTCCCGCGAGCCGGACACGTCGTCGGTGAACAGCCCGAGTTCGGCCAGCCGGCGGCCGAGCCGCACCTCCTGATCCGCCGTCAGCGGGGCGAGCGGCGAGCGGACCGGGCCGCAATCCACCCCAACGAGCCGCATCACCGCCTTGTTCGCGGCCAGCCCGCCGAACTCCTCGATCACCCGCACCAGTTCGACGCTCTGCCGCTGGAGCAGCCGGGCGGCCGGCCAGTCCCCGGCGTCGGCGGCGGCGAGCATTCGGTGGTACAGCGGGGCGGCGAAGTTATACGTGCTGCCGACCCCGCCCCGCACCCCCAGGGCGTAGGCCGCCAAGAACATCTCGTCCACCCCGAACAGCACCTCCAGCACCCCTTCGCGGACGGCCACGCACTGTTGCAGCGTCACCAGGTCGGGGTGGCTGTACTTCACCCCGGCGAAGGTGGCGATCCGCTCGGCCGCCTGCCGCATGACGGCGGCCGTCTGGACGCGGACGTGGGTGGTGGACGGGATGTCGTAGAAGTAGAACGGGGTCCGCGGGGCGGCGGCGGCCACGTCGGCCAGGAACCCGACCAACTCCGGAACGCCCGGGGCGGTGTGGTAGAACGGGGCGACGCAGGCCACCCCGGCGGCCCCGACCTTTTCGGCGTGGGCGGCCAGGGCGGCCGCCTCCCGCTGGCTGGCGTGGCCGGCGTGGACGATGACCGGCATCCGCCCGGCCGCCGCCGTCACCCACGCCTCGGCCACCGCCTGTCGCTCGGCCGTCATCAGCGACAGCCCCTCGCCGGTCGTGCCACAGACGAACACCCCTTTCACCCCGCGGCTGGCCAGGTGGTCCACCTGCCGGGGGATCTGGCCGAGGTTCAGGTCGCCGTTCGGGCGGAGCGGGGTGTGCGGGGCGGCGATCAGCCCGGTGTACGGCATCGGCGGGTCTCGGGGGATGAAGTCAGCGGATTTCGGCCACGCAAATCTGATTACTCAAACCGGCCCCGTCCGGCAGCCGGCGGACGAACGCCACCCGCTTGCCGTCCGGCGAAACGACGCACGCTTCCGGCCGTGGGGCGTGGACCGGGTCGGCGACCGGGGGCGTGATCGGGGTCGTCCGGCCGGTGGTCACGTCGGTCAGGCAGACCCGGCCGTCGACGACGAACGCGACCCGCCGGCCGTCCGGGTGCCAGGTGAACGCGGACGCAACCGGGTGCCGATTGTGCGTCACCTGGGCCGGCGGGCCGCCGTTTGGGGAGACGGTCCAGAACTGAACGACGCCGGCGTCGTCTTTCATCAGGAAGCCGATCCGGCTGCCGTCCGGGGACGACCGCAGCCAGTGCCGCGGCCCTTGAATGCCGGGGTGTGGGCGGTCGGCGGTGAAGGTGAGTCGTCGCTGGGTGACGCCCTTCGGCGGGGCCGGGCGGCGGGTCGACGTCCCCTGCAGTGGGTCGTCCGCCGGGGCGGTCAAGTCGTCCGGCAGGTCGGCGACGAACACCTCGCTCACGACCCGGCCGTCCGCCGTGTGGACGTGCCCCTGGAAGGCGAGGGCTTTCCGCTGTCGGGTGCCGTCCGGTCGGGCATACCCGTTGGCCCCGACCCACGCCTCCTCGAACGCCCGGCTGATGTCGTCCGTCCCGGGCCGCGGGCTACGGCAGGTCTTCGTCACGAGTACGCTGAACGCCGACCCGTCGTGATTCCGCGGGTGGCCTTTCGGCACCACGACCGGCCGGCCGACGACGCTCACCCCGACCGCCCGCTGATTGCCGTCGTGTGCCGGATCGTCGGCCGAGAGCTGAGAGAGGATGTGGTCCTCGTAAGTGAAGCTGACGAGTGTGCCGTCCGGACTCCAGACGTGGACGTGCGACCCGCCCCGCAGCGCCCCCGGGGTGAATGGCGGAGTCAGGCTCCGGGCGTCGAGCGGGGTCGCCTCGCCGGGCCGGTCGAAGTCTACGGTCACGCCCTGCCGGCGGGTGGGGCCGTAGGTCCAGTCCCGGGTCGGCCGCTCCGGGCCGAGGATGAACGCCACCCGCATGAGGGCCGGGTGCCAGGTGACGACCCCGCAGTTGGCCCCGTTCCGGGCGGTGTACAGGGTGCGCACCTCCTTCGTCCGCACGTTCACTGCTTCGATCCGGGTGCCGTCGAACACGTCACCGGCGGGGTCGGACCGGGTGTCGTAGGCGACCCACTCGCCGTCCGGCGACCAGACGTTGCAGTTGGTCAGGATGCGCCCGCCGGGGCCGGCGGTGGTCGCCTCGGACTTCGTCACCGCATCCACGTCAGCCTCACGGTGCGGTTCCGGCCGCCGCCAGTTCGCGGTTGACGGTTCGCCGGCCCCCGGGACCGCCCAGAGCACGACGAACAGCAACGCGGCCACGACGCGGGGCGTCCGAAGTGGCATCCGGCTTCTTCCGTTCCCGGTCATGACCGCGGTCTGTCGGGTCAGCCGTTCGGCCGCCGCTCGAGCCGGGGCACGATGGCCAGCACGACGAGCGCCAGGACCGTGCCCAGGATGGCGGTCATCGCCCGCCCCATCCCGGCGGCGACCCCGACGGTGGTGGTGAAGTACAGCCCGGCGGCGGTGGTCAGCCCGACCACGTGGCTTTGGTCGGAGTGCTTGATGATCATCCCCGCCCCGAGGAACCCGATCCCGGCGGCCAGACCCTGGATCACCCGGCTCAGGTCGGCGGAGGTCATCCCGGCCAGCTCGGGGATGATGACGAAGAGGGCGGCGGTGAGGGCGACGAGCATGTGGGTCCGCAGCCCGGCCGACTTGCCGTGCTGCTCCCGCTCGTACCCGAGTATGCCGCCGAGCACCGCCGCGACGATCGCCCGGCCGACCATCTGTCCGGCGTGTCCCCCGTCCGCCAGGTCGCGGAAGTTGCCGCTCAACCCGAGCCAGAACTGGCTGAGCCATTCGCCCATGCCGTCACTCCCCGCCGCCGGCCGCGGTCCGGTCGTACGCATCGTGCCGCGGGGTCAGGTTATGGCTGTGACTTCAGAGTGGGCGATGAGGGACTCGAACCACCCACCGAATACCCCGGTCAAACTAGTGATTCCGTGATGGCCGGCCCAGATAACCGCGCAGATTCCGGCACACTTGCTGCCGGACTGACCCCGGATGTGCTCCGGCTGGCCGGCCGGCTTGCCGCACTCACCCCGGACCAGCAGGCCGCGCTCACGGCACTGCTCACCCCGCCCTCGTCGGAACCCGTCCCGAAAGTCCCGTGAATTCGCCCCCGATGACCGGGGTCCGGCGGCCCCTGGGTGAGGGTAAAATGATGTACAGTGACGCCTGACAGCGGGAGCCTTGCTGCGGCCTCTGGGCCGGTAGAGACTTGGGGCGACCGCAGTTGCCCCCAGCTTCTCGAAGCGGGGCGGCCGGGCCGGGTGTAGGACAAGTGCGCGGGGCGGGCCATGAGCCTGGAGCGGCGGGGCGGCGGGGTGTACCACTACACCCACCGGCGGGTCGGCCGGCGGGTCGTCAAGCAGTACGACGGGTCCGGCCAGCTCGCCCTATTGGGTGCCGAGCTGCTGGCCGCTGATAAGGAGATGCGGCGGCAGAAGGCCATCGACCGCAAGGTCCGGCGGGACGTCCGGGCCGCCCGGGAGGCGGGCTACCGGGACTGGCTGGCCGGGGTGGCGGCGGCGGTGGCCGCCGCCCTGCGGGCGGCCGGGTGGCACCAGCACCACCGGGAGTGGCGGCGGAAACGGGGGGCGACCATGAGCGGACTGGCGGCGGTCGGGGCCGGCGGCGCCCCGACCTGGCACGGGGACCGGCTGCGGGAGGTGTCCGGGGAGCTGCCCGCCGACATCGAGGCGAAGGCCCGGGCCGGGGACGGGTCGGCCCGGCCGGCGGTGGACGAGTACCTGAAGACCCCGGAGGCGGTCGCCCTGTGGGGGGACGTCGGCCGGCGGGTGCTGGTCAAGTGGGTGGACCGGTACGCCGGCGGGCACCTGGCCACCGAGCGGGCACTGTACCGGTTTGCGGCCGACCTGCGGGACCGGCTGGCCGGGCCGAACCCGAGTGCCCTGGAGGTGTTGCTGGCCGAGCGGGTGGTGATCGGGTGGGTGTTCGTCAACTACTGCGAGGCGGCCTACCTGGGGCGCTGGACAAGGTGCGGCGGGCCAGGCTGCCGGACCTCCTGGCCCTGGTTAATGTCAGCCCCCCGGCAGTCCGGTAGCGCGGCCGGACGAGCCGGGCCAGCCCGACGGCGGCCAGGCCGGCGGCGGCCAGGGCCAGCACGGCCGCCGGCTCGGGCACCGGGGCCGGGACGAACCGCACCTCCAGCCCGGCCCCGGTCACCGTCACCACCGGCAGCTCGGCCAGGGCGAAGTTGACCGCCGTCACCGAGAAGTTGGCCGGCGTCGCGGTCGTCGACCCGTAGGCGGCCACCGTCACCGTGTAGGTGGACGTTCCGGACAGGTCCAGGTCGCCGGCGTTGACCAGCTCGATCAGCATGACATCCGAAACGGCCGACCGGTCGAACGCCCCCGCCCCGACCGACACCCGGCTGTTGGTGACGCCGGCCGGGGTCGAACCCCCGACCGCCACCCGCAGCCGGCTGGCGGTCTCGAACGTGACCCCGCCGGCCGTCAGCACCGGGTTGCCCAGGGCGGTCACCCCGTCCCCGCCCATGACCCGCCCGCGGACGGTCACCGGCCCGAGCGCCTGCCCGGTCCCGCCGAGCGTCCCCCCGGGGCCGACCACCACCGCCCCCGTCCCCGTCCCGGACGCCGACCCGGTCTGGCCGGTCACCAGCAGGGTGCCGGCACTCACCGTCGTCCCGCCGGTGTAGGTGTTCGCCCCGGACAGGGTGAGCGTGCCGGCGCCGACCTTGACCAGCGACCCGCCGCCGACGACCTGGCCGGCGAACGCGGTGCTGGTGTTGTCCCCGCCGGCGGTCAGCACCGCCGGGGCGGCGTCCGCCCACCCCAGCCGGACCATCCCGCCGGCCGTCCCCCCGTCCGACAGGGAGCCGACCGTCTGGCTGAAGCTGACCCCGGTCGCCTGGACGGCCGAGCTGGTCAGGTACAGCTCGCTGAGATTCCGCACCTGGACGGCCGAGGCGGCCGGGATGACGTTCGCCGCCCCCAGGTACAGCCGCTCCGACCCGGCCTCCAGGATCGTCGGCCCGGTGTAGCTGTTGAGCGGGTTGGTCAGGCTCATCCACGCCCGCGGGTCGGTCAGGCTGCCGCCTTTCACGAACCCGCCGGCCCCGGTCAGCCGGGCGTCGATGGCCAGGTCGACGTTCGGGGCGCCGATCGTGTTCTGGTTGCTGTAGATGCCGGCGAAGGTGCGGTTCGCCCCGCCCAGGTCGACCACCCCGGACAGCCGGGCCGGCGGGGTGTCGGCGAACCCGGCCGGCAGGTCGGTCAGCTGGACGAAGGTGACGTCGCCGGCCAGGGTGAGGACGTTCGCCCCGGTGGCGACGGCCGCCGCCGCCCCGCCGTCCACCCCGAGGGTGAGGCCGCCGACGGTGACCGGGCGGTTGACGGCCAGCGTCCCCTGGCGGACGGTCGGGCTCGACAGGGTGAGCGACCCGGCCCCGGTGCCGGTGACCGTGCCGGGGCCGTCGAACGCCCCCGGGGCGGTGAACGCGATCGGGCTGGCGGCGTTCTGGGTGAGGGCGTTGGCCGCCCCGCCGAACCGGACCTCGCCGCCGGCGACGGAGAACGCCCCGGCCCCGGGGCTGAACGTCAGGCTGTTCAGGACGAACGGGTCGGCGATGTCCTGGGTGGTGGCCAGCCGGTTCGTGCCGGCGAAGGTGATCGCGGTGGCCGGGCCGCTGGCCGGGGCGGCGGCCCCGGACCAGTTGCCGAACGGCCCGCCGTTCGACCAGGTGTTGGTGAACCCGGCCCCGTTCCAGGTCTGGGCGGCGGCCGGCGGGTCACGGGCCGTAGATGAACTCCAGATCGGTGAAGAACTCGGAGGCGGACAGGTCGGTGATCTTGTCCTTCACCCCGCCGCCGGCCACGTTGGCGAAGAACCAGTCCGACCCGGAGGTGCCGGTCAGCACGTCCGCCGCCCCGTCGTCGAACACGGTCGACACGTTCAGCCTGACCGCGTTGCCCGGCCCAACCCCGGTGAGCGCGATGGCATCGACCCGCTGCTGGTACGTCCGGCCGGTGTCGGTCCAGGCGCAGAGGAGGGCCGACAGGGCGGACTCGTCGGTGTCGAACACGGTCAGCCCGGCGTCCAGGATGTCGTCCTCGGCGTTCCCGACCAGCCGGTCCGCCCCGGCCCCGCCGATCAGAACATCCCGGTTGTTGCCACCGACCAGCAGGTCGTCCCCGCCGCCGCCGGTCAGAACGTTTGTCCCCGACCCGCCCTTAAGTCGGTCGTTCCCGTCCCCGCCGTACAGCCACGCCGGGAGGGTGATGCCGCCGGCCACCTGCACGTCGTCGTCCCCGGCCTGGGCGTACACCACCACCCGGCCGGTCGGGGCAAAGGCTCCGACCGACATCCCGTTGGCCTGCACCTGCACTGCTCCGCCGGCCGCCGGGGAAATGACGATGTGGTCGTCCCCTGTGGTCCCGCCGACGAACAGGGACTGCTGACCCGGGCAGATCGGGTCGGGTTCGAGTAGCGCGACCTGGATCGCGACCGCCGCCGAAGCGACCGGGCTGGTGAAGCCGTCCCCGTCTGCGGCGGTCACCCGGACGGTGTAAGAGCCCGTGTCGATGTAGGCGTGCGGGAGGGTGGTCCCGGACGGACCGGTCACCGTCTGGTCCAC
Source organism: Gemmataceae bacterium (assembly GCA_046350115.1). Lineage (GTDB taxonomy): Bacteria > Planctomycetota > Planctomycetia > Gemmatales > Gemmataceae > JAXMAZ01. The sequence goes on from JAXMAZ010000035.1 coordinate 71,684, forward strand.
CGTCCCGTTGCCGTCCCAGTCGACGCAGAAGGTGTACGGCCCGACCGAGCCGGCGGCGGTCAGAGTGAAGGACAGCGGCTGGCCGCGGACCCCGACGGACGGGCCGGTGACGGCGGCGGTCGGCAGCGGCCTGACGACGACCGCCTTGGAGAACTCCGACGTGTCGCCGGTGGCCAGGTTCGTGGCCGTGGCCGTGAGGTACTTGCCGGCCGTGGAGCCCGAAGACAGCGGGACACTGAAGCTGACGTTCCCACCGGCATCGGTCGTGACGGTGGCAAAGCCGAGGTAGATCTCGCCCTCGCTGTACCCGTTGGCCTTCACCGTCGAGTTCGCGAAGAACTCGACGCGGAACATGGAATTCGGCGTGCTGTTCAAGCTCCCCGCGACAGTCGTGGTGCCAAGGCCGTTGGCCACCGAGGACAGGTACGGGTAGTTTTGCAGGCCGTTGCAGCCGGTATCGGCATCACCGATGTCGTTCGGGTTCGGGCCATCGACCCCCTGGCCGGACGGCGTGCGATTGAGGTCGATGCCCAGGACGAGGGGGTCGTCGTACCCGGGCGACGTGTTGCAAATCCTGTTCCCGAGGATGGGGTTGCCGGTCGGAGCGGGCAGGCCGGCCTGGTCCAGCAGAACGCCGGCCCAACGGTTGTCGGCGATCATGTTTCCGGCACCGGCCGCCGTCCCGCCGATCATGTTGCCGAAGGCCCCGCCGGTCAGGTACACCCCGTAGCCGTTCGACACCGGCGTCACGCCGTCCGCCCCGACCCCAATCGAGTTGCCCTGGACGACGTTGTTGAACGAATCGGCGCCATTAATTCCGACCCCCGTCCGCCGCCCGCCGATCACGTTACCGGCGCTGGACGCCGTCCCTCCGAGCGTGACGTTCGAGGCGTGGTCCAGGTGGACCGCGTAGCCCGAATTAGGATCGCCCATCGGCACGGTGCCGGTCTTGTCCGTGCCGATGTAGTTGCCCTGGATGGTGACCTTCCCGGACGACCCGCTGACGAACACATCCCGGTAGCTGTTGTTGGCGATAACGTTCCCCGCCCCCGGGGTGCTGCCACCGATCAGGTCGTTGTTCCCGCTGACGAGGTACACGCCGCCCCCCCCACCGGCATTGCCCAGTGGGGCCATGCCGGTGATGTCCGTGCCGATGTAGTTCCCTTGCACGGTGTTTCCGCCATTGGCCACGAACACGCCTTCATTTGTGTTGCCCGAAACGACGTTGTGCGCCCCGGGCGTCGTCCCGCCAAGGATCGAGTCCGAGTTGAGGAACACCCCACGGCCGTTGGCGACCGCCTTCGTCCCGTTGACATCGGTGCCGATCAGGTTGCCTCGTGCGACCCCGTGAATCAGGTACACGCCGGTGTTGGAATTGCCCGAGATGAGATTGCCGCCGACCAGCGTGGGGGTCGAACTCGGGCCGGCTGCCGCGTCCACCCCGGTGCCGTTCGGGACGGCGAAACACCCCGTGACATCAGTTCCGATGTAGTTACCCAGCACCTGATTGTTGCCCACCCCGATCGTGTTGATCTCCACGCCGGCTCGGAACCCCTGGTTGCCCGAGATCAGGTTGCGGGCAGCCGGCGTGGTGCCGCCGATCGTGTTGTTGTTGCCGCCGAAGATGAACACGCCCGAGCGGAAGCCGGCCGCGGTGCTCAGCGCGATTTTGCCAGTGACATCGGTGCCAATGAAATTGCCCAGGACCACGTTCCCGCTCGACGGCTGCAGGTCGATTCCGGTCCCCAGGTTGCCGGAGATCACGTTGCGGGCGTCGGGCGACATCCCGCCGATCTTGTTGTTGTTAGCCGTGCTGATTGCGACTCCATCCTGTCCGTTGCCGGCGGCGATCAGCCCGGCGGGGTTGGTGCCGATGAAATTGCCGGCGATGGTGTCGTCGCCGTTAGTGGACAGCAGGATGCCAGAAGCATCGAACCGGTTGATGACCAGCCCGCTGACCGTACTGTTGCCGGCCGTGACGACCAGGCCGCTCGACCCGGCGCCGGCCAGGCTGCCGTCGAGTTCGATCCGCAGCACCGCGTTGTCGCCGAGGCCGGGGCCGTTCGTGTTCTTCATCGACCCGGGCTGCGTGTAGCCGTCGATGACCACCGGGTCGGTGATCGGCGGCAGCTGCGACAACGGTTGAATCGTCTGGACGCCGCCGCCGGGGATGGTGAACACGATGGCGTCCGCCCCCGGGTTGGCGTTGGCGTCGAGGATCGCTTGCCGGAAGCTGCCGGAGCCGCTGTCGAGGGTGTTGAGGACGGTGTACGTCATCGCAGTCGGCACCGTCCGGCACTCAAGAGGCTCGATGGCCAGGCCGGGCGGGCGGGTGCGGGGGCGGCGGGCCGGCGACGTGCGGTCGGTGCTCAGCCACGAGCGGAGGGCGGTGCGGGCGGACATGACGGCGTCCTGTGGGGCGGGCCGGGCGGCCCGGGGTGGGGTCCACAGGTCAGTGCGGATTCCGTACTCGCCGGGGCTCACCGATTCCCAGATTTTTTTCCCGGACCCGCTGCCTGCCGATTGCCGATGGACCGGGACGATGGGACGCCTGACAGGGCGGACTACCTCGCCGGCGGGTGCTTGGCCCGCCACTCCTTCGCCTCGGCCGGCCGGCCGGTCTCCTCGCACAGCCGGGCCACCCATCTGGCCGACGTGGCCAGTTGGGCCTTCGCCCCCGGCGGCATTTGGCCCGCCCGCTCCCTCATCCCCTCGTACCCGGCAAGCAGCAGCGGCTCGGCCTCCTCATACCTCTTCTGCCCGAGCAGCGCCAGGCCGAGCAGGCTGGTCGTGCTGTACCGGACCCAGTCGTCGGGCATCGCCCGCTCGTAGGCGTCCAGCGAGGCCCGGAGCAGCGGCTCCGCCGTGACGTGCCCGCCCTGGGCCAGGCGGATGTCCCCCAGCGCGGCCAGCATGTGGCCGGTGACAGCCGCCTTAGGGCCGTCCGCCGACCGGTGGTGCTCCAGCAACCGCTCGAACACGGGGACCGCCCGCTCGTACTCGCCGGCCGCCTTCGCGATCAGAGCGAAGTTGGTCGCGTACTGGACCGCGAGCGGGTGGTTGGGGCCGAGATCGGTTTTCGCCCGCTCGACCGCCGGCCCGAGCACGGCGAGGGCGTCCGCGTTCCGACCAGCGTCCGCGTACGCCAGGGCCAGGTTGTTGATGACCGGCAGCGACCCCCGTGCGACCGGACTCCGGGCCGCCCTCTCCGCTGCCAGCGCCTGCTCGAGGAGCGGGATCGCCTTCTTCGGGTGGCCGGTGTGACGGTACGCCTCGGCAAGATTGTTCGCGCCGGTGAGCGTGGTATCGGCGGCGGGGCCGAACACCCGGCGGACCGCTGGGAGGGCCGGTTCCAGCACGGCGATCGTGTCACGTTCCCGGCCGACCCGGTCGTAGGCGGCGGCCAGGTTGACGATCGTTTCCAGCGTGTGCCGGTGGTCGGGGCCGAGTCTGGCCCGGCGGAGCTTCAGCACCCGCTCGTGGATGGTCACGGCCTCCGCCGCCCGCCCGGCGTGCCAGTACGCGCACGCCAGGTTGTGCGCGCAGATGAGGGTCTGGTGGTCCTCCGGCCCCTGTTCGCGGAGCGACTGTCGATACGCCTCCTCGTACAGCGGGAGGGCGTCGGCCTGCCGGCCCGCCGCGCCGTACGCCTGGGCCAGGGCGAGCGTGGCGGCGCGGTCGGGGTGGCGCGGGCGTACGCGGGTGAGCAGTGCGATCGCCGCATCAGCCTGGCCGGCGTTCGTGTAGGCGCGACCCAGGTCGAGCACCGACGCGACGGTCGCCGGGTCGTCGGCGCCCTGCCGGGCGGTCAGGCGGTCGACCAGGTCGGTCCCTAGTCCGACCGCGTCCTTCGGCCGGCCGGCGAGGATATACGCCCGGACGAGCCACTGCATGGAATGGAGCGTGGACCCGTGGTCGCGGCCCAGCGCGGCGGTCTTCAGGGCTACCGCCCGGTCCAGGTGGGTGACGGCCCGCTCGCCCTCGTCCAGCCAGAAGTAGGTGATGCCGATCGTCTCCCGGACCGGCGCCTCGACGTACGGGTGGTCGGTGAAGCGGCTGTCGATCCGGCCGGTCGCCCGGTCGAGTGCCTCCCGCACGGTGATGTTCGGGACCGGCACGAACCCCACGCCGGGATGGGCGGCCGGGTCGGCCAGGCGGAGCAGGTCGTTGAGGAGGAAGTCGTTGACCACCTTGGAAGCCTCCATCGCCTGGGCAGTCGTTCGCTCGGCGTCCAGAGCGATGTCGCGGTCCCCCTCCGCCTGGCGGCGGGCGGCCCGGGCCTCGGCCGCCTGCCACACGCTCACCCCGGTCCCGGCCACCAGGGCGGTGGCGACCAGCCCGCCGGACACCAGCCCGACCCGGTGCCGGCGGGCGAACTTCCGTACCCGGTAGACGGCCGAGGGCGGCCGGGCGGCCACCGGCTGTTCGGCCAGGAACCGGTCGACGTCGGCGGCGAACGCCCCGGCCGACTCGTACCGCCGGGTGCGGTCCTTCTCCAGCGCCGTCATCACCACCCAGTCGAGGTCGCCCCGGAGCGCCCGGGCCAGCCGCCGGTCGTCCACCCCGCGGCGGGCGGACGCGGTCGACCGGGCCTTCGCGTCCAGGGTGCTGACCCGCTCGCTCGGCCGGGGCGGCTCGTCCTCCCGGATCATCCGCCGGACCTCGTCCAGCCCGGCCCGGCCGACCGCCTCCGGGTCGAACGGGGTGGTGCCGGTGAGCAGCTCGTACAGCAGCACCCCGAGCGAGTACACGTCGCTCCGGGTGTCCACGTCCAGGGCGCTCAGCTCAGCCTGCTCGGGGGACATGTACAGGGGGGTGCCGACCAGCTG
>JAXMAZ010000036.1:0-75302 GCA_046350115.1 Gemmataceae bacterium
TCGCCGAGAGCCGGGCGATGAAGGACGACCTGGGGAAGCTCGAGGCCGAGCTGAAGCGGGTCGAAGGCGAACTCCGGGCGGCCCTCCTCGTCCTGCCGAACATGACCCACCCGGCCGCCCCGGTCGGCAGCACGGCGGACGACAACAAGGTGGTCGCCGAGTTCGGCACCAAGCCGACGTTCGACTTCAAGCCGAAGGACCACGTCGACCTGGTCAACGCCCTCGACCTGGCCGACCTGGAGGCCGGCACCAAGGTCGCCGGGCAGAAGTTTTACTTTCTGAAGAACGAGGGCGCACTTCTGGAGATGGCGCTGGTCCAGTACGCCATGAGCACGCTGGTCCGGGAGGGGTTCACCCCGGTCATCACGCCGGACCTGGCCCGGATGGAGGTGCTGGAGGGCATCGGGTTCCAGCCCCGGGATCCGAACCCGGACACCCGTCAGGTGTACACCGTTGCCGACAGCGACCTGTGCCTGATCGCCACCGCCGAGATCACCCTCGGCGGCATGCACATGGACCAGATTTTCGACGAGGACCGGCTGCCGCTCAAGTACGTCGGGCTGTCCCACTGTTTCCGCACCGAGGCCGGGGCCGCCGGCCGGGACACCCGCGGGCTGTACCGCGTCCACCAGTTCACCAAGGTGGAGATGTTCGCCTTCTGCACCCCGGAGCAGAGCGACGAGCTGCACGAACAACTGCGGGGCATCGAGGAGCGGATCTTCGACGGCCTCGGGCTGCCGTTCCACGTGATCGACACCTGCACCGGCGACCTGGGCGGGCCGGCGTACCGCAAGTACGACCTGGAGGCCTGGATGCCCGGCCGCGGCACCGGCGGGGAGTACGGCGAGGTCACGTCCACGTCCAACTGCACCGACTTCCAGGCCCGTCGGTTGAACGTCCGCTACCGGCCGAAGGACAAAAAGGGGACGCGGTTCGTCCACACCCTGAACGGCACCGCCGTGGCCTGCACCCGGGCGCTGGTCGCCATCCTGGAGAACTACCAGCAGGCGGACGGCTCGGTCATCGTCCCGGAGGTGCTCCGCCCATGGGTCGGCAAGGAGCGGATCACGGCACGGCCGAAAAGCTGATCCGTGAACGGATTATGAGAGATCGCGACACGGGATATTGTGGTTGCTTCGTCAGGTTTGTCGACATACAGTGGTGAAGATAGTAACGACGGCTGTTTACCCGCCTGCAACCGTCCGGATGGCCGGACGGTCCCCCCCCCGGGCGGCGATCGTGCCCCCGGTTCGATTTGGTTCGGAGACGACACGATATGACCTTCCGCGCCCGCGGTCTGTGGATCGGCGTGCCCCTGGCGGTCGGCGTTGCGTTGCTCATTTCCGTCAACCACGAACCGGCCCAGGCGGCCGCCCCGCCCGCGGACGAACTGGAAGTCGCCTTCAAAGAGAAGGTGACGCCCTTCCTGACCAAGTACTGCAACTCCTGCCACAACAGCGACAAGAACGCCGGCGGGGTGGCGCTGGACGTGTACCTGTCGGCCGCGCACGCCAAGAAGGACCGGAAGGCCTGGGACGCCGTCGCCCGGGTGATCGCCGCCGGGGAGATGCCGCCGAAAAAGAGCAAGGTTCAGCCGACCGCGGCCGAGAAGGCCGAGATCGCCGGCTGGGTCGAAGGCAAGCTGTTGAAGGTCGATTGCACGGCCCCGAAAGACCCCGGTCGGGTGACGCTCCGGCGGCTCAACCGGGCCGAGTACAACAACACGATCCGCGACCTGTGCGGGGTGGACTTCCGCCCGGCCGACGACTTCCCGGCCGACGACGTCGGGTACGGGTTCGACAACATCGGCGACGTGCTCAGCCTCCAGCCGATCCTGCTGGAGAAGTACCTGGTCGCGGCCGACCGCATTCTCGAAGCCGCGATGCCGGTGTCGCTCGCCCCGGTGCCGGCCAGCCGGCAGCGGTTCAGCCAGCAGAACCTGCAAATCACCCCGCGGTCGGCCATCGACCGGCGGTCGGCCAAGGAGCAGGTGAAGTTCGTCTCCGAGGGGTCGGCCGCCCTCCAGAAGCAGCACTTCCCGGCGACCGGCGAGTACAAGATCCAGGTCCGGGCGTGGGGTGACGCGGCCGAAGGGGTGCCGCCGACCCTCGTAATCCGCGTGGACGGTCGGGACGTTAAGTCGTTCCCGGTAACGGCGACGGCTGAGAAGCCCGCCGTCTTTGAAGCGACAGTCACGGTGCAGGCAGGTGACCGACGGGTGGCGGTCGTGTTCACGAACCCGACCGACTCCAAGGTCACTCCGCCCCGGAGCCTGAGCCTCAACCAACTCGTGATCGAAGGCCCGATCGGCGGCGCCCAAAGGCCGCTGTCGGACAGCGCGAAGCTGATCCTCACGACCGTCCCGAAAAGCCCGGCCGAGTCGGCCGACGCCGCCAAGGCGGTGATCGGCGAGTTCGCCCGCCGGGCGTACCGCCGGCCGGTCCGGCCCGCCGAGGTGGAGCGGCTGTTCGGGCTGTACAAGATGGCGTCGCAACGCGGGGAGCCGTTCGAGCAGGCGATCCGGCTGCCGCTCAAGGCGGCCCTGGTCTCCCCGCACTTCCTCTACCGGATCGAGGACGACCCGCCGACGAACGCCCCGCCCCGGTCGCTCAGCGACTACGAACTGGCCACCCGGCTGTCGTACTTCCTCTGGTCCACCATGCCGGACGAGGAGCTGTTCCAGGCGGCCGGGCGGGGCGAGCTGACCAAGGGCGGTGACGGGCTTAAAGCTCAGATCACCCGGATGCTCAAGCACCCGAAGTCTTCGGCGCTGGTCGAGAACTTCGCCGGTCAGTGGCTCCAACTGCGGAACCTCAAGACGTTCAGCCCGGACACCGACCGCTTCAAAGGATTTGACGAGCCGCTGCGGGAGGCGATGACCCGGGAGACAGAACTGTTCTTCGACCACGTGGTGAAGAACGACCGGAGCGTGCTGGAGTTCCTCGACTCGGATTACACGTTCCTCAACTACCGGCTGGCCAAGCACTACGGCATCAGTGGGGTGTACGGGCCGGAATACCGGCTGGTGAAACTGCAAGACAAGCGGCGGGGTGGTGTGCTCACGCACGCCTCGGTGCTGGCCGTGACCTCCAACCCGACCCGCACCTCGCCGGTCAAGCGGGGCAAGTGGGTGTACGAGAACGTGCTCGGGCTGACCCCTCCCCCGCCGGCCCCGGACGTCCCCGAGCTGCCGCCGGTCGGCGAGATCAAGGGGACGCTCCGCCAGCAGATGGAACAGCACCGGGCGAACCCGACCTGTGCCTCCTGTCACGCCAAGCTGGACCCGCTCGGGTTCGGCCTGGAGAACTTCGACGCGGTCGGGGCGTGGCGGGACAAGGACAACGGGCAGCCGGTCGACTCGTCGGGGATCCTACCCGACGGGGCCAAGTTCGACGGCCCGGCCGGGCTACGGCAGGTGCTGCTCGGTAAGTCCGACATGTTCCGCCGGTGCCTGGCCGAAAAACTGCTCACCTACGCACTCGGTCGCGGGACCGAGTACTATGATCGATGTGTGATTGACGAGCTGGTGGCCAAACTGAAGTCCGGAAACGACCGGTTCTCCGCCCTGGTGGTCGGGATCGCCGAGAGCGACTCGTTCCGCAAGCGGGCCGGCAAACGGAGCGAGTGACGCCCATGACCCGACCGATCAGCCGTCGGACCGCCCTGCGGGGGTTCGGGACCGTAGTCGCCCTGCCGTGGCTGGAGGGGCTGGCCCGGGCCGCCGCCCCGTCCGGCCCGACCACCGTCACCGCCGCCGGGGCCGTCCCCCGCCGGCTGGCGTTCTGCTACGTGCCGAACGGCGTCCACATGGCCGACTGGAAGCCGGCGGCCGACGGCCCGCTGGGCGAGCTGCCGGACGTCCTCAAGCCGCTCGACGCGTACAAGTCGCACCTGAACGTGCTGACCAACCTGACGCTCGACAAGGCCCGGGCGAACGGGGACGGTCCCGGCGACCACGCCCGGGCGATGAGCGTCTTCCTGACCGGCCGGCAGCCCCGCAAGACGCACGGGGCCGACATCCAGGTCGGCAAGTCGGCCGACCAGCACGTCGCCGGGGTGATCGGGGACGCCACCCGGTTCCCGTCCCTGGAGCTGGGGGTCGAGGGCGGGCAGAACGCCGGCAACTGCGACTCCGGGTACAGCTGCGCGTACTCGTCCAACCTGTCCTGGCGGAGCGAGAGCACGCCGAACGCCAAGGAGCGGGATCCGAAGCTGGTGTTCGACCGGCTGTTCGGGGACACCGGGTCGAAGGAGATGGCCGCCGCCCGGGCCAAGCGGGACCAGTACAACCAGTCGGTCCTCGACTTCGTGATGGAGGACGCCAAGTCCCTGAGCAAGTCGCTCGGCCAGGGGGACCAGCGGAAGCTGGACGAGTACCTGACCGCCGTCCGGGAGGTGGAGCAGCGGATCGAGAAGGCGAAGAAGGCGGCGGCCGACCGGACCAAGACGGCCGTCAAGCCGACGATGGCCGCCCCGACCGGCGTCCCGAAGGAGGTGAAGGAGCACATCCGGCTGATGGCCGACCTGATGGTGCTGGCCTTCCAGACCGACCTGACCCGGGTGGTGACGCTGCCGTTCGCCAACGATGGGAGCAACCGGCCGTACCCGTTCATCGGGGTGCCGGAGGGGCACCACGACCTGTCCCACCACCAGCGGAACCAGGACAAGCAGGCCAAGCTGAAGAAGATCAACACCTTCCACACCGAGCAGCTCGCCTACCTGGTCGGCAAGATGCAGGCGGTGAAGGAGGCGAACGGGACCACGCTGCTGGACAACGTGATGCTGGTGTACGGCAGCGGGATCAGCGACGGGGACCGGCACAACCACGACGACCTGCCGATCCTGCTGATCGGCAAGGGGGGCGGGACGATCCCGACCGGCCGGCACACCACCTACCAGCGGGAAACCCCGCTGATGAACCTGTACCTGTCCCTGTTCGACCGGATGGGCGCCCCGACCGAGCGGTTCGGGGACAGCACCGGCCGGCTGAAGATTTGACGCGAATCATTGCAACAGCGAGCCGCGACCCGGACGGCACACGCCACCGGCTCGTTCCCCAGCCAGGCGTCCCACGCGCCGTGGTCGGAGATGTCCACCCCCTCGGCCTGGGCCGACTGCTGCAAGTCGGCCTGCAGGTCGTCCAGGAAGGTCCCGTCCATCAGTTCGGGGTGGTCGGTCAGGCTCTTGTGCAGGACGCGGTAAACCAGCTTCCGCTCGGCCAACGGGTACGCTCTCACGGGGTCGCTCCGGTTTGAGGCTCGTCCGCTCCCATTCTAGGGGCGGCGTCGCCTACAATGGGGCGTCGTCCCCTCCCCCGCCGAGCAGGAGCCGCCGTTGTCCGCACCGTCCGCCCGCCCCACCACGCTGCAGCAGCTCCGGGACTCCGGTTGGAAGTCGAAGCCGGTCAAGCACGAACTCCGGGACAACTTCCTGGCCGCTCTGAAGCGGGGGGACGACCTGTTCCCCGGCATCGTCGGGTACGAGAACACGGTCATCCCGGAGGTGAACATCGCCGTCCTGGCCGGGCACGACATGCTGTTCCTCGGCGAGAAGGGGCAGGCCAAATCCCGGCTCATGCGGTCGCTCGTCCGCTTCCTCGACGAGGCCGTGCCGTACCTGGACATCCCCGGCAGCCCGGTCCACGAAGACCCGGAGAAGCCGATCACCCGGGCCGGCAAGGAGTTGATAGCGAACACCCCGGCCGACCGGGTGCCGATCGCCTGGTGGCCCCGCAAGGACCGGTACGCCGAACGGCTGGCCCCGGGGACCAAGTTCGCCGACGTGATCGGTGAAATCGACCCGGCCAAGCTGGCCCAGGGCACCAGCATGAGCGCCGAGGACGCCCTGCACTTCGGCCTCATCCCCCGGATGCACCGCGGCATCTTCGCCATGAACGAGGTGCCGGAGCTGGACGAGCTGATCCAGGTCGGGCTGTTCAACATCCTCGAAGAGCGGGACGTGCAGATCCGCGGCTACCCGATCCAGTTCGACCTGGACGTGCTCGTGCTGTTCAGCGCCAACCCGTCCACGTACAACCGGTCGGGCAAGGTGATCCCGCAGCTAAAGGACCGGATCGGGTCGCTGATCCAGACCCACTACCCGACCGACCGCGGGCTGGGCATCCAGATCACAGAACAAGAAGCGGGGCTGGACCTGGGCGGGGAGTTCCCGGTCCAGGTGCCGTACTTCATGAAGGAGATCATCGAGCAAGTCAGCGTGGCCGCCCGGAAGTCGAAGTACGTCGACCATTCGAGCGGGGTGAGTGCCCGGTTCTCGATCGCCAACTACCGGACGATGGTGGCGTCCGCCCGGCACCGCGGCGTCGTCCTGGGGGAGACGCCGGCCGTCCCCCGGATCAGCGACCTCGGGCACCTGCCGGCCAGCAGCCTGGGCAAGCTGGAGCTGGACCTGATGGGCACCCACCAGATGTCCGAGAAGCAGGTGCTCGAAGCCATCGTGGCCGAGGCGATCGGCAGCGTGTTCGACGAGTACGTCGACCGGCACGGGCTGGCGGAGATCGCCGAGGTGTTCGGCAAGGGGGTCAAGATCGAGGTCGGCGACCTGCTCCCGAGCGCCGAGTACGCCAACCGGCTGAAGCGGGTGCCGAAGGCGTGGGAGAAGGCGTTCGAGGTGAACGTCGGCGAGTCGGACGCGGTGCGGGCCAGTTGCGTCGAGTTCGTCCTGGCCGGGCTGTACGCCACCGACCGGATCAGCCGGGCGACCAAGCACGGGCGGATCGTGTACGAGACGTGATAGGATGGCGGCATGAGTGTCTTCGCGCCGAACTACGAGCAGCGGCTCCGCGCCGACTTCGAGTGGGCGCTGCGGGAGGGGAGCATGCACTTCGAGCAGGAAAGCGGGGTGCAGAAGACGATGCGGCAGATCGCCCGCCGGCTGGATGCCATCGGCGTTCCTTACGCGATTGTCGGGGGGATGGCCCTCTTCTTCCACGGCTACCAGCGGTTCACGACCGATGTCGATCTGCTGGTAACGCCCGACGGGCTGAAGCTGCTCCACGAGAAGCTCGATGGCCTCGGGTACGTGCCGCCGTTTACCGGCAGCAAGCACCTGCGGGACACGGACACGGGCGTGAAGATCGAGTTCCTCACGACCGGCGACTACCCCGGCGACGGGAAACCGAAGCCGATCGCGTTCCCGGACCCGGCGGCCGTCCGGGTGGAAGCGAACGGACTCTGGTTCCTGAGCCTGCCCGCGCTGATCGACCTCAAGCTGTCGTCGGGGATGACGAATCCGCTCCGCGGGAAGGACTTGGCCGACGTACAAGAGTTGATCGCGGCCCGGTCACTGGACGAGTCGTTCGCCGACCGGTTGCACCCGTTCGTCCGGGACAAGTTCCTCGAAATCGTCCAGCTCCTCCGGGACAACCCCCAGCAACCCGACTGACTACATGAGCGACAACCCAAACCGCCTCGGCGGGGTCATCCACGTCTACCAGAAGTACGACCCGGTCAACCTGCCCGGGCCGACCCAGCCGCCGCCGGACCTGGTGTCCCCGGCGTTCGAGCACCTGCTCCAGTACGGCGACCTCCGCGAGCTGACCGAGGAAGAACTCGCCCGGATGGTCAAGCTCGACCCGAGCCAGATCGCCAACCTGGGGCCGAGCATCGACCACCTCCGCCGGCTGCTGGAAGAGCGGAAGCGGAAGATACTAGAGACCTACGAGACGACCGCCGCACAGGCCGAGGCGAAGAGGGCGTTCACCGACAAGGCGGACGCCCTCAGCCCGCCGAATAAGCTGGCCAAGCGGTACAAGGACGCGGTTCGCGAGGAGCAGCTTTACGACCTGGAAAACCTGTTCTACCAGGCAGACGGGGACCAGTCGAAGTTCGCCCGTGGGCTGGTCCAGCTCGTGCAGGCGCTCGGCGACAAGTACCAGGTGGACGAGCTGGCCGGCAAGTACGAGTTCACCGGCCGGCAGAAGATGACTGTCCCGGAGTCGCTCCAGGTCAAGGAGGAGCTGGAGGAGATCGACAAGCTGCTCAAGCAGTTGAAGGAGGCGGAGAAGACGGCGCAGATCGGGGTGATCGACCTCGGCGAGCTGAGCAAGTTCGTCGAGGAGGCGGACGTCCAGGGGCTGCGAGAGCTTCAGCAGCAGATCGACGAGTACGTCCGCGAGCTGGCCAAGCAGCAGGGGATCGACGGCGACCCGCGGAAGGGGTTCCAGATGACCCCGAAGGCGTACCGGCTGTTCCAGTCGAAGGTGCTCACGCAGATCTTCAGCGACCTGCAGGCGAGCCGGACCGGGCGGCACCCGGACGCGGTGATCGGCGACGGGGCGACCGAATCCCCGCTGACCAAGCCCTACGAGTTCGGCGACTCCGTCACCCACATGGACATCCCCGGCAGCTTCACCAACGCGCTGCTGCGGGCCGGGCCGGGGCTGCCGGTCAGGCTCACCCCGGACGACATCGTCGTCCACAAGACCCGCAACACCCCGAAGGCGGCGACGTGCGTGCTGCTCGACATGAGCGGGTCGATGCGGTACGAAGGGCTGTACGTGAACGTCAAGCGGATGGGGCTGGCCCTGGACGGGCTGATCCGCAGCGAGTACCCAGGGGACTTCCTGCAGTTCATCGAGATGTACACGTTCGCCAAGCCGCGGCCGGTGGCGGACGTGGCCGCACTGATGCCGAAGCCGCCGACCATCTTCAACCCGGTGGTCCGACTTAAGGCCGACTTGAGCGACCCGAAGTACTCCGAGTTCGACGTCCCCTGGCACTTCACCAACATCCAGCACGGGCTGCAGACGGCCCGCAAGTTCCTGGCCAACCAGCCGACCCCGAACCGGCAGGTGATGCTCATCACCGACGGGCTGCCGACCGCCCACTTCGAGGGGAGCACCCTGTACCTGCTCTACCCGCCGGACCCGCGGACCGAGGCGGCGACGCTGCGGGAGGCGAAGCTGTGCGCCCGGGAGGGGATCACCATCAACATCTTCCTGCTCTCCAACTGGAACCAGAGTCGCGAAGACATCCGGTTCGCGTACAAGATGGCCGAGAGCACCAAGGGGCGGGTGATCTTCACGGCCGGCCGGGAGCTGGACCGGTACGTCGTGTGGGATTACATCAAGCGGCGGAAGATGATCGTGTCGTGACAGTTCCGGTAGCCGCGATCCGCGACCTGCGGTCGCGGGTGACGACCCCACCGGTCCCGGCGACACCGAAGTCGCAACCGGCGATGTGAAGTCGTCACCCGCGACCTGCGGTCGCGGATCGCCTTGCCACCGCGCATCTGGGGCTGTTACCATCTGACGTCCCCTGCCACGGACGGCGTCATGCACTGGCTGCTCATCGGGTACATGTTCCTGTTCGTCCACCGGCCGTTCGAGGTCTGGCCGGCCCTCGGCGACCTGCGGGTCGAGCGGATTTACATGCTGCTCACCCTGGCCGCGTGGGCGACCGTCGCCCCGAAGCGGTGGCTGCCGAACGCCCAGCACTTCGCCTACGCCCTGTTCGCCTCGGCCGTGCTGGTGGCGTGGGTGCTGTCCCCGTGGATGGACCGGTCTCAGCCGCTGGTCGAAGACTACTTCAAGGTGCTCGTCTTCTACGTCCTGCTCGTCACCTGCGTCCACGACGAGCGGGGGCTGAAGCGGGTGGTGGTCGGGTTTTTGGGCGTGATGGGCCTGTACCTGACCCACTCGCTGCGGGAGTACGTCGGCGGCCGGCACGTCTACCGGATGGGGATCGCCCGGCTGATCGGCGTGGACAGCACGATGGGCGACCCGAACAGCTTCGGGGCGAGCGTGGTGTTCGCCCTGCCGTTCGTCGTCGCCCTGTGGCGGGCCGGGGTCGGCGGCAAACGCGGGCGAGTCCTGCTGTCCGGGTACGTCGGGCTGTCGGTGGTGTGCATTCTGCTCACCGGGTCGCGGTCGTCGCTGCTCGGCCTGCTGTTCTGGGCCGGGCTGTTGCTCCTGCGGGTGCGGCGGCGGTTCCTGTACCTCGGGCTGATGCTCGCCCTCGCCCCGGCCGCGTTCTTGGCCCTGCCTGAGTCGCTCCAGACCCGGTTCGAGACGATCATCAACCCGGACGTCGGGCCGGAGAACGCGAAGGAGTCCGGCGAGGGGCGGGTACTCGGGCTGCTCACCGGCCTGGACCTGTGGGGGGCCAACCCGCTGACCGGCGTCGGCCCCGGGGCGTGGCGGCCGGCCACCCGCAGCACGATCGAGTCCCACAACCTGTATGGCCAGCTGGTCGGCGAGTTGGGCACCCTCGGGCTGGTCGGGTTCTTGGCGGTGCTGGCCGGGTTCTGGGCCAACTGGCGGGCCGTCCGGCGGGTCCGCCGGACGTACCCCGAATGGGAGAACGACCTCACCTTCCAGGTGGCCGGGGCGGTCGGGACGGGGGTGCTGCTCCTGTTGTTCATGGGCAACTTCGGGCACAACCTGTTTCGCTACAGTTGGCTCTGGTACGGCGGGTTCCTGATCGTCGCCCGGCACTGCGTCGAACTGCGGGTGCGTGAGGCCGAATGGGACGAGGCCGTCGCGGAAACGGAGCCGGACGAGGAGGAATGGCCGGACGGGTGGGAGGAGCACGCCGCCCACCTGGCCCCGGCCGGACCGCGGGTCGGTGCCATCTAGCAGGCGGGCCGACGGCTGACCCGGTCGCGGTCGGGCCAGCCGCTTGTACGGCCGGCCGAACCCGGCAAGAATGGGGATGCCCCCCGTTCCCGTCCGGAGGCCGGAAGTGACCGCGGTCGCCTGTTCACTCGTGCTACTCGCCGCGTGCGGTCAGTCGCCGACCCTTTCGACCCCGCCGGATGCCGAAGACGCCCTCGTCCGCCGGCTGATCGTCGCGCTGAAAGACCCGGACCCCGAAGTCCGGCAAAACCTGGCCGCCGCCCTGGCAAAGATCGGCCCGGCGAGCGTCGAACCACTGATCGGGGCACTCAAAGATCCGGCCCCCGAACGCCGGGCCGGCGCGGCCTACACCCTGGCGCTCCTTGGCCCGACCGCTCGGTCGGCGTTGCCGGCCCTGCTCGACATTCTCGGCGACCCGCAAGTGGAGGTCCGGCGAAACGTGTCTTACGCGATCAGCCGACTGGTCACGCCGGGGCGGCCGGCGTCCCGTCCCGCCACCGGAACGACGGGTCCGCTCCTGTCCCCGCCCGCCGGAGGGAAGTGATGTCCCGTTTGGGGCGGGTGTGTCTGTTCGCGGCCGTCCTGTCGGCGACCGGGGCCGTGCAGGCCCAGCGGTCGGCCCCGGATGAGCCGGTGCGCCCGGACGAAATCCGGCAACTGGCCGGCCGGCTCAAGGGGCTGGACCCAGGTGTCGGACCGCTCGGCCTGGACCAGGGGTTGCTGAAGCGGCTGGTCGAAGACCTGCGGAAGGCGAATCCGGGCAAGTCGGACCAGCAGATCGCCGACGACTTGCGAAAGAAGTACGGGCTGACGGACGACCCGGCCAAGACCGAGCAACTGGCCGACTGGGTCCGCAAGCAACTCCCCGCTGGCGGCCCGGGCCGCGGCCAGCCTCAACGCGGCTCGTCGCCGACGCCGGACCGGCGGCCGTCGCCACCACCTGCGACGACACCTCCGCCCACGCCCCCGTCGGAAATCGCACCCGAGGTTCCGCCCAAACTCCCGCCGGCAGACCTGGCCCGCCCGTACCGAACGCCCGCCCCAGGAGAGCAGGGCCGTGAAGCCCCGCCGTCGCCGCCGTTCCGGACGCCTCCGACCGGCTACACGCCCGATCGGGGGACGCCGGCCGGACCGCCGCCGGACGTATCCGCCGACCGGTTCAATCAGTACAAGTCGGTCGCCAAGTGGTGGGAGAAGAACATCGGCCCGTTGAGTGAGACGCCGGCGGTCCGGAACATCCTGCAGGAGATGCTCACCGGCCGGACCGAATTCGGCGGACAAGGGACCGGGCCGCTGGGGGAGCTGTTCGAGTCGGTGTCCAAAACCGCGACCGGGTCCGACGTGGCGGGGCTGATGCCGGACTCGCTGCCGGGCCTCTCCGGCTGGACCCCGCCGGAGGTGGACACCAGCGGCTGGTCGTTCGGGCCGAGCCGCCCCGACCTTCCTGGCGCCCCCACTTTCTCCGTCAGCGGGGGCGGCTCCTGGCTACCGGTCATCCTCTTCGTCACGGTCGCCGCGGTCGGCCTGGTGTTGTTCTGGCTTTGGCCCCGGCTCACCGGGGCGGTGGCTGGCAAGCCGGCCCCGGTCGCCGGCCTCGGGCCGTGGCCGATCGACCCGCGGACGATTTCCGACCGGGACGGGCTGGTGCGGGCGTTCGAGTACCTGTCCGTGCTGGTGAACGGGGCGGACGCCCGGACGTGGAACCACCGGACCATCGCCGTCGGGTTCCGGCGAAACGTGCCCGGGGCGGCAGGGGCGGCGGACGAGCTGGCCACCGCCTACGCGCTGGCCCGGTACTCCCCGGCTGGGCAACCGGTCCCGGCCGAGGTGGTGGCCGCCGCCCGTGAGCACCTGTGTCGGATCGCCGGGGTGGGGCCGGCATGACCCGCCAGTGCGCCATCACGCTGGCCGTCACGGTACTGGCCATCGGTCCCGTCGGTGCCCAGACTCCGCAGCCGCCGCTGCCGGCCAACAGCTACGACCTGTTCCGCGGGGTGCTCGACTTCTACGGCTTCAAGCCGGTCACCGACCCGACGGCCGTCCGCCGGTCGGACTACAAGCACACCTGCGTCATCCTGATCGGCCGGCCGGACAGCGACCGAATCAGCCGGCTGGTAACGCAAGTTCTCGAAGCCGGCGGCACGGCCCTGATCGCCGTCAACACCCCCGGGCCGCTCGGCGAGTTCTTGCCCGGCTACCCGGACGTGGAAGTGTTGCCGCACCGAGTTGTCAACGCACACCGGAACTACCGGAACCAGCCCCAATACCCGCTCGTCCAACCGGTGCCGCGGGACACCGGGTTCTTCCCGATCCGGCTTTTGCCGGAGCCGCACTTCGAGCTGTTCCGCGACGAGCAACTCGTCGCCCACCTGCCCGCCGAACTGCGGGTCGGCCGCCGCGCGCGGTCGGTTCTCGCCCCGCTGGCGACGTTGCCCCCGAATTCGTCCGTGACGGCGGGCAACTCCATGTCCGCCCCACGCAAGGACAACCCGCTGGTCGCGGCCGGGGCGAGCGGGCCGGCTTCAAACCCGTACCGCTGCCTGGTCCTGACCTGTCCCGAGGTGTTCACCAACCGCCTGCTGGTCGGGACGGATCAGCGTGGCGGAGAGACCCAGAACCTGGAGTTCGCTGCCCGGGTCGCCAAGTTCCTGAAGCCGGCCGGGGTCGAGCGGCCGAACTGCTTATTCATCGACGCCGGCAAGCCGGTCGGCGACTTCGACCGGATCGGGCTGTACGAGCTGGGCGAGCCGCCGCCGGTGCCCCCGCTGCCGTCGCCGTTCGACCCGGCCGTCCAGGCGAAGCTGACCGACGTGGCGAACGCCGCTGTCGACAAGCTGCAGGCCGACGACCGGTTGAACCAGTCGTTAGCCGGCGAGCAACGGCGGTACGCCCGGGTCATGCAGGGGTTGGCCGGGGCGCTGTCGGTACTCGCAGCCGGCTGGATGTTGCGCCGACTCTGGACCGCCCGCCACCTGCCGGACCGGCCGCCGGTGCCGACCGACACCGGCCGGGTCGCCGGGGCCGGGCCGCCGGGGTCGTTCACCCGCCGGCGGGAGGAACTGCTCCAGAGCGGGGACTACACCCGGCCGGTCCGCGAGTACTTGCACGACCTGTTCACTCGGCAGGGGCTAACGGTGGACGAGTACCGCCACCCGCGGTCCGTGCCGCCGGTCACGGTCAGCGGGCCGGACGCCCGGGCCATCCGGTCGCACCTCCGTATCCTGTGGGAAGCGGCCTACGGGCCGGGGGTCGTCACCTACTCGCGGTGGAAGGAGCTGGAGCCGATGATCGCGGCGGTGCAGCGGGCGGCCGGCGACGGCCGATGGCGGTTCGCCGCCGGGGGGGCGGCATGACCCGGGCTGCGACACCGGTCGCCGCGGCCGTCCACGCCCCGGACGACGACACCCGCCCGGCCCAGGAGCTGGCCCGGCAGGCGGCCGACCTGAACCGCCGGGTGGCCGAGTCGGTCGCCCAGGTGGTGGTCGGGGCGGACGTCGTCACCCAGCAGCTGCTCATCGCCCTGCTGGCCGGCGGGCACGTCCTGCTGGAGGGGGTGCCAGGGGTGGCCAAGACCACCCTCTCGAAGGTGTTCGCCCGGCTGCTCGGGTGCGAGTACCACCGCATCCAGTTCACCCCGGACCTGCTCCCGTCGGACGTGACCGGGACCAGCGTGTTCGACCGGAACGCGAACGACTTCGTCCTCCGCAAGGGGCCGATCTTCACCCAGGTGCTGCTGGCCGACGAGATCAACCGGGCGCCGGCCAAGACCCAGGCCGCACTGCTGGAGGCGATGCAGGAGCAGCAGGTGACGGTCGACGGCCAGACCCTCCCGCTGCCCCGCCCGTTCCTGGTCCTGGCCACCCAGAACCCGGTCGAGCAGGAGGGGGTGTACCGGCTGCCGGAGGCCCAGCTCGACCGGTTCCTGCTCCGGGTGGAGATGGGCTACCCGGGGTTCGACCACGAAGTCAACATGCTCAAGCTGCACGGCCGGCCGACGGCCGAGCCGGCCCCGCTGTTCACCCCGGACTCGATCCTGGAGCTGCAGGGCAAGCTGTCCGCGGTGTTCGGCCGGGAGAGCCTGTACCGGTACATCATCGAGCTGTCCGAGGCGACCCGGCGGCACCCGGACGTGGCCCTCGGGGCCAGCCCACGGGCGGCCCTGTCGCTGCTCCGCTGCGCCCGCGCCCGGGCGGCCCTGTCCGGCCGGCACTACTTCACCCACGAGGACGTGCAGGCGGTGGCGTTCGGGGTACTCGGCCACCGCCTCATCCTGCAGCCGGAGGCCGAGATCGAGGGACGGGACGTGGGCGACGTGCTCCGCGACGTGCTCGGCCAGGTGAAGGTGCTGGAAACCGTCTAACCGGGGGCGTTCGCGTGCTGACCGCCCGCGGGTGGTGGGTGCTGCTGACCTCGGCCGCCGTCACCCTGGTCGGGGTGGTCGCGGCCGGCGGGGTCCGCCCCACCGTGGCGGTGTTCGGGCTGACGATCCTCGTCTGGTTCCTGCTCGGCTGGCTGCTGTTCGCCGTCCGGCTTCGCGCGGCAACCGACCGGCTGTCCGTCGAACGGGAGGTCCGGGTCGGCGGGCGACCTGTACCTGCCATCTGGGCCGCTTCGACCGCGACCGTTCGGGTGACGGTCCGCCTCCACGCCGACACCCGCCTCCCCTTCGTCTGGCTCGAAGACCGCCCGCCGGAAGACCTGGCCGTCGAACCCGCCCCGGCCGGCGGGTTCGACCTCCGCCCGGACGAGCCAGCAGTGATCGAGTACCAGGTCCGCCCCGACGCCCCCGGCCTGCTCCGGTTCGAGGGCGTGCGGGTGAGGATCGCCGACCTGTGCGGGTTCTTCTACGCGCGGACGTTCGTCCGCGGCCCGGCCGAGGTGCCCGTCCTCCCGCCGCTGACCGACGACGAGGGGAAGCAGCGGGGGGTGAAGCGGTTCAACGCCCTGCCGCCGCCCGGCGTCCACCGGCTGCGGCGGCCCGGCAGCGGCAGCGAGTTGCTCGACCTACGAGACTATCGCCCCGGCGACCCGCCCAAGATGATCGCCTGGAAGCCGTCCGCCCGGCGGGACCGGCTGATCACCAAGGAGTACGAGAGCGACGTGCCGGTGCGGTGCGTGCTGTTTCTGGACGCCTCCAACGGGGCCAGGGTCGGGCCGCCCGGGAAGGCGGCCGTGGTCCGGCTGGCGGCGGTGGCGGCCGGGGTCGCCCAGGCGGCGGCGGCCAGCCGCGACCTGGTCGGGCTGACGGTGTTCTCCGAGGCCGGGACCGCCGTCACCAAGCCGGCCCGGACCCGGGTCCACGCCGTCCGCATGCTCCGGACGCTGGGCGAGGCGGCGGCCGGGCTGCCCGACCCCGGGCATACCGACCCCGACCTGCTGGCCCGGTACGCCGAGCCGGTCGCCCGCGACCTGTACCCCGACCTGCTGGCGAGCGACCTGAACGGCCGACCGCTCGGGCTGTTCTGGCGCCCGATCAGCGACTCTCGGCTGATGTGGCTGGTTCTCGGACTCGCGGCGGCCCCCTTCGTCGCGGTCTTGTGGCCGAGCGCGCTGAACGGGCTGGCTCGGTTCGCCGGCGGTTTGGCCCCGGCCGGCCGGGGGTGGATCCTGTTTATCATGCTGCTCTGGCTGCCGTGGTTCGCGGCCGGGCTGATTTGGCTGGTCCACGGAGTCAGAGGGGTTCTGCCACCGCGGCGGGGCCGGACACTGCGGCGGAAGCAGTTGGCCGCCCTGTTCGCCGGGCGGGACGGGGCCGGGCCGGCGGCGGTCGAGCGGTGGCTGCGGGACGACGCCGCGTTCGCCGACCGGGCGACCGCGTTTCTGGTCGAACACCGGGTGCGGCTGCCGCTGGTCCTGTACGACCGCGCCGGCGACTACCGGTTCCGCAGTGAGGGGAAAGTGCCGGTGCTGGCGTCGGCGATGGTCCGGGCCGTGGCCGGGGCACGCGACAACGAGCTGTACGTGGTGTTCGCCGACCTGGCCGAGCTGGCCGACCGGCTGGACCCGCTGGTCGCGGCGGTGAAGCTGGCCCGGGCCAAGCACCACCAGGTGATCGTCCTCGTCCACTGGCCGGCCGAGGTGCCCCCGCCGGCCCCCGACGAGAAACCGGACCGCCGTCCGGTGAAGCTGGCGGACGTGGTGCGGGCCGCGGTCGTCGGCCGCTACCACCGCGGGTTCGCCGCCGGCCGCACGGCCCTGACCCGGGCCGGGGCGCTGGTCGTGCGGGTCGGCGACGACGACCCGGTCCGAGTAGTGCTGGACCGGCTCGACCGACTCCGCGGGGTGAGGGTCCGCCGATGACCCCACCCAGCGCCCGGCCGGCCGAGCCGACCGACCTCGTCTCCACCCTCTCCCGGCTGGCCCGCGACCCGGCGGCCCGGACGTACCTGTTCATGGGGGCGGCCGCCCTCCTGATCCTCGGCGCGGCGCTGTTCGTCGACGACCGGCCGCTGGCCGCCGGGCTGCCGACGCTCATCGCCGCGGCCGGGCTGATCACCCGCCATCCGGCCGTCCCGCCGGCCGTGCTGGCCGGCCTCGGCTACCTGCTCGCGTTCCCGGACGGTGTCCCGTTGCCGGAGCCGTACCCGTGGCCACTTTGGGCGAGCTACTTCCGACTGATGGACATGGTGGTCGCCGGGGCGACCCTGGTTTACCTGACGGCCCACTACCGGTTGGCCGGGCTGACCCGGCAGGCCGTCCCCTCGGACACGCCCCAGCCGCTCCGTCCGAAAGGGGAGCCGTCGACGCTCCGCACGTCCGGTCTGGTCGGTGACGACGAGTTCGCCTGGGTGCTAGCGACGGCCGGGGCCGCCGTGGTGGCCGGCCAACTGGCGTGGTTCTGGGTGGCCGGCCTGCGGGTCGAATACACGGGGTTCCCGCCGTTCCGTCTGGCCAGCCCGAACACGGGGACCGATCCCGGGAGCCGGCTCGTCCTGCTGATCGGCCTGGCGGCCCCGCTGGCGCTGGTCGCGGGCCTCACGTTCTGGTACTGGCGGCTGGCCCGGCTCACCCCGGCCGAGGCCTGGATGATGGTCCTCGATACCGGCTGGCGGGAGGCCCGGCGGGAGTTGGCCCGGCAAGAGACGTGGCGGGCGCGGGTGCGTAACCGGCGGCTGTCCCGGGCCGAGGCGACGCCGCTGCCGTCGGCAGATCCGCCCCCGCCCCGCAAGCCGCGGCGGTGGGCCAGGGGGTGCGCCATCACCCTTGCGATCATCACCGGCGGGTTGGTGTTCGCTTGCTTAGCGGCCATTTTCATCACCCGGCTGCAGTCCGCCTGGCCGAACCGGAGGTGACGGATGAGTGTTGTCTTGCGGGAGATCGCCGGGTGGGTGCTGCTCGGGGTCGGGCTGGCCGCGTTCGGCGTGTGCTACTTCGTGTTCCTGCTGCAAAAGCGGGTGGTGGAGGGGGCGGCCCTGGGGGTGATCGGGTTCGTGATCTTCCGCGGCGGCCTGCACCTGCTGAAAGTGGCGATCGCAGCCCGGGCGGCGGCCGAGGCCGGCCGGCAGCCGCTCACCGCGAACCCGGCCCGGGCGATCAGCCTGCCGCTCGGTCAGCAGGCCACGCCCGGCCGGCCGCGGCCGACGGTCGTCCCCGGTCAGCCCGCCGACCGATGACCCCGGCCTTCATTCCACCCGACGCCCGGGCGGTGTTCTTCGACGCGGTCGGGACAGTCATTCACCCGTCAGTCGGGGCGCCGGCGGTGTATGCCCGGGCGGCGGCCCGGTACGGGGTCAATCTGACCGCGGACGAGGTGTTCGCCCGGTTCACCGCCGCCTACCGGGTCGAGGAGCGGGCCGACGCCGCGGCCGGGTGGGTGACGAGCGAGGGGCGGGAGCGGGACCGGTGGCGGGCGATCGTGTCGGCCGCCCTGCCCGGCTCCCCGTCGGACTGCTTCGACGAACTGTTCGCTCACTTCGGCCGGCCGGACGCCTGGGCGGTGCCGCCGGAGGCGTCCGAGCTGTTCGACCGGCTCTCCACCTGCGGCGTGGTCATCGGCCTGGCGTCGAACTACGACCGCCGGCTCCGATCAGTTGTCGATGGGCGACCAGAGCTGTCCCCGTTGCGGGAGCGGGTCGTTGTCAGTTCCGAGGTCGGGTTCCGCAAGCCGGCCGCCGCGTTCTTCCGGGCGGTGGTTGCGGCCGCCGGGTGCCGGGCGGACCAGATCGTGTTCGTCGGGGACGACGTCGGGAACGACTTCCGCGGGGCGACGGCGGCCGGGATGCGGGCCGTGCTGCTCGACCCGGCCGACCGGCACCCCGGCCAGACGCCGCGGGTCCGATCGCTGGCCGAGTTGCTCGACCGTTGACCGGACCCGACGGCACCGGGGTCACGACGCCGGGACCATCTCCTGCGGGACGTGGTCGGTCGGCTTCAGCCGGTCCCGCGACTGCCGGGAGGCCACCCGGTTGATCACCTCCAGGTAGGCCAGCGCGCTGGCCTCGACCACGTCCACGCTCACCGCCCGGCCGCCCGACCGCCGGCCGTTGTGCTCGATCTCGACGTACGCCTCGCCGAGCGCGTCGATGTCCCGGGTGACGGCCCGGACGCGGTAGTCGATCACCTTCGCGTCCACCCCCGTCACCCGGGCGATGGCCTTAAACAGCGCGTCGATCGGCCCGTTCCCGGCGGCCGCGTCCCGGCGGACCGCCCCCGCCGGGTCGGCCGCGTGCCGCAGGCTGACCGCTGCCGATGTCTGCGACCCGGTGCCGGCCGTGCTGGTGAACCCGACCAACGACCACACCTGACCGTGCCCGGCCTGGAGCTGCGACTCGACCAGCGCCTCGACGTCCGCGTCGTACACCTCTTTCTTGCGGTCGGCCAGCGCCTTGAAGGCGTCGAACAGGGCGTTCAACTGGTCGTCGGCCAGGTGGTAGCCGAGGTCCACCACCCGCTGCCGCAGGGCGTGCCGGCCGCTGTGCTTGCCGAGCACGAGTTCGGTCCGCAGGATGCCGACGTCCTCCGGCCGCATGATCTCGTAGGTGTCGCGGTTCTTGAGCATCCCGTCCTGGTGGATGCCCGACTCGTGGGCGAACGCGTTCTGGCCGACGATCGCCTTGTTCCGCTGGACGTGGGTGCCGGTCACGTTCGCCAGCTTCCGGCTGGTCGGGTACAGCAGCCGGGTGTTGATCCCGGTGTTCAGCTTGAAGAAGTCTTTGCGGGTCCGCAGGGCCATCACGACTTCTTCCAGGGCGGTGTTCCCGGCCCGCTCGCCGATCCCGTTGATGGTGCACTCCACCTGCCGGGCGCCCTCCATCAGGGCGGCCAGGGAGTTGGCCACGGCCAGCCCCAGGTCGTTGTGGCAGTGGACGCTGATGACCACGTCGTTGATGCCGCGGACGGTCCGCTTCAGGTGGCGGATGATGTCCGCGTAGTGGCTCGGCACGGCGTACCCGACGGTGTCCGGGATGTTCACCGTGGTGGCCCCGGCGTCGATGGCCCGCTCCACCACCTCGGCCAGGAAGTCGAGTTCGGTCCGGGAGGCGTCCTCCGGGGAGAACTCCACGTCCTCGACCAGCCCCTTCGCCCGCTTGACCCCCTCGACCCCGCGGCGGATGACCTCCTCCGGGGTCATCTTCAGCTTGAACTCCCGGTGAATGGCGCTGGTCGCCAGGAAGACGTGGATGCGGGGCCGGGCCGCCTCCCGGACCGCCTCCCCGGCCCGGTCGATGTCCGCCGGGTTGCACCGGGCCAGGCCGCAGATGACCGGCCCCTCCACCCGCCGGGCGATCTCGCGGACGCTCTCGAAGTCGCCGGGGGAGGCGATCGGAAACCCGGCCTCGATCACGTCCACGCCGAGTTCCTTGAGGGCGTGGGCCATCTCCAGCTTTTCTTGGAGGTTCATGCTGCACCCGGGCGACTGCTCCCCGTCGCGCAGCGTGGTGTCGAACACGATCACCCGGTTCGGGTCGGTCGGCGCGGCCATCGGAACCCCCAGACGGAAAAACGCGGCCAGAAACGCGAACGGCCCCGGGACTTCCTCAGGCCCGGGGCCGTGGTCGAGCGGGTCGGCTCGTCAGACGGCGTGGGGCGAGGAAGCCACTCGCTTCGCAAGAAGCAGTAGCCCGAGGAGGTCGATTCGCCCGCAGTCCGAACGCATGAGAGCCTTCGCCCGAATAGACGCTGATAGTGGGAGTGTACATCGAACCGCTGCCCGGATCAACTCCCATCATCGGGCGGGAGTTCAGAGCCGCGGAGCGGCGGCGGATGCGGAGCCAGGGGCGCAAGCTCGTACCAGGGGCTGGCGCCCTGGCTCCGCATCCGCCGCCGCTCCGCGGCTCCGGACCGCAATCATCGCCCGGCTGGAACGTCCTTACCGGCCGCCCAGAACAGCCCGTTGGTCAGCAGCCGCAGGAAGATCGGGTTCTTGAAGTCTTCCGGCCCGCCGAGGGAGGTGTAGAAGACTCGCTGCACCTTGCCGTCCACCGGCCGCTGTCGGACCCAGGCGACGGGGTCGCTGCCGCCGGGGATGTCGCCGGTCAGAAGCACGGTCACGTCCGGGGTCAGTTGCGGGTTCTTGTACAGGCTGCTGGCCGACTCGAAGACGGTCACGCCCCGCAGAACCGGGTGGGCTTTGGCCGCGTCCGCGACTGTCACCCTGCACACCGGCCCGACCTTGTGGTGGTTCTTGTAGTCCCCGCCGAACACCAGCTTGTCCATTGCCAGCCACTTCTGGAACCCGTGGCTGGCGGTGCGGATGCCGACCACCGGCTTGCCGGCCGCGACGTACTTCTTGATCCGCTCCAACTGCTCGCCGTCGACGGTCAGCCGGCGGGTGAAGAACACGGCCACGTCGCAGGTGTCAAGCTGGTCCAGCCCCGGCAGGTCGTCGTCCGTCTTGCGGAACGCCCGCACACACTCGACCGGGTAGGTCGCTTCGAGATACTTCTGGAACCCGGCGAGCGACTCGTCCGACTTGTACTCCAGCGACCCGGAGACGAGCAGCACCCGCAGCTTGCCGCCCTGGCGAGCGGCGGGGTTCACCCCCGTCGTCTTGCCGGCAGGCGCTTCCGAGCAGACGTAGGCGAACAAGTCCCGCACCTGTTCGTCGGTCAGGGTGTCGAGCAATTTCTCCGGCATCAGCGACACCGGCGACGGCGTCGTCTTTTCGACATCCGCCTTGCTGAGTGCCGTCGTCTCCGGCTTGCCGCCGACGGCCGTGGTGACGGTCAGCCCACCGCCCGGCGTCTCGGCCAGTAGCCCGACGAGCGACCGGCCGTCGGCCAGATCGACGCGGTGCGACACGTACTCCGGGCGGATGTACGCCGACGGGTCGATGACGTGCATGAGCAGTTGCCGGCGGTCCTTGCGGTCGGCGGTGGTCAGGTCCGGGCCGACCTTGCCGCCCTCGCCGAACAGCTGGTGGCACGCCGCACACTGCTGGGTGAACAGGGCGTGCCCCTTCGTCCGGTCGCCGAGACCGTCGCGGCCGAGGACCGTGCTCAGCCAGGAGATGCGGGCCTGTTTCTCCCCCGGCGTCGGCCCGCCGATGCGGCCCCAGTGCTTGGCGATCAGCTTGGCTGTCTCCGGCTCGTCCTTGCCGGCGGCGATGCGGAGTTGGTCGGCGGTGAGTTCGGCCTTCGGGAACCGGCCGGCGTCTACCTCGGAGAGCAGCAACTGCGTCCACGTGGGACGGGACAGAAGGGTGCTGAGGATGTCTCGCTTCACGGCTGGCGAAGCCGACGGGTATCGGGCCAACAGTCCGGTTGCAGCGTCCGGGGAAGTAGCGCCCCCGATCTGGCGCACGAGTTCCAACCGAAGGCGGTCAGACGTTGCAGTAGTGAGCAGTTCCAGGCAACGCTTCACATCGAGTCCTCCGACCTGCACGGCGAGGCTGACCCACTTCGCCCGCTCGGTTTCAGGAGACTGCATGTCCGTGGCCCGATGAGTCACCCGCGCAATTGCCTCCGGGACACCGACCTTGGTGGCGACCCGCAGCAACAGGTCGTCGGCCGGCAGGCGGCCGATGTAACGGTTCCGGACGAACTCATCACGAACGATAGCGAGTTCCAACGGTCGCTTCTCATCCAAGGACAGTTCGAGGGCACGTAATACGGGGGCGTTGGATGACCACTTGCCATCGACCTCATGTGCAAACGTGGTGCGGATCAAGACTTCGCGGCGGACGGCAGGGTCCACATCTGCAAGTGCGCGTCGCATTGTCCGTTCCGCAATGAATCGACTGACTGGGATGTTGCTGTAACCGTCCCCTTCGAGGGGATGCCCGGCCAGCGGGTTAGAATACAGCCACAAATGCTGAAACTTGGATTCGATTCCCCACCACAGTAGAAGCGGTATGAACGGGTCAGTGATCTGCATATCGTTTGATGCGTACAGAACCGACTCCAGCAGCCGGGTTGCCTCGGCCGCAGGCAACCGGCGAGCCGTACAGGCCGCCTGGGCACGGACAACTGGGTGGGATGATCCCGCAAGCGCCGCCAGTGCCGACCGCGTCTCCTCCGTTTCCACCACCCCCCTGTCTCCCAATAGCCGCACGGCCCACGCGGCCGTCTGTGGCCCCCATAGGCTGGCGTACTCTGCGACCAGCCGTTCCGTCAGTCCACCAGAGACATGAAGTGCCCACAGTCGCTCCAGGTCCGGCACCTCGTCGTAACCCTTGGGGTCAGCGATACCCGCTTTAAATTCGAGCGCCCGTGTCAATGGCTCGATGACCGTCGGATCACGCCGCTCCGCGAGCAGCCGACGGGCCTCCCGCCGCCACCAGGCGTTCGGGTGCTTTAGCAGCTCGACCAGCTCCAGTGACGACTTCTTCGACAGGTCGAACGTCGGGAACGCCGGCGTCCCCTGGTACTCGATCTTGTAGATGCGGCCGTTCGTCCGGTCCCAGTTGTCGATCGGGTCGAGGTGCGCGGCCCGCTTGTCCGTCCAGTCGGCCACGTACACCGACCCGTCCGGCCCCAGCATCAGGTCCACCGGCCGGAACCAGGTGTCGTTGGCGACCACGAAGTCGCCGCCGTGGCTCGCCTTGAACGTGCTGCCGTTCGGCTCCAGCTTGTGCCAGTAGACGGCGTTCGACAGCAGGTTGCCGGCGATGTACTGGTCGCGGTACTCCGACGGGTACGTGTCCCCCTGGTAGATGATGCCGCCGCAGGTGACGTGCCCGCCCTTGAACCCCGTGTACGGGATGTGGTCGAAGTAGCCGTAGGCGTGCGGGTTGTGCAGCGGGCCGTGCTTGGCCCACCCCTTGACGTAGTACGCCCCCTGCATCATGTGCAGGCAGGCGAACCCGCCCCAGTTGGTGCCGGCGATCAGTTGGCCGTGCTTGTCGAAGTCCAGCCCCCAGGTGTTCCCACCGCCCTCGGCGAACAGCTCGAACTGGTGCGTGAGTGGGTGGTAGCGCCACACCCCCTGCTGGAACTCGATGGGCGGCTCGTGCGGCTTCACCGGGTTGACGATCTTGGCCGTCACGGTGCTGCCGTGCGCCCCGTACAGCCAGCCGTCCGGCCCCCACTGGAGCGAGTTGGCGTAGGAGTGCGAGTCCTCCATGCCGAACCCGGTCAGCCGCACCTCCGGGTCGCCGTCCGGCACGTCGTCGCAGTCCTTGTCCGGGTAGAAGAGCAGGTACGGCGGCTGGACGACGAACACGCCGCCGTGGCCGATGCAGAACCCGCTGGCCAGGTTCAGCCCGGCGACGAAGTCCTTCGACTTGCGGTAGACGCCGTGCTCGTCCGGGTCTTCCAGGATGGTCAGCCGGTCGGCCCCTTTCGGCCCCTTCGGCGGCGGCTCCGGCACCCGGTCCCAGACCGTTCGCAGGTACTCGTCCTGCTTCACCGCCTTCAGCCCGGCCGGGTTCGGGTACTGGAGGTATTGCAGCACCCAGAGGCGGCCCTTGTGGTCGAAGCTCATGCTGACCGGCTGGCGGATCATCGGCTCGGACGCCACCAACCGGGCGGTGAACCCGGGCGGCAGTTGCATCCGCTTGACCGCCTCCTGCGGGCTGAACCCCTGGCCGAACGCGGCGGAGGTCGCAAGAAACGGGGCGAGAGCGGCGAATAGCCGGAGAGGCCGGGGCATGGGAGAAGTCCCGGGGTGGGGTGGGGCCGACCGCCCGATGGTACGCCGGCGGAAGTTTGGCCGCAATTGTGTAGTCCGCTCGCTCCGCGAGCGGTCGGGACAGTGTGCCCGGGGAGGAAGCCTCAATTCCCGGCATACTGTCCCGACCGCTCGCGGAGCGAGCGGACTACACACGGTTGACCCACCCCACCCGTCCGGCCACAATCGCAGACCACCCCCGACACCGGAGGCCAGCCGTGCCACGCAGCCACGAGATCGACTTCCAGATCATCGGCGACGACATCCAGCTCGTCGAAATCGAACTCGACCCGGACGAGACCGTCATCGCCGAGGCCGGCGCGATGAACTACATGGAGGACGGGATCACCTTCACCGCCAAGATGGGCGACGGGTCGAACCCGACCCAGGGGTTCATGGGCAAACTCGGCCAGGTCGGCAAGCGGATGCTGACCGGCGAATCGCTATTCATGACCCACTTCACCAACGAGGGCCGGGGCAAGCGGAAGGTCGGGTTCGCGGCCCCGTACCCCGGCCGGGTGGTGCCGCTCGACCTGCACAAGCTCGGCGGGGAGATCATCTGCGAAAAGGGGGCGTTCCTGTGCGCCGCCTACGGGACGAAAGTGAGCATCGCGTTCAAGAAGAAGATCGGGGTCGGGCTGTTCGGCGGGGAGGGGTTCATCCTGCAACGGCTGGAGGGGGACGGGCTGGCGTTCATCCACGCCGGCGGGACGATCGTCCGCCGGTCGCTCCGCGAGGGGGAGAAGTTGCGGCTGGACACCGGCTGTCTGGTCGCGATGACCCCGGACGTGGAGTACAACATCGAGAAGGCCGGCAGCCTGAAGAGCATGTTCTTCGGCGGCGAGGGGCTGTTCCTGGCCACCCTCGAAGGGCCGGGCGAGGTGTGGATGCAGACGATGCCCTTTAGCCGGCTGGCCGGGCGGATCGCCGGGGCGGTCGGCGGCGGCAAGGGCGAGGGGTCGCTGCTCGGCGGGGCGTTCCGGATGTTCGGCGGGGACTGACTCGCATTCTCCCCTCTCCCCTTGGGGAGAGGGGTTGGGGGTGAGGGGTCGAGACTTCACCCGATTCTGAGACTCCGGAGCGGGGTGGGGTCGTGACCCCTCACCCCCCAACCCCTCTCCCCCAAGGGGAGAGGGAGAAAGACTTGCGGCGATGGGATCACCACGGGCGGCGGCCCCGGGCCGGTATCTGGCGCTGGCCGCCGCCCTGCTCGGGTGGATGTTCGACGGGCTGGAGATGGGCCTGTTCCCGCTGGTCGCCCGGCCGGCTCTGAAGGAGCTGCTCGGCCCCGGCATCGGGGAGGGCACCGTCGGCCAGTGGTACGCGGTCATCACCGCCGGGTTCCTGGTCGGGGCGGCGGCCGGCGGCGTCCTGTTCGGCTGGCTCGGGGACAAGCTCGGCCGGGTCCGGGCCATGACCCTGAGCGTGTTGGTGTACGCCGGGTGCAGCGGGGCGTGCGCGTTCGCCCAGTCCCCGGCCCAGCTCGCCGGGCTGCGGTTCGCCGGGGCGCTCGGCATGGGCGGCGAGTGGGCGCTCGGGGTCGCCCTGGTGATGGAGCTGTGGCCGGACGCCGCCCGCGGCTGGCTGGCCGGGCTGATCGGGGCGGCCGGCAACCTCGGGTACGCGACCGTCGGAGCGATCGCCCTGGCCCTCACCTGGAACCCGACGGCCGTGCAGGGTTGGGCCGACTCGGTCGGGATGCACTCGACCGGCAACTGGCGGCTGCTGATGCTGGTCGGGGTGCTGCCGGCCGTGCTGACGCTGTTCATCCGACTGATGGTCCCGGAGTCCGAACGGTGGGAGCGCGAGCGGGACGCCGGCAAGGCCGCCCACTGGAGTGGGCGTGATCTGTTGGCGGTCCTAGGAGGGGCGGCGGCCGCGGCCGGCGTCATCGCCGTGTGGGCGATGCCGGAGCCGGACTGGCTGCTCCGCGGGGTCGTCACGCCGGTCGGGTTCGGGCTGGTCGTCGCCGGGTTTTTGTTCCCGGCCTGGCGATACCTGTCCCGCGCCACCACCGACCCCGGCATTCGTCGAAAGACCCTCGGCCGGATGCTACTCGGGGCCGGGCTGAGCGGGGTGCCACTGCTCGCCACCTGGGCTGGGGTGATGTGGCAGTACAACTTCGTCGACAAGCTGACCGGCGGGACAGTGCCGGAAGCCCGGCCGATGACCATGATCGTCTCGGCGGTCGGGGCGGCGTTCGGGGCCATCGCCGGGGCAGTCCTCGGCGAGCGGTTCGGCCGCCGGCCGGTGTACGCCATCCTGTGCGTACTGTCGCTGGCGGTGCTTCTCGGGTTCTACTCGCTGAACCGGTCTTACGGCTGGTGGTTCGTGGCGTCGGCCGGGCTGGTCGGGGCGGTGTCGGCGGCATTCTACGGCTGGCTGCCGCTGTACCTGCCGGAGCTGTTCCCGACCCCGGTGCGGGCGAGCGGCCAGGGGTTCGCGTTCAACGCCGGCCGGGTGATCGCCGCCGTCGGGGCGTTACAGACCGGGGCGCTGTTGGCCGCGTTCGACAACAACTACGCGGCCGCCTGTTCGGTGACGGCCGGGGTGTACTTGATCGGGCTGGGGCTGATCGCCGTCGCCCCGGAGACGAAGGGACGACCGCTGCCGGAATAGGCTCGGAACTCGGGAGGACAGGCGATGAAGAACGGACGCTGCCCCAAGTGCGACGGGACGGTCATCATCCAGGGGGCGCGGGTACTGGACCGCGGCCACGGGAACACCGAACACGACCTGTCCGTCGCCACTTACGCTAAACCCGACGGATGGTTGTCGAAAGGCGAAGTGACCGGCCCGCTCTGGGCGTGCGTGTGCGGGGCGTGCGGGTTCACCGAACTGTACGCGACCAACCTGGACGCCCTGGTCCGGGCGGCCGCCGAGGCCCAGCAGGGCCAGCCCGGTGTCAGCGATTAGGCGGGCCGTGTCGCACCCGCCGCCCCGGCGGCCGAGAGTCGCCTGCGGGCCGCTCGGCCCTCTGACCGGTCGCCCGCTTCGCGACGTCCTCGACCCGCTGCTGTGCGCCGGCCACCGACTTCCGCAGTGCCCGCAGCTCCTCCCCGCTCAGCTTGCGGGCCTTACCCTTCGGCAGCCGGTCGAGCTGGACCGGGCCGATGGCTACCCGCCGCAGCCGCAGCACCTTGTGCCCGAGCTTGGCCAGCATCCGGCGGATTTCCCGGTTCTTACCCTCGTTCAGCGTGATCCGCAGCCAGGTACTGTCCCCCTGCGGCTTGCCCCGGCGGACGCTCTTGGCCTTCACCCGTCCGTCGCTCAGCCACACCCCGTCGAGCAGCTTCTGGATGTCCGCCTTGGTCGGCTTGCCGGCCACCAGCACCAGGTACGTCTTGTCCACCCCGTACCGCGGGTGCATGAGGGCGAACGCCAGCTCGCCGTCGTTGGTCATCAGCAGCAGGCCTTCGCTCGCCTCGTCCAGCCGGCCGACGGTGTACACCCGCTGCTCGACCGAATCCGGCACGAGCTGGGCCGCCAGCGGCCGGCCGGCCGGGTCGTGGTTGGTGCAGAGGTAGCCCGGCGGCTTGTGGACCAACCAGTAGACCGGCTTTTCGGCCCGGACCAGTTGGTCATCGACGAACACCTTCTGGGTGTCCGAATCGACCTTGGTGCCCAGGTCGGTGACGACGTGGCCGTCGATCTTCACCCGGCGGGCGGCGATCAGGTCATCGCACTTCCGCCGGCTGCCGACCCCGGCGTGGGCCAGGAATTTGTTGAGGCGCTCCATCCCATCAGGATATCGCGTCGGGGCCGCGAGTGTAAGCGACGGCTGAGGGAGGACAGCACGTCGGTGGCAATCCCGGCCCGAACCGATCCTACTTGTCCTCCGACTTGCCGGGCGTGGCCGGGCGGCTGGCCGGCTTCTTCGGGGGGGCCGCCGGGCCGACCGGGGTCGGCGGGGCGTACAGCCCTTCCAGCCGGGCGATCTTCTCCCGACAGTCCTGCAGCCCCTTGGTGAGCTCCTTCATCGCCTCGTCGAACTGCTTGTACTGGGCGTCCCGCCGCTCTTTCCGCTCCAAATCGTAGGCCTGGTTCCGGCCGACCTCCTGCCGCAGCTTCTGCAGGTCGTCCCGTTCGGTCTTCATGTCAGCGGCCAGGGCGGTCAGCTTCTCTTTGACCAGGTCCAGGGCGGCCACGTCCCGCTTGACCGCCTCGTTGATCGCCGCCTGCTCCTTCTTCAGCGCGTCGACGGCCGCCGTCGCGTCCTTCTTGGCCGCCTCGGCCGCGGCGGCCGCCTCCTTCCGGGCGGTCTCGGTGTCGGTCGCGCTCTTGGTCAGCCGCTCCTTCAGCCCGTCGAGCTCCGTCTTCATGCTGGTCAGGGTCGCGTTCTGGGTGTTGTTCTGCTGTTGCAGCCCCTGGACCCGGTCCCACGCGCTGGTCATGCGGGTGTTGAACTCGTCCTTGCGGACCAGGTCGGACCGGGCCTCGGACGACTTCGCCAGTTCCGTCCGCAGCTCGACGACGGCCGCGTTCCGGGCCTCGTTCGCCTTGGTCACGTCCGCCCGCAGTTCGGAGATGCTGGACATCAGGTTGTTGAACAGGGTGATGCACACCAGGGCGACGATGCTCAGGATGGTCCCCCCGAACACCCGCCAGAAGAGGGACATCTTCTCCTCGTCCTTCTTCTCCGGACCGGCCAGCCGGCCGGCCTTGCTGGCCTCGTCCACCGCCCGCAGCACCTGGGAGATGCTCGGGGTGACGTCGGCCCGCCCGGCCAGGTCCAACCCGTCCCCGTTCTCGCCCCGTTTCGGTGTCACTGCCCTGCCCCCCTGTCCAGGCTCCCGCGGCCGTCCCTGCCGACGCGGGTCGCGGCTTATACCCGGTGGGGGGACGGCGGTGCAAGGCGGGCTTGCGCAGGCTGGCGAACCGGCCGGGCCGGGGGCGGGGGAAGCGGCGGGGGCTGTAGGAGATGCGCTACTTCTTCGTGGTGGCGGCCCGCCAGTCGGCCTGGGCCTTCCGCTTGGCCGCGTCGTCCGCGTTGGGCGGCGGGCCGTGGTCCTGGCCGGTCAGGCTGCGGAGGCCGGCCCGGGCGGCCCGGACCACCAGGTCGGCCGGGTCGGTGATCCGCTCCACCAGGTCGGGGACGAACCCCTTGTCGTCCTTCATGGCCACCGCCAGGCAGACCGCCCGCCGCAACTCGGCGTCCTCGTTCCGGAGCATCCCCCGGAGGGTGGCGGTGGTCATCCGCGTGAGCCGGTCGGCCAGCGCGTCCCGGGCGTCATTTTGTCTGCCGGCGTCCAGCCGCCCGATCGCCCGGACAAGCCCGGTCGTATTGTCCCCCCCCTTAGCGTCCCGGGTCTCGCGGAGTTTGAGCTTGAACCCCTCGCCGGTGGCTGCCACCAGCGCGTCGGCGATCTCGTCGGCCGGGGTCTTGGCCGGCTCGGCCGCCCCCCCCGGCGTGCCCCCCGGGGCCGGCAGCGGCCCCCCCCTCGACGCGGCCCCCGGGGGCGGCGTCAGGAGTTGCTTGCCCCGCCCGGCCCGGAGTTCGGTGTTCAGCGGGGTGCCGCCGATCTTGCTGGTCAGGTCGGCGACCACGTTGGACTTGGTGAGGAACAGGATGGCGAACGAGGTGTCCACCTCCTGGCTGTAGTTGCCCTGCCAGGAGCCGTCCGCCTGCTGGGCCGGGATCAGGTACGCACACCCCCATTCGTACCAGTCCACCCCGCCGATCGTCGGCAACCCGTAAGCCACCGCCACACGCTCGATCGACCAGAGCAGGTAGTGCCGGCTTTCGCTCCCCGGGATGCCCGGGCCGCTGTTGCGGACCGCCGCCGGCCGGGAGAAGACGGTCGCCTGGAGATACCGCAGCGCGGCGACCACGGCCGCCTGCCGGCGGTCGGCCGGCAGCGGCTCGTTCCCCTTGGGGGCGGGGGGGGTCGGCTTGGGCGGGTTGGCGAACGGGTCGTTCGGGTTCCCCCCGGCGGGGGCGGACTGCGTCTTCGGGACGATCTGACTGCCGGACCCGCGGGCCGCCCCGACGGCCAGCCCGAGCAGCCCGGCACAGGTCATGGACGGGGTGGTCTCGCTCGACCCGTCGCCGTTATAGCTCCAGCCGAAGGTGGCCCGGTTCTGGGTGCCCAGAAACCGCCGCTCGATGACCGCGAACGCGTCGTCCGCCGGCACCCCGTTGCGGGCGGCCACCCACAGCCCGATGAGGCCGAACTGGGTGTTGGAGTTGTCCCCGGCGGACGCCGCCCGACCGGCCCCGCGGGCCAGCCGGTAGTACGCCGCCGCCGCGGGGTGCAGCCCGGCGATCGACTTCTCCGAGTCGTCCGCCTTGCCCCCCCCTTGCACGGCCGGGAACCCGTCGGCCCCCTTCGGAGCCTGCGGCCGCCCTTTGCCTTCGGCCGGCCGCCCGGTCATCTGGTTGTTCTGGGCGTCGGCGATCAGGGCGGCGACCACCTGGGGGGGAACCCCGAGCAGGCACGAGTAGTCCCACCCGCCGGACGCGGTCATCCCGGCGTACAGCCGCACGCCGAGCACCTGGATCAGCGGGACGTCCGCGGGCAGTTTCAGCTTGTCGAGGAACAGGACGGCGAGGGCGATGTGGTACGTCGCCGGGTCGGCCAGGATGCCGGCCCGCACGGCCTGGGCGATGCTCTGGACCGCCGGGTCCGTGGGCGGTGCGCCCCCTTCCAGCAGGGCCAATCCGGCGAGGGCCCGAGCGCCGAGGCCGCCGGCGTTGCCGGACGCCGTCTCCAACGGGCCGGGGCCGGGGAGCGCGACCGCCCCGCCGTAAGACTTGCGGAGGAAGGCGACCCCCTTCTCGATCGCGGCGGAAGCGCCGGCCGGCGGCTGGGCGAGTGCCGCGGGGGCGAACGCCAGCAGACCGACGACGAGGGCGGTCGAGACCTGCACGTTGGACATGGCCCACCCCTTGAAACCGACGATCAGCGGACCGTCACTTCGACCGGGACGAGATGGTTGATCACGTACGTCCGGCGGTCCGGATCCCGCTTCTCCGGCTGGGTTGTGCCCCGGCTGTCGGTCG
Source organism: Gemmataceae bacterium (assembly GCA_046350115.1). GTDB lineage: Bacteria > Planctomycetota > Planctomycetia > Gemmatales > Gemmataceae > JAXMAZ01. The sequence continues at coordinate 31,650 of JAXMAZ010000036.1, forward strand.
CCCGGGCGACCAGCTTCACAGCCCCGGGCTTGGCCGGGACGGACCACGCGAACTCCCAGGTTCTCCAGCAGAACGGCTTCGCCTCACCGGTCAGTTTGGCGGCCGCCCAGGTCGCCCCGCCGTCGGTGCTGACGTCCACCCGGTCCACGTTCGCCTCACCGGCCCACGCCAACCCCTTGACGACGAACACCCCGCCGGCCGGGACCACCTCCCCAAACGACGGCCGGGCGATCGACGCCTTCGGCTGAATGCCCTGGATCGGGACGACGGTCGGCGTGCCGTTCCGCCGCGCGTAGACGCTGTAGTCGAACGTCTGCCAGTACCCCTGGTGCGGCCGGTCGGTGACGACGACCCGGGTCAGCCATTTGACCGACGCCATCCCGTACCACCCGCCGACCACCGCCCGCAGCGGCGCCCCGTGGCTGTCGGTCAGCGGCTGGCCGTTCATCGCCCACGCCAGCACGGTTTCCGGCTTGCGGGCCTTGTCCAGCGGCAGACTGCGGTCGAAATGGATCACCCCGGGCGTGGCCGGGTCGGCAGTGATCGCCCCAGTGTCCGCTCCGACGAGCACCACCTCGGCCGCCCCCGGCTTCAGCTTCGCCCGGTCGAGGACGGCGGCCAGCGGCACCCCGGTCCATTCGGCGTTCCCGACCGCCCCGAACCCCCACTGCAGCCCCCGGACCTGGGGGACGAGAAACACCCGCCCGTTGCCGGCACACTCCAGGGTCAGGGGGGTCGTGACCGTCGCCATCTTCTGCAGGTCGGCGAGGGTCAGCTCCAGCCGGTTCTCGACCAGCCCTTCGACGGTCAGCTTGTAGTTCGCCAGGTCGATTTTCGGCCGGGCGAAGTGGCTGCGGACGAAGAACTGGTCGGTCGGCGTGACCCACGACCCGGCCAGCTCGCCGAAGGACGGCTCCAGGTTTTGCGGCTCGGACATCCGCACGGTCAGCCCGGCGGGCGGCGGCTGACCCCCGACCCGCGGGGCGGCGAAGACCCCGGCGGCGGTAACAGTGGCGGCCCGGAGGGCGTCACGGCGGGACGGTCGGATCGGCATGTCAGAACCCCAGCCCTTTGGTGGCGGTCCGCACCCGGACCAGCTTGTCGTTCGCGGTGATGTACAGGGTGGCCCCGTCGTCCCCGAACGCGCAGTTGGCCGTCGGCACGCCGGTCGCCAGGGTGCCGAGGTGCTTGCCCAGCGGCGAAAAGACGAACACCCCGCCCGGCCCGGTGGCGAACAGGTTCCCCTTGGCGTCCACCTTCAGCCCGTCCGGCAACCCCGGCTTCTTGGCCTGGGCCATCGGGGTGGAGTCGAAGAACAGCTTGCCCTCGCCTAGCGTGCCGTCCCCCTTCACCGGGAACGCCATCCAGATCGATTTCGCGGGGTCCGAGTTCGCCACGTACAGGGTCTTGTAATCCGGGGAGAAGCCGATGCCGTTCGGCCGGGTCATCTCCTTGGTGAGCAGGGTCAGCTCGCCGGTCGGCTTGAGCCGGTAGACCCCCTGGAACGGCAGCTCCTTGGCCGGGTCGTCCACGTTCTTCGGCAGCCCGTAGGGGGGGTCGGTGAAGTACAGGTCGCCGGTCGGGTGGAACACCAGGTCGTTCGGGCTGTTCAGCCGCTTGCCGTCGTACTTGTCGGCCAGGGTGGCGAACTTGCCGTCCTTCTCCAGCCGGGCCACCCGCCGGTCCCCGTGCTGGCACAGGACGAGCGCCCCGGACTTATCGATCGCCAGCCCGTTGGCCCCCGGCTCGTACCCGGTGAACGCGGCCGACCCGGTGTACCCGCTCGGCTTGAGGAACTCGCTCAGCCCCTCCTTATCCGACCACTTCATCACGCGGTTGTTCGGGATGTCGGTGAACAGCAGGTGGCCGCCGGCCTTCACCCACACCGGCCCCTCGGCCCACTTGAACCCGCCGGCCAGCACCTCGATCCGCGCGTCCTTCGGGATCAGTGAGTCGAACGCCGGGTCGAGCCGCTCGACGGTCCCAAGGGTGGCCCGGACCGGCTCGTCACCGGCCACCGCGGCAGCGGCGGAGTTGCCGGCCGTGGACGGGGGCTGGCCGACGGTCATCGCGGCCGAGGCGACAGCCAGGGTGAGGGGCAGGCCGTAGCGAACGAGCATGGTGGGGCGGCTCCGGGTCGGTCGGCGGCCGGGCGGGGACAGCACGGCCGCGCCTGCCATGCTACCTCACCGGGCCGGCGGAGCAAACGGGTTGGTCGGTGGGAAATCGGCTGCCGGCGGTCGGCCGGCGTGCTACCATCGGACGCGACCCGCCACCCCGCCCGAGGGCCGCCGACTTGGCACCCGTACCCACGGCCGAACCGACCGCCCCCATCGCCCCGCCGAAGGCAAGCCATCCGACCGCGTTCTGGTTCATCTTCTTCGGCGAGCTGGCCGAGAGGGCCAGCTTCTACGGCATGCGGGCGGTGCTGACCCTGTACCTGGTCCACGTGTTCGGATACTCCCGGGAGGCGGCCAGCGACCTGTACCACACGTACATGGCCGCCTGCTACTTCACCCCGCTGATCGGCGGCTGGGTGGCCGACCGCTACCTGGGCAAGTACTGGACGATCGTCGGGTTCGCGGTGCCGTATGTGATCGGCCAGCTCCTGGTCGGCCTGTCCAACGAGTACCTGATGTTCGGCGCGCTCGCCCTCTTGGCGATGGGCAGCGGCGTCATCAAGCCGAACATCTCCACCCTGATGGGCCTCACCTACGACCAGCAGCGGCCGGGCCAGGACCAGCTCCGGTCCCAGGCGTTCTCCTGGTTCTATGTGGCGATCAACATGGGGTCGTTCCTGGCCAGCAACATCTGCCCCTGGCTGCGGGACACGTTCGGCAAGATGGTACCGGACCCGGCCGACCCGAAGCGACTTGTGCCGTCCGACCCGCAGGCCGGCTACCTGGCCGCGTTCCTGGTCCCGGCCGTGCTGATGGTCGTCGCCCTCGCCGTCTTCGCCGCCGGGAAGCGGTTCTACGCTGTCGAGACGGTCGACCGCACCCCGCCGACCCCGGCCGAGCGGGCGTCCCGGTGGCGGGTGGTCGGGCAGGTCGGCGGGCTGTTCGCGTTGGTCATGTTCTTCTGGGCCGTGTTCGACCAGAAGGCGTCCACCTGGGTGTTCTTCGCCGAAGACTACCTGGACCTGTACGTGCTCGGCTACCGGATCGCCCCGGACCGGGTGATGTCCCTCAACCCGCTGTTCATCATCCTGCTGGTGCCGGTCATGAACCGGGTGTACGCCGCCCTGGTCGCCCGCGGGTACGACGTGTCCCCGACGAACAAGATGATGGCCGGGTTCCTGCTGACCGCCGCCTGCATGGGCCTGCACGCCGTCGCCGGGTACGCGGCCACCAACCCGGACGGGTCGATCACCCGGGTGTCGATCCTCTGGCAGGTGCTGGCTTACGTCACCCTGACGGTGGCCGAGATCCTCATCTCCGTCACCGGCCTGGAGCTCGCGTTCACCGCCGCCCCGAAGTCGATGAAGGGGTTCGTCACCGCCCTGTGGCTGGTGACGGTCGGGCTGGCCAACCTGCTCGTCAACAAGCCGGTGACGCAGATGTACCCGGGGAAGGACACCCCGACGGTGTCGTTCCTGAAGTGGAAGCTGGTCGAGCTGCCGGCCGGGGCGAAGTTCACCAGTGCGGCCGACTACTTCGCCGCCCTGACGGTCGGGATGCTGGTGGTGACGGTCGTCTTCTACTTCGTCGCCCGGCGGTTCAAGCGGACCCAGCAGGTGGCCGGGTAGGGTCCGCTGTGCGGACCGGCGGCGCCCCCACGGTCCGCATAGCGGACCCTACACCAGAACTGTCACCCGACGTGTGTGGGTCAGTACCGCGGCACAGTGGGATCGACCCGCGTCGACCACGCCTCGATCCCGCCGGCCAGCGAGACGGCGTCGGACAAGCCGTTCGCCCGCAGGAAGCCGACCGCCCGTAGGCTGCGGATGCCGTGGTGGCAGTACACCACCACCGGCGCCTCGGCCGATTGAATCTCTTCCAGGCGGCCGACCACCTCGCCCATCGGGATGAGCACGCCCCCTGGCAGCCGGCAGATGGCGTACTCCTCCGGCTCCCGCACGTCCACCAGGAACACCGGCTCGCCGGCGTCCAGTTTTGCCTTGAGCGCCTGCGGGCTGATCTCGTAGCTCATCGGTGTCAGTCCCCGGCGATGTCCGCCAGCCCGAGCTGACGCAGGTACTCCCGCTCCTTGGCCCGCATCTGCCTGGTTGCAGCCGACGTGGTGTCGTCGTACCCGCACAAGTGCAGGCACCCGTGGACGACGTACAGGATCAGCTCGGACGCCAGGTCATGGCCCCTGTCGGCGGCGTACTCGGCGGCCGTCTGGAAGCCGATCACCACCTCCCCCTCCAGGGTCTTAGACCCCTTGTCCGAGTACGGGAAGGTGAGCACGTCGGTCGGCTCGTCGTGGTCCAGGAACTGTTTGTTCAGCCGGTGGATGTGCGGGTCGTCGACGAACGCGAGCGTGACCTTCGCCGACCGCACCCCCTCCCCTTCGAGGACGGCTTTCGCCGCCGCTTTGAGGGCTTGGAAGTCGAGCGGCTGCTCATACGGGTTGGCGACGGAAACGCGGATCATGCCGGGATTGTAGCAACCTCCGGGCAAAGCCCACCCGTTGCAACGGGTGGGCTTTCGACAACAACCTCTCCCAGCACCTCATTCGCGAGCGCCGAATAATCGACCGCCCCGGCGCAGTTCGGTGCGTATCGGAAGATCGATTTGCCGAAGCTCGGGCACTCGGCCAGCTTGATGTTCCGTCGGATGCGGGTGTCGAACACCCGGGCGTCGGCCCACGGCACGTTCGCCCCCCGGCTCTTGTCCAGGAACGCCCGCAGGTCGCCGATCACCTCGTGGGTCAGCTTGGCGGCCGAGTCGTACAGGCAGATGACGATGCCGGTGACGGTCAGCCGGGGGTTGATCCGCCGGCAGACGAGGGCGGTCGTCTCCAGCAGCTTGCTCAGCCCGTGTAGGGCGAAGAAGTGCGGCTGGAGCGGGATGAACACCTCGTCGGCCGCCGCCAGGGCATTCAGCGTCAGCACGCCAAGGCTCGGCCCGCAGTCCATGAGCATGAAGTCGAACGGCTCGGGGTCGGCGGCCAACGCTTCTTTCAGAATGACCTCGCGGCCGACGATGCCGGCCAGTTCGACTTCGGCCGCCGCCAGGTTGATGTCCGACGGGACGAGCGAAAGTCGCGGCTCGACCTCCCGGCGGACGGCGGCCAGCGGCTTGTTGGCTACCAGCACGTCGTACACCGACGGCGACTGGCCGTCCGGCTCGACGCCCAGGTGGGTGGTGGCGTGGGCCTGCGGGTCGAGGTCCAGGACGCACACCCGCCGGCCGGCCCCGGCCAGGGCGGCCGACAGGTTGACCGTGGTGGTCGTCTTGCCGACCCCGCCTTTTTGGTTCAACACGGCGATCCGTCGCATCCGGACTCCCCGATCGACTTTCCGGCGGCCGGTTCCTTGCCGCCGGCCGGCCGGCGGTTATAACCACTGGAACCTCTCCCGGAACAGCCCAAACCACGACACGCGGCCGCCCCCCTGCGGTCCGGCCGCCCCTTTCCCGAGGACCGGACCCGATGGCGACCTCCGTCCGTCAGCAGGCGATCCAGACGATCGCCACCACCACGGTGCCGCTCAGCCGGATCGACTTCCGCACCACGCACATCAAAGACCTGTTCGGGGTGAACGTCTTCGGCGAGGACGAGCAGCGGGCCAGACTGCCGAAGCCGGTGTTCAAGGCGCTCCAGAAGACGATCAAGCTCGGGGTGCCGCTCGACCCGACCGTGGCGGACGCCGTCGCCAGCGCGATGAAGGACTGGGCGATCGAGCACGGGGCGACGCACTACACCCACCTGTTCCAGCCGATGACCGGGCTGACGGCCGAGAAGCACGACAGCTTCCTCAACCCGACCGGCACCGGCCAGGCGCTGGCCGAGTTCAGCGGCAAGGAACTGGTCAAGGGCGAACCGGACGCCAGCAGCTTCCCGAGCGGCGGCATCCGGGCCACGTTCGAGGCCCGCGGGTACACCGGCTGGGATCCGACCAGCCCGGCCTACATCCGCGAGGCGCCGAACGGGGCCACCCTGGTCATCCCGACCGTGTTCGTGTCCTGGACCGGCGAGGCGCTGGACAAGAAGACCCCCCTGCTCCGCAGCATGGAGGCGCTCTCCGTCCACGCCATCCGCATCCTGAAGCTGTTCGGCCACAACGACGTGAAGAAGGTGTTCACCACCGTCGGGCCGGAGCAGGAGTACTTCCTGGTCGACAAGAACTTCCTGTACGCCCGGCCGGACCTGCTCAACTGCGGCCGGACCCTGTTCGGGGCCAAGCCGCCGAAGGGCCAGGAACTCGAAGACCAGTACTTCGGCACCATCCCGGAGCGGGTGCTGGCGTGCATGGCCGACTGCGAAGCGGAGATGTTCAAGCTCGGCATCCCGGTCAAGACCCGGCACAACGAGGTGGCCCCGAGCCAGTACGAGATCGCCCCGATCTTTGAAGATAGCAACCTGGCCACCGACCACAACCAATTGACGATGGACGTGATGCGGCGGACGGCCGAGAAGTACGGGCTGGTCTGCCTGCTGCACGAGAAGCCGTTCGCCGGGATCAACGGGAGCGGCAAGCACAACAACTGGAGCATGGCCACCGACGCCGGGGAGAACCTGCTCAACCCGGGCGACAACCCGCACGACAACGCCCAGTTCCTGGTGTTCTGCGTGGCCGTCATCCGGGCGGTGGCCAAGTACCCGGAACTGCTCCGCGTCACCGTGGCGTCGGCCGGCAACGACCACCGGCTGGGGGCGAACGAAGCCCCGCCGGCGATCATCAGCATCTTCCTCGGCGACCAGCTCCAGGACGTGATGGAGCAGCTCGAACGGGGCGACCTGAAGTCCACCAAGCAAGGCGGGCACATGGAGGTCGGGGCGACCGTCCTGCCGAAGCTGCCGCGGGACGCCGGGGACCGGAACCGGACCAGCCCGTTCGCCTTCACCGGGAACAAGTTCGAGTTCCGGGCGGTCGGCAGCAGCTTCAGCATCGCCGGCCCGAACACGGTGCTGAACACCATCGTGGCCGAATCGCTCGACTTCATCGCCACCGAGCTGGAGAACGCCACCAAGGGCGGGAAGCCGCTGAACAAGGCGATCCAGGATCTGCTGCCGGGCATCCTGAAGGAGTCGAAGAAGGTCGTCTTCAACGGGGACGGGTACACCGAGGAGTGGCACGCCGAGGCCGCCCGCCGCGGGCTGCCGAACCTGAAAACGACGGTGGACGCCATCCCGTTCATCATCGACCGCCGGTCGGTCGAGCTTATGAGCAAGTACAAGGTGTACAGCGAGCGGGAGCTGCACAGCCGGTACACCATCTTCTGCGAGAGCTACGTCAAGACGATCACCATCGAGGCGAACATGATGGTGACGATGGCCCGGACGATGATCCTGCCGGCCGCCCTGCGGTATCAAGGGGAGGTGGCCCAGGTGGTGACCGCCACTAAGGCGGCCGGGGTGGACAACGCCGCCCAGGTGGACGCGCTCAAGGATCTGACCGGGGTGCTGAGCAAGTTCCAGGGGGCGATCGCGGCGCTGGACAAGGCCGTCGCCCACCACGCCGACGGGGACGCCTACGCCCACGCCAAGCACATGCGGGACGCGGTGGTGCCGAAGATGGTCGAACTCCGCACCTGGGGGGACAAGCTGGAGACGCTGGTGGCCGACGACCTGTGGCCGCTGCCGACCTACCGGGAGATGCTGTTCATCAAGTGAGCCGCTGACCGCTCACCTCCGCACGGGCCGCCGGTGATCCGGCGGCCCGTGTCGTTTGCATACAACACCTTCCCGCCCCAATCCCGAGGTGCCCCGTGCGACGATACTTTGCGGCCGTGCTGGCGGTCCTCGGCCTTGGCGTGGGGCCGGCCGCGGCCTGGAACGACAAGGGGCACATGGTCATCGCCCGGCTGGCCTGGAAGGGGCTGACGCCGGACGAGCGGGCGGCGGTCGTCGGCATCCTGAAGGCGCACCCGCACTACGACGAGTTCCTGAAGGCCCAGCGGCCGGAGGCGATGACGGAGGACGAGTGGGTGTTCCTCCGGGCCGCCGCCTGGGCCGACTGGGTCCGGTCCGGCTCGCCGGACCGGCGGGCGTTCAACCACCCGCCCCGCCACTACATCAACCTGCCGTTCGTCCCGGCCGGGTCGTCCGCCACACCCAAGAAGCCGGACGCCGAGAACATCGTCACCGCCCTCGGCAAGAGCCGGCGGGAGGCGACGGCCGGTGGCGACCGGGTGAACCGGGCGGTAGCCGTCACCTGGCTGTTCCACCTGACCGGGGACATTGCCCAACCCCTCCACTGCTCCGAGCTGGTCAGCGACCGGTTCCCGACCGGCGACCGCGGCGGCACCCGGGCGCGGGTGCGGCTGGGGGACAGCCTGGTGCAACTGCACTCGTTCTGGGACGGCCTGCTCGGGTCCGGCACCACGCCGTCCGCGATCACCGCGGCCGTGCTGGAAGTCGAAGCCCTGCTCGACAAGTCCCCGGAGAAGTGGGCCGTCGACGTGGCCAACCACACCACCTTCGCCCAGTGGGCGGACGAGGGGTCGGCGGCGGCCAAAACGCACGCCTACCTGAACGGCCGGCTCGAACTCGCCTCGGCCGATGGGAACGCGGCCCCCGAGTCCGTACCCGCCGCCCCGGACGACTACGCCCGCAATTCCGGCGAATACGCCCGGTTCGCGGCCGGCAAGGCGGGCAAGCGGCTGTCGGCCATCCTCCGTGACGTGGTCGCCGCCAACGCCGACTGAACCACGGCCAACGCTCATCACCTTCTCATGCCCGCTCCCCGCGTCGGTCGGTTAGCCTGACCGGCACCGCCTTCGTGCGCGGACGCTCTCACTCGCGTTCTGTGGAGGTGCGACATGTCTCGGCGGCTTCTGCTGATCGGGCTGGCGACGGGTTGCGGGCTGGTCGCCCGGGCGGGCGACTGGCCGCAGTGGCGGGGGCCGAACCGCGACGCCCACGTTTCCGGGTTCACCGCCCCGGCGACCTGGCCCAAAGAGCTGGTCAAGAAGTGGTCGGTGCCGGTCGGGGACGGGGTGGGAACCCCGGCTCTGGTCGGGGACAAGCTGTTCGTGTTCACCCGCCAGGGGGGCGACGAGGTGACACGGTGTATGGCCGCGGCCACCGGCCAGGAGGTGTGGCAGGACAAGTATCCGGCCGCACCGGCGACCGGACCGGCCGGATCGTTCCCCGGCCCGCGGGCCTCACCGGTGGTGGCCCAGGGCAAAGTGATCACCTACGGGGTCCAGGGCGCCCTGTCCTGCCTGGACGCGGCCACCGGTAAGGCACTGTGGCGGAAGGCCGAGCCGATGCTGTCGCCGCCGATGTTCTTCACCTCCAGTTCCCCGATCGTCGTGGGCGGGCTGTGCGTCGTCCAGCTCGGCGGAGATCGCGGGGGGGCGGTCGCAGCCTTAGACCTGGCGACCGGGGAGGAGCGGTGGAGGTGGGCCGGCGACGGGACCAAGTACGCCTCCCCGGCCTTACTCACCGTCGACGGCACGACGATGGTGGTGGCCGTGACGGCCAACAACCTGGTCGGGATTGCCGCCGACAGCGGCAAGCTGCTCTGGCAGGTCTCCTTGGCCGGCGCGGGCGCGCCCAAAGGGGGTGGCGGCAAAGGGGCGAAGGGCGGGAAGGGTGGCGGTCGCGCGTACAACGCCGGCAGCCCGGTGATCGACGGCCAGACGGTCATCACGTCCGGCGCCGGACGGGGCGTGACCGCCTACCGGGTCGGCAAGACGGGCGACAAGTGGGCAGCGACCGAGGTGTGGGCCAACAAGGAGCTGGCGGCCGAGTTCGACACGCCGGTGGTCCACGACGGGCGGGTGTTCGGCCTGTCCGACCGGAACGCCCTGTTCTGTCTGGACTCCAAGACCGGGAAGGCCGCGTGGACGGCCGACATCCGCGGCGGCAACCGGCCCGGGTACGGATCAATCGTGGACGCCGGGTCGGTCCTGCTGGCCCTCACCCCGGCCGGCCGGCTGACCGTGTTCGAGCCAACAGACAAGGAGTTCAAGCAGGTGGCCGAGTACCCGGTCGGGACCGAAACCTACGCCTACCCGGTTGTTGACGGCCGCCGGGTGTACGTGAAGGACAAGAGCGCCCTCACCCTCTGGCTGATCGAGTGACCGCCGGCCGCTCGGTTGAAATCCTGGCGAGCGGGGGGGCGTAAGCCCCCTGTTGGACCGTCTGGCGGGGCGGCCGAACAGGGGCTCGCCCCCCATCTGCGTCCGAGGGGTTCGACGGAGCAACCGACCGCAGCCGCGGACGCCGAGACGCGTCGGACGGCGACCGCTGGACTCCGCCCCGGGGCAGGCCGTCACCGCTTCAGGTCGTACCCTTTGATCTTCCGGTCGAGGGTGGACCGCTCGATGCCCAGGATCTCGGCCGCCCGGGACTTGTTCCAGTCGGTGTGCTGGAGGGTGCGGAGGATGTGCCGCTTCTCCACCTCGTCCAGCGGCACCGGCTCGTACACGTCTCCGCCGCCGGCCGGCTCCCCGGTCTCCAGCGGGGAGAGCCAGATGTCCGACTCCTCGATGACCGACGCCCCGCCCAGGGCGACCGCCCGCTCGACCACGTTCCGCAGCTCCCGGACGTTCCCCGGCCAGTGGTGCGTGCTCAGCTTTTTGGCCGCCCCGGGGCTGAACCCCTTCACCTTCCGGCCGGTCTCCCGGACGAACCGCTTGAGGAAGTGCTCGGCCAGCACCGGCACGTCGTCCGGCCGGTCCCGCAGCGGGGCCATGTCGATCTGCACCACCTGCAGCCGGAAGTACAGGTCTTTGCGGAAGGTGCCGGCCCGGACCGACTCCTCCAGCGGCCGGTTGGTCGCGGCCACCACCCGGACGTCGACCCGGATCGGGGTGTTCCCGCCGACCCGCTCGAACGGCTGCCCCTCGAGCACCCGCAGCAGCTTGGCCTGAGTGTTGACCGCCATCTCCCCGATCTCGTCCAGGAAGATGGTGCCGGTGTCGGCCGCCTCGAACTTGCCGATCATCCGCTCGGTCGCCCCGGTGAACGACCCCTTCTCGTGGCCGAACAGCTCGCTCTCCAGCAGCGACTCGGTCAGGGCGGCGCAGTTCAGGGTGACGAACGGCCCGTCCCGCCGGGGGCTGCTGAAGTGGATGGCCCGGGCGACCAGCTCCTTGCCCACCCCGCTCTCCCCGCGAACCAGCACCGTCGCCTTGGTGGCCGCCACCCGGGTGATCTGTTGCTCCACCTGCTTGAGCGCCTGACTGCCGCCGACCATCTCGCTCTCCAGCCGGAGCGAGTCGCGGAGTACCTGGTTTTCGAGCGTCAGCCCGGCCTGCCGGCGGGTCCGGTCCCACACCGCCCCGAGCTGCCGGGCGGCGGCCAGCGCGACTTCCAGGTCCTCGGCGTTCAGTTGCAGGTCGCCGCCGGTCCGGTACAGGTGGAGCAGGCCGAGCAGCTTCCCTCGGCCTCGATCGGGGCGCAGATCAGGCTGGTCGCCCGCAGGTCGGTCAGCGACTCCCGGTTCCGCAGGTCGGACCGGCCGGCCACGTCCGCCGCCAGCACCGCCTGCCGGGTGGACAGCACCTCCCGGCTGACGAACTGGGACACCTTGTGGTACGGGGTGTGGAACGGCAGCTTGGTCCGGTACGCGACCGGGTCCAGCTCCTTGGCGTCGGACAGGGTGAGGACGGCCCCGACCTCGGCCGGGGTGGCCTGGAACAGGGCGTCGATCACCTTCTCGGCCAGCTCGGCGTGGGTGGACGCCTCGGCCATGTCGAACGCCAGCCGGTACAGGACGGCCAGCGCCTCGGCCGGCGGCACCCGGGCGGCCGGCAGGTGGACGGTGTCGTTGTCCTCGGCGGTCAGGGTCGGCTGGAGCTGGGCCGGGTCGGCCGGCGGCCCGGCCGGCGGCAGGTACTTGGTCTGTCCGAGCCGGCGGGTGATCGCCAGCTTGTCCGTCTTGTCTACCTTCTTCGGCTGGCCGGCCGGCGGCTCGGGGAGCTGGTCGAGGGAGGCGACGAACAGGTACACCGACCGGCCCATCCGGACCGAGTCGTTCGGCCGCAGCGGCACCTCCCCCTTGGCCGGCTGGTCGTTGACCGCGGTCCCGTTCAGGCTGGCCAGGTCGCGGACCGCCCACCCGTTCCGGGACGCCGCCACCTCGGCGTGCTGCCGGCTGCACAGGTCGTCCCGCAGGACGACCCGGTTGGACGGCGCCCGGCCGAGGGTGTACCGCTGCCCCGGGATCAGGGGCACCACGTCCCCGAACCCGTCGTCGCGCTGCTGGACCAGGAAGCCGGTCGGCGTGTCGGCCATGAGTTTCCGCGCGGCGGGGCGAACGACCTAGTACCGGACCAGACCCCGGACCTCCATCGCCTGCTGGAGCCACGGCGGCCGCCACGGGTTCCACGCCGGGTAGAACGCGGACAGCACCGACAGCCCCAAAGCGGCGGCGGCCAGCCCCCGCCCGGTGGCGGACCGTCCGGCCCGGTCGGCGGCCGGCAGTCCGCACAGGAGCCACAGGGGGGTGAGCCAGAACAGCCACCGCGGGCCGGCGGTGTTCCCCCCGTAATTATTCGTCTTCAGGACGTAAAAGAGAACCACCACCGCGGAGATCGCCGCGGTCAGGGCCGCGAACATCGGCATGTCCCAGACGGGCGCGCGGGAGCGATCGTGGACCAAACCGCGGAGGGAGCGGCCGAGCGGCCTGACCAACCAGATAATGCCGACCGCCCCGAACACGAACACCGGCGTGAGACTGAACCAGCCGTGATGGCCGAACAGAAGGTGGAAGGCGTACACCCCCTTCGGCTCGAACACGAAGTCGATCCCCTTGGCCCCCGGCGTACCGAGCCGCGACCAGTGGCTGCCGGGGTAGCGATACCAGGGCGTGTCGAACTTGTCGTAGGCCGGCATCAGCTCGCCGATCGCCAGGTAGTTCGTCGTCAGCAGTGCTGCGATCGGCACCAGCGCGGCCGGCAGATAGCAGGTAAGCGCACGGACCGGTTTGGCGACCAGAAGCGGCACGAACAGCCCGACGAGAAGCGACGCGGCCGGCAACTCCAGGGCGGTCGCCAGCCCGGCGAAGAACCCGCTGGTCAGGTACGCCCGCGGACTGTCCGGGTCGCTCCGGCGGCTCAGCAACGGGTAGATGGCGAACAGGACGCAGTACGTCGCCGGGCTGTGGTTGGTGAGAGTCGGGGTGAACGTGAGCAGAAACGTGCCGACCGCCGCCGCGACGAATGTGAACAGCCGACCGAAGTCCGTCGTACCGTAGTCCTCGATCAGCCGGGCGAGCAGCACCAGGTACACCGCGTACGGCAAGACGTTCAGAGTGACGAGGATGGTGCAAACCACCACCCACCGGTCGCGGACGATGTCGTACCCGAACACCCGGTTCAGCACCCAGTACTCGCCGGCGAGGGCGGTGGTGAGCAGCGGCGGCTTGCTGGAGTAGAACTCGCCGGTGGCCGGGTTCATCACCCGGTCGATGCCGGTCCACCCGTCCTCGAAGGCGATGCCGGTGTCCGTGTACCCGGTCGCCGCGGTGTGGTTCTCCCGCCGGCCGATGACGTAGGTGCCGTTCTCGACCAGCGCCCGGACGGTGGCCCACCGGCTGCGGTCGTTCGACCCGAACATCGGGGTCGGGGCCGGGCGGACGGCCGGCCACTCCCGGGTGCCCTGCGGGGTGCTGTCGTACCGGTCGGCGGCGACTCCCGGCGGCGGGGGCGGGTACCGGCTCGGCTCGACCACGTTCTCCGCCCCGACCACTTTCGCTAGCGCGATGGCGACCGCCACCACGGTGAGCAGTTGGTACACGGTCCGGCGGAGGGCGGCCGGGGCGGGGTCGGGGGGGGGCGTCATGGGGTGGTTTCGGACAGCCGGTACGAGTCGTCGATCGGGGTGCGGTCGAGCAGCAGTTCGGCGATCAGTCCGGTCAGGAACGCCTGCCCGGCCAGCACGGCGGTGACGACGGCCGCCGCCACGGCCAGCAGCGCCAGAAACGGCGCCCCCGCAAGGAACTGCAGGGCCAGAGCGATGATCACCAGCCCGAAGGCACCCGCCCCGCCGAGCACCGCCGCGGTGCCGAGCGGGTGCAGCGGCCGCTTGCCGAAGGCCGTCACGAACCGCACGGACAGCAGGTCGAGGAACCCCTTCAGGAACCGCTTCGCCCCGAACTTGGAGTGGCCGAACTTTCTACGCCGGTGGTTGATGACCAGTTCGCCGACGGAGAACCCCTCGGCCGCCGCCAGTACCGGGACGAACCGGTGCAGCTCGCCGTACAGCCGGACCTCCCGCAGCACCGGGGCGCGGTACGCCTTGAACCCGCAGTTGTGGTCGTGCAGCTTGACCCCGGTCAAGCGGCTGACCAGCCCGTTGAACACCCGGCTCGGGAAGACCTTGTGCCACGGGTCGTTGCGGACCTTCTTCCACCCGCTGACCACGTCCGTCCCGCCCTTGACGGCGGCCAGAAACCGGGGGATCTCGGCCGGGTCGTCCTGCAGGTCAGCGTCGAGGGTGAGGATGACCCCGCCGGCCGCCCGATCAAACCCGGCCTGTAGGGCGGCGGCCTTGCCGAAATTGCGCCGGAACCGCAGCCCCTTCACCCGCCGGTCGGCCGCCGCCAGCTCGCGGACCACCTCCCACGACCCGTCGGAGCTGCCGTCGTCCACGAACAGCACCTCGCACCGGACGCCGAGCGGGCGGACGGCGGCGTCGATCTCGGCCACCAGCGGCCGAAGGCTCTCGCGCTCGTTGAAGACCGGGACGACCAGCGAGACGAGGTCGGGGTCGGGGGCCGGGCGGTCAGTCATGCGTCCCCCGTGCCGGCTTGACGAGCAGGTACAGCATACCGGCGAACACCACCTCGAACCCGGTCCACACCATTCGGACCACGATTGCCACCACCGCCGCCTGGGCCGCGGCCGCCGGCCCGTCGCCCAACTGGGCGGTCAGCACCCGTTGGAGCACGAACTCACGGGCGCCCAGCCCCCCCGGGGAGAACATGAACACGAACCCGGCCACGTAGGATAACGCGGTCGCCGCCAGGTCTTGCAGGTAACGGCCCGGGGTCAACTCGCCGTCCCCGAGCGTCAGCCCGGTGACGGTCGCCCACAGGCTCAGGCCCAGCAGACACCAGCCGACCGCGTCTTGCAACAGGCCGCGGACCAGCAGCCGTAAAGATGGGCTGGGCAACGGCTTGCCGTCCGACCCCCGCCGCTTGAGGACCAACCGGGCGGCCAGCTTGTTGATCACCCCGGCGGACAGCGGCATCGTGGCCACGGCGAGCAGCCCGACCCAGGCCGCCGGGCCGAGGTCCAGCCCGATGCCCGCCCACGGCAGCAGGCACACCCCGAGGATCGCCCCGGCGGCCATGCTGGTCAGCGTCTCGTACACGCCGGTGACGGCCACCACCCCGTGGTCCACCCCGGCCGGCCGCAGCAGCAGCACTCGCAGGACGATCACCCACGCCTTGCCCGGCACGTACTTGCCGAACTGGCTGACGAAGTACGCCCGCACCCCGAGCCGCCACGACACGTCCGCCCGCTGGTTCCACAGCAATTGAACGAAGAACGTCGCCCAGAGGGTGTGAGCCAGCAGGTACAGCACCCCGGCGGCGGCCAGGTACGCCGGCCGGGCGACGGGGGGGTGCTCCCACAGTTCGGGCGCGTTCAGCAGTCGGGCGAAGTGCCAGCCCACGGCCCCGATCAGGACGGCCGCCAGCAGGCCTTTGCCCACCAGCAGCAGTCGGCGGCGGGTCATGTAACTGGATTCTATCGGTTCCGGCCGGCCCGGCAGTTGAACCCGACCACCCGCCGTTGTCCGGTGCGGCGACGGCTGATAGGTTCACAGGATCGTCAGGAGTCCAAGTGATGACCGAGCCGAACCAGCCCGCCCCCTCTCCGGCGGCTGAGTCCTCCGCCCCGCAGCAGCCGGTCCCGGCCGGCCCGAGCCGCTCGCCCGACCCCAGCCCGCCGAACCGCGGCGGCCCCCGCCGGCCGTTCCCCCGCGGCGACCGACCCCGCAACGACGGCACGAAGCCGCCGCCGCTGGAGGTCCGGGACTTTGCCGCCAGCAAGCCGAACAAGCGGCTCCTGGACGCGGGGATCGAGGCCGAGATGGAGGCCGCCCTGGCCGGGTTCGACGTGTCCGGGACGGTGGCCAAGGCCGAGACCCGCACCCAGCAGCAGCCGGTCGTCACCGGCCAGCAGCAGCGGAAGAAGGGCCGCGTCCTCGGCATCCACGGTAAGGACGTGTTCGTCGACGTGCCCGGCGGCCGGTCCCAGGGGGTGCTGCCGATCCAGCAGTTCGAGGGGCGGACCCCGCAGGTCGGCGAGGAGGTCGAGTTCGACATCGAGCGGTACGACGCGGCCAACGGCCTGCTCGTGCTCACCCGGGAGGGGGCGGCCCAGGTCGTCTCCGACTGGTCGAGCGTGGCCAACGGGATGGTGGTCGAGGCCAAAGTCACCGGCGTCAACAAGAACAAGACCGGCCTGCTGGTCGAGGTGAACGGCATCAAGGGGTTCATGCCGGTCAGCCAGATCGACATGTACCGGGTCGAGGACGTGGACCAGTTCGTCAACCAGCGGATGAAGTGCCAGGTGATCGAACTGAACCGGGAGGAGCGGAACCTGGTCGTCAGCCGGCGGAACCTGCTGGAGCGGGAGCGGGAGCAGCAGAAGGAACAGTTCTGGGCGACCGTCGAGGAGGGCCAGATCAAGACCGGCATCGTGCGGAGCGTCAAGCCGTTCGGGGCGTTCGTCGACCTCGGCGGGGCGGACGGCCTCATCCCGGTGTCCGAACTCAGTTGGAGCCGGGTCGGCGACCCGAGCGAGGTGGTGCAGATCGGGCAGAAGGTGGAAGTGAAAATCCACCGGCTCGACTTCGACACCCGCAAGATCGCGCTGAGCCTGCGGGCGTTGGTGAAGTCGCCGTGGGACGACTTCGCCAACAGTCACCGGCCGGGCAGCCGCGTCACCGGGAAGGTGACGAAGATCATGGAGTTCGGCGCCTTCGTCGAGCTGGTCCCCGGGATCGAGGGGCTGATCCACGTCAGCGAGCTGGCCAACCTGCGGGTCCGGCGGGTGCGGGACGTGGTGAACGAAGGCCAGGACGTGACCGTGCAGATCCTGAACATCGACCCGGAGAACCGGCGGATCGCCTTGAGCCTGAAGGCGGTGGCGGCCGAGGCCGAGGACGCGGCTGACGCCGCCGCGGCGGCCGAGGAGGACGAGGACAAGCGGACGGTCGAGGAGCGGCTAGCGGCCCGGCCGGTGAACCCGAACCTGCGGGGCGGGATCGGCCGCAGCGGGTTCCAGCTCGACCGGGGCGAGTGACGCCCCGATGACCATCCTCGACCGGATCGTGGAGAGCAAGTGGCGGGAGATCGCCGCCGCCAAAGCGGCGGTCCCCGAGACGTCACTGGAGCGCCAGGCCGCAGACCGGCCGCCGGCCCGCGGGTTCGCCGCCGCCCTGCGGGTGCCGGGCGAGGTGCGGGTGATCGCCGAGGTGAAGAAGGCGTCCCCGTCGGCCGGCGTCATCCGCCCGGACTTCGACCCCGTCGCCATCGCCCAGGCGTACCAGGCGAACGGGGCGGCCTGCCTCAGTGTCCTGACCGACGAGCCGTTCTTTCAGGGCAGCCTTTCGGACCTGCGAGCGGTGCGGGCCGCCGTCTCGTTGCCCCTCTTGCGGAAAGACTTCGTACTCGACCGCTACCAATTGCTCGAAGCCCGGGTCGCCGGGGCGGACGCGGCGTTGCTCATCGCCGAGATTCTGCCCGGCGACCGGCTCGCCGCCCTGCACCGGGAGGCGGTCGCCCTCGGGCTGGACGTGCTGGTGGAGTTGCACGACGCCGACCAATTGCCCCGGGTACTCGACGCCGGGGCGACGCTGGTCGGCATCAACAACCGCGACCTGCGGACCTTCCACACCCGGTTGGAGCACACCCTCGACCTGATGCCGCACATCCCGGCCGGGGTGACGGTCGTCAGCGAGAGCGGCATCCGCACGGCGGCGGACCTGCAACGGCTGAAGGCGGCCGGCGTGTCCGCGGTGCTGGTGGGCGAGTCGCCTATGCGGTCCCCGGATGTCGGGGCCGCCCTATCTGAGCTGCGTATCGGTGCGGTGTAGGGTCCGCTGTGCGGACCGGATGCGCTCCCACCGGTCCGCACAGCGGACCCTACTCGGTGCCGTCCCCCGCCCACCACAGCCACACGCCACAGTAGCCCCACAGGGTCAGGAACAAGAGCGTGTCCACGGGCTGGGTGTACGTCCCGACGAAGTGCAGCCCGAAGTTCTCGTACCCGTAAACCGCCGCCAGGAAGCCGGCGACCGACCACCGCACCCCGGCCGCGGGTCGCCCATCAGCACCGCCATGGCCAGGAACGCGAGCGTGGCATCGTAGTACATGAACCGGTAGCAGCACAAGAACGCGCCGAGCAGAGCGAACCCGGCCCCCAGCCCGACCAGCCGCGCCCGATCAGCACGGAGCCGGACGAGGGTCGCGGTCGCAACCAGTACGGTCGTCCACGTCGCCCAGCCGATGACCGCCACCGCCGGGTTGTCCCGGGCCGATTCGGGCAGGTTGAAGTCGATCAGCACGCGGCAGGGCAGGCCGAACAGGTCGCGGCTGAAGTGGACCCAGTTCCGGTTCACCCCGTACAGGGCGGACGCCTCCCGGCCGACGGCCAGCCAGTCGAACCACGCCTGCACACCGACCACAGGAAGGGTTAGTAGCCCGAGTGCGGCACCGGTTCCCGTCATCGCCAGGCAGAACCGCCACCGGCCGAACACCAACGGCACCAGGAAGAAGGCCGCCGCCCACACCGGCTTGAACGCGAGCAGCCCCCACACCGCCCCGCCGGCCCACTCCCGCCCCCGGACCGCCAACACCCAGCCCCAAACGAGTACGCAGAGTGACAGGGCGTGGTTCTGCCCGAGGTCGAGGCCGGCTCGGTAACCCGGGAACAGCAGGATGCCGAGCGTGGCGACCGGCCACCACACCCGCCCGCCGGTCAGGCGTGAGGCGCCCAGCCCGGCGAGCAGGGTGAGGGCGAGTGACACCGACTGGAACGCCAGATAGGCGTCCTGCGGGGCGAGCAGACCGAGCGGGGAGTAGAGCAAAGCGTGGACGGGTGGGTAGAGCGGGCCGCCGACCGCCGGGTGGGAGACTGCCGTCACCACGTCCGGCGTCACCTGCCGTTCGGCTTCCGCCATCAACACGGACTCGGCCACCGGGTCGGACGACATGAGCGGCAGACCGACGGCGGTGGCGACATGGGACCAGGCCGGGCTGTCCTGGCCCATGAACCAGTCCATCAGGTTGACGGTGTCGGTCCGGGTGTCGGAGAGCGGCACGTCCGACGGACGGGTCTGACCCGGTTCCATGTGCCGGCGGGCGAACTCCGAGGTAGCCGCGTCCGGGTAGCCGGCCCGCACCACCTGCCACTGCCGCTGGCGGTGGTACAACTCCCGGCCGTGGCCGGTGACGACGGTCCGGGCCATGACCCACTGTCCGCCGAAGTCGATCTGGGCGTGCCCGCTGTTGCCGTCGGCCCGCCGGCGGTCGGCCGGGGTGTCCGGCTTGTCGTCGAACTCGGTCCGGGCGTGATAGAACCGCTGGCCGAGGTAGCCGAAACAGACCGCCCACGCGGAGAGAAGCGCGACCCGCCGGAGCCAGGCTCGGTGCCGGTCCGTCATGACGCCAAACGCAGCGACGCTGGCCCCGCGGTCGGCAGCTCGAACCGGTTCGTCTCGGCCCACCGCTCGGCCGCGGCCGTCAGCCGGTCCATCTCGGACTGCAGTCGGTGGACGTAAGGTTCGAGTTCGGCCGTCTTCAGCCGGGCCGGCACGGCGAACGGGACGCCGAGGATCGCCTTCGCCCGCGACCCCGGCTTCGGGACCGCGAACTTGTCCCAGCTTCCGGCCCGCCACGGCCGGTGGAAGCCGACGCCGATCGGCACGATTTCCATCCCGGCCCGGCTGGCGATGTACACGATCCCCGGTTGTACCTCTCGCCGCGGGCCACGGGGGCCGTCCACCGTCACGACCAGGTGCCGGCGGGCGGCCGGGTCGTTCAGGATGAACCGCACCGCCTCCACCCCGCCGCGGTTGGTCGAGCCGAGAACGGTGCCCATCCCGCCGGCCTTCAGCAGCGCCTCGACGTAGTGCCCGTCCGCGTGTTTGCTGACCATTGCGGCCCCGTCCGGGTGGCTGAACCGGACGGTCGGCAGGAGCAGATATTCGTGCCAGAGGGCGTAGGCGTACCGCGGTCCCGGCGGCACCACTCCGAGCGGCACCACAGTCGGCCCGAGGCAGCGGTACTCGAATCGCAGGCTGCGGACCAGCGCCCGGGCGGCCGTCGCCCCGGTCCACCCGGCGGCGGCCAGCAGCCGCTTGTTGCGGATCTTCATCGCGTCCCGTCCGTGGGGTCGGACCACTCGCCGGAGAACACCTCGGTCGCCGGCCCGGTCTTGTACACGTGGTTGTCCGCCTCCGACCACTCGATCTCCAGGTCGCCGCCGAGCAGATGGATCGTCGCCTTGCGGTCGAGCTTGCCGGCCAGCACCCCGGCCACCAGCACGGCACACGCCCCGGTGCCGCAGGCCAGCGTCTCCCCGCTGCCCCGCTCCCACACCCGCATCGTCGCGTCCGTCCGGCTGTTCACCCGGACGAACTCGATATTCGCCCGCCGGGGGAAGACATCGTTCGTTTCGAGCAGCCGGCCGACGGTGTGGACGTGCTCGTCGGTGATCGCGTCCACGAACGCGACCGCGTGCGGGTTGCCCATCGACGCGCAGGTGAGGCGGACCGACTTGTCCGGCGCGTACCGCACTTCCTGCTCGACCACCGGCGGGCCGGGCAGCCGAACCGGGATCCGCTCCGGGTCCAGGATCGGCTCGCCCATGTCCACCCGCACCCGGCTGACCCGGTCGTTCTTCACTTCCAGATCGACGCTCAGGACGCCCCGGCCCGTCTCGATCGTCAGCCGCGGCTTGCGGGCGATGCCGTGGTCGTACACGTACTTGGCGACGCACCGCAGCCCGTTCCCGCACATCTCGGACTCGGACCCGTCGGCGTTGAACATCCGCATCCGGGCGTCGGCCTTCTCGCTCGGCAGGATGAGGATGAGGCCGTCGGAGCCGATGCCGAAGTGCCGGTCGCTGACCTTCACGCTGACGGCCGCCGGGTCGGCCGGGACCGGGTGACGGAAGCCGTCCAGGTAGACGTAATCGTTGCCCAGCCCGTGCATCTTGGTGAAGCGCATGGAATCCGCGGTCCGAGGCGGGTGAAGTCAGAGGTGCGGGAATTGTAACCGGCCGGGCCGGTGCCGCACATCCCGGCTCACGCCTCCCGGCCGCCGGCGATCCAGCCGGCCAGGTCGGTCTCCAGGCTGGCGACGAACTTGCTCCGCGGCATCACCCGGTCCAGGCCGGCCGCCCGGGCCGCGTCGAGGGTCTCCCGGGCCAGGTGCGACCCGTACCCGATCACCCGCGGCATGACCGGGCACGCCGCCCGCAGCCCGGCCAGGATCTCCGGCAGGTCCAGCCCGGGGTTCTGGAGGTCGAGCAGCACGGCGGCCGGTGCCACCCGGCGGGCCGCCTCGACGGCCAGACCCGCGGACCGGGCCGTTACCATCTCCAGCCCGTGTGCCCGGGCGGTCGCGGTCACTTTGCTGGTGAACAGCAGGTCGTCGCTGACGTGCAGGCCGGTCGGCGTCACTTCTTCCCCCCCGCGGCGAGCGCCTCGGTCGTCATCCGGACCGTCGCCTCAAGCGCGGCGTCGTACTTCTTGTCCCGCAGCGCCGCGACCAGCGCGTCCCCGAGCTGGCGGGCGAATCCGGCCGGCAGCTTCGCCTCCCACTTTTCCGGCACGTGGACCGCGACGTTCGGCGGGTCCAGGCAGATGACCACGGACAGCCCGTCCACCTTCTCGGCCTGCCGCCGGTCGCTCGCCCACCGGTTGAACAGCCGCCGCCGCCCTTCCGGGTCGGACTTCTTGGCCTTGTCCCGCCAGGTGTCCGGAGCGGTCGGGTACGTTTCGATCAGCAGGTCCAGCCCCTTCCCGTGCAGCTCGGACAGGGTCTTGTTCGCCGCGGCCACGGCGTCGGGCGAGAACAGTTTGGCCGTGTCCGTCACCTGGGTCGCGGCCGTCCGACGGGCCGGCGGCGGGGGGCGGTCCGCCGCTGGGCGGTCGCCGGCGCGAGCATCCCGGACCGCCCGGCTGTTGAGCAACTGCTTCACCTCGGACACGTCCACGAACGTGCTGACCGAGTTCGCCTTGATCGCCCCGCCCTGGGTGACGCCGACCAGCTCGCCGGCGTCGTTCAGGAGCGGGCCGCCGCTGTCCCCGGGGTTGGTCGGCGAGTCGGTCTCGATCACCTTGGCCTGGAAGGTCAGCACCCGCCGGCCGACCTCCGCCTGCCACCGCTTGCGGTACACCTGGCGGACGGTGCCGCGGACGTACCCCCACAGCGCCCCGGACGCCCCGGCGTTGCCGATCGCGTGGACCGCCTCCCCCGGGGCCGGGCTGCCGCCGGCCAGCTTGATCCCGTCGGCGTCCCGCGGCACCGCCCCGGGGCGGACGCGGATGACGGCCAGGTCGGCGTCCTGGCTGCGGGCGATCACCTCGCCGGGGATGCCCAGCCGCTTCCCCCGGTCGCTGTAGTACCCCCGCTCCGGCACCGGCTGGCCGTCCCGGAACTCGGGGAAGAAGACGGTCGCCCGGTTGTTGTCCTCGACCACGTGGTAGTTGGTCAGGATCAGCCCGTTCGCCCGGTCCACCAGCGACCCGCTGCCGGTGGCGTACCCGTTCCGGCGGTCGGACTTGATCCACACGACCGAGTGGATCGCCTGCTTGTACACCTTCGCCCCGCCGGACGGCTCCTGGGCCGGGGCGGGCGCGGACAACACGGCGGTGGCGAGAAGGGCGGCGAGAGCGGGGCGCATCCGGAGTCTCCGGCGGGTGCGGGACGGGAGCATTCTACCCGCCGAACGGACTCCGGTGACGAGCGGACTTGCACCCGGCCCCTTGCCGGCCGCCGACGGCCCGGCGAAACTCTCCCCACCCGCCCCGGAAGGAGACGCCCGATGCCCGAACCGCTCCGCTGCGTGCCGCCGACCGCCCTGATCGCCGGCTGGGACTTCAGCACCGGGTCGGTGAAGGGGCTGGCGTTCGACCTGTCCGGGAATGCGATCGCCGAGGTCCGGCTGCCGACCGACCTGTGGACCGACGGCGGGGTGTCCGAGCTGAACCTGATGCAGCTCGAAGGGCAGGCCCGGGCGTGCGTTCGCGGCCTGACCGCCAGGCTGCGGGAGGCCGGCCGGCTGGCCGACTGGGCGGCCG
Organism: Gemmataceae bacterium; assembly: GCA_046350115.1. Taxonomy (GTDB): domain Bacteria; phylum Planctomycetota; class Planctomycetia; order Gemmatales; family Gemmataceae; genus JAXMAZ01. The sequence continues at coordinate 55,035 of JAXMAZ010000036.1, forward strand.
GCGGCATCTCGGCCACCCACCACACCGCCGGCCGGATCGACGCCGACCACAACCAGATCCGGCGGGCCATCTGCTGGAACGACCAGACGCTCGCCGAACACCACACCCGCGGGCTGGCCCGGCTCGGCGGCCAGGAGAAGGTGAAAGAGCTGATCGGCGGGCCGTGGGCGGTGCGGTATTCTCTGTCCCACCTCGTCAAAGACGAGGCGACTCTACCGGCCGCGGACTGGCAGCGGACCCGCTGGGTTCTCCCGCACGGGCCGCTGGCCGCCGGGTATCTGACCGGCCAATTCGGGGTCATCAGCGTGTCGTCCGCCGCGTCAACGGGGCTGCTCGACCTGCGGTCGTGCCAGTGGTGCCGGCCGATGTTGGAGGCGCTGGCCGACCCGGCCCACCGCGAGCAGGCGTGGGGGGGGTTGCCCCGGCTCACCCACATGAGCGAGCCGGTCGGCCCGCTGTCGGAATCGGTCGCCGCCGACGCCGGGCTGCCGGGCGGGGTCCGGCCGCTGGTGTTCCCGACGCTCGACGACCAGGCGGCCGGGCTGGTCGGCGGCGGCGCCGTGGACCCCGGGCACGTGGCCGTCATCCTCGGCAACTCGGCGGTGGTCAACTCGTCGTCGGACACGCTGCCGGGGTCCGGCACCCTCGACGCCATGCGGCTGAACTGGGGGCCGTACCTGTGGATGCGGTGCTACAGCAACGGCGCCCAGTTCCTCGACCGCCTCGTCGGCCCGAACCCGGACTGGAGCCGTCTGGAACAGCAAGCACGAGCGGTCCAGCCTGGGGCCGGCGGGGCGGCCGTGCTGCCGTTCGTCCTGTCCGAGCCGTCGATCGGGGTGACGGCCCCGCGGTTCGAGTGGGTCGGCGGGGAACCGGCCGATATAGGCGTGAAGGTGCGGGCCGGGTTCGAGGCGCTGGCGTACTTGATCGGGCTGGGGGTGGCCGAACACGAGGCGGCCGGCCAGCGGGTGAGCCGGGTGACGGTGTCCGGCGGAATCGCCCGTAGCGACCTGATGTGCGAGATCCTGGCCAGCGTGCTGAACCGCCCGTTGGAACGATTGGTCTCCGCCGAGGGGCCGGCCCTCGGGGCGGCAGTGGCCGCCATCGCCGGCCTGGAAACCCACCTGCGGCAGAAGGCCGGCATCCCGGACCCGTACACGGTGGCCGACGCGGTCGCCACCCTGGTCCGGTTCCGCGACCCGGTGCCGCCGCGGGCGGACTGGGTGCCGCAGTACGCCGACGGGCTGAGCCGGTTCCGGGCCAGGGTCAGTTCGTCAGCTTGACCGTCACCTTCGCCTTCGTCGTCTTCGTGCCGGCGGTGAAGACGACGTTCGTCTCCTGCTTCGCCGGCACCTGGAACTGGAACCGGCCGGTGGTCATGTTCTCCGAGCTGGCCGTCGCCCGTGCCTTGAGCTGCTTCTCGTCGGCGTTTTTGATGTCGCCGAGCGGCGACGGGATCACATAGACGCTGACCGGGTGGTCGGCCGTGACGGCCGCCGTCACGGTCTGGTCCACGGACTGCGGCGGCAGGATGAGTCTCGGCCGCTCACCCAGGTCGATGTCGTAGCTCCGCTCGATGTCGAGCTTGTTGGCACAGCCGGCGGCGGCCAGAACCGCCGCCCCGACGACCACGCGCCAGCCGCCCATCTCTCCCCCTCGGTGTAGTCCACGGGGCGGACCACCTTCCGGGCCGCCTTCATCGCCTCGACCGGCACGACAACCGTGAAGGCGGCCGACCCCGGCTTGAACACCACCGCCAGCCCGACGAACGCCGGCGGCAGGTCGCCCGCCGGCTTGAACTCGGGCACCTCCAGCCCCGGCAGGCCGGGGAGGGCGTCCACCATGCCTTTGATGTACTGGCCGAGCGCGCTGGTCGCCGGGGCCGCGTCCGCGACCGCTACCATCGCGGCGTCCGCCGGCAACCGGCCGCGGACCGCCCGGAACGCCGCCCCCTTCCCGACCGGCCGCTCGCCGGCGAGGAACTGCGTCAGCAGCCCGCGGGCGGACTCCCAGTCCTTGCCGGCGATCTGGACGTACCGCTTGCCGTCGGTCCCGAACCAGACGGTCGGCGTCTCGCTCACCAGCCGCTTCATCGACTCCACGGTCGCCCGGCGGAGGTTCTCGTCCGGGATGCTGGCGGCCGTCGCCTCCAGGTCCAGGGGCACGGTCGCCCGGTGCAGCCTCAACCCCTCGTACCGCTGATCCGCCTCCTTCACCGTCGGCTTGCCTTTCAACCGGACGTTCTGGAACGACGCACCCTCGCCGAGGGTGCGGTACACCTTGAGTTGAGCGTCCACCAGCGTACCCGGGTTGGCCGGTTCGAGAACCAGCAGCGACGTGGTGCCGACGCCGAGGCCGCCGGCGGTGTACGCCCCGTTCTGCTGGGCCGCCGCGAGTAACCCGGCCAGCCGGTCGATGTTGGCCTTCGACCGGTCGTCGTCGTCCGCCGGCGAGAACTCCCGGGCCAGCCGCCGGCCCAGGTCCGACACCCCGGCCCCGTACTTCGCCGCGGTGTAGACCGCCTGCCCGGCCGGCAGCTCGGCGAGTTTGGCCAACGGGTCCGGCTTCTCGTCCTTCAGGATCTTCCCGGACGGGGTGTCCGGGCCGAACGCGACCGCCCCCCGGACGGCCGCCCCGTCCGCCCCGACCGACAGGCCGAGGGCGACCCCCTTCCCGTCCTCGACCGCCTGGAACAGCCCGTCGTACACCAGCTTCGTCTGCTCGAGCTGCCGGGCGTCCAGCCCCGGGATCACCCCGCCCGGCTGGAACAGGCCGGTCAGCAGTTGGCGGAACTGCTTGATCTGGTCCGCGTAACGCTCGTTCACCCGGGTCAGGTTGACGAACGCCGACACGTCCGACCCGGAGAACACGTCGGCCGTCTCGCCGAGAACGTCCGCGGTGAGCGGGTCGTACTTCTTGGCCAGCCGCTCGGCGAGCGGCTTGTTCGGCGTCAGGAGGACGTGCCCCTGCGGGGACCGGTCGATCAGGTACACCGGCCGGTCCCGGACGTCGATCGAGTCGATCCCGCCCAGCCCCTTCTCGAAGGTGCGTCGCTCCTCGGCCTTGAACGCCGTGTCCCGGAACCGCTTGTAGTCCGTGACCGGGGCCAGGAAGCCGATCGGCAGGGTGTCCCCGTCTGCCTCGAACCCGGTGACGAAGACGGCCGCCCGCCCGTCCGGGGTGAGGCCGGAGAGGTCGCGGCCGTCGAGCCAATGCTCGATCTGTTCGTCGATCCGCTTCTTCAGCCCGTCCGCCTGGTCCGGCGCGACCGCGGTCGCCAGTGCGACGAGCCGCTCTTTCAGCCGGCCGACCCCGTGAACCTGGACGACGGCCAGGGAGTCCGCGGGAACGGGGAGTGTGGGAGTATCGGCCGCGCGGGCGACGCCCGCAGCCACGACTAGGAGAATCAGCGACAGGCCGGTCCGTGGCAGGCGAGACATGAGAACCCCTCGGGGTGTTACGGGCACAGGGGTGATGATACGGCCGGCCGGGTCAGCCGCCGTCCCCGCTGTCGTCCGCCTCGTGGGTCTCCAGCCGGAGCGGCTGCCAGACGTGCGGCCGGGCCAGCGGCTCGATCCGCAGCTTCACCTCCCCGTCCTGGAACACCTGCACGCTGCCGGTCGACTGGCTGACGCAGTACGCGATCGCCTTGGTGTGCCGGCTGATCCCGGCGGCGGCCATGTGCCGGCTGCCCAGCCCCTTCGGCAACTCCACCCCGTCGGTCGGCACGTCCAGGTACAGGCAGGCGGCCTCGGCGATGCCGTCCCGGCCGACCAGGATGGCCCCGTCCAGCTTGGCGATCTCCTTGATCTGCTCCCGGACGCTGCGGTCGCGGATGTCCCGCTCGGCCTTGGTGTACCCGCGGAACGGGTTGAAGTTGCGGAAGCTGGACATCTTCAGCACCCGGCGGGTGTCGCCGAGCACCAGGATGGTGCCGACCGGCTGCCCCTCCCGCCCCTCCCGGCCGATCTCGGCGGCCAGGTCGGCGGCGCTGCGGAGCACGTCCAGCGGCACCCCGCCGCCGAGCACCCGCAGGTCGCGGGGGGTGAGCCGTTCCAGGTGCTCGCACAGGTGGATGACGCTCAGGCTGTCGATCGGTTCCGGGGCGTCTTCCAGGGTGTCGATCCCGTTGTACAGGACGACGACGTGCGCCCCCGGCTTCAGGTCGCCGGCCCCGACCGCCTTCAACACCGCCGCGCTCATCCGCTCCTGGGTCGGCATCGGGGCCGGGTCCAGGTCGATGACGTGCCACCCCTCCTGGTCCCGCAGCGACTTGGTCAGGGCCGGGTTCTCGGCGGCGACGAACAGGGTGCAGCCGACCAGCAGCCGGCCGACCTCCTCCCAGTCGATGGCGGTCTCCGGCAGGAGCAACACGGCGTCGGCCGGCAAACCCTTGACCAGGTCGCGGGCGGCTTGGACGAGCTGAACGGTCTGGAGCGGTAGGCTCATGCGGCGAGCGTTTACGGACCGACGACGTGACGAAGTTGCCACAGTGTAGGCGACGGACCGGCCGGTTCCAACCGGGGCGAGGCGGGATTCTCGGGATTTCTCGCCAACGGACCGGCCGTGGTAGGATGAGGGCCGACCCGAGGGCCGACCGATGCCGCTGCTCGACCACTTCCACCCGCCCGTTCAGGACGAACTCCCGTGGGCGTCCTTTTACAGCTTCTGGGTGACGAAGGTGGCCGGCTGGTTGAACGCGACACTACCCCGGGACGAGTACCGGGCGTTCGCCAACCTTCACCTCGGCCCGCAGGTGGCGGCCGACGTGGCCGAGTTCGAGACCTCGGGCGAACACCGCTCGTCCGACCGGAACGGGGCGGTGGCCACCCTGCCCGACGCCCCGCCCGCCCACGCCGTACTCCCGGCCGTGTTCGCCGACGAGATCGAGGTCCAGGTCAGCGAGACGTACCGCTCCTTCCGACTACTCGGGGTGATCGAGTTCGTCTCCCCGGCTAATAAGAAGGAGGCGACTGAGAGGGCCGCGTTCGTGGCCAAGTGCGTCGCCTACCTGCGACAAGGGGTCGGTTTGGTGATCGTTGACGCGGTCACCAGCCGCCACACGAACTTCCACAACCAGTTGCTGCGCGAGCTGGGTGGGGACACCGCGTCGGCCCTCCCCGACAAGCAGCCGATCTACGCCACCAGCTACCGGCCGGTCCACCGACGTGGCGACGGGCGGGACGAGATCGAGGTCTGGTCGTACCCGCTGACCGTCGGCCAACCGATCCCGGCCGTCCCGTTCGGCCTGCGTCGCGGTCCGACCCTCTCTCTCGACTTGGAGGGCACCTATACCGCAGCCCTGGCCGACAGCGGGCTGTAGTTCAAGCCCTAGAGCATTTTCAGTCTGATCGTTGCGTTCCGTAGCCGGCATGGTGGATGTAGTTCTGGCACTCGGCCGGGGTGAACCAGTCGAGGGCCTCGCCGCACAAGCCTTCGGTGCCGGCGACGGTCCGTGGCTTCTGCCGGCGGATCTCGGCCTTGGCTTTGGCGAACACCTGCTCGATGGGGTTCAGGTCCGGGGAGTACGGCGGCAGGTAGGCGAGGGTGGCCCCGGCCCGCTCGACCGCGGCGGCCACCCCGGCCACCTTGTGGCTCGGCAAGTTGTCCAGCACCAGCACGTCGCCCGGTCGCAGGGCGGGAGCCAATTGTTGCTCGACGTACGCCCGGAACAGGTCCCCGTTCATCGCCCCGTCCACCACCAGCGGGGCGAACAGCCCGGACGCTCGCAAGGCGGCCACGAAGGTGATCGTCTTCCAGTGCCCGTGCGGCACCGCCTCGACCACCCGCCGGTGGGTCGGCCCCCACCCGTACCCCGGCGTCATGTTCGACTTCACCCACGTCTCGTCGAGGAAAACGAGGCGGGCCGGGTCGAGGCCGACCTGCCGCGCCTGCCACTCGGCCCGCCGGGCGGCGACATCCGGCCGGTCCTGCTCGGCGGCCCGGAGGGACTTTTTTTGAACGAGATCTTGAGCGCGTGCAGGGCGGCCCAGAGGGTGCCGATGCTGACCTCCACGCCCAGGTGACGGCGGAGGCCTTCGAGCGTGCGGTCGGGAACCGCGGCCACGGCCGCCCGGAGTTCGGCCTCGTACCGGGCGTGGAACGGCCGCCGCTTGGTGGCGTGGCTCCGGGCGGCGACCTCGCCCGTCTGCTGGAAGCGGCGGTAGAAGAGCCGCACCCACTCGGCCGAGACGGTGTACTTGCGGGCGATGGCGGCGAACGGATGCCCGGCCTGGCAGTCGGCCAGCACACGCCGCCGCAGGTCCAACGAGATGGCGGCAGCCACGGCGAAACTCCACGGGTGAGATCACCTGAGCTTTGCCGAACTCTCTCTCAAGCGCAAGGCTCAAATCGAAACTGCTCTAGCCACTTCCACCAGATTGTCGAAGAAGGTGGCCCCGGCACCGTGGTCGGTCAAGGCGGTGCTGGTGGTGGCGTTCACGTTCCGCCCGTCCGGGGTGAGCTTCGGCCACCAGACGCCGAACGACACCGCCACCCCCGGCGACACCGTCTCCCCGACAACCGCCGTCGCCCGGAACTCACCCCGGTCGTTGAACACCCGCACCGAGTCGCCGTCGGCGATCCCGCGAGCCGTTGCGTCCGTCGGGTGCAGCTCGATCACTGGCTGCCCGGCTGCCTTTCGCAACACGTCCACGTTCACGAACGTCGAGTTCAAGAACGTCGGGTGGGGCGGGCTGACCATCTGGAGCGGGTACTTGGCCGCCAACTCTGGCTTGGTCTGCGGGTCTTCGTGCGGCGGGACGTAGTGCGGCAGCGGGTCGCGTCCGGCCGCCTTCTCCCGCGGGCTATAAAGCTCGCACTTGTCGGACGGCGTGCCGAACCCGCCCGCGGCGAACGGCGCCCAGTCCTTCGGCACATTTAGTCGCACCGGGCCGTCGGCCATCAGCCGGTCGAAGGTGATGCCGTCGAACGCCCTGTCCGGTTTCATCGACCGCCGGGCCAATTCCTCGTCGCTCACCTGGAACAGCTCGTCCGCGAACCCCATCGCCTTCGCCAGCAGGCGGAACACCTCGGTGTTCGGCTTCGCCTCGCCGAGCGGGGCGATGGCCGGGTGGTTCACCTGCACGTACAGGTGGCCGTAACTGCTGTGGATGTCGAAGTGTTCGAGCTGGGTCGTAGCCGGAAGCACGATGTCGGCGAAGTCGGCGGTGTCCGTCTGGAACTGGTCGTGGACGACCGTGAACAGGTCGTCCCGCATCAGGCCGCGGGCCACCTTGCCGTTGTCCGGACAGACGGCCGCCGGGTTCGAGTTGTAGACGAACAGCGCCTTCACCGGCGGCCCCGGCAGCTCGCCGGCCAGCGCCTCCGCGAGCTGGGACATGTTGACCGTGCGGGTGCCCGGCGGGATCAGGTCCGGGCGTTCCAGATAATCGCCGTCGAACGGGTACAGCTTGCTGGTGCTGAGCAACGCCCCGCCGCCGGGATACCGCCAGTCGCCGGTGATCGCCGGCAGGCAGGTGACGGTCCGCACGGCCATCCCGCCGCCGCCGTGCCGCTGCATCCCGTAGTTCAGCCGGATCAGCGCCGGCCCGCCGAACAACTTTCGGGCCTGACCATACTCCCGGGCGAACCGCTCGACCGTCTCGACCGGCAACCCGGTGATGCCGGCCACCCGGTCCGGCGGGTACTCGTCCAGCACCCGCTTCCGCACGTCTTCGCAGCCGACGCAGTAGTTGTCCAGATACTCCTGGTCCTGCAGCCCGTCGCGGAAGAGGACGTGCATCACCCCGAGGGCGAGCGCCCCGTCGGTCCCCGGGCGGACCGGAATCCACCAGTCGGACGCCGCCGCCGTCTTGCTCCGGTGCGGGTCGATGGTGACGACCTTCGCCCCCCGCTTCCTCGCCTGATGGATCAAGGCCCAGAAGTGGATGTTCGTGACCTTGGTGTTCGACCCCCAGTTGACGATGTACCGGGCGTGGACGACCGCCTCCGGGTCGATCACCGCCCGGGTGCCGAGGGTGATGTCGGACCCGGCCGCCCCCGCCGTGGCGCAGATGGTCCGGTCCAGGAGCGACGCCCCGAGGCGGTGGAAGAACCGCCGGTCGAGGCTGCCGTACTGCAGCTTGCCCATCGTCCCGGCGTAGCTGTACGGCAGGATCGCCTGCGGCCCGTCCGGCGTTGCGGCGATCGCTTTAAACCGGCTCGCGATCTCAGCGACCGCCTCGTCCCAGGTGATCCGCTCGAATCGCCCCTCGCCTTTGCGGCCGACCCGCCGCAGCGGGTGGGTCAGCCGGCCGGGGTGGTAAACCCGGTCCAGGTAGTTGGAAACTTTCGTGCAAAGGAACCCGTTCGTGAACGGGTGCGTCTTATCTCCACGGAGTTCGACCGCCCGGCCGGTCGCCGGGTCGACGGACACGACCAGCCCGCACGTGTCCGGGCAGTCGTGCGGGCAGACGGCGGTCACGGTGCGGAGCGGGACGCCCATCGGTCGGGTCCGCGGAGGGTTGGCGTGGGCCGAAAAATGACGGCCGCGACTTGCGGCCGGTTCGCCCACTTAGGAAGATTATCATCTGCTGTTCAGAAATCGCCAGCCGTCCCGCGACGGACCACCGGACAGGCGGACGGGATATGCCAGCCCCCGCGACTGTAGACGAATTCCTGGATGTAGTCCGCAAGAGCGGGCTGGTGCCGGCCGACCGGCTGGACGAGACGTCTGAGCGGCTCAGCCCGGCGGCCACCCCCGATCAGGTGGCCGCCGCCCTCATCCGGGCCGGCCTGCTCACCCGGTTCCAGGCCAAACAGCTCAAGCACGGCCGGTACAAGCGGTTCGAGATCGCCGGCAAGTACCGCCTCCTGGAGCTGCTCGGGGTCGGCGGGATGGGGGCCGTGTACCTGTGCGAGCACCAGCTCATGAAGCGGCTGGTGGCGGTCAAGGTGCTACCCGTCGAGAAGCTCAAGGACCCGTCCGCCCTGCCCCGGTTCCAGCGGGAGGCCCGGGCGGTGGCCGCACTGGACGACCCGAACATCGTTCGGGCTTACGACATCGACAAGTACGACGGGCTGCACTTCTTGGTGATGGAGTACGTGGACGGGGCCAGCCTGCAGGAGGTGGTCTCCCGGCACGGGCCGCTCAGCCCGGACCGGGCCGCCCAGTACGTCTGGCAGTGTGCCAACGGCCTCCAGCACGCCCACGAGTTGGGGATGGTCCACCGGGACATCAAGCCGGGCAACCTGCTGCTCGACCGGTCCGGGGTGGTCAAGATCCTGGACATGGGGCTGGCCCGGTTCTTCGACCAGACCTCCGACAACCTGACCGAACGGTTCGACAACAACTGCGTACTCGGCACCGCCGACTACCTGGCACCGGAACAGGCGATCAGCAACGTGGTGGACATTCGGGCGGACATCTACGCCTTGGGCGGCAGTCTGTACTTCCTGCTCACCGGCCGGTCCCCGTTCCCAGACGGGACGATCCCCCAGAAACTAGTCGCCCACCAGACCAAGGAGCCACGGCCGGTCACGGAGTTCCGGTCGGACGTGCCGGTCGAACTGCTCGCCGTGCTGCACAAGATGATTCGCAAGGATCCGGCCGAACGGTATCAAACGCCCCGGGAACTGGCGGACGCCCTGGCCCCCTGGGCCGATGTCACCGCCGTTCCGCCGGCCCAGGAGATGCCGGACCTGTGTCCGGCGGTGCTCGCCCTGGTCGGGCCGGGGGCCGAGAAGTCACGGCCCGCGGGCGGCCGAACCGCCCGGGCCGGCGGACGGACCGTCGGCCAGGGGTCGTCGGTAGTCCTGTCCCCGTCCGCCCCGTCCTCGCCCAGCCCCAGTGACGTGGTAACCCAGGCCCAGGTGCCGACCGCGCGGTCGGAGACGACCGCCCCCCTGCGAGACGTGCCGACGCGGGGGGGTGAGGTCGGCGCGAAAAGTCCGTACGCCGCAACCGCCGCGGCCCAACAGCGCCGGGTTCTGCTGCTGGGCGTGGCCGTCGGTCTCGGCTCGGCGGTCGCGCTGGCCGGCCTCTCCGCCGCGGTCTGGTGGCTCGTTCGGTAGCGGCCCGTCCGTTCGTCACACCTGACTCAGCCCTGCAATCGGCGGCGGCGTGAACTATAGTTCGCTCGACCCGAGCGGCCACAGCGGTCCGGGTCGAGCGGAGACCGTTCATGCCCGCGCCCGCCACCGCGGACGAGTTTTTTGACCTGATCCGCAAGAGCGGGTTGGTGGACGACGCCCGGCTGACTGCTTACCAGACCCGCGGCGACCGGCCGGCCCCCCGGGCGCTGGCCGGCGAGCTGGTCCGGGACGGGGTGCTGACCGGCTTCCAGGCCGAACAGCTCATGCAGGGCAAATGGAAGCGGTTCCACATCGGTAAGTACCGCATCCTGGAGAAGCTGGGCACCGGCGGCATGGGCCAAGTGTTCCTGTGCGAGCACAAGCTGATGCGGCGGCGAGTGGCGGTCAAGGTGCTACCGGCTGCTAAAGCGGCCGACCCGGCGTCGCTGGAGCGGTTCTACCGGGAGGCCCGGGCGGTCGCCGCCCTGGACCACCCGAACATCGTCCGGGCTTACGACATCGACCAGGACGAGAGCCTGCACTTCCTGGTCATGGAGTACGTGGACGGGATCAGCCTGCAGGAGCTGGTCATGCGGTTCGGTCCGCTCGACCCGGTCCGCGCCTGCCACTACGTCAACGGGGTCGCGGTCGGCCTCCACCACGCCAGCCAGGCGGGGCTGGTCCACCGGGACATCAAGCCGGCGAACATTCTGGTCGACCGGACCGGGGTGGTGAAAGTCCTGGACATGGGGCTGGCCCGGTTCTTCAACCCGGACGAGAACGACCTGCTCACGAAAAAGTACGACGAGAACGTCCTGGGGACGGCCGACTACCTGGCCCCCGAGCAGGCGGTGGACAGCCACGCGGTGGACATCCGGGCCGACCTGTACGCCCTCGGCGGCACGTTCTACTTCCTGCTCACCGGCCGGTCCCCGTTCCCGGACGGGACGGTCGCGCAGAAGCTGCTCAGCCACCAGTCCCGGGAACCGGTGCCGATCCAGAAATTGCGGCCGGAGGTGCCGGACGACCTCGTCGCGGTCGTCCGGAGGCTGATGGCCAAGGAGCCGGCCGACCGGTATCAGACCCCGGCCGAGCTACTGGCGGTGCTGGCCGACCGGGTCCGGGTGCCGATCCCCCCGCCGGCGGACGCGGAAATGCCCCAGCTCTCGCCGGCTGCCCTGGGAGTCGGCCGGCCGGCCCCGGTGACCACGAACGCCATGTCCCAGGGCACCGCCCCGTCGGCCGCCCTGCCCCCGGCCTCCCCCCGCGTCAGCCCGGCGGCGGCCCCGGTCGCCGTCCAGGATCCGATGGTCCAGCGGTGGTGTCAGGCGGCGGCCGAGACCGTCACCCGAGCCAAGGCGGACACCGACACCGGACGGCCGGTCCCGCTCCCCCCGGTGAAGCGGCGGATGAGCCGACTTCCGCTGGCCGCCGGCCTCTTGGCTGCGGGGTTGATCGGCGGGGGCTTGGCGATCGCCTTCTGGCCGAAAGGGTCGCCGCCCGCCAGCACGGCGAAGGAGTGACCTGACCGCTTACCGGCTCTTGCTATGACCGGCGACGGTAAGAGCGAACCCCAGCCGGGCGTCGCCGCCGTCCGCGGAGACCGGCCGCATGAGCGCCAAGACGCGGGCGCCTGGCTCTCGATCGGCAATCGCCGGCTTGCCGGCCCCGCGGTGCGGCCAGAGCAGCATGACCGAAGGATGATCGCCCCCGGTCACGCCGGAACTCATCTTGATCAGCCCTTTCGGCTCGACCGGGTCGGGCGACCGGTCCTTGTCCGCCGGGCCGAGCAGGGCGAACTCCGGGTGCGGGGTGGTGCCGAGATGGTCGCCGACCTCGGGCTGGACGGCGAACCGAAGGGTGTACACGCCGGCCGGCACCGTCTGCTTGCGGTAGTCGACGAACGCCCGGGCGAACCGCACGGCCCCGAGGAGCGTTCCCTCCGGGATCTCCCGATAGGTGAGGCCGTTGGCCAGTTGCTCGGCCGTGGCCCGAACCGGGATCGACCGCCGGAACCAGACGGTCAGCAGCGGCGAGTCGTCCGCCACCGATACCGCGTGCGGGTCGAGCTCAGACCGCACGTCGGCCGACAGTTCGTTCGGGATGTCAGTCTTGGCCTCGGACACCGTCAGCTTACCCCCGTCCGCGGCGAAGAAGGCGACTGCGAATAGTGCGATCATAGAGACCCCTCGGCGTCCGGCGGATCGAGCAGGAGCTGTCCCGCGTGGGACGACGCCATTAGAACCGCCCGCCCGGCCGCATCCAGCTCACAGCCCCGCAAGTCCACGCGAACACCGTCCGCCAGCCGCGGCCAGCCGGCGAGCGCCTGGGCGGCCAGCCGGTCCACCCGGTTCCGCGCCCCGGACAGGTTCACCCACCGCAGCCGGTTGAGGTGCGGGGATCGTACCAGCTCCTCGTAACCGACCGGGCCGATCGCCCCGAGATCGTTCTGGCTCAGGTCGAGGTGGGTCAGCCGGCGCGCGTTCTGTGTCGACGCCAGGTCGATCAATCCGGCGTCGCCGACGTAGTGCCCTCCGAGGGCCAGCGTCCGCAAGTGAGTTAGGGTGCCGGACCGGGCGAGGGCCGCTGCCCCGGCCGCGTGGACCGACTCGTCGAACGGCTGGTGCTGGTTGAGCAGGGTCAACTCCGCCAGCCCGGCCAGCGTCGGGCCAGCCGCCAGCGCCTCAGCCCCGGCGTCGGCCAACGGGTTGCCGGACAGATCGAGGGCCCTCAGCCGGGGGGCGACCGGTGAGCGGGCGATCTGCGCAACGTTCTCCGGCCACAGCCGGTTGTTCCGGACGATCAGCCGGGTGAGGGCCATGAGCGGGGCGTCGGTCAGAAACCGCTCCAGCCGGCCGCGGGCGGCCAGCGTGTTCCCGCTCAAGTCCAGCGTCTCGACGCGTGCCAGCCCGGCGACCCGGGCAAGCGGCTCGGTGTACTCGTCGGCCGTGGCCACCCGCAGGTGACGGACCGGGTTGGCGGTGAACACCCGGTCGGCCGCCTGAATCAGCACGTGAGCGGGGATCTCCACCAATTCCACGAACCCGCGTCGGAACCGCTGGACTGTCGCCCGCAGCCCCGGAATCCGCCACTCCCTCCCGTACTCGGCGAGCAGCGACTGTTCGCGGGCCGTCATCCCCGGCCGGGCCGGGTCGCCGACCGGCCGGCGGGCGAGGTCGATCTGTACCCGGATGAACTCGGCCCGGGCGGGGTCGCCGGCTTCGTCCAGGTAGTCGGCGAACACCAGCCGGGGCAGGTCGTCGTCCGGGGCGGCGATGACGGCCGCGAGTAAGGCGTCATGGTCGGACATCGAGGTCGGTGAGGTTATTGCAACACGTCCGGGCCGAACCGGGCGACCACCTGCTGCCAGGTGCCGCCCTTGAACCGGGCGCTGTCCGGGTCGTAGACAGAGAGCCGCTTGAGCCGAATCAAGTTAGTGGACCGGGCGAGGGCGCGGAGGGCGTCGTTGTCCAGGTTGTTCAGCCGCAGGTCGAGTTCGACCAGCCGCCGGCACTCCCGCATCTGGCACAGCTGCTCGATCATCCGCATGGAGACGGCCGGGCGGACGACGTAATCGGTCAGGGTGAGCGGCTTCTCGTCACCGACGTCGATCGCCTCGGACGCCACCTCCTCGGTCCGGCCGCTAAGGTCCAGTTCGACGACGTGTTCCGTGACCGGGCTGGTGAGGATGGTCTGGAGCGGCCCGGGGGTGGTGACGGTGCCGGCGGATAGCTTCAGCCGGGTCGCCCCGTACCACTCCGGGTGTTGCCCGACCGCCAGCCGGCGGAAGGCGTCCGGGTCGGCGAGGGCGTCGGCCGACACAGCGATGACCGACTGGCGGCGGAACCCGCGGTGGTACGCCCCGCCGTCGAGCGACGAGACCGGCACACAGGTGTCGTCGGCGAACCGGCCGACCAGCGCGAGTTCACGCCGGGTCAGGCTGGCTCGCTGGTCGTCCCTGGGCGGAAGGGCGGCCAGTCGGCACTGAACTCGGATCAGCTCGGCCCAGTCCGGGTCGCCGTGTTCGTCCAGGTAGTCGGCGAACACGAGCCGCGGCAGGTCGTCGTCCGGGGCGGCGAAGATCGCTTTCAGGAACGGTTCGCGGTCGAGCATCGCCTCGTCAGTTTACCACAGCCCGGCCATCTCCTCGTAGCCGAACATCAGGTTGAAGTTCTGTACCGCCACCCCGCTCGCCCCATTGTTTTGTAGCACTTTCGCCCCACCCCCGCATCGGGGCAGTAAATGGGGCAGTAAATCCGGCTTCGCTGGGAGTGCCAGCGATGACTCGCCAAGCCGACGGCCCGTGGTTTCGTAAGAGCAAGAACGCATGGTTCGCCACCCTTCCCGGCAAGCGGATGGTGAACCTCAAGGTGAAGGGCGAGGGCAACCGCCCCGAAGCCAACAAGGCATGGCATCGGCTGATGGCCGGACTGCCTCACAACCCCCTCCCCCTCTCCCGCCGGAAGGAAGTAAAGGAAGTAATAGAAGCGTCTGCCCCGAAGCCGGTCGCCCTGACCGTCGCCGGACTGGTCGCCGCTTATCTGAACGACGCCCGAGAACGAGTCGGTTCGGCTTCATTCCGTAACTACGAACACTTCCTGACGCTCTTCGCACGCCAGTTCGGGAAACGCCCGGCCGGTGATATCAAGCCGTATGAAGCGGAGGCGTCCAGCCGTCGGCCCGACTGGTCGGCCACCTACCGGGCCAACTACCTGAACGTGGTGGTGATGGCGTTCCGGTGGGCGGCTCGGGCCGGGCTGATTGCGGCTAACCCGCTGGCCGGTGTCAGGAAGCCGAACCGAACAAGCCGGGGAGCGTCGGCGGCGGTGTCCGAGGATGAATACCACTTGCTCATCGCCCACGCCCGGCCGGACACGAACGACCTGTTGGTCATGCTGTGGAACACCGGGGCACGACCGGCGGAAATCACCGGTCTGACGGCCGAGATGGTGAAGGCTTCGGCCGACGGGGTGATCCCACTAACCGCCCACAAAACCGCCCACAAGGGGAAGCCCCGGTTTCTTATTCTTCATGGCGAGGCGTGGGAGGTTGCCAAACGACGGGCTAATGCGGTCGGTTACGGGCTTCTGTTCCCAAGCGATACGGGCGGGCGGTTGACCACGCAAGCCATCGGCCACCGGCTTAAGAAGTTGTGCCGTCGGGCCGGGGTGCGTCACCTGATGGCCTACGGCTTTCGCCACGGCTACGCCACCGACGCCTTGTGTAAAGGCGTCCCAGACGCCACCGTTGCCGCCTTGTTGGGGCACGGCAGCACGGCCATGTTGTTCAGGCACTACTCACACTTAACGGCCCGGACGGACGTTCTCCGACAAGCCGCCGCCCGTGTCCGGTAGCCCGTCGCATCATCGCCGGGTTTAAGCGGCTTGGGCCGCGGCTCACGCCGCCGGCCCAAGCAGCTATGCTCCCGCATTCAAACGCCCGGCATCCGTTTCTCGTTTCCGGCGTTCTTACATCGGATGCCTTTGTAAGAGTCGCCCCCTTTTACAAAGGCATCCGATGTAAGAGCCAGCCTCTCTTACAAAGGCATCCGATGTAAGAGGCATGTGCCGTTTTTAAACACAAAGAACGTCAGCCCAAAAAGCTCATGTCGGCTCAAGTAACATCTTGAACTGATACACTAATATATGGTATTACTCTATCCGTCGCACCGATGCGGCAAAGGAGATTCACATGGACAAACAGAAGTTGTTTTACACCCTCTCGGACACCGCCGCCCTATTCGACGTGTCCCTGGCGACCGTCAAGCGGTGGGTTCAGGCCGGACGCCTGGACGTGAGAAAGTTCGGCGGCTGTTCCCGGATCACCGCCGACAGCATTCGCACCTACGCAAACCTTAACACTAAAAAGGAGGACTAATAATGTCGAACGCTAACACCAATAACCCGAACCCGTGGGTTGTCCAACAAGGCGGCGGGCAAGCACCGCTCCCTCGGGGCATGTATATCGCCGAGTTCGTTAACGCCGAACTGGTCAAAGTGCCCGAGCGGCAAGGGTCTACCGTCCTGATGGACCGCATCCGATGGACGTGGAAGGTGGCGACCGGGACGCACGCCGGGAAGCTCGCCACCCCGATCACCGACCCGTCCATCAAGCCGACGAACAAAGCCGGGCGGTTCATCTCGGGCATGGCCGGTCGGGATATCCAGATGAACGAGAACGTGCTGCCCCTGATTGAGAGTTTCAAGGGGAAGCGATACGCCATCACCGTCGCCCCCGGCCCACAAGGCGGGAAAGAGGGCGTCCAGGCGGTCGGCCCGATCCCAGAGTAACAGCCAAATACGCCAAGAGGCACGGGTCGAACTCCCGTGCCTCTTGCTTAACACCTAACACCCGATTGGAGCGTCATTATGTATGATCCCGTTAAACAAGTCAATCTTTTACAATCACTCGGCTGGCGGGTTCACCCGTGCCACGCCGCCCCGACCGGCGACAAAGCGGCGAAAGCCCCGAGGTTGTCCGGCTGGCAGCAAGAAGCGACCACGCACGCCGCCGCCGTCCTGGCGTGGGCCGAGCGGTATCCCGGCTGTGCCTGGGGGCTGGCGGCGTCCGACGCCGTGGGCGTGCTGGACGTTGACCCCAAGAACGGCGGACACGAAACACTCGCCCGGCTGATCGCCGAACACGGCCCATTGCCGCCGACCCCGAAGGTTAAGACCGGCGGCGGGGGCGAGCATTACTACCTCCGCTTCCCGGCAGGGACGGGCTGTCATGACGGGTTCGCCCCCGGTCTGGACATCAAGGCGGCGGGCGGGAATGTCATCCTGCCGCCCTCCAAGATCGCCCTGCCCGAGCATGAGGGGCGGGCTTACACATGGGCGGTTGCCCCGTGGGTGGCGGACATAGCGGACGCCCCGGCGTGGCTAGAGGCGTTGATCCGCCGGCCGAAGGCGGTGTCACAGCCGGCCGTTCCGCGGCTTCCGCCGCATCCCCAAGCAGCTCAAGCGGCGGTTGCCCGGTCGCCCTGGATCGTTCAGGGCGATGACCCGCTGGCAACTCATCCGGGGGTCACAGCCAAAGCGTTAGGTGGCGAGGGTCGCCGACCTACGCTACTCAAACTGGTCGGCTCTGCCATCGCCGCCGGGCTGGACGCCGACACTATTCTGGCTCAAGCCGAGATGTGGGCTGGGCGGTGTCACCCGCCGCTTGAGGATTGGCGGGATCACACCGAGGGATTGTTGAGGAAAGAGGCCGGTCGGGCTGGCGGCTCACAGTCCCATCCCCCCTGTCCCCAGCGGCAGGAAGTAAAGGAAGTAAATGTTCAGCCGTCGGGCGATGGTTCAACTCTTACTTCTCTTCCTTTACTTACTGCCCCGCCGCCCGAGGCCGAGCCGGAAACAGTTACTTCCTTTACTGCCCCGCCGGAGGGGGAGGGGAGTTGTGCGGCTGACCGCCCACAACTTCACCCCGACGCCTACCACGGGCTTCTGGGTCACGCCGCCCAAGCCGTCGCCCCGCTGACCGAGGCCGAACCCGCCGCCGTGCTGATGTGTATGCTCACCGCCTTCGGCAACGCCGCCGGGCTGAACCCGCATTGGGATCACGGCAAGCCGCACGGGGCGAACATGTTCCTCGGGCTGGTCGGCCCAACCTCGGGCAAGAAGGGGACGGCGAGCAACATTGGACAATGGCTGGTCGGCGAGGCCGATCCGGTATGGCGAGATACTCGTGTCCTACGGCAAGGGTTCGGGTCGGGAGAGGGGCTGATTGATGCCGTCCGGGACGCCCGAGACGACGGCAACGGCAAGCCCGACCCCGGTGTCAGCGACAAGCGGCTGATGGTGGTAGAGGAAGAGTGGGCGAAGGCGTTCGCATTGGCAGGGAGCGACAACAGCATCCTGTCGCCCGTAATCCGCTCGGCATTCGACCGCTCGGCCATCGGCAAAAACAACAGGGGCGAGAACGCCTACGGCTGCCGCCAGCCGCACATCAGCATCGTCGCCAACATCACCCCGGCCGAGTTTCAGAAGTGCCTCGCCGGGAAGCACGCCGGGTCGCTGGCGAACGGGTTCGTGAACCGCTTCCTGCTGTGCTGGACGGCTCGGGCAAGATACCTGCCTCGTGGCGGTGACTGGAAAGCCGCCCTCCGGCCACTGGTCAAGCCAGTCGCCGACGCCCTGGCTCACGCCCGAGAGGCCGACCGGCTGGCCCTAGACGACGAGGCCGGGCGGCTGTGGGACAGGGTTTACGAACAACTCGAAACCCACCCCGACGACCTGTTCGGGATGGCGACGGCACGGGCCAGCGACCAAGTGATGAAACTTGCCCTCGTCTACGCCCTGACCGACAAGGCGACGGCCATCCGGCTGCCGCACCTGAAGGCGGCGATGGAGTGCTGGTCATACTGCGAGGCCACGGCCCGGATGCTGTTCGCTGGCGGGCATGTGCCCGCGGCTACGCCGCCGGGCACATGCCCCAAACCCGACCCGCTCTGGCTCAAGGTGCTGAACGCCATCCAAGCCGCCCCCGGCGTCAGCCGGACGGACCTGACCTTGAAGTTCAAGAACACGGCCAAAGCCGACGCCATTGCCGCCGCCCTGGACACACTCAAGGCGAAGGGGCTGGCCTTCTGCCGGGCCGAAGCCGGTAGCCGTGGGCCGAAGGTGGAGCGGTGGTATCCCGGAGCGGAGGCGCCGTTGCCCGATTGCCCCGAGGGTCACCACCCCTCTCCTCCTCCGGCGTCCGTGTGGGTGGTTCAGCCGGACGCCGCTACCGAGCCGCCAGTAAGTAAAGGAAGTGAAGTAAGAGTTGGGCTTTCGGGTGAAGGTGAAGCCCTTGCTTCTCTTCCTTTACTTACTGGTCGGGCCGAAGCCCATCCCGCCGTGCCAGAGGGGGGAGGGGGTTGTCAGCCCAACGGGCAGACGGCTGAAGTCCTCGCCCTCGCCCTTCATGAAGCCGTCAGCCGGGCCGGGGGATATCTGGTCAAGGAGTCGGCCGACCGGCTAGACGTTCGGGATGGGACGCCGAAGGCGTGGGCGATGCTGGCGGCTGACCCGGCGGGGGTGAAGGCGGTGGCCGGGACGTTCTTGACCGAAGGCGAGTTCTTCGACGAACTGGACGCCCTGGCTTATTAGCCTTACTTGAAAATCGCCTGTCTCGCACGCTCTGCAGGCGGGGCGGTCGGCCGCACCCACCCTGGCAAGTTGACGAGGCCATTCCCCCTCGGTTAGCATCATCCCGTTCGGCGTCCTGACCGAGTGGAAGGCGGTCGTCATGCTCCGACGACAGGTGGTGTTCGGGCTGTTCGTGTTGGCGACCCTCACACTCACTTTCTTTGCACGGCGTTCGAGTACCAACCCGGAACTACCCCCATCCGGTCAAGGTGCGGTCCTCTCTGTCACGCACGACTATTGGGTCGAAACGGGCCGCTCGTTTCGGGGTGCGGGCCGGGCAGAAAAGCTCTTAGACGAGCAGATGGTCATCGCACGTTCTGGGAAGCTGACAACCTCCGCTGAGTTGAAAGTGTTCTCTGAGCGGATGGCCGACCTGTATCGGGAGTCGGTGCAGCATTGCCAGCGAGCCGTGGTTGAGATCGAGCGGCGATCCGTCCAGGGGGTAGACCCGCTCGCCGTGGCTGTCGCCACCGAAGCCGTCAACTACCTCCGGGTACGGATCAACTTGCACCGGGATCATGCCGGGGACAGCGGTCTGTACGCCCGACTCTATGCAGACATTGAAGCTGCCGGAGGCGAGATTGACCCCGACACCCCGGAGGGCAAGCGGTTCTTGGAGCGTGAGGAGGAGAACTTGGCGAGGATCAAGGCCAGGCACGACGGTGACGGGCGGAAGGAGCGGGAGCTACTGGATACCGTCCTGGCCCATGCGAGACAGGCACGACTCGAACTGGTAGCGAAGTACAACTCCGACTTCCCGGACTTCAACTCCCCGGCTAAGTAGCCCGGCGATCTCAAACCTCGGTCGCCGCCGCAATGAACAGGTGGTACTCCCCGTGGCCTAACCCTATGAACTCACCAGAGGGCAACGGAAGGCGGGCGGGCCGGTCAGATGCCATTCGCCCACCAACTTTCGCCCCCGTATGCCCGTCCAACCCTTATTCCGGCCATCCCAAAGGGCAGTAAATAGGGGCAGTAAAAGGGCAGTAAGGGGGTATACTGCGATCATCCAGCCCGTTCTAGCGAAGCCGCCGGGCCGGACGAAAGTGCTTGAAAAGTAGGGGCAAAAAGGGGTTCACGTTACCACAGCCCGGCCGTCTCCTCGTAGCCGAACATCAGGTTG
>JAXMAZ010000037.1:0-62321 GCA_046350115.1 Gemmataceae bacterium
CAGTCGGACGACGAAGCCCGGGCCATGCGGCGGATCGTGTACGACAACGACCACCCGTCCAAGCGGCTGGCCAAGGCCGGGGTGCCGCCGCGGTGGGGGCCGGCCGGCCCCAACTGGTCGGCGGACAGCGCCCAGACGCCGAAGGCGTTCACCCACACCGGCGGCGAGTTGACGTTCCTGCGGTACGCCCACCGGGTGTCCGCCCCGCCGACCGACCTGCGGGCGGACGGCCAAGTGGAGCCGTTCGGCCAGAGCCGGTACATCGACGACTGGGACAAGGTCGCCAAGGGGGCGCCGGCCGCCGGCCTGTTCCCGCCGTCGCCGATTACCAACTTCCTCGGGTACAACGCCGGGGCCGAGGCGTCCCCGGGCGGTGGGGTGGAGGTCCGGCAGACCGGCCAGTATTGGGTCGGCGACCTGATGCTGGAGTGCGCCGCCAAGGTGTCCGGCCCGCAGGACGCGGTCGTGCTGGAGCTGTCCCGCGGGGTGAACCGGTTCCAGGCGAAGTTCGCCGACGGCAAGCTGGCCCTCGTCCGGGTCGGGCCGGGCGGCAAGGAGCTGGCCAGCGTCCCCAGCCCGATCACCGGGGCCGGCGAGTACGCCCTGCGGTTCGCCAACTTCGACCGCCGGCTGCGGGTGTGGGTGAACGACCGGCCGGTCGACCTCGGCCCGGCGGCCGACTACTCGCCGGACGGCGCGACCGGGTTCGAGGCGGCCGTCGGGGCGCTGACCGGCGGGGCGTTCGTCCCCCGGCCGGACGGGCACACCCTTGAGAACGACATTCTGGCCCCGGCCTCGGTCGGCGCCTCGGGCACCGTCACGGTCAGCAAGGTGAAGCTGTGGAACGACACCTTCTTCACCCCGGCCGAGAACGCCCGCCCGACCCTCGACCCGGACGACCCGGTGGACACTTTCTACGTCCAGCCGGGGCACTACCTGGTGCTCGGGGACAACAGCGGCCAGTCGAGCGACAGCCGCAAGTGGGGGCTGGTGCCGGACCGGCTGATGCTCGGCAAGGCGATCTTCGTGTTCTTCCCGCTCAACCGGATCGGGTTCATCGAGTAACCGTATGCTATCGGGCGACATCCAGATCCGGGTGCGGTACGCCGAGACCGACCGGATGGGCCTGCTGCACCACGCCAACTACCTGGTCTACTTCGAGCAGGCCCGGACGGAGCTGCTGCGCCAGGCCGGGGGGAACTACAAGGAGTTGGAGGACCGGGGGTACTTCCTGGTCATCAGCAAGGTCGAGGTGAGGTACAAAAGCCCGGCGTACTACGACGACGTGCTGACCGTCCGGACCACCCTGACCCGCACCGGCCCGGTCCGGCTGGAGCACAAGTACGAGGTGTTCCGGGCCGACGGCACCCCGGTGGCCGAGGGGGCGACGACGCTGGCGTGCGTGGACCGGGCGGGCAAGCTGCAGCCGATGCCGGACTGGCTGGACCGGGGTTCCTAGAGCGGGTCAAGCGTCGCTTTGGACGCGCCGACCCGCCGCAACCGACAAGGAGTGCTCGCCCGGGCCGGTTTTCTGTAGGGTGCTGTTGAGGAGGCTTGGCGACGAAACGCACCGGCCCCGCAACGATACCAACCCAGGGATGAAGTCTCGACGGTGCGTTTCGCAGAGCCTCAACGCACCCTACGAAAGCCGGCCCGCCGAGACGGCCCGAGTTCCCGTCCGGGCCGGCGGGTCGGCGCAGAGCCGGCTTGACCCGCCCTACACGGGCACACCAACGGAGGTTCCCGTGCGGCGGCTCTGGATCCACCACGTCCTCCCCCCGGCGTTCGCCGCCGTCCCGGTGCTGGCCGCCGGGCTGGTCGTCGCCGCCGTCCCGCCGAACGCCCGGTCCCAGTACCTCCAGCGGCTGCCGGACTCGCCCATCGACTGGGTGATCCTGGCCCTCGGGGCCGTCCTGTTCCTGACCCAGACGCCGCTCGCCTGGAAGAGCGATGCGGTGGCAGAGACCGGGTTCGACGAGCGGCCGGACAAGTGGCTCACCCAGCTCGGCCAGGCGGCCAGTGGTTCCCGCTGCTCGGGCTGATCGGCACCGTGGCCGCCATCCTGCAGACGTTCAGCGGCATCACCCCCGGCGTCAAAACCGAGCCGGCGGACATCATCCGCAACTACGCCCCGGCCATCACCGCCACCGGCAGGGCTGTACATGGCGTTCATCCACATCCTGCCCGGGTGGGTGGTGACGACCGGCCGGGAGCTGATCGGTCCCTGGCCGGGGAGCCGTATCCCGCTCGCCCCGGCCGCCCCGGACGGGGCCGACCGCACGTTCGCCGCCCGCGGGGGCCGGCCGTGATCCAGCCGCCCAAGCGGGCCGTCACCCGGTTCTTCGTCCCGCTCATCGACGTGCTGATCCTGCTGTTCTGCATCTTCCTGTTGATGCCGTTCGTCAGCGGCCCGGCCGGCAGCCAGCCGGCCGACCCGACCGCCCCGGACGCCGGCCCGCCGCCGGACGAGTTGCGGCAGCAGGTGGTGGACCTGCAACTGAAGCTGGAGCAGGCCCGGCAGGAGGCGGACGCCCTGCGGAAGCAGCAGGCCAACCCGGCCAACCGGATGAGCGTGCGGGTGCTGGAGATCGACGCCAAGACGGGCAAGCTGTTCTACTTCGACCCGGACGCCCCGGACCCCCGGCAGGAGGTCCGCGACCAGGCCGACGCCCAGCGGCTGATCGCCCAGCAGAAGCGGCTGGCCAAGGCGAAGGACGTGTTCTTCCTGATCCTCTACCCGCGGCAACTGACCGGCTTCCCGCTGCAGTCCCAGGTGGACACCTACCGCCGCTGGTTCCGGGATGTGCCCACGGGCTTCGACAACCCGTGGACGACCGCGTCTGGTAGCTGACCGAA
Organism: Gemmataceae bacterium; assembly: GCA_046350115.1. Classification (GTDB taxonomy): domain Bacteria; phylum Planctomycetota; class Planctomycetia; order Gemmatales; family Gemmataceae; genus JAXMAZ01. The sequence goes on from JAXMAZ010000037.1 coordinate 2,857, forward strand.
CTGGTCGTGCTAATCCGGCCCGTAGCCGCCGGTCAGCCCGGCGGTCGGGCCGCCGCCGTGGGTGCCGTCGTCGTTGCGATTCGTCCGAGCGATCAGCCGCGACACCACGGCCACGGCCACGCCGCCGATCAGCACCGCCCCGGCGAGGTACGCCCAGTCCATACCACCCCTCCAAAGGTCCGGTCGCCCCGCAGGCCGGGTGACGGTGCCACCTCCGCACACGGCGCCGCGGCACCGCACATCATAGACACACCCCCGCGCGACCGGCCGGCCGGCGGGGGCAAATACCCCCGGGGTCTTGACAACACCGCCAGGGCTGGTGTCGAGTGGCATGACGGGTGCCTTGTCCCTCCCGCGTCCCCCATCACACCGGCTCGGCCGGACCGCCGGCCCCGTAGGCCGGTGTGATGCTGCGTGAATGGGTGGCACCCCACCCGCCCTGTGAGAGCGCCGCCATGCCCGCCCCCCGCTTCATCCGGTGGTTCCGCGACATCGGCCTGACCGACGTCGGCCTGGTGGGGGGCAAGAACGCGTCGCTCGGCGAGCTGTACCGGGAGCTGACCCCGGCCGGCATCCGGGTGCCGGACGGGTTCGCCGTCACCGCCGAGGCGTACCGCCACTTCGTCCGCGCCGCCGGCCTGGACGCCGACATCCGCGCCGCCCTTCAGGGACTGGACACCCGCGACCTGGCCGCCCTGGCCGACCGCGGCCGGCGGATCCGCGAGGCGATCCTGTCCCGGCCCCTGCCCGACGACCTGCGGCAGCAGATCGTGGCCGCCTACGCCGACCTGTGCCGGGAGTACGGCCCGGACACCGACACCGCCGTCCGGTCCAGCGCCACCGCCGAAGACCTGCCGACTGCCAGCTTCGCCGGCCAGCAGGAGTCGTACCTGAACGTCCGCGGGGAGCGGGAGCTGCTCGACGCCTGCCGCCGGTGCATCGCCTCCCTGTTCACCGACCGGGCCATCTCGTACCGGGTGGACCGCGGGTTCGACCACCTGTCGGTGGCCCTGTCGGTCGGCGTCCAAAAAATGGTCCGCTCCGACCTCGGGGCCGCCGGGGTGCTGTTCACCCTGGACACCGAGACCGGATTCCCGGACGTCATCCTCATCAACAGCGCCTACGGGCTGGGCGAGAGCGTGGTCAAGGGGCGGGTCGACCCGGACGAGTGGCTGGTGTTCAAGCCGACCCTGAAGACCGGGTTCCGGCCGATCCTGAAGCGGGCGGTCGGGGCCAAGCAGGAGAAGCTGGTTTACACCACCCGCGGCGGCAGCACCCGGATCGTCCCGGTCCCGGCGGACGAGCGGGGCCGGCTCAGCCTGACCGACGACGAGGTGCTCACCCTCGCCCGGTGGGGGTGCCTGATCGAAGACCACTACTCGGCCCGGGCCGGCCGGCCGACGCCGATGGACGTGGAGTGGGCCAGGGACGGGCGGACCGGGGAGCTGTTCGTCCTCCAGGCCCGGCCGGAGACGGTCCACGCCACCCGGGCCAGGGCGGTCCGGGAGGTGTTCACCCTGCAGGAGACCGGGCCGGTGCTGGCCTGCGGCCGGAGCGTCGGGGAGAAGGTCGGGGCGGGGCCGGTCCGGGTGGTCCGGGACGTGGACGAACTCCGGACGTTCCGGCCGGGCGAGGTGCTGGTCGCGGACATGACCGACCCGGACTGGGAGCCGACCATGAAGATGGCGGCCGCGATCGTCACCAACCGGGGCGGGCGGACCTGCCACGCGGCGATCGTCAGCCGGGAGATCGGGGTGCCGTGCGTGGTCGGCACCGGCACGGCCACGTCCGCCCTGGCGGCCGGCCGGCCGGTCACGGTTTCCTGCGCCGGCGGGGACGTCGGGGTGGTGTACGACGGGGCGCTGAAGTTCACCCGACGGGAGGTCGACCTCGGCAGCCTGCCCCGGCCGGCGACCCGGGTGATGGTGAACGCCGGCGACCCGGACCTGGCGTTCTCCCTGTCCGCCCTGCCGTGCGACGGGGTCGGGCTGGCCCGGGAGGAGTTCATCATCTCCGGGTCGATCCAGGTCCACCCGCTCGCCCTGATCCACTTCGACACCCTGCCGGACGGGCCGGACAAGGCGAAGATCGCCGACCTGACCCGCAACCACCCGGACCGGCCCGGGTACTTCGTCGAGCGGCTGGCCGAGGGGGTCGGGCGGATCGCCGCCGCCTTCTACCCCCGGGAGGTGATCGTCCGCCTGTCCGACTTCAAGACGAACGAGTACGCTGGGCTGCTCGGCGGCGGCCCGTTCGAGCCGCACGAGGAGAACCCGATGATCGGGTTCCGCGGGGCGTCCCGGTACTACGACCCGCGGTACAGGGACGGGTTCCTGCTGGAGTGCCGGGCGATGAAGCTGGCCCGCGAGGGCATGGGGCTGACGAACGTCAAGCTGATGGTCCCGTTCTGCCGGACGGTCGAGGAGGGGGAGCGGGTGCTGGCGGTGATGGCCGAGGCCGGGCTGCGGCGGGGGGAGAACGGGCTGGAGGTGTACGTCATGTGCGAGATCCCGGCGAACGTGATCCTGACGGAGGACTTCGCCCGGGTGTTCGACGGGTTCTCCATCGGGTCGAACGACCTGACCCAGCTCACCCTCGGGCTGGACCGGGACTCGGACATCGTGGCCCACCTGTTCGACGAGCGGAACCCGGCGGTCAAGCGGCTGATCGCGGACGTGATCCGGCGGGCGAAGGCGTGCGGCCGGAAGGTCGGCATCTGCGGCCAGGCGCCGAGCGACTACCCCGAGTTCGCCCGGTTCCTGGTCGAGTGCGGGATCGACAGCATCTCCCTCAACCCAGACACGGTGCTCAAGACCACCCAGGCCATCCTCGACATGGAGCGGCAGTTGCGGGGCGGCCCGGCCGGGACGGATGGGCCGGCGAATGGGTGACTCCGTATCGTCTCCACAAGGCCCAGGCGGGTGACCACACCCGGGTTTTCTCGTTGCCCCCGGCCGGTCCCGCGTGCGACACTCGGAGCCGCGTGCGAACCCGCCCGGGGGAGGCCATGCCCGAGATCCTCGTCCGCTGCCGACACTGCGGGGCGATCGTCCTGGTGGACGTCGAGCGGTGCCCGATGTGTTGCGGCCGCGACCCGATCGGCACGCGGTTCGCCCTGCTCGGGTCGGCGTTCTACGGGGTGCTGCTCGGCGGGCTGGTGGCCGGCACCTACGCCGCCGTCCTGTGGCACCGGTGGGAGCGGTGGGTCAAGCTGTTCGGGGACGCCGACGACGACCACGCCCGGTCGGCCGCCACCGACTACGCGGTTGTCGGCGGCGGGCTGTTGTTCGCGGTCGCGACGTCGCTGGCCGCGGTGTTCGTCCTGAAGTTCGTCCGGTTCCGGTGAGCGGGGGGTTCGGATGACTCTGTTCGGGCTGGTGAACCTGAGTGCGGAACGGGTCGCCCAGTTCGTGGTGAACGTGCTGGCGGTCGGCGGCGGGTTCCTGGCCGGGTTCGTCCTCACCGGGTTCGTCGTCTGGCTGCTCGACCGCTGGCTGCTCGCCGGCAAGTCCCCGCCCCCGCTGAAGCGGGCGGCCCGGGTGGTCGGCGGGCTGCTGCTGGCCGTGCTCGTCGCCCTGATCGTGTTCGGCAGCGGCAGCGGGTGGGGGCTGTTCGGGGCCGGCACCGGGGACAGCAAGGGCCAGGGCACGTCCGACCAGACCGGCGACGGCAAGGGCGGAACGCCGGCCAAGGCCGGGCCGGGGGCGCAGCAGCCGACGCTCGAGCAGCCGCAGCAGCCGCGAGACTTGCCGCCGCCCGAGCAGCGAGTGCGGGTGACGGTCCTCGGCGGGGCGGAGGTGAAGGACGAGCGGTTTTACCTAGTGGACGACGACCGCACCCCGAAGACGTTCGCCGAGGTGACGGCCGCGACGAGTGCGAAAAAGACGGCCAGCGGGAAGGCGGTCGGGCTGGAGGTCCGGTTTTCCAGCGACAACACCCTGCCGCGGGACCACCCGGCCGTCACCCGGCTCGCCCGGTGGGCACAGGAGCACGGGGTGACGGTCAGTTTCCCCGCCACCCCGTAACCTCCGTGCGCCCGGGTCTTGCTCCCCCTCTCCGCTTCGGGGAGGGGGCCGGGGAGGGGGTCAGACCTGCCACCCGTCGCCCCGACTCCGATCTCGCGGTGTCGGCTGGCTGGCTCGACCCCACCCCGGCCCCCTCCCCGCCTCGGGGAGGGGGAGGGATGAAGACGCTGACCATCAGCCCGACCGAATGCCCCTCCCCGAAGCAGGGAGGGGGAGCCGGAGCCGGTGCGGATGGCCGCATTTCCTGTAACCTATTTCCGATGACCCCCGCCCTCTCGCTGACCGACCGGCACACCCCCCGGGTGGTGTTCTTCGGCCCGGCCCGGTCCGGCAAGTCGAAGCTGGTCGACCTGTTCGTCAGCCGTGCGGCCGACGGCGACGCCGCCCCGGTCCCGCTCACCCCGGCCGGGCCGACCGCCCCGGTCCAGCGGGAACTGGTCCCGCACCTGCTGCACATCCCGCAGGCGGCCGGGCCGGTGCTGGTGTGCGACTGCGACGGGCGGGTGGCCGGGGAGCTGCTGGCCAGCCCGGACGCCCTGGTCCGCGGGGCCGCCCGGGCGCTGGCGGACGCCGTCCGGTCGGCCGACGCCCTGGTGCTGGTGGTGGACGCGGCCGCCGGCCCGGAGGTGGTGGACCAGACGTTCCGCGACTTCGGCCGGTTCCTGGAGGGGCTGGAGGAGGGGCGGACGTTCGGCCGGGAGGTCGGCGGGCTGCCGGTCCTCCTCACCCTGGCCAAGTGCGACGCCCTGCACCAGCCCGGGGACCGGCCGACCGACTGGCTCGGCCGGGTGGAGGCGGCCGAACGGCGGGTGCGGGACCGGTTCGAGGAGTTCTTCGGCGACGAGATCGGCCACCCGAGCGGGCCGGCCGGCGGGTTCCTGTCGTTCGGCTCGATCGACCTGTCCGTCCACGCCACGGCCGCCGCGGTGCCGCCGGGCGAGGAGTTCGCGGCATACGCGGACGCCGGCGGGGCGTTCGGGGTGGACGCGCTGGTGGGCGACTGCCTGCCGGCGGCCCGGGCGTACCGGAGCCGGGCCGAGTCCGCCCGGCGACGGCTGCGGTGGATCGTCGGCGGGGCGGGGTCTCTGCTGGTGGCGATGGCCGTCGGGCTGGCCACCCTGGCCGGCAGCGGCGGGGCCGGCGGCGACCCGCTGGCCAACCGGGTACGGTCGTACCAACGGCGGGAAGGGCCGCCAGCCGTCCGGCTGGCCGACCGCGCCCTGCCCGCGACCCTGCGGGAGCTGGCCGCCATCCACGACACCCCCGGCTTCCGCCACCTGCCGACCGAGCTGCAGGGGTTCGTCACCGACCGACTGCGGGAGGCGGAAGCGTACCAGGTTTACCGGTCCGGGTTCGCCCCGCCGCGGCTCGGCCCGGCCGAGGTCCGCACCCGGGAGCAGGTGGACGCCCTGGCCGAAGCGTTGCGGGGTCCGCTCGCCCCGCCGGCCGAGTTCGCCGCCGACTGGGCCGACACCGACGCCAGCAAGCTGCGGGCGAAGTGGCTGGCCGACCTCGACCTGTTGCGGGCCGCGGTGGACCGGTTGGACGACTGGTATCGCGGGCTGATCCGTCGGGCGAACGCCCTCCTCCTGACCGAGAAGCCGCCGGACCCGACCTGGCGGGCGGAGGCGACGAGGCTGCTCGCCGACGCCGACACCCCGCCGGTGAAGCCGGAGGCGACAGTCGAGCGGTCGCCGGCGGTGCCATTGCTGCGGGGGAAGCCGCTGACCTACGCCGCCGCGTTCTCGTTCGATCGGGTGGAACGGGCGAAGCGGGACTGGCAGGATACCGGCGGCCGGCTCAAGGCGCTGCGGGACTTGTCCGACGCCCTCGGCCTGACCACCGGCCCCGGCACCCCGCCGCCGGTGCTGGACCTGCCCGAGCCGACTGACGACCCGCTCAGTTTGCTGTCCGTTGCCCAAACCCGGCTGCTGACGCTTGAGAGCCGCTACCCGTCCGACAATCGCGCGGAGTGGGAGCTGACCAACTTCCCCGACCCGGTCCGCGGCGTCCTGGCCAACCGGCTGGCGGCGGTGTCGGAGACCGGGACACGGTCCGTCCGCCGGCTGATCGCCGCGGCGATCGGCCCGAACGCCGACCGACCGGCCGCCTGGTCGGCCCTCACCGACGCGCTGTTGCGGGAACCGGGTGTGGTCGCGTGGGGCCAACTGCTCGCCCTGCTCGACCGCTGGCAGTCCGCCCCGTCGGCCCCGACGAACCCGGTCACCTCCCTCGCCGAGTTCGTGAAACGGGACCGGTTCGACCTGGAGTTGAAGTCGGTGGCGGTCGCCATCCCGGACGACCTGCTCGACCCCCGCCCGCTGCCGGCCGGGCCGCTGGTCATCACCCACACGCCAGCCGGTCGGCCGCCGGTCGAGTACCGCTTCCGGGCTGAGGGGGAGGCAAGGCGAGAACGGCCCGTGACCGTTCATACGTTCGTCCCGGACGGCCACCCCGGAAAGATCGAGTACCGGCCCGGCGACGGGCTGACCGCCGCCCTGCCGCTCCGCAGCGACGGGGCCGACGCCCGGCTGGCGTGGGCGAACAGCCGGACGCCGGTGTACCAGTTCGACGCCCTGGCCCGGCCGCCGCGGCTGGAGCGGGAGGGGCCGGTGCGGACCAGCGAGCCGGCGTCCGGCGTCCGGCTGACCGTCGCCCCGCCCGGCGGGTTGCCGATGGTCCCGGCGGTTGTCCCAGACACGACCACCGGCGGTCGGTAAGCTAGAGTGCATTGGGTTACACGGGCCGAAGGTCACCCGGGTCCGTAGGGCGGTGCCGACGCTTTGGGAGGCCCGCCGGACCGGGCGGGGAGTCGTTGCCGTTCGCGGCGGGCCTCCCAAAGCGTCGGCACCGCCCTACACCCGAACGCGCCCCTGCCGAGCTACTGCCGCCATGCACATCCAGGACATCTTCCGCCAACACCCGACCACCTTCAGCTTCGAGTTCTTCCCGCCCAAGACGGACGCGGCGAGCGACGAGCTGTTCGCCAACATCGCCCACCTGCAGGAGCTGAAGCCGTCGTTCGTGTCCGTCACCTACGGGGCCGGCGGGTCCACCCGGGAGCGGACACACGACCTCATCATCCGCATTCAGAAGGAGACCAGCCTGACCGCGGTGTCGCACCTGACCTGCGTGTGCCACAGCCTGGACGAGATGACGGCCATCCTCGACCGGTACGCCGGGTCGGGGATCGAGAACGTGCTGGCCCTGGGCGGCGACCCGCCGAAAAACCTGGCCAACTTCGACCGGTCGAAGGACGCCTTCCGGTACGCCGACGAGCTGGTCACGTTCATCCGCTCGCGGACGAACACGGCCGACAAGCGGGGGTTCGGGGTGGGGGTGGCCGGGTTCCCGGAGGGGCACCCCGGGTGCCCGAACCGACTGCTGGAGATGGACCACCTCAAGCGGAAGGTGGACGCCGGGGCGGACTACATCTGCACCCAGTTGTTCTTCGAGAACCGGGACTTTTACGACTTCCGGGAGCGGTGCGACCTGGCCGGCATCAAGGTGCCGATCGTCGCCGGGATCATGCCGATCACCACCAAGGCCGGTATGGTCCGGATGGCCGAGCTGGCCCTCGGCGCCCGCATCCCGGCGAAGCTGCTGCGGGCCGTCGCCCGGTGCGGGGACGACGATGCCGCGGTCAAGCGGGTCGGCACCCACTGGGCGACTGAGCAGTGCCGCGACTTGCTGGACCACCAGGTCCGCGGCATCCACTTCTACACGCTCAACAAGTCAGACGCGACCCGGCAGATTTACGACAACCTGGGGGTGAAAGACTCGGCCGCCCTCGGGGCCGTCTGACGAAACCCCCGAAAGCCCACCCGTTGCAACGGGTGGGCTTTGTCCCGTGCAGCGAGTTGACCCATGCCCCGCGCCCTGCTGTTCCTGCTGATCGCCGCCCCCGCCTTCGCCCAGGCGCCGCACCAGGCGGTCGAGGGCAAGGCCGGCATGGTCGTCGCCGTGTCGCCACCGGCAGTTGAGGTCGGCGTCGAGGTGCTGCGAATGGGCGGGAACGCGGTGGACGCGGCCATCGCCGTCGGGTTCGCCGAGGCGGTGACGTGGCCGGAGGCGGGGAACATCGGCGGCGGCGGGTTCATGGTCGTCCACCCCGGGGACGGCCGCCCACCGGCCGTGTTCGACTACCGGGAGAAGGCCCCGGCCGCGGCCACCGTGGACATGTTCGCCAAGGGCGTCGATTACTCGTCGCCGAAGACGGCCGGCGTGCCCGGCACCGTCCGCGGGTTCGCCCTCGCCCACAAGCGGTTCGGCAAGCTGCCGTGGAAAGACCTGGTGCTGCCGGCGGTCAAGCTGGCCGAGGACGGGTTCACCGTGAACGCCGCCCTGGCCGGCCGGCTGAACGGCGTGCTGGGCGAGCGGTCGTCGGCCAACCCGGAGTTCCGCCGGGTGTACGGCAAGCCGGGCGGCGGCAAGTGGCAGGCCGGGGACATGCTCAAACTGCCGGACCTGGCCAAGACGCTGCGGGCCGTCGCCGAGCGGGGGCCGGACGCCTTCTACACCGGCGAGCTGGCGAAGTTGCTCGAAGCCGAGATGAAGGCGGGCGGCGGCCTCATCACCGCCGCCGACCTGACCAAGTACGAGGCGAAGGAGCGAACGCCGGTCCACACCACCTACCGCGGGTACGACGTGTACGGCGCCCCGCCGCCCAGCTCCGGCGGGGTGACGCTCGGGCTGATGCTCAACATGCTCGAAGGGTACGACCTGGCCAAGCACCCGCGGCACTCGCCGGAAACGGTCCACCTGCTGACGGAGGTGATGCGGCGGGCGTACTGCGAGCGGGCCAAGCACCTCGGCGACGCGGACTTCGTCACCGTCCCGGTCGGCCTGCTGACCGACAAGGCGTTCGCCAAGTCGCTGGCCGCCGGCATCGACCCGGCGAAGGCGACCCCGAGCGCGGCGCTGGCCGACGAGATCCCGCTGGCCGACGGCGGGACCGAGACGACGCACTACTCGGTGGTGGACAAGGCGGGCATGGCGGTGTCGAACACGTACACGCTGGAGAACAGCTTCGGGTGCAAGGTGGTGGTCCGCGGGGCCGGGTACATCCTGAACAACGAGATGACCGACTTCAACCACAAGCCGGGCGTGACCGACCGCCGCGGGAACATCGGCACGCCGGCGAACCGGATCACGCCCGGCAAGCGGATGCTGTCGTCCATGACCCCGACCATCGTGGCGAAGGACGGCAAGCCGGTGCTGGTCACGGGCAGCCCCGGCGGGCGGACGATCATCAACACCGTGCTGTGTGTGGTGGTCAACACCATCGACTACAAGATGCCGACGCAGGCGGCGGTGGACGCCCCGCGGCAGCACCACCAGTGGTTCCCGGACCGGCTGAGCCTGGAGCCGACGCCCGGGTTCGAGGAGCTGGTCGGCAAGCTAAAGGCGATGGGCCACGCGGTCGGCAAGTCCCGCCAGGGGGACGCCCACACCATCGCCATCGACCCGGCGACCGGCGTGCGGTCCGGGGGGGCCGACCGGCGGCTCGACGGCAAGGCGGCCGGGGAGTGACCGATGCTGCTCGGCCTGGTCGCGGACATCCATGAGGCCGTCGGGCCGCTCGCGCTCGCCCTCGCCCGGTTCCGTGACCTGGGCGTCGAGCAAGTGGTGAACTTGGGTGACGCGTTCGACCGGCTCGGGCCGGGTAGCCGCCCGGTCGCGGACCTGATGACCGATTGTGGTGCCGTCGGGGTGTGGGGCAACCACGACTACGGGCTGTGTGGTGCGGTGTCGGAACCGCTACGGGTGAAGGCCGGCGAACGGGTCATCGCGTTCATGAGCGGGATGCGGCCGCAAGTGACGCTCGACGGGTGCCGGTTTTCGCACGTCGAGCCGTGGCTCGACCCGAACCAGGTCGAAGACCTGTGGTACTATGACGGACCGCCCGAATCAGCCGGCGCCGCGGGCCGGTCCTTCGCAGCACACCCGGAGCGGTTCTTCTTTGTCGGCCACTTCCACTGCTGGCTGGCCGTCACACCGGCCGGCCGGCTGGACTGGGACGGGAGCCGGCCGCTCGACCTGGCGTCCGTCGGCCGCGCGCTGGTCGTTGTGGCGCCCGTCGCCGGTGGCTGGGCCGCCACGTTCGACACCCGGTCGGCGACCCTGACGCCAGTTTGGTGCGGCTGAGCGGTCACTCGATATGCCGCACGTCATGCCCCAACCGGCCGAGGTACTCGGCAACCGGCCGGCGGTGGCACTCAGCGAGTTTCTTCTCCGCGCACAGCAGGCACACCGGGTCGGGCAACCCTAGCAGCCGGCCGACGAGCAGGTCGCCGGCCCGGTCGAAGAACGCCTCGTACCGGACCAGCGAGTCCGCGAAGCCGAGGAACAGGTTGCCCAACTCCGGCAGCGAGGCGTAGCCGATCCCGGCGTCGGCGAGCAGCTTCTCGATGCCGGTGTCCGGCTTGCCGGTGAACTTGTACCACCCGAGGCTGGCCCGGTCCGGCCGCAGCCGCACGTCCGCCACCGTCCGCACCCCGGCCTCTCGCAGCAGCCGGACGAACTCGGTCGGCGGCCGGCCGCCGTACCCGGCGGTCAGCACCCTCATACCGGCAGCTCGCGGCCGACCCCCTGCCGCCGGGCCAGCTCGACCACCTTGGCCGCGACGGCGACGTCCTCGACGCCGATGCCGAGCGACTTGAACACGGTGATCTGCTCGGCCGACTGCCGGCCCGGGTAGCGGCCGAGCAGGACGTGGCTCAGCTCCCGCACGTCCGACCAGTTCAGCGCCCCGTCCCGCAGGGCGGCCACGAAGTCGCCGGCCTCCAGCTTCGCCTGGTCCTTGCTGTCCACCGTCACCAGCCCGGCCCGGCGGAACACCTCGGCGTCGGCCTCCGCTTTGGTCAGGAAGTTCGACCCGATCAGGTTGACGTGTGCCCCGGCGGCCAGCCACTCGCCCCGCAGCACCGGCTCGCGGCTGTTGGTCGCGGTGATGACGATGTCGTCCCCCCGGGCCGCCTCCGGGGCCGACACCGGCACCACGTCCGTCCGGCAGACCGCGCTCATCTCGGCGGCGAACGCGGCACACCGGTCGGTGTCCCGGCTGAACACCTGCACCCGCTTGACCGCCCGGACCGCGCACACCGCTTCGAGCTGGGTGCGGGCCTGCTTGCCGGTGCCGTACAGCCCGACCGTCGTCGCGTCCGGCCGGGCGAGCAGCTTGGTCGCCACCCCGCTCGCCGCCCCGGTCCGCACCTGGCCCAGGTAGTCCGCCTGCAGCAGGGCCGTCATCGCCCCGGTCTTCGGGTCGAACAGGGTGACGTGGAAGTGGGCCGGGAACCGTCCGGTGGTGTACGCCTTCAACCCGATCGCCCCGAGCGTCTTGGCCGCCGCCGGCAGGACGTGGAGCATCACCTGGTCGGTCTGGCACCGCTGCCGAGGGACGTTCTCGGCTTCGTCCAGGGCCAGCTTGCGGAACGCCGCCTCGACCGCCCCCAGGGCCAGGTCCATGGTCAAGAGCGACCGCACGTCGTCTTCGGTCAGGTAGAGAACTGACATAGCCGGAACCCGTAGGGCGGGCCGGGTGGTGGGGGGCCCCCCGCGCGGGCCAAGGGGCCAACCCCGGGGCCCGCCGAACCCGCCCCCCCCCGCCCCCCCCCCGTCGCCAGCCACTCGGCCAGCCGGGTCAGCCCGGCGTCCAGCGTCTGGCGGTCGGTGGCGAACGACATCCGCACGAACCCCTCGGCCCCGAACGCCGACCCGGGCACCAGGTTCACGTGCGCCTGCTCCAGCAGGGCGGCGCAGAACCCGAGCGAGTCCGTCACATTCACCCCGCCGAAGGTTTTGCCGAAGTGGTCGGCCACCCGGAAGAAGGCGTAGAACGCCCCGTCCGGGGTGAACGTCTGCACCCCGGGCATGGCCTTCAGCCGGCCGAACACCAGGTCGCGGCGGGCGGCGAACTCGGCCCGCATCTCGGCCACACAGCCTTGCGGCCCTTCCAGGGCGGCGATGAGCGCCGCCTGGCTGACGCTCGACGGGCAGCTCGTCTCCTGGCTCTGGATGGTGTCCATCGCCTTGACCACCGCCGCGGGGGCGACCGCCCAGCCCATCCGCCAGCCGGTCATGGCGTAGCTCTTGCTCGCCCCGCTCACCGTAATCACCCGGTCCTTTAGCCCCGGCCGCAGGGTGGCCACGCACGTCGGCTTGCTGTCCCCGAAGGTGAGCTGCTCGTAAATCTCGTCGCTCAGGATGGCCGCGTCCGTCTCGCCGAACACGTCCACCAGTGCCTCCAGTTCGGCCCGGGTGTACACGGTGCCGGTCGGGTTGCACGGGCTGTTCAGCATTAATAGCCGGGTCCGCGGGGTGATCGCCGACCGCAGTTGGGCCGGGGTCATCTTGAACCCGCTCTCGAACGTGGCGTCCACCAGCACCGCCGCCGCCCCGGTCATCTTCACCAGGTCGCTGTAGCTCACCCAGTACGGGGTCGGGATGATGACCTCGTCCCCCGGGCCGACGGTCGCCGCCAGGGCGTTGTGGATGGACTGCTTGGCCCCGTTCGACAGGATGACGTTCTCCGGCCCGACGGCCAGCCCGTGGACCTTGCCGTACCAGGCGGCCACCGCCTTGCGGGCCTCGGCCGTGCCGGCGGACGGGGTGTAGTGGGTCTGCCCGGCCCGGACGGCTTTGTCGGCCGCGTCGCAGATGTGTTTCGGGGTGTCGAAGTCCGGCTCGCCGAGGCTGAAGTCGTACACCGTCACCCCCTTGGCCTTCAGCTCCCGGGCTTTCGCCCCGGCGGCCAGGGTGGCGGACGGCTGGATCGAGGACGCGAGCTTGGAGGTCCGGATCATCGCGGGCTACTTCCCCTTCGGGCGAGCGGTTCGGGCTGTGGTCCGATCGCTCATGGTATACAATCCGCCGGCCGGCGGGAGCCGGTATTCCGCCACGGACGGCCGCCATGCACGTCGCGCACTTCGTCCCGCGGTACCCGCCGGCGCTCGGCGGGGCCGAGGCCTACGTCGAGCGGCTGAGCCAATATCTCGCCGGATGCGGCGACACCGTGACCGTGTGGACGAGCACGGCCGTGGACCTGGAGGCGATGTGGCGAAGCGGGTTTCGGGAGATTCAACCTAACCCCCCGGCCCCCTTCCCTGAGAGGGAAGGGGGAGCAAGTGGCGGGCAGGTCCGGACGATAACTCACACCCACCCCCCGGGCGAGCGCCCCGCTTGCTCCCCCTCCCCTCTCAGGGAAGGGGGCCGGGGGGTTAGGTTTCCGGCCTCTGCCTCCCAGCTAGACCAGGCCACCGCCGTCCGCCGCTACCGCCCCCTGCACTTCCCCGCCCGCCGCTACCTGCTGAAGCTCGCCTCCCTCATCCCCGTCCCCGCGTGGCAAGCGCTCACGTTGCCGTGCAACCCGGTCTGCCCCGCCATGTGGCGGGACGCCGGGCGGCTCGCTGGCTCGCTGGACGCGGTTCACGCCTTCACCTTCCCGCACTCGTTCGTCGCCGCCTGCGGGCTGCGGCTGGCCCGGCGGAGGGGAGTGCCGTTCCTGCTCACCCCGTTCCTGCACCTGGGCGACCCGCTCGACCCGGCCGACCGCACCCGCCGGCAGTACACGTCCGCCCCGCTCCGCTGGCTGCTGCGGCAGGCGGACGCGGTGTTCGTGCAGACGCCAAGTGAAAAGGACGCGGTCGAGCGGCTCGGGGTTCGGCCCGAACGGGTCGTTTTGCAAGGGCTGGGCGTGGACCCGGCGGACTGCACCGGCGGCGACCGGACAGCGGTCCGGCAGAGGTGGGGCGTCGGATCGTGCACAGTGGTCGTCGGCCACCTGGCGAACAACAGCGTCGAGAAGGGCGCGGTCGATCTGTTGCACGCGGTCGCCCGGCTGCCGACTCACGTGCGGCTCGTCCTGGCCGGGCCGGAGATGCCAAACTTCCGCCGGGCATGGGACCGGTTCCCGCACCAAAACCGCGTGACCCGGCTCGGCGTGTTGAGCGACCAGCAGAAGCGGGACTTCTTCGCCGGAATCGACGTGTTCGCGTTGCCGAGCCGGACGGACTCGTTCGGGCTGGTACTGCTGGAGGCGTGGGCGAACGGCAAGCCGGTCGTCTGCTACCGGGCCGGCGGGCCGGCGGATCTGGTCCGGGATGGGATCGACGGCCGCGTGTTGCCGTGCGGCGATGTGGTCGGGTTAGCCGAAGCGCTGTCTGCTGACGGCCCGACCCGAAGTCAGTTCGGCCAGGCAGGGCGGGAGCGGCTAGTCAACTTCCGGTGGGCGGACCGGCTGGCAGTGGTCCGCGACCACCTGGCCCGGCTCACCCGGCGACCCGCACCGGCCGCCCGGCGGGCGGCCGACCGCCCCACCACCGTGGCTGCGGCCGGCTGGCCGTGACCGGCTCCGGGCTACGCAGGGTGTACCCCCCGCAGCACGGGCACGGCCGGGACTCGATCGCCGCCGTCTCGTACACCGACCAACTGCCGACCAGGGTCCAGCGGTACTCGCAGTTGCCGCACGTCACCGTCCATGTGTTCACGACCGCACCCGTCTCCTAGTAGCCTCGCTCCATCGGGGCCGTCTGCCCGAACCCGCGGAACCCGTAAAGCACCCAGACCGTCCAGTCGGCGACCGGGATTCCGCCGTCTGAGGCGAGCACCTCGACTGGCGGCCCGACCCGGTCGAACGCCCGCCGCAGCTCCGGGGGGGCGTCGCCGACGTACACGAACGTCATCCCCCGGAACGCTTGCGCGTCGGCCACCGGGTTCGGCCGCCAGAGGTCGTACTGACTGTGCCGGTCGTCCAGCCCCGGGCCGAACGAGTACACCGTCGGGTGGGTCCGGCAGTAGAACCCCAGCTCCCCCGGTAGCCCCCAGTTCATCCCGGCCACCAGCGGCTCGACGCCGGTTTCCGCCCGCACCCGGTCCCGGACGCGATCCACCGTTTCGGCTAAAGTCCGCCACCCGGCCAGCCGACAGGTCGGGTCGAACCGGCGGACCGGGGCCGGCCGGCCCTCGGACGGCCGCCCGGCGACCGCGGCCAACAGCGGGCGAACCGGGGACGGGAAGCGGACGAGCAACGTCCCGGCCACCCCGATCAGGATGCCGGCGACGACCAGTTGTCGGGTCCAGGTTCGGTAATGCTGCGTGGCCAGCCAGCCGACGGCGAGCGGGAACCCGGCGACGTAGGCGGCGGCCGGCCAGTTCACTTGTGGCTTCACGGCGAGGCTGGCCGCCGCGAACGCCGCCCACACCGGCACCGACAGCCACCAGAGAAATAGGCACCCGTTCAGCGCCGGCGACCCGTCCGGTCCCCTCCCCCCTTGTGGGGGAGGGTTAGGGTGGGGGGTTAGGACTTCACCCACTCCTACGGTCTTGAAACGGGGAGGGGTCGTGCCCTCCCACCCTAACCCTCCCCCACAAGGGGGGAGGGAACAAGAGGCGGAGCGTGGCCGGAACCGTATGACTGCCACGGCCCAGGCGACGAACCACACGCCGACCAGGAACCCGGCCTGCCCGCCGACGTACTCCGCCAGCCCGGCCGGGTTGAACGCGGCCGCCTTCACCCGGTCCGCCCCGCCGAGGGCGGCCAAGTGCCGGAAGCCGACCCAGTCGTGGGCCGCGTTCCAACCCAGGATCGGCAACAGCCCGAGGGCGGTGACGCCGGCCATCAGCCAGAACCCGCGGCCGTGTGGTCCGGTCACTCCGTGACCGGACTCCGAATCCGGCCACGGAGTGACCGGACCACATCGTGCAGCAGGTACAGCCCGACGCACGCCGGGAATAACAACATCGTGTACTTGGCCAGCACCCCCAGCGCGCGACGGCCCCGGCCAGCAGCCACCAGCGGAGGCGGCCGCTCGTGACCCCATTCCAGGCGAAAACGGTCGCCCACCCCCAGCAGGCCAGGAACGGGGCATCGATGGTCATCAGCACCGCCCCGGCAGACAGCGTCGGAACGGTCATCGCGACAGCGACGGTCGCCAGCCCGACCCGCGGGGTGAAGGCGGTGGCGGCCAGCCGGTACACGGCCGCCAACAGGAGGGCGTTGCACACAACCGCCGGCAGCCGGACCGCCAGCATGGTGGGGCCGAGCAGCTCGCAACTGCCGCGGATCAACCAGGCGACCAGCGGCCCCTTGCTGTAGTAAGCCCAGTCCAGGTGCCGGGACCAGTCCCAGTAGTGGGCCTCGTCCGGGGCCAGGTCGTGCGGACAGGCGGCAAGCAGGTAGGCGACGTTCAAGGCGGCGAACGCCAGAACCAGCCCGGCCGTCGCCGTCCCGGCGGACGGCGCAACGGTCGGGAAACACGTGATCCGGGCGGGGTGAAGGGCGGTCGCCATCCGTGGCAGCGTTACGTGAGTGCGAAAGCCGGGCGAACCGGGCCGCGGGTTGTACCCCGGCGGCCGGGGCAGGTCAAGGCGATGTGTGAAGGTGGGGAAAGGAGCGAGCCGCGACCGCAGGTCGCGGGTGACGGAAACGTCCCGTCGCGGCGGGCGGCCGTCACCCGCGACCTGCGGTCGCGGCTCGCTCCGACTTCTTACTCGGCGATGTCGCCGGCCAGCTTGGCCAGCGGCTCGTGGGTGACGGCGAACGCCACCTGCTCCCGGCCCGGGGCCGCCTTGCTCCCCTGATACCGGCGGACCACCGCCCGGCTCAGTCCGCTCAGCACCACCTCGTAGTACAGCACGTCCGTCCCGCGGACGGTCGGGCCGTCGCTCCGGAGAACCGTCTCATCCCGGGTGGCGTCCACCTCCAGCACCTTGAGCGGCTCCATGAGGCCGCTCACCCGGGCGGCGATCCGGTCGGCCCACTGCCGCTGGGTCAGCCCGGCCGGCGGGTCGTCCAGCCGGGACAGGGTCAGTTCCCACACCTTGCACCCGACCACGTCGGCCGCGTCTGCCGTGAGGTGGACGGCCCACCCGTGGTCGGCGAACGTGTGCTGCCAGGTGTGCCGGCCGGCCCCGGCCGGCCGCCAGTCAGCGAGTCTTGCCTGCAGGGTTTCGGCGAGGGTCATTGTCGGCTCCGATGACCTGTTGGGTGTGGTCCGACCCGTCGAAGCTGAGCAGGGTCGGCTTGTCGTCGACGACCGTCTCCAGGTGGACCGGCCGGCCCCAGATGAACTGGACGTTGGCCAGCGTGTCCCGGGCCTCCGCCACCTTCAACTCTACCCCGTTGTACTCGTGCCGCAACAGCAGCTCCCCGCGGTTGCGGTGGTTGCCGTTGACCACGTAGATCCACGGCTTGCCGAAGTTGGTCAGTGAGAACAGCAGCCGCTGCTTCACCTTCTGGAACTCCCGGCTCTCGATCACGTAGTTCTGGGTCGGCTCCTGATAGTTAAAGCTGAACAGCTTGTGCCGGACACAGAACTCCGGGGTCAGGAAGGTGTCGATGAAGGTGATGTCGTTGTGGACCTTGCGGACCTCGAAGATCTTCTGCCGGCCCAGCCCGGTCGGCTTGTCCCAGGTCCGCTTGGCCTCCAGGTCGTCGCACGCCTCCCACTCCGGCCCGAACCGGCCGGTGTCCCACCGGTGCTCGATGTCCCGGAGCAGTTCGATCCCGACCTTGTACGGGTTGAGCCGCCGGCCGCTGGTGGCCATCGTCCCGGAGTGGTGGTCGGCGTAGTCGATCAGCTCGGACGGCTGGAGCACCTTCTGGGTCATCATGGTGCTGTGCCAGTACGAGGCCCACCCTTCGTTCATGATCTTGGTCTGGGCTTGTGGGTAGAAGTAGTACGCCTCGTCCCGGACGATGCTGAGTACGTCCCGCTGCCAACCCTTGAGCGGGGCGTGCTCGATCAGGAACAGGAGGACGTCCTTCTCCGGCCGGTCCGGGAAGCTGACCACGTTCGACTGGTCCTTGAGCCGCTTGGCCTCGGCGTCCGGGTCCGGCTTGCCGGCCGGGTTGACGTAGGCGTCCATGTACGGCTTGCTCTTGAACCGGACCGGCCCGGCCGCCTCGTCCGGGGCGTCCTGGTCGGCCGGCTTGAACTCGTACCGGGAGTGGTCGTCCCGCCGGCGGATGGCCACCGAGTGGATGTCGATCAGGTCGTCGATGGACATGCACCGGTCGAGGAACGCCTCCACCTCGTCCTCCCCGAACCGCTCGGCGTACCGGCGGATGCGGGCGGCGTGGTTGGCGATCTCGTCCATCATCTTCCGGGTGGTGTGACCGAAGTACGCGTTGTTCTTGAAGAAGTCGCAGTGCCCGTACACGTGGGCCATGACCAGCTTCTGGTCGACGGTGTGGTTGCACCGCATCAGGTAGGCGTAGCACGGGTCGTTGTTGATCACCATCTCGTAGATCTTGGACAGCCCGTAGGAGTAGCTCCGGCTCAGCTCCTCGTACTGCATGCCGAACGACCAGTGCGGGTACCGGGTGGGGAACCCGCCGTAGGCGGCGATCTCGTTCAGGTCGTCGGCGTCCACCACCTCGAAGATGGTCTCGTAGAAGTCCAGCCCGTACCCCTTGGCGTACCCCTCGATCTCGTCCTTGAGGACGCGGAGGTGGGCCGGCAGGTTGGTGTTGTAGAACGCGAGCTGGGTCATCGGAGTCACTTCCGCAAGGTGGCGAGGAGCAGGCCCGAGGTGAACGACGCGGCCACCCCGAACACGGCCAACGCCACGGACACGATCAGCCCCCACCGGCGGGTGTCCCACAACTCGACCCGCTTCAAGTGGTCGTCGAGTCGCTGCCGTACAAGGGCCAACTCTTGGCGAAGATCGTTGTTGACTCTCTCCTGTTCGCGCCACCCAAGGCGGGCTTCTTCGAGTTGCTTGCGATGGTGCCCTTGTTCCTCTCTGTGCCTTGCCGACTCGACACTCGCCTCATGGAGTTGACCCCGAAGCCGCTCGTTCTCCGACCAAAGTTGAGCCACCTCTTCGACGGCGGCGTCGAACCGACTGCTCAGGATTTCGAGGTAACTCGACCGCTCGGCGACCGTCTTGGCCACAACTAGCCCTCCGTTGGCTCGGCGAGGCTTTGTAGTACCGCCTCCCGCTGGAGCCTGAGCCGATCCGAAAGCAGGCGATCCCACAGCAAATACACACGGCGGCGGAACCGCAATTCATCCCCGATATCCCAGACCTCAAATTCACGGGTTCGGGATACGCCCGCGTCCGTAAGCCTGAGCCTGGCGGCCGGTTCTCCCTCGCGGAAGTTCACGGTTCCCAGCTCCCAGGCTACATCCACGCGATCCGCACTCGAGCCGAGCACCCGCTCCACGATCGGCTCGGCCTGACGCAGCAACTGCTGCATCTCTGCATCGAAGCTGGGATCGATCTGATACGTCCGCAGTGGCATCTTCCCCTCCTCACCGCCCAGTACTTAGGAACTCCTTGATGCTGCCCAGGATCGCCTCCCGGTCCGGGATCTTGCTCACCACCACGTTCTTGTGCTCGTCCACCAGCTCGCCGACGTGTTCCAGGAACTCCCCGCTCCCATAGGGGGACTCCACCTGCCCGTACCCGAACAGGTTCAGCTTCGGCAGCAGTTGGCCGGTCAAAAGCTCCAGACACTTGGGCACGTCGTCGCCCCAGTTGTCCCCGTCGCTGAAGTGGAAGGCGTACAGGTTCCACTCGGCCGGCGGATAGCGGGAGTCGATGATCTTGTTCGCCAGGTCGTAGGCCGAGCTGATCTTGGTGCCGCCGGACTCCCGGGTGTGGTAGAAGGTGTGCTCGTCCACCTCGTGGGCGACCGCGTCGTGGACGATGTACACCCGGTCCACCCCCTTGTAGTGGGCCTTGATCCAGGTGTCGATCCAGAAGCTCTCGATCCGCA
Source organism: Gemmataceae bacterium (assembly GCA_046350115.1). Taxonomy (GTDB): domain Bacteria; phylum Planctomycetota; class Planctomycetia; order Gemmatales; family Gemmataceae; genus JAXMAZ01. Next base: position 22,609 of record JAXMAZ010000037.1, read on the forward strand.
CGATCTCCTTCTGCTCGTCGGTCATGCTGCCGGACACGTCCATCATGTAGACGACGCAGGCGACCGCCTCCGGCTTCGGCACCTCCTTCCACGACCGGTATCGCTTGTCCTCCCGCTCCGGCACGACCAGCGGCCGGTCCGGCTCGTAGGTGCCGGAGCTGATCTGCCGCCGCAGCGCCTGCCGGTACGTCCGCTTGAAGTGCCGCAGGCTCTCCGGGCCGACATTGCGGATGCTGGTGTACCGGTCCTTCTCGGTGACGACGTTCTTCTTCCCCTTCGGCTCGATCCGCGGCAGGGCCAGCTCCTCGCCGAGGATGGCGGCCAGCTCCTCCATCGTCAGCTCGACTTCGAGGATGTGCCCGCCCGGCTGGTCCCCGGCCTGAGGTTCGCCCTCGCCGTCCTGCGGCTGGGTGAGCGGCTGGCCCGGCTGGCCGTCCCCGACCCCGACCCCGCCAGACCCCTTGGACCCGTACCGGAACTGCGGCAGGTTGATGCTCGGCACGGGGATGCTGACGAGGTCGTTCCCCTTCTTGCCGATCATCTCCCCGCGGCTGATGTACTTCGACAGGCTGGACTTCACCTTGCCCCGCACGATCTTGCGGAACCGCTGGAGGTCTTTCTCGATCTTCTGTCCCACGGGCGCAGCCCTCGGCGGCGGAGAGTCCGTCCTCACCTGAATCGTACCCCACGAACGGGTGTCCGGGGTAGGGCGATCGGTGGGAACGAGCCGCAAGCCGGCCCGCAAGGGCAACGGCTCTGCTCACAGCCGGCGGCCGCGCTGGGGGAGGGCGAGGCTCCTGCCGAGCCAGGGAGCGCCCCAGATGACAGGTCGGCCAATGAATGGGCGTCCCGACCGGTGGAGCGTGCGGCTCGGCAGGAGCCTAGCCCTCCCCCGGCGCGCCGTTCGTGCAGGAAACGCTCGGGCGGTGGGGTGGGCGGCCGAAAGGAACGTAGTTATTGCCGACGGGTTTCAGGCGACCGATGCGGGGCCAGCCCGTAGGGTGCGTTGAGGTTCTGCGAAACGCACCGTCGGAGATGTCGTCGTTGCCAGGACGGTGCGTTTCGCAGAGCCTCCACGCACCCTACACCGAGCTACGCCGCCCGCCGCAGCGGGGTCGCCGGGGTGCGGTAGTCGCGGACGGCGCGTAGCCCGTCGGCGGTGCCGCGGATGCACCGGGCGCCGAGCAGCGTCCGCAGCTTGAACCGGTCCAGCCACACCCGCTTCGGCCGCGGGGACACGTCCCCCTCGGTGGCAGCGATCAGGTCGGTGTCGTGGCCGAAGATGTGGGCGGCCAGCCGGGCGAACGTGAACGCCGTCTGCCGGTCCGGGCCGACCGCGTGGACGGTGCCGGTGTGCCCGAGCCGGGCCAGCTCGACCGCCACTTCGGCCAGGTCCGGGGCGTAGGTCGGCTGACCGTGCCGGTCAGTGGCAGCGTCCACCCGCTCCCCGGCCGCGAACGCGGTCGCCCACTGCTGCACCGCCCCGGCCAACCGCTCGTCCGGGCCGAACGCCCACCCGGCCCGCAGGATCAGGTGCCGGTCCGGCAGCCGCTCCCGCACCGCCGCCTCGGCCGCCGCGTGCGCCCGGGCCAGCGCCCCGGCCGGGGCGACCAAGTCTTCTTCCCGGCGGGCGGTCGGGCACTCGCCGAACACCTCGTCCCCGGAGAACAGCACCACGCTCCCGCCGATCCGGGCGACCGCCGCCGCCACCTCCGCCGCCCCGCCGGCGATGATCGCCTTACAGCGGGTCGGGTTCGTTTCGGCTACAGCGGCGTCGTTCGGTCCGGCGGCCAGGAAGGTCACGTCCGGCTGGTAGTCGGCGATCAGTTCGCGGATCGAGTCGGCGTCCCGCAGGTCGAGCGGGGCCATGTCGGACTCCGGGGCCGAATACCCGGTGCCGAGCCGGGCGTACCCGCGGTCGGCGCACGCGGCCAGCACCGACGACCCGATCAGCCCGGTCCCACCGATCACCAGACAACGCATCAGCACGACTCCACGAAATTCAGACGGTCAGGCCGCCCGGCGGGTCCGGGCGGCGACGGCCGGTCGGTCGCTTCCGACCAGAACCCGGCGATACCAGGCGAGGGTGGACGCCACACCCGGGACACGGCCCGGGTCAGCGACGAGCGCGTCGAACAGCCGGCCGCCGGTGACGGCGGGGGCGACGGCATGAAGGTGGGCGCACGGCCCGGCGACGGGAACCGTTTCCGCCGACTGCAGGATCACTTCGGCCGCCTCCTGGGCGTGGAGGTAGCCGGCGGTCCGTTCGTCGGCCGTGGGCGAAACGACCGGGGTTCCTTCGACCAGCGCCCGGGCCAGGCGCGGGACGAGGCGGGTCCAGGTCCGGTCCCCGTCGCCGAAGAGCCGTGGTAGCTGTGTAATGTCCAGCCGCACCCCGGATCTTTCACCCACACCGCAAAGTTTCACCAGATTCTGAGTGTCAGCTTGGACCGGGATGACCACCCCGGCGGTCGGGACGGTCCGGCGGACGGCGGTGAGCAGGGTTTCGGCCCACCGGAGTTCGGTCGGCTCGCCGGCCGGGCGGACGGTCGGGGCGGCCAGGTGGAGGACGGTTTGCGGCTCGTGGATGGCGAGGGCGGTGGTCAGCCGGGCGGCGTCCTCGACCCGGCCGCGGACCACGTTCACCCGGTCGAACAGCCGGTCGCGGACGAACAGCGAGTCGCGGTCGGGGGTGTTGCGGACCAGGCCGGTGACGGTGGCCCCGCGGGCGACCAGTTCGCGGACCACCCACCCGCCGAGGAACCCGGTACAGCCGGTGACGAACACCCGGCGGCCGGCCCAAACTGTGGGGGTGGAGTGACCCATCCGGCCGTCCCTCCCTGGACAGCGTGGCGGTCGTGCGAGTGGCAGCGGGGGTCGGCGATCCGTGCCGAGGCGCCCGCCAAGGTTGCAAACTTTACAAGCCCACCCGGGATCGGTCAAGCCGAGTACGGTCGCCTTGGTCTTGCTCCCCCTCCCTGTTTCGGGGAGGGGGTTGGGGGTGGGGTCAGACCGGCCACCCGTCACCGACGCTTCGGACTCACCGGGGTCACTTGGGGTCGGCAACCCACCCCCCCAACCCCCTCCCCGAAGCAGGGAGGGGGAGTAAAGCCCGATCCGGCCGCGGCCAGAACAGGTACACCGCCGCCAGCGCCAGCACCGCCGGCAGGCTGGCGACGGCCAGCAGCCACTCGTAGGAGCCGGCCGCGTCGGCCCCCTTCCCCTGCACCAGGAACAGCCCGTAGAAGAACACCGAGTTGATCGCCCCGAGCGCCCCCGTTACCTTCCCCTGGTGCCGGCCGGACAGCTCTTGGCTGAGCGCGAAGTAGGTGGCGAACAGTCCTAGCGCCCCGAACCCGGTGAGCAGGATCACCGCCGTCAGCGCAGGCCCGCTGACGAACGGCACCAGCCAGGACAGGGACACCAGCCCGACCCCGGCGGCGAACACCCCCAGCCGCGCCCGGAACAGCCCGGCCCCGGCCCACGTCAGCACCACCACGCTCAGCCCGACCAGCCACGACCCCACGTCCGCGACGGCGTAATACAGGAAGGTGAACGTCCGCAGCTCGGCCTTGGTGTACTTCAGTTGCACCTCCAGGAACGGCGGCAGCCACACCCGGAACGTGTGCCAGGTGGCGTTCACCCCGATCACCGTCAGGGCCAGCAGCCAGAACCGGCGGTCCCGGAACACGTCCGCGAACCGGCCCGGCTCGGCGGCCGGCGGGGCGACCGCGTTCGCCGGGTCCACCACCCGGCCGGGCACCGTCAGCACCCACAGCACCGCCCACCCCAGGCCGATCAGCCCGATCACCCGGAACGGGTACTGCCACCCGGCCAGCGGCACACTCGCCAGCACCGGGGCCGGCCCGGCCGCCGCCATGTGGGCCTCCCGGGCGGTCGCCACCGGGTCCACCGCCGCCACGCACGCCAGCACGATCAGCGGGGTGAGCATGGCCCCCAGCCCGGTCCCGCTCTGGAAGATGGCACTGGCCAGCGACCGCTCGGCCGGCGGCACCACCTGGCGGATGGTCCGCACCCCGCACGGCCAGTTGCCCGCCTCGAACACCCCCAGACCGACCCGGCAGGCCAGCAGCGTCCAGTACCCCGGGGCGAACCCGGTCAGAAACCCGAACGCCGACCAGCCGACCACCGCCGCCGGGTACGTCCACCGCACCCCGACCCGGTCGACGATCACCCCGAACAGGATCGCCCCGGCGGCGAACGCCAGCATGAACCCGCTCTCCAGCCGGGCGTAGTCGGTGTTCGTCAGCCGCAGGGTGAGCATGATGTCCGCGGCCGTCTGGTTCAGACAGACGCGGTCCAGGTAGTTGATCGTCGTCGCGGCCAGCAAAAGGGCGCACACCCACCACCGCCACGGGGACGGCGGGGCGGGCGGGGTCGGGGCGGGAGGGTTCGTCACGGCCGGCCTCGGGAGGGTTCCCGAGGATACCAGCCGGCGGCGTCACGGACGAGGGGCCAGGTCGTCTCGCGGATCAGTCGGGCGTCCACAGCAGCAGGCGGAAGTCCTCGATCTTGTTCCGCGTGCTGACAGCCACCCCTTCCGCCCGCAGCCGGGTCACCTGCCGCCGGCCGACCGCCCGCAGCTTCACCGTGCTGACCACCCCGCCCGCGGCCACCACCCGGAACCACGGCAGCCGGGCGGACTCGTCGGCGGTCAGGGTGGCCAGCACCCGGGCCACCTGCCGCGGGGACGCCCGCAAGTGCCGGCCGACGGTGCCGTATGTGGTGACGCGACCTTCGGGGATGGCGCCCAGCACCGCCAGCACCCGCGGCTTGAGCCGGGCGAGGGCGTCGGCGGGCGGGGCGGCTCGCGGCATGCCTTTGCTCCGTCAGTCGGCCGGCTGAGGGCACGGACAGCCGGTGCACTGCCGGGCGGCCTGGGTGCGGGTGAGCAGTCGCTGCTTCTCGTCCTTGTTCTTGCGGAACCAGGCGGTCACCAGCAGCACGCTATCGATCGTCTGCGAGGTCAGGCCGGCCTCCGCCGGGCCGCTGGCGAACACCCGGTCCAGGGTCGCCCCGACGGCCGCCCGGTCGGCGTCGGTGGCCGGCGGGCGGACGGCCGCCCACACCTCGCCCCGGTGGATCAGATACCACACCTCCCGCCCGTCCGGCCCGGCCAGCGGGTAGACGAACGACCCGCCCTTGCGGGCCGACCGCAGGAAGGTGAGCCGGTCGTCCAGCCAGGCCAGCGTCTGCAGCCGGTCCCGGGCGGCCGTCGCCTGCTCGAACTTCAGCTCGGCCGCCGCCGCCGTCATCCGCTTCGTCAACTCGGTCAGCACCGACTTGTCCCGGCCGTCCAGGAACGCCTTGGCCGCCCGGACGCTGGCCGCGTACCCAGTGCGGGAGCAGAGGCCGGCGCACGGGCCGAGGCAGGTGCCGATGTCCCACCGCAGGCAGGTGGCCCCGCGGTCGTGCGGGAACAGGTCCGGCTGGTCGGCGAACACCACCGGCACCGACCGCGGGCAGTCCCGCAGCTTGAACCAGTCGTTCAGCCGGCGGACCGCGTCCCCGACCCGCCCCCGGCCGACCAGCGGGCCGTACCGGGCCACCTCCTTGCCGGTCGGCGTCGGGGTCAGGTAGGCGTAGGGGGCCGGGGCTTTGCCCAGACACAAGTAGAGATACCGCCGCATCCCCGGCTGGCCGAGCACGTTGAACCGCGGGCGGAACCGGCGGATCAGCTCCAACTCCCGGAGCAGGGCGGCGAACTCGTCGCACGTCTGCTCCCACAGCAGCGTCCGGGTGTGGCTCAGGATCTTGCCGGCCTTCGGGTCGCGGCTGTTCTTGCGAAAGTAGCTGAACAGCCGGGCGCGGAGCGACTTGGCCTTGCCGATGTAGATGACCCGCCCCTTGCGGTCGAGCATCCCGTACACGCCGGGCAGCTTGGGGGCGTGGGCCTTCACCCCGGCGAACAGCTTCGCCTCGGACCGGCCGCGGCTGCGGTGGCCGAGCGGGGTGTCGCCGGGCGGGCGGAACCGGCTCGGCCCGAACCCGGCGAACGGGTCGGCGGCGAACAGCCCGTCCGGGGCGGGCGAAGGCATCGGGTGCGTCCTGCGGTCGCGGGCGAAGTCGCGGTGAGTAATTGTACATGCCCCGCCCGGCATCGCAACGCGGACCGACGGTCCAGAGTGCAAGAATCAAAATCGGTCGTTTTGTTCGTTTTACAACAAGCGGCCGCGAGACGAGTTGCGTCAACACACAGGCAAAATACCCAATGAACTGGACTTCTTCGCACGACCGGCGACTAGCAATGGGCCGTGACTGAGAAGTCGGTTCTCGGTCCGAAACGTCCGAATTACGCAAGGGTCCACGCCGATGAAGACGCTACTCGCCGCTGCCGCAGCCCTCGTGGTCGCCGTCCCGGCCCTGCGGGCCGACGACACCTCGACCAAGACGATCGTCGAGATCGCCGCCGGGAACAAGGATTTCAGCACCCTGGTCACCGCCGTCAAGGCGGCCGGGCTGGTGGACGTGCTCAACGGGGACGGCAAGTTCACCGTGTTCGCCCCGACCAACAAGGCGTTCGACAAGCTGGGCGAGGAGACCATCAAGAAGGTGCTGGCCGACAAGGAGACGCTGACCAAGATCCTGATGGCCCACGTGGTCAAGGAGAAGGCGGTGATGGCCAGCGACGTGGTCCAACTGAAGGGCGAGAAGGTGAACGGGTTCACCATCGAGGTCGAGGACGGGAAGGTGTTCCTGAAGAACGCCAAGAGCCGGGTGCAGGTGGTGAAGACCGACATCAAGGCGAAGAACGGCGTCATCCACGTGATCGACGCGGTCATGCTGCCGGAGTGAGTGCGACGGCCGCAACGCCCACCCACGACCGTGGGTGGGCTTTCAGCGTTCAACCTCCGGACGAGGGGCGCTTGCCGCGGGGGGCGGCGTCCCCCTCGTAGGCGGCCACGATCTTCTGCACCAGCGGGTTGCGGACGATGTCCGCCTCGTCCAGATGCAGGACGGCGATCCCGGGGATGTTCCGCAGCCGGTGGACCGCGTCTGCCAGCCCGCTGCGGACCGTCCGCGGCAGGTCCACCTGGGTCAGGTCGCCGGTCACCACGATCTTCGACCCGTGGCCCATCCGGGTGAGGAACATCTTCATCTGGGCGATGGTCGCGTTCTGCCCTTCGTCGAGGATGATGACCGCGTTGTTCAGGGTGCGGCCCCGCATGTACGCCAGCGGGACGATCTCGATCACCTCCCCCTCCATGTACCGCCGGACCGTCTCCACCTCCATGATGTCGTTCAGGGCGTCGAACAGCGGCCGCAGGTACGGGTTGATCTTGGCCACCAGGTCGCCGGGCAGGAACCCGAGCCGCTCCCCGGCCTCGACCGCCGGCCGGACCAGCACGATCTTCTTCACCTGCTGACTCCGCAGCAGCGTCACCGCCCACCCGACCGCCAGGTACGTCTTCCCGGTCCCGGCCGGGCCGACGCACACCACCACGTCGTGGGACTTGAGCGCCTGCACGTACCGCCCCTGGCCGTCGGTCCGCGGCCGCAGGTACTTGCCCCCCTCGGTCTGGGTGAGGGCGGCCGGCCCGCCCCGGGCGTCCCCGCCGCGGACCACCTCCAGCACCGTCCGCGTGTCCTCGGCGGTCAGCTTGGCGTTCTTCCGCAGCACCGCCCGCAGTTGGGCGAACGCCCGCTCGGCCTGCTCGACCGCCTCGGTGCCGCCCTCCACCTGGAGGGTGTCCCCGCGGGCCACCACCTTCACCCCGAGGGCGTCCCGGATGAGCCGCAGGTACTGGTCCCGGGGGCCGAACAGGATGACCGCCTCCTCCCGGCTGTCCAGGGTGACGGTCCGGCTGACGGTCGAGGGGTCGGCCATGAGCGCTCCACGGCGGGGCGGGACAGGGGTATAGACAATAGTTTCGCCGACGGGTTCTCCGGTCAACCGGCCGGGGGGAGGAAATGGAACCAGGCGAGGGCGATCGGCCCGGCGAACAGGACGGAGTCGATCACGTCCAGCACCCCGCCGAACCCGGGCACCCGGCCGGCCGCGTCCTTGGTCCCGGCGTCCCGCTTGAGCAGCGACTCGGCCAGGTCGCCGAACACCCCGGCCAGCCCGAGCACGACGCCGAACGCGACCGCCTCCGGCAGCCCGTGGCGGAACACCGGGGCGACCGCCTGATACCCGGCGGCGACGGCCACGCTGGCGGCCAGCCCGCCGACAAACCCTTCCCACGTCTTCTTCGGGCTGAGCCGGGGGGCGAACGGCGTCCGGCCGGCCAGTTTGCCGACCGTGTACGCCCCGATGTCGCCGACTTTAGGGGTGAAGATGGTCAGGGCGAGCAGCCCGGCCCCGGCGGCCGGGTCGGCCCCGAGCCAGCGGACGCGGACCAGCAGCCCGGGCAGGTAGCCGAGGTAGGCCAACACGAACACCCCGGCAGCTACCCGGGCGGCGGCCCCGTCGTCCCGGCCGTACCGCCACAGCTCGCGGGCGAACAGGGCCGCGACCGCGATGACGAACGCGAACCCGCCGGGGGACGGGAGCAGGCCGTCGACCGAGTACCCCAGGGCCATCCGGACCGGGGCCACCCAGTTGGTGGCCAGGATCGCCGCCACCCCCGGGACGCACACCAGGGCGGTCGGCCGGACGGCCGCCGGCAGCAGGCCGAGCAGCTCGTGGGCGGCGATCACCCCGACCACCAGGGCGCACGCCAGCAGGCACGGGTAGGCCGGGGCGAGCCGGGTGTCGAGGACCAGGACGGCGGCCATCGCGGCGGCCATGACCGACCCGGCCAGGAGGCGATGTTTCAGCATCCGGGGAGCCGGCTGTCTTGCCCCCCTCTCCCCTTGGGGGAGAGGGTTGGGGGGTGAGGGGTGAAGGCTACACGCCAGGGCTTCTGTGCCTCCTGTCTCGGGTCGGAGTCGTGACCCCTCACCCCCGACCCTCTCCCCCAAGGGGAGAGGGGAGAACGAAGCAGTCGATCGCCCATCAGACCGCCCCCCGGACGTTGGCCAGCCCGCCGAACCGGCGGTCGCGGGCGGCGAAGTCTCGCAAGGCGGCGTGCAGGTGTTCGGCGGCGAAGTCCGGCCAGCAGACCGGCGTCACCCACAGCTCGGCGTAGCTGATCTGCCACAGCAGGTAGTTGCTGATGCGAAGTTCGCCGGCGGTGCGGATGAGCAGGTCCGGGTCCGGCATCCCGGCGGTGTACAACGCCCCGCTCACCGCCTCCTCGTCGATGTCCTCGACCGCCAGTTCGCCCCGCCGCACCCGTTCGGCCAGTGACCGACATGCGTCCACGATCTCCGTCCGGCCGCCGTAGTTGATCGCCAGACACAGGGTCAGCCCGGTGTTCCCCTGGGTGAGCCGGATGTTCTCGTCCATCTCCGCCTGGACGTCCGCCGACAGCCCGTCCCGCCGGCCGATGACGGCGAACCGGATGTTCTCGTCCAGCAGCAGTTGCCGCTCGTCCAGCAGGTAGTGTTTGAGGAGCGCCATCAGGAAATCGACCTCGGGCTTGGGCCGCCTCCAGTTCTCGGCGCTGAAGCAGTACAGGGTGAGTTGTCCTAGCCCGAGCTTGCAGCACTCGGTCACGGTCCGGCGGACGGTGTCCGCCCCGCGGAGGTGCCCCTCGACCCGCTCCTTGCCCTGCCGCACCGCCCACCGGCCGTTCCCGTCCATGACCACGGCGACGTGCCGGGGCAGCCTCGCCGGGTCCAGCCCGGCGGCACGCACGTACTCGGGGTCGTAGGGGGTGGCCATCGCTGGTGTAGGGTCCGCTGTGCGGACCGTGGGAGCGCGTCCGGTCCGCACAGCGGACCCTACTTCAGAAGGATCGTCTGGTCCCGGTCCGGGCCGACGGACACCACGGCCACCGGCCGGCCGACCAGCTCGCCGATCCGGTCCACGTACCGGCAGGCGGCGGCCGGCAGGTCGGCCAGCTTGCGGCACTTCGACACGTCCTCGGCCCAGCCCGGCAGCGTCTCGTACACCGGCTCGCACCGCTCCAACTGGAACGAGTCGCTGGGGAAGTGGCCGATCATCCGGCCGTCCAGCTTGTACCCGGTGCAGAGCTTGAGTTCGGGCAGGCCGCTCAGCACGTCCAGCAGCATGACGGTGATCTCGTCCGCCCCGGACAGCATGGCCGTGTACCGGACGGCCATCGCGTCGAACCAGCCGACCCGCCGCGGCCGGCCGGTGACGGTGCCGTACTCCCGGCCGATCTTGCGGATGCGTTCGCCGATCCCCTCCGGGCCGTCGGCCAGCTCCGTGGGGAACGGGCCGCGGCCGACCCGCGTCGTGTACGCCTTCACCACCCCGATGATCCGGGCCAGGTTCCGGCTAGGGACGCCGGTGCCGGTCCAGATGCCGCTCGGCAGGCTGCTGCTGCTGGTGACATACGGGTACGTCCCGTGGTCCACGTCCAGCAGGCTGCCCTGGGCCGCCTCGAACAGGATCTTCTGCCCCGCTTTCAGCCCGTCGTGCAGGAGGCGGGTGGTGTCGGCGACGAACGGCTTCATCCGCTCGGCGTACCCGAGGTACTCGTCGGCCAGCTTGTCCGCGTCGAACGTCTTGGCGTCCCCGCGGTCGCCGGCCAGGGCGGCGAGCAATCGGTTCTTGTACGGGACTAGGTGCCGCAGCCGCTCCCGCAGGTGGGTCGGATGAAGCAGTTCCCCGACCCGCACCGCGAACCGCCGGCCCACTTTATCCTGGTAGCACGGGCCGATGCCCCGACCGGTGGTGCCGATGGCGGACGACACGGCCCCCGTCTCGGCCACCCGCTCCTCCTCCATGTGGTACGGGAAGATGACGTGGGCGTGGTCGCTCACCTTCAGGTTGTCCCCGACCGGGACGCCGGCCGCCCGGAGGTTGTCCACCTCTTCGAGGAACCGCGGCGGGTAGACGACGACCCCGTTGCCGATGACGCTCGTCACCGCCGGCTTGAGGACGCCGGTCGGGAGGAGGGACAGCTTGAACGTCCGGTTGCCCCAGACGATGGTGTGGCCGGCGTTCGCCCCGCCGTTGTACCGGACGACGAACCGGTGGTCGTCGGCCAAGAGGTCGGTGATCTTGCCCTTCGCTTCGTCCCCCCACTGGAGGCCGACGACACAGGTGGCAGGCATGCGGACCCGAAAGGTGAAAGCGCGGGGTGGGCGGAACCAGAAGGCACGCTAGAAGCGGCGGGCCGGGCCGTCAAGGGCGGCGGTTGCCCGCGGGCCGGCGAGTCGGCACAATGCGAGCTTAGCGGGCCGGCCTGCGGCCGGCCGCGGGGACGCCGGTGGCGTCCCCGCTAACCCACCCCGCTGTTGCTGAGGTGCCCCGCGTGTCCGTCGCCCGCCCGCTCCTCGCCCTGATCGTCTGCCTCTCGCCTGCCGTCGCCGCCGAGCCGCTGGCCGCCAAGCTGGACGCGGTCGTCTCCGGCCCCGACTACAAGCACGCCCACTGGGGGCTGTACGTCGCCGACCTGAAGACCGGCGAAACCGTGTTCGCCCGCGACCCGGACAAGCTGTTCGCCCCGGCGTCCACGACCAAGCTGTTCTCGTGCGCCGCCGCCCTCGTCGCCCTCGGCCCGGACCACAAGTTCGTCACCCCGGTGTACCGCCGCGGCGAGGTCGGCATCAGCGGCACTCTCCGCGGCGACCTGATCCTGGTCGCGTCCGGCGACCCGTCGTTCGGCGGCCGGACGAAGGACGACAAGCTGGCGTTCAAGGACCACGACCACACCTACGCCAACAGCAGCCTCATGGACTCCGAGCTGACCGACACCGACCCACTGGCCGCCTTGAACGATCTGGCGAAGCAGGTTAAAGCCAGCGGGATCACGGCCGTCACCGGGGACGTACTGATCGACGACCGGCTGTTCGCCTCGACCCGCAGCAGCGGCAGCGGGCCGGACGCCGTCACCCCGATCATAGTCAACGACAACGTTTTGGACGTGACCATCGCCCCGGCGGACGAGGCCGGCAAGCCGGCGAAGGTGACGGTCCGCCCGCAAACAGCCGTGGCCACCGTAGACATCGACGTGACGACCGGGGTCAAGGGATCGCCGCCGCTCACCCTGCTGGACACCATCGGCCCGCGGCAGTTCGCCGTCCGTGGCAGCGTCCCGGTCGGTCACAAGCCGGTGGTCCGTATCCTGCCGATCGACGACCCGGCCGGCTACGCCCGGGGAATGTTCATCGAGGCGCTGCGGCGGCAGGGAGTGCGGGTGACGGCCCCGGTCGCCCGCCCGGCCGGGGCCGACCTGCCGGCCAAGGACGAGTACGCCAAGCTGACCCAGGTGGCGAGCCACACCTCCCCGCCGTTCAGCGAGGTGACGACGGTCACGCTCAAGGTGAGCCACAACCTGTACGCCAGCGCGCTGCCCTGCCTGGTGGCCGCGAAGAAGGGGAAGCGGACCCTGGCCGACGGGCTGCGGGAGCAGGGGAAGATCCTGAAGGAGCTGGGGGTGGACGTGAAATCGATCTCGTTCGGCGGCGGGGCCGGCGGGGCGAACGCCGACTGGGTGACGCCGCGGACCGCGGTGCAACTGCTGTGCGGGATGGCCAGGCGGCCGGAGTGGGCAGCGTACAAAGCCGGGCTGCCGAGCCTGGGCGTGGACGGCACGCTGGTCGATGTGGTCGGCAAGGACAGCCCGGCCCGGGGGAAGGTGTTCGCCAAGACGGGGACGCTGTTCTGGTCGGACCTGATGAACAACCGGTCGCTGCTCACCAGCAAGGCACTGGCCGGGGTGGTGACGACCAAGAGCGGGCGGGAGTTGGCGTTCGGGTTCTACGTGAACGGGGTGCCGCTGCCGGCCGGGGTGCCGACCAGCCGGGAGGGGAAGGTGCTCGGCAAGCTGGCCGAGATCGTGTACGAGCACGGGGAGTAAAGCGGGTTGAGACGGGTTGCAGCGGACGACCATTCGCGGGCCGCCACGGAGGGCGGCCCCTACCCCGGGCGGTGATCCCGAATGGGGTAGGGGCCGCCCTCCGTGGCGGCCCGTCTGCCTGCGGCAACCGCCCCACCCCGCCGCAACCACCGCCGCCCGCTACTTCCCGTCGTCCGGCAGCAGCTCCCACTTCTCGCCGAAGAACCCGGCCCGCACCACCTTCCCCGGCCACCGCGAGTTCGGCGGCGTCGTCACGTCGAGGATGGCGTAGTCCGGCAGCTTCGGCACCTGCCGGGCGTTGTTCAGGTAGTCGTACTCGCGGAACGTGAACCCGCTGTTCAGCACCACGTACCGCTGCGGGTTGAGCGGGTTCGGGAAGATCAGCACCGGGACGTGCGTGTCCGCCGGGTACGTCTGGCCACCGAACTCGACCCCGGCCGCGGTCCACTTCACCGGCAACCGGTCCAGCACCCGGGCGATCAGCTTGTTGCTCTGCGGGTCGCCCCACAGGATCAGGTTGGCGTTGCGGATGTCGTCGTCGGTGACGGCGGTGTCGTCCTTGACCGGGGCATCCCCGCGGAACTGCTGCCGCCAGTGGGTGACGGCGTGCTGCATCTCCTTGGCCGCCCACGCCCCGGTCTTCTCGGCCAGCGGCTTGCCGGTCGGCCGGACCATCAGGAACCGGTCCATGAAGGCGTCGTCGATCGGCCCCTGGAGGCCGTGCCGCTTGAGCGAGATGGCCGCGGACTCCGGGCCGCCGGCCACACGCTTCCATGTCCCGTCGATCTTGCGGTAGCGGCCCACGGCGGACCCGTCCGACCGCCGCTCGGGTGCGGGGACCGCTTGCTTGTCGATGGTCGCCTGGTCGAGCAATACGTCTGGCGACTGACCCGGGTCGAACTCCAGGGTCAGCCCGACCACCCCGCTCGTTTCGACGGCGATGCCGCGGGCGGCATTGCCGCCGGTCGGGTGCAGATGCTGCCGGCTGGCCAGCACCGTGCCGGGCCGCCAGTGCCGTTCCAGGGAGTCCACCCGAACCCAACCACTCCGGTTGTACCGGACGGTCGGGGTCGTGAAGTGGATGACCGACGGGACCGCATCCCGGCCGGCGGCGAGCCTGTCAATCCGCCGGTTAATCTCTACCTTGGCGGCTGGTGTGTAGTTGTGCCCGGCCCCCCACCCGATGATGTGGGTCAGCTCGATCTTGTGCTTCGCCAGTTCCCGGGCCATCACGTCGGCCGCCTGCTTCTGCCGGTCCTTCTCCCCGCTGTAAGCCACGGTCGGCAGGTTGTACAAGTTGACCGCGTAGTCGGTCGCGTTGTACAAGCCCCACAGCCGCTCCTCCCACCAGGTCGGCTTCACCTGCTCGTTCTGGAAGTTGCCGAGGAACTCCGGCGTCTCGGCGAACCCGGCCCCCGGGGCGGCGGCGCACCAGAAAGTCGGGAAGTGCGTGGCGAACTGCCAGCACGCCGCCCCGCCCATGCTGAACCCGCGGGCCACCAGCCGGTTCTCGTCGATCGGGTAGTGCTTCTTAACGTGGTCCAGCGCCTCGAACGTGTCCACCTCGCCGGCGAACTTGTTGGCGTTGCAGTACCGGCCGTAGGGGTGCAGGACGAATGCATTCCGCGGGGCGAACTCGCCGACCTGCCGCTGCCGCCCGTCGAGGAAGTTGACCTCGGTCAGCGTCTCCCCACGGCCGTGCCACCACACGTCGAGCCGGAAGTTGTGCGGCGTCGTCGGCGTGTAGCTCGCCGGCACGACCAGCCCATAGGGTTGCACCGAGCCGTCGATCTTCGACCGGTAGCCGCGGACCACCAGCCCGGTCTGATGCACCCATGACGGCTTGCCGGCTTTGAGTTCCGCCGCCCTCTGCAGCCCCTGCTTGAGCAGCCGCTTCGACACCGCGATGTCGTCCCGGCCCTTCTTCTCGACGTACAGCTCGTCGTATTGCAGGGCGTACCGCACCGCCTTGTGGAACACCTCCACGTCCGGCAGCAGGTCGGCCACCTGCGGGTCGCGGCTCTTGGCCAGCTCGGCGACGGCGACCCCGAGGTCGGCCAGCCCGGCCTCCAGTTCCTTGCGGTCGGCGTCCGGCACCGGCGACCCCTTCGGCGGGATCGGGCGGACGTTGTCCGGCAGGTTGTCCTTCGGCCCGTCGGCGACGGCCGGGGCGGCGAGCAGCAGCAAGACAAGTGACACGCGCATGAGTTGCTCCGGGCAGGTGCCAGCACTCTACCCCAGTGGGCGGCCGGAGGGGAGGGCGAGGCTCCTGCCGAGCCGGGGAGCGCCCGGCAACGGGTCGCACCCGCACCGGGGCGGCCTCCGTGCGTGGGCGACAACCAGCCGGGCGGGGAGCGCGGCTCGGCAGGAGCCTCGCCCTCCCCTCCGGCCGTCGCTGCGCGAGGACTCGGGCCACTGCTCGGCCCCCTTCTCCGCCCGCCGGCCGGCTGATACCTTAACCCCAATTCGTCCGTTTCCGGGCCGCCGAACGAGGGCTTCCGATGGCGTCTACCAAGATGATCGACATCCGCCGGGGGATGGTGCTGAACATGAACGGGCAGTTGCTCTACTGCCTGGACCGCGACCTGAACACGCCCGGCAACTGGCGGGCGATCCTGTACCTCAAGCTGAAGAACCTCAAGACCGGCAGCATCGTGGACGAGCGGGTCCACCCGGACGACAAGGTGGACGTGGTGTTCCTGGACACCCGGGAGTTCGCGTACAGCTACAAGGACGGGACCGACTACGTGTTCACCGACCAGGAGACGTTCGACCAGGTGACGCTCAGCGGGGACATGGTCGGGGACAAGATCAACTACCTCCGCGAGAACGACACCTGCAAGATCACCTTCTACGACGGCAAGGCGCTCGGCATGGAGCTGCCCCAGACCGTCACCCTGAAGGTGACGGAGACGGAGCCGGCGATCAAGGGGGCGACCGCCGCCGCCCAGAAGAAGGCGGCCACCCTGGAGACCGGCATCGTCATCCAGGTGCCGTCGTTCATCACCGAGGGCGAACTGGTCCAGGTGCAGACCGAGGACGGGGCGTACCTCGGCCGGGCGAAGGAGTAGTCGGCCCCGGTTAGCCGCGAGGCGGAGGCTCTGCGGAGCCGAGCGCGGGGACCGGGTACCGGGGCATCGCGCTCGAAGTATCGGGGCGCAGGCTTCGCGCTCGGCTCCGCAGAGCCTCCGCCTCGCGGCTAACCGGCTCACTCCACCGTGACGCTCTTCGCCAGGTTCCGCGGCTTGTCCACGTCGCAGCCCCGCAGCAGGGCGATCTCGTAGGCCAGCAGTTGCAGCGGGATGGCCGTCACGATCGGCTGCAGGTACTCGGGCACGTCCGGCACCGGGATCAGGTCGTCGGCCAGGTGCTGGACCTCGGCGTCCCCCTCACTGCACACCGCGATCACCGGCCCGCCCCGGGCCTTGATCTCCTGCATGTTCGACATCACCTTGTCGAACACGCTGCCACGGGGGACCAGGAACACGCTCGGGGTGTTCTCGTCCACCAGGGCGATCGGCCCGTGCTTCATCTCGGCCGCCGGGTAGCCTTCGGCGTGGACGTAGCTGATCTCCTTCAGCTTCAGCGCGCCTTCGAGCGCCGCGGGGTACAGGTACTGCCGGCCGAGGTACAGGCAGTTGGTCATGTCCGCGTACTTGGCGGCGATCCGCTTCACCCGGTCGTGGCAGCCGAGGGTGGTGCGGATCACGTCCGGCAGGGCGCGCAGCTCCTTGATGATCTGCTGCCCCTGCAGGCTGGACAGGTGCCGCATCCGGCCGAAGTACAGGGCGAGCATCGTCAGCACCGTGCACTGGCTGGTGAACGCCTTGGTGCTGGCGACGCCGATCTCCGGCCCGGCGTGCAGGTAGACGCCGCCGCACGCCTCCCGGGCGATGCTGCTGCCGACCGCGTTGCAGATGGCCAGCGTCGTGTGCCCCATCCGCTTCGCTTCCCGCATCGCCGCCAGGGTGTCCGCCGTCTCCCCGCTCTGGGTGATGGCCAGCACGATGGTGTGCCGGTCGATCGGCGGGTTGCGGTACCGGAGTTCGCTGGCGTACTCCACCTCCACCGGAATCCGGGCCAGCTCCTCGAACAGGTACTCGCCGACCATCCCGGCGTGGTTGCTGGTGCCGCACGCGGTCATCAGCACCCGGTCGATTTTGCGAAGCTCCTGGGCGGTCAGGTTGAGGCCGCCGAAGTGGGCGGTCCAGTCGCTGTCGTCCAGCCGGCCCCGCATGGCGTTGGCGACCGTGTCCGGCTGCTCGTAGATCTCCTTCAGCATGTAGTGCGGGTAGCCGTTCAGCTCGGCGTCCCCTTCGCCCAGGAACTGGCGGATGTCCTGGACGGGGGCGTCGACCGTGTCCAGGTCCTGGTTGCGGATGACCCACGACTCCTGGTCGATCTGGCAGATCTGCCGGTCGTTCAGGTAGACCACCCGGTCGGCGTACCCGGCCAGGGCGTTGGCGTCGGACGCCAGGTAGTGGCCGTCCTCGCCCAGGCCGATGACCAGCGGGCTGCCGAGCCGGGCGCCGACGATCACCCCCGGCTCCTGCTGGCACACCACCGCCAGCCCGTAGGTGCCCTTCACCACCGCCAGGGCGGCCCGGACGGCGGCCAGCAGGTCGCCCTGGTAGGAGTGGGCGATCAGGTGGGCCAGCACCTCGGTGTCGGTGTCGCTGCGGAACCGCACCCCGTTCGCCTGGAGCTGGTGCTTGAGGGCCAGGTAGTTCTCGATCACCCCGTTGTGGACGACGGCGATCTGGTGGCTGCCGTCGAAGTGCGGGTGGGCGTTGTGGTCGGTCGCCCCGCCGTGGGTGGCCCACCGGGTGTGGCTGATGCCGAACGTCCCCGGCACCGGCTCGGCGGCCACCGCCTTGGCCAGCTCGTTCAGCCGGCCGGCCTTCTTGCGGACGTGCAGGGTGCTGCCGGTGCCGGTGACCATGCCGGCCGAGTCGTACCCGCGGTACTCCAGCCGCCGCAGCCCGTCCAGCAGCACCGGGGCGGCTTCGCGCTGCCCGGTGAACCCGATGATCCCGCACATTGGCGAACGCTCCGTCGGTGTGGAAGGATCGGTCTGGTGTCGGGCGGGTCAAGCCGGCTGTGCGGCACCGACCCGCCGCAAATGGCAACCCCTCGTTGCCCGGTCCAACGGGTCGGGCCGGGGGAGGGCGAGGCTCCTGCCGAGCCGGGGAGCGCGTGGGCAACCGCTGTCGCTCACGCCCGGTGGCAGCCGCCGGTGCGGCACCAACCCATTGCCACGCGCCCCCGGCTCGGCAGGAGCCTCGCCCTCCCCTCCAGAACCCACCGGGACTGGCACCCACTCGTTGCCGTATCGGCGGGTCGGCGCCGCACAGCCGGCTTGACCCGCCCTACATTGCTCACGCCGGGCAGGGTGCGGATCACCTCGAACCCGCACGCCTCGTACAGCGGCCGCAGCGACTCTTTGCTCGTCAGCATCACATACGGCGCCTTGTGCAGGTACGCGTGGTTCAGGGCGGTCTGCACCAGCGCCGAGGCGATCCCCTGGCCGCGAGCCTCCGGCTTCACCACCACGTAGTCGATCTGCCAGTTGACCGGGGTCGTCACCAGCAGCAGCCCGTCCACGTCCCCGGCCGGGTTGCGGTGGGCGGCCACGTACCGCACCCCCTGCCAGACGGTTAGGAACTTGCCCCGGGTGCGGAACTGGGTGGACACGATCTCCCACAGCACCTGGCAGGCGGCCTCGTCGGCCAGGAACTCCTGGACCGTCAGGAACTCGACCGGGACGGCCGCCGGGCGGACCCCGGCCGGCTTGCAGAAGTAGTACACCTCAGGCTCGGCCGGCATGGCGGCCCTCCGCGAACGGACACTCGGCCGCCCCGGCGGGCGCCGGGGCGGGGCGTGGGCGAATTCAGGACATGGAGAGGTGGGGCCGGGGTCACCCGCCGAACGGGTCGGCCGCGGCCAGGTCTACCGTCTCGGCGGACAGCGGCGCCGGGAGCAGCTGGTACTTCCGCATCTTCTTGTACAGCGTCACCCGGCTCACCCCGAGCAGTTGGGCGGCCCGGGTGCGGCTGCCGCTCACCCGCTCCAGCGCCCGCACGATCACCGCCCGCTCGGTCGTCTCCCGGTTCTGCACCAGCGAGCTGGTGGGCGTCAGGCTGGTGGCCGCCGGCCCGTCCGGCCGGGTGTTGACCATCGGCGGCAGGTGGGACAGTGTGAGCGTTTCCCCCGCGCACGTCAACACCGCCTGCTGGATGACGTTCTCCAACTGGCGGATGTTCCCCGGCCACGGGAACTGCTCCAGCGCCCGCAGGGCGGCCGGGTCGATGGCCCAGATCTTCTTGCCGAACCGGCCGCTGTACCGGGCGACCATCCCGCGGACCAGCGGGCCGATGTCCTGCGGCCTGGCCCGCAGCGGCGGCAGGTGGAAGGTGACGACGTGCAGCCGGTAGTACAGATCCCGGCGGAAGGTGCCCCGCTCGACCGCCTCGGACAGGTTCCAGTTGGTGGCCGCGACGATCCGGGCCTGGCAGATCTGTGTCTCGTTCCCGCCGACCGGCTCGAACTCCCCGGTCTCGATCACCCGCAGCAGGTTGGCCTGCTGGTCCAGCCCCAGGGTGTCGATCTCGTCCAGCAGGATGGTCCCCTGCCCCGCGGCGGCGAACTTCCCGACCTTCGCCCCGTCCGCCCCGGTGAACGCCCCCTTGACGTGGCCGAAGAACTCGCTGGCGATCAGGTTCCCGGACAGCGCCCCGCACGACACCACCAGGAACCGGTGGTCGGCCCGGGCCGAGCAGTCGTGGATCAGCTTGGCCAGGTGCGTCTTGCCGGTCCCGGTCTCCCCCTCGATCAGCACGGTGACGTCGTGGGAGGCGGCGATGTCCAACTGGTCCGCGAGCGGGGCCAGGGACGGGGTCAGGGCGAGCAGCCGGCGGCGGATCTGCTCGGCGTTCGTCTCGTTCCCCGGGTCGGCGAACCCGACCCCCTGTGTGACCACCTTCCGCACCCAGGCGTTCAGCTCCCGCAGTTGGGTCGGCCAGGCGAACCGCCCGTCCAGGTGCGGGGCGAGGGCGTCCAGCCGGCGGGAGTAGGCGAAGTCCTCGGCCTCCAGCACCCCGACCCGGACCGGCAACTGCTGGAGCTTCAACTCCCGGATGGCGGCCTCCGCCCGGTCGGCGTCGGCCGGGTCGGACACCAGGAACAGGAGCAGCCCGTCGGTGTCCCGGGTGACCAGGCTGGGCACGTCCTCCGCCCGAACCACCGGGGCGGTCAGCAGGAAGGTTTTGTGTAAGTGGGTTTGGACCGTCTGGCTGAACCGGTGATCCGTCCCGACGAGAACGAGGCGGCGGGCGAACGACATCGTGACTCCAAGCCCGGGCGTGGGCTAGGCGCGGACGGGGGCAACCGGCGGGGGGTTCGGAATACCGGCTGGCGGTGGGGGGCCGCGAGGGGGGAGCCGGTGGGCGTTAACACCTTAATTCGGGATCGGCCGACGGACAACTGATCGCGAACAAATTCAATGTAACCCGCAGAACCGTTGCCGTCGGCCGATCCGCGTTAACCGTTCGACGTACCCCTCCCCGACCAAGTTCCCGGAATATCGGCCCCGATCACGGGATTCCGCGGACGATGGCCGGCCCAAGATACTGTGTCAGCCGAACCGGTAGCCGCTGCCAGACCTTAATCATCCGCTGGTATCGCGGGTTGTCCGGCCGCATCTCGCCGACGCTCCCGCGGCGGACGTAGTACTGCCAGGTCGCCGGGTGCGGCTCCGCCCCCCACTGCTTCTTGAACTTGAACGTCGGCCCCTCGGCCGTGCTGCGGCCGAAGTCGAACACCGCCTGCTTGCGTTCCACCGCCCGGTCGAGCAGGTGGCGGTACATGAACATGTTGCAGTTGGTGCTGTTGAACTCCCGCAGGTGGGAGGCGGTCGGCACCTCCGTCACCCCGTCCCCGTGTAACAGCAGTGCGGCGGCCACCGGCGTCTCCCCGCTCCGCACCACGCACAGCTCGGCCCGGTCCGGGAAGGTGGCCAGCAGCGACCGGAACAGCCGCTTGCCGTACACCGGCGTCCCGAGATCCCGCATGTTGTGGCACAGCACCGCGTAGAACGGGTCGAACAGCTCCAGCCCGCCCCAGCTCACCGTGAGGCTGCTCTTCTCGCCCTTGCGGACCTGGTTGCGGACCTTGGTGTCGAACCCTTTCCACAACTTCTCGGTGCTGTCCGGCAGCGGCATCCGCATGTGCACCTTGCTCGTCAGCCGGCCGGTCAGGGCGGTGTGGTCGAGCGGGGCTTCGTGCCGCAGTTCCAGGTAGCGGACCCGGAGCCGGTTCGCCAGTTCGACGGCCTTGTCCACCAGCAGCGTCTGCACGTCCGGGGAGTCGGCGATGACGCCGTTGCTGTTCAGGTACGGCAGGCTGACCAGGAACCGGCCGAACAGCAGGCTGCGGACGAACGCCAGCGGCAGGAACCCGCACGTCTGCCCGGCGGCGGTCGCTTCGAGGGCGTACACGTCGTGGCCGAACCCGTCGCGGAAGACGGTCAGCCAGCCGGGGTGGCGGGCGAGCGGGTTGGGGGTTTTGCGGAGGGCGAATTCGGCCAGGGCCGGAAGGCGTCCGTCGATCGCCCGGCCGCGGTGAGCGGTCACGGCGATCGGCGGGTGCGCCGGGTCGGTCATCGGGCGAATCATGGTGCCACTCGTGGTGATCGTCAGCCGCTCAGCTTCACCCCGCCCACTTTTTTGAGACGAAGGGGTGAGCCGGCGAGTTCCCTACAGCGGTCGTGGGCAATGGATTGCCCGTCGCCTGTCTCACTGGCTTCCCAGCGCGTTCAGGCAAGGAATCAACGGGGCTGGGTTAATTCCCCACACAAGCCAGACCGACCCCCTCGTCCAGCACCCCCGCGGCCTGACCCACCTGCCATTCCCACTGGTGGGCCAGCCCGTCGTCCAGCCGGGTGCCAGGCACCCAGCCGACGTGGCTGCGGAGCTTGCCGGCGTCGGCCACCGCGTGTCGGGGGTCTCCGGGGCGGGCCGGGCGGTGGACCACTTCGGCCGACCGGCCGGCGATCCGCTCCAATTTTCCGACCAACTCCAGCACCGTCGCCGGGTCGTCCCCGCCGACGTTGTACGTCTCCCCCGCCGGCGCCTCGGCCGCCGCCAGCGTCGCGGCGACACAGTCATTTATCGCCGTCCACCCGCGAACCTGTCGGCCGTCGCCGAAGATTTCCAGTGGTTCGCCGGCGATTAAGGCCTGAACGAACTTGGTGACGGCCATATCCGGCCGCTGCCGGGGGCCGTACACGCCGAAGTATCGTAGCACGACCAGCGGCAGCCGGTCGGCGGCGAACGCCCGGCACAGGTGTTCGGCGGCCAGCTTGGTGACGCCGGCCGGCGTCACCGGGCGGGGGGCGGTCGTCTCGTCCCCGGTGGCCGACTCGCCGTACACCTCGGCCCCGGAGGCGAACACGAACCGCTTGAGCCGGGGGGCGGCGGCGGTGGCAGACAGAAGCCGGCGGGTGGCCTGCACGTCGCACCCAAGGCCGGCGTCGAACTCGTCCCACCCGGCCGGGCCGGGGCGGGCGGCCAGGTGGAAGATCAGGTCGGCGTCGGCGACCGCGGCGTCCAGCGGGTCGGACCGCAGGTCGAGGGCGTGGAAGTGGAACCGCGGGTGGGCGAGCAAGGCCGCCTGGTTGGCCGCCTTCAGCACCGGCGAGTAGTTCGGCACGAACGCATCGACGCCGACGACGGTGTGCCCGCGGCGGAGCAACTCCTCGCACACGTGCGAGCCGATGAACCCGGCCGACCCCGTCACCACGCAACGCATGACGCCCCCAACAGCCAGTTGAACCGACCCCAACCTCGTTCCCACGCTCGGCGTGGGAACGCACGAGGCCACGCTCTGCGTGGCGAGCTGCTTGCCCGGGGAGGCTGTCACCCACCCCCGCTGACCGCGACGCGGAGCGTCGCCTCAGTGCGTTCCCACGCCGAGCGTGGGAACGAGGGGAATACTGTCATCACCGCGATATGCGGATGCTGTCGGGCGCAAGGATATCGACTTCGAGTTGCTCGCCTATCTGGCAGTGCGTACAGAACCAGTTCCGCAGCGGTACAGCGCCCATGACGCGCGCCGTTCCATTGCCCTGAGCGGTGCGGTTCACATGTCCCCTCACCGTCTCTACTTGATCGTCTGCCATCAGGACAATCTCCATCGGCCCCTCTTCTCGCCGAATGTATCCGTCGAACCCTACCGTGACATTGAAGAAGCCTTGTTCCCGATAGGTCTTGTGTAGGATTAGCGGGAACACAGGCATACCATCCTCCAGTTGACTCGCTTATATCACACCCCCAGCAGGGTGTAGGGTGCGTGGAGGCTTTGCGCAACGCACCGCCACGACTTCACCCGTCGGTTGCTTCCCTCAACTCGTCGACTCCGGCCGGGGGAGGGCGAGGCTCCTGCCGAGCCGTGCGCTTCCTGGGCGGCTGACATCACGCCCATTCGCTGACCACGAACATCGGACGCAGCGGTTGCCGCAGGCTGGCGGCTCGGCAGGAGCCTCGCCCTCCCCCGGCCGATGCCGCGGAACATGGGGCGAGGTCGTTGCGGGGCTGGTGCGTTGCGCTCCCAGAGCCTCGCTCCACGCACCCTACGTTCCGAGCAGTTCGTCGTAGATCCGCTTCAGCCGCTGCATGCGGATCGGGAAACTGTACCGCGTCTCGATCGTCCGCCGGGCAGCGGAGCGGAACAGCTCCCGCATCCCGGGGTTGGTCAACAGCGCGTACAGCGACCGGTCCAGCGCCGCCTGGTCGCCCGGGTCGATGAGCAGCCCGTTGCGGCCGTCCTGGATCAGCCGCGGGATGCCGGCGATCCGCGTCGCCACGCTTGGCACCTCCAGGGCCATCGCCTCCAAGAGCACGTTCGGCAGCCCTTCCCGCAAGCTGCTCAGGGCGAACACGTCCATCGCCTCGAAGTAGGCCCGCACGTCCGACTGCCAGCCGGGCAACAGCACCCGGTCACTGACGCCCAGCTCCTTCGCCAACCCCTCCAGCCGCGGCTGGTCGTCCCCCTCGCCGACGACGACGAGCCGCACGTCCACGCCCCGGTCGAGCAGCGCCCGCACCGACCGGATGAGGGCGTCGAACGCCTTCTCCGGGGACAGCCGGCCGACCGCCCCGACCAGCAGCCCGTCGGCCGGCAGCCCGAGCGCCGCCTTCGCCGCCTCGATCGACTTCCGTCGGCGGTACTCCTCGGCGTCGATGCCGTTCTCCAGCAGCACGCACCGGCTCGCCGGCACCCCGGCCGCCAGTGCCGCTTCAAACAGGTCTTCGCTGACACAAATCACCTTCTCGTACCGCGGCAGGCAGAGCTGGTCGATGCGGTAGTAGAGCGGCGTGCGGTTGGTATGTTTCACCCACCCGTGCAGGGTGGTGACGAGCCGCATCGGGTAGAACTGGTGGAGCAGCAGGCCGAGGGCGTTCGTCTTGTAGTCGTGGCCGTGGTAGATCGTCACCTTCTCCCGCCGGCAGACGGCCAGCAGCTCGGTGACGACCCGCCAGTCCCACGGGCCGCGGTCCGGGATGGAGACGAGCGGGGCGTTGTACCGCTCGGCTTTTTTCACGATGTCCGCGTACCCCGGGTCGCCGGGCGGGTGCAGATACCCGCACAGCATCTTGTACCCGACCTGATTCAAGAACCGGGGGGAGTTGAGGATGGTCTTGTCCGGCCCGCCGCCGGACCCGGTGACGACACGGGTGTCGAACACCACCGGCGGGGCGGCGGGCGGGCGGGGGGGGGGGGGGGCGGTCCGGGGGAGAGGGGTCGAGGTCATGTCGGGTCGCCCCGCTCCGCTGTGGGACAGGGTGGTTGGTGTATGTCGCGTCGAAGAAACCTAACCCCCGGCCCCCTTCCCTACGAGGGAAGGGGGAGCAAGGGGGAGCGCGGTTCGGCAGCGGCTCGGGGTCAGAGTCAGCGGCCGGTCGAAACCTAACCCCCCGCCCCCTTCCCTAAGAGGGAAGGGGGAGCAAGAGGGGCACTCGTCCGGGCGACGGACTTCGTTCCCGACCAGCGGGGTCGAACACTCTCCCCCTTCCCTCTTAGGGAAGGGGGCCGGGGGTTAGGTTTCCGAACCCGCACCCACCCGAATCCAGGGCCGTTACCCGGACCTGCTTGCCTCTTGCTCCCCCTTCCCTCTTAGGGAAGGGGGCCGGGGGGGTTAGGTTGCGGAGCCGTCCGCCGCCTACGACCGCAGCCACTGTCCGGACGCTCGCCCCGCTTGCTCCCCCTTCCCTCTTAGGGAAGGGGGCCGGGGGGTTAGGTTTCCCCCGCCGGCAGCATCTTGTCCAGCAGCGGCCGCAGGCAGCGGTCCCAGTGGTGGTGCGTCTCCACGAACCGCCGCCCCGCTTCCCCGAGCCGCGCCCGCCGGGCCGGATCACCCAGCAGCCCGCACACGGCGTCCGCCCACTCGGCCGGCGTCTCGGCGGCGAGCAGGTCTTCGCCGGGGACCGTTCGTAACGCCGCCAGTGCCGGCGGGGCGGCGACCACCGCCTTGCCCATCGCCAGCGCCTCCAGCACCTTGTTCTGCAACCCCCGGCTCAGCCGCATCGGGTTGACCGACACCGCCGCCGACGCCACGAACGGCCGCACGTCCGGCACCTGCCCCACGACGGTCACGCCGGGCAGCTCGCCGAGCCGCTGCACCGCCGGGGCCGGCTTCCGGCCGATCACCCGGAACTCGGCGGCCGGCACCCGCTCCCGCACCCGCGGCCACACCTCGGTGGCGAACCACACGGCCGCATCCACGTTCGGCAGGTAGTCCAGCGCCCCGACGAACGCGCACGCCGGCTGCTCGGCCACCTCCGGCGTCGGCCGGTAGTAGTCGAGGTCCACCCCGTTCGTCGCCACGGTCGCGGTCCCGGTTCCGGCGAACCCCTCGTACAGCTTGGCCTCGTGCTCGGCGACGATCGACACCCCCGCCGCCCACCCCGGCAATCCGGCTTCCAGCGCCCGCAGCCGCCGGCCCTCGAACCGGTACAGCCATCGCTTCGGCCCTCGGCTGGCGTCGGCGAAGTCGAGCCACTTCTGACTGTCCACGTCCACCAGGTCGACGAACCCGGGCACCCCGCGGAGTTCCGGCAGCCGCAGGTAGCCGGCCAGCGCCCCGGCCGACACCGCCGCCGCCGCGAACCTCGCTTGCGTAGCCCACTGCCGGACGACCTTCTCCGCTGCCCGCGACCAGTGGGCGCCCTCGGACAGGCTGTGCCCGAACGCCGCCGCGGCCAGCATCCGCCCGTACCGCCCCGCCCCGCCGAGGGGCACCACCGCCACCCGCTCGCACAGCCGGTCAAGCTCGGCGGTCGTCGCCGGCGGGACCGGCTCGTCGGCCAGGGCGAGCAGCCACACCCGCGCCCGCGTCGCCAGTTGGCGGAGCAGGTGGTAGTTGCGGATGCGGTCCCCCTTGTCCGGGGGGAACGGAACCCGGTGGGTGAGGTACAGCACCCTGGGGAGGACAGGCTTGGCTCGACTCATATTGCCCGACGCCACTTCCCCTCAACGTTTGGTCCCCTCCCCCCTTGTGGGGGAGGGTTCGGGTGGGGGGGTCACGACCGCCTGCCACTCCCGAATCTTCGGACGGGCGGGGAGCGCCGAGCCCCCCCCCCCAACCCCCACAAGGGGGAGGGGACCAGACAGCCCGGCTATGTCGAGCGGCTCAGGCCGTCTCGGGTTGAAACCGGGGGGCCGACGGCGGCTCGGCCGGGGGCGACAGGACCAGGGTGCCGTGGAACCCGGCCGCCACCCGGTCCCGGGGCGGCAGGGCGAACAGCCGCCGCAGCCAGCCCGGCCCGAACCCGGTCGCCTTGAACGCGGTGGCGGCGAGCAGCCGGAGGTCCAGCCAGGCCGTCTGGTGGGCGATGTAGTACAGGTCGTACACCGTCTTGTGTCGGACGCTGGCCAGGTCGGAGTCGGCCGGCAGTTGCACCTGGGCCAGCCCCGTCACCCCGGGGCGGACGGTCAATCGCTTGATGTACCCCGGGATCTGGCCGGCCAGCCCCTTGCCGTTGATCACCTCGGGCCGCTCCGGCCGCGGGCCGACCAGGCTCATCTGCCCCTGGAGGACGTTGAACAGTTGGGGCAGCTCGTCCAGGTGAGTGGCCCGCAGGAACCGGCCGATCGGCGTCACCCGCGTGTCCCCCTTGAGGGACCACTTGATCCCGGACTTGGCCTCGGCGTTGTGCCGCATGGTCCGCAGCTTGATGATCTTGTACGGCCGGCCGCCCAGCCCGGCCCGCACCTGGAGGTAGAACCCCGGGCCGCGGGAGGTCAGCCGGACCAGCGCCCAGCAGACCAGGATGACCGGCAGGCAGGGGGCGAGCAGGGCGACGGCCAGGAACAGGTCCAGGGCCGGCTTGATGGCCACGTACCACCCGCCGGGCGGCAGGGCGACCTGGACGTCCGGGTCGACCCAGTCGATCTCGGGCCACGGCGGGGTCGGGCGGTCGGGGTGCGGGCTCATGGTGTTGGGCGAATCACGGGGTACCCGGCCGGCGAGCGGCCGGGGCGTTCTTCAAGGGTAGCACGGGCGGGCGGCCGGGGTCGGCCGCGGCCGCCGTTCGGTCGTTCCAATTCGGGCAGCGGTTTCACCCGGTCGGCCCTCAGGTGTGGACGTCCGGGGTGGTGCCGCTCACCACCGCCCCGAGCAGCGGGACGTTCAACTGGGCCAGCCGGTCGGACGCGGCCCGCACCCGGGGCACCTGGCTGACGTCCTGTAGGACCGAGATCACCACCCCGTCCACCTGCTGGCCGACGAGCAGGGTGTCGGCCGCCGACAGGACCGGGCCGGCGTCCACCACCACGATGTCGAACTGGTCCCGCAGCCGGGCGAACAGGGCGGCCAGCGGCCCCCCCTGGGTCAGCGCCGCCGTCACCCGCGGGGAGCACTCGCCGGCCGGGACCAGCCACAGGTTCGGGACGGCGGTCGGCCGGACCGCCTCGGCCACGTCCGCCTCCTGGCACACCACCTCCGCACACCCCGGCGAGAGCGGGGCGGCGAACAGCCGGTGCAGGGCCGGGGTCCGCAGGTCGCCGTCCAGCAGCAGGGTCCGCAGCCCGGCCGCTGCCATGCTAGTCGCGAGCTGGCTGGACAGTGAGGTCTTTCCCTCCCCCTGGACCGCACTGGTCACCATCAGCACCTGCATGTTCCGGGACTTGGCCGCGTGCAGGATCATGGTCCGGGCGCTGTTCACGCTCTCATTCAGGGCGAACCGCCAGCCGCCGTCAGCCTGCAGCACCTGTTGGCTGGGGAACGCCGGGATGCTGCCGAGCACCCGCAGGCCGACGGCGGTGGCCACCCGCTCGGCCGAGTCCACCCGCCGGCCCCGCCCCCCGCCGGCCGCCACCAGCCCGCCGACGGTCACGAACGCGGCGGCCGTCAGCCCGGTCCGCCACGGGTTCGGGGCGGCGGTCACGGCGACCGGCTCCTGGACCGCCACCGGCGGGTCGTCCTGTGGCTGAACGGCGTCCGCCGTCAGCCGCTGTTCGACCTGCCCCCGCTGGTCCTTGAGCCGGGCCAGGGCCGCTTGCTCCTCCACCAACTGGAGCTGGGGGGCGCGGACGACCCGCTGCTTCCGCTCCAGCGCCTCCAGGTCGGCCCGGGTGCGGGCCACCGCCCCGGCGTTCGCCTCGATCTGGCCCCGCACCGCCTTCAGCTCGTCCGCCACCGGGAGCCGCCGGCGGTCGCGGGCCGCCCGTT
Source organism: Gemmataceae bacterium (assembly GCA_046350115.1). Taxonomy (GTDB): domain Bacteria; phylum Planctomycetota; class Planctomycetia; order Gemmatales; family Gemmataceae; genus JAXMAZ01. The sequence goes on from JAXMAZ010000037.1 coordinate 51,175, forward strand.
CGGCTGCCGGGCCGACCCGGTCCAGCTCGGCCCGCACGGCCGCGTCCAGCCGCGCCCACTCCTTGCGGGCGGCGACCAGGGCCGGGGCGGTCGGCTGGTACTGCTTCTCCATCCGCTCCACCCGTGCTCGCAGCCGGTCCCGCTCGGCGGCCCGGGCGGCGACGGCCGGGTCGGTCATCGCCTTGGCCCGCTCGTCCGTCGGCACCGGCTGGCGGTCGGTCTCGGCCAGCCGGCCGGCCAGGGCGTCCGCCTGGGCCTGGAGCCGCCGCCCTTCGACCTGCAACCCGGCCAGCGTCCGGCTCACGCCCCGGACCTCTTCGGCGAGCTGGGCCACGTCCCCGGCCCCGAGCCGGGCCAGTTGCCGCAGCCGCTTCTCCCCGTGCTCGATCTGCTGCCCCAGATCCCGGAGGAGCGACTCCTGCGACTGGCGGCCCTCCTCCCGGCTGCGGGCCACGTCCGCCCCGGCCGACCCCACGGCCGCGGCCGTCAGCGCTTCCACCCCCGCCCGCAGCCCGCCCGGATCGCCGCCGGTCAGGGAGACGGCCAGCCGGTCGGGGGCGGCCCAGTCCAGCCGCAGGGAGTCGGCCGGCCGGTGGGCTGCCGCCTCCGACTGTAGGAGCCGCCCCAGGCTCTGCTTGTCGGCATCGGCGGCGGCGGTCGGCATCGGCTTCCACTGGAGGATCACCCGGGCGGTGTGGCCGCTGGCCGGTAAGGCCAGCCAGACCGCCGCCGCCGTCGCCGCCCCGGCCGCCAGCCCCAGAACCCCGGCCGCGACCCGCCGCCCGGACCGCCACGATGCGGGCGGCCTCGGGCCGGCCGGACTGAACACGTACCCCACCGCCGGGGCCGGAGCCGCGGACGCCCGGATCGGGTCGGTGACGGTCTCTCGCATCAATGCGCCTCCCGGGTGAGTCCTTACTCGCCACCGTCGGCCCGTCGGCCCCCGCATCTGCGAGGGCCGTATGACGAGGCCGAGAGTGTCACCCGGGTCCGGTTTCGTTCGTAGAAGAACATTCCACGCACCCAGGATATGCACACCGTGTGCCAGGCCGACCGGTTACACCTGCCGCATCCGTACACCTCTCCTCTGGGACGAGCTTCACGGCCGTCCAACCATCGACCTGGACGGAACTTCCGCCCGTTGTCTGCCGCTGGCCGTCGCTAATGCCGCCCTACATGGGGTGTTAGGGACGGTGTAAATGCCGGTTAACGGCCGTTAACCGTTGCGAACAACTTTAGGTCAAGTTCACCCGCCTCCAGGGTACTTACTCCCGGCCAGTCGAGATAGCCTGACCGGAAAGTCTGGAGCAGTTTAGCCGCTTTTTCTCGACGTGCCCGGGGAGAGGACTTTTCCTGCACAACTCGGGCGCAAATGACGATTGAACCGGTTGGGCTGAGTTGTCCGAAGATGTGAAGTCTGCCGCCGCTATCGGACAGCCTTACGGGTGAGCGACGGAGGGGAGCATGACCCGGCGGGTTCCGCGACTGCGGCTCACAGGGCTGGCCGTGGCCGGCATAATTGGGGCCGGCTGCCAGTCTACCACCCCGCCCGGAACCCCCCTCTTCTCCGAAGCCAGCCTGTTCGCCGGTCCCACCCCCCTTCCGGCCACCCCGATCGACTCGCCCACACCCGTCGTCCAGCCGGTGTCCCACCCGACGCCCATCGTCTCCGAGTCGTCCCTGCCGAGGGAGCTGAACAAGGTCTCGCTCCCGCCGTACACGGTGGAAACCCCGGACGTCCTGCGGATCGACGTGCCGCGGATGATCCCGCTGCCCCCGTACCGGGTGCTGCCGCTCGACGCCCTGTACGTCTTCCTTCCTGGTGTGGAGCCGGGACAGGGCGGGTCGCCGGTGACGGGGGTCTACCCGATCAGCCCGGAGGGGACGGTCAACCTGGGGGCCGACTACGGCGGCCCGGTCGGGGTGGCCGACCTGACGGTGCCGGAGGTCGAGGAGATCCTCAAGAAGCGGCTGGAGGTGGTGTTCAAGCCGGAGGTCGCCCGCCGGCTGGTGGTGTCGCTGGCCCAGGCGTCCGGGATGCAGCGGATCGCCGGCCCGCACCCGGTCCGCCCGGACGGCACCGTCCACCTCGGCCAGTACGGCACCATCTACGTCGCCGGGCTGACCCTGCCGCAGATCAAGATGACGGTCGAGGCCCACCTCGCCCAGTACCTGTACCGGCCCGAGGCGAGCGTGGACGTTCACGCTTACCGGAGCAAGTTTTACTACGTCATCACGGACGTCGCCGGCCGCGGGGAGGCGGTGGTGAAGCTGCCGGCCACCGGGAACGAGACGGTGCTGGACGCGGTGGCCAACGCCGGCTGCCTGTCGGTGATGGCGGACAAGCGGGTGTGGGTGGCCCGGCCCGGCCCGGCCGGGTGCGGGGACCAGATCCTGCCGGTGGACTGGAAGGCGGTCAGCCGCCGCGGGGCGACCGCGACGAACTATCAGGTTCTGCCGGGCGACCGGGTGTTCGTGATGGGCCGGCCGGCGTCCCGGCGGGCCGGCACCCTGGCCCGCGTCACCGCCTGCCTGGAGCGGGTGTTCGGCACCGACCGGCTCGGGTTCACCGCCCCGTGTTCGTTCGACGACGGCGGGGGCGGCGCCATCGTCGAGACCGGCCCGACCGTCACCGTCGAGCGGTAAGCGTTTCACCGATCACCGGGGCGGCGCCGGCTGTGCGGCCGGCCCGCCCGGATCACTTCCGCCCGGCCGCCGCGCCGGGTTCATCGCGCCCCCGTCGCCCGTCGATCCGTTCCCGTGAAGGACCAGCCGGCTCAGGCCGGGGGAGTTCACCCGACCGCCCGTGCGGCGGCAGCGAAAGGAATCGACGATGCGAGTGCGTGACCTCACCCGGGCCGTGCTGGCGGCCGGGGCGTTCGGACTGGGCGGCGGGGCGGCCACCGCCGACGATCCGCCGGCGGCGGCCGGTCAGCCGGCCGTTGCGGCCCCGCCGGCGGCGCTGGCGGCCGGCCCGCTGGGGAGCGTCGCCCCGGGCGGGTGCGCGACCTGCGGCGGCGGGGCGGCGGTCGGCGGGTGTGCGTCGTGCAACCGGGCCAAGGCCGCCAGCAAGTACAGCCCGTACAACCGACCGGTCTACCACCACTCCGAAAAGAAGTATGACCGGTACTACGGCCACCCGTCCGTCGCCCCGGGGACGTGCTTCGGCTACTTCCAGACCCAGTGGTCGAGTTGGCCGGCGGTGTGCCCGCAGTGGCCGGTCGACCCGATCGGCCAGTCGATCTACGCCCCGCGGACCCCGAAGCCGGCCCAGCCCGTTCCGGCGGCCGAAACCGCTCCGGCGGCCCCGGCCCCGGCGGTGACGCCGCAAAAGGACGGCGCCCCGGCCCCGGCCAGCCCGATGCCGCAGGCCGTCCCGCCCACGACCCCGGGCAAGTCCGGGCTGAACTCGTCCGCCCCGCCGGCCGTCCCCGTCCCGGCCGTCCCGGCCACCAGCCCGGTCCGGTTTTGAGCGCGGGCCGCAGTTCTATACTAAGGTGAAACGCCCGGCCGACCGCAGGGGCACGCGGTCGGCCGGCCTGTTTACACCCGAGCGGCGGACGGACACATGGCCGAACTGTGCGTGGTGACCGGCGGGGCGGGGTTCATCGGCTCACACCTGGTGGACGCCCTGACCGCCGCCGGCAAGCGGGTGCGGGTGCTGGACGACCTGAGTACCGGCCACCCGGAGAACCTGGCCGGGTCGAACCCGGAACTGGTCCGCGGCAGCGTCACCGACCCGGCCACGGTCAAGGCGGCGGTCGCCGGGGCGGACACCGTCTACCACCTGGCGGCGATGGCGTCCGTGGCCAAGAGCCTGGAAGACCCGCTCCGCTGCCACGCCATCTGCGCCACCGGCACCCTGGAGGTGCTGAACGCCGCCCGCCAGGCCGGGGTGCGGCGGGTGGTGTACGCCGCCAGTTCCAGCGCCTACGGCCCGGCCGCCGACCCGGACGGCCTCGACGAGGACACCCCGCTCCGCCCGCTCTCCCCGTATGCGTCCGCCAAGCTGGCCGGCGAGCACTACCTGGAGGCGTTCGCCGCCAGCTACGGGCTGGAGACGGTGCGGCTGCGGTTCTTCAACATCTTCGGCCCCCGGCAGCGGGCCGACAGCCCGTACAGCGGGGTCATCGCCCTGTTCACCGCCGCGCTCACCGAGGGCCGCACCCCGACCGTCCACGGGGACGGCCAGCAGTGCCGGGACTTCGTGTACGTGACGGACGCCGTCCAGTCTCTGATGAAGGGGGCGGCGACGCCGGGGGTGAGCGGCCGGGTGTACAACGTCGGCACCGGCCGGAAGGTGTCGGTGCTGGACCTTATCGCCGCCCTGAACCGGGTGCTGGGCACGAACGTCACCCCGACCCACGGCCCGGCCCGCGCCGGGGACGTGCGGTTCTCGCTGGCCAAGATCGGCCGCATCCGGAGCGAGCTGGGGTACGAGCCGCAGGTGCCGTTCGAGGACGGGCTGCGGCAGACGATCGCGTGGTACAAGGCCGGCGCGTAGGGCGGTGCCGAGTCTTCGAGGCCCGCCGGTCGGGCTGAGGCATCAAGTCCAACGGCGGGCCTCGCAAAGCCCTCGGCACCGCCCTACAAGAACCCACCGGAGGTGCAGGTGCCGGACGGACTCGGGCTGCTGGCGCGCTGCTGTTCCTGGCGGCGCTGCTGTACACGTCGGTCGGCCACGCCGGGGCGTCCGGGTATCTGGCCGTCTTCTCCTTCTACGGCGTGCCCCCGGACGTGATGCGGCCGGCGGCGCTGGTGCTGAACATCGTCGCCGCCACCCCGGCGACGGCCGGGTTCGCGTCCGCCGGCCACTTCGACCGCCGGCTGTTCCTGTCGCTGGCCGCCGGGTCGGTGCCGATGGCGTACATCGGCGGCCAGTACACCCTGTCCGGGCTGGCGTTCAAAATCGTGCTGGCGTCCGCCCTGGCGCTGGCCGGTGTCCGCTTGTTGTGGCCGGCCAAGTCGGCGACGGTGTCCGTCCGCCGGATGCCGGTGTGGGCCGGGGTGCTGATCGGCCTGTCGATCGGGCTGCTGGCCGGGCTGACCGGGATCGGCGGCGGGGTGTACCTGACGCCGGTGCTGATGCTCGCCCGGTGGGCGGACACGAAGACGGCGGCCGGGGTGTCGGCCGCGTTCATCCTGGTGAACAGCCTGGCCGGGCTGGCCGGCCGGCTGTCCAACTTCCCGCCCTGCCGCCGGAGCTGCCGGTGTGGGTGGCAGCGGTGGTGGCCGGCAGCCTGGTCGGGTCCACCCTCGGCAGCCGGGTGTTCTCGTCGCCGACCGTCCGCCGGGTGCTGGGGTTCGTCCTGCTGACCGCGGCCGGCAAGCTGTTCGTCGGCTGACCGGCCGCCCGGGTTACGGGGCCGACCGCGACAGTTCGAGCCGGGCTTTGGCCGCCGCCAGTTCGGCGGCCGCGGTGTCCATGGCCGCCTTCGCCGGGCCGACGCCGGCGTTCGCTTGGTCGGCGGCCGCCTTCATCGGGGCGACCGCGTCGGTCATCGCCTTCACCTGCGGCTGGAGCGCGGCCACCTGCTTCTGGGCCTCGGCGACCGCCGCCCGCTTGTCGGCGACGGCCTTGGCCAGTGCCGCCAGCTTGTCGCCGCTCACCTTGGCCGCGGCGGCCAGTTCGGTCGCCGACTTGCGGACCGCGGTTAACTCGGCCTGCTGCTTCTGGGCGGTGTCGGCCGCGGCCTTGGCGGCGGCGGCCAGGTCCGGGTTGGTCGGGGTGCGGGCGGCGGCCTCCTGCACCTTCCGGGCGGTCTCGGCGGAGATCGGGGCGAGTGCCTCCAGCGCAGCCGCCTTGTTCGCCGCCGCCAGCGCGGCCGTCTGTTGCTTGTCGGCGTCGGCCTTCGCCGCGGCGAGTTGCTGCTCCGCCGCCGTCAGGGCCGGCGTCTGCTCGGCGACGACCTTCTGGGCCGCGGCCAGGTCCGCCTGCACCTTGGCCGCCTTCGCCTGGGCGGTGGCGAACGCCTCCTGGGCCTGCTTCACCCGCTGCTGGGCGGCGGCCAACGCGGCGGCGGCTTGCTTCGCCTTGGCATCGGCGGCGGCCACCGCCTGCTCGGCCTGTTTCCGCCGCTCGACCGCCGGCAGCGGGTTCGGGTCCAGGCTGGCGAACAGCTTGGCGTCCCCGATCGCCCACGCCTTCACCTGCCCAGTCCAGTCGCCGGCGATCACCTTGCCGCTGTCGTGGGTGACGGCCACCCGCAGGCCGAGGTCGGGGAACGCCTCGAACTGCTTCTGCAGCCCGCCGTTGCCGTCCCACAGCTTCGTCACCCGGTCCCGGCCGGTGCTTGCGACCCGGCCGTCCATGCTGAACCGGACCGCCTCGACCCCGCCGCCGTGGGCGCCCCACGACTTCACCTGCGACCCGTTCTCCATCTCCCACGTGCGGACCGTGGTGTCCGTGCTGGCGGTGGCGAGCAGGTTCGAGTCCGGCCGCCAGGACAGGTCCGTGATCGCAGCGGTGTGGCCCCGGAGGGTGTGGAACTCGCGGCCGGTGTTCGCCTCCCAGACGAACGCCCCGCCGTTCCGGTCGCCGGTGGCCAGCAGCACCCCGTCCGGGCTGAACTCGACGGCCGTCACCCAGTCGGTGTGCTTCTTGACCTCCCGCACCACCGACCCGTCGGCGGTCGCGTACACCCGGACCAGCTTGGACGTGTTGCCGACGGCGATCATCGTCTGGTCCGGGGACAGGTCCGCCGCGAGAATCGCGTCCGTCTCCTTGTCCCCGACGGTGGTGACGACGGCCCCGGTCTCGACGTTGAACAGCACCGCCTTCCCGGTCGCCCCGCCGCGACCGCCGGCGGCCAGCAGCAGCTTGCCGCTCCGGCTGAACTTCAGGCTGTTGATCTGCCCGTGTTCGAACGGCAGCACCCCGAGCAGCGCCCCGCTGTCGGTGTGGTACAGCAGCACCTGCCGCTGCCCGCCGACGGCCAGCAGCGGCGCCCACGGCGACGCCGCCAGGGCCAGCACGGCGTTCGGCCGGCGGGTGCGGACGACCGGGTCGGCCTTCAGCGCCCCGGCCTTCGGCATCGGCGGCGGGCCGTCCGGCTTGCCCCGGGTGACGGCCTTCAGCCCGACCTCCACCTTCGGCTTGGCCGGCACCATCACCTTGCTGCCGGCGTTCTCCCGCGCCCCCTGCTCGATCCACAGCTTGATGAGGGCGATCTGGGCGTCCGGGAGCTTGTTCGCCTTCGGCGGCATCTTCGGCTCTTCGGTGTGAGCCGTCAGGGTGTACAGCCGGGACTTGTCCGGGTCGCCGGGCTTGATCACCGCCCCGGACGCCCCGCCCTGCATGGCGTCGGCGAACGAGGCCACCGTCAGCCCGCCGTTCTGCTTGCTGTCCCCGTGGCAGCCGGTGCAGTGCTGGCGGAAGATCGGGGCGATGTCCTGTTCGAAGGTCGGGTTCTTCCCGTCCGCGAAGGCGGACCCGACGACCAGGCCGACCGAACAGAAGCCGAGAATCAGTCGCCGCATCTGAATCGCCTCATCGAGTCAGTTCGGTAGCCCCGAAGGGGCGTCAGTTAATAGCCCAGGGCGTAAGCCCTGGGTCACGACCGCCACCCGGTCCAACAAGCTCACTCTGCCGCCCCGTTGGGGCTACGACCTCTCGCCCTGGCTACCCAGGGCTTACGCCCTGGGCTATTGGCTACCGCCCCTTCGGGGCTACGGACGGTCACACCGCGTCGTAGGTCCACGGCTTTCGCTGCTCGCGGGCGACCTGGGCGTTCGCCTCCTTGTCGCCGACGAACTCCTCCTTCGCCGGATCCCACGCCAGCTTGCGGCCGAGCCGCAGGGCGATCCCGCCGAGGTGGCAGACGCTCACCGACCGGTGCCCGATCTCGGCGTCGCAGATCGGCGGCTTGCGGGTCTTCACGCAGTCGAAGAAGTTGCCCATGTGGTCGTTGCTGACGTAGAGGCGGGTGTCGGTCGCCGCGAACGGGTCTTTCAGGATGGCCGGGTTGCTCGCCTCGATCTTGCCCCGGGTGACGAACAGCCAGCCGTCGGTCCCCTCGAACCGCACCCCGTGGGCGGACTCGGTGCGGGTCTTCGCCTTCTGCCCGCCGCCGAAGATGGAGCTGGCCGTGGTGCTCTTGCAGACGTGGGTCAGCCCGTCCGCGTAGGTGTACTCGATCTCGTACTCGGCCGGCGTCGTGTACCCGCCGGGGACGGGGTCGACGAGCCGCTTGCCGACGACCGACACCGGGCCGGACCGGTCCCGGCCGATCCCCCACAGGACGATGTCGTTGTGGTGGGCGCCCCAGTCGGTCAGGGTGCCGCCGCTGTACTCCAGCCAGAACCGGAAGTTGACGTGGCACCGCTCCTTGACGTACTCGCGGGCCGGCGCCTGCCCCTGCCAGAAGTCCCAGTCCAGCCCGGCCGGCACCGGGGACGGCTTGAACGGCCCGCCGTGCGACCCGGCCGGCAGGACGCTCGTCACCTTGGTCAGCTTGCCGAGCCGGCCGTTGCGGACCGCTTCGCACGCCAGCCGGAAGGTCGGGTCGCTCCGCTGCTGGCTGCCGGTCTGGAGGACTCGGCCGGTCTTCTTCACCTCGGCCACCAGCCGCTTGCCCTCGTCGATGGTGAGGGTGAGCGGCTTCTCGCTGTACACGTCCTTGCCCCGGCGGAGGGCGGCCAGGTTGACCAGCGTGTGCCAGTGGTCCGGGGTGGCGGTGATGACCACCGACACGTCCTTCTCCGCGTCCAGCAGCTTGCGGAAGTCGCCGTACACCTTCGGCTCGCCGCCGATCGCCTTGGCGGCCTTGGCGGCCTGGTTGGCGTCCACGTCGCAGACGGCGACGACGGTTCCGAACCGCCGGGCGTTCATGGCGTCCCCGGTGCCCATCCCGCCGCAGCCGATCAGGGCGATCTTCGGCTTGTCGTCCCGGGGGCGGGCGACGGCCGGCGGGCCGGCCAGCACGCCGGCGGCGGCGGCCTTGAGGGCGGTGCGGCGGTTGACGCGAGGCGAAGATCCCATCGGGCCACCGTGGGGGTCAGGGGGCGGCCTCGACGGCCACCCGGAAGCGGAACGGCGAGCCGTGCCCGCCCAGGACCAGCGTGTTGTCGCCCGGCCGGAGCGGGGCGGTCGTCGTCTCGTCGGGGCCGCCGATCAGGGCGTCGTTCACCACCGTGCCCAGGTGGCTGCCCCGGTCCCGCACCCGGACCCCGCCGGCCGGGTCCAGCTCCAACTGGCAGTGCGACCGGGAGACGGTGTGCGGGCGGTCATCCGGCAGGTCCAGGTCGTTCTTGTCCAGGGCGTGGCTGGACGCCCGGCCGATGCGGAACGGGAACCGGGGGACGGCCAGCCCGGCCTCCGGCACCCCGCGGGCGGCGGCGGGGGTGAGCGGGACGATCGTCACCCGGTCGGGCGCCGCCGCGTCGGCCGGCGGGTCGCCCCCGGCGGCCAGCCCGCGGAGCCGCTCGAACAGGCTGACCAGGTACGCCCGGCACCGGGCCGGGTCGCGGAGCAGCCCGTCCTCGAACTCCTCCCGGGTGAGCGTCTCGGCCCGGCCGGCGGCGGTCGCCCGGGCGGTCATCCGGTGCGGCCGCTCCTCGATCAGACTCATCTCCCCGAACACGTCCCCGGGGGCGAACACGGCCACCCGCCGACCGGCGACCAGCAGCTCGACCTCTCCGGCGACCAGCAGGTACGCCCGGTCCGCCGGGTCGTCCGGGCGGAAGAATACGTGTCCGGGCTGGAAGGCGATCTCGGCCATCGGCCCCGCGGGGTCAGTGGTTGAACATGAACTCGCGGCTGTTCAGCAGCGCCCAGAAGACGTCTTCCAGCGCCTGCCGCTTGTCCTTGGCCACGTCCACCGCGGCGACCAGCTTCTGCATCTCCTCCGGCCGCGGCGGGCGGCTCAGGCAGCGGATGTAGAGCTGTTCGACCACCCAGGCCGGCGGCCGCTTCTCCTGCAGCCACTTGCCGACCAGGTTGCCCTGGCCGATCTTCGGCCCGACCGTGTCCCCGTTCATCAGGTGCAGGCTCTGGCTCAGGGTCGGCTCCAGCCGCACCTCGCACGAACACACGGTCTCCCGGGTCGGCCGGCCGAAGGTGGTGAGGAAGTAGTTGGACACCTGCCCGTCGGCGATCTGCACCGCCCGGGCGCCGGCCGGCAGGCCGGGGAACTTGTTCTTGGTGTCCGTCGCCTGGCTGATGATGTCCAGCATGGTCTCCGCCCGGATGCGGCGGATCGGCCCGCGGGCGAAGTTGCGGGAGTCCCCCTCGTTCGACTTGGTCGCCTGGGTGGCCCGCTGGTAGGCGGCGCTGGTGCAGATGTCCTTCACCAGCTTCTTGAAGTCGTACCGGTAGGCGGTGAACCGCTTGCCCAGTTCGTCCAGCAGCTCCTGGTTGCTGGCCGGGTTGGACACCCGCACGTCGTCCACGTCGTTCACGATGCCCATGCCGAAGAAGTGGTTCCAGACGATGTTCGCCAGGTTCTTGGCGAAGTACGGGTTGTCCGCCGAGGCCAGCCAGTCGGCCAGCACCTGCCGGCGGTCCTTGCCGGCCACGTTCGGCACCGCCCCGCCGAGGAACTTGGGCGGCACCGGCTTGCCCCGGACCGGGTGGTTCACCTCCCCGCCGCCGCCGTTGAAGATGACCAGCTCCCGCGGGTCGTCCCCGCCCTTCCGCCCGACCTGGCTGAAGAAGCTGGCGAACCCGTAGTAGTCGTCCATCGTCCACCGGTCGAACGGGTGGTTGTGGCACTGGGCGCACTGGATCCGCATGCCCATGAACACCTGGGCGACGTTCTCCGTCACCTTCAGCACGTCCCGCTCGATCTGGTAGTAGTTGGACGCCGGGTTCTTGAACGTCCCGCCGCTGGCCCCGAGCAGCTCCTTCACCCACTGGTCGGTCGGCACGTTCCGGGCGATCTTGTCCTGCAGCCAGGTGTAGTACAGGAGCATCGCCTTCGGGCTGACGTTGTTCGGGTCGGTCCGCACCTGGAGCAGCTCGGCCCACTTCAGCACCCACAGCTCGGCGAACTCCTTGCGGTCGAGCAGCTCGTCCACCAGCAGTTCCCGCTTGTTCGGCAGGGTGCTGACCATGAACCGGGCGTACTCGTCCGGCGTCGGCAGGGTGCCGACCACGTCCAGGTACACCCGGCGGACGAACGTGCTGTCGTCGCACAGCCCGCTCGGCT
>JAXMAZ010000038.1:0-56275 GCA_046350115.1 Gemmataceae bacterium
CACGTGGTGGACGTGGTGAACCGCACCCGGAACCACCCGGACGTGGAACTCGGGGCCAGCCCGCGGGCCGGCATCTCGCTCCTCAAGGCGGCCCGCGCCCGGGCACTGATCCGCGGCCGGCGGTACGTCGTGCCGGACGACCTGTACGCCCTGGCCCCAGACGTGATCCTGCACCGCGTCCGGCTGAACTACGAGGCGCTGGCCGACGGCAAGCGGGGCGACGACATCCTGCAGGAGATCCTGCACGACCTGCACCGGGGCGACGGCAAGGCCGCCCGGAACGGGGCCGCCGCGGCGGCCGCCCGATAGACCCTCCACCCCCTCCGGAGACCGCCCCGTGGAACCGCCGCCCACCCCGCCCCGCCCGCCGGAGCACGAGTTCACCCCGGACCAGAACCGGGTGATCGCCGACCTGGCGAACGCCCTGGTCTGGGTCGGCATGCCGCTGGTGGCGCTCGGCTCGCTGTACTTCCTCATCGCGTTCGTGCCGTTGTTCCAACTGTCCCGTCTGGCCTGGCAGGAGGTGGTGGTCGGCATCGTGGCCGTGCTGTTGCCGGCCATCCTGCTGCTGTTCCTGGGGCTGCAGATGAAGTCGGCGGCGGTCGCGTTCCAGCAGGTGACCAGCACCACCGGGGCGGACGTCGGCCACCTGATGGCCGCCCTGGACAGCCTCCGCCGGCTGTTCGGGCTGCTGCGGGCGTTCGTCCAGGTGTACCTGATCCTGGCGGTCGCGCTGCTGATCACCAACCTGGTGCTGCTGGCGACCACGGCCGCCACCCGGTGACCCGGCGAGACTTCGCATGACCGGCCACCTGGACACCGCCGACCACCTGAACGCCCGCCAGTTCTTGATCGCGGTCAAGAAGCTGGCGGACACGCTCAGCTACGGGACGGACAAGTCCCCGTTCCTGGGGTCCGGGATCGAGTACGCCCAGAGCCGGCCGTACCAGTGGGGGGACTCGGTCCGGAGCATCGACTGGAAGCTCACCGCCCGGACCGGCAAGTATTACGTCAAGGAGTACGAGGCGCCGAAGCGGCTGCCGTGCCACCTGCTGATCGACACGTCCGCGTCGATGACGGTGTCGAGCGTCAAGAAGACCAAGTACGCGATCGCCGTCCACATCGCCGGGGGGATCGCGTTCGCCTGCCTGGACCGGGTGTCGCCGGTCGGGGTGCTGGGGGTCGGCGGCCGGGACTTCCGGGTCGAGCCGAGCCTGAGCCGGGGGCAGATCCTGCAGTGGCTGCACCACCTGCGGCACTTCCGGTACGACGAGCCGACCACCCTCGGCCGGCGGGTCGCGGAGCTGGCCCCGAGCCTGACCAGCCGGTGCCTGGTGATCGTGCTCAGCGACCTGCACGACCCGGCCGCCCTGCCGAAGCTGAAGCTGTTGGCGCAACAGCACGACGTGATCGTGTTGCAACTGCAAGACCCGGCGGAAACCGGCCTCCCCGGGGCGGGCTTGCTGCGGGCCGGCGAGGCCGAGACGGGGCGGGTGTTCGTCACCCGGGCCGGCAGGCGGTGGGTGGACCCGGAGACGACCGCCCGGGAGCTGAAGCGGGCCGGCGTCGACCACCTGCTGATCCGCACCGACCGGCCGTTCGTCGCGGACCTGCGAAATTTCTTGAAGGCGCGCGGCGGGCTGGGCCGGGGTCGTCGTTAACTTGACAAGGTGACAAGGTGACAAGGTGGCAAGGTGACAGAACGGGCAGCACTGCCGGGCTCCGCCGGGCCGTGGTCGTGTTGGCATTTCTCACCTTGTCACCTTGTCATCTTGTCACCTTGTCACAGGCCGCCGACCCGCTCAAAACCACCCCCGTCGGCATCAGCGGCCGGCTGGAAGGCGTCGTCCTGCCGGGGCCGGAACTCGAACCCGCCCCCTACGACGACCGCCGCATCCCGGTGGTGGTGCGGGTGCTGAATGTGTACCCGCACGGCACCGCCTTCCGGTACGACCTCGAGTACTACGGCCTCGATCCCGGCACCCACGACCTGTCCAAGTACCTGCGGCGGAAGGACGGCACTCCAACCGCCGGGCTACCGCCGGTGCCGGTGAGCGTCACCCCGGTCCGGCCGCCGGGCCAGGTGTTGCCGAACGAGCTGACCGTCGACCCCGGCCCCCGGCTCGGCGGCTACCGCACCCTGCTCATCGCCCTGGGCGTGGTGTGGGCGGTCGGGCTGGTGCTGCTCGTCGGCTCGTTCTTCTTCCCCCGGCGGCGGGTCGTGGAGGCGGTGGCCGCCAAGCCGCTGACACTGGCCGACCGGCTCCGCCCGCTGATCGACGGGGCGACCGCCGGCAAGCTGTCGCAGACGGAACTGGCCGCCCTGGAACGGTCACTGTTCGCGTACTGGCGGACCCGGCTGAACCTGACCCACGCCGACCCGCACCAGGCGATGACCCGGCTGTACGCCGACCCGGCCGCCGGCCCGCTGCTGAGCCAGTTGGAACTCTGGCTGCACCACCCGAACCCGGTCCCGCCGAAGGACGTGGGGGCGCTGCTCGCCCCGTACCGCGACCTGCCGCCGGATGCCGTGGACCTGCCGACCGCCCGGGGGGCCAGCCGATGACGCCCCGCAACCCACTCGACTTCCCCTGGGTGTGGCCGACGTTCGCCTACCCGACGCTGCTCGCCCTGCTGGCGATTCCGGTGCTGCTGCTGGTGTGGGTGTGGGCCAACCGGTGGGTGCTGCCGCAGCGGCGGCTGGTCCTGCCGGTGGACGCCGCCAAGGCCGGCGGCGGGTGGTGGCTGTGGGCCGCAGTCACGCTCGCCGAGTCGGTCCCGCCGCTGCTCCTGGCCGTCGGCGTCCTGATCCTGGCCGGACCGCAGCGGAACGGGCCGCCGAAGGAAAAGCGGTCGCTCACCAATATCCAGTTCTGCGTGGACGTGTCCGGCAGCATGATGGCCCCCTACGGGGAGGGCGGGGACCGGTACGACGCGGCCATGAAGGCGATCAACGCGTTCGTCGACTTCCGCAAGGGTGACGCGTTCGGGCTGACCTTCTTCGGCGTCGAGTTCGTCCACTGGGTGCCGCTGACGAGTGACGCCTCGGCGATCAAGTGTTCGCCGCCGTTCATGCGGCCGGAGTTGGCCCCCCCGGGGTTCGGCGGGACGGCTATCCCGAAAGCCCTGCGGGGGTGCAAGAAGGTGCTGGTCGAGCGGGAGGAAGGCGACCGGATGATCCTGCTCATCACCGACGGGTACGACTACGACGTGGTGACGGAGCAGGAGGCGCTGGTCAAGGAGCTGACCGCGGCCAACGTCACCGTGTTCTGCGTGGTGGTGGCCGAGGGGGAGCCGCAGGCCGAGATGGTCACCATCTGCCGGGCGACCGGCGGGGACGCCTTCCAGACGGCCGACCCGGACAGCCTGAAGGCGGTGTTCGCCAAGATCGACACCATGAAGCAGGCGAAGATGCTGCCGACGATGGTCGAAACCATCGACTACTTCGAGCCGTTCGCCCTGGCCGGGCTGGGGCTGGCGGCCCTCGGCACGCTCTGCCTGCTCGGGCTGAGGTACACGCCGTGGTGAGCCGCGACCCGCTGCTGTTGGCCGTCGCCGCCGGGTTCGCGGTCGCCGTCCTGGCCGCCGCCGCCGAGGCGCTGCACGCCCGCCGGGTGGTGGCGGCCGCCCCGCTGGCGTTCGGCCCCGGCCGGGTCGGGTTCGCCCCGCTGGCCGCCGTCGCCGGCCTGCTGCGGGTGGCCGCCCTCGGGTTCGCCACCTGGGGGTTCGGCACGCTCCTCGCCCTTCAGCCGATGACGTACCGCTCCGGCGAGGTGAAGCCGAGCGAGTTCCGGCACCTGCTGCTGGTGCTGGACGTGTCCCCGTCCATGCGGCTCGAAGACGCCGGGCCGAGCGGTAAGCAGTCCCGGGCGCACCGGGCGGCCGACCTGATCGCCTCGTTCTTCGAGCGGGTGAACGCCGAGCGGTACAAGACGACGGTTGTGGCCGTGTACACCGGGGCCAAGCCGGTCGTGCTGGACACCGCCGACCGGGAGGTGATCCGCAACATCCTGACCGACCTGCCGCTCAGCCAGGCGTTCAAGAGCGGCGAGACGGACATGTTCGCCGGGCTGGAGGAGGCGGCGAAGATCGCCAAGCCGTGGGCACCCGGGACGGCCGTGCTGCTGTGCGTCACGGACGGGGACACGGTGCCGGCCAACGGGATGCCGAAGATGCCGGTGAGCATCGGCAACAACGTGGTGATCGTCGGGGTCGGCAACCCGTCGGTCGGCCGGTCGATCGCCGGCCACTCGTCCCGCCAGGACGTGTCCACGCTCCGCCAGGTGGCGACCCGGCTGCACGGCGTCTACCACGACGGCAACGACAAGCAGATGAGCACCGCGCTGGTGTCGAAGATCGACGAGAACGCGACGCCGCCGGACAAGAAGAAGTGGGGCACCCGCGAGTGGGCGCGGGTGGCGGTGGCGGCCGGCACCGGGACGTTCGCCGGGCTGCCGTTCCTGCTGTCGCTGGTCGGCACCGGCTGGACCCCGGGCCGGCACCCGCGGGCGGCCCGCCGGGCGGCTGGCTAGCCCGACAGCCCTCCTCGTTCCCACGCTCTGCGTGGGAACGCACGGGCGTGACGCTCTGCGTCACGCGAGTCCGGGCGGTGGGCTGCGTCCCCGGGCGGGAAGCCCGCGACGCGGAGCGTCGCCCCCGTGCGTTCCCACGCAGAGCGTGGGAACGAGGTGATGAGGGCTTCGGCGTAGCCCGGACGGCCGGGCGAAGGTAGGATTGGTTCGTGCGAATGTGAGGCGGAACCGGCCCTTCGACCCGAAGGAGGTGGCGACGTGGCGCTGCGAATCCTCGCCCTGACCGGGTGGCTGATGCTGCCGGTCGGGCTGTTCGCCTGGCACATGGGGCCGGGCCAGGACCGGGAGCAACTCGACGTTGCCGACCGGCTCATCCGCCAGGCGGAGAAGTTGGCCGCGGCCGACGACCACGCCGGGGCGGCCGAGAAGTACGCGGAGGCGCTCAAGGCGCTGCCCGACGGGCGGACGGCCGACGCCCGCACCCTGCGGCTGGAACGGGCCAAGAGCCAGATGCTCGCCAAGCAACTGCCCGAAGCCAACGGCGACCTCAAGGCACTCATCGACGAGCTGGTCGCCGACCCGGCGGCCGACCCGAAGCAACTGGCCGGCGCCCGGTCGGCGTTCGCCAACAGCCAGTACTACATGACCTGGCTGATGCGGCTGGAAGGGCTGGGGGCGGAGGTGTGGGAGCCGGAGGCCGAGGCCGCCCGGCAGACGTACAAGCTGCTCGCCGAGCAGGCGGAGAAGGCCGGCGACGCGGCGGCGGTGAAGAAGCACAGCGAAGACCTCGAGGCGTCGATCCGGCTGGCCCGGATGGACCTCGGGGAGCTGCAGGGGCTGCCCCTGCCCTCGCAGTGAGAGGGTTGCCAATCGGGCAAGAAGGCCGGTCGGCCTTCCAAGGGTGGTAAGGGTCAGCAGAAGCCGGAGAAGCAGGACATCCGCAGCGCCGGCAAGAACCCCGCGCCCGACGACACCGGGCACTGATTCCCTGATTCTTGTAGGGCGGTGCCGAGGCTTGGCGAGGCCCGCCGTCTTGGGCGGCGGGTTGCCGCTCCGGCGGGCCTCGCCAAGCCTCGGCACCGCCCTACACACGAACCCCTCCGCACTGACTTCCTCGCAGGATCGCACCGATGCGGAAGCTGCTCGTCCCGTCCGCCGTCACCGTCGGCTGCCTGGCCGCCGTGGCCGCCGGGCAGATCCCGGCGCCGCCGGTCGCCACCGTCACCACCGCCAAGGCGGTAGTCGTGGGCCAGCCGGTCAAGGCCGCACCGGCCAAGGACGGCAAGCCGGCCGACAAGGGCAAGGCCGACGCCAAGGAGGCCAAGAAGGAGGAGCCGAAGGTCGAGCCGCCGAAGGCCACCCCGCGGATGGAGAAGCTGAAGAAGTTGGAGGTGGACCGTCGGCCGTCGAGCGTGCTCAAGGCGTGGGCGCCGGAGCCGAAGCCGGACCCGGGCAAGACCCCGCCCAAGCCGGACCCGGTGGACGCCGAGATCGCCGCGTACAAGAAGGCGGTCACGCTCGGCCAGTGGGACAAGGTGAAGGCGTACCTGGCGTCCCTGCCGGACGAGGAGGCGACGGCCGCGTACAAGCAGACGGTCGCCGCCCTCCAGCGGCAGCAGGGGCCGCAGATGCCGCAGCAGGGGGACGGCACCCCGGACGAGATGCGGCAGATGATGATGATGAACACCCCGGCCGCCCAGCAGTACGGGGAGCGGAACAGCTTCACCGTGGACGACGTGTTCGGGCTGGCCGCCGCCGCCCCGCGGTCGCCCAACGCCAAGCTGCTCCCGCCGCGGATGGCCGTCGGCGGCGGGCTGCCGGTCGCTCACCTGGCCCCCCGCGGGTTGGAACGGGAGCACCTCGGCGGCCTCGGTCAGATCCTGGCGATGGCCCTGAACACCGGCACGCTCGCCGAGGTCGCCGTCGCCAAGCTGAAAGCGGAGGTGGCCAAGCCGGCCGACCGGGCCGCCCTAACGAAACGGGACGCGGCCAAGCTGCTCACCTTCGCCGGCCACCCGGAGTACGCCGGCGACTTCCTGCCGACCCCGGAGCAGGCGGTGGCGGACCGGGACGGCGAGGCGCTCAACCTGCTCGCCCGCTACTTCCTGGCCCGCCACGGCCGGGACGACAAGGGCGGCACGGCCAACCTGGAGAAAGCCTGGCACGCGGTCCAGGCGGTGCTGACCTTCCCCGGGGCCACCCGCGAGCAGTCCGACGAG
Organism: Gemmataceae bacterium; assembly: GCA_046350115.1. Taxonomy (GTDB): domain Bacteria; phylum Planctomycetota; class Planctomycetia; order Gemmatales; family Gemmataceae; genus JAXMAZ01. Next base: position 6,752 of record JAXMAZ010000038.1, read on the forward strand.
GCGCTGCTGCGGGCGGTCGAACTCGCCCCCCGGATCACCGACGCGCTCGGCCAGGCCTGGCTGAACGACAGCTTCACCAAGAACCCGGACCGCGGGATGGAGATCCTGGCCAAGGTCGGGACGCTGGTCGCCCAGGGGCTACCGACCCGGCCGTTCCAACCGGACGACCGGCTGAACGCCCTCAAGCTGATGCGGACCGCGGTCGATGCCCTGCTGAAAGCCGCCCCGCAGAAGGCTGACGCCTGGTCGCCGACCCTGTCCCTGCTGGCCGCGGCCTGGCTGAAGGAGGCCGAGTTCTCCCGCCAGTTCGCCCCCGATGAGGGGCCGCAGCTCCGCCAGGACCGGTACGGCAACATCTACTACGGCATGATGGACGACGGCCCCGGGTACAGCCCGTACCGGTACCAGAACCCGAACCAGCCGCGGCCGATCGGCGTCTCCGAAGTGATGAAGGCCAAGCCGTCGGACGCCTGGGTCGGCCGGGTGGACGACGGGTTCCGGCCGAAGCTGGCCGGGCTGATCGCCCAACTCCACCTGAAGGCCGGCGAGGAGGACGAGGCGTTCCCGCTCATCGAGCAGGTGGCCAAGGCCCAGCCGGACGAGGCCAAGAGCCTGGTCCGCGAGTTCCTGACCGTCTGGACCCGCAACCACAACCCGAACGAGAACCGCAACCGGTACCGGTACTCGTGGTTCTTCTACGGGTTCGAGAACCGGGCCGAGAGCATCCCGCTCACCCGCAGCAAGCAGGAGCGGAACCTGCAAGAGCTGTCCGAGTGGGCGGCCCGCATCCGCAAGCTGCCGATCCCGGAACTGGACGAGGACATCTGGGTGCGGGCGTTCACCGCCTGCCACTCGTCCGCCGAGGTGTACAAGACGGAGGCCATCGAGAAGGTGTTCGGCCCGCTCGGCGGCCTCAAGCCGAAGACCCTGGCCGGCCTCGCCCAGCAGATGCGGACCAACCTGACCGGCCTGTGGCGGGATCCGAACGAGCAGCAGCAGAAGAAGACCAACCGCAAGAAGAAAGACCTGGAAGCCGAGGTCATGCGGGGCTACCAGGTGGCCCGCAAGTCGGTCGCCGACGGGCTGGGCAAGTTCCCCGGCGACTGGTCGCTGCTGCTGGCCGAGGCGTGCCTGATGCACGACGAGGTGAACTACAAGCAGGAGTTGGAGAAGAAGTCCGACTTCAGCACCAACCGGACGGCCGCCCTGGCCCGGTTCGCCGAGGCCGCCGCCGCCTACGCCAAGGCCGCCCCGAAGCTGACCGAGGACGAGTACACCACCCAGCCGCACGAACTCTGGCTGTACGCCAGTCTCGGGGCGGTGGACCTGGGCATGATCGCCGAGGACAAGCAGTTCGCGTCCCGGGAGCCGGCCAAGATCAAGGCCGCCCTGGACGCCCTGCCGAAAGACCTGGGCGACAAGCACCGGGCGAAGTTCGCCAACAACCTGTTCACCCGGATGAGCGGGGCCAAGCCGCACGTCAAGTTCCGCTACCTGAAGGCGGGCTTCGACATCGTCGGCGACCACCCCCGGGCGGCCGAGGCGAAGAAGGTGTTCGACTACTACAAGGACCTGGTCCGGGAGATCAAGCTGGACGTGGTGGTGGACGGGTCCGCGAACCTGGCCGCCGGCAAGCCGTTCGGCGTCTTCGTCAACCTGAACCACACCCGGGACATCGAGCGGGAGAGCAACGGGTTCGGCCGCTACCTGCAGAACCAGAACTCCGGCGGGTACTACTCGTACAACTACGGCCGGCCGACGGCCGACTACCGGGACCGGTTCGAGACGGCCGCCAAGGACGCGCTCAAGGAGCAGTTCGAGGTGGTCTCCGTCACCTTCCAGGCGGAGACGGTCCACAGCCGGGCGATGGCCGAGTTCGGCTGGCGGTTCACCCCGTACGCGTACCTCCTGCTCAAGCCCCGCGGCCCGCAGGTGGACGCCGTCCCGCCGCTGCGGCTGGACCTCGACTTCCTCGACACGTCCGGGTACGTGGTGCTGCCGGTCGAGTCGCCGAAGGTGCCGATCGACTGCAAGCGGGAGCGGCCGGACCCCCGGCCGGTGAAAGACCTGACCGTCATCCAGACGCTCGACGAGCGGCAGGCGAACAAGGGCGTGCTGCTGCTGGAGATCAAGGCGACCGGGGTCGGGCTGGTGCCGGACGCGGCCGACCTGTACGACGCCCCGGGCGGCGGGTTCGAGGTGGTCAAGTCCGACGAACAGCAGCCGCTGGCGGTGAAGAAGTTCGACGAGGACAAGGAGGGGAACGCGGTCCTGTCCGAGCGGAGTTGGCTGCTCACGCTGCAGGCCAAGCCGGGCCAGCCGGAGGGGCCGAAGGCGTTCAAGTTCGCCTCACTCAAGTTGCCGACCAAGGAGAAGGACGGCAAGCTGTTCCAGCGGTACTCGGACGCCGACCTGGTGACGGTGGACGAGGAGGTGTCGCTGGAGCGGGAGTACGCCAGCGACCCGGGCTGGGCGCCCTGGCTGACCCGCGGGGCGATCGCCCTCGGGGTGCTGCTGGCGGCGGCGATCGGGCTGGCCTGGTGGCGGGCGAGCCGGACCGCGGCTGCGACCGGCCCGGTCTTGCCGGCCGACCTGAACGCCTTCACCGTGCTGCAACTGCTGGAGCGGGTGCGGGCCGAAGGCCACCTGTCGGCGACCCAGCGGGCCGAGCTGGACGCGGCCATCGCCGGGCTGGAGCGGCACTACTTCGCCGACGAGAGGGCGGTCGCCCCGCCGGACCTGCGGGTGATCGCCGAGAAGTGGGTGGTGGTCCGGGCGTAGGCGGGGATTCCGTAGGGCGGGTCAAGCCGGCTCTGCGGCGCCGACCCGCCGGCCCGGGCAGGGAGTGATTGCCGTTCGCGGCGGGTCGGCGCGTCCAACGCGACGCTTGACCCGCCCTACATCAGCGACCAGCCTCAGTTCGTCGCTTGCCACTCGGCCCACGCCTTCTCGGCCGCCGCCTTCTGCTCGGCCGTCAGCCGGTGGGCGAGCGACCACTCGTGGCCGAACGGGTCGGTCAGCTTGGCGTACCGGTCCCCCCAGAACGCGTCCATCGGCGGCATCACCGGGGTCGCCCCGGCGGCGATGGCCTGCTCGAACGTGGCGTCGCAGTCGGGCACGTCCAGGTGCAGCGTCACCCCGGTCGGCACCCCCGGCTTCGGCGCCTTCGACACCCCGCCGCAGTACTCGGGGAAGTCGTCGCACAGCATCAGCTTCAGGTCGCCGATGCCGAGGGAGACGTGCATCAGCCGGGTGCCGCCCTTCGGCTCCGGCATCCGGAAGTGCTCCGCCGCGCCGAACGCGGCCTGGTAGAACTCGGACGCGGCCGCCGCGTCGTTCACCACCAGGTGGGGGATGAGGGCCGTGGCCGTCGCGGTGGCGGTCGCCGTGGACATGAGAGCCTCCCGGGTCGAACTCCCGTTCACTGTGAACAGGTGTGCCCCAAGGAGATACCCGGCGACCCGGGCGGAAACAAGCACGGTAGCGAACCCGGAGGACGGGCGAACGTCCGTCCGCGCGTTCAGCCCGTCGCGTCTGGCGCATCCGCTGCGGCCAACACCGCCTCGGCCGCCTCCGCCCACCGGTCGAACGGCCGGAACCGCTCCCCCCGGCCCGACAGCTCGCGGGCCAGATCGGACTTGGCGAACCGCAGCTCCGGCGGCACCAGCAGCGCGGCCGGCAGGTCCGTCACCCCGTCGCCGGCGTAGGCCACCCGGTCCGTCCGGGCCAGCGCCGCTCGCACCACCGCCGCCTTGCTCACCCCGACTTCTTCGTCGAAGTACGGCGAGTCGGCCGGGGCTTCCAGCACGATCCCCCGACCCGGCACCCACCTCCCGCGGTTGGACACGACCGGCACGTCCACCCCGAACCCGGCCAGGGCGATCCGGATGTACCAGTCGCAGCCGGCGGACGCGACCACCACCTCCCACCCGGCCGCGTGCAACCGGCGGACCAACTCGCCGAACCGCGGGTCCGGTTCGAGCCGTTCGGCCAGCGCCCGGGCGGCGGCCTCGTCGGTGCCGGCGGCGGCGCAGTACAGGGCCATCGCCCGGACGTGGGACACCCGGCCGGAGCGGTAGGCCGCCCACAGGTCGGGCACGTCGCCGACGAGCTGGTAGAACTCGGTCCGGGTGAGGGTGCCGTCGAAGTCGGTGACGAACACGCCGCGGGGTCGGGTCGGGGTCATGGGGGGATGATACGGACGGGCATCCCGGTTAGCCGCGAGGCGGAGGCTCTGCGGAGCCGAGCGCGCCCGACCTCATCCCTGGGTGTTGCGGCTCGGCGAATCGGGACGCGGGTGTCGCGGCTCGGCTCCGCAGAGCCTCCGCCTCGCGGCTAACCGGTCGGCTAAACGGTTGCCCGAACCCCGCCGGCCGGATACGCTGCGCGTGCTGGGCCGCCGTCGCCCGTTCCCTCCTGGAGCCGCCCCGATGAAACTCGCCGCCGCCGGGCTGGTGCTGGCCGTCGCCCTCGCCCCCGCCCGGGCCGCCGACCCCGTCACCCTCAAGTGGAAGCTGGCCAAGGGGGACGTGGTGTACGCCAAGACCGTCACCAAGATGGAGCAGACGGTCGGGGTGCTGGGCAACACCATGGACCAGAGCCAGGACAGCACCATCGTCACCAAGTACACGGTCGTCGACGCCTCGGCCGGCGGATACACCCTGGAGCAGACGATCGTCAAGGCGGAAATCACCGGCAACCTGCCCGGGGCCGAGGGGCTGGCCGGGAACATGAAGGGGGCCACCCTGACGTTCACCCTGGACAAGGACATGAAGGTGACCAAGGTGGACGGGTACGACGGGTACATCGAGAAGATCGCCGGCGGGAACGAGGACATCGCCAAGGTGATGCGGGCGTCGGCCGGGCCGGACGCCCTGAAGGTGTCGGTCGAGGACATGCTGGCCGTCGGCCCGGGCACCCCGGTCAAGCCGGGGGACACCTGGAAGCGGGACACCAAGCTGGCCATCGGCCCGCTCGGCGATTTCGCCCTGAACGCCAAGTACAAGCTGGACGAGGTGACGGGCGGGGTGGCCAAGGTGAGCTACACGGCCGACGCCACGTTCACCGCCGGCAAGGGCGGGGAGGGGCTACCCTTCCAGATCACCAAGGGGGCGCTGAAGGCCGACGAGTACGCCGGCAGCCTGTCGTTCGACGTGGCCGCCGGCCGGCCGAAGGCCGGCGGCATGACCGCCAAGATGGGCGGCACCCTGACCGTCAGCGTCATGGGCATGGAGCTGGAGCTGACCTTCAAGCAGACGCTCAAGGTGACGAACACGCTCGGGGACAAAAACCTGGCGGACGACTGACCTCGGCCGAGTCCTCAAGTCGTCAAGTCTTCAGGTCTTCAAGTCCCGGGCTTTGAGTCGGCATGCCCGACTTGAAGACCTGAGGACTTGACGACTTGAGGACTCAGGTTTTCACCATGTTCTTCGACCTGTCCGACCGGATCGCCCACAACCCGCCGGCCCTGCACTACGGCGTCGCGGCCGTCGACCTGGACGGGGACGGGGTCGCCGAGTTCGTGGTCGCCGGGTTCGGCGGGCCGAACCGGGTGCTCAAGTGGGCGAACGGCCGGCTGGTGGACGTGGCCCCGCCGGAGCTGGCCGACCCGGGCCGCCAGGCGATCGGGCTGGCCGCCGCCGACATCGACGGGGACGGCCGGGACGAACTGTACGTCCTGAACACGGACACGTTCGCCGGGCCGAAGCGGTTCGCCGACCGGCTGTTCGCCCGCGGGCCGGACGGCCGGTGGGAGGACCTGTTCGAGCGGCCGGCCAACGCCACCGTCCGCAACCTGGCGGCCGGGTGGAGCGTGGCCGCGATCGACCGCCGGGGCACCGGCCGGTACGGGTTCGTGGTGGCCAATTACGGCCGGCCGCTTCGGCTGTACGAGGCCGGCCCCGGCGGCACCCTGACCGACCTGGCCCCCAGCCTGCGGATGGACCGCACGGTCGGCGGCCGGGGGCTGTGGGTCGGGCCGGTCGTGTCCGACCGGTCGGACGTGTTCTGCACGGCCGAGCGCGGGCCGAACCTGCTGTTCCAGAACCTGGGGGACGGGCACTTCGCCGAGGCGGCCGCCGAGTACGGGCTGGCCGACCCGGACGAACACGCCCGCGGGGTGGCCGGGCTGGACGCCGACGGGGACGGCCGGCTCGACCTGTGCTGGGGCAACTGGGACGGGCCGAACCGGCTGATGGTCCGCCAGGTGGACGGCACCTTCCGCGACCGGGCGACGCCGGCCCTCGCCCTGCCCGGCCCGGTGCGGACGGTGGTCGCCGCCGACTTCGACAACGACGGGGCGGAGGAACTGTTCTTCAACCTGCTTGGCGTGCCGAACCGGCTGTTCGGCCGGCGGGACGACGGGTGGCGGCTGCTCGACCCCGGGCCGGCCGCCGACCCGGACGGCCTCGGCACCGGGGCGGCGGTCGCGGACATGGACGGGGACGGTGTCCTGGAGTTACTGATCGCCCACGGCGAGGGGGCGCCGCAGCCGCTGTCGCTGTTCAAGGCGGCCTCCGCCGGGCGGTGGGTGCGGGTGCGACCGCTCACCCGGCACGGGGCGGCGGCTCGGGGGGCGGTCGTCCGGCTGACGGCCGGCGGCCGGGAGCAGGTGCGGGTGATCGACGGCGGCAGCGGGTATCTCGGCCAGATGGAGCCGGTCGCCCACTTCGGGCTAGGGGCGTTGGACCGGGCGGAGGCGGTGTCCGTCACCTGGCCGGACGGCTGTCGCCACACCCTACGGGGCGTGCCGGCCGGGGCCGACGTGCGGATGCCGCACCCGGGTGGCTGAAAAGACAGGCTGCTTTTGTTAAGATTCCCATCTTTGGGATGACCGCTTCACAGTTTACGGACTCGTTGCCGTCGGCCGGACTAGCCGGTCGGGGGCCGTTCCCATCTTTAGCCGTGGAGACTCCATGACACTCGGGCGCAAGCTGGCGGCGGAGGTGTTCGGCACCTTCTGGCTGGTGTTCGGCGGGTGCGGCAGCGCCGTGCTGGCCGCGGCCGTGTTCATCAAGGAGGGGACCAGCCCGATCAACATCGGCATCGGGCTGGTCGGGGTCAGCCTGGCGTTCGGGCTGACGGTGCTGACCATGGCCTACGCCATCGGCCACATCAGCGGGTGCCACCTGAACCCGGCGGTGACGGTCGGGCTGTGCGTGGCCAAGCGGTGCCCGTCCGGCGAGGTGCTGCCGTACGTCATCGCCCAGGTGGCCGGGGGGCTGCTCGGGGCGTTCGTCCTGTCCGCCATCGCGTCCGGCAAGCCGGGGTTCGGGATCGCCGACGCGCCCGGCACGTTCGCCACCAACGGGTACGCCGAGTACTCGCCGGCGGCCACCAAGGACGGGACCGGGACGGTCGTCCCCGGGTACTCGCTGGTCGCCTGCCTGACCGCCGAGGTGGTGCTGACGTTCGCCTTCCTGATGATCATCCTGGGGGCGACCGACCGGCGGGCGCCGGCCGGGTTCGCCCCGCTGGCCATCGGCCTGGGGCTGACGCTCATCCACCTGATCGGCATCCCGGTGACGAACCTGAGCGTCAACCCGGCCCGGAGCACCGGCCCGGCGGTGGTGGCGATGGTCAACCAGGTGAGCGGGCCGGTCAACCAACTGTGGCTATTCTGGGTGGCGCCGGTCGCCGGGGCGGTGGCCGCCGGGCTGTTCTACCCGCTGATCGCCGGCGGCCCGCCCGCATATCATGGACGGGAATGAAACACCTCCTCGACCTGTTCCCCGTCGTCGCCGACCGGGTGGCCCCGCCGGTCCTCGTCGCCCTCGGCAACCCGTGGCCGGTGACGCAACTGGTCGGCGCCCTCGGCGGGGTGGAGACGGTCTGCTTCCAGATGGACGTGTACACGGCCGACCGGCTCCGCGAGAAGCTGGCCCAGGAGAGCGTGGCTGCCGAGGTGGTCGTCGGGGCCGACCTGTGGGACTTGCCGGCCAGGTTCCGCACCGTCCTGTTCCCGGCCGCCGCCCACGCCGACCGGGAGCTGAAGATGGACATGGTGGAGCAGGGGTTCCACGTGCTGGAGGAGGGCGGGCGGTTCATTACGCTCAGCGAGTACGAGAGGGACGTGCAGGTCGCCCGGTGGCACAAGAAGGTGTTCGGCAAGTGCGGGGAGTCGCCGAGCAGCAAGGCCGGGATGGCGTTCTGGAGCGCCCGCACCGGGGACCGGCCGCGGCGGCGGCACGAGATCACCTTCCACGCCAAGATCGGCGACGGCCCGTCGATGAGCTTCCTCAGTTGGCCCGGCACGTTCGGGTACGGGCGGATGGACCACGGCAGCCGGGCGATGCTCGAAGTCGCGGAGGTCGAACCGGGCGACCACGTCCTGGACATGGGCTGCGGGAACGGGACGGTCGGCTGCCTGGCCAGCCACATGGCCGGGCCGACGGGCCGGGTCACGTTCGTGGACAGCAACGCCCGGGCGATCCGGCTGACCGAGCTGAACGCCCGGGCGAACGGCGTCCCGAACTTCGAGCTGGTGACGACGGCGACGCTGGCCGGGCTGCCGGCCAACGGGTTCGACGTGGCTCTGGCGAACCCGCCGTATTACGCCAACTCGGAGGTCGCCCGGCTGTTCATCCAGTCGGCCCGCGACCTGCTCAAGCCGGGCGGCCGGTTCCACCTGGTGTCGAAGATGCCGGTGCAGACCATCCCCGAGGTGGTGCAAGTGTTCGGGGACGCGGAGAGCGTCGAGAACCGCGGGTACACGATCCTGACGGCCCGGGTGTAGTCCGACATGGAACGCGGATGACGCGGATCGTACCGCACGCGGATTTCCGCGGATAAGAATCTGATCTGGTTTGATCCGGTTTTCATCCGCGGTGAAATCCGCGTCATCCGCGTTCCATGTCGAGAGTGTGCCATGCCGACCGCTGACGAGGTGGTTCGTCTGTTGGACCTGAAGCCGCACCCGGTCGAGGGCGGGTTCTTCCGGGAGACGTGGCGGGACGCGACCGTCATCCCCGGGGCGAGCCTGCCGCGGCACAGCGAAGATCGCCCGGTCGGCACCGCCATCTACTACCTGCTGACCGGCAACACGGTGTCCGAGATGCACCGACTGCCGGGGGACGAGGTGTTCCACTTCTACCTCGGCGACCCGGTGCGGATGCTGCAACTGCACCCGGACGGGTCGGCGAAGGTGCTGACGCTCGGGCAGGACTTGCTCGCCGGGCAGGTGCCGCAACTGGTGGTGCCGGGCGGGGTGTGGCAGGGGAGCCACGTGTTGCCGGGGCGGCACGGGTTCGCCCTGCTCGGGGCGACGATGGCCCCCGGCTTCGACTACGCCGACTACACGACAGGCAGGCGGGCGGAACTGGCGAAGGGCTGGCCGGGGAACGACGAGTTGCTTGTGAAACTCACACCCAAGGGGTGAGGGATCCAGCCCCCGAAAGCCCACCCGTTGCAACGGGTGGGCTTGAGACTCCCACTTACCGCACCACCCCCGGCACGTCGAGAATCTGCGCCGCCGCCAGGTTGTCGCCGAAGTTCTTCCAGTCGGTGAAGGTCCACACCACCTTCTTGTCCCGCGTCACCTCGACCAGTTGCGGCTGGCCCGGCCCGGCGTGGCAGTTGCCGATGACCACGTTCCCGTTCGGCAGGGCGTGGAGCGTCGTCACCCAGGCCAGCGTGACACCCGGCAGCTCCTTCTGGTCCACGCTCCACACCACCTTCTTGTCCGGCGTCACTTCCAGGACGCGGTGGTTGTTCCCGCCGGCGATCAGGGTGTTGCCGTTGGGTAGGCGGATCGCCCCGAACACCTCGACGCCGTAAGCCTCCGGCCCATGCCCGCCGGCCCGCTTGCGGTCGCCCAGTTGGAGGGCGTACTCCCACACCACCTTCCCCGCGGAGTCGTACTCGCGGACGCACCCGTCCCCCTCGTGGCAGACTAGATAGCCGCCGGTCGCCAGCTTGCGGACCATGCGGGTGTCCCGGTGCGGGTGCGGGTTCTTGACCGTGAGCGGCACCACCTTGACGACGCTGCCGCTCTTGTCCACCTCGACGATCCGGGTGTTCCCGCTCTCGGCGACCATGGTGTTCCCGTCCGGCAGCCGCTGGAACGCGTGTACCTCCACCTTGCCGCCCGGCTTGACCGGCTTCGCCTCGTACTTCCAAACGATCTGCTTGTCCGGGCTGATCTCGACGACGGTGGTGTGCGAGGTGTGCGTCAGGACGTTGCCGTTCGGCAGCAGGTGCAGGTCGTGAACGTCGTGCTTGTTCGGGAACTCCCACTCGACTTTGCCGTCCCGGCTGATGATGGCCACCTTGCCGGTGGACCGGTCGGCGGCGAGGACGCGGTGGCCGGGGTGCGGGTCGGCGGCGACGGCGGCGAGCAGCAGCAGGCTGAGCATGAGGGCGGCTCCGGGGAGGGTTAGTGGGAAGTGTAGTGATCGGCGGTGTAGGGCGGGTCGAGGAGGCTTTGCGACGAGGCCTGCCGAAAACGGCAAGTGCTCATTGCCGGTCCCGGCGGGCCTCCCAAAGCGTCGGCACCGCCCTACGGGGTCTGGCCCGGCGTAGGGCGGTGCCGACGCTTTGGGAGGCCCGCCGTCTGGGGCGGACCCGTTGATGTTCGCGGCAGGCCTCGCTCGAAGACTCGCTCGACCCGCCCTACGGTCCTGACCCGGTCACAGCGTCTTGAGGTACTCGATCACCGCCCGCCGCTCGCCGGCGGTCAGGTCGTCGCCGTAGGTGTGGCCGCCGTTGCCGCGGCCCGGCTGCGTCGTGTCGTACACCTTCCGCCGCTCGAACCCCGACACCCCCGGCCCCGGCGGCGACACCGCCGTCACCTTCCAGCCGACCTTCTCCTTGTCGTAGTCCGCCTCGTCCGTGCGGTAGCTGCGGGTGAACACCTTCGGCCGGGCTTTGCTGTCCAGCACCCCGTCCAGGGTCGGGACGCTGCCGTTGTGGAAGTACGGGGCCGTCGCCCAGACGCCGTCCAGCGGCGGCGCCTGATACCCGCCGGTCGCGGCCAGCGGTGGGACGCCCGGTTCCTTGGCGAACCAGCTCGCGTTGTACGCCTCGGCGAACTTCGGCCCGATGTTGTGATACCGCTTCGGGTCGGTGCCGATCTCGGCCAGCGGGACCACCTTGTTCGGGTACGTCCAGGTGTCGCCGTAGGTGCCGTGGCACTTCGCACAGTTGTCGGCGAACACCTGCTTGCCCGCCGCGGCCAGCTCCTGGTCGATCGGGAACGGGTACTTGGGCTGCTCGATGCTGAGCAGGTACTGTTGGATGTCGCGGAACGCCGGCTCGGCCTTGTCGAACTCCGAGCGGGTGGTGAGCGGGTGCATCATGAACTGCATCAGCGTCCGCACCGACCGGGCGTCGGTCGCCCCGACGTGGTACAGGGTCCGTTTCTTCTTCATCAGCCACCACGCCGGCACGTCCTCGCAGGCGTCGTCGGCCAGCCCGAGGTCGCGGGGCTTGGCCGCGATCGACAGGTCGTCGGCCCGCAGCCCGAGCAGGTAGACGGCGAACGCCCCGGCCTCGCTGGTCCCCCGCGCCCGGCTGAACTCGAACGGGAGTGGGACCGGGCTGCCGCTTGCCCGGCCCAACTCGTCGAACAGGGCGTGAACGTCCAGCGAACTGTTCCCGAGGCCGACGACGCTCTTGCCGAGGATCGACCCGCCGTGGCAGGTCAGGCAGTCGATGCCGATGCCGCCCCCGACGAGCAGCGGGGCTTTGCGGAGGCCCATCGGCAGGCCGTCGTTCGGGTACGGGGCCGGGTGCAGCCCGAACCGCTCCCGCACCGCCGCGGCGTGGTCGGCCGGCTTGGCCGACAGCCCCCACGTCTTCCACACGGCGTCGTAGGCGAAGGTCGGCCAGAACCCGCGGATGAACGGCGTCGTGGTGAGCGCCTGATAGCCCCGGGCCGCGGCGACCGGGTCGGCGGCGGGGGCCGGGAGTGTGAGCGCCAGCAGCGTGACGGGGGCGAGCAGTCGCAGCATCCGAGGAACCCTCGTTCGGGACCACTCCTGGAGTATAAGGGGTTCACCGCCGGCTGCTTCCACCCGTTAACCGACTCACCCCTTCGGCTTCTTCAGAACGCCGTGCTCGCCGAGCAGTGCCCACAGCTTGTCCCACACCTCGACGGCCGGCGGGTGCGCCCCCCCGCTCCCGGCCCACGACTTGGCCACCGCGTTCAGCAGGGCGACCGCCTCCTCCTCCAGCCGCTCCGGCACCCCCGCCCGGGTCCGCTGCACCGGCTCCGGTGTCATCGCGGGCGCGAGTTCGGCCGCCTTCCGCTTGCCGTCCAGCGCCTCGTTGCACAGCCGGTCGGCGTCCGCGTTCTGCGCCCGGCGGACGTGGGCCAACGTCACCCGGGCGAACCGCTTCCGCAGGTCGCTCGCCTCCCGGTGCAGCGCTTGCAGGTCCGGGTGCTTGACCCGGTACTCGCCGTTCATCTGCTTGACCAGCAGCTCGCTGTCGCTGAACACGGCCAGCTCTTTCACGCCCAGCTCGGCCGCCCGCTCCAGGGCGCTCACCAGGGCGGTGTACTCGGCCACGTTGTTCGTCGCCGTGCCCATCGTCTCGGCGTGCTCGACCACCGGCTCGCCGGGCCGCTGCAGGACGTAGGCGAAGGCCGCCGGCCCCGGGTTGCCGCGGGCCGCCCCGTCGATGTGGACCGTCGCCGTGTCGCTCATGCTCGCCCCGTTCGGTCGGTAGAATGCCGGGGATTGTACCCCGGAGGGCGGGATGGGCGAACCCTGGTTGTTGGTGGAGACGTCCGGCCGCGGCGGGCGGGTCGGGGCGGCGGTCGGCGGCGAAGTGGTGCAGCGGGCGGACCTCGACCCGGCCCGCCGGCACAACCGCGACCTGGCCCCGACCGTGACCGCCGTGCTCAAAGCGGCGGGTGTCGGCTTCCGCGACTTGCACGGGGTGATGGTGAGCGTCGGCCCCGGCAGCTACACCGGGCTGCGGGTCGGGATCATGTCCGCGAAAGCGGTCGCCTTTGCCACCGGTTGCCGGCTGGTCGCCGTCCCGACGTTCCACGTGATTGCGGAGCAAGCAACGGACGCCAACGACGTGTTGGTGATCGCCGATGCCCTGCAGGGGCAGACGTACGCCCAGCGGTTCACCCGGGCGGCGGGCGGCTGGACGACGGGCGACCTCGGCATCCGTCCGGCGGCCGAGACCCTGCCCACACTCGCCGGCGAGACGTGGGTGAGCGGGCCGGGGGTGGAGACATTCGCGGGGCTGATTCCCGAGGGGGTACACCGGCCGCCGCCGACCGGCCGGCTACCCGGGTTGGACGTGCTACTCCAGGTCGGACTTGGGCTGCCGCCGCTGACCCGCGAGGAGCTGTTCGCGCTCGAGCCGCTGTACCTGCGGGACAGCTCCGCGGAAGAGAAGGCGAAGGGGAAGTAGGGCGGTGCCGAGGCTTTGGGAGGCCCGCCGTTTGGTGCAAGGGGCCGTTGCCCGGACCGGCGGGCCTCCCAAAGCCCGGCACCGCCCTACAAACCTCGGTCAGTTCTTCGGCGTGGTCATCGGGCTGGTGCCGCCCCCGGGCATCTGGGTCGGCGGGACGTCCGGCTGGACCCGCGGCTGGCCGAGCGGCATCGACGGGGCCGGTGAACCCGGGCTGGGGCGTCAGCGTGTACCCCTGGGGATCAGCCCGGCCGGGTAGCCGGCCACCGCCGGCGGGCCGGCCAGGATCGGGCCGCCGACCGCCGGGGCCGCCCCGCAGCCGACGCAGTCCGGGCCGCCCGGCATACCCGGGCCGTCGACCATCGGGCCGCCCGCCACCGGGCCGGGGACCGGAACGCCACCGGTGAACGCGGCGTTCAGCCGGGGGAACACCGGGGCCGGGGCCGGGTTGTGTACCGGCGGGGCGCACCCGGCACGCCAGCAGAACAGCGGGCGGCAGCAGCAGCCGGACGACGCGAGCAGGGATACCGCGGCGACGGCGCCGCACGCGGCGGCGGAGCCACGGGTCATGGTGCCGAACCTCCTGTGTCCAGAGCCGGCGCGAACGAGGCGGACATCCATGTCCGACGCGCCGGCGGGTCCGTCCCGGGGTGCGGTGAGGCGGCAGGCGGAACGGGCAAACCCGCCCCGCCGGACTGCTGGTGGAGTATGCGCCGTGGGAAGGGGGGGGCAACCGGCGGGGGGCGGGAAAAGCCCGGCGGGCGGCGGAAGATGGGGCTACACGCCCGGTGGCGGAAGCTCACCGGGCTGGGGAACAGGTGCCGGCCGGGCCGGATTTACGGGCAGTCGTTGGCGCAGGCCGCCGGCGGGGCGTAGCTGTCCCGGCAGGACGACTTCCGCCACCCGCACCCCGCGACCGCCGCCGTCAGCGCCACCAGAACAATCAGCACGAGCCGTTTGGACATCATGGGAAACTCCTTTGACCGGCCGGGGTCGCGCCCCGACCTGCCCTGTCAACGATCCACCCTAGGTGCGGCTTGCGCGGCGAGCAACGACGACTTGAGCCAAACCGCCCGGCCCGCGCGGAATCGGGGCCAGTCGTAGCGGTCGGCGGAGATGGGCGGAATTGGCCGTGTGGCAAAAGCCTGCGGACCCTGCCGACGGGGCGGCGGCGGGTACGATGCGTGGGAGGACTGCCACCCGGGAAGTGAGCCAAATGCCCCCGTTCTTCGACGTGCGGATGCGCGGGTTTCGAGACCGGACCGAGGTGTCCGACGTGCTCGCCCTGTTGGACGCGCGGGTCGGCCCGCTGCCGGCCGAGCGGGTGCCGCTGGCCCACCTGGCCGGCCGGGTGCTGGCGGCGGTGGTCGTCTCTCCGGTGAGCGTGCCGGGGTTCACCCGGGCGGCGATGGACGGGTACGCCGTCCGGGCCGAGGACACGTTCGGGGCGGACGCCTACAACCCCCGCCCGCTGGCCGTCGTCGGGGACGCCCTGCCGGCGAAGCCGTTCGCCGGCACCGTCGGCCCCGGACAGGCGGTCCGGGTGATGACCGGCGGGCCGCTCCCGGCCGGGGCGGACGCGGTGCTGATGGCCGAGGCCGCCGACCCGGACCCGGCGGCCGGCCGCGTCCTGGCCCGGGAGGCGGTGTCCCCGGGGCGGCACGTCGGCCGGGTCGGGGAGGACGTGGCCGCCGGCCGCGAGGTGCTGCCGGCCGGCCGGGTGCTCCGGCCGCAGGACGTCGGGCTGCTCGCCGCCGTCGGCGTCGGGGCGGCGGAGGTGGTCCGCCGGCCGCGGGTGGCCGTCCTCGTCACCGGGGACGAGCTGCTGCCGCCGGGGGCCGTCCCGTCGGGCTTCCGGATCGTGGACAGCAACTCGCCGATGCTGGCCGCGCTCGCCGCCCGCGACGCCGCGGAGTGTCTGCCGGTCCGTCCCCTGCCCGACCGGTACGAGGCGGTGCGGGACGCGATCGCGGCCGCCGACGCGGACGTGGTGCTGGTGTCCGGCGGGTCGTCCGTCGGGCAGGAGGACCACGCCCCGCGGGCGGTCGCCGAGCTGGGCGAACTCCCGGTCCACGGCGTCGCGCTCCGCCCGGCGGCCCCGACCGGCGTCGGCTTCCTGCCGGGCAAGGTCGTGTTCCTGCTCCCCGGCAACCCGGTGTCCTGCCTGTGCGGGTACGACCTGTTCGCCGGCCGGGCGGTCCGCCGGCTCGGCGGCCGGCCGCCCGCCCTTCCGTACCGCACGACGATGGCCCGGCTCGCCTCGAAGCTGGTGTCGGCGGTCGGCCGGGTGGACTACGCCCGGGTGCGGCTGACAGCAGCCGGGGCGGAGCCGATCGCCGTCAGCGGCGCCTCCATCCTCAGCACCACGGTCGTGGCCGACGGGTTCGTGCTGGTGGACCGGGACCGCGAAGGCTTCGCCCCAGAGGAGGAAGTGACCGTCCACCTGTACGACCGGTGATCTGCCGCCTTGTAGGGTGCGTGGAGCGAGGCTTTGGGAGCGGAACGCACCGGCCCCGCAGTGACAGGTGCAGAGGGGTGAAATCTCGGCGGTGCGTTCCGCATAGCCTCCACGCATCCTACGAAACCGGCGGCACCGGGTCGTGCGACGCGGATCAACCCCGGTCCGGCTTGTCGCTGGCCACAGCCGCGTTATCCGCGTCCTCCGCGTCCTCGTCTTGCTGGCCGACTGTGACCGGCGGCAGGTCCGGCAGGCCGAGCGGGCGGCGGGCCTCCAGCACCCAGTTGGCCAGGAACGCCCGCGCCCGCAGCGGGTCGCCCAGCACCTCGGCCGGGACCGTCCGCGGCTCCAGCACCCCGACCCGAACCGGCCGGCGGAGGTGGAACCGCTTGTTCCGGGTCGGCGGGCCGTTGAAGTGGGAGAAGAAGCTCCCCCAGGTGCCCTCCACCCAGCAGGCGATCACCGGGGTGTCCGGCCGGGCCTGCAGGATCTGCCACACCCCCTGGCCGAACCGCCGCAGCGGCCGGTCCTCCGACCGCCGCAGGTAGCCCTCGGGGAAGATGACCACCACCCGGCCGACGTCCAGCGCGTTGACCGCCTCCCGTACCTCCGGGGCGTCCCGCTTGATCGGGATCTCCGGCACCCGGATGGTGCGGAACACGTGCCACAGGATCGGCCGCAGGCCCGGCAGGTCGAAGAAGCTGGCGGTCATCAGCGGCGTCACCGGGCGGGGGAGGACGCCGGCCACCAGCAGGGGGTCGAACCAGTCGGCGTGGTTGGCCATCACCAGCACCGGCCCGTCGGCCGGGACGGCGGCCAGGCCGGGGCCAGCCGCCCGCAGCCGGTACAGTGAACGCATCATCGTGGCGGCCCCGAGTTCGAGCGCCGGCCGGAGCAGGGTCGTCCACGCCAGTCCGGCGGCGGTTGCCGCGGCGGCCACCGCGAGCCAGGTGAGCGGGCGACGCCAGTCGTCCGGTTGGCCGGCAACGTTGAACCCGACGACCAGCCCGACCCCGAGCACGGCGCCGGCCACCGCCCAGCCGTAGAAGTGACGGAGCGCAGCCCGGCGCCGGTCGCGGAACCGGAGGATGGCCCCGGTCGCCAGCCCGACCCCGAGTGCGAAGACGCCGCCGGCCCACACCGGCCAGTCGCCCAGCGCGGCCACCACGGCGGCGGTCGCGGCGGACAGGGTGGCTCCGAGGCTGGTCAGCCCGAGGCCGCGGTAGGGGTGGGCCAGCCGGGGCACGGTCAGGCCGACCAGGGCGGCCCCGAGGTACGCCACCAGCCGGGCCAGGAATCGCCCGTCCGGTGCCCACACGGCCGCGCAGAATCCGGCGGCGGCGGCGACCGCCAGCGGGGCGAGGAGGCGGTCGGCCGCGTAGCGGGTGCGGTCGGGGATCTGGGTCGGGTACGGCGGGATGTGGCGACGGGACATGCGGGGATTGTAGCGGCCCGGCCACCCCCGGGCCGGCGGTCCCGGTCCGGGGGCGGTTGGGCGGCCAAGGCCCGCCGGCCGTCAGCCCGCGTGGACGCGGTCCGGCCCGGCCACCTTGACGATCTTGTTGTACACCCCGAGGAGCAGGAACGTCGGCGCCCACTGGCCGACGAACAGGGCGCCGTGCCGGTTGCCGGCGACCATCAGGGTGAGCGAGGCGGCGATCGACGCCCCGGCCGCCCACAGGAACGTGTCCGACGGCAGTTGGGCGGTGTACTCCTCGATCCCGCGGGCGATCGGCCCTTCGCTGTGCCGCATCGCTTCGCCGCCGTTGGCCCCCGGACGGACCGCTCCCGCCCGCGTCATGGTCGGTGTCATCTGGCTTCCTCCCGATCTGGCCGGTGAATGGATGGGCGACGTCGTCAACGGCCCGACACTCCGCAAACCCCGTACCACCTGACCGCGGCCCGGACTACTGCCCCCCGGTCGTGGGCTTCGGGCCGATCGGTGTGAGGAGGACGGTGTCGACCCGGACCTGGCCGTCGTGCGCGGTCAGATGGAACGCCGGGGCGGCCGGGGAAGCGTCTTGCACCCGGCCGACCAGCGCCCCCTGGAAGTAGGCCGACCACCAGTCCCCCGCGCGCTCGACCCGCACCTCCAGGTATGGCCGCCGCCCTTTGAACCAGTTCCGGCCCGGGAACGGGACCGGCCCGGCGAGCGGACTGGGGCGGTCCCGGTCGGCGGCCCTCGCCCCGAGCGTGGCCCCCTCGTCGCGGGACACCCGCAGCACCAGCCGGCGGCCGTCGGGCCGGACGGCGAACTCCACCTCGGCCGCGGCCGCCTCGTACACGTCCAGCCCGAGAACGAGCTGGTAGTCCGGGGCCGGGCCGAACGCCCGGCGGACGTGCCCGGACCCGGTCAGGACCGGGGTGCCCTCCTCGTCCCGGCCCACCGCCCACGTGCCGCTCGTGGCCCACCGGTCGAGGGAGGCGCCGTCGAACAGCGACTCCGGCTCCCCGACGGTGACGTGTGCGGGCGGGCCGTCGGCCCGGAGTGGGGCCGGGGGCGGTCGCCACAGGCCCGGGGCCAGGACCGCACCCGCCCCGGCGACGGCCGCTCCGGTGAGGGCGGCGATCGGCCCCCACCGCCGGCGGGCCGGCCGGGGCGGGGCCGGCGGCGGGCGGTTGAGGAGGACGGGCAGCCGGTCGATCCGGTCGAGCAGCTCGTCGTAGCTCCCGACCCGGGCGGCCGGGTTCGTGGCCATCATCGCCGCGATCAGCGCCGCCCCCTCGGGGGAGGCGTCGGGCAGCGGCGGGGGGGTGTTCTCCAGCTTGCGGGCCATCACGTCCCAGACCGTCCGGCCCTCGAACGGCGGCCGGCCGGCCAGCGCGTGGTAGACGGTGGCCCCGAGGGCGTAGACGTCCGCCCGGTGGTCGACCGGGCCGCCGCTCCGGTACTGCTCCGGGGCCATGTACCCCGGGGTGCCGAGCGACACCCCCGGGGCGGTCCGGGGGCGGTCGGCCGCGTCCACCGCCCAGGCGACCCGGGCCAGCCCGAAGTCCGTCACCTTGACCAGCGGCACGCCGGACGGCAGGCCGGCCCCGGCCGGCGGGTCGGTCAGACACAGGTTGCCCGGCTTCACGTCCCGGTGGACGACCCCGAGGGCGGCGGCGTGGGCCAGCCCGGCGGCCGCCTGGCGGGCGATCAGCCAGGCCGTCCGCTCGGCCAGCGGGCCGGCCCGCCGCAGCCGCTGCCCGAGGTCTTCCCCTTCAACCAGTTCCATCACCAGGAACAGCGTGCCGTCGTGCCGGCCGAACTCGTACAGCGAGACGACGTTCGGGTGCCGCAGCCGGCCGAGCACCGCCGCCTCGGTGGCGAACCGCTCGGCCGCGGTCGGGTCGTCCGCCTGGCCGAGCCGGACGACCTTGACCGCCACCTCCCGGCCGAGGCTGAGCTGGCGGGCCTTGAACACCTCCCCGCACCCGCCCCGGCCGATCGAGGCGACCAGCTCGTACCCCGGCAGCCAGGGGTCGCGGACGACGGCCGTTCGCTCGATGTCCGGCGGGGTGATCGACATGAAGAGTCTAGTCCGGTGGCTTGGTCCCTCCCCTTGTGGGGGAGGGTTAGGGTGGGGGGTCGGAAACTCCAGTGTGTCGGAGCCGCGGGAGTGGCAGGCGGTGGCGCGCCCCCCACCCCACCGGACAGAACCGGGCCGCGTTGTCGGGGTCCGGCCGGGCGCTACCGAACGGCGTCGAGTTGGGCGAGCACGGCCTTCACCGACGGGCGGTCGGTCGAGGTCTCCCCGACGTAGGCGTACACCACCCGCCCCTGGCCGTCGAGGACGTAGGTGGACGGCTTGGCCAGGTCCGCCCGGATGCCCAGCCGGTCGCACGCCCGCAGGTCGCGGTCGAGCAGCAGCCGGAACGCCGCGGGCGGCTCCCCGGGCGTCCGCAGCCGGGCGGTCTGGACGAACTCGCCGACCCGGTCAGCCGGGCCGGGGAACAGCACCAGCACCTCCGCCTGCCGGCGGGCGAACTCCTCCCGGTTGGCCAACAGGGTGCTCGCCTGGGCCAGACAGGACGGGCAGAACCCGCCGTTCTCCGACCGGGCCATGCCGCGGAGGACTACCAGCACGACCGCCCGGCCGTGGAACCGGCCGAGGTCAACAGGGGTGCCGTCCGCGTCCACGAACGACCGCGGGAAGTCGGCCGCCGGGGTGGCGTTGGCCGGGGCGTCGTCCTTGAACGCCACCGCCCCGTACCCGGTGGAGGCGTCCGCCGTCGGGACGGTCGGCACCCCCCGGTCGCACCCGGCACAGGCGGTGAGGAGGGCGATACCGAGCCAGCGGGCCGGGGTCATCGGCACTCCGGGACTCACTCGACCGCGACCACTTCCCCGCCGTCCGGGGTGAGCAGGGCGGACCACACGTACCCCCGCAGCGGGACCACCGCCCCGGCGGCCGGCTGGTCGTAGGCGGCGAGCGGGCCGGTCAGCGGGGCGGGGCCGAGCCGGGCGGTCAGCCCGGCGGCCGTGGCGAACCGCACCCCGCCGTCGGCCAGCCCGATCAGCAGGCCGCCCCGGTGCGGGCCGCTCGGGGCGGCCGGGTTGCACTCGGCCGGGCGGCCGCCCAGGTTGTCGGTCAAGAAGTCGGCCCCGGCGTACCGGCCGGCGGCCGTCAGCCGGTCGGCCCCGGGCAGCACCGGCGCCCACAGGTAGGCGGCCGAGGTGCCGACGTGCGACCCGAACCAGTAGTTCTGGATCGTCCCCAGCCCGGCCCGGACCCGCACACCTGGAGCTTCTCGGCGAACAGGACGGTGCCGCTGGTCCCGTCCGGGAACGACCGGCCCAGCCCGACCGGGACGGTCCGGAACGCCCACGGGTTGTACCCGTAGCTGGCCGTCCCCCACAGGCCGTTGTTGATCGGCACCGGCGACCCGGTGATGACCACCTGGCCGGCCGGGTTGCTCGGGTCGGCCGGGCTGATGAACGTCCGGAGGACGGCCGCCCGGCCGCCCTCGGTCGGCATCACCGTGTCGTAGGCGGCCTGGCTGTTGACCCCTCGGATGGCGGCGTACACGGCCGGCTGCTCCAGGTGCGGCAGGAGCAGGAACAGCGGGCCGACCGCCTGGTTCCACGGGAACGCCGGGTACGCCGGGTTGATCGGCTCGGCCGGGTTCGGCAGCCGGTCGGCGTGGGCGTCGTTGTACCCGTGGGCGGCCAGCCCGATCTGCTTCAGGTTGTTGGTGCTGGACAGCCGGGCGGCGGCCTCCCGGACCTTCTGGACGGCCGGCAGGAGCAGGCCGATCAGGACGGCGATGATGGCGACCACCACCAGCAGCTCGATCAGCGTGAACCCGCGGCGCAGGGGGAAACTCCACATCACGACACCCGTCGGGCGACCGGGGGTATAGGTCGCGTGGAATGTAGAACGGGACCACCGGTTTGCAAGCCGCCCGCCGCAGTGACGCCGACGGCCGAACGTATGCCCGCCGGCGGCGGGGGTGGCAGGTCGGGGCGGGTGAGGTATAGTAGGAACACCTGCCCGCCACCCCGCCGCCCTGGCTCCGACCGACCCCGCCTGCCGCCCTGTCCGCCTCTGGAGTCAAACCCATGCCCCCACTCCCCGGCATCGCCGCGTGCCTGCTCGTGTTTGCCGCCGGGGCCGGCCCGGCGGCCGACCCGCCCGTGGACCCGCACGAGCAGGACCGGCACGAGGCGGAGGGCGTGGTCCGGGCGGCCGCCCGGGAGCTGAAGCGGGCCGCCGCCAGCGAGCGGGACCGGTGGGAGATCACCCTCGGGCGGACCTACCCCGGCCACTTCCAGCCGGACGCGGAGTCCGCGGCGTGGTACGACCTGCTCGCCGACGGCAAGCCGGAGTGGCGGCGGGAGCGGGCGCCCACCCGGGCGGTCGAAGCCCTGTTCGACCGGGTCGTCCGGCGACTCGACCTCGGTCCGGTCCCGACGATCCGGCGGGAGGAGTTCGCCCAGTTCGCGGAGGCGGCGCTCCGCCCGCGCAGCCCCGGCGAGCTGCCGCCCGACCCGAACGCCGACGCGGACCTGACCTTCCGGTCGCTGGACACGAACGAGAGCGGTCAGCTCGAACCGGAGGAGTGGACCGACCGGCTGCGGACGTACCGGGCGGGGGACAGCGGGAACCGGCGGATCGGCAAGGGCGAGTACCGGCG
Source organism: Gemmataceae bacterium (assembly GCA_046350115.1). GTDB lineage: Bacteria > Planctomycetota > Planctomycetia > Gemmatales > Gemmataceae > JAXMAZ01. The sequence continues at coordinate 28,698 of JAXMAZ010000038.1, forward strand.
GTACTTCCGGGACCGGGTGACGGTCGCGGTCGAGCGGGCGGACGGCGACGACCCGGCCGCCCCCCGGCGGGCCGCCGGCGGGAAGACCGGGCTGCCGGGCTGGTTCGCCCAGGTGGACGCCGACGCGGACGGCCAGATCGGCCTGTACGAGTGGCGGAAGGCCGGGCTGCCGATCGGCCTGTACCGGGAGCTGGACCTGAACGGGGACGGGGTGCTGCCGGCAACGGAGTACCAGATGTATACCCGCCAGCACCCGGAGGGCTTGCCGGTCGAGCTGACCGGGGCGGCGCGGAAGGCGGCCCGGCGGTGAAAGTGACCGCGGTCGAACGACTTCAATCGACGCTTTCGGTTTGAAGGCGAGCCGGGGGCGTCAGCCCCCGGGTTTCGGTCCCACCCGGGGGCTGACGCCCCCCGCTTGCCGGAACCTCGACCGCGCCTCGTCTGCTCACTCCATCCGCCGGCGGAACAGCCAGCTCGCCGCCGTGAGGGTGACGGCGGCGATGACCGCCAGCGGGAGCAGGTTGCGGGCCACCTCGGCCGCGGGCATGTCCTTCAGGAACACCCCCTTGGCGATCACCATGAAGTGGCGGACCGGGTTCGCCAGGGTGAGCGTCTGCAGCCAGTCGGGCATGTTCTCGACCGGGCTGGCGAACCCGGACAGCAGGATCGCCGGGACCATGAACACGAACGCCCCGAGGATCGCCTGCTGCTGGGTCTTGGCCAGCGACGAGACGAACAGCCCGACCCCGATCACCGCCCCCAGGTAGACCACCATGCCCAGGTAGAGCAGGCCCAGCGACCCGGTCAGCGGCACCCCCACCACCAGCGTCCCGACCAGCACCATCCCGCTGGCCTCGGCGACCCCGACCAGCAGGGCCGGGAGCGTCTTGCCGGCGATGATCTCGGCCGGCGACAGCGGCGAGACGAGCAGTTGCTCGAACGTGCCCAGCTCCCGCTCCCGGGCGACCGACAGGGCGGTCACCATCAGCCCGATGGTCGTGGTCAGGATGGCGACCAGCCCGGGGACGGTGCTCCAGGTCGGCTCCAGGTTCGGGTTGAACCACACCCGGGCCACCACCTCGCTCGGCGGCGGCGGGCCGCGGCGGTCGGCCGCCAGCTCGGCGTTGTACCGGGCGACGCTCTCGCCCGCGTACCCGGCGTCGAGCTGGGCGGCGTTCGACCGCCGGCCGTCGAGCAGCAGTTGCACCGCCGCCGGCCGGCCGGCGGCCACGTCCCGGGAGAAGTCCGGGCCGATGTGGACGACCATCAGCACCGCCCGCGAGTCGATCGCCGGGGCCACCTCGGGGTCGGCCCGCAGGTGGACCACCCGGGAGAAGTTCGGCGACCCCTCGACCCGGGCGACCAGGTCGCGGGCGTAGATCCCCGAGTCCTTGTTCAGCACCGCGACCGGGACGTCCCGCACCTCCTGGGTGGTGGCGAACGTGAACACCAGCATCTGCACGAGCGGCGGGACGATCAGGATGAACCGCCCCCGCGGATCCCGCACCAGGGCGAGCAGCTCCTTCACCGCCAGAGACCGGACGCGGAGGATCATCGCTCACTCCAGCCGGGACCGGGTGGCCCGGAGCAGGGCGGCGGACAGCACCGCCGCGAACCCGAGCAGCACCAGCGTGTTCGGGACCAGCACCGCCGGCACGTCCCCGGCCAGGAAGATGGTCTGCAGGCTGGCGACGAAGTACCGCGGCGGCAGCAGGTACGTCAGCAGCCGGATCGGGGCCGGCATGCTGTCGATCTCGAAGATGAACCCGCTCAGCTCGAACGCCGGCAGGAACCCGACGATCAGGGCCACCTGGCTGGCCGCGAACTGGTTGCGGGTGACGGTCGAGATGAGCAGCCCGAGGGCCAGCATCCCCGCCAGGTAGGCGGCCGACACCCCGGCCAGGGCGAGCACCGACCCGCGGAACGGCACCCCGTACAGGAACACCGCCGCGGCCGTCGACACCCCCATCGCCGCCATCCCGAGGGCGAAGTACGGGATCACCTTGCCGGCCAGCAGCTCCCGCGGCGACGCCGGGGTGGCGAGCACCGCCTCCATCGTCCCCCGCTCCCACTCCCGGCCCACCACCAGGGCCGTCAGCAGGGTGCCGATCAGGGTGAGGACGACGGCCACCGCCCCGGGGATCAGGAAGTCCCGGCTGTTCACGTCCGGGTTGAACCAGTACCGGGGCACCGGGGTGACGAGCGGCCGGGCGGCCGGCCGGTCCGCCAGCCCGGCCTTCGACGCCGCCTCCTGCTCCAGCCAGTTCTGCCACACCCCCTGGGCGTACCCCTGGACCAGCCCGGCGGTGTTCGGGTCGCTCCCGTCCACGATCACCTGCACCGGGGCCACCTCGCCGCGGCCGAGCCGGTCCCCGAAGTCCTCCCGCAGGACGATCACCCCCTTCAGCCGGCCGGACACCAGGTCCGCCTCCACGGCCGACCGGTGGCGGGCCTCGCGGACGGCGAAGTACCGGGAGTTGCGGAACGAGGCGAGCAGGCTGTCGGCCTCCGGGGACGGGACTTCGACCACCACGGCGACCGGCACCCGCCGCAGGTCGAGCGACACCCCGGTGCCGAAGATGAACAGCAGCAGGAGCGGCAGCAGCCCGGCGATCAGGAAGCTGCTCGGGTCGCGGAGGATCTGGAACGTCTCCTTGCGGACGAGCGCCGCGACGCGGCGGGCCGGCCCGGGGGCGAGCGGGGTCATGCCGCCACCTCCCCGCGGTCGGACGCCTCCACCAGCGAGACGAAGGCGTCTTCGAGCGTCGGCTCCGGGCGGTCGGGGGAGGCGGCCCGCGCCTTCAGCTCGTCCGGCGACCCGCGGGCGATCACCCGCCCCTTGTACACCAGCCCGATCCGGTCGCAGTACTCGGCCTCGTCCAGGAAGTGGGTGGTGACCAGCACCGTCACCCCCCGCTCGACCATGGCGTTGATGTGCGCCCAGAACTCCCGCCGGGTGAGCGGGTCGACCCCGCTGGTCGGCTCGTCCAGGAACAGCACCGGCGGGTCGTGCAGGACGGCGCACGCCAAGGCCAGCCGCTGCTTGAACCCGAGCGGCAGCAGGCCGGCGTTCCCGTCCAGGTGCGGGGCCAGCCCGAGGGCGGCGGCCAGCCGGTCCACCGCCGCCCGCCGGCGGCCCCCGGCCAGCCCGTACACCCCGGCGAAGAAGTCCAGGTTCTGCCGGCCGCTCAGGTCGCCGTACAGGGAGAACTTCTGGGCCATGTACCCGAGCCGGGTGCGGGCCGCCCCGCCGGCCCGGTACAGGTCGAACCCGGCCACCCGGGCGGTGCCGGCGGTCGGCCGGAGCAGCCCGCAGAGCATCTTGAACGTGGTGCTCTTGCCCGCCCCGTTCGGCCCGAGCAGCCCGAAGATCTCGCCCCGGCCGATACGGAAGCTGACCCGGTCCACCGCGGTGAAGTCGCCGAACCGCTTGGTCAGCCCGTCCGCCTCGACCACGGCGTCGGTGCCGGCCGGCGGCTGGCGTCGGTCGCCGGCCAGCGGCGACTCGCCCTTCGGGCCGCCGCCGAGCAGGTCCACGAAGGCGTCTTCAAAACGCGGCGGGGTTTCGACCACCTCCGCCCCAGCGGCCCCCAGTTCCGCGGCGTCCGGTGGGCCGGCCCCGGCCGCCACCACTCCCCGCACGCTCCCGCCCTGCACCACCCCGTCCACAACGGTCGGCTGCTTGAGGGCCGCGGCCAGCACCCGCCGGCGGTCCGCCGCCCCGCGGACCAGGAACGTGCGGCCCCTCAGCCGGTCGGTCATCTCCCCGGGCGGCCCGGCGTGGAGTACCTTCCCCGCGCTCAGGGTGATGACCGCCGCGCACCGCTCGGCCTCGTCCAGGTAGGCGGTACTCCACACGACCCCGATCCCGCGGTCCGCCAGGTCGTACACCATCCGCCACAGCTCCCGGCGGGAGATCGGGTCGACCCCGACCGACGGCTCGTCGAGCAGGAGCAGCCGCGGGGCGCGGACCAGGGCGCAGGCCAGCCCGAGCTTCTGCTTCATCCCGCCGGACAGCTTGCCAGCCAGCCGGGCGGTGAACGGGGCCAGCCCGGTGAAACCGAGCAGCCGGCGGTACGCCGCCTCCCGGTCGCCGCCGATCACGCCCCGCAGGTCGGCGTACAGGTCGAGGTTTTCGCGGACGGTCAGGTCTTCGTACAGCCCGAACCGCTGGGGCATGTAGCTGACCACCTCGCGGAGCGGGGCGAGCTGCGTGCGGGTGTCGAACCCGCATACTCTCACGGTTCCTTCGGTCGGCAGCAGCAGCCCGGCGAACAGCCGCAGCAAAGTCGTCTTCCCCGCCCCGTCCGGGCCGACCAGCCCGGTCACCCGGCCGGCCTCGACCCGGGCGGTCAGACCGTCCACCGCCGGGGCACTCGCCCCGGGGAAGCGCTTCGTCAGGCGGTCGGCGAGGACCAGCGGCTCGGCCACGGCTCACCCGCCTTTCTGGGTAAGCCCGAGCCGGTCGAGGTAGAGGGCTTCCTTCACCCGCCGCCCGAACGGCTTCGGCCGCGGGCCGGGGAGGGCCAGCCGGACCGTCACCGGCATCCCCTGCCGCAGCCCGCCGTCCGGGTTGTCCACGATCACCCGCAGCCGGTACACCAGGTCGGTCCGCAGCTCGCGGGTCTCGACCGCCTTCGGGGTGAACTCGGCGGTCGGGGAGATGAACCCGACGTGCCCGCGGTACGGCCGGCCGGGGGCGGAGTCGGTCGTCACCGCCGCCGCCATCCCCGGTTGGACGAACCCGAGGTCCGGCTCGTTCACGTAGGTGCGGACCCAGACCGGGGTGGTCAGGGTGAGGGTGAACACCGTCTCGCCCGGCTGGACGATCGCCCCCTTCTCCCGCGCCCGGGTGAGGATGACCCCGTCGTTCGGGGCGACCAACTCGCTGTCCGCCAGGTTTCGCTCGGCCACCGTCACCCGGGCGTTCTCGGCCTGGAGCTGCGCCCGGGCCTGGGCGATGTCCTCCTCCCGGGGGCCGAGTTCGGCCAGCCGCAGCGCCTGCTCGGCCGACCGGAGCCGGGCCTGGCCCTCGTCCCGGGTCGCCCGGGCCAGGGCCAGTTCCTGCCGGGACGTGGCCCCCGTGCCGAACGCCCGCTCGGCCCGGTCCAGATCCTCCTGCGCCCGGGTGAGCGTCGCCTTCCGCTCGGCGACCAGCGCCCGGGCCTCGGCGATCTCCTCCGGCCGCGACCCGTTCTCCAGCCGCCGCACCGCCGCCGCGGCCGCGTCCCGGGTCGCCCGGGCCAGCCGCAGGTCGTCCTCGAAGTACCGCCGCTCCAGGGCCGCGACTCCTTTGCCGGCCGTCACGCGGTCCCCCTCGTCGACGGCCAGGCTGTCGATCCGGCCGCCGACCTTGAACGACAGGTTCACCTGCCGGACGTCGATGTTCCCCTGGAGCGTCAGCTCGGCCGGCTCCTCGGCGGGGACGGACTCGTACCGCCACACGACCAGCCCGCCCACGGCCAGCAGCGCCGCGAGCAGGACCAGCCGTCGGATGTAGCGGCGGGGCGAGCGGACGGGGGAGTCAGCGGCGGTCGGGGGCACGGGCCGCCTCCTTTCGGGGTGTCCGGCGGGCCTGCGCAGGCTTCGTCGGGGCCGGCGGCGCGGGCCGGAGTAGCCCGTTCAGCATCGCGTCGAGGTGGGCCTGGCAGAGCGCCGCCACGTCGAGCGGGCGGGCGGCGTGGGCGTCGAACGTGTGCTTCCACAGGACCGACAGGAGCAGGGGACCGACGACGCAGAGGGCGGTGCGATCGACGTCGATCGGCCGGAACTCGCCGGCCTCGACGCCGCGGCGGAGGATGGATTGGAGGAGCCGGAGGCTCCGCTGGATGACCTCGCGGAAGTAGAACTTCGCCAGCTCGGGGAAGTTGCCGGCCTCGGCGATCATCAGCTTGGGCAGGACGGCGAACCGCGACGGGGCGACGTCCGTGGCCCAGACGGCGACGAGCCGGCCGAGCATCTCCGCGGCCGACCCTGGCCCGGCCGCGACCGCCTCCAGCCGTTCGATGTTGGGCAGCAACTCCTGCCGGACGAGGGCTTTGAACAGCTCCTCCTTGCCCGGGAAGTACAGGTAGAGCGTCCCCTTGGTGACGCCGGCCCGGGCGGCCACGTCTTCGAGCCGGGTGGCGGCGAACCCCCGCTCGGCGAAGCAGTCCAGCGCCGCGGAGAGGATCTCGGCCGGTCGGGCGGCTTTCCGCCGCTGCCACCGGCCGGACAGCCGACGAGCCACGTCTGCCTCCTTGTGTTACTGACTGACGGGTCAGCAAATCCAGAGGTAGTGTACGCAATCCGAGCCGAGCAGGAAGCCCCTCCCGCCGCGAGGCAGGGTCGAGCCGCCGTCGACGGACGTGTCAGGGCCGTCAGGGGACTGTGGGTGGTGCTCGCCGGGCAAGGAAGTGATGTCGGCGTCCGATGCCGCGTGCCGTGAGGGCGTGAGTGATCGAGTGGTGACGGTGGGAGTCGAACCCACACCGAGCGGCTTCTGAGACCGCCGCCTCTACCAGATTGGGCTACGTCACCTCAATGACCCGTAGGGGACTCGAACCCCTGTTCCCGCCGTGAGAGGACGGTGTCCTGGACCGCTAGACGAACGGGCCGTCAGTGCGTCGGGCAGGACTCGAACCTGCACGCCCCGGAGGGCACGGGTTTACAGCCCGCCTGGCTCAGCCGGTGCCGGCCGACGCGTCATTCCCAGTAGCACGGGCGGGAGTCGAACCCGCAGTCCCCGCGGTTTAAGCGCGGTCGCTCGACCGGTTGGCGTACCGTGCCGCCAGCGCCCTTGATGGGATTTGAACCCACGACCTCCGCCGTGACAGAGCGGCGAGCACTCCGGACTGCTCCACAAGGGCCACACGGAACGATGAAGGAGGAACGATGAGCGATGAGCTGAAACCGCCTGTTGCTTACAGTTCATCGCTCATCGTTCCTCCTTCATCGTTCCGAAGAGCACCCGGCGGGAGTCGAACCCGCGTCTCCGGCTTGGCATACCGGTGTGTTCGCCGCTCTACTACTAGGTGCATCTCGAACCAGCAGGGGCGGCAGGAGTCGAACCCACACCGGACCGGGTTGGAGCCGGTCGTGCTGCCGTTACACCACACCCCTGGAAAACGCCGCCGGCCGGGGGATCGGTCCCCCGGCCGGCGCGTGTGCGGTCACACTCGCCCGGGGGTCACCCGTCGCCCTCCAGATCAGCCCGTTCACCGAGCCATAGCCCGGCGAGGCGGTCGGCGGTGGTGGCGGTGCGATACAACATGGCTGGCAGTGACTCCGGTGGCGTCCGTCATCTGATAGACGCCCGGCCCGGCGGATGGTTCACGGGTCCGCGACGATTTTCCCCGAGACTTTGATGGCCGACGACGAGCGATGGATGCGGCACGCCCTGGCCCTGGCCGCACGGGGGCAGGGGGCGGTCGAACCGAACCCGATGGTCGGGGCGGTGGTGCTGGACGCCGCCGGGAACCTCGTCGGGGAGGGCTACCACCAGCGGTTCGGCGGGCCGCACGCCGAGGTGTTCGCCCTGGCCGCGGCCGGTGAGCAGGCCCGCGGCGGCACGCTGGTCGTCACCCTGGAGCCGTGCTGCCACCACGGCAAGACGCCGCCGTGTACCGACGCCGTGCTGGCGAGCGGGGTGCGGCGGGTGGTGGCGGCGATGGCCGACCCGTTCCCGAAGGTGGCCGGCGGCGGGCTGGCGATTCTTCGCAGCGCTGGCTTGGACGTGACGGTCGGGGTGTGCGAGGCCGAGGCCCGCCGGCTGAACGCGCCGTATCTGAAGCTGCTCGGCACCGGCCGACCGTGGGTGATCGCCAAGTGGGCGATGACGCTCGACGGCCGGATCGCCACCCGCACCGGGGACTCGAAGTGGATCAGCGGCGAGGCGTCCCGGCAGCGGGTCCACAAGCTGCGGGGCCGGGTGGACGCGGTGATCGTCGGCCGGGGCACGGTCGTTGCGGATGACCCGCTGCTCACCGCCCGCCCGCCGGGGCCGCGGACCGCCGCCCGGGTGGTGCTGACCGCGTCCGGCGAATTGCCCGAGGGATGCCAGCTCCGGACAACGGCGCGAGAGGTGCCGGTGATCGTGTTCACCGCGGCGGGGAGTGAGGCGAAGCTCGCCGGGTGGGCGGCCGACGGGGCGGAGGTGGTGCCGCTGCCGGCCGGTGACAACGTGCTGTCAGCGGACGCGGTGCTGGCCGAGCTGGGCCGGCGGCGGATGACGAACGTGCTCGTCGAAGGCGGAGCCGGGGCCCACGGGGCGTTCCTGGATGCCCGGGCGGTGGACGAGGTGTGGGCGTTCGTGTCCCCGGTGCTGGTCGGCGGGACGGCCGCGCCGGGGCCGGTCGGCGGGCGAGGCGTCGGGCGGTTAGCCGATGCGCTGCGGGGGGCGGATGTGACAGTCGAGCAAGTCGGGGGCGATGTGCTGGTGAAGGCCCGGCTTTCGTAGGGCGGGTCGAGGAGGCTTGCCGACGAGGCCTGCCGGGCCGGGCAAGTGCCCGACTCCGTACCGGCGGGTCGGGCCGGGGGAGGGCGAGGCAACGGCCCGAAGTCCCACCCGAAGCTGCCACCGGGCACGGGATGGGGTGGTTGCCGCAGGCTGACGGCTCGGCAGGAGCCTCGCCCTCCCCCGGGAAGCCCACCGGGGCTGGCAACTGCCCGTTGCCGTTTTCGGCAGGCCTCGTCGCCAAGCCTCCTCGACCCGCCCTACACGCCACCTTACGGCACCCGCCGCCAGCGGGTCCGTTCGAGCAGCCCGCCGGCCGCCAGCAGCCCGATCCCGGCGACCGCACACCACGGCCCGTACTCGTGATACCGGCGATACCGGAACGCCTCGGCCGGCCGGGTTTCGAGCGCGTCGATCTGCCGGACCGCCTGCCGCAGCTCGTCCGGGCTGTTCGCCGCGAACGACCGGCCGCCGGTCAGCTCGGCCACGGACGCCAGCACCTTCCGGCCGTCCTCCCGCTGCTGCACCGCCTCGGCCGACGCCCCCGGCTTCGGGTCGCCGCCGCAGTCGATGGCGTACACCGGCACCCCCAGCGCCGCCGCCAGTTGGGCCGCCTGCCTCGGCTTCAGCGGGGCGTTCGGGCCGTCCAGGTGGACGTTGTGCTCGCCGTCGCTCAGCAGCACCAGCACCTTCCGCCGGCCGCCCGCGGCCTCCAGCCGGACCAGCCCCTCGGCGATCGCGTCCCCCAGGTTGGTGCCGGCGTCCGGCCCGTCCTTCGGCTTGAGCGAATCCGCGACGCGGACCAGGACGCTGTGGTTGAGGGTCAGCGGGCAGTCGGTGGTCGGGACGGCGGCGAAGCTGACCAGCCCGATCTGGTCCCGCGGCCGGCCGTCGAAGCGGGTGCCGTCCGGGGCGTCCCCGCCGAGCACGAACAGCCGGTACACCTCCTTGGCGGCGTCGATCCGGGACACCGGCGGGCCGGCCGCCGGGCGGGCGAAGTCCGGCTCGGCCATGCTCCCGCTCACGTCCACCAGCAGCATGATGGCGATGCCGTCGGCCGGCAGCCGGGTCTGGAGGTCCGGGGTGCGGGGGCCGGCGGCGGCCAGGACGAGCGCTAGCACGGCCAGCCCGCGGAGGACGGCCGTCCCCCACACCGCCCGGCCGGCCCGGCCCCGGGGCAGCCCGTCGACGAGGGTGAGGGACGGGTAACGGACGGCCGGCCGCCGGCGGCGGACGGCGTGCCACCCGGCGAGGGCCGCGAGCGGGGCGGCGAGCAACAGTTCCGGGGCGGCGAACCCGAGCATCCCGCCATCTTACCACGGCCGGTGGTATCAGCCTGAAGGGCCACGCCGGTTCGGCCGATAACTCCTTCTGGTCCATCCGCCCTGGCCCTTAGCCCGCCGTGCCGATGCCCCCCCTTCGCCACCTTACCGGGTCCGCCCGCCCCGCCGTGCTGCTGGCCCTCGGGCTGACGGTGTGGGTGGTCGGGTGCAAGTCGCCCAAGCCGGACCCGAACCCGCCGCCGCACTACCTCGCCCCGGTCGTCACCGACCTGTCGCCGACGGCCGAGCCGTACCCGCCAACCGAGCGGGAGGTGGCGACCGCGATGGCCGCCGGGGCGGCCCTCCGCCCGCCGGCCGCCCACGCCCGGCCGCTGAACGTGCTGGCCCTGTCCGGCGGCGGCCAGTACGGCTCCTACGCGGCCGGCCTGCTGATCGGGTGGACGGCCCGGGGGGACCGTCCGCAGTTCGACGTGGTGACCGGGATCAGCAGCGGCGCCCTGCTGGCCCCGATGGCGTTCCTCGGGCCGAAGTACGACCCGGTCATGCAGCGGGTGTTCTCCACCCTGAAGACGGAGCAGGTGTTCAAGTACAAGCCGATCCTCGTCCACATCATCCGGGACAAGTCGCTGGCCACCTCGGACCCGCTCCGCGACCTGATCGCCGAGGTGATCAACGACGAGTTCCTGTGCGACCTGCGGGCCGCCCACGCGGCCGGCCGGCGGCTGTTCATCGGCACCATCAACCTGCACACCCGACGGATGACCGTCTGGGACCTGGGCGCCGTCGCCAGCGGCGACCGGCCGGACCGGGACGACCTGGTCCGCAAGATCCTGCTGGCCAGCAGCTCCATCCCCGGGCTGACCCGGCCGGTCGAGCTGGCGGTCGAGGTGAACGGCGCCTGCGTGACCGAGCTGCACGGCGACGCCGGCGGGGTGTCCCAGACGTTCGTCAAGTTCGGCGCCCACCACCCCCGGCCGGACCCGGCCGACCCGACGGCCAAGTGGCTGGCCGGATCGAACCTGTACGCCATCGCCGGGGGCAAGTTGTACCTGGACCCGCTGAAGGGGGAGATCGGGTTCATTGCCCGGGCGTCCGGGGCGGTGTCGGCCACCCTGTACGCCCTGTTCCGGGCCGACCTGTGGCGGCTGTACGGGCTGTGTGCCACGTCCGGGATGCGGTTCCACCTGGCGGCGGTGCCGCGGGAGATCCCGATCCCGAGCGGCAGCACCACGTTCGACCCGGAGTTGCAGTTGCGGCTGTTCACCACCGGGTACGACCAGATGAAGTGCGGCAACCCGTGGCGGCCGACCCCGCCGGGGGTGGAACCGGGCGAGGAAGAGTTCCCCCGGACCGGGCTGCGGTTCACCGTGCCCTGATCCGGGCGGTAGGTCCGCTTTAACCTGTAGGGCGGTGCCGACGCTTTGGGAGGCCCGCCGGTCCGGGCAACGATTGCTGCCCCCGACGGCGGGCCTCGAAGACTCGGCACCGTCCTACACAAGAAACGCAACCCCTGCTCGCCCCGACGCTTGAGGCATACAAAAACCGGGATAGCACTCCCGGCCGCCGGTGTACTAGACTCTCACGCCCTGACGATCCGACCCTCACCGATTCCGCCCATGACCCCGGGCCTCACCCTGACCGGCCGGCTCGACCTGAGCGGGGCCAAACTGACCAAGGCGGACGCCCGCGACTGGCTGGCCCGGGCCGCCGTCTGGTTCGAGGCGGTCGGGGACGCGGTCCTCGCCGCCGACGTGGAGCGGGACGCGGACGACAAGCCGGTCCTGGAGATCGCCTGCCACCCGGCCGCCCCGGACGCCGAGATCCGCGTGTCGGCGTCCGGGGTCGTGCGGGCCAGCGCCGTCACCGGGCCGGCCGGCCCCGGGTATCACGCCCACCTGTGCGGCCTCCTGACCGCGTTCGCCGACGAGTTCGAGTTCGTCTGGGAGCAGGCGGACGACCCGACCGGGTTCGCCGTGGCCGGGGACGTGGCGGCACTCGCCAAGGCGTTCCGGGACGGGCTGCGGCGGAAGGCCCACGCCCTGCTCAGCACCCTGCGGGAGTGGGCCGGGGAGCCGGTCCCCCTCGGGCTGCCGGCCGACCACGGGTTCACCCACCCCGGCCCGGTACTCACCCCGCTCGGGCCGCGGTCCGCGGAGTGGCTGGCCGCCGTCGCCGCCGACCGGTTGGGCGGGGCGGACGTGTTCCCGTGGCGGGAGCCGGCCCTGGACGCGGTGTTCTACCGGGACCGGGCGCTCACCCTGCTCTGGTGCGAGTACCCGTGGCGGCCGCCACTGACCGCCGACGAGGGGGAGCTGGCCGACCAGATCGCCGCCGACCTGGCCACCGCCCACCAGCTCGACCCGGTCCTACCGCTGCCGTGGCGGGAGTGGGCGGAGGTGGCCGCCCACCTGGACGCGGACGCCGGCCAGTTCACCGTCGAGCCGGTGTCGGCCGAGTTGCGGGCGGAGGTCGCCCGGCGGGCGGCCGAGACGCCCCCTGCTGATCCGCCGATCGGCTACCGCCGCGGGCCGGTGCGGGTGCCGCTGGCCGACGGGTGGTCGGTGCAGGTGCCCGGCGGCTTCGCCGAGGGGTGGGCGGCGGACGGCAAGACGTGGTGCGGGTGGGACGCCGCCCGGAAGGTGACGGCCACCGTCGGCGGGGTGAGCGAGCCGGCCGGCCCGCACTTCGTCGAGGCCTGCGACCCGTGCGGCCGGCGGGTGTGGCAGTTGACCGGGGCGGCGGCCGGACCAGGGCCGGGGGTGGCTTACAAGATCGTCGTCCCCGACCCGGCCGAGCGGGCCTGGGCCGAGGCGGTCTGCCAGTCCCTGCGGTTCGCCGCCGCCTGACCCGTCGGCGGTTACAGCCCGGCGAAGTTCTTCAACATCCGCAGTCCCACGTCCTGACTCTTCTCCGGGTGGAACTGCGTCGCGTACACGTTGTCCTTCCACACCGCCGCACAGAACGGGGTCGGGTAGTCCGCCTCCGCCGCCACGCAGCCGGGGTCGGTCGGGGCGGCGTAGTAGCTGTGGACGAAGTACACCGCCGGGTCGGCCGGTAGGCCGGCGAACAGCGGGCAGTCCGGGCGGGTCAGCCGCAGCGGGTTCCAGCCCATGTGCGGCACCTTCAGCCCCGGCACGTGCGGGAACCGGACCACCGACCCCGGGAAGACGCCCAGCCCGGGGTGGTCGCCGTCCTCGGTCCCGCGGGCGAACAGCAGTTGCAGCCCCAGGCAGATGCCCAGGAACGGCCGGCCCGTGGCGATGTGGGCCAGGGCCGCGTCCCCGAGGCCGGTCTCCCGCAGCCGGGCCGTCGCGTCCGCGAACGCCCCGACCCCGGGCAGCACCAGCTTGGCCGCGGCCCGCACCCGGGCCGGGTCGGACGAGATGTCGGCCGACGCCCCGACCGCCTCGAACGCCTTCTGGACGCTCCGCAGGTTGCCCATCCCGTAATCGACGATGACGATGTCGGCCATTCGCTCCGAACCCTCTTTCGCGCCGACGTCGGCGTTGTTCGTAGGGTGCGTTGAGGCTCTGCGAAACGCACCGGCCCGCCAACGGCTTCATGTCCCGCGGTGCGTTTCGCAGAGCCTCAACGCACCCTACGCCAAGCCGGTCGCTAGTGGACCGTTGCGGCTGTTTTGTAGGGTGCGTGGAGCGAGGCTCTGGGAGCGAAACGCACCGGCCCGGCAACGACCGCGTCCGACCGGGTGAAGTCTCCGCGGTGCGTTGCGCAAACGCCTCCACGCACCCTACACAGAGTCTGTCACTAGTGACTACGCCCCCGCCGGCTTCCGCCGCAGTAGCAGCCCGGCCACCAACAGCCCGCCGCCCATGAACACCGTCACCATGACCAGCAGCGTCAGGTCGTAGAACAGTTGCACCCGCGGGGCCACCCACGGCCAGCCGACCCACACCAGCGCCACCCCGGCGGCCAGCCCCGGGCCGAACGACAGCTCCCGCTCGACCGCCCGCCCCCGCCACCAGTCGAACGCCTTCAGCGGCAACACGGTCAGCACCGACACCACCGCCCCGGCGAAGAACCCGAGCACCGCCACCGGCCAGCCGAGGAACGCCCCGGCCATCATCAACAGGTCTGCGTCCCCGAGGCCGAGCGCCTCCTGGCCGAACCCCACTTCGAAAAGGAACTTGAACCCCCGGACCAGGAACGTCCCGGCCGCCGCCCCGACCAGCCCGTTGAGCAGGCCGAGCTGCCAGCTCCCCGGGGGCGCCCAGTCCGGCGGCGCCCAGAACGGCCACAGGGTCAGACCGGTCGGGATGCGGCCCAGGTTCGCCGGGTTGGTCCAGAAGTCCTCCCACCCGGCCCCGAGGGGCAACCGGCCGAGGGTGGTCGGGTCAAGCGACGGCCACGGCCACGGCAGGAGCGTCGAGGCGAGCAGGCCGACCAGCGTGCCGGGGTAGGTGAGCTGGTGCGGGATGATGCGGTGGCCGGCGTCGATCACCGCGGACGCGATCAGCAGGCTGAGCAGGAAGGCGTGCAGGGCGAAGTACACCCACACCTTGAGCGGCGGGCTGCCGGCCGAGGCGTAGTAGCCGAACCGCAGGCCCGGGGTGTTGAACCACGGGGCCAGCCCCAGCCCGTCCGCCTGGGACAGCACCTCGACCCAGAACAGCCCGACGAACGCGACCGCCGTCCCGACCTCCACCCACAGGTAGCGGGCGGAGAACGGCGCCTGGCAGTACCGGCACCGGCCGCCCAGGGTCAGGTAGCCGATGACCGGCAGGTTGTCGTACCACCGCAGCCGGCGGAGGCAGGCGAAGCACCGGGAGCCGGGCCAGACCGGGCTTTTCTCGTAGGGCAGGCGGGCGATCAGGACGTTCAGGAAGCTGCCCACCCCCAGCCCGACGGCGAACACCCACAAGGACCAGAGGACGGCCGGGAGGTAGGCCATGAGGGGCGGCTCGCGTCAGGCGGACGGGTCGGCTGCTCGCTGTCGGTCCCCCTCCCCTTGCGGGGGAGGGTTAGGGTGGGGGGTCGGGACTGGTTGCCACTCCCGCGGCTTGGAAGTGGGGTGAAGTCATGACCCCCCACCCTAACCCTCCCCCACAAGGGGGAGGGGACCAAGCCGGCGGGCGGGGGCGCTACCGGGCGGCCCATGCTCGCAGGATATCGGCGGCGACTTCGTCCGGCGACCGGCCGGCCGTCTCGACCGTGTGGTGGGCGGTGGCCCGGTACAACGGCTCCCGGGCGGCCAGCACCGCCCGCACCTCCTCGGCCCCGCCGGCGGCGGTCAGGTTCGGCCGGCGGGCGGCGGTCAGCGGGTCGGTCTGAAGGCGGTCCCAGATCACCACGACCGGGGCGGTCAGCCAGACGGTCAGCCCGGAGGACTGCAACAGGTCACGGTTCTCGGGGCGCAGGACGGCGCCGCCGCCGGTGGCGACCACCAAGCGGTCGGCGGTCAGTTCCCGTAGGGCGGCGGCCTCCCGGTCGCGGAACCCGGCCTCACCTTCGGCTGCAAAAATGGAAGCGATGCTCCGGCCGGCGGTCGCCTCGATGACGTCATCGGCGTCGGCGAACGACCAGCCGAGGGCGGCGGCGACCAGCCGGCCGACGGTCGTCTTGCCGGTGCCGCGGTAGCCGATCAGGTGGATGCGGTCGGGCATGGCAGGGGGGCGCAAAGCCCACGGACGATCGTCCGTGGGCTTTCGGGGGCTACTCGTTCGCCTCGGCGGCTTCCGTCTGTTCCGCCTCTTCCTCCAGCGCCCGCGTCAGGGGGGACATCGCCTTCCGCAGGATGTCCCGCATCTGCTCGACCGGCGGGGTCAGGCCGGTGAACAGCTCGAACTGCCGGGCGGCCTGGCGGACGAACATCTCCACCCCGGTGACGACGTGGCACCCGCGGGCCTTCGCCTCCCGCACCAGGAGGGTGTGCTCCGGGGTGTACACGGTGTCGAACACGGTCAGCCCGGGCTTCAGGAAGCTGGCGTGCAGCGGCGTCTCGTTCGTGTCCGGGTGCATGCCGACCGGGGTGCAGTTGATGACCATGTCGCACGGCAGGACGGCGTGCCGGCCGTTCCAGTCCACCACCTTGCACCCGACCTCGTTGGCCAGCTTGGCCGCCCGGTCCTGGGTGCGGGCGGTGCTGGTGATGTGCGCCCCCTCCCGGTGCAGGGCGTGGGCGGCCGCCCGGGCCGCCCCGCCGGCCCCGAGCACCAGGACGAACATCTGGTTCACCTGCGGGGCCGACCCCTCGGCCGCCTGCCGCTCGGCCAGGTGCGCCCGCAGGGCGTCGACGATCGCGTCGAAGTCGGTGTTGGACGCGGCGAACGACCCGTCCGGCCGGCGGACCAGGGTGTTGGCCGCCCGGGTGAGCTGGACGGTGGCGTCCGGGGCCAGGGCCAGGGCGGCGGCCGCCTCCTTGTGCGGGATGGTCACGCTGTACCCGCTGACCGGCACGTCGGCGAACGCCCCGACCGCCTCGGCCAGTTGGTCCTTGGGCACCCGGAACGGCAGGTAGATGGCGTCCTGCTTGAGCCGGCGGAGCATGTGGTTGTGCAGGACCGGGCTGTAGCTGTGGGCGACCGGGTCGCCGAACAGCCCGTACACCCGGGTCTCCGGGCCGATCGTCCGGACCGGGTAGGTGGTGCGGAACTCCTCGACGGCCGGCATCCCCGGGGCCACCCCCCGCTCCTTGTTGAACGCCGCGTACATCCACGGGGCGCCGTACTTGAGGGCCAGGAACCGGGTCGGGAACCCGATCTCCCCCATGGCGAACGCGACCGTCGGCTTGGCCGCCGCCCGCTGCAGGTCGAGCACCCGCTGGCAGTCGGCCGGGGTGTTGGCCATGACCGCCACCTTGTACACGTCCGCGTCCTGCTTGAGCATCCGGGCGTAGATGTCCGGCAGGTTGACCGGCGTCTCCGTCATGTTGTGGTAGCTGACGATTCGCTTGACCGGGCCGAACCGGCGGACGCCGTCGGCGATGTCCGTCTCCAGGTCGACCCAGTCGAACACCCCGGACACGATCGCCTGGCGGAGGATGACCTGCCGCTCGTCCTCGGTCCCGGACCACCGCCCGCCGTCCTGGGGCCGGCGGACGGTGGCCACCCACGGGCAGGTCTTGTGCGGCTGGAGCCGCTTGAACTCGACCGCCTTGGCCAGGAAGTCGAGCCGCAGCTCGATGAACTTGCCGCCCCGGTTGGCGGCCTCCTGGAGTTCGGCCTGGATCATCTTGTGGCGGGTGCGGCCGATGACGACGCACACCCGGTCCGGCGCGACGGACATGGCGACCCCTGAGTCATCAAGTCGTCAGGTCTTCAAGTCATCAAGTCTGGCATGAGAGAGCCGGCCCCGCCAGAGCGGCGACGCGGATCCGACTTGAAGACCTGACGACTTGATGACTTGATGACTACAGTTTGCCGGCTTCCTTGTACATGACGTGCTTGCGGACGGTCGGGTCGTACTTGCGGAGGGAGATCCGCTCCTTGGTGTTGTTCTTGTTTTTTTCGGTGAAGTAGCAGTGGCTGCTCTCGCTGCTCACCAGCTTGATGATGGCTCGCGCTTCCTTCCCCTTGGCCATGTCGCACCCGCGGGTTGGTCGGTTCGGTGGGTTCGCCGGCGGCCGGCGTGAACGGTCACTCTAGCGGGCGGCCGGCCGTCTGACGAGGGGTGTTCCGGATGGGCTGGCGTCCCCGCCCGCCGGCCCGGTACACTCTCCCCACCCTCACCCCCTTCTCCCCCGGCACGGAGGCCGGCATGGCGCTCACGGTCGCGGCGTTGCTGTTGGTCCCGGCGACCTTCGCCTGCGGGTACTACCTGCTGTTCACCGCCCTCGGCGGCCGGCGGCCGGCCCCGGTCCCGGCCGGCGGACCGGCCCACTCGTTCGCCGTGCTCGTTCCGGCCCACAACGAGGAGGCCACGTTGGCCACGGCCGTCCGCTCGGTCCGTGACAGCGACTACCCGGCCGGGCTGGTTCGCGTCCTGGTGGTGGCCGACAACTGCACCGACTACACGGCCGCCGTCGCCCGCCAGCTCGGGGCGGAGGTGCTGGAGCGGGCCGACCCGGTGAACCGCGGCAAGGGGTACGCGCTGGCGGCCGGCATCCCGCTGGCGCTGGCCGGGGGGGCGGACGCGGTGCTGGTACTCGACGCCGACTGCGAGCTGGCCCCGGACGCCCTCCGCCGGCTGGACGCCGCCCTGACCGCCGGGGCGGACGTGGTGCAGGCGGAGTACGTGTACCGCGACCCGGCCGGCACCCCGTCGGGGCTGGTCACGGTGGTCGGGGCGGCCATCGAGAACGCGGTGTCCGCCGGCCGGTCGGCGGCCGGGCTGTCCGTCAGCCTGCGGGGGACCGGGATGGCGTTCCGCCGGGGGGTGCTGGAGCGGGTGCCGTGGGCCGCCTTCGGGCTGACCGAGGACGCCGAGCAGTCCGCCCGGCTGCTGGCCGCGGGGGTGCGGGTGCGGTTCGTCCGCGGGGCGGAGGTGCGGTCGGACGTGCCGCCGACGGCCGACGCCCTGTGGACCCAGCGGCGGCGGTGGCGGGCGGCCCTGACCGCCGGCCGGGCCGGGGCGGTCGAGCGGTGGCTCGGCAGCAAGCCGCTGGTGCTGGCGCACCTGGGGCTGACGGCCGGGGTGGTGATCGCCCTCGCCCCGTGGCTGCCGGCCGCCTTCCCGGTGTGGGCCGGCGGGCTGCTGGCGGGGACGGCGGTCGTGTACGGCCGGGCGGTACGGCGGTGCGGCGGGTCGGTCGGCGGGGTGGCGCGGGCGGCCGGGGTGACGGCCCGGCTGGCCGGCCTGACGCTCGGTGGCCTGCGGGCCAAGCGGGCGACCTGGGAGCGGACCCCGCGGGCGGAGGCGACCCAGGGTTAGCAGTCCGGCCTCCGGCGGCCCGGGCCGCCGGAGGCGGCCCCGCTACGCGGTAATCCTTCTCGCTATCCCTTCCCCAAAATCGCGTCTACCGCCCAGCACCCGCGGATGTGCGTCGCTGCCGAGTCACGGAGGTGATCGAGCAGCGGCTGGGAGTCGCACCCCACTTCTTCGAGCGCGTCGGCCAGCAGCGGCAGGGCGTCGAACCGGCCGGTCTGGTACGCCGCCCGGGCCAGCCCGTGGACGGTCGCCGTCAGCCATTTCGGTTCGACCGCCACCTTCCGGAACGGGTTGCCGAACACCTCCCGGACGAACCGGTTCCGCCGGTCCCGGCCGCGGACGAACTCGTCCAGCGCGTCCCCGGTCCGGTCACTCGCATCCCACCCGCCGAGCCGGCGGGCGACGGCAAGCGCTCGGTCGGTTAAATACCCCGGGTCCGGGTCGAGCACGAGTGGAAGCTCACTCCCGGCCCAGCGGGCGTCCAGATCGACGTAAGCGTTAACCACCTGACGCAGTTCGACCAGCCCGTCGGCGAACCGCTCGGCTAGCGACACCGTCTGCTCGACGACCGGAGCCAGCCGTGGCCCGCGGGCGTCCCGGACCAGGGCCGCCATCAGCAGCCGGAACTTGCGGGGGGACATCTTCTGCTCCCCGGCGGCGGTCAGCAGGGCGAGGGTGTCGGCGGTCGCGTCCCAGACGTCTTTGTCCATCACCCCTCCCCGGTGGCCAGCCGGAACAGCTCGTCCGCCCGGCGTTCGATCAGCTCCCGCATGGCCAGCTTCGCCCGCCACTCGGCCGGGATGCCCGCCTCGCCGTAGAAGGCGCCGGCGATCTGCCCGTACACCGCCCCGGTGGTGTCGGCGTCGTCCCCGAGGTTGACCGCGGCCAGCGCCCCGTCGCGGAACGTGTCGCTGGCGGCGAACGCCCACAGCGCGGCTTCCAGTGATTTCACCACATACCCGGTGCCGCGGATGTCCGGCGGCTGCTTTTGCTTGAATGACCCGCCGGCTACTTCGGCGATCTTCGGCGCCAGCGGCTCGGCGTCCCACAGCCCCGGGACCGGCGTGAACAGCGGCGACACCAACTCGTCCTTCGGCCGCCCCTGGAGCGCCCCGACGAGCAGCCCGGCGAAGTACCGGCAGGCGTCCACGCACTCCGGGGCGCCGTGGGTCGTGCGGGACGAGTCGGCGGCGTAGCGGATCGCTGCGGCGGGATCGGCCGCCCACCGCAGCGGCACCGGGGCCAGCCGCATAAGGCTGCCGTTGCCGGCCGTGTCGCCGCTCGTCCGGCCGGGGTACGGCTGGCGGTTCGCCTCGAACCGGTGCAGGGCGGCGCTGGTGGTGGTGCCGATGTCGAAGCACCGGCCGGTCGGGCTGAGGTGTCCGGTGCGATACCACCGGACGTACAGGTCGAGCTGGTGGAGCGGGTCGAACTCGCCGGTTTCGACCAGGCTCTCGGCCAGGCAGAGGGCCATCGACGTGTCGTCCGTCCACTGGCCCGGCTTCAGCCCGAACGGCCCGCCGCCGACGATGTCGCTGATCGGCCGGAACGACCCGGGCGGCTTGAACTCCAGGGTGGTGCCGAGGGCGTCGCCGGCGGCCAGGCCGAGCAGGCAGCCGCGGAACCGGTCGCGGTCGAGGGGCACGGGCGGTCCTCCGGGCTACGGGACGAAGGTGACGCGGTCGGCGAAGTCGGCCGGCTCACCGGCGTGGGCGGCGAACTCCAGGCAGGCGATGATCTCGCCGAGTGACGCGGACCGACGGACGAGGAGTACCCCGGGCGAGTGCCGGCCGCGAGATGGTTGGCCAGGTGGGTGAGCATCGTTTTGCGGTCGAACGTCACCACGATCCGGCCGTTCCGCTCCGCCCAGACGAGCAACTCCGGGTCGGGCGTCTGGCGCGGCAGGTCGAACGGCTCGCCGACCTCGGTCGCGTCAATGGGGAGCCAACCCGCCCGGTTGTGGCGTTCGACGGCCGCCAGCGGCAGTCCGAGCAGGTGTTCGTCGAACACGAACGCGATGTCCATCGGTCACACCCCGGCCGGCCGGCTGCGGTCTTGCCGGATGGCCTCCACCCGTGCCCGCATCGCTGCCCAGTCCGGCCCGGTGTTAGCAGCCCGATGCCGCTCCATCTCCGCGTCGTGTTCGCGAATGTACTCGTCGACCGCCGACCGGTTCTCCAGATAGAACGCGATCACCTTGTACACGTGGGCCAGGTCCAGGGTGGGGAAGTGGCGGACGATCAACTCCGGCGAGTCCCCCTGGTTGAACCGGTAGACCACGTGAACCAGCCCGATCTTCTGGCCGGTCAGGTCGATCTCGCCGTGCGGGGTGCGGGTGAGGAAGTCGGGCAGGTCCATCGGTCGGCCTCCGGCGGGGTGGCTCCATCATACCTGGGGGCCGCCGGACATCCGGTCGGCCCGGTCGAACACCGCCTTCAGCGACAGGGTGAACCCGGGCAGCACCGGCCCGCCGTCCAGTGTGCCGTCAACCGGCACCGGGGCGGCCCGGTCGGCGGCGGTGTAGGCGACCGCGGACCGGCTGGCCGGGTCGATCTCCCACACCAGCGTCACCCCGGCCCGGAAGTACTCGTCCCGCTTGCGGGCCATCTCCGCCTTGGTGTTGCTCTCGCTCAACACCTCGACCGCCAGAGCCGGGACGACCGCCGGAACCTTGTCCGCCCGCGGCGGCGGCTTTCCGCCGGGTAGACTGACCCAGGAGACGAACGCAACGTCCGGGGCGCGGCCGATGCCAGGCAGGATGCGGAGGACTGCCGCTTCCCCGTACACCATCCCGAGGTCGTGAGCGTCCAGGTAGGTCATCAGCATGTGACTGATGACGATCCCGACCCAGGATTCGTGTTGGCCCAAAGTCTTCTCCACCAGGGTGCCGTCGACCCACTCGCAGGTCGGCCCGGGGCCGCGCTCATTCACCCGGATCAGGTCGGTGAGCGTAGCCGTCCCCGGCGGCGGGTCGGACCGGACCCGGCCGGGCGGGATGTCCCCGAGCCGCCGGAGGACATCGGCCATCGTCTCCGGCGAGTATGCCCGGCCAGTGGGTTCGGTCAGCGTGGGGGACACGATCGCTCCTCCGAGGTCCGGCGTCATTATCCCCCGCTCGCGGGGCCGGCTCAAGCCGCGTTACGAGTTGCCGAGGACCAGATCGACCGCCCAGCAGCCGCGGACGTGCGGGCCGGGGCCGCGGCAGTGGGCGAGCAGCGCGGCCGCGTCGCACCCGGCCTCTTCGAGGGCGTCGGCCAGGACCGGCAGCAGGCCGAAGTCGCGGGCGTCGTACATCTGCCGGGCGAGGGCGACGGCCGTGGACGTGCGCCAGCCGGGGTCGAACGCGACCGGGCGGAACGGGTTGCCGACGATGTCGCGGACCAAGTCCGACAAATGAATAGCTGGGTGCTCATGGTCGGCGGACGGGATGATGCGACCGGTCGCAACCCCGACACAGTGCAAGGTGGTGGTCAGCGGGCCGGTAAAAAGGCTGACGAACGCCCACTCGACTCGGTCCGAGAAGTACGGTCGCGGCATCGGCCAGCGTAAGCCTGATGCCAGGTGTCGGGCCTTCCGGTGGGACACGGTGCATTCGGGCCGCTCGGCCAGCCGCTCTGCGGCGGTCAGCCAGCCCTCCGCTCCCATCGGCAGTAGGTCCGAAGGCAATGTTCGACAGGCTGCGACGGCGAGTAACCGTTGCTGGCGGATGCCGAGGGTAGCGGCGGCGACCAACTGTCGAGGCTTGTGCGTGTTCTCCCACTCCGCCTCGGTCATCGTTTCCTCCCCGGGTGCGGTCGCCGCGCTCGGCTCCGCAGAGCCTCCGCCTCGCGGCTAACCGGGGTTTCATCACCCCGCGTCCGCCCCTACCTTGTACCGTATGACCGCCGTCCCCGCACCGCCGCCGCACTACCGCACCCCGCTGTCCATCGGGACGGTCCGGCTCGCCTCCCGGTTCACCCTGGCCCCGCTCGCCGGGTACACCAACTACCCGTTCCGCCGGTCCGTCCGCGAGATCGGCGGGGTCGGCCTCTGCACCACCGACCTCGTCAACGCCCGGGCCATCCTGGAGAACTCGGCCAAGACGATGGACCTCCTGGCCACAGGTCCGGACGACCGCCCGCTGAGCGTGCAAATCTTCGGCGGCCGGCCGCAAGACATGGTCGGGGCGGCGAAGTGGCTGCAGGACTACGGGGCGACGGTCATCGACATCAACATGGGCTGCCCGGTCCGCAAGGTGGTCAAGACCGGCGGCGGGTCGGCGATGATGTGTGACACCACCGGGACGACGGTCAAGCTGGTGGCCGGCGTCGTCGAGGCGGTGTCGATCCCGGTGACGGTGAAGATGCGGCTCGGCTGGGACGACACCCAGCTCACCGCCCCGTACTTCGCCCGGGAGTTCGAGCAGGTCGGGGTGGCGGCGGTGACGGTCCACGGCCGCACCCGGGAGCAGGGGTTCACCGGCGGCATCAGCCCGGCCGGCATCCGGGCCGTGGTCGAGGCGGTGGACCGCATCCCGGTGTTCGGCAACGGGGACGTGTTGACCGTCGCCGACGCCGCCAAGTTAATCGAAGAGACCGGCTGCCACGGCATCGCCATCGGCCGCGGGGCGCTGGCCAACCCGTGGATTTTTCAGCAGCTTCACCGCTGGGTGGAAACCGGCGACCCCGGGCCGCGGGCGACCTACCACGACCGGATCGGGTTCATGGACCGGCACGTCCGCCGGCTGTGCGAGTGGCAGGGGGCGGAGCGGTACGGGTGCGTCCGGTTCCGCAAGGTGGCCGCCTGGTACGGCAAAGCCCTGCGGATGTCCAAGGAGGACAAGCACCGGCTGAACATGCTCGGCTCGCTGGCCGAGTTCGACGACGTGGCCAACCGCCTACGGGACCGCGGCCCGCCGGCCGGCTGGGGCGAGTGGGACGCCCACGAGGCGGACATCGCCGTCCCGGCCGGGCCGATCGCCCACTGGTAAGAGATGGAACGCGGAGGACGCGGATTCCAACGCGGATGAACGCGGATAAGACATAAAGCGAGATCGGGTTCTGATCCGGTTTTCATCCGCGTTGGAATCCGCGTCCTCCGCGTTCGTTTTGGAGACTCTGACGATGACCCCCCTGAAATCGCTCGTGAAGTCCGGCACCAAGCTGTGGCTCGACTCCGTCGACCCGGACCTGATCGCCTCCAACCGCCAGCTCGGGGCGACCGGGGCCACGTCCAACCCGATCATCATCTCCGACCTGCTCAAGACCGGCCGGTTCGACGCCGAGATGCAACGGCTGATGAAAGCCGGGCAGGACGACGAGGCGGTCGCCTGGGCGATGACGGACCACCTGGTCAAGTCGGCCCAGGAGGTGTTCGCCCCGGTCCACCGGGAGACCAAGGGGAACGACGGCTGGGTCAGCTTCGAGCTGGACCCGCTGCTCGAAGACCCGGCCCGTCACCTGGCCGCGGACGCGAAGGCGAAGCGGTACATCGAGCTGGGCCAGCAGTGGGCCAAGGGGCAGACCAACCGGATGATCAAGGTGCCGGCCACCGACGGCGGCTTGCTCGCCCTGGAGGAACTGGTCGCCGCCGGGGTGTGCGTGAACGTGACGCTCATCTTCAGCGAGCGGCAGTACCACGCGGCCAAGGACGCCTGCTGGCGGGGCATCCAGCGGCTGAGCGACAAGAGCAAGGTGAAGACGGTCTACAGCATCTTCGTCAGCCGGCTGGACGTGTACACCGAGAAGCACGTCCCGACGCTGACGCCGGCCGCCCAGGGGATGGTCGGCATCGTCAACGCCAAGCGGATCTGGGCGCTGAACCAGCAGTTCTGGGCGGACAAGCGGCTGCCGCTCCAGCAGGAGATGATCTTCGCCAGCACCGGGACGAAGAAGAAGGAGGACGCCCCGTGGAAGTACGTGGCGGCGTTCGCCGGCAGCGACATCGAGACGAACCCGCCGGCCACCAACGAGGCGGTGGAGACGAGCGGCCGGACGTTCACCCGGCAGGTGGACCAGTTGCCGGCGGCGGACGTGCTGGCGGACATCGACGCCAAGGTGGACATGGCCAAGCTGGAAGAGGTGCTGATGGCCGAGGGGATCGCCAAGTTCGCCGACCCGCACAAGGGGCTGCTGCAACTGATCGCCCAGAAGCGGGCCGAGCTGAAGTGAAGGCGTGACGGTCAGGCCGGTTCTCCTGCGACCCACGGACGCCCGTCCGTGGGCTTTTCTTTTCTACCCCTCCTGGGGCATAATGCCTGCAAGTCCGACCCGACAAGGAGGTTCCCATGTCCCGCGTTGCCCTGGCCCTGTTCGCACTTCCGCTGCTCGCCGCTCCGGCGGCCGCCCAGCCGCGGCCGGTGGACACCCTGCGGGACAGCGTCGAGGTGCTCGACGAGCTGGACCGGATCAAGCTCCAGGGGATCCCGCCCCGGCTGCTCCGGGACGCCCACGCGGTGGCCGTCATCCCGCGGGTGATGAAGGCCGGGTTCATGATCGGCGGGCGGGTCGGGTTCGGCGTGCTGCTCACTCGGGGCGAGGACAAGAACTGGGGGGAGCCGACGTTCCTCCGGCTGGGCGGGGCCAGCTTCGGGTTCCAGGCCGGGGTGCAGGCGGCCGACGTGGTGCTGGTGTTCCGGAACAAGGACAGCGTGGACCGGCTGCTGCGGGGGCGGGGGAAGCTGACCCTGGGGGCGGACGCGGCCGTCGCCGCCGGCCCGGTCGGCCGCCAGGCAGTGGCCGGCACCGACGCCCGGCTGAGCGCCGAGATCCTGTCCTACTCCCGGGCCAGAGGGCTGTTCGCCGGGGTGTCTCTCGGCGGGGCGGTGGTCCAGCCGGCCCCCGAGATGAACCGGGAGTACCGCGGCCGGGCCGACCGGCCGGACGCCCAGAAGGCGGTGGCCGACCTGAAGGCCAAGTTGCAGGATTTGGCCCGGAACTGACACACCCCGGCGCAGGTGAACCCGCGTCCGACCGGGTGGCGGGCCGACTGCCGGTGGACGCGGGGGCCGGCCCAGATCCGCCCGCCGGACCTGTCCGCACTGTGTACCCTAGCCGGACCGGCCCGCAAGTCGGCGGGCCGGCTGTTCTTGTCCGGGTGGGTAGGCGACCATGAGCGGGCCTCAGGACGTTTCACCGCTGGTCGGGGCCGCGTGGCGGGACTTCCGCCGGGCCTGGGTCAGCCTGGTCGCCTACGAGGCCGGGTTCAAACTCCTCGAAACCTGGCTGATCGCCCCGGTCATCGCGGTCGGCCTGTCCGGCGTCCTGTCCCGGGCGGGGCACGACGCGGTGAGCAACCGGGATCTGCTCGCCTTCCTGCTCACGCCGACCGGGGGGCTTTACGCCGCCCTCGTCGGGACGGCGGCCGTCGTCCTGCTGCTCGTCGAGCAGGCCGGGGTGATGGCCCTCGCCGACAGGGCCGGCGTGGGCGGCCGGCCGACGGTCCGGCGGGCCGTGCTGGCCGGACCCGCGGCGCTGCTGCGAGTGACCCACCTCGGGGCCGTCCAGGTGGCGGTCCTGGCCTTGACCCTCACCCCGTTCGTCCTGTCGGCGGCTGCCGTGTACGGCCTCCTGTTGTCGGCCCACGACATCAACTACTACCTGGCGGACCGGCCGCCGGCCTTTTGGCTCGCGGTGGGGGTCGGGGCCGTCCTCGGGCTGGCGGCCGTGGTGGCCGGGACGGCGTTGTACGTCCGGTGGGCGTTCGCCCTGCCCGTCCTCCTGTTCGAGCGACAACCCGCCGGTGCGGCCATCCGCGCCAGCCGCGAGCGGGTGCGCGGGGCGGGCTGGCGGGTCGGCACGGTCCTCGTCGGCTGGCAGCTCGTCAGCCTCCTGCTCGGGGCGACCGTGCAGGCGGGCGTCCGGTCCGTCGCTGCGGTCGTGCTGGAACAGACCGGGGACAGGCCGGCGGTCGTGCTCGCCCTCCTTGCCGTCCAGGGAGGGCTGCTCGCCGCCGTGGCGTTCGTCGCCGTCGTCGGGTTGGCCCTGCTCACCCGCCGCCTCTATCTCGCCCGGAGCGAACAGCTCGCCGCCGGCCGCCCGGGCGGGGCGGGGCTGGAGCCGCCCCCGGCCGCCGCCCCGGCATGGGCAAAGGGGCTGGCGGGCCTGCTCGTGGCGGCCGGCCTGCTCGTCCCGCTGGCCGCGTGGGTCGACCTGCCGCGACGGCTGGCGGCCCGCCCACCGGTCCGGGTGACGGCCCACCGCGGGCACTCCAAGGCGGCCCCCGAGAACACCCTCAGCGCGGTCCGCAAGGCGATCGAGAGCGGGGCCGATTACGCCGAGATCGACGTGCAACTGACGGCCGACGGGGCAGCCGTTCTGCTCCACGACCGCGACCTGAAGCGGGTGGCCGGCGACCCGCGGCGGATCGACGACGTCACCCTGGCGGACGCCCGGGCGCTCGATGTGGGCGGGTGGTTCGGCCCGGCGTTCGCCGGCGAGCGCGTCCCCACCCTCGCCGAGGTGATCGACCTGGCCCGCGGGCGGATCAAGCTGAACATCGAGCTGAAGTTCTACGGCCCCGATCTCCGGCTCGCCCGGGAGGTGGCCCGGGTGGTGGCCGCGAAGGGGTTCGCGGCCGACTGCCTGGTCACGTCCTTCCGCCACGACGCCCTGGTGGAAGTCCGGCGGGCCAGCCCGGGCGTGCGGACGGGGCTGATCGTCGCCGCCGCCGTCGGGGACGTGACCCGGCTGGAGGGCGACGCGCTCAGCGTCCGGGCGGACTGGCTGACCGACGACCTGCTGCGCCAGGCCCACCGCCGCGGGATGGAGGTCCACGTCTGGACGGTGGACGACGAGCGGCAGATGGTCCGGCTGATGAAGCGGGGGGTGGACAACGTCATCACCGGCCAGCCCGACCTGGCGGTCCGCGTCCGGGACGAGTGGGCCGGGCGGACGGGGGCGGAGCGGCTGGCACTGGCCGCACGCGTCCTGCTCGGCCTCGCCCCCTGACCCGGCCGGGTCGGCCCGTCACCGCGTCAGCGGGAGTAGCGGAACCCAAACTCACACTGAGGCACCACACGGGACGCGGTTGTGTCTCCGTTTGGGGTTCGGTCCCCTCCC
>JAXMAZ010000039.1:0-48367 GCA_046350115.1 Gemmataceae bacterium
TGGCCGGGCGGGTGCGGCGGCCGGGCCGGCGGGCGGACCCCACGCTGGCGGCCCGCCGGCGGGAACAGATCCTGGACGCGGCGGCGGCCCTGTTCGCCCGCCACGGATATCAGGATCTCGACGTCCAGACCCTGGCCGACCGGCTCGGGGTCGCCAAGGGGACGCTGTACCGGTACTTCCCGAGCAAGGAGCGACTGTTCCTGGCGGCCGTGGACCGCGGGATGGAGCGGATGCGGACGTTCGTCCGGTCGGCCTACGAGCCGGTAGCCGACCCGCTCGACCGGCTCGCCCTGGCCGTCCGGGCGTACCTGGAGTTCTACCGCGACCACCCGGACCTGGTCGAGCTGATGGTGATCGAGCGGGCCGAGTTCCGGGACCGCAAGGCTCCAACGTACCTGGAGAACCGGCAGGCGGTGGCGGCCGAGTGGCGGGCCGTTTACGCCGACCTGATCCGGGCCGGCCGGGTCCGTCCGGTGAAGCCGGACCAACTGATCGACATGATCGGCGACCTGATGTACGGCACTATGTTCACCAACCACTTCGCCGCCAGCCGGCCGCCGCTCGCCACCCAGGCCCGGCAGTTGACCGAGTTCATTTTCTCTGGCATCCTGACATCTGCCGAACTCGCGCGGCGTCAGTCGTAACCGCTTCCCTACGGGTGGGTTCGGGCGATCCAGTTGCGCGGACCCGGTGACCGGGCCGGCCGATGGCACCCGGTCTGCACACGTGGGGACGGTGGAGGGGCTATGGGAGTGTCCGTTTGCCCGGTCCACAAGCAGCCGCTCGTGCCCGGCCTCGGCCCCCCGCCCGGGGAGCCGGGGATGAAGTATCACGCGGACTTCCTGGTCGGCCGAAAGCAGCACTTCCCGTTCGACCGCTCCTCCGGTCCCGGTCAGCCGGCCGGCGCCGACCCGGTGCAGTTCTGCCCCGCCTGCCGGGCGGCCCGGCGGTACTGGCGGGATCTTTGGGGGCTGTGGTGGGAGGTGTACGGCAAGCCACGGGCCGACAAGCCGGGCGGCCGGTGCCTGGTTCACAACCGCAAACTGCTCCCGGTCCCGTCGGGTGAAGCGGCGGGGAAGCCGTTGGGTCTGGAGGAGATGACCCACTTCGGTGCGTACTCGGCCGTCGAGCGGACGCGGTTCCCGCACACCGGGCGGCAGGCCGGCGGCCCGGTGCAAGCGACCGCCCATTGTCCCGACTGTCGGGCGGCCCGGGAGCGGTGGGCGGCGGCCCCCGGCACCTGGGCGGACAAGGAGCGGCTCATGCTCCGCGGCGGGGAACCGGCTCTCCCGACCCCGCCCCCGCCGCCGACCCGGCCGTGGTGGGCGTTCTGGCGGAAGGGCGTCAGCCGGCGGGCGTAGGGCGTCGAGTCTGCCGTAGGGTGCGTTGAGGCTCTGCGAAACGCACCGATGGGACCGCATCCCACAGATGATGTCGTTGCCGGGCCGGTGCGTTCCGCTCGCCAAAGCCCTCGCTCCACGCACCCTACGAATGACTGACGCCCCCGGCTCGCCAAGATCTTAGCAGGGCGCCCCCAGTCACTCGGCGATCGGCAATTTCAGCTCCATCGGCTTGCCGTCGCGGATCAGCTTCACCGCCACCGTGTCGCCCGGCCGGCGGGAGCGGAGGGCGTAGGCGAGCAGGTCCGTCTCGCGGGACAGATCGGTCCGCCCGTCGAAAGCAACGATTACGTCTCCGGGCCGGAACCCGGCGGCCTTGGCGGTGTCGTGCGGCGGGTACTGGCCGACGTGCTTCACCAGCAGGGCCGTGCCGGTCGCCGGCACCCCGACCGGGCGGCCGTCGGGCGGCTCGACCAGCAACATCCCGCCGGCCGCCGCCCGCCGCAGTTCCCAGGTGCTCGCCCGCCAACTGATGTCGTCCCGCTGCCGCCAGCCGGCCGGCAGGGTCCAGGTGAGCGACACCGGCCGGCCGTCGCGGACAACCTCGGCGAGCAGGACCGTCCCGTCCGCGGCCGCCCGGTGAAGCACCCACTGCACGTCGGCGATGGACACGAGCGGCTGGCCGGCGAGCGTGCGGACGGCGTCCCCGGCCCGGAACCCGGCGGCCTCGGCCGACGACCCGGGGGTGACGCCCCGCACCGTCGCCCGCTCCTTCGGGTCGAGCACCAGCCCATGGGACTTCGGGTGCGGGTACGGGAACAAGACCTCCTCCGGCAGCGGCCCCGGCCGGCGGCGGTGGACGCTCCGGATCGCCTCCCCGACCTGGTGGCAGTGGATGCAGCTTCGCACCACGTTCCCCTCGTAGTTCAGCCGCGGGCCGTACTTCCCCTGGAGGGCCGGGAACCGCTCCGGCACCGGGAACTCGGGGGCCGGCCCTCGCTTGCCGGCGAGCGCGGCCTTGTTGCCCGGGTACCCGGCGTGCAGGTCGAGGCCGGCCCGCAGCGCCTCCGCCAGCCCGTCGATCGACACGTCGCCCACCCAGTTGGTCCGGTGCGACCGGGTGCCGAACCGGCCGTACACCGTCCCGTCCGCGTTGAACAGGAAGGCGGCGAACGACTGGTCGTAGTCGTACTGGAAGAGGGACAGGTCCAGCCCGTTGGCGGACACCAGGCGGACCCGGACGTACCGGTCGAGAAGCGGGCGGAGGACCGGGTCGGTGTCCACCAGGTCGTCGTCCAGCTTGACGCACTCCTCGCACGGCAGGCAGCGGAGGACGGCGACGACCGGCCGGCCGGTCGCCCGCGATTCGGCGAGCGCCCGGGGCAGGTCGTTGTAGATCCAGTAGCCGGCGGCCTCGACCTTGGCCTTGTCGTCGCGGACCTTCTTCTCCCGGGCGGGCTGGGCGGCCACCGGGGCGATCAGGCTGAGAGAGAGGGCGAGGGGGAGCAGGAAGCGGGACACGGGGAGGTGCCTCCCGGGGGGTGGTGGGGTTCCCCGAAGAGTACCCGCCGGGGCACGGGGATCAAGAGGGCGCCCGCCCCTCCCCGGGCGGGCGCTCGGCGAGGTCAGCCGTGCCGGCCGTGGCCGTGCCGGTGGCGGCCGGCGACCCGGTCCCGCGGGTCGGCGAACACCCAGTCGGCCCCGTCGCCCCCGGACAGGGCGTCGGCCGCCCCGTCGTCGAACACCGTCCGGGCCGGGCCGTCGGTCGTCAGGAAGAAGTCGCCGTTCAACCGGGTCGCGTCGCCCGGCCCGGACAGGTTCGCCACCCGGGCGGAGTACGAGTGCCCGGAGGTCCACTCGGCCGTCACCCCCATGAGGGCGGTCTCGTTGTCGTCGAACGCGGTGAACCCGCCGATCAGCAGGTCGCCGCGGTCGTTGCCGTCGAGGCGGTCCGCCCCGCGGCCGCCGATCAGCAGGTCGCGGCCCGGCCCGCCCACCAGCCGGTCGTTCCCGTCCCCGCCGACCAGCACGTCGTTCCCGCGGCCGCCGGTCAGCCGGTCGTTGCCGTCGCCGCCGTACAGCCAGGCGGGCAGGGTCACGCAGTCGTCGACGGTCAGCTCGTCGTCCCCGCCCTGGCCGTACACGACCAGCCGGCCGGTCGGGGCGAACACGCCGTGCGAGCGGCCGTCGATCGTCACGCGGACGGCCCCGCCTCGCTTGGCCCGCAGCTCGATCTCGTCACCGCACGGGGTGCCGCCGACCACCAAGTCCGTCTTGGCCGGGTCGGACGGGTTCGGCTGGAGGCCCACGGCGGTGACGGTCACGGTCCGGGTGGCCACGCTGCTCCCGCCGTCCTGGTCGGTCGCCGTCACCGTCACCGTGTACACCCCGCTCCGGGCGAACGCGTGCCCGACCGTCACGCCCGTGCCGTTGCCGGCGGCCGGGGCGACGGTCTGCACCGGGGTGCCGTCCCCCCAGTTGATGAGGTAGGTGAACCCGGCGGCCCGGTCGGCCGGCGACGGGTCGGCGGCGGTAAGGGTGTACGACCGGAGCTGGCCGCGAACGGCCGCCGTCGGCCCGCCGACGCCGACCGCCGGGGCGACGTTAGCGGCCGTCACTGTCAGGGTGTCGGAGCCGGTGGCGCCGTGGCTGTCGGTCACGGCCACCGTCACCGTGTACACCCCGCTGTCGGTGTAGACGTGGGCCAGCGAGAAGGTGTGGTCCGGGTTGAGCGACAAGGGCTGGACGCCCGACCCGTCTCCGTAATCAACGGTGGCAGTCCAGGTGTCGCCGCCCGGGTCGCTGAAGTGGCCCGTGCCGGCGAACCCGTCACCCTCGGCGACGTCCGCGTCACCGCCGGCGTCGACGGCCGGTGACAGGTTGGCCACCGTCACGGTCACTGTTGCGATGGCTGACCCGCCGTGGCCGTCCGTCGCCGTGTAGGTGAACTGGTCGGTGCCGACGAACCCGGCCGCCGGGGTGTAGGTGAGGAAGTCATCGGACGGGTCGGCGGGGGTGCCGTTGTCGGTCACGGTCGCCGACCCGTGCCCGGGCTGACCGACGGCGGCGACCGCCAGCGGGTCGCCGTCCGGGTCGGCGTCGTTCGCCAGCACCCAGATGCCGACGGGGCCGGCCTCGACCGTCGTCGCCGCGTCGTCCCCGGCCGCCGGGGCGTGGTTGAGCCAGGCGGCGTAGTGGGCTGCCACCTGGCCGGCGGTCAGGGCGCGGGGGTAGACGGCCACCTCGTCCATGACCCCGTCGAAGTACCGGTTGTCCAGCGGGTTGCCGCCGACCACGATGTTCGGGTTGGCGTTCAGCGGCACGTCGGCCGTCGAGCCGGTCGCCTCCAGCCGGCCGTCGACGTACAGCGCGGTCGGGCCGCCCCGAACGCGGGTGGCGACCACGTGGTGGAACAGGCCGTCGTTCACCCGCGTGGTGCCGGCGATGCTCCCGCCCGGGTTGCCGGTGTGGAAGGACACCCGGTCGTTGAGGACGGCCAGCACCCAGTCGTTGGCCACCCCGCTCACGTCCGACCAGACCAGCCCGTTCCCCTGATAGGCCTGGGTGCCGGTCAGGCTGGTGGCGGTGGTCTTGACCCACGCCTCGAGGGTGAAGTCGTCGGCCACCGGGTTGGCGAACCGGGCGTGCCCGCCGCGGCCGTCGAACCGGGCGGCGGTGTCGGCGTCCCCGGCGGGTCCGCCCGGCTGACCGAGCTGGACCCCGTTGACGTAGGTGCCGGTGGCCCCGTGCCCGCTGGCGTCGGCGGCCGTCGGGCCGGTCGCCTCCCCGAGCCGCCAGTACGCGGCCGGGCCGTCCTGGAGGACGGCCGCCGAATACAGGGACGGGAGCAGGCGGCTTTCGAGCCGCTCGATGCGGGGGTGGATCGCCGCAGGGGTTTTGGCCGTGCGGGGCAAAAGCCGAACGGTCTCGGGCCGCCAACGGGACGACATGATCGGTCTCCGGTTCGTCTACCCAATTCGAAGTGGATGAAGCCCGCACCCGGGGCACGCCAACCTACGGCCGGGCCGGCGAAGTGCAACGCAAACGCGGGGGTGGACCGCACGCTTTTCGGCCGGCTGCCGAGAACGGCGACACCTGTCGCTTCGGCCACGCGGCAACATCGCGGGCCGGGCCGGACTCGGTTCGCGGGGTGAAAAGAGATGGCAACAGCCGGCGGGATCGGCGGGCCGCCCGACCGGGCGGTCGGCCGGCCCGCCGGGCTTACTTCTTCCGCTTGTAGACGACGGTGAGCATCGGCTCGGTCGTGTCGCCCATGTACATGCTGAAGTTGAGGGTGTCGGCGTCCGGCATGACGGTGACGGTCTTGTGCTTGGTCGGCTTGCCGTCCGGCCCCGGCCCGTCCCCGGTCATGGTCATGGTCTTCTTGGCCGCGTCGTAGGTGCCCTCCATCAGCAGCGGGGTGGTGGACATGCTGTCCACCCAGACGCCGACGTACTTCTTCTTGCCCGCGTCATAGGTGTCCAGCCCGCGGCCGGAGAACTTCTGGCCGAACAGCTCGCACTCCAGGGCGCTCGTCACCCACAGGCCGCCCAGGTCGGTCTTGTACACGACCGTCCCTTTCGACTCGGCCCCGCCGGCCTTCATGGTGATGTCCCAGGTGCCGACCAGCTTGGTCAGCACCTCGTGCTCGGGGCCGGGCTTGGGCGGCTCCTGGGCGAACCCGGAAACCGCCACCGCCATCGCCACCACCGCCGCGATCATCCGCATGTCTGGTTCCTCCGACCGAGATGGGACCACCCGGCACGCGAGCCGGGCGGGGGCAGAGGATCGCACACCACGGCCGCGGCCGCCAGGTCGGTAGCGGGCCGAGGTTTGAATTTGGGTTCGGAGCCGCGGAGCGGCGGCGGATGCGCAGCCAGGGGCGCCAGCCCCTGGTGCGAGTACACCCCGAGTGATTAGCCCCGGAGGGGCGGCAGAAGCCGACATCTCGCCCCTCCCGGGCTTAATCCGTTTCACGACTGCACCAGGGGCTGGCGCCCCTGGCTGCGCATCCGCCGCCGCTCCGCGGCTCCGAACCGAGGCCCGGGCACGACCCGCGAATGGGTTCAGTTCACCTTGCCGACGAGCGGGGCATCCTTGGTCGCCCCGAACCCGACGTTCCCCTCGGACGCCACCCGCACCTCGTCCCCGGCGAACGTTAGCCGGACGGTGGCCACGAACGGCGTCTCGGTGAAGCAGACCTTGGCGGTGAACGTGTCGTCTGCCGTCCAGGCGCCGGCCGCCGCTGCTGGCTGCTCGGTCATCCGCCCCCAGGCCACCCGCCCCGCCTTCCAGGTGCCGGCCCCGCAGGCGATCCGCCGCTCGGTCCCGTTCACCTTGGCGACGAGCGTCATCCCGTCGTCCGCCAGGGCGATTGACTCCAGCTTCTGCGGGTTGGCCGGGAAGGTGTACGTCTTGCCCGCCACCTTCGCCGGCGTGCCCTTGCCCTCCGGCACCCGCATCGCCAGCCCCTTGAGCCGGTTGTCCAGCTTCCGCTGCGTCTCCTCGTCCGGCGGCAGCGCGGACGCCTGCATCGCCGGCAGCAGCTTGTCCCACACCAGGTTCAGCACCCCTTGCAGATCGCGGACGCCGGCGGTGATGGCGACCACCGCGTCCTGCTCCGGCAGGACGACGCAGAACTGGCCGAACGCCCCGTCCCCGCGGTACGCCCCATGCCGGCACCGCCAGAACTGGTAGCCGTACCCCTGGTCCCAGTCGCTCTTCGGGTTGCTGCCGTTGGAGGTCTGCCGGGCGGTCGCCGCCTCCACCCACGCCGCCGGGACGAGCTGCTTCCCGTCCCACTTCCCCTTCTGCAAGTAGAGCTGGCCGAACTTGGCGATGTCCTCCGTCCGGACGCTCAGCCCGTACCCGCCGGTGGAGATGCCCTGCGGGCTTTGCTCCCAGGTCGGGTCTTTGATGCCGAGCGGGTCGAACAGCCGGGGCCGGAGGTAGTCGAGGACGGTCTGCCCGGTCGCCTTCTGGACGGCGGCCGACTGCATGTACGTGGCCGACGTGTTGTACAAGAAGTGGGTGCCCGGCTTGAACGGCACCGGGTGGGCGAGGAACGTCTTGGTCCACACCTCGTCCGGCTTGCGGGCCGGCTCGGTCTGGTGCCCGGTGTTCATCCGCAGCAGGTCGCTCACCCGCATCGCTTTCAGGTTCGCGGACGGCGACGCCGGGGCGTCCTCGGGAAACAGCTTCAGCAGTTCGTCGTCCACGCTCAGCTTGCCCTCGGCGACGGCCAGCCCGACGGCGGTCGAGGTGAAGCTCTTGCTCAGCGAGAACAGCACGTGCCGGGCGTTCGCCGAATAGGGCGCCCACCACCCCTCGGCGACGACGTGCCCGTGGCGGACGAGCATGACGCTGTGCAGGGAGTCGATCGACTTGTCGGCCGCCTCGACGAACGCGAGGACGCCCGGGGAGGCGACCCCCTGGGCCTCCGGGGTGCTGCGGGGCAGGTCGGCCGCGGCGGCCGGGCCGGCGACGGCGAGCAGGGCGAGGAGCGGGAGGGGCTTCATGGCGAATCTCGTGAGGCACGGGGACAGACACGAGTTGACTTCGGCATAGCCCGGCGGGCGGACCGCGGCCAGGGGACGCGCCGGCGGGTGAACCGGTCCCTGCCCGGGGGTATACTTACCAGTGAAAGGGTCGAGTCAGGAGGAAACCATGTCCCCGACGTTCGCCCGCCAGGTTCCGGCCGAGTCAGACTTCCGGCCGGACTGGCCGCCCGCCGCCCAACAGCGGTTCTTCCTCAACTACGCCGTCCTCGCCCCGTCCAGCCACAACACCCAGCCGTGGCTGTTCCGGGTGGTCGGCGACACGGCCGAGCTGTACGCCGACCGCAACCGCGCCCTGCGGGTGGTCGACCCGGACGACCGGGAGCTGGTGATCAGTTGCGGGGCGGCCCTGCACCACCTCCGCACCGCCGTCCGGTACTTCGGCCACGACGACGAGACGGGCATCGCCCCGGACGGCCACCCGGACCTGCTGGCCACCGTCCGGCTCGGCCGGCCGCACAGCCGGGACGAGTCGGACGACGCCCTGTTCCACGCCATCCCCGGCCGCCGGACCACCCGGGCGGCGTTCCGCCCGGACCCGGTCCCGGACGGCGTGCAGGCCGAACTCCTCCAGGCCGCGGCCGCCTTCGGGGTGTGGGCCTTCCGGGTCGAGACGCCCGAGGACAAGCACCGGGTGGCCGAGCTGGTCGCCGAGGGGGACCACATCCAGTTCCGGGACGAGGCGTTCCGCCGGGAGCTGGCCCACTGGCTGCGGCCGAACGACACCCACTCCGGGGACGGGCTGCCGGGGTACACGCAGGGGATGGGGTACGTGGCGTCTTACGTCGGCCCGTGGGTGGTGCGGACGTTCGACCTGGGGGACGGGACGGCCGCCCGGGACGGGCAACTGGCCGAGGGGTCGCCGCTGCTGCTGGTGCTCGGCACGGCGACCGACTCCCGGGAGGCGTGGCTGGCTACCGGCCAGGCGCTCAGCAACTTGCTACTGGTCGCCCACCGGCACGGGCTGGGCGTGTCGTACCTGAACCAGCCGGTCGAGGTGCCGGCGCTGCGGCCCCGGCTCCGCCGCCTGACCGGGGACGCCGGCCAGCCGCAACTGGTGCTCCGGCTCGGGTACTCGGCCGTCACCCCGCCGCCGACCCCGCGCCGGCCGGTCGAGGCGGTGCTCCAGACCCTGCACCTGCCGGGGCCGGCATGACCGGTCGACGGCGCATAAGACCGCCGCCAATGACGGCCGCCCCGACCGCCAGCAGGCCGGTCGGCTCCGGGACGGGGGTGACGAGCGTCACCCGGCCGAGGGTCACGTCGGCCGCGGCGCTCGACGTGTCGTCCCCCAGGAACAGGTAGTTCGGCAGGTTGTACGGGGTGCCGAAGCCGGAGTAGTCCCGCACCGACCCGGTCAGCAGCGGGGAGCCGTTCGCGGTCAACTGGTACGTGCCCCCCTGGACCGTCAGCGCGTAGTCGGTCGCCTGGGTGGTGTCCCAGGCCGCCGACTCCGCCCGGGTGAAGCCGACCGCCTGCGCCCACACCTCGTTCTGCCAGAAGCCCAGCTCGATTCCCTGCCGGTCGTTGGCCAGCAGGATGGTACTGAACCCGGCCCGGTTGGCCGAGGCGTGCGTCTCCTGGTGCACCTGGACGGTGAAGCTCAGGCTGAACCCGGCCGTCCGGTCGAGCACCGGGAACGCGGCGTTCTTCAGTATCGGCGGCAGCGGCAGGTAGTTGCTGTACCCCGCGGAGACGGCGGCGTCTGTGGTCAGGCGTGCCCCTTGCCCGGACACGTAAGTCTGGCTGGCCGTCCCGCCGGTCAGGAAGCCGTTGTCGGCATACGTCAGCCACGGCTGGGCGGCCGGCAGGGTGCCGGCGGTCGGGTCGTACAGCGTGGTGGTCGTCTGGGCGACCGCCGGTGCGGCGGTCAGGAGGACCAGGGCGGCGACGGCGGCTTTGGGCAACGGGCACTCCTGACCGGCAGGTGCGGCGGGCGGGATGCCGCCTATTATGCGCCGCACCACCCCGGAGCGCTACAGTTTGTCGAAGCGACCCTCGAAGAGGGTGTCTTGAAGCCCGGTGGGCCGGTTCGGTGTCGGGTGCGTGGAGGCTCGGCGGAACGCACCGCCGGGACTTCGGCCCTGGGAGCCTGTCGTTGCCGGGCCGGTGCGTTCCGCTCGTCAGAGCCCTCGCTCCACGCACCCTACGAATGACCGGCTGGCAGGCGCTTCTCAGACACCCCCGAAGGGCGGACGGGCACCCCCGGTCACACGGCCGGCCGCGCCCGCCGCCGCAGCCCGGCGATCAGGCCGACCCCGCCGGTGGCGAACAGGAGCAGGCCGGACGGGGCCGGGACGGGAGCCGGCGTCAGAAAGCCGCGGATCTCCCCGCCGGGGGCGAACGTGGTGTGGACGTTCAGGTACGCCCGCCCCTGGGTGATGGCGGCGAACAGGGCCGCCTCGGCGGACGCCGGGGTGCCCCCGTTGGCGGTGACGAACGCCGGGTTGTAGGACGACGCCAGGGTCATGTCGAACGTCCGGTCGTAGCTGCCGGCCGTCACCCCGCTCGGGAACCCGGGGAAGGTCGGGGTGGTGGTCGCCACCCCGGCCGTCCCGGCCCCGGGGACGGCCGTCGGGCCGTGGATGTGCGCCGCGGTGGTCGTCCCGATCAGGCCGGAGAAGGTCACCTGGACCCGCATCAGGTGGGCCACCGGGTCGATGTCCACCTCGGCGAACCCGATCCCCGGGGAGGCGTTCGGCGGGCTTTCCGCCGGCCCGCTCAACTGGGCGACGTACACCTGGAACGCGGCGGGGGCGGTCGCGGCCGGGCCGACCAGGACGACGGCCAGGGCGAGCAGTCCGAACAGGCGGGTCATGGTCCGATCTCCGTGGACGGGGGCAGAAGCCGCGCGTGGCGGGCGGAGACGACCGGCCGGTCACGCACGTCACGCCAGGCGTTGTCGGCGCCTCCGGTGGCGAGGGGGGCGCACTCTCACACCTGTTACTGTCGCGGTCGGCCCGGTCAACTAGCGGATTCGGGATTTTTCTGCGCGGGATGTGGTTGGCAGTGCGTGAAGCCGGTGCTCGGCAGTCGCAAAAGTGAGGCGGCGAGGACCGGGCCACCCAGCACGGCGCCCCGCCCGCCGGAGTTCGCTATCAGTCGCGCCCGCCCGCCAGCGCGCGGCCGACCTCGGCCTCCCACTCGGGGGTGCATAACTCGCACGGGACCGGCTCCACGGCCGCGCCGGCGAGGAGCCAGCAGGCCTCGTTCGCCCGGCCGGACCGGGCGGTGATCGCGGCCCGGACGAGGGCAACGGTCCGGCTCGGCGAGGCGGACACGCGGGCCAGTGCCGCTTCCGCGTCGGCCAGCCGGCCGAGTCGGTACAGGGCCGCTCCGAGCGCCTGCCAGGCCGCCGGGTCGTCCGCCGCCAACCGCACCGCCTCCCGCGCGAACGCCTCGGCCTTCCCCAGATCCCGGCCGGCCGGGCCGTCGGCGTACCAGCGACTCTGCCGCACCGCCCGGTCGGCGGTCGGCGGGGCGG
Source organism: Gemmataceae bacterium (assembly GCA_046350115.1). Taxonomy (GTDB): domain Bacteria; phylum Planctomycetota; class Planctomycetia; order Gemmatales; family Gemmataceae; genus JAXMAZ01. Next base: position 11,382 of record JAXMAZ010000039.1, read on the forward strand.
TGGCGAGCAGCCGCTCGTACTCCCGGCCGGCCGCGGCCGCCTCCGCCGGCCGCCCGGCCCGGTACGCCACCCACGCCCGGACGTGCGGCGCGGCCCACGCCTCGGCCCCCTTGTGGTCCGAGTGGTCGGCGGCGACCAGCAGGGCGGCGGCGTCCAGCTCTGCCGCCACGCCGGCCGCCTCCGCGCCGGTCGCCACCAGCCACTCGGCCCGGTTCGTCAACAGCTCCGCCCGGGCCACCCGGAAGGTCAACAGGTCGATCCGGCCGGTGTCCGCCGCCGGAAGGGCGGCACGGGCCACCAGGCCGTCGCACAGCGCGAGCGCGGCGGCGTTCTCGGCGACCGCCTCCTCCGTCCGCCCCCGGGCGGCCAGCAGTTGGGACAGCCGCAGCCGGGCGTGCATGGCCGGGCTGGCCAGCTTCCACTGGTGCGGGTGGTCCGCCCAGACCCGGTCGGCCTCGGCCGCCGCCTGCCGGTAATAGGCCTCGGCTTCGGCCGGCCGGCCGGCCGCGACCAGCGCCTGCCCGTACACGGTCAGGTAGGTGGCCGCCGCGTCCCGGACCCGCGGGTCGGCCGGGAACTCGGCGAGCAGCTCCCGGGTCGTCCGGTGGGCGGCGGCGTCGGCCGCGAGCGCCGCCTCGGGGTCGGCCGGCCGGAGGGACACCGCGTGGATGCTGTACGTCCGGGCCACGTCCAGCCGGTGGACGGGGTCGTGCGGGTTGGCGGCCGCCACCCGGCCGTACAGCTCGATCGCCCGGGCGGTGAGCGGGACCGCCTCGGAATGCCGCCCGAGCCGCTGGTACACCCGGGCGAGCCGCCAGGACGCGTGGGCCAGGTGGCGGGTGGCGAACAGGTCGGCCGGATCGACCCGCAGGTGAAGCTCCTGGACGCGGACGGCCTGTTCGAGCAGGGCGATCGGTGTCCAGCCGGCCGGGGTGGCGTACAGAATGTCGTCCACCGTCAGGGTGTAGGCGGCCACCGCCTTCCGGGCGTCGGTCGCCGCCGACCGGGCCGCCCGCTCGGCGTCATACGCCCGGACCAGCAGCCCGGCCCCGACCGCCGCCGCGACCAGAAGCCCGCCCACAGCGGCGGCCACCGGGCGGCGGTGGCGGGTGGCCCACAGGCAGATTCGCCGCCCCCAGACCGGCCGGCCGGCGGCCACCGGGAAGCCGGCCAGGTATCGGGCCAGGTCGTCCGCCAGCTCGGCGGCGGAGCCGTACCGGCCGGCCGGGTCCGCCGCGGTCGCCTTGGCGATGACCCGGCGAAGCTCCCGCGGCACCGCCCGGCCGCCCGGCACCGGCCCGCCGTCGGACCGGCGGGTCCGCGTCACCAGCTCGGCCAGCGTCACCCCGAGGGCGTACACGTCGACCGGGGGGCGGTGCGCCGCCGTGCCGCCGGCGGTCAGCTCCGGGCTTTGGTATCCCGGGGTGCCGACCGCGGCCGGGTCCGTCTCGCCGGCCGCCTCGACGGCCAGCCCGAAGTCGTGCAGCCACACGTGCGGGCGGCCGGACCGGTCGTACTCCAGCAGCAGGTTGCCCGGCTTGACGTCCCGGTGGACCACGCCGGCGGCGTGGGCGGCGGCCACCGCCTCGGCCGCCTGACGCACCCACTCGACGACCGCCTGGACGTGGGCGGCCCGGCCGGCACGGGTCGCCGACCCGTCGGGGGGGGCTGATACGCTGCCGGCGGGCCGAAGCGCCGCCGCCAGGGACTCCCCGCGGACGAGCGGCATGGCGTAGGCGACCGGCCCGGACGGGCCGGAGACGGTGGCCAGCACCGGCACGATGTTGGTGTGGTGCAGCCGGGCGGCCACCCGCACCTCGGTGTGGAACCGGGCGACCGCCGCCGGGTCGGCCCGGAGACGGGGGGCGAGCACCTTGAGGGCGACGGCCCGCGGCGGGTCCAGTTGCACCGCCTCGTACACCACCCCCATCCCGCCCCGGCCGGCCACCCCCAGGACGTGATACCCCGCGAACGCGGCCGGGTCGTCCTCCCCGGGCGGGCGGCCGCGGAGGGCGACCGCGGTCGGGTCGGCCGCCCGCGGCTCGGCCGGGGCCCTGGGCGGGGCGGATGGCTCCCGGCCGTGCGAGCTGTCACGAGTAACCGGCGTGGTCAACCGGTTGACGATCGGGGTGTTCATTTCCGGGCGTCGACGGCGATCGAAAGGGAAGGATAGTATTTGTCCGCAGGCGGGTCCGCGGCGATGACCCGGCGAGATTGTTCCACAACCCGTTCGAGGGCGAGCCGTGGGGGACAGCAACACCCGACCGCGTTCTGCGTATGGCTATACCGTACACGTGTCGTACCCGTGTGGGATACACGTCTCGGAGGAATTTGTCGGGTACGGCGCGAGGGACCGGGCCGCCCCGTACATCGCCCACTGCTGTTCGCTCCCGTGGGCGGACACGGTCCGGGTGGTCCGGACGGACAGGGGTCGGCCGTGTGAAGAGGAGCGGTACGAGCGGCTGGCGCCGGGGGTGCCGTTAGTCCCGGCGCGTCCGACCGTGTCGCCGGCCAAAGCAGACGGGTGAACCGCCCCGCTACGCCCGGTTCACCCGCTCCGGCCCCCTCGCCCCCGCCTGCCTGGCCTCGTGGCGAACGGGGCCGGGCCGGTGGCTGAGTAAGCGGGGGGTCATGGGCCGAGCGGCGTCAGCCCGGACCCGCTGGCATCGCATCCCGCACTCCCGCTCCGCTTCCCCCACCGTCAGAAACGGGTCGAGCAGCAGGGCGGACAGCGTGTGCTGGTCGGTCATGTCGGCCTCCTACCGGGTAGGAATTGCGTTCCGTTGTACCACAGGCCGGCAAGAGTTACACGCACCCGGTCGTCACGTTTTACCCGACCGTCACCACCGGTCGGTCGCTCGCCTCGTCGGCCTGTCGGGGGTGAGGAAACGCAAGCCGAGTGCCGGGACGGGCGGTCGGGCACGGGCCGGTCAGTGCGGCAGGCCGAACAGGAAGTACCCCAGGCAGGCCAGCCCGAGGACGACCGACCCGGCCGACAGCTCCCGGCCGCGGCCGGCGGCCACCGTCAGCACCGGGTACAGCACCAGCCCGGCGGCCAGCCCGTTGGCGATGTTGTAGGTGAACGCCACCATCGCCACGGCGACCGCCGCCGACACCCCCTCGGCCGGGTCGTCGAACGCCACCCGGCGAAGCCCCCCGAGCATCAGACCGCCGACCGCGACCAGCGCCGGGGCGTACACGTACCCGAGCCGCTGGAGCGGCTCGGCCAGCGGTAGGAAGAACAGCGACCCGACGAACAGCAGCCCGGTGGTGACGGCCGCCAGCCCGGTCCGGGCGCCGGCCCGGACCCCGGCCGCCGACTCGATGTACGCCCCGCTGGTGGACGTGCCGACCAGGGCCGCCCCGACGCACGCGGTCGCGTCCACCAGCATCGGCCGCCGCAGGTCCGGCGGGTCCGCCGCGTCCGGCTGACCGCCCGCGGCATCGACCCCGACGAGTGTGCCGAGGGTGTCCAGGAAGCTCATCAGGACCAGGGTCAGCAGCACCGGCAGCAGGTCGGGCCGGAACACCCCGGGCACGTCCAGTTTGAGTGCGACCGGGGCCAGGCTGTACTCGCCGGTGAACGGCAGGGCGACCACCCCTTTGGGGGCCGCCCCGACCCCGGCCAGGTAGCCGGCGGCGGCCGTCACCGCCATCCCGAGCAGGATGGCCGCCTTCACCCCGCGGGCCATCAGCCCGGCCGTCACCACGAACCCGAGGACGGCCAACTGCACCCGCGGGTCGCGGAGGTTGCCGAGCTTGACCGGCACGTCCGGCCGGGGCAGGGTCGGGGTGCCGGGGTTCGGCAGCCCCTCGGTGAACCCGGTCACCACCCCGGCCTGGTACAGCCCGAGGACCATCAGGAACAGCCCGATCCCGGCGGCGAAGGCGTGCCGCAGGCCGGGCGGGACGGCCGCCGCCAGCCACGGCCGGACGCCCCCCGCGGTGAGGGCCAGGAACAGCACCCCGGCCACGAACACCGCCCCGAGTCGCTGCTCCCACGTCACCCCGAGGGCGACCAGGCCGAACGCCAGGAAGGCGTTCTCCCCCATGTACGGGGCGACCGCCAGGGGCCGGTTGGCGTACAGCCCCATCAGGACCGACCCGGCGGCCGCGACGACGGCGGTGGCGACGGCGGTCGGCCCGGGCGGCAGGCCGGCGAACTGGAGGACGGCCGGGTTGGCGACCAGGATGTACGCCATCGCGGCGAACGTGGTGGCCCCCCCGAGCACCTCGGCCCGGACGCTGGTCCGGTGGTCGGCCAGCCGGAAGAACCGCCCGACCGCCCCGCCGTCGGCCCGCCCTGGCTCCGCCATCGCCTCCCCCTCGGCCGGCGGCCGGCCTTCGGCCCCGGTCCTCACCCGCACAACATGAGCCGTCCACCCGCTCTGAAGGACGGCCGGGACGCCGATCAGGCGGTTGCTGAGACGGGGGTAAGCTCTGTGGAACCCCCGCCCATTCCCCGGCTCGCCAGGGCTTCAACCGGGCGACGCGGGTGGTGTCACCCGGGGGGCGCCCCGCCCTTGTCGGGGGGCGGCAGGTAGACGGGGCGGACCGGGAACGTGACCCACTGCTGGCGGGGCTTCCGGTCGGCCGGCTGGGGCGGGCTGGCGACACCGGGCGGCCGGACGCCGGGGGCCGGCTCCCCGGCCGGCCGCGGCGGGGTCAGGTCGATGCCGTGGGGAACCGGCTGCTCGAGTTCGTCCGTCAACGCCTGGACCCGCCGGCTTAACAGGTCACGGTCTCGCCGCAGGGCCGCCACCTCTTTGCGCAACTGGTCGGTCTCGACCTGGCGGGCGGCCGCCGCCCGCTGAAGCTCCCCGCGGGCCGTAGCCAGGTCGGATCGGAGGGCCACCGCCTCGGCCGCCGCCACCTGGCCCTCGGCCGCCACGACTTGCGCGGCGATCAGTTCCGCCCGGGCAGCCGCCACGTTCGCCCGCTCCCGCTCCAACTCGTCCCGGACGGCCGCCGCGGCCGCGTCCGTCATCTCCTGCAACCGGGCGTCCAGCGCCTGCCGCTCGGCCGCCCACCGGGCCTGCTCGTCCGCCCGGTCGCGTTGAAAGGCGGCGAGGGTCTCCGCGGCCTGGGCGGCGGACCGGTTCAGCTCCGCGACCTGCGACCGGAGGGCGTCCGCGGTCGCCGCCTCGGCGTGGGCGGCGTCCAACTCGGACCGGAACCGCGCCTCGGCGTCGGCCGCGTTTCGCCGGGCTTCCTCCACCGCCGCCTCGGCGGCCGCGGCCCGCTCGACGGCGGCGTGTCGCTCGGCCCGGAGGTCGGCCAGTTCGCCGTGCAGGCGGTCCGCTTCGGCCGCGACCTGGCCCGCCCGGTCGAGTTCCTCCCGGGCGGCGTCGCGTTCGGCCCGGAGCCTTTCGGCGTCGGCCGCCGCGGCGTTCAGCCGCGCGACGGCGGCGTCCTGCTCGGCCCGGAGGTCGGCCTGCTCGTGCCGGAGGCGGTCCACTTCCGCCGCGACCTGGCCCGCCCGGTCGAGTTCGGCCCGGGCGGACTGAAGTTCGGCCCGCAGCCGCTCGGCGTCCGTCGTCGCCTGCGTGACCTCGGCTTGGAGGGCGGACACGGCGCGGTCCCGGTCCTCCCGGGCGGCGGCCACGTCGGCCCTCAGCCGCTCGGCGTCCTCGGACGCCCCGGCGGCCGTCCGGGCGAGTTCGTCCGCCCTGGCCCGGAGGGCTTCGACCTCGGCCGCGGTTTCGTCCAGCTTCGCCCGCAGCCCGTCGGCCTCCAGTCGGTGACGTTCGGCGGCCGCGGCCTGGGCTTCCCGGTCGTCCTGCTCGCCCTGTTGCCGTGATGCCCGCTCCGCCCGTAGCGTCTCCACCTGCTCGCGGACGGCCGCCAACTCGTCCCGGAGCCGGCCGGCTTCCTCCGCTTGTCCAAGCGCTGCGTCCAGCTCCGCCCGGAGGGCTGTTGCCACGGCGGCCGCGTGCTGCTCCCGGTCGGCCAGGGCCGCTTCCCGGTCCGCCTGCGATCTCTCCTCGACCGCCTTGAGCCGGTCCGCCTCCGCGGCCGCCAGCTCGACCGCCCGCTCCAGCTCGCCCACACGGCCTCGGAGCGACTCGGCGTCCGCCCGGGCCGCCTCCGCCTCGGTCCGCAGCCGGACGACCTCGGGCGGGGGCAGCGCGGCGGCGGGCGGCCCGGCGTCCGGCGCGGCCCCGGCTTCGTACCTCACCCCGAACAGCGTGTCGCCGACGAACAGCTCGTCCCCGTGTTCCAGCCTGGCCCACCGCACCGGCGACCGGTTGACGGCCGTGCCGCCCGTGCCCAGCAGGTCGACCACCCACAGCCCGAGCGGGGTGAGGACCAGGGCGGAGTGGTACGGGCCGACCCCCCGGTCCCGCAGCCGCACCTTGCAGTTGTCCGCCTGCCCGACGAGGGCCAGCGTCCGGTTCATCTGCCACACCACCCCCCGCTGGCCGACGAGCACCTCCAGGCCGACTGCGGGGAGTGGGGCGGCGCCGGCCGGCCGGCGGGCCAGCGGGTCCGCATCGGCCCCCGGCCCAAGCGGGTCGGTCCCGCCGGACAGCGGTCGCACCTCGAACGGCCCGATCCCGGCCGGCCGGCCGGGCGTCAGCCAGCCGGACCGGACCGGCCGGCCGTCAGCCCGGACCCCGGTGCGGCTGCCCAGATCGAGGCAGAACACCCGGCCGCCGATCATTTGGAAGTAGGCGTGGCGGCGGCTGACCGCCGGGTCGTCCAGCGGCAGGTCGGCCCACCGCTCCCGGCCGACCACCAGGAACGGCCGCTCGACGATGTGCTGGGCCACCGCCGTGCCGGCCGGCCGCTCGACGGACAGCCGGAGCGGGCCGTCGGCCCCGCACGCCCGCAGGAACAGATCGACAGACGGTTCGGTCACGGGGGACGTGTCCTAATCAGGGCCGGCTCGTGCCGAGCAATCCCAGCCGGGAACGGGCCGCGGGCACCCCGGCGGCGTGCCGGAGGGGTTCGCGCCAGATGGCAGCCGGCCGCCCCCCGGCGAGCGGCGAGGGGGCCGGTCTGTCGAGTCTACCCGCCCGGGGGCGGGCCGCAACGCGATTCCGGGGTCCAGGGCGTGTCCGCGGCCGGCGGTCACCGCTCGAGCACGCCGGCCAAGAACTGGAACAGGGCTTTCGTGGCGGGGTCGTCCGGCCGGCCGAGGTCGGCGTTGATCCGGGCGTGCGTCGTCTCCCGCGCCCCGAACACCGTGACCGGGACGCCGGCCGCCTTCAGGGCGGTGCCCAGCCGCTGGGCCTGGGCGGACACGTCGGGGTGTTCGGCCACGTGCAGGATGAGGAACGGCGGGATGCCCTTGTCCTTCGCCACGTGGGTGACGGCCGAGAACTCCCGGTGCTTGGCCGGGTCGTTGCCGAACTTCTCCCGGTGGCCGAACTTGGCCCGCGGCAGCCCGTGCGCCTGCCACCGGGCCTCGGCCGTCGCGATGATGGCCGGCACGTCGTAGGTGTCCCCGTCCACCGGCACGCACCCTTTGACGGCGGCCGGCGGCACTCCCTCGGCCTGCAGGTATCGGCCGTCGGTGCAGAGCAGCGCGGCCAACTGGGCGCCGGCCGAGTGGCCCATGATGAGCAGGCGGTTTGGGTCGCCCCCGTGGTCGGCGATGTGGCGGCGGACCCAGCCGACGGCCTTGGCCACGTCCCGGACGATGGTGCCCATGTCCACCGCCGGCAGGAGCCGGTAGTTGGGGGCGACGAACACGAACCCGGCGTCCGCGAACGCCTGCGGCTTCACCTGGACGTCGGACTTGTCCCCGGCCTGCCAGCCGCCGCCGTGAATCCACACGACCACCGGCAGGCTCTTGCCCCCGGCCGGGGCGTACACGTCGAGCACCTGCCGCTCGTGCGCCGGCTCGGCGTAGGGGATGTTCCGTTGGACCTTCAACTCCCCGGCCCAGACCGGGGCGGCGAACAGGGGCAGAAGCAGCGGGATGGCTGGGAGGACCTTCATGGCGGACGGTCTCCGTGATCCGTGGCGAGGCCGATTGCTCTGGCAAAACCGTTGGTGAAGCCGGCGCCCCGGGGTGTCGGAACCTAACCCCGGCCCCCTTCCCTACGAGGGAAGGGGAGCAAGCGGGGCGATGACCCCGGGTATGGAACGCCGTTGCGGGTGGGCCGGGGTTCCGCAACCTAACCCCCGGCCCCCTTCCCTACGAGGGAAGGGGGAGCAAGGGGAGGCGCGTCCGGAGTATGGCTTTAGTCGCGGGCGGGGCGAGCGCCCCGCTTGCTCCCCCTTCCCTCGTAGGGAAGGGGGACGGGGGTTAGGTTCCGAACCCCCGCCCAATCCGAACCCGAACCGACGGTCCGCACGCTCAGCCCACTTGCTCCCCCTTCCCTCTTAGGGAAGGGGGACGGGGGGTTAGGTTCCGACACCCCCGGGTGACTCGACCGCGGCGACGCCGATCATAACAGAGGGCGGCCGAGTTCGCCCGGACGGCGTCCTCCGAATCGAGCAAGAGGCGGTTGAGGGGCGGCCCCGATCCGGGGTAGGTTAGAGCCGCGTTCCCACCGTCCGCCCCCAACCGGGTGCCGCCGATGACCCGCTCCGTCGTGTACGCACTGGCCGGCCTGGTCTGGACCGCCGGGCTTGCGTCCGCCGGCCCGGCGAAGCCGAACGTGCTGCTCATCCTGGCGGACGACCTCGGGTTCTCCGACCTCGGCTGCTACGGCGGGGAGATCGACACGCCGCACCTGGACGCCCTGGCCAAGAACGGGCTGCGGTTCACCCGGTTCTACACCACCGCCCGGTGCTGGCCGACCCGCGGGTCGATCCTGACCGGGTACTACGCCCAGCAGGTCCGCCGCGACACCGTGCCCGGCGTGCCGAGCGGCAACCGGGGCGTCCGGCCGGCCTGGGCGAAGTTGCTCCCCGAGCTGTTGGCCCCGCACGGGTACCACTCGTACCACTCCGGCAAGTGGCACCTCGACGGCCGGCCGCTGGCGACCGGGTTCGAGCACTCGTACAGCCTGAACGACCACGACCGGCACTTCACCCCGAAGCAGCACACCAAGGACGACAAGCCACTCCCGGCCGTCCGCCCGGCCGACGGGTACTACTCCACCACCGCCATCGCCGACCACGCCGTCGAGCAGCTAACCGGGCACTTCGCGGCCCGCCCCGGCCGGCCGTTCTTCAGCTTCGTGGCGTTCACCGCCCCGCACTTCCCGGTGCAGGCTCCGGCCGCGGACGTGGCCAAGTACCGCGCCCGCTACCTCGCCGGCTGGGACGCCCTCCGGGAGCAGCGGTGGCAGCGGATGAAGGGGCTGGCCCTCGGTGGCGCCCTCCCGCCGGTCGAGCGCGACCTCGGCCCCCCGTATGCGTTCCCGGAGGCGATCAAGGCGCTCGGCCCGCGGGAGGTGAACCGGCCGGTCCGGTGGGCCGACCTGACCGCCGACCAGCGGGCGTTCCAGGCGGACAAGATGGCCGTCCACGCGGCCATGGTGGACCGCATGGACCGCGAGATCGGCCGCATTCTGGCGGCGGTGAAGGCAGCCGGCCGGCTGGACGACACGCTGGTGGTGTTCCTGTCGGACAACGGGGCGAGCGCCGAGATGATGGTCCGGGGCGACGGCCACGACCCGCACGCCGAGTGCGGCACCGGGGCCACCTTCCTGAGCATCGGGCCGGGCTGGTCGGGCCTGTGTAACACCCCGTTCCGCCGGCACAAGACGTGGGTCCACGAGGGCGGCATCCACACCCCGCTCGTCGCCCACTGGCCGAACGGGATCGCGGCCCGGGGGGAACTGCGGGGCACCCCCGGCCACGTCGTCGACTTCGTGCCGACGGTGCTGGAGCTGGCGACCGGCCGCCCGGTGGCCCGGCCGGATGCACCTGGGGCGCCGCCGTTCGCCGGCCGCAGCCTGGTGCCGGCGCTGGCGGCCGATGTCCCGGTGCCGCGGGAGTCGCTCTGGTGGGAGCACGAGGGGAACCGGGCGCTGCGGGTGGGCGACCTGAAGATCGTGGCGGCCGGAAAGGGGAGCGAGTGGGAGCTGTACGACCTGGCGGCCGACCCGACCGAGTGCCGCGACCTGGCCCGGGAGCGGCCTGCCGTGGTCCGCGAGATGGCCGACCGGTGGCACAAGCAGACCGACGCCCACATCGCCACGGCAAAAGGCGAATAGGCTTCAGGGCGACCGGCCCGACCCTGTCGGCGCATCGGCGCCGGTGACACCGGCGACGCGGATCGAGGCATCGACCCACCGGCCGGCGATCTGGTCGTAGCTGGCGGCGACTTCCTCGGGGGTCATGCGTCCGTCCGCTCCACCCGGTGCCCGGCGGCCCGCAGGGCGGCGACCGCCTCGGCGAACCGTTCGGCTTTGACCAACAGGTAGTCCGTGTCGAACGTCGAGGCCGCGAACACGCCGACCCCGGCCCGCGCGACCGGGGCGGTCAGCGCGGCCAGCACCCCGACGAGGGTGAACGGCATCGCCCCGGCCACCCGCAGGCACCGCCACCCGCCCTCGCCGTGCGTGCCCTCGGGGGCCAGTGCCTCCCGACACACCACCGACACCTCGTCGGCCGTCCGGGTGACGCTGAACACGTCCCCCGCCGTCGCCCACGCCGGGATCGCCGAGCCGGGCGGCAGCTTGCACACGGCGAACCGCCCGGCCACTTCGAGCAGCGTGAGCGAGAGCGGTGTCGGTCCGGCGTCGGGATCGGTCATGACCGCCACCGGCCGGGCCGCCGCCTCGTTGACGGTCAGCCGGAACACGTCCGGCCGGGCGTAGTGGCCCACCACGTCGAAGTCGAACTTCGCCCGGACCAGATCGGCCCGGTCCAGGTCGGCGACCAGGACGCACTCCTCGCCGTAGACGGGTCCGGCCAGCAGCTCGCCGAGCGGGCCGACGACACAACTGCCGCCCCGGATCAGCCACTCCTGGTCGGCCGGGAACCGCCCGGTCGGGTAGCCCGGCGGCAGGTCGGACCGGCGGAGCACCTGACACGCCGACAGGACGAAGCACCGGCCTTCGAGGGCGATGTGGCGGACGGTCGGCACCCACGCCTCCCGGTCGTCCACCGTGACGGCGCAGTACAGCTCCACCCCTTTGGCGTACATGGCCGTCCGCAGGAGGGGCATGTAGTTCTCCCAGCAGATCACCGCCCCGACCCGGCCGAGCGGCGTGTCGACGACCGGCAGCGTGGCCCCGTCGCCGGCCCCCCACACCACCCGCTCCATCGCCGTCGGCACCAGCTTGCGGCGGGCGGCGAGCAGGGAGCCGTCCGGCCCGAACGTCAGGGCCGAGCAGTACAGCGTCCCGCCGGCCCGCTCGACCACCCCGACGACCAGATGGACGCCGTGCCGCCGGGCGACCGAGCCGACGAGCGCGGTCACCGGGCCGGGCACGGCGACCGCGGCCTCGGCGTACCGGCGGAAGTCGTCCCGGCCGTCGGGCGTGCGGAGGCCGACGCTGACGCCGAACCCGTGCCCCTTCGGGTAGCCGCCGACGAACGCCTCCGGGAAGACCACCAGCCCGGCCCCCTGACCGGCCGCGTCCGCCGTCAGGGCGGCGAGCCGGTCGAGCGTCCGGGGCGTGTCGAACAGCACCGGGGCGGCTTGCACCACCGCCACCCGCACGGGGCCGGTGGGGGTGTCGTTCGTCATGTGTCGGCCTCCCACGGTACGGCGACGAAGGCGTCCCCGGCCCGGACGACTATAGGCTCCGCCACGTCCACCCACCCGCCGTCGCCCGCCACCCCGGTCGTCAGCCGACCGAGCCGCTCGCCGGTCTCCGGGTGGATGCGGTACACGGCCACCCGCACCCCGGCCCCGACGCCCTCCAGGTGGAAGCGGGGGATGATCCGGGCGTCGGCGAACCGGAACGTGTGGTGCGGGTCACGATGCAGCGGCAGCACTTCGCACCTCCCGTCCGGAACGGCCCCACATGCCGTCGTTGTACGGCCGGGCCGGCCGGTCGGTCGCGCCTCGCCCCGGTGCGGGCGGCTTCGGCGTGGATGCGATGGGGGGACGCGGCTGCCGGTGGCAGAACCGAGCGGGGTCGGACGGCCCTCTCGGCCGCCCGACCGGCCCACCGTCTCGACGGCACCGCGGAGGTTCTAGAATAACCTCATGCGTATCCTGATCCTCGGCGGCGGGGGCATGATCGGTCGGAAGCTGGCCGAGCGGCTGGCCCGCGACGGCCGGCTCGGCGGCCGCGAGATCGCCCGCCTGACCCTCCACGACCTGGTGCCGCCGCCCCCGGTCGCCGCCCCGTTCCCGGTCGCGGCCGCCGTCTCGGACTTCGCCCGGACCGGCGAGGCGGAGCGGCTGATCGCGGACCGGCCCGACGTCATCGTCCACCTGGCCGCGGTCGTGTCCGGGGAGGCGGAGGCCGACTTCGAGACGGGCGACCGGGTCAACCTCGACGGCACCCGGTCCCTGTTCGACGCGGTCCGCCGGGCGGACGGCTACACGCCCCGGGTCGTCTTCGCGTCGTCGATTGCGGTGTTCGGCGCCCCCTTCCCGGACGCGATCGGGGACGAGTTCGCCCTGACGCCGCTCACCAGCTACGGCACCCAGAAGGCCGTCGGCGAGCTGCTCCTGGCCGATTACACCCGGCGGGGCTTTTTCGACGGCGTCGGCGTCCGACTGCCGACCATCTGCGTCCGCCCGGGGCGGCCGAACAAGGCGGCCTCGGGCTTCTTCTCCAGCATCATCCGGGAGCCGCTGAACGGGGAGGAGGCGGTCCTCCCCGTCCCCGACGGGGTGCGGCACCCGTTCGCCTCTCCCCGCTCGGCCGTCGGCTTCCTGGTCCACGCGGCGACGATCGCCGGCGACCGGCTCGGCCCCCGCCGGAACCTCACCATGCCGTCGGTGTCCGTCACCGTGGCCGAACAGATCGACGCCCTGCGGCGGGTGGCCGGGGAGCGGGTCGCGGCCCGCATCCGGCGGGAGCCGGACCCGGCCGTCGAGCGGATCGTCGCCGGTTGGCCGCAGCGGTTCGACGCGGCGCGGGCGACGGCGCTCGGGTTCCGGGCCGAGTCGACGTTCGACGAACTGGTCCGCATCCACATCGACGACGAGCTCGGCGGCAGCTTCGTGCCGTAAGGCCGGCAGGGGGAGGCGATGGGCGGCAAGGTCGCGCTGGTCACCGGGGCGGGAACCGGGGTGGGCCGGGCCGTCACGCTCGCACTCGCGGGGGCGGGCTACCGGGTGGCCCTCGCCGGGCGGCGGCGGGAGCCGCTCGAGCGGGTGGCCCTGGAGGCGGGCGGCGGGGCGCTCGTGGCCCCCGCCGACGTGACCGACCCGGCGTCGGTGAAGGCGCTGTTCGCGCAGGTGGTGCAGGCGTTCGGCCGGCTCGACCTGCTGTTCAACAACGCCGGGGTCGGCGCGCCGGCCGTCCCGCTGGAGGAGTTGACCTTCGACCAGTGGGCGGCGGTCGTGGCCGTCAACCTGACGGGGCCGTTCCTATGTACGCAGGAGGCGTTCCGGGTCATGAAGGCCCAGACCCCGCGGGGCGGGCGGATCATCAACAACGGGTCCATCTCGGCGGTGTCGCCGCGGCCCCACTCGGCCCCGTACACGGCGACGAAGCACGCCGTCACCGGGCTTACCAAGTCGACGTCCCTGGACGGCCGGGCCTACGACATCGCGTGCGGGCAGATCGACATCGGCAACGCCGCCACGCCGATGACCGAGCGGATGACCGAGGGCGTGCGGCAGGCCGACGGCTCGGTCCGGCCCGAGCCGCGGATCGACCCAGCCCACGTGGGCGAGGCGGTCGTCTACATGGCCGGCCTGCCCCTCGACGTGAACGTGCAGTTCCTGACCGTCATGGCGACCAAGATGCCGTTCATCGGCCGGGGCTAGCCGCCACACCACCGAGCTGACCCCTGGTATCCCCGGGCTGGGCCGGCGCTCTCGCCTGTGTACGGCCGGCTCGCCTCCGGTCGGTCGGCGGCGGCGACGATCTGGGTGCGGGTGTTCGCCTCAGTTTGGAAGGATTTCGGCCGGAGGCCTCAAATCTCACCGGTCGGCGGCCGAATCCCCGTTGACCGTCCCGCTCCGCGCCCGGGGGAGGCGATGCTCTTTCGGCTGAGCCGCGTCACCAAGACCTACGGCCCGATCACCGCCCTCCGGGAGCTGACGGTCGAGGCCGGCCCCGGGGCGGTCGGGCTGCTCGGCCCGAACGGGGCCGGCAAGACCACCCTCATCCGCACCCTCCTCGGCCTCATCGCCATCGACGCCGGCAACGGGGAAGTCCTCGGGCTGGACATCCACGCCCGCCGGCTGGACATCCGCCAGCGGGTCGGGTTCATGCCGGAGGACGAGTGCCTGTTCCCGGCCGTCCCCGGGGTCGGGTTCGTCGCCTACGCCGGCGAGCTGTGCGGCATGGCCTTGGCCGACGCCATGCAGCGGGCGCACGAGGTTCTCAACTACGTCGGGCTGGACGAGGCGCGATACCGGCCGGTCGAGTCCTACTCGACCGGGATGAAGCAGCGGCTGAAGCTGGCCGCCGCCATCGTCCACGACCCGAAGCTGCTCATCCTGGACGAGCCGACGAACGGGATGGACCCGGCCGGCCGGCAGGAGATGATCGAGCTGGCCCGCGACCTGGCCCACGGCAAGGGGATGAGCCTGCTGTTCAGCAGCCACCTGCTGCCGGACGTGGAGGCGGTGTGCGACCACGTGCTGGTGATGGGCCGGGGGCAACTGCTCGCCCAGGGGGACATCCAGGCGATGAAGCAGGCCCACCCGCGGGCGTTCGACCTGCGGGTGAAGGGCGAACCGGGGCCGTTCCTGGCCCGGGTGCGAGCGGCCGGCGGGTCCGCCGAGCCGCGGGATGATGTGTTGCGGGTGGAGCTGCCGGACGGCCAGACGCCGGACCTGCTGTGGCGGATCGCGGCCGACATCGGCGAGCAGATCCGCTACCTCCGGCCGCACCGCAGTACGCTGGAAGACGTGTTCCTCCAGGCGGTCGGGAAGTAGCTCATGCCGATCTTCGACGGGTTCGTGTAGGGCGGGTCAAGCGAGGCTTTGCGAGCGCCGACCCGCCGCGAATGGCAACGAGGCCGCCCCCAAGACGGCGGGTCGGCGCCGCAGAGCCGGCTTGACCCGCCCTACACGAACCGAACTTTGGGTGGGGTAAACAGGAACAACCGGTCGGGAAGTCGCTCATGCCGATCTTCGACCAGGGCTACCAGCACTGGAACGGGCCGCTGTCCGGGCACGGCTGGCGGTGGCTGGCCGTCACCCGGCACGGGGTCCGCGCCCTCCTCCGCGGGTGGATCGTCCGGCTGTTGTTGCTCGTCGCCTGGCTGCCGGCCATCGCCCTCGTCACCACCCTGACCCTGTGGGGCCTCCTGGAGCAGCAGGCCGAGTCGGTCATCGCCTTCCTGCGACAACTGCTCCCGGCGGACGTGATCGCCCGGCCGCAAGACTACCGGTCGGCCGTGTGGACCGTCGCCTACTCGTACTTCTTCAAGGCGGAGCTGGTCTGCTCGCTGTTCCTGGTGCTGGTGGTCGGCCCCAACCTGGTCAGCCGGGACTTGCGGTTCAACGCCCTGCCGCTGTACTTCTCGCGACCGCTCCGGCGGGTCGATTACTTTCTCGGCAAGCTCGGAGTGATCGGCTTCTTCCTGGCCGCGACGGTCGTCGCCCCGGCGGTCGGGGCGTACCTGATGGGGGTGGCGTTCAGCCTCGACCTCGGGGTGGTCCGGGACACCCACCGGCTGTTGTGGGCTGGTTTGCTGTACGGGCTGGTCGTCACCCTGTCGGCCGGGACGCTCATGCTGGCCCTGTCGTCCCTGTCCCGGCGGTCAATCTACGTCGGCCTCGGGTGGGCCGGGTTCGTCTTCCTGACGCACATGCTCAGCACGGCCCTGATCGGCATCCGCGGCGACACCGAGCGGCGGCAGACGGTGCAAGGGGGGATCGAGAAGTGGGTGGCGGACAACCCGCCGCCGCCGGGGGTGGAGATGCGGGGGGCGTACCCGATCTACCGGTTCACGCCGCCGCCCCGGCCGGGGGAGCCGCCGAAGAAGCAGACGCCGGAGGAGCGGGCGCGGGAGCGGTGGCTGCAGCGGTGGTCGACCCAGTCGGCCGAGCTGCGGGCCGAGGCCGAGGCCGCCCGGCTGGCCCAAGGGCACACCGACTGGCGACCGGTCCTGTCCTACGCCACCAACCTGGACCGCATCGGCGACTGGGTGCTGGACACGGACGCCGCCTGGGAGCTGTTGGGGCGGACCGTCGCCAAGCCGCGGGCGCTGATCGAGCCGATGGCCAAGGGGCGGGGCGTCCCGGTCCCGGCTGGACCGGTGAACGAGCGGGCGCTGGCGGACCGGATGGCCTGGCAGTTCCCGTGGTACTGGTCGGCCGGGGCGCTCGCCGGGCTGTGGCTCGGGTCGGTCGTCGTCCTGTCCCGGCGGGTGCGATCCATGGACCGGCTCAAATGACCCCGAGTTCACGGTTTCTTGTAGGGCGGGTCAAGCCGCCTCTGCGGCGCCGACCCGCCGCGAATGGGCAACCGGTCCGCCCCCAAGACGGCGGGCCTCGAAGACTCGGCACCGCCCTACGAAATCCGGTCGGCCGTAGGGCGGTGCCGACGCTTTGGGAGGCCCGCCGGCGCGGCAACGGCCGCGTGCCATCTGCGGCGGGTCGGCGCCGCAGAGCCGGCTTGACCCGCCCTACGGGTAAACCATGACTCCCATCATCGCGTTCGACGGCGTTTCCAAGTGGTACGGGAACGTCATCGGGCTGAACAAGCTGACCCTGCACGTGCCGGCCGGCGTCACCGGTCTGCTCGGGCCGAACGGGGCCGGCAAGTCCACCCTCTTGCAACTGGCCACCGGCCAGCTCCGGCCGAGCCAGGGGACGGTCCGTGTCCTCGGCCAGCCGGTGTGGGACAACCCGGCCCTCAACCGGCTGATCGGCCTGTGCCCGGAGCAGGACGCCTTTTACGAGTGGATGACCGGCCACGACTTCGTCCGCACCTGCGCCCGGCTGACCGGCCTCGGCCGGCGGGAGGCGACCGCGGCGGCCGACCGGGCGATGGCCCGGGTGGGCATGACCGAGCACATGAACCGGGCGGTCCGCGGGTACTCGAAGGGGATGCGGCAGCGGACCAAGCTGGCCCAGGCGCTGGTCCACGAGCCGCGGGTGCTGTTCCTGGACGAGCCGCTGACCGGCACCGACCCGGTCGCCCGGCGCGATTTGATCGATGTCATCCGCGGGCTGGCCGCCGACGGGTGCAGCGTGCTGGTGTCCAGCCACGTCCTGCACGAGATTCAGTCGCTCACCCAGCGGATCGTGCTGCTGCACCGCGGCCGGCTGGTGGCCGAGGGGCACGTCCGCGAGATCCGCGACCTGATCGACAAACACCCGCACCGGATCGTGCTGGCGTGCGAGCAGGCCCGCGCCCTGGCCGCCCGGCTGGCCGGGTTCGACGACGTGGACGGGATCAAGTTCCTGGACGGCGGCGGCCTGCTGGTCGAGACGCGACAGCCGGACGCCTTCTACGCCCGGCTGCCGGCCTTGGCCGTGGCCGACGGGCTGGGCGTCCGCGAGGTGTACTCCGAGGACGACAACCTGGAAGCCGTGTTCCGGTATCTGGTGAGCAAATGACCGCGACCGAATTCGCCCCCCCGGTCCGCTCGCGGTCGGCCGAGTTGTCGGCCGTCGCCGCGCTGTTCGCCCTGACCGTACGCCAGCACACCCACGGCCGGCGGCTGCTGGTCCTCGGGCTGCTGTACGCGCTGCCGTGCGTGCTGGCGGTGATCCTGCGGAACCTGGCCCGGCCGGCCCCGGCCGACGGGCTAGAGTTCGCCCTGGTGTTCGCCCTCCTGCCGCACGGGCTGGCCCCGCTGACCGCCCTGCTGTACGCCGCCGGCGTGGTGTCGGACGAGGTGGAGGAGCAGACGCTCACTTACCTGTTGCTCCGGTCGGTGCCGAAGTGGGCGCTGTACCTGACCAAGCTGCTGGCGACCCTGTGCGTGACGACGCTGCTGGTGGCGGTGTCGGTGCTGGCCCTGTACGCGGCGATCTACCTCGGGACGCCGGGGTTCTGGGACGAGGTGCTGCCGCGGGCGGTGCGGGCGGTCGGGGTGATGGCCCTGGCCCAGGTCGGCTACTGCGGGCTGTTCGGGTTCGTCGGCCTCGTCACCCGGCGGTCGCTGGTGGCCGGCGTCGGGTACATCGTGCTGATCGAAGGCATCCTCGCGAACCTGGACTTCGTCGGCCGGACGCTGACGGTGGCGTACTACGTGCGGACGCTGGCCCTGCGGTGGCTCGGGCTGCCGGCGGACCAACTCCGTCGCTACCAGGAGGCGTGGGGCATGACCGACCTGGACAAGCTGCCGTCGGCCGGCGAGTGCGTGCTGACGGTGCTGGCGTTCGGCGTCGTGGTGGCGGCGGTCTCAGCCGTCTGGTTCGCCCGGGCCGAGTTCCGGGTCAAGACGCCGGGCGGTGACTAAGGGGACGGCCGCACGGCCGCTGCCCGGGGTGACCAACTCCGTCGCCACCTCTCGCCTCTCAGTCCCTTCGTCATCCGCCTGCCGCACGGGGGTCCGACACCGGCCGGGTCTGGCCCTTGGCTTTTCCTGTCGCATTTGCCGATAATGGCGGTATAGCCTTCCGTGGCGGGTCCGCGCCACCCGAGGGGAATCGATGCTCCGGCTGGCGGTCATTCACCAACTCGTGCTGTCGCTGATAGTGGGGCCCCTGCCCTGCTGTTGCTCGGCCGCGCGGCTGGGTTGTGACCCGAAGCCGGACTCTCGTGTCACCGCCCCGGCGGCCCACACGCCGAGCCGGACGTGCTGCGGCCACGGCCAGAGGCCGTCGGACGGCGGCCATCCCAAGCCGAGCGGCCGGCCGGGCGATCCGGCGAAGTGCCCGTGCAAAGACGCCCTGGCGAAAGCGGCTGCCGTCCCCGAGGCGAGGGCTAGCTCGGCCGACACGTCGGGCCTGCTCTCCGTCGGAACGACCGCACCGGACCTGCCGGTCACACTCGGCCTGCCAGCCGGCCTCGCCCGACCGGCGGCCCACTTCGATCACCGATCCGCCTCACCGTCCGCGGCCGACCTCCTCTACGCGCACCACAACTTGCGCCTCTAGTCCCTCCGTACTTCCGCCGGGCCGGGGCACCCCAGCCCCAATTCGTCCCCGGTGTTCTCGCAACTGAATTCCGGCTCGCCCCATCGGGGCGATGTGCCCGGGCGTCGTGGCCTACCACCCCATATTGGGGTCGAGCCGCCGTGCCCACTTTCATTCAACCCCACCGGCTCGGGCATCAACGCCCAGGCCGTGCCAAGGACATACGAACATGGTGCGTGTAGTGAAAGCTCTCGTCGGGATCGGGGCGGTCGCGGCGGCCGGGCTGGTGGCGGTCGGGTGTGGGTCGCCCACCCCACCTGCCACCCAGCCCACGAACCCGCCGGCCGCCGAGGCCAAGCCCACGGGCGGGCCGGCCGCGGAAGGCCACGGGCACAAGCCGGGGGCGCACGGCGGCACCCTGGTGTCGCTCGGCCGGGACAGCTACCACGCCGAGGCGGTGTTCGAGAAGGGCGGCGTCGTCCGCCTGTACATGCTCGGCCAGGACGAGGCCCGCATCCAGGAAGTCGAGCCGCAGGTGCTGACCGCCTACCTGACCACGGACGGGGCGACCGAGGCGGACAAGATGACCTTCCGCCCCGAGCCGCAGGCCGGGGACTCGAAGGGGAAGACCTCGCAGTTCGTCGCCACCCTCCCGAAAGACCTGACCGGCAAGAAAGTCCAGGTGACGGTCAACAACATCAGCGTGAACGGCGAGCGGTTCCGCATCGCCTTCTCGAACGCGGCCGCGGTGCCGGGCGGGCACGGCGGGGAGATGCCGGAGAAGAGGGAGACGGCCGAAGAGCGGGCGCTGTTCCTCACCCCCGGCGGGCTGTACACCGCGGCCGACATCGCGGCGACCGGGGCCACGGTGCCGGTCGAGAAGTACAAGGGCATCCGCGCCCAGCACGACGACAACCCGAAGCCGGGCGACAAGGTCTGCCCCATCTCGAAGACCAAGGCGAACCCGAAGTTCACCTGGGTGATCGGCGGGAAGACCTACGAGTTCTGCTGCGTTCCGTGCATCGAGGAGTTCGTGGCCCTCGCCAAGGAGAAGCCGGGCGAGGTGAAGGACCCGAAGGAGTACGTCAAGCGGTGAGGGCGGCCCGGCGTGACCCGCCGCGAAGGCGGGTCACGCCGGCGGTGGGGCGGCATCGGACCCGGCAAACACACCCGTCGTGAGGACTGAACCGTGCGCAACCGGTTGCCCCTCGGCCGCCGCGCCAGCCTGGCGGTCGGCGGCGTGGTCACGATCTTCGTGTCTGTCCTGCTCGCCCACGAGGGGCACGCCCCGCTCCCCACGAAGGGGGTGCAGGTGGACGTGGCCCGCGGGCACCTGCTCCTCACCCCGCCCGCCCGGGACGGGTTGGCCGTCACCACGGCGGAGGTCGAGGTCCGGCCGGTCGCGGGGGCGCTCCTCGCCTACGCGACGGTCGAGTTGCCCTGGACACACCACGGGTTCGCCGCCGCCCGGCTGCCGGGCCGGGTCGTCAAGGTCCACGTCGCCCCGGGGCAGGCGGTCCGGGCGGGCGAGGTGGTGGCAGAGGTGAAGAGCCTGGACCTGGACGCCCTCCAGCTCGACGCGCTCACGGCCCACATCGGGATCACCCTCGGCGAGAAGGTGGTGGCGGAACTCCGCGCGAGCGTCGAGGCCGGGGCGGCGACCGGGCAGTCACTCATCGACGCCGAGGCGAAGCTGGCCCAGGCGCGGAACGCCCTGGTGGTGGCTCGGAGCAAGTGGGCCGCCGTCGGGCTGGCGGGCGACTCGTTCGACACGCTCCTCAAGCGCGGCACGGCCGACCCCGGCCTGACGCTGCCGGTGCGGGTGCCGGTCGGCGGCACCGTCACCCACGCGGAGCTGACGGCCGGGAAGGTGGTCGAGCCGACCGAGCACCTGGCCGAGGTCGCCGACCTGTCCGCGGTGTGGGTCCGGCTCGGGGTGCTGGAGAAGGATCTGCCGCGGGTCGCCGTCGGCACGCCGGTGGACGTGCGGCTGGCCGCCCACCCGGGCGAGGTGTTCCGGACGGCCGTCTCGGCGGTCGCCCCGTTCCTCGACCCGGTTACGCACCTCGGGTCCGTCTGGGCCGAACTGACGAACCCGCCGGGGGCGGAGCCGCGGGTGGTGCCCGGCATGACCGGGCGGGCGGCCGTCATCCTCCCGGCCGACAGGCCGCGGCCGACGGTGCCGGTGGCGGCGGTCGCCCGCGAGGGGGTGGACCGGTTCGTGCTCGTCGAGGAGGCGACCGCGGCCGGGGCGTCCGAGTACCGCAAGCAGCCGGTCGCCCTCGGCCGGCGGAGCGGGGAGCGGGTGGAGGTACTGGCCGGCGAGGTGTTCCCCGGCGACCGGGGGGTGGTCCGCGGGGCGCACGAGCTGGGCGGGCTGTTCGCCCCCGGGGTGCTCCGGCTCGGCCCGGTGGCGGAGCGGGCCATCGGCCTGCGGGTGGAGGCGGCGACGGCCGGCCCTGTGGACGAGACCGTCGTGATCGACGGCGCGGTCGATCTGCCGCCGGCCGACCGCGGGTCGGCGACCGCGCCGCTGGCGGGCGTGATCGCGGCCGTCCGTACCGACCGGGGGCGGGCGGTGAAGGCCGGCGAGGTGCTGGCCGAGGTGGTCAGCCCGGAACTCCTCACCCTGCAGCTCGACCTCATCAGGACGAGCCTCGACCTGCGGCTCGAAGCCGACGCCCTCGCCCGGATCAAAGACCTGCCGGCCGTCGCCCGCCGCCGGGTGTGGGAGGCGGAGGGCCGGGTGGTGGCCCTCCGGAGCCAGGCGGAGACGGTCCGGCGGAAGCTGGAGACGGTCGGGCTGGCCGCGGCCGACATCGACCGGGTGGTCGAAACCAAACAGGTGCTGACGACGGCCCCGGTCCGGTCGCCGGTGGCGGGGGTGGTCGTCACCTTCAACAAGGCGGTCGGGCAGGCGGTGGCCGCCCAGGAGGTACTCTTCGCCGTCCACGACCGGGGCCGGCCGGGGGTGATGGGGTTCGTGTCCGAGCGGGACTTGGGCCGCGTCCGGATCGGTCAGGCGGTGCGGGTCCGGCTCGTCTCCGACCCGGAGACGGCCCTCACCGGGCGGGTGGCCCGGAGCGGGCGGACGGTCGGGGCGGACAGCCGGTCGCTCGCCGTGTGGGTGGAACTCGACGCCGCGAGCCGCCCGCCGCTCGTCCACGGGCAACTGTCCGGGCTGACCGTGGTGACCGGCTCGCACACCGCAGCCGTCACGGTGCCGGTCGGGGCGGTCGCGGGCGAGCCGGGGGCGGAGGTGGTGTTCGTCCGGCGGCCGGACGGGGTGTTCGACCGGCGGGCGGTGGAGACCGGGCGGGCGGACGACCGCCGGGTCGAGGTCGTTCGCGGGCTTGAGGCGGGTGAACAGGTGGCCGTCACGGGGGTGGCCGAACTCGTCACCGGGTTCGCCTCGCTCCGGTAAGGGGATGCCTTCCGTGCTCGACCGCGTCATCGGCTTCTCGCTCCAGAACCGCGGGCTGGTGCTCGTCGCCGCGATAGCCCTCCTTGCTGGAGGGACGTACCAGCTCGTCCGCACCCCGGTGGACGTGTTCCCGGACCTGAACCGGCCGACGGTCACCGTGCTGACCGAGGCTCCGGGCCTCGCCCCGGAGGAGGTGGAGCTGCTGGTCAGCCGCCCCATCGAGTACCAACTGAACGGCGCGACCGGTGTGAAGCGCGTGCGGTCGGCGTCCGGCATCGGCCTGTCGGTGGTGTGGGTCGAGTTCGACTGGGGCACCGACATCTACCAGGACCGGCAGGTGGTGGCGGAGAAGTTGCAACTGGTCCGGGAGCGGCTGCCGCGGGACGCGAACCCGGTGATGGCCCCGATCTCCAGCATCATGGGCGAGGTGATGCTGGTCGGCCTGCGGCCGGCCGAGCCGCCGAAGACGCCGGAGGACGAGGTCCGGGTGGGGATGGCCATCCGCACGTTCGGCGAGTTCGCCGTCCGCAACCGGCTGCTGGCGGTGGACGGGGTGTCCCAGGTGACGGTGATGGGCGGCCACCTGCGGCAGTACCAGGTGCTCACCTCCCCGGCCCGGCTGGCCGGCCAGGCCGTGACCCTCCAGCAGCTCACCGACGCCGCCGAGAAAGCGAACGTGCTGGCCGGCGGCGGGGTGATGGAGCGGGACGCGCGGGAGTCGCTCATCCGCATCAGCGGGCAGACGCTGGCGCTGCGGGACGTCGAGGAGACGCCGGTGGTGTGGCGGGACGGCCGGGCGGTCCGGATCAAGGACGTGGCCGACGTGCGGTTCGGCGGCCCGGTCCGCCGCGGCGACGGCAGCGTCCGGGTGCGGGAGGGCGGCCGGGTGGTCGGCGGCGGGGGCGTCATCCTGGCCGTCCAGAAGCAGCCGGCCGCGAACACCCTGGCCCTCACCCCGAGGCTCGACGCCGCCCTCGACGACCTCCAGCGGGACGCCCCCCCGGGGGTGGTGGTCGAGCGGCGGGTGTTCCGCCAGGCCGACTTCATCCAGGCGGCCGTCGACAACGTGGTGGAGGCGATCCGGGACGGCACGGTCTGGGTGTTCGTGGTCTTGCTGCTGTTCCTGGCGAGCGTCCGCACCAGCCTCATCACCCTCACCGCCATCCCGCTCTCGGTCCTCGTCACGGTGATCGTGTTCAGCCACCTCGGCGTCACCATCAACACCATGACCCTGGGCGGGATCGCGGTCGCCGTCGGCGAGTTGGTGGACGACGCCATCGTGGACGTGGAGAACATCTACCGCCGGCTCCGGGAGAACCGGCTGACGGCGACGCCCGAGCCGGTGCTGAAGGTGGTGTTCCGGGCGTCGAGCGAGGTGCGGAACTCGATCGTCTACGCCACCCTCATCGTCTGCCTCGTCGTCACCCCGCTCTTCGCCCTGTCAGGCCTGGAGGGGCGGATGTTCGCCCCGCTCGGCCTCGCCTACCTGGTGTCGCTCGCCGCGTCGCTGCTCGTCTCGCTCACCGTGACCCCGGTGCTCGCCTCGTACCTGCTGCCGGGCAGCGCCGCCCGCGGGCACGGCCGCGACCCGCTCCTGCTCCGCGGGCTGAAGTGGCTGGACACGCGGCTGCTCCGGGTCGCCCTGCGGCACCCGCGGAAGATCCTCGCCGGGTCGCTGGTGCTCTCGGCGGCCACCATGTCCGCCGTGTTCGGCATGGGGAGCGAGTTTCTGCCGGCGTTCAACGAGGGGACGGTGACGGTCGGCCTGCAACTGCCGCCGGGGACCAGCCTCGCCGAGAGCGGGCGGGTGGCGGCCCTGGCCGAGCAGTCTCTGTTGCAAATCCCGGAGGTGGCGGCCGTCTCCCGGCGGACCGGCCGGGCCGAGCAGGACGAGCACGCCGAGGGGGTGAACAGCTCGGAGATCGACGTGCGGCTGGTCCCGCACGAACGGCCGAAGCCGGGGGTGTGGGCGGCCGTCGTCCGGGCGGTGCCGTTCCTCCACGGGCTGGGCGTGGAGAAGTCGGGCCGGCCGCCCGAGCAGGTACACGCAGACATCCGCGAGCGGGTGGGCAGCATCCCCGGGGTGACGGCGAACGTCGGCCAGCCGATCAGCCACCGGCTCGACCACATCATGTCCGGGGTGCGGGCGCAGGTGGCGGTGAAGGTGTTCGGCCCGGACCTGCTGGAGTTGCGGGCCGCCGCCCAGGAGGTGCAGGACGCGATGGCGAAGGTGCCGGGGGTGGTGGACTTGCAAGTGGAACCGCAGGTGGAGATTTCCCAGGTGCGGCTGCGGGTGAGGCGGGACGAGGCGGCCCGGTACGGCCTGGCCCCCGGCGACGTGTCCAGGCTCTTGGAGACGGCCTACAAGGGCCGGGCCGTGTCCACCGTGCTGGACGGGGAGAAGTCGTTCGCGCTCGTCGTCTGGTACGACGCCGAGTCCCGGTCCGACCCGGCGGTCATCGGGCAGACCATCCTCGACACGCCGTCGGGTCGGAAGGTGGCGCTGTCACAGGTGGCTGACGTGCTCGACACCACCGGCCCGAACACGCTCAACCACGAGAACGTCCAGCGGCGGATCGTCGTGTCGTGCAACGTGCAGGGGCGGAGCCTGGGGAACGTGGTCGCCGACATCCGCGCCGCCGTCCGGCCGGTGGAGGGGAAGCTCCGGGCCAGGGGCGGCGTGTACCGGATCGAGGAGGACGGCCAGTTCCGCGCCCAGCAGGAGGCGAACGCCCGACTGCTGGGGCTGGGGGCCGCGGCCGTGGTCGGCGTGTTCCTGCTGCTCACCCGCTGCCTCGGGTCGTGGCGGGCGGCCCTCATGGTGCTCGGGGTGAACGTGCCGCTGGCCGGCCTCGGGGCGGTCCTCGCCCTGCTGGTCCTGAACCGCCCCGACCCGGCGGCCCTCCGCGGGCTACCGTGGTGGCAGGTGCCCGGCGTCTGGTTCCAGGCGACCACCCTCTCGGTCGCCCACTGGGTCGGGTTCATCACCCTGGTCGGCATCGTCAGCCGGAACGGGATCATGATGATCGCCCACTACATCCACCTGATGAGGGAAGAGGGGGAGGTGTTCGGGGAGCGGATGATCGTCCGTGGCAGCCTGGAGCGGCTCGCCCCGGTGCTGATGACGGCGGCCGTGGCCGTCATCGGGCTGGTGCCGCTCGCCCTCGGGAAGGGGCAGACGGGGAAGGAAATCTTGCACCCGCTTGCGGTGGTCGTGATCGGCGGCCTCGTCACCTCGACGCTCCTCGACCAGATCGTGACCCCGGCCGTGTTCCTACTGTTCGGCCGAAAGGTGTACCGGCCGACTCGGGAGGCGCAAGCGACGGCCTGGGACGACGCCTGGTACGCCGGGTCCGGCCGCCCGGTGCCGCTCGTCCCGGCCGATGCCGGTGGGAACGGGGTTCACAATCGCGAAGCACCCGAGTCGCCCCGGGCCGTCGGGGACGATCCGTCAAAATTACCTCCGCCGGCCGGTGTGAACGGCCCGCCGGGGACACCGACCGCTTCCGGAGCGTGAGACCGGTCGTCGCCGTGACGACCGGCCCCCGGCCGGCGAACCCGGCGGCACCCGTGCCGCCGTCCTCGGAGGTGTTCAGATGAGTCGAGTCCTCGGGATGTTCGGGGTGGTCGCCGCGGTGGCGCTCGCTTCCGCAGGTTCCGCGCCCGCGGCCGAGAAGGTGGAACTCAAGAGCGTCCACATGTGCTGCGACGGGTGCGCGGAGGAGGTGGCCGCCATCCTCGGCAAGGTCGAGGGCGTCAGCGGCGTCTCGACCGACAAGAAGGCGAAGTCGGCGACGTTCACCGCGGCCGACGCGAAGGCGGCGCAGATGGCGCTCGACGCGCTGGCCGAGGGCGGGTTCCACGGCGACCCGGGGAAGGGCAAGGGGTACGCCTTCAAGGACGACAGCGGGGTGAAGGCGGGCAAGGTGAAGGCGCTCACCGTGACCGGGTTCCACAACTCGTGCGGCGGGTGCGTGAAGTCGTTCCGGGAGGCGATCAAGGACGTGAAGGGGGTCGCCGGGGCCACCGCCAAGGCGAAGGTGACGACGGCCGAGGTGACGGGCGAGTTCGACGCGGCCGAGCTGGTCAAGGCGCTGAACAAGGCCGGCTTCCACGTCAAGGTGAAGCAGTAGGGCGGTTGGCAGTGGGGCGGGGCGGTTGCGGGTTCGCGTGCCGCCACGGAGGGCGGCCCCTACACCCCCGGTAGGGGCCGCCCTCCGTGGCGGCCCGGCTGCCTTCGGCAACCGCCCCACCCACACGCAATCCGCCCTAAGTGATAGCGTCTCGGTTTGACGGGGAAGACATTTCTGTCTGCCCCGCCGACCCCAAACTGACCGGCGGGGCAGGCCCGCCCGCCGTTGGTCTATCATCGCCCGTTATACCCCTAGGGGGTATCATTGACTTATACCCCATGGGGGTATATGATGGATCGGGTAAGCCGCGGAGGCACGGCGATGGACGCGGACACGAAGA
Source organism: Gemmataceae bacterium (assembly GCA_046350115.1). Lineage (GTDB taxonomy): Bacteria > Planctomycetota > Planctomycetia > Gemmatales > Gemmataceae > JAXMAZ01. The sequence continues at coordinate 38,303 of JAXMAZ010000039.1, forward strand.
AGCGGGTTTCGACGCGGGTGAAGCGGATCGCCGGCCAGGTGGCCGGGGTCGAGCGGATGCTCGCCGAGGACCGCTACTGCGTGGACGTGCTCCACCAGATCGCCGCCGTCCGGTCGGCGCTCGACGCCGTGGGGGTGGAAGTCATCACCGCCCACCTGGAGTCGTGCGTAGTCGGGCACGGCAGCGGCTGCGAGCACGAGAAGGCCAAGCCGATGAAGCGGGAGGAACTGCTCGCCGAGGTGCGGACCGTCCTGTCCCAGTTCTTGAAGTGAACCCCGCACGGGGAGGGCCGCAAGTGGAAACAACAACTGTCGTCGTCAACGGGATCGTCTGCGGCGGGTGCGCCAACGCCGTGAAGGCCGCGGTGTCGGCCGTGCCGGGGGTGTCAACCGTCGAGGTCGCCGTCCCGGAGAAGCGGGTCACCGTCACCCACGACGGGCGGGTGACGAAGGCCGTCATCGCGGAGGCGCTGAAGAAGGCCGGGTTCCAGCCGGCGTAGGAGGACGTGATGAGCACCGCAACCGCCGGTCCTTCCAGCCGGGCGGACCTGCCGGTCGTCGGGATGCACTGCGCGGCCTGCGCGGCCCGCATCGAGGGGGCGCTCGGCCAAGCCCCCGGGGTGTCGCGGGCGGCGGTCAACTTCGCCACCGGCCGGGCCACGGTCGAGTACGACCCGTCTGCGACCGGCCCGGCCGCGCTCCGGGACGTGGTCCGCGGGGCCGGGTACGACGCGGTGCTGCCCGAGGCCGGGCACCCCGCCGGCGGCGTGTCGGACGCCGAGGAGCAGGCCCGGGAGGTCGAGTACAAGCGGACCCGGCGCAAGTTCGTCGCGGCCGCGATCCTGACCGCGCCCGTGGCCGTCCTCGGGATGGGCGGACACCTCGTCCCGTCACTCGCCCCGGTCCTCGACTTCCCGGGCCGGGCGTGGGTCGAACTCGCCCTCGCCACCCCGGTCCTGTTCTGGGCCGGGTGGGAGTTCTTTAGCGGGGCGTGGGCGGCGGCCCGGCACCGGGCGGCGGACATGAACACGCTCGTCGCCATCGGCACGCTCTCGGCCTACGCCTACAGCGTCGTGGCGACCCTCGCCCCCGAGTGGTTCGCGGTGGCGGCCGACACCGGCCACGCCGGGCACGGCGGCGGCAGCGCCCCCGCCGGCGTGTACTACGAGGTGGCCGCGGTCATCGTCACCCTGATCCTGCTCGGCCGGCTGCTCGAAGCCCGGGCGCGGAGCCGGACGGGCGGGGCGATCCGGGCGCTCATCGGCCTGTCGCCGAAGACCGCCCGCGTCGAGCGGGACGGGGCGGAGGTCGATGTGCCGGTCGCCGACGTCCGGGTCGGCGACGTGGTGCGGGTGCGGCCGGGCGAGAAGGTGCCGGTGGACGGCACGGTGCTCGACGGCACGTCGGCGGTGGACGAGTCGATGCTCACCGGCGAGCCGCTCCCGGTGACGAAGGCGCCCGGCGACCCGGTCATCGGGGCGACGGTGAACGCCACCGGGTCGTTCCGGCTGACGGCGACGAAGGTCGGGGCGGACACCGTCCTCCAGCAGATCGTCCGCCTGGTGCAAGAGGCCCAAGGGTCGAAGGCCCCGATCCAGAAGCTCGCCGACACCGTCGCCGGGTACTTCGTCCCGGCGGTGCTGTGCGTCGCGGTCGTCACGTTCGTCGCCTGGTTCAACCTGACCCCGCCGGAGTCGCGGCTCACCTTCGCCCTGCTCACGTTCGTCTCGGTGCTCATCATCGCCTGCCCGTGCGCCCTCGGGCTGGCGACGCCGACGGCCGTCATGGTCGGCACCGGGCGGGGGGCACAGGCGGGGATTCTGATCAAAGGCGGCGAGCCGCTCGAGGCGGCCGGGCGGCTCACCACCGTCGTCCTGGACAAAACGGGGACGGTGACGGAGGGGAAGCCGGCGGTGACGGAGGTCGTGGCCGCGGGGGTGGGCGAGGCGGACCTGATCCGGTTCGCGGCAGCAGCCGAAGGGCAGTCGGAACACCCGCTCGCCCGGGCTGTGATCGCGGCGGCGCAAGGTCGCGGCCTTTCGGTCCCGCCGACCACCACGTTCGAGGCGGTCCCCGGTCAGGGGCTGGCGGCCACGGTCGAGGGCCGGGCGGTGCTGGTCGGCAACGCCCGGCTGCTCAAGTCGCGGAACGTGGCGTTCGACGCGGCCGCCGCGGACCGGGCGGCCGCGGCCGGGCGGACCACCTTGCTCGTCGCCGTGGACGGCGTGTACGCGGGTTTACTCGCCGTGTCCGACCCGGTGAAGCCGACCTCGAAGGCGGCCGTCGGGCGGCTCCACGCGATGGGCCTGGAGGTGGTCCTCCTGACCGGCGACAACCGGGGCACGGCCGAGGCGGTCGCCCGCGAGGTCGGGATCGACCGGGCGGTGGCCGGGGTGCTCCCCGAAGGGAAGGCGGACGAGGTGAGGAAGCTCCGGGCGGCCGGCAAGGTGGTGGCGATGGTCGGGGACGGGATCAACGACGCCCCGGCCCTTGCCGCGGCCGACCTCGGGGTGGCGATGGGGACGGGGACCGACGTGGCCATCGAGGCGGCCGACATCACGCTGGTGAAGGGCGACCTGTTCGGGGTGGCGGCCGCCGTGGAGCTGTCCCGGGCGACGATGCGGACCATCCGCCAGAACCTGTTCTTCGCCTTCGCCTACAACGTGCTCGGCATCCCGGTGGCGGCCGGCGTGCTGTACCCGCTCACCGGCTGGCTGCTCAGTCCGATGCTGGCGTCGGCGGCGATGGCCCTGTCCTCTGTGAGCGTGGTGACGAACGCGCTGCGGCTCGGCCGGCTCGATCTGAAGCGGGGAGGGTGACGTGGACCCGGCACAAATCGCGGTCACGGCCGGCGGGACGGGGCTGATCGCCTTCATCCTGTGGTTCTTCTTCGGGCCGCGGCGGGCGACCGCGGCCCGGGAGGGCGGCGCCGGGGTGCAGGAGGTGGAGGTGGTCGTCCGCGGCGGCTACACCCCGGACCGCATCGAGGTCCGCCAGGGCCGTCCGGTGCGGTTGACGTTCCTGCGGCGGGAGTCGAACCCCTGTACCGAGCAGGTCATCCTCGGCGACTTCGGCATCTCCCGGACCCTCCCCGAAGGAGAGCGGGTGGCGGTCGAGTTCACCCCGGACCGGCCCGGCGAGTTCACCTTTCACTGCGGGATGAACATGGTCCGCGGCACCCTCCTCGTACACCCGGCCGCGACGCCCGGAGCCAGCCCCCCGCCCACGAAACCTGGCGGCCAGTGACCGTGTGCCGGCGGCCCGTGGCCGGGAGGAAACAGAAAACCCTTTGCCAGCTCTTGGCTGGCAAAGGGTTTGCGTTTGAGGGTGACTGACGGGATTTGAACCCGCGACATCCAGATCCACAATCTGGAAAATACGTTCTGCACTTCTCCGTAGCCCTGTTCTGACGCGACGAGACACGCCCGGTCAAATGCCGTCAAACGCCGAGAAAACAGGGTCGTTGTCGCTGATCGCCGGTTGGCCATGACGAGCCATGAGCGCACCGAGATTGCCGGGCCGAGACCAGTTCGGATACAACCAGAGATACAACCAGATCGGCCACCCTACCGAACAGCACCCATGCCCTTCCTCACCAAAATCACCATCACCCGATACATCGACCCCACCGACCCGAAGAAGAAGCGGCGGGCCACGTCCAGCACGCCGGGAGCGATCAAGAAGACCGAGGAAACCCGCACCTACTACATCGTAGACAAGAGCGACGGCAAGGTGAGCCGGGTCAACACCGGCATGACCGACAAGCGGGCCGCGGAGAAGTATTACGCCGACTGGTTGACGGCGAAGGAGCGGGGGCAGGTCGGCCTCACCGACCCGTACAAGCAACACAAGGACGGGACGATCCTCGACCATCTCGCCGACCACCTGAAGACGCTGCGGGCCAACACACGCAGCACCGCCTACCACGAGGAAGTCGAACGCGAACTGAAGAACGTGTTCAAGGCCCGCCACGACGACCAGGGCCGCGAGGTTCTGCCGGCGGTCAAGACGCTGCGCGACCTGACGGCCGGCCGGGTGCAGCAGTACCTCGACTGGATGACCGCCGCCCACGGGACAAAGAACAAGCACCGCACCTATCTCGTCGGGTTCTTCAACTTCCTTGTCGCCGCTGAGCGGCTGCCGCACAACCCGATCACGAAACACACCGTTCGGCGGGCCAAACCGAAGGGGGAGGCGGAACGCCGCCGGCGACGGGCGATGCGGGTGAGCGAACTCAGGACGCTGGTGCAGGCGGCCTACGACTACCCGGTGAAGGCGGCGACTATGAACACTGGTGGTCGGCCCCGGCGGGACGGGTCGAAGGCAGAGCCGCGGCCGTCGAAGCTCAGTACCGACACGTTGGCCGCTCTCATGCTGCGAGGGCGTGAGCGACGGCTGCTCTATCGGCTGGCGATCCTGACCGGGCTTCGGCGGGGCGAACTATCGCGGCTCCGCGTTCGTCACCTAATCTTCGGGAAACGGCCGCGGATCGAACTACCGGGTGTTCACACGAAGAACGGGCGGGATGCCAAGATTCCGCTCGTGCCGGCGTTGGCCGTCGAACTCAAAGCGTGGGTAGAGGAGACGGGCCGCGGCAAGGACGACCCGGTTGTGACCGTGCCGCAACGCAACAACCTGCTCCGTGCCCACAAGGCCCAACTGAAGCTGGCCGGGATCGTGTACCAGGACGACCGGGGGCGGTTCGCCGACTTCCACAGCATTCGCACGTCGCTCAACGTGCTGCTCCGGCGGAAGGGCGTCCCGCTCCGCGAACGGCAACTCTTTCTACGGCAAGCCGCCGCGGACGTGACCACGAACAACTACGATGACGAGCGGATGACCAAACTCAAGCCGGTCATGCGGTTGCTGGCGAAACTCGGGGTTTAGCACGCATCGAGGTAGATTGTCGGCGGTTGGCCGGCATCGTTGCCCATAGCACGGCTTGACACATAACCATTCGGTATACCTCCATGAGCGAACCAGCACCGGATTCGTCTGACTGTGCCCACTGGTGGGATCAATACGTCGAACTCGCCGACGGACAGGACATCGTTCTCGGCCAGCTGGACGAGTTCATCCGGCTCACCGACCGGCTGGTGCGGGCCGCGGAAGACCACGGGCTGGACTCGTCCCCGCTCATCCGCTTCCACCAGGACTTAAAGTCCCACGCCCTGGGGTTCGCCGATGTCTTCCCGACGGCCGGCCAGAACGTTCATGTTCTGCTCGACCGGATGACGCTCCGGTTCGACAAACTCGCCTCCCCATCCACAACGCCATCCCCCGAACCCGTTCCTGCTGCGACCGAGCCGCCCGTCGAGAAGCTGGTTCTAAACCGGCGGGGTGAGCAGCCGGTCGTTCTCGGCAAGCCCCATCCGCCGCTCACCGAGACGCAATTCAACGTCATCACCGCACTGGTGGAAGCCGGCGACGACGGGCTATCGCAGGTGGAATTGCTGAAGCGGAGCGGGCATTCCGACGCCCGAAACGTCCTCAAGCGGCTCGCCAAAAGTAGCCCGGAGTGGGCGATGGTCATCCAGTTCCCCGGCCACCGCGGCGTCGGCTATCGCATCCGCCGCTGACCCCGCATCACGGATCAGCACGATTGAGAACCGCGGGCCACAACGAAGTTTGATTGTGTCCGACGGGTGTCATACGCTTGGATCGGTCATTCGACACCCGAGAGGACACCGCCGTGAAGATCGCCTACCTGAACCGCTGGTCAGACTTCTACCACCTGATGCTCGCCGAGCAGGTCGGGGATACGCACCGCCGCGTCGAGAGCCGGTTCGTGCCGTCGCTGGCCCAGGCCCGGACGCTGCTCGCCCGGTGGCAGTGTGACCACGCCATCGAGCCGCAGAACGTCCTCGACAACAGCCGGGTCGATCTGGACGACCTGATCGGCTGGATGGACATGGACTTCGCCAGCGTGGCCGAGAGCGAGGTCGTCGGCGTGATCCGCTGACGCCTCCGGCATTCTTGCCCGCCGGCCGCTTCGCGGCCGGTGGGTGCCCCCTTCCGTGACCGTTTGCACCCGATCTCCACGGCGGTCAAGCCCCGCTCGGCGACCCGTCCGGCTGGCAGCACGGCAAATCCCGCCGGCTGAACACCCCCACCAGTCCACCACCTATCGCCGACGAACCCCCACGGGGGTCGCCGTTAGGATGCCCTCGTCAAATCAACACCGGGCGCGTCCCACCGGGACGGAACGAGCCGGATGACAAAGGAGTGTCCCATGACGACGGCGTTACTCACCAAGAAAGAGGTTGCGGCCCAACTCCGCATCTCCACCCGCACCCTCGACCGCCTCCGGGCGGGCGGGCAACTGCGGGCCACGAAAGTTCTCGGCACGGTGCGGTTCACCGCCGCCGAACTCGACCGCTTCATCACAAAGAACACGGGCAAGAACGCCCACTAACCTGAAAGGATTTTGACCATGAAGAGCTACGACCACCCAATGATCCTCGACTACCTCCGGCAACTACGGGGTGAACTCACCCAACGTCAACTCGAACTGGAAGGCCGATCTGTGCCCCGAACGCTGGTCGCCCGCCTCGCCGAACTGCGGGGCGAATACGGCCAGCGGGTGCTACCCCCGGAATCCGTCATCGAAACGGGGGACAGCCCGAGTGGTGGGCGGCGGCGTGCCCTCGCCCGCCAGACCGAACAAGTCGGGGCGGTGTGTGATCTGCTGGACGACCTGTTCGACCTTCACTCGCTGCTCGACTTCCTGTGCCGCCAGCGGACGGGGGCGTGAGCGGTCGCCGCCGACCCGTGCGTTAATAGCGGCTTCAAGTCGTGTCGGGTCGTCGGGTGAAGGAGTGAGGAGAAGAGGATAGGGGGCGCATGTCCCGTTCCGGGACGCCACTCGTCCCGGATCGGGACACGCCGCCGATCCCGCCCGCCCGTTCCGCTTCTAACCGCCGGCCGCACGGCGACTTGCCGGCCGCTGCTGGGCTGCTGTTCGGCGTCCGGCCGCGACCGGAGGAAGTCCCGATCCGTTCGTGAAAACGACGGGGAGCGGCATAGATACGCACGGAGGTCAACCGTGAACAACGTGAACAACCCTGAAATCGTCAGCGACGGACTTGAGCGGGTGGGTGACGCCGCCAAGTTCCTCGGAGTCAGCCGCTCCTTCGTCTACCGGCTGATCCAGGGCGGGGTGCTGCCGAGCGTCAAGCTCGGCGGCAGCCGCCGTGTCCCCGTCCGGGCCGTGCGGGAACTCGCCTCGGCCCGGCTCACCCTCGCCCCGGAGCAGCAGCCCGGCGGCGGGAAATGACACGGGCCGACGATCACTCGTCGGCCCGCAACAATCGAAACCACTCGTTATTAAGGAGATTTGGAAATGGCTACGACCAAAACCAGTAAGACCCCTCGTCAGGAGGTATCTATCCCCGACCCGGCGGAAACCGGCGTTCCGACCCCGGCCGCCGTGCCGACACCCGCCCCCGACCCGTTTGACCCGAGCCGGTTGCGCTTGTCGCAGGACTTCATGTCGGCGTCCGGTGTGAAGAAGCTGCTCATGACGCTGCCGGTCAGAAAGCCCTCGAAGGAGTGGTTCGTCCACTGCCACCCCAACCCGGCCTACCGTGTCCAGACGTGCGTCATCGAACTTAAGGAGGACGCCGAAACCTACCTCGTCGATCCCGACCTGTGGCCCGAACTGGCGGGTGAGACGACCTTCTCGCCCCGACTGCTGATGACCGCCATCAACCGCCAGGGGACGCTGTTCCTGTGGCCGGTGCGGTTGCCCGGTTCGGACGGCCGGATCGACGCCTGGAGCAAGTCGGCGATGGACGCCGCCGAATACGCCTCGAAGCAGTGGGTGCGGGTTCAGGCGAACATGAGCCTGGGGGCATACGAGGTTTACGCCGCCACCGGCAACCTGCCCGACCCGGAGTGGCCGACTACGGACTTCCGGGAACTCCTCCGGGTCGCCTTCCGAGATCGACACATCACGTCCCTCGACCACCCGGTCATCCAGCGGTTGCGGGGGATGAACTGATGCCCCCGCTCCACCACTACGACGAAATCTGGTGCGTGGACTTCGAGTTCGACCAGCCGGCCGGCGAGCGACCCTCGCCGGTCTGTCTGGTCGCTCGGGAATACCGCACCGGCAAACTGATCCGGCTCTGGCAGGACGACCTACTTCACCAGCGCACCCCGCCGTTCCCGACCGGGCCGAACGCGCTGGTCGTCGCCTACTACGCCTCGGCCGAACTCGGGTGCTTCCTCGCGCTCGGCTGGCCGTTGCCGGCCCGCATCCTTGACCTGTATCCCGAGTTCAAGTGCCACGTCGGCGGGCTAAAGACGCCGTGTGGGGCGGGCCTGCTCGGGGCGATGGCCTACTTCGGCCTGGACGCCATCGAGGCCACCGAGAAGGAGGCGATGCGGGAGTTGGTCATGCGGGGCGGACCTTATACCGCCGCCGAGCAGAAGGCCGTCCTCGAATACTGCCAGAGCGACGTGGACGCGCTGGTCAAGCTGCTGCCGGCCATGCTGCCGGGGATCGACCTGCCGCGAGCTTTGCTGCGGGGTCGATACATGGCCGCCGCCGCCCGGATGGAGTGGGCCGGCGTCCCGGTCGATACCGATCTGCTCGCAGTTTTCCGGGAACGCTGGCAGGGCATTCAGGAGAAGCTCATCGCCCGGATCGACCGGGCGTTCGGAGTATACGACGGCCGCACCTTCAAGGCCGACCGTTGGGCGGCGTGGCTGGCCGCGAACAACGTCCCGTGGCCGACCCTGCCGACCGGCGAACTCGCCCTGGACGACGACACGTTCAAGGAGATGGCGAAGGGCTACCCGGCCGTCGCCCCGATCCGGGAACTGCGGGCCGCCCTGTCGAAACTCCGGCTGAACGAACTGGCCGTCGGCAAGGATGGGCGGAACCGCTGCCTGCTGTCGGCGTTCGCCTCGAAGACCGGCCGCAACCAGCCGTCCAACTCGAAGTTCGTATTCGGACCGTCGGCGTGGCTCCGGTCACTGATCCGGCCCACACCGGGTTCTGCGTTGGCCTACCTCGATTGGAGTCAACAAGAACTCGGCATCGCCGCGGCCCTGTCCGGCGACCGGAACATGCAGGCGGCTTACGAGTCCGGGGACTTCTACCTGAGCTTCGGCAAGCTGGCCGGGGCGATCCCGCCGGACGGCACCAAGCAGACCCACGCCGCCCAGCGGGAGCAGTTCAAGGCGGTGTCGCTCGGGGTGCTGTATGGCATGTCCGACTTCGGCATCGCCCGCAAGCTCAACGTCCCGCCGGTGCGGGGCCGCGATCTGCTGCGGATGCACAAGGAGGCGTTCCGCCGGTTCTGGCGGTGGTCGGACGCCGTTCAGGACGAGGCCATGCTGGGCGGCCGGCTGCGGACGGTGTTCGGGTGGCCGGTGGTCGCCGGCCCGGACGCCAAGCCCTTGTCAATGCGGAACTTCCCGATGCAGGCGAACGGGGCCGAAATGCTCCGGCTGGCCTGTTGCGAGGCGACCGAGGCCGGCATCACCGTCTGCTGCCCGGTGCATGACGCGGTGGTGATCGAAGCCCCCGCGGCCGAGATCGACGCCGCCGTGGGCCACATGCAGGCGGTCATGCGGCGGGCCAGCGAAGTCGTCCTCGGCGGCTTCCCGCTCCGGTCGGAGGCGAAGATCGTCCGCCACCCGGAGCGGTACAGCGACCCCCGCGGCGAGGAGATGTGGAAGGCGGTGTGCGAGTTGTGCGGGAGGATGCCATGACCGTCCAGCACGACCCGTTCGCCAACCTTGACCGCCTCCGGTATGTGCCGGGGGCGTTGCCCATGTCGCCGGCCGCGACCGAGCCGCCGACCCCGACCAAGCCCGCCCGGATCAAGGGCGAGTTCCTGAAAGGCCCGATCCCGCTGTCGTGGCTGTCGGTCGCCGCGGGCCTGCGAGGAAAAGCCCCGCTGGCCGTCGCCCTGGCGATCCGCTTCGAGGCCGGCCGGCGACGGTCGGACGTGGTGAAGTTGACCACCGCCGTCCTCGCCCGGTTCGCCGTGAACCGGAAGGCCAAATACACCGCACTGGCCGCTCTCGAAGCGGCCGGCCTGATCCGGGTTCA
>JAXMAZ010000040.1:0-43553 GCA_046350115.1 Gemmataceae bacterium
GGAAGAGCCGGACGTGGTCGACGAGCGTCGGCGCCTCGCCGGCCGGGCCGGCGCACCGGCACGTCATCGCGTACGCCGCCGGGCCCGGGCCGAGGCCGGCGAGCACCGCCCGCAGCCGGTCCCGGTCGGCCGGCCCGACCCGGTCGTCGGCGTCCAGCCAGAACGCCCACTCCCCGGTGGCGTGGTCCAGGCTGGCGTTGCGGGCGGCGGCGAAGCTGTCCGGCCACGGCCGGTCGACCACCCGGGCGCCGAACCGGCGGGCCACCTCCCGGGTGCGGTCGGCCGACCCGGTGTCCACCACCACCACCTCGTCCACCAGGTCGGCGGCCGACCGCAGGCAGTCCGGCAGGTTGTGCTCCTCGTCCCGGACGATCATGCACAGGGACACCCGGGGCCGGTCCCGGGCGGTTGCCGGGACGACCACGGCCGACGGCCGGAGGCGGCGGGGCCGGTCCCCCTGTAGAGCCCGCACCCGGGCCAGCGCGGTGGCCGCGGCCCGGTCCCAGGTCAGGTGCTCGCGGACCCAGCCGGCCGCCGCCGCCCCCTTCGCCCGGGCGGACGCCGGCGAGCCGGCCAGATGGCGGAGCGTCTCGGCCAGCGCGTCCGGGTCCGGCTCGTACCACCACGCCCCGGCCCCGCCGGCGGGGGGAAGGCCGGCCGCCTCCGCGGGCGTGAGCGGGGTCCGGCGGGCGGGGAGGAGGTACGCCCGGTCGGCGGCGCAGAAGTCGACGGCCGCCCCCGCCCCGGTGACCACGACCGGCAGGCCGCAGCCCATCGCCTCGGCGATCGGCAGGCCGAACCCCTCCCCGCGGTACGGGGCGATCAGGGCGTCGCAGGCGGCGTACAGCCGGCCCATCCGCCCGTCCGGCACCGGGCCGGTCAGGCACACCACCTCGGGCGCGGCGGGGTCGGCCTGGAGAGCGGCGACCAGCCGCTCCCCGGTCTGCCCGAGGTAGATGCTGTCCGCCCCCATCCCGCAGACAACCAGGCTTACGTCGTCCGCGGCGGTGAACGCCCGGCGGTACGCCGCGAGTAAGGCGTCGAACCCCTTCCGTCGGATGGTGCCGCCGACGAACAGGAGCTTGACCCGCTTGCGGGTCGGCAGCGGGAGCGGGGCCAGCCCCGGGCGGAAGGCGGCCGGGTCGACGCCGAGCGGGACGACGTGGACCCGGTCGGCCGGCATCCCGGCCTCCAGGTAGGCGTCCCGGACGTGCCGGGTGTACGCCCACACCTCGTCCACGGCGTCGGCGACCGGGCGGACCCAGCCCCGGGGGACCGGCCCGTACTCCCACGGCTGGGCCAGCACCCACGCCCCGGCCGGCGGCGGGTCGAACCGGGGCGGCCAGCCGTGCCGGACCCAGGCCGCGACCGGGCCGGCCGGCGGGGCGTTCCGGACGGCTTCGAGCGCGGGGTCCGGCGGCAGGCGGTCGCGGGTCGGCACCCGCTCGGCCGGCACCACGCCGAGGTCGGCCCCGCCGCGGAGGACCGGCGCGGCCAGCCCGCGGGAGGCGAATCGGTGTAACCCGTCGAGGCCGGGCACACCACCCCGGGGCGAACGGACCCGCCCGGGGTGGTGTGGGATCCGGCGGTCCACCTGCACTCGCCGGACAGACCAGTGGGGCAGCGGCGGCGAGGGCCGCCCGGTCGCCGGCCGCCCGGTCGCGGCCGGCGGCGTCGCCGGCGTCAGCCAAGGCATCGCCCAGCGCCCGGCCGGCCTGGGCGTCGAACGGCGCGGCGGCGACCGCCGACGGCCAGGTGGTTCGCCGCCAGGATCTGGCCGACCGGCCCGGCCAGGACGCACCCCCGCGGCTCGGCCGACCGCCAGGTCGTAGGGCGAGGATCGCCGCCTCGTGGAAGTGGGCGAGGTCGCCGGTCAGCCCGCCGAGCAGCAGGTGCAGCCGCCACCGCAGGACCGCCCGCTTGGCCGCGGCTTCGGCCGCCGGATCAGCCGGGTGCAGCCAGGCGGCCCGCTCCCACTCCACCCGGACATCCCCGAACCCGTACGGCCACGGGGCAGGTCCAGGCGATGGCGAAGCCGCCGGCCCGGTCCAGGCGACCAGCGTCGGGCGGCCAGACCGCCGCGGATCGACCGCGGGTGATGCCGCCAGTGGTTCCGCCGCCGAGAGCGCGCGAGCACCGGGCAGGGGGACGGGTCGGCCAGTACGGCCGACAGGCGAGCAGTGACCGAACGTCCGGTGCCACGGTCGCCGAGCAGGGACGCGGCGTCCGGGTCGGCCGGGGCGGCCCGTCGACCGGCCCGACGACCGGCCGCCAACCGCGCCCAGGTCCGGGCGACGGGGTCCGGGCCGGCCGCCCGCTCGGCCCGGGCGGCGGCCCGCTCCCGGAGGCCGCACACCCCTGCCGCCTCGGCCAGCCCCCGGGCGAGCAGGATGTCGAACCCGTACCCGCGGACCCGGTCCCGGGCCGCCCCGGCGACCCGATGTTGCAAGGCCGGGTCGCCCAGCACCCGCTCGACAGCCTCTTCCAGGTCGTCGGCGTACTCGACCGCCTCCACCCCCGGAGCGAAGAACCGCCCGTTCTCCCGGTTGCCGGCCTCGACCAGCGGCACCGCCCCGGCCGCGGCCGCCTCGAACAGCCGCTGGTTGGCTTCCCCCCGGGCGGACCGATTGAACGCCAGCTTGGCCCGCCGCAGCAGCACCCGGTACGCCGGACCGGTGGCCCCGGTGACGATCCGGACGGTGTGCCGGTCGGCCAGGCGGGCGAGCCGGGCCAGCCACGGCATCCGCTCCCGCTGGACGGCCGGGTTCAGGTTGCCGACGAACAGCACGTCGATGTCTCGGGGCGGGTCGCCGGCCGGGTCGCCCGCCAGGCCCAGCCACGACCGGCCCGGCCCGTACAGGCAGGCGTACCGGGCGGTCCGGATGCCCGCCCGGTGCATCACCTCGACCCCGGCGGTGTCGGTCAGGACGGCCTCACACAGCGGAAGCAGGCGGCGGTACCCGTGCCACAACAGCGACCAGTCGGCGGCCAGTCCGACCAGCGGGACGGGGGCGGCCCACAGGGCGTCGGGGACGGCCGTGTACGCTAGCCAGACGGCGACCAGGTCCGGCTCCCACCCGACCGGGAGCCGGGACCGCGCGTCCGCCCACCGGTCGCCAGGTCCGAACTCGATGTCCGCCCCGTCGCCCGGGTGGCCGAACGTGACACACTCGCCCCGCCGCCGTGGGGTCGCTAAGTGCTCGTCGGCGAACCCTGCGGTTGTAGGGCCAAACAGGTAACGAAGGGACATCGGTTCGGTCCGGTGGTGGTGCGACACGCGGCAATGGTATCATGCGATCTCGCCCGGCGTCGGAGCCAGCCGGGCCGACCGTCCCGGAGGCTGTCATCCGCCCACCCCGTCTCCTGTTCGCGTCCGCCCACTGCCTGCTCGACCCGTCGAGCGGGGCCGCCCTGGCCACCCGGGACCTGCTCGCCCTGCTCGCCGCCCGCGGGTGGGCGTGTGGGGCGGTCACCGGGCCGCGGCTGGACTTCGACCGCCCCCCCGACCTGCCGGTCCTGCTCCGACGGTTCGGGCCGGCGGTGGACACCCGGGCGGGGGCCGGGGTGGCCGTCCACCACCTCGTTCACCGGGGCGTGCCGGTGTCCGTGGTCGAACCGGCCGGGGACGACCCGGGGGGGTTCGCCGCCGCGCTCGGGCGGGTGACGGCCGCCTTCCGGCCCGACGTGGTTCTCACCTACGGGGGAGGACCGTACGCCACCGTGGTGACCGCCGCGGCCCGGGCGGCCAACGCCCGGGTGGCGTTCGCCGTGCACAACTTCGCGTATCCCGACCGGGCGTTCTTTCGCCCGTACGACGCCGTCCTGGTGCCGTCCGAGTACGCCCGCACCCACTACCGGGACCGGGTCGGGGTCGAAGCCGTCGCCGCCCCCCCGGTGTGGGACTGGGACCGGACGGCCTGCGACCCGTCCGACGGGCGGTTCGTCACCCTGGTCAACCCCCGCCCGGAGAAGGGGGTGTTCGTGTTCGCCCGGCTGGCCGCGGAACTGGCCGCCCGGCGGCCGGACATCCCGCTGCTGGTGGTCCAGGGCCGCGGGGACGTCGACTGGCTCGGCCGGGCGGGCGTCGACCTGTCGCACGTGCGGTCCGTCCACCGGATGGCGAACGTCCCGGACCCCCGGGCGTACCTGCGGCTGACCCGCGTGCTGGTCGCCCCCTCCCTGTGGCGGGAGAGCTTCTGCCGGGCCGCGGCCGAGGCCATGCAGAACGGCATCCCGGTGGTGGCCAGCACCCGGGGGGCGCTGCCCGAGACGGTCGGCGGGGCGGGGGTGCTGCTCGACATCCCGGACCGGTACACCTCGCAGACGAGGGTCGCCCCGACCGCCGCCGAGGTCGCCCCGTGGGTGGACGCCGTGGAGCGGCTGTGCACCGAGCCGAGCCGGCACGACGCGGTGGGCGGGCGGTGTCGGGTGGCGGCCCGGCGGTGGCACCCCGATGTCGTCGTCCCCGTGTACGAGGCGGTTTTCAGAGCGGCGGCGGGCGGGTTAGCGACCGGTAACAGCGGATGACATGGCGCGAACGATCGGTCTGACAGAATAATTGATTTTGTTCGTAACTGTCTTATGCTTCCCGGCTGTCCGCCATCACGTCGCGGCCAACGGGGACACTCTCATGGGCGATCCGCTCGGCCGGACGATTCGGTGGTGGGTGAACCGCGTCCTCACTCGGGTCCGCCGCCCGGCACGCACCGTCCGCATCCGGCCGTCGGTAGACCCGCTCGAGCAGCGGCGGGTGGCCGGGGACGTGCTGTGGAGCGTAGCCGGGCTGTTCGACCTGGCTCCGCTCGGCCCGCTCACAGGGCCTGCGCACCTCGCTGTGGCCGCCGCCCCTGCGGCCCACACGCCGTCGGCCTCGCCCCCACTGACGTGGCCGGGTCCGCCGGACGAACCGGCCTCAACGCCGTCGGGTCCGGCCGACTCGGGACCGGACCCGGACCCGGCGTCCGCACAGGCGGCCGGCCTGATGGACGACTTCTGGGCGGGGTACGATCCGGCCGTCGCGGTGATTGCACCGGGCGCACGGACCGACACCGCCGACGCGTCGGCGGTCGTGGACCTGCCGCAGCCGGTGCAGTTCGTTTCGGCCGCGTCCGGGGAGCCTACGGCCGCAGACCCGGGCTGGGTCGGCTTCCAGTCCGGCGGCACGTTCGGCGTCACATCGTTCGGGATGAGCGGGGGCGGGTCCGGCGGGTCCGGCGGGTCCGGCACGACCGTGCGGGTCCGGGCGATCGACCCGACCGCGTCCGAGTTCGGGGTGGCCACCAGCAACACCGGCGACAAGCTGAGCCAGTCGACCGGGGCGTTCTACTTTTCCCGGTCCGACTCGGCCTCGGGCGGGGCCACCACCGTTACCGTGAAATACGAGGTGCTGACCTCCAGCACGGCCACCCCGGGGACGGACTACAAGGCACTGATCGGGACGGTGGATCTGCCGCCGGGGCAGCGCGGGGTGTCCGTGCTCGTCGAGCCGTACGTCGACGGGGTGATCGGCGAGACGACCGAGGCGGTCGACATCCGCATCCTCCCTGACCCGTCCTACGCGGTCGATCCGTACGCGAGCACGGCGACGGTGTCGATCTCTGACTACGGGCCGACCAAGGTGGGCATCCTGGCCGACGACCCGGCAGTGCGGGAGGAGGGGGGCGACGCGGCGAAGTACACGGTGTACCGGGACGGCGACCTGTCGAACCCGCTGACCGTGGGGCTGACCTTCACCAGCCCGGGGGGGCGGGTGGCCCCGCCCCCGGCGACCGTCACCATCGCCGCCCTGAGCCGGTCCACGTCGTTCCAGCTGTCCGGCGTCGACGACCCGGACCCGCAGCACTTCGGCGAGTTCTACGTCGGCATCGCCCCCGGCCCGGACTACCAGGTACTCGGCTGGGCGCCGTCTGCCGTCGGGTACGTGTTCGATAACGACTACCAGTCCCCCGGGTCGGGCGGCGGGACCAAAGTCCTGTCGACCCTGACGAGCGACGCCCCGGTGGCGACCGAGGGGGGCGCCCCGGGCCGGTTCACCTTCACCGCCGCGAACCACCCGCCCGAGGGGTTCCCCTATTTCAGCGGCGGGGCGAAGGAGAAGATCGATTACTGGCTCGACCTGCCGCCCGACACGACCCGGCTCGATCTGGGCAACGGGATGGCCGACCTCGTCGGGCCGTCCCCCCTGACGGTCGCGCTGGTCCCGGTCGACGACACCAGCGGCGGGCCCGACCGGTTCGCCGTGTTCGAGCTGGCCAGCGGGCACTTCGCCGGGGCCGGCCAGCCGCACGACACGGTGATCCGCATCGTGGACGACGACCCCCCGGTGGTGGCCATCGAGGTGTCCGACGCGAACAGCTCCGAGCCGGGCAAGATCAGCAACGGCGGCTACCGGGTGAGCCGCACCTCCGGCCCGCTCGACCGGCCGGTGACCGTCAAGTTCAAGGCCGCCGGGACCGCCACCCCCGGGGCGGACTACTCCTCCCTGCCGGGCGTCACCATCCCGGCCGGCCGGGTGAGCGTCCCGCTGCTGGTCGTCCCGAAGGACGACGACATCCCCGAGCCGTCCGAGTCGGTCGACCTGACCGTCGCCTCCCCGGTCTTCTTGCCCCCGCCGCCCAGCGGCGGGGGCGGCAGTGGCGGCAACCCCAGCGGGGGCGGCGGGGGCAGCCCGCCGCCCCCGCCGGCCCGGGTCATGATCCACGACGACGACCCGCTCAAGGTCTACCGGCTGACCTGGGATCCGGCGGACGGGATGGCGGCCGAGCAGACGGGGAACGTCCAGGCCCGGTATCCGCTCGACCTGGACCGCAGTCCGGGCCGCACCCAGGCCGGAACCCCCGACCTGGTGTACAACTCGGACTTCGCCCGGCCCCGCCCGATCCTGCACGTCGTCGTCCCGGACGACCCGGGCCGCGGGCTGCCGCTGACGTACAAGGTCCAGGTGCAGTGGGACCAGGGCGGGTACGGAAAGGTGTGGGAGTTCGGCCCGGCCAACCAGAAGGCGGGGGACGGCAAGTCCGCCACCCTGGGGGTGCGGGCCGACCAGCCGGTGGTCGGGACCGGCCGCCACCGGTGGGACATTAAGCTGACCGTCGACAACCCCGCCCCGGCCGTCGACCCGACGTACAACGAGACCGGGTACGAGTTCGTCGAGGACCTGACGGACAGCCCGCTCGGGTCCGGGTGGTCGTTTTCCGCGACCGACCGGCTCTACGACATCCCGGCGGCCGGCGGTCAGCCGGCCGGCCAATTGCGGGTGTGGGGGACCGGCAGCTGGCGGTTCTACAAGGACGCGGGGGGCGGCACCTTCACCCGCCCGGACGGAGATCACGGCACCCTGACCCGGTCCGGCGGCGGGTTCCAGTACGTCACCCCGGACGGGGACCGGCGGGTGTTCAACGCCGGCGGCCTCCAGACCTCCTGGGCGAGCTACGACGGCACACAACAGCTGGCCTACCGGTACGCGGACGCGGACGGCGACGGGGCGGTGGACGATCTGGTCGGGACGACGGCGATCGACGGGGCGGTGGCCACCTGCACCTACACCGGCGGCCACCTGAGCGGGGCCGCCACGGCCACCCGGTCGTACACGTTCGGCGGCGGCGCCCGGTTGACCTCGACCGCCACCCCTGGCACGGCCACCGTCGGCTACGAATACGACCCCCTGACCGACCGGCTGACCAGGGAGCAGAGCCTCGACTACTTCACCACCTACGCCTACCGGTACGGGACCGTCTGGCAAGCGGCCCGCGGCGGGCTGGTGACCACCGTCTACGACCCGGCCGACCTGCACGGGTTGCCCCTGGAGCCCACCCCACTGCCGCCGGGGTTGGACGCCCCGCCTGCCGCCCTGGACCCCCAGCCGGCCGGCCCCGAGAAGCTGACCGGGCCGTTCACTCCGGCACTCGGGGAGCCGGTCGGGCGGGTGGCCAACGCGTACTGGGACCGGGCCGACTGGAAGCTCGACCGGCAGGGACGGCCGCTGGACCAAATGGCCCCGGACGGCGGGCACCGGTACTGGGAGTGGGACGCCGGCTGGCTGGGGGCCTTCACCGACGAGGTGGCCACCCCGGACGGGACCCAGGTCCGAGACACCGAATACGTCCGGGACGGGGTCGGGTACGTGACTTCGGAAGTCCTGCCGGACGGCAACACCCGGGGGTACGCGTACTACGGCTCGCCGCACCGGCTGAAGACGTCGACCGACGAGCGGGGGAAGGTCACCACTTACACGTACGACACGTCCTGGCGGCTGGAGGGCGTGATCGACCCGCTGGGAAACACGACCATCCGGGCGTGGGGGGCGGACGGGCTGCTGGCGTCGGTCACCGACGCGGCCGGGGTGGTCACCACGTTCGCCTACGACGGCTTCCGCCGGCAGACCCGGCAGGTCGAGGCGTTCGGGGACAGCAAGCTGGAGCGGACCACCTCCTTCACCTACGACCCGGCCACCGGGGAGGTGGAGACGGTCAAGGTGCCGCAGGGCAAGGACGCCGGCGGAACCCTGGTGGCGCTCACCACCAGCTACGGGTACGACGCGGGCGGCCGGCGGGAGAAGGTGACCGAGGCGGTCGGCACCGCTCAGCAGCGGACGACCGTGACCGCGTACGACGGAGCCGGGTACGTGCTGTCGGTGGCCGCCCCGGCCGGCTCCGGGGCCGGCGGGGGGACGGTCACCACCTCGTACGCCTACGACAAGGCCGGCCAGCAGACCCGGGCGATCGAGGCGTTCGGGGACGCC
Organism: Gemmataceae bacterium; assembly: GCA_046350115.1. Classification (GTDB taxonomy): domain Bacteria; phylum Planctomycetota; class Planctomycetia; order Gemmatales; family Gemmataceae; genus JAXMAZ01. The sequence goes on from JAXMAZ010000040.1 coordinate 8,741, forward strand.
AAGCTGGCCCGGACGACCACCACCGCCTACGACAAGGCCGGCCGGGTGCAGACCGTCACCGACCCGCTCGGGGTCGACACCGGGTTCCAGTACGACACCGCCGGCCGGACGGTGGCGACGACCGAGGCCAAGGGCAAGCCGCTCGCCCGGACCACCACCCAGACGTACAGCTCGGCGGCCGAGGTGTACCGGGTCAATGACCCGCTCGGCCGGGAGACCCGGTACCGGTACGACGTGATCGGCCGGCCGGACCGGACGGTCGAGGCGGCCGGCACCGCCGACGAGCGGCGGACGGCGATGGCCTATTTCCCGACCGGGGAGCTGAAGACGGTCACCACCGGGCTGGCGGGCGGCCAGGACTACGCCCACCCGTCCACCACCGACTACGACATCGACGACGCCGGCCGCACCGCCCTGGTGAAGCTGGCGGCGGGGACGGCGGTCGAGCGGGACACCAAGTACAAGTTCGACAAGGTCGGCCACGTCATCTGGGAGTACCGGGGCAGCCCGGACGACGTCGCTGTCGTCGGCTCCGGCTCGCAGGGGGCGACCAACGCCCAGTTCCAGGCGACCGAGGTCACCTCGTACACCTACGACGCCCTCGGCCGGCTGACCGCGGTGTACGAGGCGGCCCACCTGTCGGCCGCCAACGCGACCGCCTGGCTCGGCCACGCCGCCCCGGTCACCAGGTACGACTACGACCTGGCCGACAACCTGACCGGGACGACCGACCCGCTCCTGGTGCGGACCAGCTACTCGTACGACGCCCTGAACCGCCGGACGGAGACGCTCGAAGCCTGGGACTGGGGGTACGCCGTCCAACCGACCGCCGGCCCCCGGCGGACCCAGGCCGAGTACGACGCGGTCGACCACCTGGTCACCGTCACCGACCCCCGGAACACGACCACCACCACCGCCTACGACGTGCTCGGCCGGGTGACCGCCGTGACCGAGGCGGCCAACCGGGCGGAGGCCCGGACGACCGGGTACGAGTACTACGACCAGTCCGACCGGCTGAAGGCGGTGGTCGACCCGCTCGCCCACCGGACCACGTACACGTACGACGACCTCGGCCGGGTGGTGACGATGACCGACCCGACCGGCCGCACCTGGACCACCAAGTACGACGCAGCGGACAACCCGACCGAGTCGATCGACCCGCTCACCCGGACCACCACCGTCGGGTACGACAAGCTGGACCGGCCGGTGACCGTCCGCGACCCGCTCGGCCACGTCGCCACCACCGTGTACGACGCGGCCGACAACCCGGTCAAGGCCATCGACCCGCGGGGGTTCGCCACCGCCCGGCGGTTCGACGCCATGAACCAGGTGGTGTCCGTCGCCGACCCGCTCGGCCACACCACCCGGCTCGGGTACGACGCCCTCGGCCGCGGGGTGTCGGTGACCGACCCGCTGGGCCAGGCGACCGGCACCGCGTTCGACCCGCTCGGCCGGCCGCGGCGGGTGACCGACCCGCTCACCCACACCACCGCCACCAGCTACGACCCGCTCGGCCGGCCGGTGGCGGTGACGGACGCCCTTACCCACACCACCACCACCACCTACGACGCCCTCGGCCAGGCGGTGGCCACCCGGGACGCCCGGGACGCGGTCACCACCGTGGTGTACGACGCCGCCGGCAACCGGACCGGGGTGATTGACCCGGCCGGCAACCGGACCACGTTCACCTACGACTACCTGAACCAGCCGGAGACCCGGGTCGATCCGCTGACCAAGGTGACCACGTACAAGTTCGACCAGGCCGGCCGGCCGGACTACACGGTCGACCGGCTGGGCCGCAAGCGGGACTTCACGTACGACGACGCCGGCCGGCTGACGGGGGAGGAGTGGGTGGCGTCCGGCGGCGGGACGGTGGCCGTGTCCACGTACGGGTACACCACGGCCGGCCAGCTGGAGACGGCGGCCAACCCGGCCGGGGCGTACACCCTGTCGTACGACACCGTCGGCCGGATCCAGACGGTGGCCGAGCCGTACGGGCTGAGCCTGACGTTCACCTACGACGACGCCGGGAACCGGCTGACCGCCCAGGACAACAAGGGCGGAACGGTGACCAGCGAGTACGACGCCGCCGGCCGGCTGGCCAGCCGGCGGCTGACCGGGGCCGGGGCGGTCGTGCGGGCCGACTTCACCTACTCCGACCGGGACCAGCTGACCGGGGTCACCCGGTCGGCCGACCTGTTCGGCGGGGGGTCGGTCGGGACCACCTCGTACACTTACGACGACGCCGGCCGGCTGGGGGCGATCACCCACCGGGACCCCACCGGGGCGGTGCTGGCCAGCTACACCTACGGGTACGACATCGCGGACCGGCTGGAGACGGAGTCGGCGAGCGGGGTGTCGATCACCCATGCGTACGACGACGCCAACCAGCTGAAGGTGGGCGGGGGCGTCCTGTACGACCCGGCCGGCACCCGGTCGGGCGGCGGGTCCGTGCCCGGGCCGGCCAACCGGCTGGCGTCGGACGGCACCTGGGCGTACGGGTACGACGACGAGGGGAACGTCGTCAAGCGGTCGAAGGGGGCGAGCGCCGACACCTGGGCGTACGGGTACGACTTCCAGGACCGGCTGGTGACCGCCGCCTACAGCCCCACCGACGGCGGGCCGGTGACGGCCCGGGTGACGTACACGTACGACGCCCTGGGCAACCGCTCGTCCCGGTCGGAGTGGCAGTCGGGCGGGGGCACGACGGTCGAGAAGTACGCGTACGACGGGTGGGACACGGCCAAGCCGGGGGCGGTCGGGACGGAAGCGTTTGACGCCTGGGCGGACCTGGACGCGGACGGCAACCTGGCCGCCCGGCGGGTGTTCGGCGGGGGGGTGGACCAGCCCCTGGCCCGGGTGGCGGCCGGGCAGGCGGGCTGGTACCTGACCGACGCCCGCGGCAGCGTGCGGGCGGTGACCGACGGCTCCGGGGCGGTCACCGGCACCCGGGACTACGCCCCGTTCGGGGCGGTCACGGCGACGGCGGGGGCCGGGCTGGACCGGTACGCCTGGACCGGCCGGGAGTGGGACTCCGCCCTCGGCCTGGAGTACAACCGGGCCCGGGTGTACGACCCCGGGGCCGGCCGATGGCTGAGCGAGGACCCGGCCGGGTTCGCCGCCGGCGACCCCAACCTGTACCGGTACGCCGGCAACAGCCCGACCAACGCCACCGACCCCAGCGGGCTGCAGCCGCCCCCGCGGGCCAACTGGATCGACGAGTGGAAGGACTACCAGGCGCCGTGGTGGACGGGGTGGGTCGGCCGCCGGGTAGAGGATGTAGCGTACTACGGGGTCGCTCGGCCGGTCGACCGGGTGGTGTTCGAGCCGGTCAAGATGGCTACCGACCTGAAGCGGTCGGCCGTCTGGTACCTGGACCACGAGCTGCTCGGCACCAACGTGGTGTACGCCCCGGGGGAGCAGCCGGACTACCGTAGCCGGGTGGCCGTCCTCAACCTGGGGGTCGGGCAGGCGTACGCCGAGGGGCTGGGCGAGCCGGCCCTGGTGCTCGGGGGCGGGAAGGTCGTCGGCTGGGGGGCCCAGGGGCTGCGGTACGTTGGCGGCCGGCTGGTCCTCCGCCCGCCCGCGGGCGAGCCGCTGCCGGCCGACTGGACGGCGTTCGGCCAGCCGCCGCTGTTCCCCGCCCCGCCCCCCGGGGGCGGGGTCCTCGCTCCCAAGCCGGTGGCTGCTGTCCCGCCGGAACTGATCGACGGGTCTGCCGCCAGCCGGAGTCTCACGGTGGAACCGGTTCGGCCCCCTGCCCCAAGAGCAGGGGCACCGAAGTTCCGCGTCGTTCAGCCGGGCGAGGCCGTCAACATCGGTCGAGGCGATGCCCTCCAGCACTTCACGGACGCGAAGGGAGTGGCGGGGATCACGGGCATTCCCGAGGATGTACTGGCCGGACTCAAGCCTGGCCAGCAGGTGGTCGTTGACGCTGCACACTTCAAGCCGGGTGTGAACCCCTACTTGTCAGGTGAAGGGGGTGGTGTCGGTGTAACGAAGGCGAAGCTAGGAGAGATGACGCCACATGAAATCGAACTGCATTTGAAAACCGCTGGTGTTCCGCCAGACCGCCGTGGGTTCGCCATCGAGTTTTCTCAGGAAACTGTCGTCCAGAACGGCATCCAACTTCGCGCCGACAGCCCAGCCAAGTCGATCTGGTCGTTGCCGGGCGAGACGATCCTGAAAGGCACTATCACAATTAAGAAGGTCCATTGACCAGATGCAGGGTGTGGAAATGAACGACTTCAATCTGAAGTCCTGCCTCTCGGAACTCCAATCAACCGACTCGGATAGGCAGGTCACGGTTTTAGATCGGTACTTCCGGCTTCCGATTGCCGTCGTCAGCGACGCGGATAGGCAAGCCGTTTTGCTGGAAGCGGTCAAGGCGTTGGAGAAGTCGGACAACCCGTACCCCATCGCGGAGCGGTTGCTCCGGTTCCGTGAGGAGGCCGTCCCGGCAGTGGCCGAACTACTGGCCCGCAACCCGTCGCCGGAGGTGACGACCCTTGCGGCCCTGATCTTGGTCAACAACGGGTCGCGTCTCGGGGTGCCAGACCTCGTCGCCGAGGTCGAACGCGGAGGGGACTACCTCGTCACTGCTTCCCTGGCCCTGGCCAACGCGGGGTTCACCGATCACATACCGGCCATCATCGAGCGGTTGCGCCAGTGGCCGATGCCGCCCGACCGGGAGTTCCCAACCACGGAGGACGATGTGGTGCTGAGTCTGCTCGACGTTCTGTGCAAACTTCGCGTTCCACTCCCCGACGACATTCGGCGGAAGCTCTTGGACCCGCGAGGGCCACAGTTCTTCCGCTCGGCGGTCGAGCGGCATCACGTTGGGGGGTTGTGTTCTTGAGCCGGGCATCGTGCCGGTGACGTTCTGCGGCAGGCGGCAACCCAGCCGCAACTTTCGGACGATGCGAGCGCCGACACCTGGGCGTACGGGTACGACTTCCAGGACCGGCTGGTGACCGCCGCCTACAGCCCCACCGACGGCGGGCCGGTGACGGCCCGGGTGACGTACACGTACGACGCCCTGGGCAACCGCTCGTCCCGGTCGGAGTGGCAGTCGGGCGGGGGCACGACGGTCGAGAAGTACGCGTACGACGGGTGGGACACGGCCAAGCCGGGGCGGTCGGGACGGAAGCGTTTGACGCCTGGGCGGACCTGGACGCGGACGGCAACCTGGCCGCCCGGCGGGTGTTCGGCGGGGGGGTGGACCAGCCCCTGGCCCGGGTGGCGGCCGGGCAGGCGGGCTGGTACCTGACCGACGCCCGCGGCAGCGTGCGGGCGGTGACCGACGGCTCCGGGGCGGTCACCGGCACCCGGGACTACGCCCCGTTCGGGGCGGTCACGGCGACGGCGGGGGCCGGGCTGGACCGGTACGCCTGGACGGGGCGGGAGCTGGACGGGGCGCTCGGGTTCCAGTACCACCGGGCGCGGATGTACGACGTGGGGGCCGGGCGGTGGCTGAGCGAGGACCCGGCCGGGTTCGCCGCCGGCGACCCCAACCTGTACCGGTACGCCGGCAACAGCCCGACCAACGCCACCGACCCCAGCGGGCTACAGCCGCCGGCCCTGGCCCCCGCCCCGTCGGCGGAGAGCAGCGGCGACCCGAAGGTCCGCCTACTGTGCGAGCTGTTCGCCGACGCCCTGCGGCAGGAGCGGCAACGGCGGGCGCTCGAGGCCGCCACCCCGCGGATGACGGCCGTCTCCCCGACGGAGGCGGCCCAACGGGACCGGCTGCGGGAATGGCAGCGGCAGCGGGAAGAGACGAACATCCGCTACCAGGGGTTCCTGGAGCGGATCCGGACCCGGAACCTGGCCGGGCTGCCCTCCATCAACTTCGGGCTGATCGAGCAGGCGGACGCCCTGTACCGGCGGGACGACGCGGCCGCCTGGGCGCGGCTCAGTCCGACAGAACAGTTTGTCATGGAGCTGGGCAAGCAGGTGGTGCTGTTCCTGGCCGCCGGCCCTGTCGGGGAGTGGGCGGCGGCCGGCGGTCTGACGGTCGGCCGGACGGCTAGCGGAATGGTGCGGGTGGCCCAGGGCGGACGGACGGTCGAGTTCGCCGAGGCCGAACTCGCCACCCTGCGAAGCGCCACAGGTGGGCTGGCCCCGCTTCGTTCATCGGCTGGGATACCATCCGGTGCTGCTTCCCCTGTGGGAAACATCAATCGCTCGGTTACCATGCAAGAGTTGCTGGCCGACTCGACCCTCGTCCCGGGAATGAAAGGGGCTTATGTTGATGTCCCGGTGCTTGGGGGTCGGACCAAAAACGGTATCCTGTTCGAGGATCTCTCGCAGTTGACGATCAATCATAACGGTGCGGAATTCATGCTGACACGGGAGACCGTCACCGCCTCCAACGGGCAGATCGTGAGCGCCCGGTGGCGGATCTACAGCGGGACTACTGATCAGATCCCCCCTCCTGCCTTCCTCCGCACTGGGCCGAAGGGTGAGACTATCGTGGAACGGATCATCGGCCACACGCACCCACGTCCGATGCCGTTCCAACCCCGCTGGAACCAGCCGTCCGGGGCCGATATCCAATACCTCCAGCGAATCAGGGCGGAGTGGCAGCGAATCTACGGGCCGAACTCCGAGCCGTTCGGTCGGATCTTTGGCGACATCGGAGATCCGGCGGTCATATATGGTCCCCGGTCCACCCACGGGGCCGCCGTTCCCCCGTAACCCGACGAGGATGTGCCTGTGTCTCTCGTGACCGATGAACAGGTGGTGACCCGGCTCGGTTCCATCGGCGTTCCGCCCGAGAGCCTGTTCGTAGTCAACGGCGACTCCGAGGGTGAAGGGTTAATCGCCTTCTGGCACCCCGAGGTCGGGGTCAGATTCCTGATTCTGGAGAACGACGCATTAGCCAAAGCCTGCTACGAGTATTTACTGAGGCAAGGAGTGAGGCAGTTCACGTCCGGGGACGAGATCGGCCAAACGGCTGCTGCCGAGAGGTGGCCGGGATGGGATACATGTGATGAAGCCATTCGAGCACGCCGCACTAGCAGCACTTGAAGCTGGGTATCCGATCGGATGGCGTTTTGAACCAGCCGCGGGCCGACGGTCCAGAATGGTGACCCGGCCAAGCCGGGGGCGGTCGGGACGGAGGGGTTCGACGCCTGGGCGGACCTGGACGCGAGCGGCAACCTGGCCGCCCGGCGGGTGTTCGGCGGGGGGATCGACCAGCCCCTGGCCCGGGTGGCGGCCGGCCAGGCGGGCTGGTACCTGACCGACATCCGCGGCAGCGTGCGGGCGGTGACCGACGGCTCCGGGGCGGTCACCGGCACCCGGGAGTACGCCCCGTTCGGGGCCATCACCGCCACCGCCGGGGCGGGGCTGGACCGGTACGCCTGGACCGGCCGGGAGTGGGACTCGACGCTCGGGCTGCAGTACAACCGGGCCCGGGTGTACGACCCGGGGGCCGGCCGGTGGCTGAGCGAGGACCCGGCCGGGTTCGCCGCCGGCGACCCCACCCTGTACCGGTACGCCGGCAACTCGCCCACGAATGCGACCGACCCGTCCGGCCTCCAGCCGCCGGGTGGCCTACCCTACAGTAAACAGGTTCTGCCCTACCGGTGCGCCGTCTGCCACGGGACAGCGGACGGCACCTGGAAGAACCTGGCCGCCTTCCCGGGGCTGGCCAAGGACGCCCCGGCCGACCAGCGGGCCGCCCTGGCCGGCACCAACTGGGCCACCCTGGACCACCGCTTCCAGGCGCTGTTCGACCCGATGCTGCCGGCCGGGCGGCCGGCCGAGCGGGCCCGGCTCGTGGGCAGCGGCGAGGTGCTCGGCACCGCCCTCAGCCTGTGGTCGGACCACCTGTTCGCGCCGCTGCCCGGCAGCCCGACGTCCACGGCCGGGGCGCTCACCCCGGTGGTCGGGTCGGCCCGGGAGGCGGTGGCGGCGGTGAACGCCGGGCGGTACGACCGGGCGCTCTTCTACGCCGGCTCCGCCGTATTGGACGTGTTCTTCGTCACCTCTGTCTACCGCGGGGTGACGAAGGCCCTCGGTGGGGCGGCGGCCCGGCAGGGGGCGGCGGCCGAGGCCCGGCTGGACGCGGTCCTCGCCCGGGATGCCATGACCCGGCAGGGAGCAGTCGCCGAGGCCCGACTGAACGCTGTGTTGGCCCGAGACGCAGTCGGACGAGCAGCCCCAGGCGCACGGGCGACCGGGGGACTCGGTGACGCGGCAGCGGACAGTAGAAGCGTCTGGTCTTCGGCAGCCGGTGATGTCGTCGTCGCTGGGGAGAGCCTTCCTGGGCGTGCCGGGGTGGAGGTGTCCAGGCGGCTGACGACCGCCGAGATGCAAGCCCTGCAACAGGCTCACGGCGTCGAGTTCGCCTTGATCTACGAACTCGGGCCGGGACGTGGGGCGGCGGGGGCCGGTATCTGCTGTTCTCTGGGACACACGACCGGGTGTGGTTCCCGCCGAACGGCAACTACATCTGGATTTCGCACTCCCACCCGGAGGGCTACCTCTTGCAGGCCAGCAAGGATGACCGCTTGTGGCTCGGCCTCATGCAGCGGAACGGCAGCCCGCAAACCACGTCGGTGATCGCACCCGTGGATGGCGTGCCCTTCCGGTTCAGCCCGACGCGGAACCGGCTCCCCGACGACTTCATGAGGAACCGCTGATGAACGACGACCTACAGAGCCTCAGCTACCTGTGGGAGGACGGCACAGGGCGCTACGTCCTCGTCCAGGCCGTGAGCGGGGGCCAGAGCTACGACACCTGCGTTGTGTACGACCTGGAGTCAAAAACGGGGTTGTTGATCGAGAACGACGACCTCGCGGATGAGGTCAAAAGGCGAATGGCCGAGAAGGGCGTCCCAATGCTTCCCGACCTACCGCGATAGGACGAGCCGGGGGTGTCGGTGGCCCACCCGGGGGCGGGGGGACCCGCGCCCCCCGGTTTCGCACTTCGAGTTCCGTTCGGTGAAACTTTGTAACGGCGGGCGGGTCAGGCCCGCTTGAGCACCTCGTAGACGGTCTGCCTCGGCAGCCGCAACTCCTGGGAGATATGGGCCATCGGCCGGTGATCGTCCGCGGCCCGCTCAACCGCGTCGTCACCACCGTGTACGACGCGGCCGACAACCCGGTCAAGGCGATCGACCCGCGGGGGTTCCCCACCGCCCGGCGGGTCACCGTTGGCCTTGCATGTCCGCCGGCTTCTGGCCGCTGCCCACGCAGTACTCGCAGGTCTTCGTCACCCGACCGCGGCCGGAGCAGACCGGGCACCGCGCCCCGGCGAAGTACCCCTGCCGGTTGCACTTCGGACAGGACCACTCGACCCGCCCGTCGCCGCCGCACGCGGTGCAGTAGTGGGTGTAGTACCGGCCGACCACCGGCAGGAACCGCCCGCACGACTTGGGGATCAGCCCGAAGGCGATGAGGGCGATCACAACCACCAAGAGGCCCATACGGCCGAGATCGGAGTGACCCGGCCTGAGGTTCGTTGCCATGGGGCGGTTCCTGTGAGAGAGGGGCCGGCAAGCCCGGCCGGAATGCTACTCAAACACATCATCGCATCGCCGACGCTGGCCGTCCACCATGACCCTGGACGACCGCGCCTTCCTGCAACAGCTCGGCGACCGCGTGCGGGACCGCCGCCTCGGCCTCGGGCTCACCCAGGCCGACCTCGGGGCGGCCAGCGGGCTGCACCGGACGTTCGTCGGCAGCGTCGAGCGGGGGGAGCGGAACCTGGCCCTCCTGACCCTCCGCCGGCTGGCCGCCGCCCTGCGGGTGCCCCCGGCCGCCCTGCTGGCCGCCCCGCCCGCCGGCGGGGCACACCCACGGGCCCGGGCCGGCAAGCGATCCGGCGGGGAACCGGCCGGTCCGGGGTGATCGTCGATCCCCCGCCCGGTCGGCCGGGCCAGGTCCCTGCGGCGTGTCCGGCTCAGTGGCCCTACTGGTGCGTCCCGGGCCCATGGTTGCCCCCGCCCCGATCCGCACGCGGTACTCCCCGCCTGTCGAGGCCAGACGCCGAGGCGCTCACATGCCGGACCCGAAACGTGCCCCGGATCCGGACGGTCGACCCAGGGGCCGGCCGGTGCCCGTCTCCCGCCACCAACGGCCGGACGGGATGTCCGTCGAGGAATGGCAGACCGTACTCCGCCGGCAGTATGGACAGGCCCAGGCGTACTCCGTCGAACGGCTGGGCGGCCGGTCGGCGTTCGCCGACTATCGGGTGACGAACCCCCAGTCGCGGGGCGAGTACCGGGTGATCGTCCGCGGGACCGGCCCGGGGGACAACACCTGCTCCTGCCCGGATCATGCCGTCAACACACTCGGCACGTGCAAGCACATCGAGTACCTGCTCGCCTGGCTCCGCCGCCGGCCGTCGGCCCGGGCCGAGTTGGCGGCCGGGTACCGACCGGCGGGCGGCGAGGTGTACGTCCGGTACGGGTCCCAGCGGACCGTCTGCGTCCGCCCGCCGCACGCCCCCGGGCCGGAGTACGCCCGCCTGATCGGCCGGTTCTTCGGCACGGACGGCGTCCTCCGGCCCGGACAGGCGGAACGGTTCGACCGGTTCGTTACCGCCGCCCAGGGGATGGACGCGGGGGTGCGGGTGCGGGACGACGCGGTCGCGTACCTGGCCGAGCTGGCCGACGCCGACGAGCGGGTGCGGCGGGTCGACGCGCTGTTCCCGGGCGGGGTCCGAGACCCCCGGTTGGCCGCCCTGCTCAAGCTGCCGCTGTACGACTATCAGAGGACCGGAGCCCTGTTCGCCGCCCGGGCCGGCCGGTGCCTGATCGCTGACGAGATGGGACTGGGCAAGACCGCCCAGGCCGTCGCCGCCGCCGAGATCCTGGCCCGGGCGGTCGGGGTCGGCCGGGTACTGGTCGTCTGCCCGACCTCCCTCAAGTACCAGTGGCGGGCCGAGATCGAGCGGTTCTCGGCCCGCCCGGTCGCGGTCATCGACGGGCCGGCCGACGCCCGCGGAGCCGCGTTCGCCGACCCGCGGCCGTTCTTCAAGGTGACCAACTACGACACCGTCCATTCCGACCTGGCTGCGATCGCCGGGTGGGAGCCGGACCTGCTCGTCCTGGACGAGGCCCAGCGGGTCAAGAACTGGGGCATGCGGACGGCCCGGAGCGTGAAGCGGGTGCGGACCCCGTACGCGGTCGTGTTGACCGGCACCCCGCTCGAGAACCGGCTGGAGGAGCTGGTGTCGGTGGTCGAGGTGGTCGACCCGTACCGGCTCGGCCCCACCTTCCGGCTCCTGGACACCCACCTGGTCCGCAACCCGGCCGGCCAGGTGGTCGGGTTCCGGGACCTCGACGCGATCCGGGCCGCCCTCGCCCCGGTCATGATCCGCCGGCGGCGGGACGAGGTGTTGGACCAGCTGCCCGGGCGGATCGAGAGCACCGTCTACGTGCCGCTGACCGGCCCCCAGCGGGACGCCCACGCCGGGTTCCAGCAGACGGTCGCCCGGCTGGTCGCGAAGTGGCAGCGGGCCCGGTTCCTGACCGCGGGGGACCGGAAGCGGCTGCTCGCCGCCCTCCAGCGGATGCGGATGGTGTGCGACTCGACGTACCTGGTCGACGGGACGACCCGGTCCGGGCAGAAGGTGGACGAGGTGACGACCGTGCTCGACGGCCTGCTCGAGCCGGCCGGCGCGAAGGTGGTGGTGTTCAGCGAGTGGGTGCGGATGCACGAGCTGCTCATCCGGGCGGCGAAGCAACGGCGGTGGGGGCACGTGTTCTTCCACGGCGAGGTCCCGGCACCGGACCGGGGGCGGCTGGTCGAGCGGTTCCGGACCGACCCGGCCTGCCGGCTGTTCTTCAGCACCGCGGCCGGGGCGACCGGGCTGAACCTGCAGGCGGCGTCGGCGGTGGTGCACGTCGACCGGCCGTGGAACCCGGCGGTGCTGGACCAGCGGGTCGGTCGGGTCCACCGGCTCGGCCAGACGCGGCCGGTCCAGGTGGTGAGCGTGGTGGCCCGGGGGACGATCGAGGAGGGGATGCTGACCCTGCTGCGGTTCAAGAAGGGGCTGTTCGCCGGGGTGCTGGACGGCGGGCCGACCGACCAGACCCTGGCCCCGGGCCGCCGGCGGACCCGGTTCATGGACGACCTGGCCGAGCTAACGGCGGCCATCCCGCCGGCCCCGCCGGCCGAGGTGGCCGAGGCGGCGGAAGCCCGACGGGAGTTCCAGCCCCGACCGGAGCCGCTGTCAACGCCCGTTCCGGCCGAGCCCGCCGACCCGTGGGTGGCGTTGGCACGGGCAGGGGCCGCCCTCCTCGGAGCGGCCGCCGCGGGTGCGGGCGGTCCGCGGGTGGCGACCGACGAGCGGACGGGGGAGCGGTACCTGCGGTTGCCGGTCCCGCCGCCGGCCGTCCTGGCCGACCTGTCGACCCTCCTCGGCCAGCTGGCGGTCCGGCTGCGGGGGTGAGGCGCAGCCCGTATTAGCTCGGACGCGAAGGGCCGGCGGCCGCACCGCACGGACGCGTCCCGGACCGGTGGCAGACGCCCTCAGCTGGCGGCCTCGCGAGCCCGGCGGTGGACCCGGCCGACAATGGCACCAATGAGGTCGCCTTCGCGGGCCGTGGGCGGGCCGGCCGGTCCCACCGGGAAGCGCCCGGTTCGAGGGCCCACCTCTCTCCGGCCACCCGTACCCGGGCCGTCCGATGAGAGCCCGACCGACGGCCCCGCGTCCGTGTCGGCTCATTGACACAAATGAGCCCGGCCCCCGCCACCTCTCACCGTCGATCCCGGGCACTGACCTAACACCCAGGGTGAGCGGGACGGTAGAATGCCCGTGGTCGGCTTCCCGTCACTGATGACGGGACCCGACGGGCGGCCCAACTATGTGGGCCGCTTGGCTCGCACCGCTCGTCGCCCGTGGCGTCCGCCCGGGCCAGTCCCCTGCCCTCCGCCGAATGATCTTCACTTCGACGGTCCTCACGGACGTGATCGTCCGGCCGCGGTTTACCCCTGTTCGGCCGGCTCCGACTGGGCCGGCTCGCCAGGTGTTTGGCTCGACCGACCTCGGGGTGGCCGTCCGGGAAACCCAGCTCCCGGGCACGCGTCACGGACGACGCCCTGGATCGGGCTCTGACGGCCCGCGGACCTCGACCCGTTATCGCCCAGAGCCACCTTGGTCGGCGACGGCCGATCAGCCGGTGGCGGGCACCAGCCCGGGGGCCAGGAGGGCGATCAGGGCCCGCTTCGGAATCAGCCGCCGCCGACCGTACCTCACGAACGCCAGCCGGCCGTCGGCCATCCGCCGGTACAGCTCGGCCTCCGACAGGCCGCAGAACGCCTGGGCCTGCTCGACGCTCAGCACCCCGTCGGCGAGCACCGCCTCGGGGGCCGGTTCCTGGTGGTCGCTCATCGCCCCTCCGGACGCACCGGTCCTGGTCCACTTCCCTCCCGCGAACAGGTGATAGCCCCCATGAGCAAGCGAAACGCCCCGGGCGACGGGTCCGTCTTCTACAGCCAGGCCAAGCGGTGCTGGCTGTGGCGAGCGATCGTCGGCCAGAAGCCGGACGGCCGGGCCCGGTACCGGTCCGGCCGGGCCCGCACCCGGGCCGAGGCGGTCCGCAAGCAGCAGGCGGCCGAGAAGGCCGGCCGGCCGGCCGACCGGGACCGGACCACCGTCGGGGAGTACCTCGGCCGGTGGCTGGCGGACGTGGCCGTCCTGACCTGCCGGGCGACCACCCTCGAGCGGTACGAGGAGGTGATCCGGCTGCACCTGGTCCCGACCGTCGGGGGCATCCGGCTGGCCCGGCTGACCACCCCGGACGTGACCCGGGCGTGGGCCGACCTGCACCGCGCCGGCCGGTCGGCCGGGCTGGTCAAGAAGTGCTCGGAGGTGCTGGCCAGCTGCCTGGAGCACGCCGCCCGGGAGGGGCTGATCCCGGCCGCCCCGACCCGGTCGGCGGTCAAGCCCCAGTCGGACCCGCCGCCGATCGAGGTGTTCACCGACGGGGAGGTGGAGGCGGTGCTTCGGGCGGCCACCGGCCACCGCCTGTCAGCCCTGATCGTCCTGGCCGTGGCCACCGGGATGCGGCAGGGCGAGCTGTTCGCCCTGGAGTGGGCCGACCTGACCGCCGACCGCGGCCGGGTCCACGTCCGCCGCACCCTGACCGACAAGGGGGGCAAGGCGGTCAGCGGCCCGCCCAAGTCGGCCCGCGGGGTGCGGACCCTCGACCTGCCGGGGTTCGCCCGGGCCGCCCTGCGGGCCGCCCCGGCCTGGCCGGGCGTGCCGCTCGTCTTCCCGAACGCCGACCGGACCGGGTACGTCCAGCGGAACAACTTCCGGGAGGAGGTGTACAAGCCGCTGCTGGCCCGGGCCGGGGTGCGGTACCGGAAGTTCCACACCGTCCGGCACACCCACGCCTCCCGGCTGTTGGCCGCCGGGGTGGACGTGGCCGAGGTGGCCCGCCGGCTGGGGGACACGGTCGAGACGGTCACCACCACCTACGCCCACTGGATGCCGTCGGCCGGGCGGGACACGGCCGCCCGGCTGGAGGCCATCTACGGCGCCACCTTCGCGCCACTTTCCCCCAGACCGGCCGGGACAGGCCGGGAGAACGAACCCCCGGCGGATTCCGGGGTTTGAAGGGCCCGGCGAGGCCCGGAGAACAGGTGACCCGCTTTGCTAAAGCGGCGTGCGGGTAACACTGCACCGCGGGTTCGAATCCCGCCCTCTCCGCTGGCTGATGCAATCAGATCGAATCGCAAATCGTCAACCGCCAACAGGTAAGGACAGGTGAACCGGACTCCAGCCGGCCCCGGGGGGCCGGCCGACCTCTGGTGTTTGCACCCCAGCCAACCCATCTCGTAGGCCTCGCCACCTTCGTTGAAACGGCTCGAGTCACCCCGGCCCCGCCCCGTTCCTGGCGGACTCATTAGAGCGGTTTGCAGTTGGTTGTAGCGCGGTCGGGGCGGATCGGGTATGACGGAGCCAATCCCGGAGGTTGGCCATGCGGGCGTACTCGGCGGACTTGCGGTCGCGGGTGCTGGCGGCGGTTCAGGTGGCAGCCGCCGCCGGCGGTGGCCGAGCGGTTCGGGGTGGAGCGCGTCGGGTGCGGCGGGTCCGCCAGCGGCACCGGGACGGCGGGGAGACGAGCCCGCGGCGGCGGGGGCACCGGCGGCAGCACTGGCGGCCGACGGGGACCGCATCCGGCAGGCCATCGCCGCCGACCCGACGCCACCCTGGCCGAGTTGAAGGCCCGGCTCGACCTGGCGGTCAGCCTGGCCACCCTCTGGCGGGCCATCGCCCGGCTCGGGCTGACGCTCAAAGTCGGTCCGCGCGGCCGAGCAGGACCGCCCGGGTAGCCGCCGCCCGCGCCGCCTGGCGGACCGCCCAGACCGCCCTCGACCCGGAGCGGCTGGTGTTCGTGGACGAGACGTGGGCGAGCACGGCCATGAGCCGGCGGATGGCCCGCGGGCGGAGGGGCGAGCGGGTGGTGTGCCCGGCCCCCACTCGCACTGGAAGACGACCACCTTCGTGGCCGCCCTGCGGAGCGACCGGCTGACCGCCCCGATGGTGATCGACGGGGCCATGACCGGCGACCACTTCGTCGCCTACGTGCGGCAGGTGCTGGTGCCCACCCTGCGGGCGGGACGTGGTGGTGTGGGACAACCTGGCCTGCCACAGGCGGGCGGAGGCGCGGGCGGCGGTGGCGGCGGTCGGGGCGGAGGTGCGGTTCCTGCCCGCCTACTCACCCGACCTGAACCCGATCGAGAACGCGTTCAGCAAGCTGAAGGCGATGCTGCGGGCAGCGGAGGAGCGCGCCATCGACGGGCTGTGGCGCTCCTCGGCCGATCACTCGACGCCTTCTCCGCCGACGAGTGCCGGAACTACTTCCGGCACGCCGGGTACGACGCTACAACCAACTGCAAACCGCTCTAGTGCGGTTCCCGAAAAGGTGTAGCGGTTGTAGCCGCAACTCGGGAAGTAGTTGCGGCACGCTTTGGGCACGAACGCCACCGACAACTCGCCCAAGTAATCCTTGACCGCTCGGATCGATCGCTTCGCCGCCGCCCATAGCCGGGCCTTCAGCATGGCGAACGCCAGCTCGATCGGGCTCAGGTCCGGGCTGTAGGGCGGCAGGAACCGTACGTCACACCCGGCCGCCTCGATGGCGGCGCAGGCGTCGGCCCGCCGGTAGCAGGCCAAGTTGTCCCATACCACCACGTCCCCCGGCCGCAAGGCCGGGACCAGAACCTGGCGGACGTTGGCGACCAACAGGTCGCCGGTCATGGCCCCGTCGATCACTATCGGGGCGACGCCCCGCCGGCCCGGGGGACGGCGGTGAACGTGGTCTTCTGCCACTGGCCGCGCGTGATCGGACGGACGAGCGGCTCCCCCTTCGGGCTCCGGCCCCCGCCGCCGGGTCATGCGGGTAATCGCCCTCGTCTCGTCCGCGACCACCACCCGGTCCGGGTCGAGGGCCGGTTGGACCGCCCGCCAAGCGGTGGGACCGGCGGCTACGTCCGGCCGGTCCTGCTCGGCCGCCCGGAAGGTCATTTTTTCACCATCAGGCCGAGGGTGGTGACCGACCGCCACAGGGTCGTCAGCCCGACGACCAACCCGAGTCGGGCTTTCACCTCGGCCGGCGTCGCGTCCGGGGTGTCGGCGAACGCCCGGCGGGTGGCAGCCTGCCTCTACTTCCTCGGTCACGACGTTCGCCCGAGGAAAGGCCGCGCGGATCGCGGCGATCCCAGCTTCAGTGATCTTGTTCCTCCGGAGCACGATGTGGCCGAGGGTCCGGCAGCGAATAATGGTCGGGATGGAGGCGTCGGTCACCTCCGTGCCGTCGAGGAAGAGATAGACCAAACTCGGGCAGTCCCCCAGGCGGACGACGTGGGGATCCCCCAGGTTCGTGTTGTACGCGTACACGCTCCGCAGGCTTCCCGACGGCGGGACAAGGTTAACGGTCATCCCGGGAGGTAGTCGGCAGCGGTACAGGTCCAGGGACTGAAGGGACCGCAGCGTCGAGAGGCCGTCGGCGACGCCGGGGCTGACCTCAGCGTCCCGCAGCTCGACGGACCACACATCCCCACGCGGATAGAAGGCGTCGCAGGCATCGGCGATCGCGGCCAGCCAGAGAAGCCGGGGAGTCCGTCGGGCCTCCCCGCCTATTCCGCGGATGGCCTCCACGGCCGTGTCATCTCGGTTCGGGAAAGCCGACAAGAGGACGTGAGCGAGGATGGCCGCTGCCAACGACCCGACCCCGAACCACGCGCAACCCTTCCGCTTCATACCGCGCCGCTCCCGCTGGCCCTCGCCGCTGTCACATCGGGTGCAACCCTCGGGCTGCCCCATCAGCATGACGGTTATCGCACCGCGTCCACGACGGCTGAGTAGGCCGGCTTCGGCTGGTTGGCCGCGTCGAACAGCAGCGGGTGCTGGCCGTACCGCCAGGTGCGCCGGTCGCTCAGCCCCCAGAACGTCACCCGCTCGATCACGTCCTTGTGCTTGAGGAAGATCGCGAACAGTTTCGCGTAGGCGTCCGCCTGGGCCTTGAGGTCCTCGGGCGACGGGGGCTTGACCTCCCCTTTGCGGCGGCCGGGGGGACCGAACTGGCCCCCCGCGGCCCCGCGGATCGTCACGTCCAACTCCGTGATGCTGACCTTCAGCCCGAGCGAGGCGTAGTCCGCGATCGCCTTGTCGATGGCGTCGTAGGGGACGTTGGTCGTGCTCCAGTGACCCTGAATCCCTACGCCGTGGACCGGCGCCCCGTCCTTGATCAGCCGCCGGAGGAGGGCCATCGAGCTCTCGTGCTTGGGGCCAACCTCGATGCCGTAGTCGTTGTAATACAGCTTCGCGTCCGGGTCCGCCTCGTGGGCGAACTTGAACGCGAGCGTAAGGAACCCCGGCCCCACGGTCCGCACCCACCGGGACGGGCGGAGGTTCTCCGTCTTGGCCGTCTCGGCCGTGCCGTTGTCGTTGATCGCCTCGTTGACCACGTCCCACCCCCGGACCTTCCCCTTGTATCGCCCGACCAGCGTGGCGATGTGGTCTTTCAAACGACGGGTGACGACCTCCTTGTCGCCGCCGTCGAAGAACCACCCGTTCGTCTGGGCGTGCCACACCAGGGTGTGGCCGTGGACGGCGATGTTGTTATCGACGCACCACTTCACCAGGGCGTCGGGCCGGTCGAAGTTCCACCGGTCCTCGGCCGGGTGGACCGGCCCCGGCTTCATGCAGTTCTCCGGGGTGACGACGTTGAAGTGGTCCTTGACAAGCCCCAGCTCCTCGTCGGAGTAGTTGCCGGGGATGTCCCCCGCCGTGCCGATGGGGAAGCGGCCCTTGTAAGCCTCCTTGAGGGTCGGGCCGCGCCGCTCCCGCACCTCGCCGAACACGGTGAACTCCGCCACACCCGGCGTGATCCCCGGCGCCGCCCCGGTGATCACCAGCCGGGCCGCCGTCCCGGGCGTCGCCGGGCACTCGCGGTAGTCGATCAGCAGGTCGTCGGTACTCTGGCTGCGGTCGATCACCGTCGTCCACTTGTCGGCGGCCGTCTGCACCTCCACCCGGTAGCGGAACGGCCCCGGCTTCGCCCCCGCCTTCGTGTTCAGCCCCACGTCCCGCCAGGCCACCCGCACCGCCCGCACCACCGCGCCGGGGGCGGTCAGGTTGCTGGTCAGCGTCGCCGCCTTGTCATCCGCCGCCGGCTGCCACCAGGTCCGCAGGTCGTCGTCCGCCGCCAGCCGGCCGGACAGGTTGTCCGCGTCGCTAGAGCCGACGGTCCGCGGCCCGGCGTTCAGCGGCAGCCAGCCTGTCGGCCCCGCCCCCCTCGACGCGGTCGGCAGCCGTTGGGGCAGCGAGCTGGCCGGGCTGACGTGCAGCTCCCCGTCCTCGCCGATGTGCGCCGGGTCCATCCCCAGCCGCCGTTCGAACCCGTGGACCACCCCGGCCCGCACGGTGTAGAACGCCCACAGCGAGTTGTGCGGTCCCTCCACCACGCACCCGTGGGCGGTGCCAGTCACCAGTCCGGTGGTGGTCCGCAGGACGGGGTTGTTCTTCTGCGGGGTGAACGGCCCGAGCGGCGACTTGCCCACCGCGCAGCCCACCGCGTAGGTCCGGTTCTCCGTCCCGCCGGCCGCGTAGGTCAGGTAGTATGTCTTGTTCCGCTTGAGCATCCAGGCGCCCTCGACCCACCCCCGCGCCGGCTGCTCGTTCCAGTCGCCCAGCCGTTGCCAGGGCTGCTTGTCCGGCTCAAACGCGATCACCCTCACCGGCTTGCCGACCACCTTCGTCGGGTCGTCGGTGTTCAGCTCCACACCGTAAATGCCCTCGGTCGGGGTGCAGCCCCAGTAGTAGAACAGCCGGCCGTCGTCGTCCGAGAACAGCATCGGGTCGATCTGCCCCGGAACCCCGGCCGGCAGTTTGATAGGGCCGAGTTCCTGGAACGGCCCCAGCGGGGCGTCCGCCGTGTACACCGACGACTCCGACGCCATCAGCAGGAACTTGCCCTTGTGGTTGACGATCGTGGGGGCGTAGCCCAGGTCGCGGACGTTGAGCGGGTGGTGCCGCCAGGTGGCCCCGCCGTCCCGGCTCACCCACGCCATGTCCACCGACGGGTACATGAACCATGCCCCATCGTGCCACAGGACCGACACGTCCGCCAGTTCGCGGAACTGCTCCTGCTTGCCCACCAGCCACAGCCAGTCGTCCTTGGGCACCGGAGCGCCGGTCGTCACGTCCCGTGCCCGCCGCCCGATCGGGTAGTTCGGCAGGGGGAGTGGGTTGCAGTACGTCGTCGGCGACGGTTCCCGCCCAGGAGGCTGATCCGGCCTGGGGGGCTGTTGGTTCAGGAGGGACAGCACTTTCACTGTGTTCCGCCACACCGGCCCCCGGTCGCCCTCCGGGCTGACCGAGCCGCGGTCCTGTAGCGGGACGGCCGGATGCCAATGGCACGCCTCGCGGTCCAGCTTCAGGGGACCGACCGTCTCCAAGAGATTGAACCGCTCGGTCTCGGTCCAGCCCGGCGGTCGCCCTAGTGCGGTCGCGGTCAGGGCGGCGGCGATCGATGCCGCGAGTAGGGCCGATGCCAGTCTGCTTCTCATGACGGCCGCCTGCGGAATGGGGACGTGGCGACTTGGACGGTAAGGGTTCCCGCTCACTTCCCGGTGCCAGGCCGGGGGGTGAATCGCACCTCGTCGCACACCAGGTAGCCGCCCGGCGGCGCGCCAGAGAAGCGGACGGAGACGATCGCTGCTGCCTTGACGGTCAGCTCGAAGCTCGGGACCGGCTGCTCCGGGCCGGTCCGCTCGGGCACCCGATCCCGCTTGGCCGTGTCCACCACCTTGCCGTCCGCGTTTCGGGCCTCGACGACCGCCGCGCTGCCGATCGACCCCCACAGCACCAGCGTCACGCTGGACACCGGCTTCGGGAACCGGACCTCGACCGGGATGGACTCGTTGGCCATCGCGTTGAGGACGCCCTTGCGGCTTGTCTTCAGGTGTGGGAAAAACATCACCCGCCCGGTTGCCTTGCTCCTGGTTGGTGGGTGCGCCAGGGCGAACACCACCCCCTGGTCCGAATAGCTCGGCACCGGCTTGTCGAGCTCGACATTGTCGAAGGTGATGACCACCTCTCCGGCGGGTGCGCCGGCGAGCACGACGAGTAGCATCGCGGCGGACAACATGGCTCAGGCCACCTCCAGCCCGCGCATCGTGCCGGTCGATGGGCCGAAGTTGGCGGCCTCGATCCCCAGCCGGTGCAGCATCGACACGAACAGGTTCGGGAGCGGGTAGTTCCGGCCGCGGTCGAAGGCCAGGTGCCGGCCGTGCTTGAACCCGCCGCCCGCGAAGAGCGTCGGCAGATTGGTCGTCGAGTGCGCGTTGGCGTCACCCAGGTTTGAGCCATACAGCACCATCGTCCGGTCCAGGAGCGGCGCCCCGTCCTCCCGCGCCGCCTTCAGCCTCTTGAGCAGGTCGGCCAGCAGCCGCATGTGCCACTCGTCGATGACCCGCAACTGCTTCAGCTTCTCCTCGGACATCCCGTGGTGCGACAGGTTGTGATAGCTGTCGGTGATGGTCTCGCCGGCGATCTGCACGACCGGCGTGCCGACGCTGTTGAGCATGAGAGTGACCGCCCGGGTCGAGTCGGTCTCGAACGCCAGGCGGACCAGGTCGTACATCGCCTTCACCTTGGCCATGTACTCCGCCGGGCTGGCCGGGTCGGCCGGGGGGGCGGCCTTCACCTTCGGCTTCGGCCTGTTGGCCCACCCCTTCGACTCCTGGAGCCGGTGCTCCAGGTCGCGGACGCTGGAGAAGTACTGGTCGAGCCGGGCGCGGTCGCGGGCGCCCAAGTCCCTCTGGAGGTCGCGGGACTGCGCGGCGACCACGTCGAGGATGCTGCGGCCGGTGTCCAGCTCGCGGACCTGGGCCTCGACCTCGGCGGGCGTGCCCTGCAGGAAGAGCTGCCGGAACACCCGGGACGCCTGCCCCTCCGGCGGGACGGCCACGCCGGTCCGCGACCACGACAGGCTGCGACCGCCGTTGACCGCCAGCGTCAGCGACGGGAACCGGGTCATCGTGCCGATCCGCTCGGCCACCAGTTGGTCGAGCGAGATGGTGTTGCGGAACGAGCTGCTGGCCGGGTGCGGGGCGGCGGTCAGGAAGGCGATGTCCGACGGGTGGCCGCCGTCCACGAACGGGTGCGACACACCGCTGAGCACGGTGAAGTCGGCCCGGTGTTCCTGGAGCAGCTTCAGGTACGGCGAGGGGGTGTAGTCGCGGCCGGCGTCCTTGGGGAAGAACGCCTCGGGCAAGAGGCCGAGGTTGTTGCAGACGCAGAACAGCCGCCGCGGGACCGGGCCGTCGACAGTGGCCCGGGCGAACGGCGGCCGCATCGACTCCAGGAGCGGCAACGCCACCGCCACCCCCGCCCCGCGGAGGAACCGCCGGCGGGAGACCGGCCGCCGCGTCGAAGCGAACGGGGCAGCGAACGGCGGGCCGGGTTGACGAGGCATCGCCGGACCTCTCTTACTTGTTGCGGAACAGTTCGCTCTGCACGACTGCATGGACGAGGCTGCGGACGCCGTAACTATTACCCTTCGCGGCGTCGAGAATCTTCTCGACCTCGGCCCGGTCGGAGAACCGCACCGGCGCGCCCGTGGCGAAGACCGTCAACTGCCGGACCAGGTTCCGCGCGACCGGCACCTCGTCCTGGGCCAGCAGCTTCTTCAACTCCCGCACGTCCTTGAACGGCCGGCCGTCGGGCAGTTCGCCCGCCGCGTCCACAGGAAGGGCGTGGTGGAACGCGAACGCCTGCCCGTTCAGGCCGTGCCCCTTGACCGGGGGCACCTTGTCGGACACCGCCCGGTAGCGGTCGCGGAAGCCGCCCATCACGTCGAAGCTCTCCAGGGCGAACCCCGGCGGGTCCATCTTGCGGTGGCAGGCGGCACAGCTCGGGTTCGCCCGGTGCTTGTCCAGCTGCTGGCGGATCGTCACCGCCCCGCGGATGTCCGGCTCGACGGCCTCGACCGACGGCGGCGGGGGCGGCGTCTCCAGCCCCAGGATGCGCTCGGTGATCCAGTGGCCGCGGAGCACCGGGGAGGTGGTCGTGCCGTTGGCGGTCACCTTGAGGACGCTGGCCTGCGTCATCAGCCCACCTCGGACGCTGTCCGGGGGCAGCTTGACCTTGCGGAAGTGGACGCCCGAGACGCCCGGGATGCCGTAGTGGCCGGCCAGCCGCTCGTTCAGGAAGGTGAAGTCCGAATCGACGACGTTCCGCGCCGGCAGGTCGGCCCGCAGCAGTTCGGCGACGAACAGCCGCGTCTCCTCCACCGCGGCGAGCTTCAGCGTGTCGTCGAGTTCGTAGTCGTTGTACAGCGTGGTAGACGGCGACGTGTCGTCGATCTTCCGCAGGTCGAGCCAGTAGTCGGTGAACGCCTCGACGAACCGCCGGGCCTTCGGGTCGTCGAGCATCCGCTCGGTCTGGGCACGCAGCACGTCCGGCTTGCCGAGTTCGCCCTTCTCGGCCAGCGCCCGCAGCGTGTCGTCCGGGATCGAGTTCCACAGGAACAAGGCCAGCCGGGTGGCCAGTGCACGGTCGTCGAGCCGGCCGGGCTTTTCCTCGACGAACACGAAGCCCGGCGACACCAGGACGGCCGAATACGCCGCCAATAGCGACCGGGTGAAGCCGTGCCCCTGCCGGAACCGGTCGTCGTAGAGGGCCAGGAATCGCGCCACCTCGGCCTCGTTCACCGGCCGGCGGTAAGCCCGCTTGATGAACGCCCGCAGCAGCCGCTCGGCGTCCGCCCGCGGGGCGGCGGACTCGACCTCGTAAGGCGCCTCCCGGATCGTGACGCGGCCGAACCCGCCCGGACCGCCGGGGCGGCGCCCAGGCCCCGGGCCGTCCGCCGGAGCCGGGCCGAGCTGCAGCGGCACGGCGGTCCGCGTGTCCTTCGACGGCACCAGCTTCAGCCGGTCGAACAGCAGCCGGTAGCCCACCCCGCCGACCGGGTCGTCGTACAGCGGCCCCTCGACCTCGATCCACTGGACCGCGTAGCCGGGCATGCCGTCCTCGGTCGCCAGCGGGTTGACGTACTGCTCGTCCGTGCCGTTGACCCGCGTGCGGAACAGCCGAGAGCCGTCGGTGCGGATGACCTCACCGGGCAGCAGGTCCACCTCGATCTCGCTGACCGTCGGCTTCGGGGTGAAGTCGACCGCGCCGACCGGGCGGGTCTGGCCGCCGCCCGAGGCGTACACGGCGATCGGCTCGTTCCGCCGGCCGGGGTAGACCTCGTCCAGGTTCGGCCGGTGCCAGAGCAGGGTGTGGTAGACCGGCGCCTTCTCGGCCCCCTGGCCCTCGTAGAACCAGCGGGCCACGCCGCCGCCGGCGACCCAGATCGTGTACCCGGCGACCCGGACCTTGTACCGGGCCGCGGCCGGCGCCCGCCAGCCGCCCCAACTGTAGCCGCCGGCGTCGCTGAAAATGCTCGCCACCTTGCCGATCGCCTCCCGCTCGCGGGTCTCCGGGCTGGTCGCCGGCGCCCGGCCGGCGCGGACCTCCAGCTGGGCGCGGGCGTCGAGCACCGGGAACGATAGCCGGTCGGGCAGAGTGCCGTTCTCCCGCGGCTGCCAGTTCCGCAGGCTGAACTCGTCCCGGGCGTACAGCCGGCGGGTGGTCCTGGCCGGCTGGTCGAGCCCCGTCGCCGCCGCCAGCCGTAGGCGTGGTCGGCCGAATCGATGAACCGCTCCATCGTCAGGTAGTGGACACATCGAGCGCCTCGCCGCTCTTGTTGAAGCGGTGGCCTCGCCGTTCCGGCAGCTTGGCTTGGCGACCGCCGCCCAAGGGACGCCGAGCAGGTCGCGGAGGGCGTTCTCGTACTGTAGCGGTTGAGCCGCCGTGTCGCCCGGCCTTCGGCCGCCAGGGCTGCTCGCTCCATGGTGACGATCGAGTGGGCTAGCCCTCCGATAAATGCTCTCCTTCGTTCGACTCGCCGGGTTTCTTCCGGCGGTATCTCCCCGGCCGTCACCCGGTCGTGGACCTTGATCCAGACGGCCGAAGTTGGCGTGGCCGTTCGGGTCGAACGCCAGACCGGTCAGGTCGAGCCGACCTTTTTCCACGGGGATTGTGGCACCAGCAGTGATCGCCGACGAAGCTCGTCGGCACGGGCGCCGGCCACGGCTGCCGGGTGAAATGCGAACGACGCCAGCACCACGACCCCGAGCAGGTGCGGTGCCGGAGCGTCGATCGACGGCGGATGACGTCATCGGTTCGCGGCGGTTTCGGTGGTCGGGACGACGACTGAGCCTTCCCCGGCGGCGGTCGCCAGCCGTCTGGCATTCCCCGCCGGGTGAGTACCCCATCGCTCGGGGGCGACACCATCGTACCAGGACAGCCCGGCCTAGTCCTGGAACAGCAGCGGGGCGAACTGATAGAGGCTCCGCCGCCACGACTGCCACTCGTGGGCGGTGTTCGGGGACTCGTAGTACACGCTCTTGATGCCCAGCTTCTCCAGCGCCTCCTGGTTGGCCTTGGCGGCGGTGGCGCCGCCGGTCTCCCGGCTGCCGTAGCTGACGAACAACACCTTGACCTTCTGCTTGAACGCCGACGGGTCGGTCAGTGCCGGGTCGTTCGCCGCGATGCTGCCGCCGCTGAACATCCCGATGTGGGAGAACTTGTCCAGGTTCGCCAGGGTTATCTGCTTGGTCTGCATGCTGCCCATCGACAGCCCGGCCATGGCCCGGTGTGGCTGGTCGGCCAGGGTGCGGAAGTTGGCGTCGATAAACGGGACCAGCTCCTCGGTCATGATCTTCGCGAACCCGGAGAAGTCGAACTTGGGCGGCCACCCGGACCCTTCTGGCCCGTCCGGCCGCCACCCCTCCTTTTCCGCCGGGTGGCCGCCGGCCTTGCCGGGGCACCACCCTTGCTGGGCTGCCTGGCTGCGTCGCTGAGGCCGCCGTTGTCCATCACCACGATGAACGGCTTGGCCTTCCCCCTCGGCGATCAGGTTGTCCAGGATCAGCCGCGTGCTCCTGACCGGCCACCTGCCCCATCCTCGCCCCCGTCGTGCTGGAGGTACAGGACCGGGTACTGCTTGCCCGTGTCTTTGTCGTAATCCGGCGGGGTGTAGATGAAGCAGCGGCGGGTGCGCGGTTGGTGCTCTCGGAGAAGTACAGGACCGCGCACCTGGCCGTGCGGGACGTTCTTGACGGCGTAGAAGTCGGCGCCGGCGGATTTCGATGCCGCTGCCCCACCGGCTGGCCCCGAAGTACATCTTGCTGCCCGGGTCCGGCACGTCGGCCCCGTCGATGTTGATCCGGTAGTAGTGGAAACCCCGTCCAGCGCCGGGTGCCGACCCAGCGCCGTCCTCGCCCTTGGTCAGCGTGACCCCGCCCCACTCGGGCACCTTCACGCCTTGGCATCGAAGCGCGATGCGATGCGGGAACTGGAAGCGCGGGCGCTCGAAGCTGACCTGCGGGTACTGCTTGCCCGGCTGGTTGACGGGGCCGGCTTGAAGTCCTCCACCGGCGGCGGCGTCGAGCCGCGGGCGGGGGATGCGCCCGCCAGCGTGCAGGCCAGCAGCGGCAGTAACGCCAGACGGATCGACGCCACTCTCATGACGATCCTCCCTCCTGAACCACGGGTGGGGCGAACGGGCCAGAACGGCCAGGTACATGCTCGTCCGTGCGCGGGCTGTTCAAGCCGCACACCCTGGACGAGCTCGGGGTTACTCGGGGGTTTCGACGGTGACGGCCATGACCACGGGCGCGGAGCGGTCCGTGCCCTTCACGAACTCGATCGACTTCACCACCGCATCCGGGCCGCTTCTGGTGACGGCCAGGTAGTGGAGCTGTTGGTCGCGGAGCTGGAACGCGAACTCGAGCCGGGCACGTCCACCTGGCGGGTGTAGTCGGCGAAGTGAACCCCGTCCCGAGCGGGTGGTCCTCCCGGCCGTCGTCGTAGCGGAGCCGGACGGTCAGGCCGACCGGGCCGTCCGGCCGCGGACCCTGGGCGTTCCACCCGCCGACGCCGCTAAGCAGGTGAACGGCCTTCGCCCGCCCGCCGAACGGCAGCGTCACCGCCCGCGCATCTGCGGCGGCAGCACCCCGTTCGGCCCGTTCAGCATGACGGCGTTCTTCACCCTGCCCCTGCGGGTCGACGAGCACGAACGGCACCCCCTTGAACGTCTCTTCGGCTGCCAGTCCGGGAAGATGAGCCGCCTGGCCGCCCTGCTGCGTCGAAAAACATGTCCTTGGTGCTGACGACGTCGCCACCCGTCCAGCGGGAGCGGCACAACCGCCCCTTCTGGGTGAGTAGAACCTGAGCAGGTGGGCCATGTCCTTGACGCCCACCTGCTTCTCGAACCCGTCGGGCATGAGCGACTTGTTCGACCCGGTCAGCTCCTCGATGTCGTCCCGCAGGATCGGGTGCCGCTTCCCGTCGGCGTCGACCAGCTCGACCGCCGTCCGCGACTCGGACGCGAGCATCCCGTTGACCAGCGACCCGTCCTTCTTGGTCACCCGGTAGAGGCGGAAGTTCCCCTCGACGCTGCGGGACGGGTCGAGGATGTGGACGAGCAGCTCCTCCTTCGGGTGGACCGCCATCCCGGTCAGGTCGGGGCCGATGTTCTCCCCCTCGCCCTGGTGCTTGTGGCACTTCGCGCACTGGGCCTTGAACACGGCCTTCCCGACGGCCGGGTCGCCCTTCTCCTTGGTCGTCGTGAGGAACTCGTCGATCACCTTCTGGCGGTCCGGGCTGGGCAGCGCCCCGCCGCGCTTGAGCACCGCCAGGGCGGTCCGGCGGACCGCCGGGTTCGGGTGCTCGGCCAAAGGCCGCCGGGTCCAGAGCCGAGGTCGGTCGCCTGGAGCTTGCCGGCCGAGCGCGGCGACCAGCTGCGCGTCCACCTGGACGGGCGAGGAGGACGCCGATCCCGGCCGACCGGCCGGCCGGGGTGAGCCGCCGGATCCGCTCGAGGGATCAGGTCGGCGGTGTCCGCCACCTCGCTGGCCTGCAATGCCGAGCAGGCCGCGCCCGGCTCCTCGTCGCCAGTGGTCTGCTCCGCCCGCGCCGGCCGGCGTCGGCCGGCTGGTAGCCGAGCAGCTCCCGGCAGCGGCCACCCGGGCGGCGGGGCCGCTGCCGCATCCACCTGGCGAGCAACCCGACAGCTCCCGGCCGGCCTGGCGAACTCCTTGCCCCACCTGGCGGCCAGCTTGCCGAGTACGCCCTGGCCGCTCGGGGCTGACCCGGCCGGCATTCTCAGCTGCGACTGCTCGGTCTGGGCGCTCGCCGCCGGCGGCTTGCCCGCCGGCCAGCCCTTCGGCCAGCCCGCGGACGGCGGCGTCCGCGACAGCCTGGTCGGCGTCGGCGAGCGCGGCGATCACCGTACCGAGCGAGGCGGCCGGACCGCCGCGGGCGTAGTGCCTGGCCACCGCGGCGACGATATCGAGCGGCCGGCCGGTCAGCTTCGCCCTGCCCAGTGATCGGAGGAAGTGCTCGGTGTTCTTCGCCGCGGCGGCCGTCGCGGCGTCGGGGATCCAGTTGTCACCTGCGTCGTCCGGGTTACGAAGGCCCGGCCACCGCGGCCCCGACTCGGGCGCGGCGTAGCTGATCGGCCAGCCGCGAGCAGGGCCGTGAGCTGGACTTCGCGGGTCGGGGTCGCGGGTCAGCCCGGCGGCGAGGATCGCGTCGACCGACCCCGGCGTCCGCGGGAGTACCACCGCGTTCCGGCTGCACGCTGGCCGACGGGTGTTGCAGCACCCCAACGGCCACCGCGGTCGCCCCGGGGTTGGAGCCGTCGAGCAGTTCTCGAGGCCGTGAATCGTCCACAAGGCGTGGATC
This sequence comes from Gemmataceae bacterium, assembly GCA_046350115.1. Classification (GTDB taxonomy): domain Bacteria; phylum Planctomycetota; class Planctomycetia; order Gemmatales; family Gemmataceae; genus JAXMAZ01. The sequence goes on from JAXMAZ010000040.1 coordinate 37,007, forward strand.
GCCCCGACGTTTAGCCCGATCTGGTCGACGGCGGTGTCGCGGGCCATAGGAACAGCGCCGGCAACACGTCCTTGTTGCCGCGCTCGACGAGGAGCCGCTGGGCGTGCCGCCGCCAGAACAGGTTGTCGTTCTTCAGCCCGGCGACGAGCCGGTCAGGGGTCGCCCCGGCCAGGGTGAACGACGCCCGCTGCGGGCTGCCGTTGGCCTCGTAAACGACCCGGTAGATGCGGCCGTGGGTCTTGTCCCGCAGGTCGGACTCGTAGGCCGCCCCCTTGCCGGTCTTGAACCCTTGCGGGGTCGGGTTGTGCTGGACGATGTAGTTGTACCAGTCGATCACCCAGACGTTCCCGTCCGGCCCGACCTCGGCCATGATCGGGGCGGCCCACTCGTCGTCGCTGGCGAACAGGTTGAACGGGTTGCTCGACCGGAACCCGCTGCCGTCCCGGCGGATGACGAACGCCCCGACCAGGTGGCCGGTCGGCTCGGCCACGAACGCCGTCCGGTTCCAGTACTCCGGCGGGTAGGCCCGGGCCGTGTACAGGGCGTGCCCGGCGGCGGCCGTGTACCCGCCGTGCCAGTCCACCTGCCGCACCCGGTCGGTCACCGGCTGGAACTTGTTCGAGTCGGCCATCCCCCGCAGGACCAGCGACGGCGCCCACCCCCGGACCTGCTCGTAGTACCGGTTCGGGATCGGCAGGAACTCGCTCGGGTTGCCGTTGGCCGTCGACCCGAAGACGATCCCCTCCTCGCTGATCCCCAAGCCCCATGTGTTGTTGTTCGTAGACCGGAGGAACTCGAGCTTCGACCCGTCCGGCTTGAACCGGAAGAACCCCTGGCGGAACCGGTGCTCCTCCCCCCCGACCCGCAGCCGGGAGTCGTTGTACCCCTGCATCGCCCACACCCAGTTGTCCAGCCCGTACTGCATGTTGGACGGGCCGCCGTGGGTGTCCCGCATGTTCCAGGTGCCGAACACCACCTCGCGGGTGTCCGCCTTCCCGTCGCCGTCGGTGTCCTTGAGGAAGACGGTCTGGGTGGCGTCGAAGACGAGGACGCCGCCCCGCGTGAACAGGAGGCTCGTCGGGATGCTCAGCCCGTCGGCGAACGGGGTCACCTTGTCGGCCCGGCCGTCACCGTCCGTGTCCTCGCAGACGACGATCCGGTCCCGCCCCTTGGCCGGCGGGTTCAGCTCGTTCGGGTAGTCGAGGGTCAGCCCGGCCCACAGCCGGCCCCGCTCGTCCCAGGCCATGCAGATCGGCTTCCCGCCCAGCTCCTTCTCGGTGACGAACACCTCGGCCCGGAACCCCTTCGGCACGACGACGTGCTTCTGCGACTCCTCGGCCGACAGCGGCCGCTGCATCTTGGTCATCGGCTCGCCCTGCACGCCCCACTGCCGGCCCGGGGTGTAGTTGGGGATCTTCCGGCCGACCTCGACGTACTCGAACGGCTTCACGTCGGACCGCTTCGGGGTCGTCTCCGGGACCGGGAACGGCCGGTCGAACGGCGAGACGGTGGCCACCGCCGGCGCGTCGGGTTGCGTCACGGCGATCGGGTCCTGGCCGCAGGCCCACCGCACGCCCCGCTCCAGCAGATTCTGGAAGCCGGGGTTGCTCCACGTCCGGTTGTCGTGGCCCCAGGCGGTGTAAAAGATTCGGGCCTTGCCCGGCGTCCGCACCCACGTCCACGGCTCCTTCACGTCCCCGTCGGTGCGGACTTCGAGGACCGTCCGGTCCTTCTCGTTGTGCTTGGTGTGGACGTACGTCTCGTCCCAGCTCGTGAACGGTTGGTAGCCCTTTATGACGGCGTGTCCGGGCGCCACGGCGGTCGTGCGGAAGGTGCCGGTGCCGTGGCTGCGGAACTGGGCGCCGACCAGCTCGATGTACTTCGGCGAGTTGAGGAAGCAGAAGCTGGCGCAGTGGACGGGGACGAACCCCTTGCCGGACTCGACGTAGTCGAGCAGCGCTTTCTCCTGGTCGGGCGTGATCCGAGTGTGGTTGGCGTAGACCATCAGCCCGTCGTACTTCCCGAGGGTGTCCGGGTTGAGGTCGGCGAGCTTGTCGGTGTAGGTCAGGTCGATGCCGCGGGCGGCGAACGCCGGCTGGATGATCTTGAACCGCTCGGCCGGCTTGTGCCCGGCGTTGTCGCCGAGGAACAGGAGCCTGAGCCGCGGCGGGTCGGCGGCCTGAACGGCGGACGCCGAGGCCAGGAGGAGGACGGAGAGCAGGCGGAGCATGGCAACTCGCGGAGGGGTGTGAATCGAGTGATCGGTCGAGGCCGTTCGCGTGGTGCGGGCTTACGAGGACTCCGGCGGGCGGCCGGCGAGGGCGGCCCTCACCGGCTCGCGGCCGAGGGTGGCAACGCTGCTACTTGACCTGTTGGAACAGCCGCGGGGCGAAGTCGTGGAGGGCGTACCGCCAGGTCTGCCACTCGTGCCCCTGCCCCTCGAGGTCGCGGAAGACGACGTTCTTCGCCCCGCCTTGCTGGAGCATCTCGTAGAGGGCTTTGGCCCCACGGTGGATGTTCGCGTCGAGGCCGACGGTCCCACAGTGGAGGTACAGGAGGCTCACCTTCTTGTCGAACCCCGCGGGGTCGGCGAACACCCCGCCGAACGCCGTCTTCGGGTCGGTCTTGCCGACGCCCCCGCTGAACGCCCCCACGACGCCGAACGTGTCCAGGTGGGTCAGCCCGATCCGCAGCGCCTGCCCGGCCCCCATCGACAGCCCGGCGATCGCCCGGTGGTCCCGGTCGGGGACGGTGCGGTAGGTCGAGTCGACCATCGGGATCAGGTCTTTGAGGACCACGTCCTCGAACGCCCCGCCGTCCCCCCGGCCCGGCCCGCCCGGTTGGGGCTGCGAGGCCGCGCCGGCCCGGGTCGCGTACCCCTTCTCCATGACCACGATCATCGGCCGGGCTTTGCCGGCAGCGATCAGGTTGTCGAGGATGAAGTTCATGTGCCCCTGCCGGACCCAGCCGGTCTCGTCCTCGCCGCTGCCGTGCTGCAGGTACAGCACCGGGTACCGCTTCTCCTTGTCGGACTCGTATCCCGGCGGGGTGTACACCGTGATGTGCCGCGTCTGCCCCGTCACCTTCGACGCGTACCACCGGGACCGGACCTCGCCGTGCGGCACGCCCTTGACGTGGTAGAAATCGACGCCCGGCTCGGGCACTTCGATCCCGCTGGTCGGCCGGCCGGTGCCGAAGAACGTGTCCGAGGCTGGGTCGTTGACCCGGACGCCGTCCACCACGAGCGCGTAGTAGTGGAACCCCGGCACGACCGGCGGCGAGGTCACCGTCCAGACCCCGTCGTCGCCCTTCGTCATGTCCCACGGGCCGCCCGTCCCCAGCCCGTAGTTGGTGAACACCTGGACCTTGGTGGCGGCCGGCGCCTGCAGGCGGAACGTGACCCGCCGGTCGGGGTGGACGCGCGGGAAGGGGGCGTTGCCGATGTTCGTGGTCGCGGGCTTCCCCTCGCCGCCGGCGTCCGATGGCTGCTTCGCCGGGCGTGCGTCCCCGGCCTTCTTACCCGGCGGCTGGTTCCCCTGCCCCGGCTCGCGGAACACCAGGCGGGCGAAGTGGTACAGGTCGCTCTTCCACACCTTGAAGTCGTGCTGGCCGCCGGGGATGACCCGGTAGACGTGCGGCACCTTCGTCTCGTCGAGCCGCTTGTGGACGCCCTCGCTGATCCGGAACAGACCGTCCTTGTCCCCGCACGCGACGTATAGCAGCTTCAGCTTCCTGGCCGCCTCGGCGGGGTCTTTGATCAGGTCGGCCGGCCGCTTCGTGTTCGGGGCGGACGAGAACCCGCCCACCCAGGCGAACGTGTCCAGGTTGCCCAGCCCGAAGTTGAGCGACTGTCCGCCGCCCATCGACAGCCCGGCGATCGCCCGGTGCTCCCGGTCGGTCTTCACCGAGTACGTTTTCTCGACGAACGGGATCAGGTCGGCGAGCAGGTCCTTCTCGAACGCGGCGAACGCCGGCGACTGCTTGGGGATCGGGTCGCGGGCCGTCACCTCCCTCGACGCCCGGCCGTTCGGCAGGACGACGACCATCGGCACCGCCTGTTTGTCGGCGATCAGGTTGTCCAGGATCGCGTCCGGCGCCCCGCCCCTTGCCCACTCGTTTTCGTCCCCGCCGATGCCGTGCAGCAGGTACAGGACCGGGTACTTCGTGTCCGGGGAGTAGCCGGGCGGGGTATACACCCGGGCCTTCCGCTTCCCCCCGACCGTGGCCGAGTCGTACTCGACGACGTCTAGCTTGCCGCGGGGGACGCCGTCCCGGCGGGCGTCGAAGCCGGCCGGCGGGGCGGGGAGCGCCTCCGGTCGGTCGCCCGGCTGGGCCGGAGCCGGCACAGCCCAGCCGAGCAGTCCGGCACACGCGAGCAAGGCTGCCATACGTCCGCTCATGGGTCATCCTGCGGTGGAAGAGAAAACCGACTCGGCGACCGGCACCGACTCAAGACCCAGCACCACGGCGAGCCGGCCCAGGAGCCGGACGAGCGTCTCGGCCTCCCCGGGCCGGAGAGCCCCGAGCATCTCGGCCCGGATCGGCTCGCCCGCCGTCCAGAGCCGCCGAAACGCCCGCTCGCCGGCCGGCGTAAGGGCGGCCGTTCTGGCCCGGGCGTCGGCCGGGTTCGTCTTCCGGCCGACCAGCCCGCGCCGCTCCAGGAGGACGAGCATGGCCCGCACGGTGCTCGGGTCGGACGACATCCGGCGGGCCAGCTCCCGCTGGGTGAGGGCGTGCCCGCCGCGGGCGAGGGTGGCGAGCAGGACGAACTGGTCGGCGGTGACTCCGTGCCGGGCGAACGCCGCGTCCGACCGGCGGTGCAGGGCCAAATAGGCGGCCCGCAAGGCGATCGGCAGGTCGCTCGTGGTCACGACCGACACCCCAGAATGGTCCGTGCGTTTACGCTCGAACCGAGGGTAGACACGCGCGCGAAGAATTCCAAGGAGAAAATGATGAGTAGCTAGTATCCTGAGTCACAAGTTCGTTTCTGGTTTTTCGGAGGTAGAGCGAGGCGTTCGGCGATCTTCTGCACCTTGCGGGGGATGAGGTCGGCCGGCCTGGTCCAGACGAACGGCCTGGGCCACTCGTTGTGGGTGCGGAGGAAGTCGGCGATGGCTGCCTCCGACTCCCCTACGCTGCGGACCCACCCACGGGGATGCGGCGGGTGGTGATCTGGGCGAAGAACCGCTCCACCTGATTCAGCCACGACCCGCTGGTCGGGGTGACGTGGGGGACGAACTCGGGGTGGCGGGCGAACCACTCCCGCACCTTCGTGTGCTTGTGCGTGCCGTAGTTGTCCCTGACCACGTGGATGGCCGTGCCCGCCGCCCGCGCGATCGAGGCCGCCATCCCCCGGCGGAAGGACCAGCGGCCCGGCGATCGGCGGCACTGGTTCGACGCCGCCCTGTGCCGGGAGCGGGCGGCGGTCGAGCCGTGGGTCGGGTGGCGCAAGAGGAACCGGGCGGTCGGCGCCCGGTTCGATAAGCTCGCCGTTAACGTCTTGGCGGGCGTCCACCTGGCCATGATCCGACGCTACCTCCGGGCGCTCACCGCGAAACCCGATGCAGCAGACAGAACCTAGGCCGCACAGGTCGTACCGCCGGACCGCCAGCCATGCGGCCGGCCAGAGGGCGGCCGGGACGTACGCCGCCAAGACCAGACCGAGGAACGGGCTGACGATCAGACTGCCGGCCCGCACATCCCAAGAATTCCTGCGCTCAATCGGCCGCCATCCCTGTCGTGTCAGATCACCGGCAGGGAGATAGCCGAGGCGGTTAAGCGGTCCGTGAACCCGGGCTAAGATGTCCCTCATCGTAACCGGATCCTGGCAACCTACCTCTGCCGTCAGGCTCGCCGTTCTGCGAAAGACAGTCGACGATCACGTAGGGTGGCCTGCCGGGTCCATCCCCCCTCCGAGCAGTCAGTGGCGCGGGGATGAAGAACTGTTTATCTGCCGCTCACGGACGGTTTACCCGCCCGGCGTATCATCCGGTCGCCGCGGGTGGGACCGCGGCGTCACCCCCGACCCCCGGAGATCGGCAATGCGAGGACTGCTCTGCCTGCTGACGGCTTCGTTCGTGACGGCGTTCGCCGTCCGGGCGGGCGAGGAGAAGGTGCCGCTGGACAAGGTGCCGGCGGCTATCAGGGACGCGGTCGCGAAGCGGTTCCCGAAGGCGAAAATAAAGGGGGCGGCGAAGGAACAGGACGACGCCAAGAAGTGGGTGTACGAGATCACCCTCAAGCAAGACAAGTTGAACATCGACGTGACCGTCACCCCGGAGGGGGCGATCACCCTGATCGAACAGGAACTGACGTTCAAGGACTTGCCGACGGCGGTGGCCGCCACGTTCGAGGCCAGGTACCCGAAGGCGACGTACAAGATCGTCGAGTCGGTGACCAGGGTGAAGGACGGCAAAGAGACGCTGGAGTACTACGAGGCGCTGCTGACGGCGGCGGACAAGAAGGCTTACGAGGTGGAGGTGCTGCCGGACGGCAAGTTCAAGGCGGCGACCGAGAAGAAGCCCGGGGACAAGGACTGAACGACGAC
>JAXMAZ010000041.1:0-41442 GCA_046350115.1 Gemmataceae bacterium
CGCTGCCCGATCGGCCAGGGGCACGAGCTGTTCGCCGCCCTCCAGCGGCAGGGGGTGCCGAGCCGGTTCGTCAACTTCCCGGACGAGGGGCACTGGGTGCTGAAGCCGCAGAACAGCAAGCGGTGGCACGAAGAGGTGTTCGCCTGGCTGGCCAAATACGCCCCGCCCGGCGGCCGGTGAGTTCGGTTCGGGCGGCCGGCGCCCCGCGCTGGCCGCCGTCGTTATATTCGTCAAATCTCACCCGAATACCGCCGTTTTGCCAGTCACCGCTGGCGCATTTAATTACCGCGATTTGCCGGAACCCGGTACTCTCTCATCAGTCCAAGATGCAAGTGTCTCTCCTCGCAGCCCCGCGAGTCCGCCCATGCCCATCGCCACCCGGGTGATTGCCGTACTGGCAACCGTGTTCCTGACCGCCGGCCCAACGCTCGGCCAGTACACCTGGACCGGGGCGTCCGGCAACGTCTGGTCCGATCTCGGGTCGGCCGGCGCCAACTGGTCCGTGGGTGGCTCTCCGGCTTTCTGGGCGCCCCCGTTCGACCTGAACAAACAGGCGATCTTCCCCGCCAGTGGTGCCAATCAGTCGGTCGTCCTGGGGTCCCCGATCGAACTGAGTGACATCCAGTTCACCGGGGGGGCCTACACGATCAACCTGAACGGTCGCACCCTCACCCTCAACGGGTCGGCGGGGGCCGGACTCCGGTCGATCGCGGTGAGCAGCGGGATCACCGCCACACTGGCCGGGGCCGGCGGGGTGACGACGACCGGCGGCAACCTGGTCAAGACCGGGGCCGGCACGTTGCTCTTGGGCTTCAACTCCGGGACGTTCCTGACCACCAGCACCGGCGTGATCGAGATCCGGAGCGGGGCGATCCAGACGGCCGGGTCGGCGTCCGCCCTGAACACGACCACGTCCGTCATCCTGGGCAGCGGGGTGGCCAGCGGGGAGCTGGTGCTCGGCAGCGGCACCAACGCCGACGCCCAGACGCTGGTCGGGCTGACCACGGCCGGCACCGGCACCGCCAACCGGGTGTACACCGGGTCGTCGGTCGGCACCTCGAACCTGACCCTGACCATCGCCGGCGGGACGACGAACACGTTCGGCGGCGTCCTCGGCGGCAGCACCGGCAACCAGGCCAGCCTGAACACGGTCTTCGGCCAGTCCGGGGCCGGGGTGGCGACGATCGTCCTGAACGGGGCCAACCTGTACACCGGGACGACGCTGGTCAACTCGAACACCCGGCTGCGGATCGGCAACGCGACCGCCCTCGGGGCGGACGCCGGCGGGGGGGTGAGCGTCAGCAACGGGGCCACCCTCGAGCTGAACGGGCAGACGGTCGGGGCCAAGGCGGTGACGATCACCGGGGCCGGGGCGACCGGGGCCGGGGCGGCCCTGCTGAACAACAGCGGGACGGCCGCCAGCCTGGCCGGGACCGTCACCCTGGCCGGCGGCAGCGGGAACGCGGTCGGCGGGTCCGGCAACCTGACCCTGTCCGGCCCGGTGACCGGGTCCGGCCGGCTGGACAAGGTCGGGACCGGCGTCCTGATCCTGAGTAACAGCGGGAACAACTACGGCGGCGGCACGACGATCGCCGGCGGCGGGACCGTCCGGATGGGGGCGGACAACGCCCTGTCCAACCAGGGGCTGGGGCTGAACGGCGGCACCCTCAGCTCCGGGGCGGCGGCCGGGTTCAGCGGGTCGTTCGGCCCGCTCTCGCAGACCGCCACCTCCACCCTCGCCCTGGGCACCGGCGACCACACCCTCACCTTCACCACCCTGAGCTACACCGGCGGCACCCTGACGGTGAACGGGTGGACCGGGCTGATGAACGGGACCGGGACGAGCGGGAAGTTGGTGTTCACCGGCCTGGCCGGCGACCCGAACACGACGTTCGCGTCCTTCCTGTCGAACGTCACGTTCACCGGGGCCGACACGTCCGGCAACACGTTCCTGGCCGGCGGGGCGTTCATCCCCAGCGGGGTCAACTACGAGCTGGTTCCGGCGCCGGAGCCGGCCACCTGTCTGGCGGTGTCGGCGGCCGGGCTCGGATTGGCCGGGTTCGTTCGCCGGCGGCTGGCCGGCCGGCCCCGCCCGGTCGCCTGACGGCGGCCTAGAATGAGGACGGCCCGCCCGCCCCGGCCACCCGCCGGGGCGGCGGCGTTTTCCGCCCGCCGATCCGAGGACCCGCCCACCGTGTTCGCCGCCGATCCGACCGCGTCAGGCAGCTCCCCCGCCCTGGGGCTGGTGCTCATCCCCGTGCTGGTGGCGGTGAACGGGTTCTTCGTGGCCGCCGAGTTCGCCCTGGTGGCCGTCCGCCGGACCCGGGTGGAGGAGCTGGTCAACCGCGGCACCCCGCGGGCCAAGGCGCTGCTGGCCGCCATCGACCGCCTCGATGACAGCGTGGCCGCCGCCCAGCTCGGGATCACGGTCGCCAGCCTGGCCCTCGGGCTGGTCAGCGAGCCGGCCCTGCACGGGCTGGTGGCCCCGCTGTTCGCCGCGCTACCGGACGGCTGGCAGGGGCCGGTCAGCCGGACCGCGTCGGTCGCCCTGACCCTGGCCCTGGTGACGTACCTGCACGTCGTGTTCGGGGAGCAGATGCCGAAGCTGGCCGCCCTCCAGTCGAGCGAGCGGCTGGCCCTGTGGACGGCCGGGCCGGTCAACCTGTTCGCCCGGCTGACCGGGCCGGTCGTCCGGCTGATGAACGGGTCCAGCACCAAGTTCCTGCGGTGGTTCGGGTACAAGGGCGACTCCGGGGCAGGCGAGGTCCACTCGATCGAGGAGCTGCGGCTGCTGGTGGAGGACACCGAGGAGGCCGGGCTGATCGACCCGGACGCGGCGGACGTGGTGCTGAACGTGTTCGCCCTGTCGAACAAGCGGGTGCGGGACGTGATGGTCCCGTGGGACAAGGTGATGGCCCTGGAGCTGGGCACCCCGGCGGACAAGATCCTGGAGGCGGTCCGCGAGGGCGCCCACACCCGCATGCCGGTCTACCAAAGCACGCCGGACAACATCGTCGGGGTGGTGAACACCAAGGACCTGTTCTTCCTGTTCAGTCTGAAAGGGGTGGTGGTGCTGGACGACGCCATCTACCCGGCCCAGTACCTGCCGCCGGACGAGCCGGTGTCGGTGGCGCTGAAGCTGTTCCGCCGCAGCCGCCGGCCGATGGCCGTAGTCCGGGACGACGCCGACAAGGTGCTCGGCATCCTCACCCTGGAGGACGTGCTGGAGGAGATCATCGGGGACATCGAGGACGAGCAGGACGACCCGGCCCGCCGGCGGGCGCTGTTGGCCGCCGCCCGGCGGCGGTCCCTGCCCCGGGTGCGACCGCGGGGCACCTAACTCCGGTACATCGCCGAGGAAACCATAACGATCCCGTTCCTCGTGCCCACGCTCTGCGTGGGAACGCACGGGGGTGACGCTCCGCGTCACGGGCAGCCTGCCCGGGGACACTTCACCTGGTTCGCTAAAACGCGACGCGGAGCGTCGCCCCCGTGCGTTCCCACGCAGAGCGTGGGAACGAGGAACGGCACTTTTGTCCTCGCGCTCGGCTCCGCAGAGCCTCTGCCTCGCGGCTAACCGACAGTCATTTACCCTGCCCGGCCGCCTCCGCCCGCAGGTTCTGGGCGACCTGCAAGAGCTGGTCCAGGGCCGGCTTGTCCGGGGTTCCGTTGATCTTGAACCGCAGCCGCCCCTGGGCGTCGAACAGCACCACGTTCGGCTGGCCGGCCCGCACGTCGAACTGCTTCTCCATCGCCCCGGTGAAGTCCAGCCACACCGGCACGTCCGGGGACGCCCGCTTGACCTGGGTGCGGAGCAGCTCCCGGACGGCGGCCGGCACCGCCCCGGCCGCGGCCACCGGGATGACCACCACGTCCGGCGACCGCGCCCCGGCCGGCAGCCCCGGGAGGGGGGCGACCGGGGCGGTCTTCGCCTTGGCCGGCGGCTGCCCGGCGGCCGACGGGTGGAACAGGACGTGGAGCTTCTCGCCGAGGTCGCGGCAGGCGTCGGTCGCCCGCCGGTCGCCGTACACCAGCAGCACCACCTCGCCGCGGTTGGCGGCCAGGTCCTGCCGCCGGCCGAACTGGTCTTCCAGCACCAGATCAACCGGCTTGGAGTCCGCCGGTTTGCCCGGCTGGGCGGGCGGCTGAGCGACCGCCGCCGCGGCCAGCACCAAGCCCGCGAGTAGTGCCAGTCGGCGACCGGGAGGGGGGGGGGGGGGGCGGGGCGGGGGGGGGGGGGGTGGGGGCGGTTCTCCCGGGGTTCGCAGGACTCAACCCGTCAGCAGCTCCCGCGTGACCGGAAGATCAGGCAGAACCGGTCTCGGCGGCGAACCGCTTGACCAGGACGGCGCTCTTGCGGCCGTTCCGCTCGTACTGCTCCCGCCGGCTGGGCGGCAAGTCGTCCGGGGTGCCGAGGGAAAACCCGCCTTTTGTGATGAAGTAGTTGATCGCCTGGGTGGACAGGCAGAACAGCGTCCCCACCCCCTTCGACCGGGCCAGAGTGTCGGCGAAGGCGATGAGCCGGCCGCCGATCCCCTGGTTCTCGTACCGCGGGTCGACGTACACGCTGGCTAGCTCCGCCTTGTTCACGTCCGGGTACTGGTGCAGCGCGGCACACCCGACCGGGTTGCGGTCCACCTCGAAGACGAAGTAGTCGCCGATCATCCGCTCCACGTCCGCCCGGGTCCGCCGGACCAGTTCGTCCGCCTTCATCCCCCGCTGGATCAGCCCCCAGACGGCCCGCACGTCCTTCTTCTGGGCCATCCGGATCGCCTGGTATTCGTTGGTGTAGATTAGGGTGCCGATCCCCTCGTTACTGAACACCTCCCCGAGAAGCCCCTCCTGCTCCCGGCCGTCGATGATGTGGACCCGCTCCACCCCCTCCTTGCCGGCCCGAACGGCGTGAGACAGCTTCGTCACCGCCCGCGGCTCCATCTCCGCCCGGTGCTTCTTCAAAAACGCGTCCGCCTCCTCGACGGTCATCTGCCGGATCACGCCTTTCGGCCCGGTCACGCCGCCGTCGGTGGACAGGTAAATGAGCTTCACCGCCCCGAGGGTTTTCGCCAGCTCGACGGCCACCGCGTCCGAGTTCAGCCGGTACGACCGGCCGGCCCCGTCCATGCCGATCGGCGGCACCACGGGGATGATGTCCCGTTCCAGTAGGGTCTGGAGCAGCCCGACGTCCACCCGGTCGACCCGGCCGGTGAACTGCTGGTCCACCCCGCCGAGGATGCCGGCCGGGTTGGCGACGAGTGCGTTCGGGCACGCCCCCCGCAGGTCGTTGGCGCTCAGCCCTTCGAGCAGCTCGTGCGTCACCCGGTTGGCGGCGGTGATGGCGATTTGCAGGGTCTGCTCGTCCGTCACCCCGGTCCCGTCCAGGTCGCTCGGCGTCACCCCGGCGATCTCGGCGAACCGTCGGATCTGGTGGGCCGCCCCGTGCACCAGTGCCACCCGCACGCTCAGACTCCGCAACAGGGCGATGTCCAGGAGCAAGTTCGGCAGGTTGTCGTCCTCGACGATCGCCCCGTCGAGGGCGATGACGAACACCCTGTCCCGGAACCGGGGGACGTACCGCAGGATTTCGCGGAGGTCGGTCAGCCGCAGCATGGGGTGGGAAAGGCAAAAGGAAAAGGTAAAAAGGAAAAAGTAAAAAGTGGGAAGGGCTTCGACCGGCCTCCCGGGTGACTTTTACTTTTGCCTTCTTCCTTTTTACTTTTTACTTCGCTGACGGAGCGCAGAAATGCCCGAGAACGTCGTCATCATCGGCTCCGGCCCGGCCGCCTGGACGGCCGCCATCTACGCCGCCCGGGCGAACCTGAACCCGCTGGTCTTCCAGGGCAACCCGCACGACGACCGGAACCGGCAGAACGGCACCCTGCCGCTCGGCCAACTGGCGCTGACCACCGAGGTCGAGAACTTCCCGAGCTGGCCGGCCGGGGACACCCGGGCGTACCTGAAGTCGGCCCTGTCGGCGGACGACCCGGACTTCCCGTACTGGGTGGCGACCGACGGCCCCCAGCCGACGCACGGGATCAACGGCCCGGAGCTGGTCGCCCTGATGCGGCAGCAGGCCCGTCAGGTCGGCACCCGGATCGAGTCCAAGGACATCGTGAAGGTGAAGCTCGGCCAGTCGCCGTTCACGATCACCGCCCACGACGGTCAAACGGTCGAAACGCGGACCCTCATCATCGCCACTGGCGCCCGGGCCAACTACCTCGGCCTGCCGAGCGAGGACCGGTTCAAGAACAAGGGGGTGTCGGCGTGCGCCGTGTGCGACGGGGCGCTGCCGCGGTTCCGGAACAAGCCGATCGTGGTGGTCGGCGGCGGCGACTCGGCGTGCGAGGAGGCCAGCTACCTGACCAAGTTCGCTAGCACCGTGCATATGCTCATCCGCCGGGACGTGCTGCGGGCGAGCAAGATCATGGCCGACCGGGCAGTCAGCAACCCTAAGATCCAGCTGCACAAGTTCAGCGAGGTGGCCGAGGTGCTCGGCGACGACAAAGCCGGGGTGACGGCGGTCAAGGTGAAGAACAACAAGACCGGCGAGACGGCCGACGTGGCCGCCAGCGGGCTATTCCTGGCCATCGGCCACACGCCGAACGTCGGCTTCCTGGACGGCCAACTGGAGCTGAACGAGAAGGGGTACATCAAGTGGACGACGCTGGCCCGGACGTACACCAGCGTGGACGGGGTGTTCGCCGCCGGCGACGTGGCCGACGACTACTACCGGCAGGCGGTGAGCGCCGCCGGGACCGGGTGCATGGCCGCCCTGGACGCCGAGCGGTGGCTCGGGCACCACGGGCACGTGTGACGACATCGGTTCGGGCGAGCGGGGGGCGTAAGCCCCCTGTTGCTGCGCCCGGTGAGGTTTGCGCGTTCTCGTCGGGCGGGCCAACAGGGGGCTTACGCCCCCCGCTCGCCATGATCGGTCACTTCGGCGTTGCGTCCGGTATCGCCGGCGACTCCGGGGCCGGCTCCGGCGGGTACAGGTCGTCGAGCTGGCCGAGCGTGGCCACGTCCACCACCGCCTGCCACTGGGCGTTCAGCGCCGCCAGGTACGCCTGTAAGACGGTCGCCAGGTTCTGCTGGGCGACCACGATGTCGTTGAACCCCACCTTCTCCGGCTCCGCCTGATACCGGCGGATGATCGCCCGGTACGCCTGCGACAGGCTTGGGATCACCTTCTCCCGGTAGCGGGCGGCGTTCACCCGGCTGGCCTCGTACCGGCCGATCGCCTCGGCCAGCCGCCCCTGCAGGTCGTTCTGGGTGGCGGTCAGGTCGGCCGTCGCCCGGCCGATCTGGGCCGCCGCCTGCCGAATGTTCCCCTGGTTCCGGTCGAACACCGGCAGGCTGACCCCGAACTGCAGCCCGAACTGGTACGTCTGGGCCGCGTTGTCGTACTGGTGGTACTGGTTGGTCGTCAGGTCCGGGATCACCAGCCGCCGCTGCAGCCGGAGGTTCACCTCGGCCTGGGTGACGGTGTTCCGGGCGGTCAGCAGGTCGGTGTGCTGCTCCAGGATCCTGGCCCGCAGCCGGTCCAGGTCGAACACCGGGGCCGGGGCGTCGGCCCGGCCGGTGAGCGGGGCCGGCGGCAGGTCCGGCCGGCCGACCGCGGCGGCCAGTTGCCGCCACGCCGCCCGGGCCGTCGCCTCCGCCTGGGCCAGCGCGTTCCGGGCCTGCTCGGCCTGGGCGTACAGCAGCAGCGGCTCGTACCCGGCCGCCTCCCCGGCGACCACCTGACGCAGTTGCAGCCGGTACACCTCGTCGGTCAGTTCGGTCAGCGTCCGGTTCACCTCGACCGCCTGCCGGGCGACCAGCACCGCGAAGTACTGGGTGCGGACGGCGTTGGTCACGTCCACCTCGGCCCGGCGGACGGCCACCACCGCGTTCAGGTAGTCGAACCCGGCCACCGCCTGGGCCAGGCTCAGCTTGCCGGCCGTCTTGATGAGCTGGTTGACGAACCCGCCCTGCTGACCGGCTCCGCTGAACGTCGCTCCGGGGGGCACGTTCAACCGCGGCTGGATCTGGTCGCCCTGGTAGCCGACGGTCGGGTTCGGGTACAGCCCGGCCTGGACGACCGGCCCGAACGCCGCCTCGGCGGCGGCCGTCGCCCGCCGCAGCACCGGGCTGGTCTCGGCCGCCATCCTCTGCAGATCGGCGAGGGACAGCGGCTGGGCGTCCGCGACTTCGGCCGTCCCGGCTACCGGTGTGACAGCCGGGTACGCGGCGGCGACCGCCTTCTCCCGCTCGGCGAGCGGGGTGTTCGGCTGGAACCGCGGCGGGGCGAACGGCTGGGCCGGCACCCCCGGCAGCCCGCGGGGCAGCTCGAACGGCGGCCGACCGCCCTTCGGCTGGTCCGGCTTCACCTCTTTGGACAACGTCTGAGCCGGGGTCGGGCCATCGGCCGCGGTGACGAGCGCCCCGGCGGTCTGCACGTCCGGCGGGGGCGCGGCGGCCGGCAGGTGGCCCGGCGGCAGGCAGACCCGCGGGCCGGCACACCCGGCCAGCAGCACCGCCCCGGCCCCGAGCCGCCGGACCGTCCGCCCGATCCGGTATTGGCCGTGCATGGCGGTCCCCTGGTGAAGAGTTACCGGGAGAATCGACCGTACGGGACAGCGAACTTGAACGGTTATAGCGATCGTGCCGGCGCTTCGGCCGATTGCAAATAGGGAATGCGGTTGCCGTTTAGCGGGCCGCCACGGGAGGGCGGCCCCTACATGGGCGGTGATCTCCGGACTGTAGGGGCCGCCCTCCGTGGCGCCCGGCCCCCAAACGCGCAACCGCCCCACATCGACGGCCGAGATCGCTAATGGGCCATGTCCCCGGCCCCCGCCGGCGGGGGCCGGTTGCCGTAGAAGCTGTACAGCACCGGCACCAGGTTGAGCGCGAACACGGTGAACAGCATCCCGCCGACCACCACCACGGCCAGCGGCCGCTGCGACTCCGACCCCATCTTGGTCGAGACCGCCGCCGGCAGTAGCCCCAGGATGGCGGCCAGGGCGGTCATCACCACCGGCCGGACCAACTGGCCGGTGCCGGTCAGGAGCGTCTGTTGCAGGGCCACCCCCTTCGCCCGGAGGCCGTTGAACGCGGACACGAACAGCAGCCCGTTCATCACCGCCACCCCGAGGATGCTGATGAACCCGACGGCCGCCGAGATGTTGAAGTTCAGCCCGGCCAGCTTGAGCGCCCACACCCCGCCGACGCCCATCGCCAGCACGTTCGCCAGCACGGTCAGGGTGTCCAGCCAGTTGTGGAACGCCAGGTACAGGAACAGCACGATCAGCACCAGCGACACCGCGAACATCCGGGCCATCCGCTGCTCGGCCTCCTCCATCTGCTTGAACTCCCCGCTCCACTCCGCCCGGTACGGCACGGCGAGCAGCGGCTCGACCTTGGCCCGGGCGTCGCTCACAGTGCTGGCCAGGTCGCGGCCGCGGACCTCGAACTTGATGGCGATCAGCCGCTGCCCCTGCTCGCGGTAAATGGTGCTCGCCCCCGGCCGCAGGAACGACCCGGACGGGTCCGGCCGGCCGTTGGCGTCGAGCGGGGTGACGAGGTCGGACAGCCGGCGGACCGGGGCGCCGACCGACACCGCCGGGGCGATGAAGACCGACCCGGACAGGGCCGGGGGGGCGACGGACGTGCCGACCGGGGTCAGCCCGGTCCCGCCGCCGGCCGTCACCTGGTTGCCGGCCACGGGGACCGGGATGGCCAGGATGGCCTGCTCGTCCGCCCGCAGCCGCTCCGGCCAGCGAACCGTCAGGTCGAACAGCTTGCCCCCCTCCTGCACCTGGGTGGCCGGCTTGCCGCCGACGGCCGTCTGCACCACCGCCTGGACGTCCGCCGCGGACACGTTCCACCGGGCGCACTTCTGCCGGTCCACCGGGAACTCCAGGGTGGACTGCCCCTGGGTGCGGAACACCCCGGCGTTCTCGATCCCGGGGACGGCGTTCAGCGTCTCCCGGATCTTGAACGCGGTCGCCTCCAGGGCGTCCAGGTCCGGGCCGAACACCTTGATCGAGTTCTCCCCCTTCACCCCGGACAGCGCCTCCATCACGTTGTCCCGGATGATCTGGGAGATGGCGATGTCCACCCCGGGGAACTCGTTCTCGAAGGCGGCCTGCAGGTCGGCGACCAGCTCGCCCTTGGTCCGGGGGCGGCCCCGGGCGGGGTCGGCCGGCCAGTACTCCTGCGGCCGGAGCGGCAGGAACGTCTCCAGGTTGTAGTACCCGGTCGGGTCGGTGCCGTCGTCCGGCCGGCCGACCACCGGCACGATCACCGCGAACTCCGGGGACTTCCGCATCAGCGCCCGCAACTGCCGGGACCGGTCGGACACCTCCGCGAAGGAGACGTTCACCGGGGAGGTGCAGTGCACCATCAGGTTCCCCTCCTCCAGCTCGGGCATGAACTCCCGGCCCATGGCGGCCGCCGTCACCCCGGTGTACGCCAGCACCGCGACGAACCCGGCCAGGGCCAGCAGCCGCACCCGCAACAGCAGCCGCAACTGGGCCAGGAACAGCCACTGCAGGGTGCGGACCAGCAGGTTGTCCCGCTTCGGCTTCAGGTGCTTCATGAGCAGCAGACACAGCACCGGGGAGACGGTCACGGCCAGCACCAGCGCCCCGGCCAGGGCGAACGCATACGTGTCCGCCATCGGCCCGAAGATCTGCCCCTCCGGCCCCTTCATGGTGAACAGCGGCAGCAGCGCGCACACCATGATGACGGTGGCGAAGAACAGGCTCTTGCTCACCTCCCCGCAGGCCGCCAGGATGCGGTCCCGGACCGGGCGGACGGTGTGCCGGCCGGGTTCGGGGGTGGACAGGTTCCGGTAGATGCTCTCGACGATGATGACCGACGAGTCGACGATGATGCCGAAGTCCACCGCCCCGATGCTCAGCAGGTTGGCCGACCGGCCGCGGGCGTACAGGACGCCGAACGCGAACAACAGTGCGAGCGGGATGTTGATGGCCACGATCACCGCCGCCCGGACGTTGCCCAGGAACATGAGTAGGATGGCCGTCACCAGGGCCATCCCGACCAGCAGGTTCTCGTGGACCGTCTCGGTCGTCCGGTCGATGAGGGTAGTGCGGTTGTAGAACGGGACGATCCGCATGCCCGGCGGCAGGTGGCCGGGCTTGTTCAGCTCGTCGATCCGGGCCAGAACCGCCGTCAGGGCCGGCATCGACTCCTGCCCCTTGCGGAGCAGCACGATGCCCTGGATCACGTCATCTTGGTCGGCCCACCGCTCGTCGTCCCACCCGTCCCACTTACCGTCCGCCTTGTAGAACCGCCACCGCTCTCGCTCGGCGTCCGGGGTCTGCGGGAAGGCGGCCCGGACCTCGGCCTTCTCCGGCTCGGTCAGCTCGGCCCACTTGCGGGCATCCACCGTCCACCACTGCCACCGGCCGTCCTCCTCCTCCCACCACCGGTACAGTTGCGGCCCGACCGGCGGACGCGGGCGGACCAACCCGACCAACTCCTCCCACAGCGTCAGGGGCGGCGGGGCGGACAGCCCGGACTGGGCCAGCGCCTCCCGCTGCTCGGCCGCGGTCAGCCGGTCCCACGGCCGGGACCGCAGCGGCCGGCTGATCGCCACCCGCCCCTGCCGGGTCTGGTAGCCGACGACGACCCCCTCGTTCGCCAGGTGGGCGTCGTCCACCCGCGGGCTACCGTCGGCGTTCAGTTTCGGGCCGCCGACGACCAGGTGGTCTACCCGGACCGGCACGTTGTTCACGCTGGCCACCACCACCTGGCGGATCTCCCGGACCCGTCGAGTCTCCTCCGCCCTCAGAAACGCCGCCGCCTGCACCGGATCGGTCATCGACAACGTTTGCTGCTGCGGGTCTTGCCCCTGGCCGATCAGTCCGAGGGACCGCACCACCACGGTCAGCTGCCCCTGGGTCAGGTTGTCCCCGCTGCCGTTGGCGTTGGCCCCGCCCAGGGCGGCCTGGAGTTGGGCCAGGCTGACCCCGTAGTGGGCCAGTTGGTGCGGGTCCGGCTGCACCTCGTACCGCTTGACCGTCCCGCCGACGCCCGTCACCCCGGCGACCCGCGGCACCCGCAGCAGTTCCCGCTGGATCGTGTACTCCTGCACCGCCTTCAGGTCGCTGAGCGTGTACAGCGGCGCCCCAGTGACCGGGTGCCGGGGGTTGAACAGGGTGTACCGGAGGATCTCGCCGATCGGCGACGCGGGGGAGATCTGCGGCGTCACCCCGTTCGGCAGGTTGACCGTGGCCAGCCGGTTGAGCACGTCCTGCTTGGCCTGCTCGTACTCCCGCTCGTAGGTGAACTGGTTGCGGACGTGGCTGAGGCCGAACAGCGATTTGCTGCGGGTGGTCTCCAGCCCGGGCATGCCGGCCAGGGCCACCTCCAGCGGCACCGTCACCTGCCGCTCGACCTCCTCGGCACTGGCCCCGGGGAACTGGGCCACCACCTCGATGATGGCCGGGGCCGGGTCCGGGTACGCCTCGATGTTGACGTGGGTGAACGCGTACCCGCCGCCGACCGCCAGGGCGGCGGTCAGGATCAAGACGATCAGCGGGTTGGCGAGCGCCCCGTCGATCAGCTTGCGGACCATCGGTCACTCAGTTGGGAGGGGCGTGGCCGTCGGCCGGGGCCGGCTGCGAGTCCATCGCGTCGCGGAGCAGCAGGGCGCCGGCGGTGACGACCGTGTCGCCCGGCTTCACCCCGTTCGGCTCGGCCCGGACGCGCACCACGTCCCGGAACCGGCGGGCCACCTTCACCGGGGTCCGGGCGTACCGCCCGTCCGGGGTGCGGACGAACGCCAGGCTCTCCCGCCCGTCCTCGACCACCGCGTCGGCCGGCAGCTCGACCTCCCCGACCGGCGGCGGCAGGTCCACCGCCACGGTGACGAACTGGCCGACCCGCAGCTCCCCGCTCGGGTTCTCGACCCGGCCGGTGGCCAGGGCGGTGTGCTGGGCCGGGTCGATCACCGGCTTGATCTGGTCCAGGGTGCCGGGGAAGGACAGGCCTGGGCGGGACGGGACGGACACCGTCCACCGGATCGGCCGGGGCAGCGATTGGAGCAGGGGCAAGTCGTCTTCGTAAACGTGAGTCCAGACGACCAGGGTGGACAGGTCGCCCACCCGGAACAGGTCGGCGGCGGTGTCCACGATGTCCCCGACGGCGACGTTCTTCTCCAGGATCACCCCGTCCTGCGGGGCACGGACCTCGACCCGCGCCCAGTCCCCGACGCCGGTCGACCGGGCCGGCGTGTCGGCGGTCGCCAGCCGGTCCGCCTCGGCCCGGACGGCCGCCACCTCCTCGTCGGTCAGCCGGCTCGTCCGCAGCGCCCGCTCGGCCGTGGCGACGGCGTTCCGGCCGGCCGCCACCTTCTGCCGGGCGTCCCGGACGCTCCGCTCCGACCCGCCGCCCTGGTACGCCTCCTCCAGCCGCCGCAGGGTCAGCTCGTCCGCCCGCAGTGCGGCAACGGCGTCCACCATCTGGCTCTTGAGCAGCCCGAGATCCCGGCTCCACACCACGGCCAGCAGATCCCCCTTGTGCACCGGGTCGCCGTCCCGCAGGGGTCGGGCCGCGGACCCGGTCGGGAAGTCGGCCAGACCGGGGTCCGCGGTGGTCCCGAGAGCGACCACCTCCCCGGCGAACCTCGAGTGGACCCGCGCCCAGCGGTTGTTGTCCAGGGCCAGCGTGCCCTGCAACGGCGGCAACCGGATGGGCTGAGTCCGGCTCGCCAGCACCGTCGTCTTCAGGCCGATCCGCCTGGCCACCGCATCCGGGACGACGAGCACGTCCCGGGAGAGCCGGTGAACCCGGTCGCCGGCCTCGGCGGCCGGGCGGCCGCTCGCCAGAGGGGGCTGGCCGGCCGCACGACGCGGGGCGACCGACGCGAAGTAGGCCGCCGCCCCGCCGCTGAACAGTACGAGCGCGACGGCGGCCACCGGCCGGGCCTGCCGCAACAGGGACGCGAAGGCCGCGCGCATACCGCTCCCAGGTGCCCCGGGTTCGGGTGGGAAAAACGATCACCGAACTCAGACGTGAGCCGCTGCCAAACCGAATGGCAAGTTCCGTACCAGTGCGACCGACCGTGACACGGCAATCGTGCGATTGCGTGTTGGACGCGTGAATGGGTGCGAAAGAGGTGTCGCTCGAAAAGACCGGCGGGGCAAGCGAACCGGCCGCTCGACTGAGCGGCCGGTAATCAGGATGGTCGTCGGCCGCGCAGGGCAGGCGGGCACCGGCGCTGCGGCCGGACGCTAGAACCGGGGCGGCTCCTTCCGGACCAGCTCGTTGGCGAAGTCCAGGCTGTCGAGCGTCCCGGCGTCGGTCCAGTACCCGTCCAGCAGGCTGTACCCCATCCGCCCCTGCTTCAGGTAGAAGTTGTTCACGTCGGTGATCTCCAGCTCGCCCCGGCCGCTCGGCTTGAGCGTCTTGATCACCCCGAACACGTCCGGCGGGTAGATGTAGATGCCGACTACGGCCGTGTCCGACTTCGGCTCCTTCGGCTTTTCCTCGATCCCGACCACCTGGTCGCCCTTCAGCTCGGCCACCCCGTACCGGCCCGGGTCCGGCACCCGCTTCAGGCCGATCCACGCCCAGTCCGGCCGGCTGCTCGCCTTCTCGACGAACGGGACCAGCGAGTCCCGGTAGATGTTGTCCCCGAGCAGCACGCACGACCGGCTGCCCATGCAGAAGTGCTCGGCCAGCCCGAGCGCCTGGGCGATCCCCCCGGCCTCGTCCTGCACCCGGTAAGTCAGCCGGCAGCCGTGGTCCTTGCCGGACCCGAGCAGCTCGACGAAGTCCCCCATGTGCTCGGTGCCGGACACCAAGAGGATGTCCTGGATGCCGGCCCCGGTCAGCTTTTTGAGCGGGTGGTAGACCATCGGCCAGGCGCCGACCGGGAGCAGGTGCTTGTTCGTCACCTTGGTCAGCTCGCCCATCCGGGTGCCCTTGCCCCCGGCCAGGATGACGCCGCGGATCGACATGGCAGTCCTCGTCTGGTGTCGTCAGGTCTTCAAGTCGAACACCGGCAGGCCTGGGTCTTCCGACTGGAAGACTCCGACGACTTGAAGACTTGAGGACTCAGGATAAGCGGGCCGTAACGGCTTCTCGTAGTAGCTCTCGATAGTCCTTGTTCTTGATCGCCGCCACCCAGTCGGCGTTCGCCTTGTACCAGTCGATCGTTTCTTGTGCCCGGTCTCGAACCCCACCTGCGGCGCCCAGCCCAGCTCCCGCTCGGCCTTGGAGCAGTCGATGGCGTACTGCCGGTCGTGGCCGAGCCGGTCCTGGACGTAGCGGATCAAAGTGTCCGGCTTGCCGAGCAGGCGGAGCAGCGTCTTGGTGATCTCGATGTTCGGCTTCTCGCACTTGCCGCCGAAGTTGTACACCTCGCCCGGCGTCCCCCTCCGCCACGCGGCCTCGACGCCGGTGCAGTGGTCGAGGACGTGAATCCAGTCGCGAATCTGCATCCCGTCCCCGTACACCGGCACCGGCTGGTCGGCGAGCAGGTTCGTCACGAACAGCGGGATCAGCTTCTCCGGGAACTGGTACGGGCCGTAGTTGTTCGAGCAGCGGGTGGTGACGACCGGCAGCTTGAACGTCTCGAAGTACGCCCGGGCCAGCAGGTCGGCCCCGGCCTTGCTGGCCGAGTACGGGCTGCTCAAGCGCGGCGTGTCCTCCCCGGAACAGCCGGTCGGCCCCAGGTTGCCGTACACCTCGTCGGTGGACACCTGGACGAACTTCTTCACCGCGAATTCGCGGGCGGCGTCGAGCAGGATTTGCGTGCCGATAACGTTGGTGCGGACGAACGGCCCGCTGTCCTGGATGCTGCGGTCGACGTGGCTTTCGGCGGCGAAGTGGATGACGTCCGTCACCCCATGCCGTAGGCCGCCTGGACGGTGTCCCGCCGGTGATATCGCCTTTGACGAACTTGTATCAGGGTGGCTGGCTGTCCTTGAGGTTGGCCAGGTTGCCGGCGTAGGTGAGGGCATCGAAGTTGACCACCGACACGCCCGGGTCGGTGGCCAGCAGGTGGCGGACGAAGTTCGAGCCGATGAACCCGCACCCGCCCGTGACCAGCAGCGTCGCCATGAACCGCCCCCGTGTCCCAAACCGTTTCGCGGTGAACGCATAAGGTTTAGAGCGCCGAACCGGGGTGTCAATTCACACGGCCGTTCCTTCGACGATCATCGCCGGCGACTTGGTCGAGATCACCCGCTCCAGCTTCCACCCGGCCCCGGCGAGCAGGGCGGCGTATTCGGCCTCCGTCCGCTCCCTGCCACTGGCCACGACCAGCATCTCCAGGTCGAGCAACTTGCCGACGTTCGGGTCGTTGCCCGGCGGGATTACTAACTCGACCAGGATCAGTTTCCCGCCCGGGTTCACCGCGGACCGGCAGTTCCGCAGGATGGTCGTCGCCTTGTCGTCCGGCCAGTCGTGGATGATGTGCTTCATCAGGTAACAGTCGCCACCGGCCGGCACCGCTTTGAAGAAGTCCCCGCCCTCGGCCCGGCAGCGGTCGGCCAGCCCGGCCTCACGGATCGGCCCCGCCGCCCCCTCGGCCACATGCGGGGCGTCGAACACCACCCCGCGGATCGTCGGGTAGCGTTTCAGGATGGTCGTGAGCAGCATCCCGTGCCCGCCGCCGACATCGACCACCGTGCCGAACCGGCCGAAGTCATACGCCTCGGCGACGGCCGGGGCCATGACCGACGAGAAGCCGGTCATCCCCTCGTTGAACACGGCCGACTCGTCGGGGCGCTTGCCGAGGTACTCGAAGCAGCCCTCGCCGAACACTCGGTCGAACGCCGTCGCCCCGGTGCGGACGCTGCCGAGCAGGTCGCCCCACGCCCGCCAGCTCCAGTCCGCCCCGCAGTAGTCGGCGATCCCCCGCATCGACCCCGGCACGCCGGTCCGCAGGCACTCGCTCATCGGCGTTTGGCGGAACCGGGCGTCTTCCTCGACGAACACCCCGACCGACGCCAGCGCCCGCAGCAGGCGGTACAGGCTCGGGGCGTGGGCGTCCGTTTCGCGGGCCAGGTCGGCGACCGACTTCGGGCCGTCGGCCAGCTTGTCGGCGAGCCGCAGCTTGGCGGCGACGGACACGGCCATAGACACCCACTTGCCGAACACCAGTTGGGCGAGCTGGGCGTCCGGCGGCGGGGCAGACTGTTCGTCGGGCATCAGTCAGGTTCCGGAGGAATGAAGCGGAGTGGGTGATACTACGCTGTCGAGGACTACGGCCAAGAGCCGCAGGCAGATGTCCACCTGCCCGGCCGTCACGCACAGCGGCGGGCAGAACCGCAACGCCGACTCCCCGCACCCGAGCAGCAGTAGCCACCGCTCGAACGCCCCCTGTATGACCGCCTCCCGCAGCGCCGGGGCCGGCGACCCGTCGGCCGGGTTGAGCACGTCCACGGCGGTCATTAGCCCCAGCCCGCGGACGTTCTTCAACAGTGGCGATCGCTCGGCCAGCGCCCGCAGCCCGGCCCGCAGTTGCTCGCCCCGCTCGGCCGCGTTCGCCGTGTACCCCTGCTCCAGCAGGTCCAATGTCGCCAGGGCCGCCCGGCAGGCGACCGGGTTGCCGCCGAACGTGCTGGCGTGGCTGCCCGGCGGCCAGTCCATGATGTCCGCCTTGGACACGATCGCCCCCAGCGGCAGCCCGGACGCGATCCCCTTGGCCAGACAAAGGATGTCCGGCTCGACCCCGTAGTGCTCGACGGCGAACAGCTTGCCGGTCCGGCCGAACCCGCTCTGGATCTCGTCGCACACCAGCAGGATGCCGTGCTGGTCGCACAGCTCCCGCAGGGCCGGCAGGCACCCGGGCGGGAGCGGGTGATACCCCCCTTCCCCCTGCACCGGCTCGACGAAGACGGCCGCCACCTCGTCCGGCGGACAGACCCGTTTGAACAGCGTGTTCTCGATGTCCCGGATCATGCCGCAGCCGTCCGCACAGCCGCCGGCGGGGCAGGCCCGCGGGAAGGGGACGTGGTGGATGTCCGGCACCAAGGGGGAGAACCCGCGGCGGTGGACCAGCTTCGACCCGCTCAGCGACATGGCCCCGTAGGTGCGGCCGTGGAACGCCCCGAAGAAGGCGACCGCCCGGGTCCGCTCGGTGTGCCAGCGGGCCAGCTTGAGCGCCCCCTCGACCGCCTCCGCCCCGCTGTTGCAGAAAAACACCTTCTTCGGCGTCGGCCCGGGTGCCACGGTGGCCAGCCGCTCGGCCAGCTCGATCTGCGGGCGGTAGTAGAAGTCGGTGCCGCTCATGTGGAGCAGCTTGGCCGCCTGGTCCTGCACTGCGGCGACGACGTGCGGGTGGCAGTGCCCGGTGTTCGTGACCGCAATGCCGGCGGTGAAGTCGAGATACCGGTTGCCGTCCACGTCCTCGATGACCGCCCCGCTCCCCCGCTCGACCACCAGCGGGTAGCAGCGGGTGTACGACGGGGAGACGTACAGGTCGTCCCGGGCGAGCAGGGTTTTCGCCTTCGGCCCCGGCGGCGGGGTGACAATGTGGGGGACCGGTAGGTCATCGAAGAGAAACATGAGATTCTCCGCCGCACGATTTCCGCCGAACCTGCAGGATTCCCAAAAGTCAGATCGATTTGGTTTTGAATCGTGCTGGTTCGGCGGAAATCGTGCGGCAAAAATATGCTTACACGTCGGTCGTTAGCCCCTGGGCCATCTTGATGTCCGTCCCGTGGTTCACCGTGAACGCCGTCCGGTGCGTCACCGTCTCGGTCAGCCCGGCGGCCGACGGGTGGCCGTTACCGCTCCGCTTCACCCCGCCGAACGGCAGGTGTACCTCCGCCCCGATGCTCGGCAGGTTGACGTACCCGAGGCCGTACTCGCACTCGTCCCGGAAGTACCGCATCTTCCGGTAGCTCTCGGTGATGACCGCCATCGACAGCCCGTACTCGGTGCTGTTGTGGATGGCGACCGCCTCCTCGTCCGTGCGGTACGGGATCAGGGCCACGTGCGGGCCGAACACCTCCTCCCGCAGCACCCGCAGCTTCGGGCTGAACTCGGCCCGGTAGACGAACGGCGACAGGAAGCAGCCGTCCGACCCGACCGGCCCGCCGTCGAGTAGCACCTTGACGCCCTCTTCCTTCGCCAGCCGGTTGTACCCGAGCACCTTCTGGGCGTGCTCCTTGTGGATGACCGGGCCGGCGAAGTTGGCTGGGTCGAGCGGGTCGCCGAACCGCAGCCGTTTGGCGGTCGCCACGAACGCCTCGGCGTACCGGTCCATCTGCGACTCGTGGACCAGGATGCGGCTGGCCGACACGCACCGCTGGCCGGTCGTCTTGAAGGCACTCAGGATGCCGGCGGTGACGGCCAGGTCGAACCGGGCGTCGTCGCAGACTATGACCGCGTTCTTGCCGCCCATCTCACATGCCACGATGCGGTCCGGCAGCCCGGCCGACGCCTGCTGGATCGCCCGCCCCACGTCGTAGCTGCCGGTGAACAGCACGACGCTGACGCCCGGGTTCTTCACCAGTTCTTCGCCGACCGATCCGTCCCCATGGACGAGGTTGATCGTCCCGGCCGGGAACCCGGCCTCGGCGAACAGCTCGACCAGCCGCTGGCCGACCGCCGGCGTGTCCTCGCTCGGCTTGAACACCGCCGTGTTCCCTTCCAGCAGCGACGGCCCGAGCATCCACAGCGGCACGGCGAACGGGAAGTTCCAGGGGGTGATGACGGCCACCACACCCCACGGCCGGCGGCGGATGTAGGCGTCCTTCTCGGCGATCTCGCTGGCGACGATCTCACCGACCGGCAGCCGGCCGGTGCCGAACACCCACTGCACCATGTGCAAGCCTTCGACCACCTCGGCCCGGCACTCGGTGATGTTCTTGCCGCACTCCCGGGCCATCAGCCGGGCGAGCGCGTCGGTGTCCCGGTCGATGAGCCGAGCCAATCGGTCGAAGCACTCGGCCCGATGGATGCGGCTGGTGCGACGCCAGCCGGGGTACGCCTCCCGGGCGGCGGCCACGGCGGCGGACGCTTCTTGCGGGGTGGCCAGGGGGAAGTGGCCGACCGTCTCGGCCGGGTTCGCCGGGCTGGTGCTCGGGAAGTCGGTCCGCGGCGGCGACCACTGGCCGGCGACGTACAACCGGCCCGCGACGGGGGAGAGGGTACTCATCGGGAGCCTCCGGTGTCGTTGAATTGTACCCCACGGACCAATAGGCCGCGACCATCGGCTGCTGGTTGCTCACCGCCTATAATTCGGACATGACCGCACCCTTCGAGTTGACCGTCGGCCGCGACGTCTGGCCGCTCACCGTCCCCCCGGACCGGCTGGTCCGGCTGTCCCGGGCCGTCCCGCCGACGGTAGCCGCTGCTTCTCCGAAAGAGTTGGTGCTCGCGGCGCTCGAATCCCCGCTCGGGCTGGACGCGCCCGCCCGCCGGGCCGTCACCCCGGACGACCACGTGTGCATCGTCCTGGACGAGCAGCTCCCGCACGTCGCCGAGCTGCTGACCGGAGTGTTGGAGCACCTGACGACCGGCGGCATCGACCCGGCCGCGGTCACGGTCCTGCTGCCGCCCGGCGAGCACGCCAGCCCGTGGATCGACGACCTGCCGGACGAGTTCGCCGACATCACGGTCGAGACCCACGACCCGGAGAGCCAGCCCCACCGGTCGTACCTGGCGACCACCAAGGCCGGCCGGCGGGTGTACCTGAACCGCACCCTGGCCGACGCCGACTTCGTGCTCACCCTCACCGGCCGGCGGTTCGACCCGTCCACCGGCCACGCCGGGGCGGAGGTCGCCATCTTCCCGACCTTCTCCGACGGCGAGACGCTGGCCAGGTTCGTCGGCCAGTTCTCGACGGACGCCCCGTCGGACACCCCCCCGGTCCGCAAGGAGGCGGCCGAAGTCACCTGGCTGCTCGGGATGCCGGTGCTGGTCCAGGTGATCGAGGGGCCGGGGGAGTCGGTCACCGCCGTGATCGCCGGGCTGCCGGCCAGCACCGCCGACGGGGTGAAGCAGCACGACGCCCGGTGGCGGACGACGGTCGAGGACCGGCCGGAACTGGTCGTCGCGGCCGTCAGCGGCGCCCCGGCCCAGACAGCCTTCGCCGACCTGGCGTGGGCGGCGGCCGCAGCGGCCCGGGTGGTGCGGCCCGGCGGGCAGGTGGTCGTCCTTTCGACCGCAGCCCCGAAGCTGGAGGAAGGGGCGGAGCTGCTCCGGCAGGCCGGCGACGTGGACCGGGTGGGGAAGGTGCTGCACAAGCGGAAGCCGGACGACTGGCCGGCCGCCGCCCTGTGGGCGCTGGCCGCCGAGCAGGCCCACCTGTACGTCGCCGCCGGCTGGCCGGACGAGGTGACGGAGGAGCTGTTCGCCACCCCGCTAAAGTCGCCGGCCGAGGTGCAACGGCTGATCGACGCGGCCGACAGCGTGTTGATCGTGCCGGACGCCCAGAAGACGCTGATCGAGGTCGCGTAGCCACTCGGGTAGGGTGCGTTGAGGCTTTGCGAAACGCACCGTCGGGACTTCGCCCGGTCGGTGAAGTCGTTGCCGGGCTGGTGCGTTTCGTCGCCGAGCCTCCTCAACGCACCCTACAAGGATCGACATGCCCCCCGCCGACTACCAAGCCGCCCTCACCGGTGCCGCGCTGTTCGACCGGTCGGCCGCGGCCAAGCTGCTGCTCACCGGCCCGGACGCCCCGCAGTTCGTCCACAACATCAGCACCAACGACATCAACGGGCTGCCACTCGGCGGCGGGTGCGAGACGTACTTCTGCGACGCCCGGGCGAAGGCGCTGTTCGTCGCCTGGGTGTACCACGTCCGGCACGACGGCCAGCACGCCCTGTGGCTGGAGACCACCCCGGGCCGCGGGGACGCCCTGCTCAAGCACCTGGACCGGTTCCTGATCGCCGAAGCGGTCGAGCTGGCCGATGTCACCGACCGGTACGCCCAGTTCCACCTGGCCGGGCCGGCGGCGAAAGCGGTGCTGGAGCGGGCACTGGGCCAGCCGTTCCCCGACCTGGCCGAGTTTCAGCATGCTGAGCGGACCGTCGGCGGCGTGACGGCGAGTGTCCGGCGGCGCGAGCCGCTTGGGCTGCCGGGGTACGACGTCGTGGTGCCGACGGCGGACGCGGATGCGGTCAAACAATCGCTGATAGCCGCGGGAGCCACGCCCGCCAGACCGGCCGCGTGGGAGACGCTCCGTATCGAAGCCGGGACGCCAGTGTACGGCGTGGACATCGACGAGACGCGGTTCGTCATGGAGGTCAGCAACGCGGCCCGGGCGGTCAGCTACGCGAAGGGCTGCTTCCCCGGCCAGGAGCCGATCGTCATGGCCCGTGACCGGGCCGGGCGGGTGAACCGCAGCTTCCTCGGGCTGAAAGGGCTGGATGGCCGGCCAATCCCCGTGGGTGCGAAGCTGATCCGGGACGGGGCCGAAGTCGGTCAGGTCACGTCCGCGACGGACTCGCCGCGGCTCGGCGGGCCGCTGGCCCTCGGGTACGTCCACTGGAAGCACGTGGAGCCGGGCACCCGGCTGGAGGCTGACGGAGTGCCGGTCGAGGTGATCGGCTACCCGCCGGTCCGCCGCCCCGGGGCCGGCACAGTGTCCCTTCACCTCGCCTGATCGTCCGGTCTGGTGAAGTCGAACTCCGGGTGATACTCCCCGCCCTCGGGCCGCCGGCGGCGAGGGTGGACCTCGCTGCCGGCCAGGGACGGGGTTCGAGCCGCGTACCACCGGGCCAGGTTCCAGCCAGCCAGGGCCAGCACCAACACCAACCACAATTCGGCGTTCGGCACCGCCGGCCCGGCCGGATCCAGGTACAGCCGGTACGCCAGCCAGCCGGCGGCCCCGAGCCACAGGCCGACGAACGCCAGTCGCAGCACGCCGAATCTCATGCCCACAGTTTAGCCGGCTGCTTGCGGTTGACGCCGGGAGTCGTCGCGGGTTAGCTTCTCGCGGCTTCCGCACGGCCGCCCCGGGACCGCCAGCATGATGCTGACCTCCGCCAGCCTCCCCGCCCCGTCCGCGGCCTCCGCCGTCCAGTGGGATGACGCCCCCTGCCCGCTGTGCGGCAAGCGGGACGAGCACCTGCTGCTGGAGGCCGCCGACCCGAACCCCGGCCCGCGGCCGGCCCTGCGGTTCGCCGTCGTCCGCTGCCGGGCCTGCGCACCCTGGTGTACACCAACCCGCAGCCGGACCCGTCGTGCATCGGCCGGTTCTACCCGACCGACTACCGCCCGCACCGCCGGCCGCGAAGATGCGGCACGCCGGCAAGCCGTCAGTCGTCGCCCGGTGAGGTCCGGCCGGGCCTGCCCGGAGCAGGACGGCGACCTGCCGTGGACCGGCAACGGCCGGCTGCTCGACTTCGGGTGCAGCGGCGGCAGCTACCTGAAGCGGATGGCCGACCACGGCTGGCAGGTGACCGGGCTGGACGCGGCCGTCGGGGCGGTGCGGCAGATCCAGGAGGAACTCGGGCTGCGGGCGGCTGGTCGGCACCCTGCCCACGGACCTGGCCCCGGCGTCGTTCGACGTCGTCACCATGTGGCACTCGATCGAACACGTCCACGACCCGCTGGCCATCCTGCGGGCCGCCTGGGAGGTGCTGGTGCCCGGCGGCAAGCTGGTGGTGGCCTGCCCGAACGTCGAGAGCTGGGCGTTCCGGGCGTTCGGCCCGGCCTGGTTCGGCCTCGACCTGCCCCGCCACCTGACCCGCTTCAGCCCGCACACCCTCCGCACCGCCCTGACCGCGGCCGGGTTCCGGGTGGAGACGGTCCGGCCGATCCGGCACAGCGACTGGCTGCGGTCAGCGGCAAGCTGGCCGTCCGGCAGGGGTCGGCCGGGTGGCGGGGGCGCTCTGGAAGCCGCTGGCCAAGCTGACGGCCGCGGCCAGCTTCACCTGGCCCGCGGGTCAGACTGCATGATGGCGGTGGCCGAGCGGCCGGACGGGCCGGTCAGGTGGTGGCGGTATACGCGCTTCGGCGTGCGGTAGCACTCGCAACTGGCCGCCTCCAGCCCGGCCCGGTCGAGCACCCGCAGCCGGCCGCGGTGTGCTGGAGATCACCCCGGCCTTCTGCAGCCCGCCGGCGACGCCGCGTCACCTTCTGGCGGCTCGCTGACCATCTGGGCCCGGCTCCCTGGGTGATCGGGGAACTCGTCGCCTCGGCCAGGTCGTGGACCGACAGCAGCCACCGGCAGGTCCGCTGGCGGACGGTGTGCCGCTGGCTACACGCGATGTTCTGGTTGGACGTCTGCCGGGAGACGGCCAGGAACCGGCGGACCAGCACGCTCAGCACCTCCCCCGGTGGAGGACGGACAGGAAGTGCTCGGCCGGCACCCGCACGCACCACCGCCCACCTGCGTGACCGCCCGGAGCAGGTGCATCCCGGCCGAGCACGACCGGCAGCGAGCATCCCCTCGCTGGCCACCACCCCCACGCTGACCTGCGCCCCGTCCTTGAACGGGACGAGCGGAGAACACCCCGCTGGCCGGGAAGTACACCGGCTGACCGCTCGCCCCCCAGGCCGTACACCTCCTTGCGGGCCAGGGCGACACCCATTCAGCGGCGGTCATGGCAGTCCAGGCGGCCGTCGGTAGCCGGTCGAGGCAGATGGTTACCGGTCGGTCGGGACGGTTTTGGCGGCCATCAGCGCGTCCCATGCCCCGCAGGCGGCGGCGTCCTTGAGGTCGGGATTGGCTTCGTACTACTTTCACCACTTCTACCGTTCGTCCCCGCGTAGACAACCGCCAGCACCAGTTGCCACCCTGCCGGTTTCACGCACATTTTGGCCGTTACTGTCCCGTAGATGACAGACAGACTGCCAGTTCTCCTGTTACAACCACCGTAACGGTTGAAACCGCACCGACCGCTCGCCCCTCTAACCGCCCGCCCGGCGGATCCGTCGGCTTGTGACATCGGACGCCCCGAGGACGCCCCTGTGAGCTGCCGCCGCGTGCTCGTCGCCGACCGCGTGCCGGACACGGCAGACACCCTGGTCACGCTGCTCACCCTGCACGGGCTGGAAGCGACGGCCGTGTACACCGGCCCGGACGCCCTGGCCGCGATCACCCGCGACCGCCCGGACGCCACGGTCCTGAGCCTCGATCTGCCCGGGGTGAGCGGGTTTGAGGTCGCCCGCCAGGTCCGCGAGGCCGGTCATCCCGTGGTCCTGATCGCCCTGACCGGCTACGGGGACGAGACCCGGGTGGCCGCCGTCCGGGCGGCCGGGTTCGACCACCACCTGCTCCCGGCCGGCCCGGCCGGACGACCTGCTCCGGCTCCTCCGCCCGCCGGCCGCCGGTCCGGCCGACCAGCCCCCCGTCGGCCCCGCCCACAATGTCGGCACACCCTGCCCGGCACGGGAGGCCGACCCGGGATTGCCGTTCCCTCCTGACGAAGCTCCTCAGCCGCGCCGGCCTGGCCCGACTCCTGCCGGCCGCCGACCGGCTGTCGTTCGGCACCCGCACCCACCTGCACTACTACTCCGACCGGGTGCTCGCCGCCCCGGTCGCCGGCCTACTCGACCCGGCGGTCGGGGGGCCGCCGCCGGCCCGGACGTAGTGAACCTGAACCTGCCGGCCCCGACGGTCGAGTCCCCGGTGACCGGCGGCCGGGTCACGACCGGCTCGGCGGCCCGCCGCCGCTCGGCGCCTGCCCCGGCTCGGGAGGCGGTCGCCGACGCCCAGCGGGCGGCCGGCCGAGCCGTGGACGCGGTCGGCGGCGGTGCTGGTCACACGGAGCGACCAAGGGGCGTTCGCCGCCGTGCTGGACGCGGTCGTCAACCCGGGCCGCAAGGTGGTGCTGTTCGACCCGTGCTCGCCGCTGTTCCGGCTCGGGGCCGCGTCCCGCCAGGCCGGGGTGCGGTGGGTGCCGAGGCCGTCGACGACGGCCGGCTGGCGTTCGACCCGGACAGGCTGTCCCGGGCAGCCGCGGGCGACCCTGCTCGCCCTGGCCGACCCGGGCAACCCGCTCGGCCGGCACGTTCACCGACGACGACCTCGACCGCATCGCCTGGGCGGCCGACGGGTCGGACGTGCTCGTCTATCTGGACGAGTCGTTTTCCCAGTTTCGGGCCGGCGGGCCGTCGAAGCTACCGGCCTGGCCGAGCGGCGGACGCTGGTGGCCGGCTCCTCACCCAGGGGGACGGCCTCGGGTCGGTCCGCGTCGGCTGGTTGACCGGGCCGAAGGAGCTGGTCCGGGCGTGTGCCCTGACGGCCAGCCTGTCCGCCCCTTACGTGCCCACCATCTGTCAGCAGATCGCCCTGCGGGCCGTGACCGCGGACGCCGACCTGTACGGGCCGATGACCGTGCAGCATTTCCAGCAGGTACGCGGCCGACTGGCTGCGGCAGGTTTTCCCGCCGATCAGCGAGCCGGCGGACGGGTACTTCTTCTGGCTGCCGGTGACGCCGTTCGGGCTGGACGGCCGGGCGTTCGCCGCCCGGCTGCTGGCCGAGCACCGGGTCCAGGTCGGCCCGGGGGACGTGTACGGGCCGTCGGGGGCCGGGTTCGTCCGGCTGAGCGTCGCTGCCGAGGACGGCCGGCTCCGCGAGGGCTGGCCCGGCTGGCGGCGTTCGTGGGGGCGTTGACGGAAAGCCGTTGGTCGAACGGCGGAACGCCGAGCCGGTGATCGAGGACCGGCCGCCGGCGTTCAGCCGGGCGCTGAGCAGCAGCAGGAATGCAGGGTCCGCTGTGCGGACCGTGGGGGCGCACGGTCCGCAGCGGATCTCCACCGACGCTTGATCGCCTGCCGGATCGCCGGCAACTCGCCCACGTTCTCAGTGGTCAACAGGCCGACCAGCCGGCCGTCGTCGATCACCGGGATGACCCGGGCAGTCCCCCTCGTGCAGCCGGGCGAACGCCCGGTCCTCCCGGAGTCGGCCGTCAGCACGTCGGTCCGCATGAACGCTCGACCAGGGCGTCCGGGCCGGCCGCCGTCAGCCCGCTCAGCAGGTCCGGCTGGCAGATCACCCCGACCACCTTACCCCCCTCGACCACCGGGAAGTCCGGCTGGTAGCCGTCCAGCACCTTGTTGGCCACGTCCCGCAGGGTGGCCGACCGGTCCACCGTGGCGAACTCCCGGACCATCGCCCGGCGGACCGGGATGCCGGCCAGGGCGGCCCGCATCTGGGCGACCGACGCCTCCCCGGCCGCCCCCATCCAGACGAACAGGGCGACGAACACCAGCAGCGGGTTGTGGCCGAACAGCCCGAGCAGGCCGAACGCCATCGCCAGCCCCTGGCCGACCAGGGCGGCGATCTGGGTGGCCCGGGCGTAGTCCAGGGTCAGGGCCAGGAACGCCCGCAGCACCCGCCCGCCGTCCATCGGGAAGGCCGGGATCAGGTTGAACACCACCAGCCAGACGTTGATGACGAACATCTGCTCGGCGAACGGCCCCTGACCGGCCAGGAGCTGCTGCCACGGGGTCGTGAGCCCGCCCCGCAGGCTCAGCCCGGCGTACAGTCCGGCGGCGATCACCACGTTCACCAGCGGCCCGGCGACGGCGACCACCAGCTCCTGGAGCGGGTTCTCCGGCATCCGCTCCAGCCGGGCCACCCCGCCGATCGGCAGCAGGGTGATGTCCCGGGTCTGAATCCCGTACCGGCGGGCGGCCAGTGCGTGCCCGAGTTCGTGCAGCACCACCACCCCGAACACGGCTAGCACCAGCCCGACCCCGGCCAGGGCGTCGTCCACCGACCCGGTCCGGGAGTAGCTCTGGAACCCGACCCAGCCGAGCAGGATCAGGAACGTCAGGTGGATGTACACGTCGATGCCGGCGATCCGGCCGACCCTCACCGACCAGCTCATGTCGCCCCCCTGAACCGGCCGCCGCCGGCCTACCGGTACTCATGCCGCGGTGGGTGGAACACGTCCAGCGCCCGGACCGGCTTGTCGTGCGCGACGACCCGGTGCGGCACCCCGCCGGGCATCAGGTAAAAGTCCCCCGGGCCGAGGTCTTTCGCCTCGTCCCCGATGTAGAACGTGGCCGTCCCGTCGATCACCATGCCGATCTGCTCGTGCGGGTGGCTGTGCCACTCGACCACCCCGCCGGGCGGGATGTCCACGAGGGACAGTTGCAGGTGGTCGCCGGCGTAAGTGCGGGCGTCCACGCACCCGAACAAGGTATGCTGGCCGCACTCGGCGGGGGCCGGGAAGTAGCGACTCATCGGCCTCGTCCTCCGCCGCGCCCGCCCCGCCGGTTCTGCCGCGGCGCTCGCGGGCCGCTATTGTAGTTGTTCGGCCACCGGTCATCGGTGGCGGTAGCTGCGGCCACGTTAGTGATCGCGTGGCAATCCGACAGGAGTCGTCGTGGACCGCCCCCGTCCGCCGATTGGGTGGCGGACGGCCCGGACGTGTAGTATGAGCGGTACTGGTCGACCCGGACGGAGACGGATGATGGACCGCGACCTGCCTGAATACCGCCGCCCCTGGCTGCCGCCCCCTCGACGGCATCGGCCGATGTTCCCGCCGTGGTGGTGGTTGCCTTACGCGGTGGTGGCCGCCGCCTGGGTTTTGGCCGGCGCGGCGGTCGTCCTGGCCCGGATGAGCCGCTGACCCCGGGGGCCGACCTCGCTGCGGGCCGCCTAACCGCCCCACTTCCGCCTGGGGAATCGGCCCGACGCCTGGTCGTCCAGCCGCACCACGATCACCGGCCGGATCAGGTGGTCCGGGCCGCCCGCCTCGTCCTCCCCCCGCCACTTTCGTAACTCGTACCGCACCTGCGTCACCACCCCGGGGGTGGCCTCCC
The DNA here is from genome assembly GCA_046350115.1 of Gemmataceae bacterium. Lineage (GTDB taxonomy): Bacteria > Planctomycetota > Planctomycetia > Gemmatales > Gemmataceae > JAXMAZ01. The sequence goes on from JAXMAZ010000041.1 coordinate 28,691, forward strand.
CGGACACCGCGAACGCGGCCCCGACCGGCGGGATCACCTGACAGGCGGTCACCTGCGGCGGGGTGGCCACCACGTCGTCCAACTGGATCACCACCTCCACCTCGAACAGTGGGGCGAACGCGTGCGCCATCCGGTCCTCCTGTGGGGAGCGGGCCGCCGGTCCGTCGGCCGCACCACCCGGCCGGGGTCGGTGTGACGATCTCCGTCCGGTGAGGGAGGCCGTACCACCCACCCCCTCGGCCGGAGTCCATACGCCGCCACGGGCCACTTGATGGGGCAAGCGTAGGACAAAAACCGGGCAGTGTGCGGGGGCGATCCCGCGGGTGGCATTCCCGGGTAGCGGCCACTGCCGGCGGCGGCTGTCTGAACGCCCCCTGTCCATTGGTCGCCGCCCGGATAGCGTGTTCGACAGTGGCGGACCGAACCCCTCGAGGTCGAACCCGATGAAGTGGCGCTACCTGGCCTGGGCGATTGTCGCGGTCGCGGCCGTCGGCTTCGCGGCCGTGATGATCCCCGGCTCGCCGATCTCGCTGCAGAACACCATCGGCGAGCCGGTGTCCGAGGACGTGCCGTTGGAGGACGTGAACAAGCCGGTCGACCCGGCCGTGAAGCGGCCGACCCGGCCGCTGCGGGAGTGGGTGGCCGACCTGTCCAGCCCGGACCGGGCCGTGCGGTTGAAGGCGCTGTACGCCATCGACCGCATCGCCCCGCTGTCCGGCAAAGCTACGATGCCGGTGGCCAAGCTGGTCCAGAGCGACCCGGACCCGGAAGTGAAGGTGAAAGCGTCCCACGTGCTGTACCGGATCGGGGCCGAGGCCAAGCCGGCGCTGGACATCGCCACCGCCGCCCTGGCGGACGACAACCCGGAAGTCCGCCGGAACGCCGTGCTGTACATGATGACCCTGAAGAAGGACGCCCGTCCCGCCGTCCCCGCCCTTATCAAAGTGATGAACGACCCGCGGAACGACGTCACCCTCGGGCACAACGAGACCGTCCAGGTGGTGGCGGCGTCCGCCCTCGGCGGGGTGAGCGCCGGGACGCCCGAAGCGGTGCCGGCGCTGACCGAGGTGGCGTCCGGCAAACGGCCGGACCTCCTTCGCGCGGCGGCGGCCCGCGCCCTGGGTGCGATCGGCGAGCCGGCCAAGCCGTCCGTCCCGGCCCTGACCGCCCTCCTGGCGACCCCGAACCTGGACTTGAAGGAGGACGTCACCGCCGCGCTGCGGCTGCTCGGCGAGTCCCCGCCGGAGGTGGTCCGCCCGAAGGCCGACTACGGCAAGGGGTATTCCAAGGGCGGCGGCGGGCCGGGACAGTATGGCGCGGTCCCGAAAGACGGGGAGGAAAAGCGAGACGAGGGCAAGGCGAAAACGGACGGTGACAAGAAGGGCAAAAGCGAGCCGAAGGCCGACGGCGCCCCGTCGTCCGGCGGTTCGGCGGAGAAGGCGCCGGCCCCCCGGCCGAAAGCCGGCGGCTGACCGCGGCCAGCTTCGGGCCGGCGGTCAGCCGCCGGCCCGGTTTACCGCCCGGTCAGCTTCGGGCCGAGAGTGGCGTGGACCTCGGCCGGCGCCCGCACCACGACGGACATCGACAGCGGGTTGAAGAAGATGGTCGCCGGCCCGTTCTTGGTGCTCCACACCATCGGGTCCACCGACCGGGTGATGGCGTCGATCAGGAACTGGGCGTTCTGCTGAGTCTGCTGGTCGGCGGTGACAGTCCCCCACTGGAGCGGGTTGCCGAACGTCCCGGACCCGGCCACCACGTCCCCCAGGTAGTACGACCGGGTGACGAGCTGCTCGCGGGCCTTCTCCAGGCTGAGCACCATGATCATCTTGTCCTTGATGATGAACGTCAGCCGCTCCGACTGGAGGACGGCCCGCAGGGCGGTCCGGGCGGACACCCCGCCGGGGGAGTTCACCTGCCGCTGCTTGTCCGCCCCCACGTCCTTGAGCGACTCCTCGTCGATGTAGATCGGCTTGCCGATCAGGTTCGAGATGTCCTGGAGGGCGTACTCCAGCGGCCGGCCCTTCAGCTCGACCGTGACCGGGGCTTCCAGCGCTTTGAGCAACGCCTCCTCCTCCGGCCCGAGCAGCTTCGGCTCCATCCGCTGCCGCAGCGCCTGCCGCTCCTTCCAGTCCTTGGCCAGTTCCATGTCCGCCTTGGCCGGCATCGCCGACTGGGACACGTCGTTCAGGGCGATCGTCGACCGCTCGGCCATCTCCCGGGTGAGCCGCTTGGCCTCGGCGACCCGGTCGGACAGGAACCCCTGCCCGGCGAGCAACTGGGCAGCCAGGTTGTGCGGGTACTTCTTGTACAGGGCGTCGATCTTGGTCCGGGCCTCGACGAACTTGTTCGCCGTGTACAGCTTCTCGACCTCGGCGACCGCCTCGCGGACGGCCGTCACCTCGGCGGACGCGGCCTCCCACTGCTTCCGCTGGGCGGCCCGCTGGGCGACCGACTTCGGGTCGTTCGCCGGGCTGGTCGGGGCGGCCGGCTTGCCCTCCAGGGCGGCGATCTTGGCCTGCACGTCGGCGACCAGTTTGGTCCGCTTGTCGGCGGTGATCTCGGACGACAGGTCGAGCGACAGGACGAGCTGCTTGAGCGCCTTGACGGCCGACTCCCGGCTGGTCTTGGCCTGGGCCTCGGCGTCCTGCACGGCGGTGCGGACGGTCGCCTCGGCCTTCTGGTCGGCCACCGCCCGCATCGCCTTGAGCCGGTCCAGGGCGTCGTCGGCCCGGGCGACCCCGCCGCACAGCCCGAGGGCGACCGCCGCCGCCGCCCACCGCCGGTTCCCGTTGCCCGCCATGTCCTGGCTCCGTTACCCGGTCAGATTAGTTTCCTACCAGCTTCAAACGTACCCCTGCCGGTGGCCGTTTGCTAGCATCCCGGTAGCCGCCGCGGCGGAGCGGTGGCGTTACAACCGCACCCGGCGGAACATCCGCCGCCAGCGGCGGTGCTTCCGCCACCTGTGGCGGATGTTCCGCCACCCCGGATTGACCCCGGGTGGCGGTCCGGGTAAACGGCGGTTCGGAGGTCTCGTCATGCGGCGACGGTCGGCCGTGCTCGCGGTGCTGATCCTGCTCCTGGCCGTCGCCGGGGTGGTCGCCGGGGTCGGCTACCTGGTGAAGCAGGAGCCGGCGTTCTACGCGGCGGCCGGCACCGACGTGTCCGACGACCCGCAGGTCGCCGACCAGGTGCTGACCAAGTACGGCGACCTCAAGAACGACATCCGGTCGAAGTCGGAGTGGGGGGCGGAGCTGACCGCGGCCGAGCTGAACGCCCTGCTCCGGGACAAGGTGACGGATCGCGGCGTCCTGGCCGGGTTCCTACCACCCGGGGTGACCGCCCCGCGGGTGGCCGTCGAGGGGGACCGGCTCAAGCTGGCCGCCCGGTACGGGGACGGGTTCTGGAGTTCGGTCGTCTCGATCGAGGTGCGGGCCTGGCTGGTCAGCAAGAAGGTGAACACGGTCGCGGTCGAGCTGTCCGGCATGTGGCTCGGCGGGCTGCCGTTCGGCACCCAGTGGGTGCTCGACTGGGTGTCCGAGGCGGCCAGGGAGCAGAACATCGACGTGACGTGGTATCGGCACGACGGCAAGCCGGTCGGGCTGTTCCGCTTTTACGCCGACCAGCCGTACCCGGCGACGCAAATCCGGACGGTGAAGATCGCCAACGGGGGCGTCACGATCGCCGGCCGGGCGACCCAGACGGCGGACCCGCCGGTCCGCCCGTGAGTGGGTCGGACACACGGAACATAAGCTGCCCGTCCGCTTCACTCAACTCCGCAACGCCTTGGGTCGTGGCACCGCGCCACCGGACCTGCCACGTCCGCTCGCCAACATCCCCTTCATAAACACCATAATCCCAACGGGTAACGCTGCCGCGATCACCACCGACCGGGCCTTCGTAGTCCAGGTAGATCGTGCGGTGGTCCGCGTTCGACTCGGCCGACACGGAGACGTTCGCCCTCGGTTCGGTTAGCAACCGCCAGGCCTTCAGGACCGGCCCGGCTTCCAGCAGCAGATCGAAGTGCGGTTGCGGCCAATCGTGGGCCAGGATGACGAACCGGGGCACCGGTCGCCCTCCTCTTGGTGTGTTCCGGCCGGGCCGGATCGGGTAACATGACCGGCCGAGGGTCATCATGGCCAAGGCAGCAAAGAAAAGCGAGGCCGCGGACGGCGAGACGAACATCTGCCGCAACCGCCGGGCCAGCCACGACTACGAGATCTCGGACCGCCTCGAGTGCGGCGTGGTACTCGTCGGCACCGAGGTGAAGAGCTTACGGGACGGCCACGCCAGCCTGGAGGACTCTTACGCGAAGATCGAGGGCCGGGAACTCTGGCTGGTCGGGGCGGAGATCCCCGAGTACCTGTTCGGCAACCGGCTGAACCACAAGCCGAAGCGGACCCGCAAGCTGCTGCTCCGCCGCAGCGAGATCACGAAGTTCGCCGAGAAGGCGGCCCAGAAGGGGTTCACCCTGGTCCCCACCCGGATGTACTTCAAGGGCGGGTTGGCCAAGGTGGAGGTCGCGGTCGCCCGGGGCAAACAAGCCCACGACAAGCGGCAGTCGCTCAAGACGGCCGAGGCCAAACGGGAGATCGACCGGGCGATGTCCAAACGGCGGAAAGGCTGACCCGTACCGGGGGTGGCGTGAACCTCGTCGCGCTGGTCGAATCCGAAGCCCACGTCTGCTGCCGTTACCGACTGGCGGCCCTGCGGGGGCCGTTGGCCGACGCCGGCGTGACGCTCACCTTCCGCACGTTGCCGGCATCCCCCCTGGCCCGGATGCGGGTGTACCGCGGGCTGCGGTCGGCGGACGCGGTCGTGGTGCAGCGGAAACTGCTGTCCCGGGTCGAGCTGACCCTGCTGCGGCGGTGGACGAACCGGCTGGTCTATGACTTCGACGACGCCGTCTGGCTGCGGGACTCGTACTCGGCCAAGGGGTTCGACAACCCGGGCCGGGCGCGACGGTTCCGCCGGACGGTGGCGGCCGTCGATCTGGTGGTGGCCGGCAACGAGTACCTGGCGGCCGAGGCCCGGCGGTTCGTGGCCGCGGACCGGGTGGCCGTCGTCCCGACCTGCGTGAACCCGACTGCGTATCCGGTCGCCGACCACCGGGCAAACGGGCCGGTCCGGCTGGTGTGGGTCGGGTCGAGCAGCACCCTCCGCGGCCTGGAACGGTTCCGGCCCACCCTGGAGGCGATCGGCAAGGCGGTGCCGGCCGCCCGTTTGAAACTGATCTGCGACCGGTTCCTGGAACTGGACCACCTGCCGGTCGAGCCGGTCCGCTGGGACGAGCGGACGGAGGCCGCCGAGATCGCGACCGCGGACGTGGGCATCGGCTGGGTGCCGGACGACCCGTGGAGCCGGGGCAAGTGCGGGCTCAAGCTGCTCCAGTACCAGGCGGCCGGGCTGCCGGCCGTGGCCAACCCGGTTGGGGTTCAAGGGACGATCGTCCGCCACGCCGAAACCGGGCTGCTGGCGACGACGACCGACGAGTGGGTGGCCGCCGTCCGCCGGCTGGCCGAGCGGCCCGACCTGCGGCGGGTGTACGGGGCGGCCGGCCGCAAGCGGGTGGAGACCGAGTACAGCGTGACGACCGCCGGCCGGCTGTGGGCCGACCTGCTGCGGGGCACGGCGGCGAGGGCGGGATGTTCAGCCACTTTCTGCGAAAACTCGGCACCTTGACCGTCCGCCGGCCGGCCACCGTCCGGGCCGGCGGGCTGGCCTGGGTGGTCGCCCCGGAGGCGGCCGGGCTGTTCGACGGCGCCGGCCCAGACCTGCCGGCCTGGCTGTCGGCCGGTACGACCGTCGTGGTCAAGCAGAACCTGCAGCGGACCATTTACCGCGTCCGAACTCCCCGACGGGGTGGTGTACCTCAAGCACTGTCGGGCCAACACCCCGCGGGCGGTCGCCCGTGAACTCCTCCGCCCGGCGAAGGCCCGGCTGGAGTTCGAGAACGCCCTCCGTCTGCGGCAGCTCGGCATCCCCACCGTCGAGCCGCTCGCCTGGGGCGGCCCGGAGTTGCTGCCCGGGGACAGCTACCTCGTCACCCGCGAGCAGGCCGGGGCGATGCCGTTCCCCGACCTGTTGGAGGCACCGCTCTCGCCGACGACACGCCGCCAACTGGCCCACAGCCTCGGCCGCTTCCTGGCCAGCCTGCACGACGCCGGCGTCACCCACCCCGACCCGCACCCGGGCAACCTGCTCGTCGAGGACGGGGCGACGTCGGCCCCGCGGTTCGTGCTGATGGACCTGCACGCCGTCCGGTTCGGGCGGCCGCTCGACTGGCCGGCCGCCCGGGACAACCTGATCCTGTTCAACCGCTTCTTCCACCTCCGGGCGACCCGCGCCGACCGTCTGCGGTTCTGGCGGGCTTACCTCGGCAGCCGGAGCAACCTGGGGACCGGGTCTTCCGTAGGGTGCGTTGAGGAGGCTTTGGGACGAAACGCACCGGCCCCGCAGCGACCGGCTCCCAGGGCCGAAGTCCCGATGGTGCGTTTCGCAGAGCCTCAACGCACCCTACGGTCGAGCCGCACCCTGCCTGCGGAATGGGCGAAGGAGCTAGAGCGAGCGACCGCAGCTTCCAACTGCCGTTTCTGGGCCGCCAGGACCGCGCGTTACACGGCCGACAACCGGGAGTCGAAGCGGGTCCGCGGGCCGGCCGCGACAGGGTACGCGGTCCGCGACCTGCCGGCGGACGTGCTGGCCGCCTGGCTCGCCGACCCGGACGCCCCGTTCCGCGACCCGGCAACGGCTATTCTGAAAGACTCCCGTAGTTCGACTGTCGGCGTCCTGCGGCTGGCGAACGGGCAACACGTCGTCTACAAGCGGTTCAACCTGAAGCAGCCGTTCGCCGCGTTGAAGAACCTGTTCCGCCCGTCGCCGGCGATGCGGTCGTGGCTAGCCGGGAACGGCATACGGGACCGCGGGTTGCCGACCGCCCGTCCGCTCGCTGTCTTCCACCGCCGCCGGTTCGGCGTGCCGACCGTCGGGTACGCGGTCTGTGACCTCGTGCCGGACGCCATCCCGCTGCCGGAAGCGCTGGAGCGGCTCGACCACATCCCCCCTGGCCAACGCCGGCGGGCGGCCCGGGCGTGGGCGGACCGGCTCGGCCGCCTGGCCCGCCTGCTCCACGACCGCCAGGTCAGCCACCGCGACTTCAAAGCGTCGAACATTCTGCTGTGCGGCACGGCTGACGCGCCGGACTGTTGGCAGCCGGTGCTGATCGATCTGGTCGGGGTTGAGACCGGGAAGCCGGTGCCGGACCGGGTGCGGGTCCGCGATCTGGCCCGCCTGAACGCCAGCTTTCTCCACTCCCCCCGGGTTACGCGGACAGACCGCCTCCGGTTCCTGCGGGCGTACCGGAACTGGGGGCTGGCCGGCCGCGGGGGCTGGAAAGGCTGGTGGGTGCGGGTGGCGGCGGGATCTGCGGAAAAGGCCGCCCGGAACGCCCGCACCGGCCGGCCGCTCGCCTGACCGGTGCGGATGAAGTGCGGCCGCCGGGCCGGCCGATGATGGTTGGCCGGCAACTGCCCTCCCCGGGGGCGGCCCGCCCGGGTATCGTCCCCGCGTCGCAAGGATGCCGCCGATGGGCCGACCGCTGCTCCCGCTCCGCCTCGCCGGCCTGGCCGTCAGCGCCGCCGTCGCCGCGTCCGGGTGCGGGGCGATCCGCACGGCCGCCCCGTCTCTGCCGAACCCGGGGGGCGAGCGCGCCCAGGCGGCCGCCGCCGCCCCCAAGAAGCCGGGCGGCGTCCACCCGCCGCTCCGCGTCTCCAAGTTCGTCTTCTACGCGGACGTGCCGCTCGAACCGACGGACGCCGTGTTCCGCGAGCTGGAAGACCTGCCCGACCAGATCCAGCGCGAGCTAAAGCTGCCGGAGACGAACAGCGTCGTCCAGGTGTACCTGTTCGAGGACCAGGAGAAGTACGAGGCGTTCATGCGGGACCGGTTCCCGTGGCTGCCGGTCCGCCGGGCGTACTTCATCGCCGACTCCCGCCGGCCCGGGGCGGCCGACGACCTGCAGGTGTACACCTGGATCGGCGAACACCTTCGCACGGACCTGCGGCACGAACTGACCCACGCCCTCCTGCACGGCGTCCTGAAGGCGGTGCCGCTGTGGCTGGACGAGGGGCTGGCCGGGTTCTTCGAGCAGCCGCCGGCCAACGACGGGGTGAACCCGGACCACCTGGACAAGCTCCGCCGCGGGTTCCAGCCGGACCTGGCCCGGTTGGAGAAGATCGGCCAGGTGAAGCAGATGGAGAAGGCCGAGTACCGGGAGGCGTGGGCGTGGGTCCACTACTTCCTCCGCGGCACCCCGGACGGCCGGGCCGCCCTGCTCGGCTACCTGCAAACGCTCCGCACCGACGCCAACCCCGGCCCGCTGCTGCCGAGGCTGAAGGAGGCGGTGACAGACCCGGACGCCGCCCTGTACGGCCACGTCGCCCGGACCGAACTGCCGACCCCGCGGGCCGCCCGGTAGAGTAGCGGTAGCGAGCCGTCTACCTGCGGGGGCGACCGATGGCGAACGTGCTGCTCGGGGCGACCGGGTCGGTGGCCGCGGTCCGGGTGCCGGCGCTGGTGGACGCCTTCCGCGCCGCCGGGCATCAGGTGCGGGTGGTGGCCACCGACCCGGCCCCGTACTTCTTCGACCCCTCCCCGCTCCGCGACATCCTGACCCTGGACGCCGACGAGTGGCCCGGCGAGCGGTACACCCGCGGCGACCCGGTCCGGCACATCGAACTCCGTGACTGGGCCAACCTGTTCGTCATCGCACCCTTAGACGCGAACACACTCGCCAAGCTGGCCGTCGGGCTGTGCGACAACTGCCTGACGTGTGTCTGGCGGGCGTGGCCGGCGGGCAAGCCGGTGGTTCTCGCCCCGGCCATGAACACGGTCATGTGGGAGAGCCGGTTCACCGGCCGGCACCTGCGGGCCATCGCCGCCGACTTCGGGGCCGGACACATCCCCGGGCACCTGGAGCTGGACGCCCTCCTCACCCACGTCAACGACCGGGCGGCCGGGCTGCGGGTCGTCCCGCCGATCAGCAAGCGGCTGGCCTGCGGGGATGTCGGCGTCGGGGCGATGGCCGAGGTGCCGGAGGTGGTCGCCGCCGCCGCTGACCAGATCGGACGGATCGAGCTACCCCCCAACCCCTAGAGCCGGTGGCCCGTTCGGCCGCGTGTCTGTGGCAGAACCCCGTCGGGGAACCCACTGAACACAGCGGCCAACCGTCCGCAACTGGTTGCGCCGGCCGGCGGGTCCGGCCACGACAGCCTGAATACCGCCGGACCAGGCCGCCCCGACGGTGTGTCTAACAGCCCGGCAGCGGACCAAGCCCGACCAGCTATCCGGACGGGCGGTTGCGGGCGTCGCCCACTCGCTTCGTCAGCCGACGAACACCCCGCCGGTGAACGACGAGTCGAACATCAGGTACTGCAGGAACACCGGCGGGGTGGAGGTCGGGGTGATCTGCGACCCCAGGTAGGTGGTCACCACCGACTGGGCGCCGGTCCCGGCCCCGGCGATCACGTCCGCCCGGCCGTCGTGGTCCACGTCCCGGGTGGTCAGCCGCACCCCGCCCCGGTTGTTCGGGTCGCCGGCGAAGAAGTTGGCCACCGCCACCTGCTGGTTGGACGCGGTCAGCTCCTTGCCGCTCAGCCCGAGCACCCGCGGCCCGCCGCCCGGCCCGCCGCCGGCGAGCACGTCCGCCGACTTGTCCCCGTTCAGATCCCCGGCCGCGATGTACACCCCGTTCCGCAGGCTCTGTTCGAACGCGAAGAAGTCGGCGAACAGCTTCTTCGGCGTCTGCCCGGGGCGGAGGGAGGTGCCGTCGAACCCGGCCACCCGGGGGCCGCCGCCGAACCCGGCGGCCACCAGCAGGTCGGCCACCCCGTCCCCGTTCAGGTCGCCGACGGCCGTCCGCACCCCGCCCCGGAAGTTCGGATCCTCGATCCCGAAGAAGTCGGCCAGCAGCCCGCCCCCCTTGCCGTTGTACACCCGCACCCGCGGCCCGCCCCCCTGGTCCGGGCTGACCGCCACGTCCGGCACCCCGTCCCCGTTCACGTCCCCGACAGACAGGAACACCCCGCCGGTGAACGACGACTCGAACGGCCGGACGCTCCGCAGCTCGGACCCGTCCGGGTCGACCGGGAACGTCTTGCCGCTGAAGATGCGGACCTCGTTGGCGATCCCCGGCCCGGTGCCGGCCACGATGTCCGCCACCCCGTCCGCGTTCAGGTCGGCGGTCGCCACCCGGGCGCCGCCGGTGAACGGCTGGCCGCCCGCCCCGGTGAACGGGCTGAACAGCCCGACCCGGGTCATGGTGGACGCCTCGTTCAGCGTCACCTCGGAGTTCAGCCCGGCGTCCGCCCCGACGGCGAAGAAGTCGTACCCGGCCGGCAGGATGAGCGGGGGGAGGACCGGGACCGGCGGGGCAGCCGGGGGCGGGGGCGGGGGCGGGCTGGCCCCGACCGGGGTCCACCCGATGTCGTCCAGGGCGGCCACGTCCAGGGCGGTCGGGGTGATCCGCTCCCCGTCCTCGAAGTGCTCGTCCATCAGGGTCCGCTGGCCCTGGGACAGGGTGTCCTCCACCCAGTGGTACTTCCCGCCGGACAGCGGCACCGGCCCGCCGTACACGGTCGTCGCCTGCTGGCCGAGGAAGCTGCCGGACGCGGCCAGGGCGGTGAACGCGTCCGAGTTGCCGAACCCCATCAGGTGGAGCAGCCCGTGCTGGGCGGCGGTGTACAGGTCGAACTCCTGGCTGTTGCCCGGCGGGTCGATCCCGAAGTGCCAGTCGTCGAACTGGTCGAACGCGATCGACCCGCCCCACGGGCCGACGTCCGTGGCGGCCGACCCGAAGGCGTTCGTCTGGCCGCGGCCGCGGACGGTGTTGATCCAGTCGGCCGACCCGGACACGTCCACCCAGGACGAAGCGTCGATCAGCCCGTCGTCCCCCAGCCCGGTGTTCCGCGCCCCGACGAACACGACCATCGCGTTGGCGGGGACCAGCAGGTTGAGCACCTCCTCGTCCTGCCCGGCCCCGCTCGGCCGGCGGAACCGGGCCTTCCAGAAGTCGCCCGGGGTGGTCGGGTACGGGATGGCGGTCAGCTCGTCGGTGAACCGCGACGCCACGTCCGCGGCCGCCTGGTTCAGCACGGCGATCCGGTCCGGGTGGTCGGTGAAGAACCCGGTGTCGTCGAACCGGTAGTCGAACACGAACCGCAGCCCGGCCGGGGTGTCCCGCCGTTCCAGTTCGGTGGCCCGGAGGCGGTGGGGGAGAGGTCGCGGGTTCATGATGTGACCCTCAGGGTGTCAGGATACGACGGCGATCACGACTCACCGGCACGACGAGTGTGGGCACGTAGAGGCGACTGGCCACGTCAAGGGGCGAACGTCCGCCGCGGGGTCGGGGTCCGCCACCCCCGCGACCGCTCAGGCATCTGGACCTGCCCGGGGCAAAACCCGCCGGGTGCGACACGGGGTGCCAGGCGGCTCGTCCAGGGGCAGTGCTCCCGCGGACCGAGCGGTTAGTGCGAGAGCATACTCCAACCATCAGCCGCTCACATCTGTCAAAATTGCCAGGACGGGAGCTGTATTCCTGACAGGCGGGTTACAACCCCACCCTCCCCCGGACCGTCCTGGGCCGATGGCCGCCTCGGTCCGCCGATCGACGACACCTCCGACCGGCCCACGGTACTCGCTGCCCCACAACGCCTCACGGTGCCGAAGGGCCGCCTGCTCGGCCACGCTCATCGAGGACGACCAGTTCGGCATCGCGGGTGTCATCGGCGAACCCGATCATATCGTTCATCGCCCCGCGGACTGCGGCCGTTGGTCCGTCGCCCCTCCGTCAGCCGGGCTGCGAGTACAGCATGACCACCGACTGCGGCCCAGCTCGGTACGTACCTCCGGTGACGACAGGGGCCGACCGCCACTCGACGATGTCCTGCGGCGACGGGAGGGAGGTGTCGATCCACCGCCGCCACGGCGTCTGGCCATCGACGGGCGGAAGCTCGAACGCGAGCGGCTCCCGGTAGGCGTTCAGGATCAGGTGGAAGGTCAGCCCCGTCTCGCGGACCGTCCCGCCGAGTACCACCGTTTGGGAGTGCTCGCCCCAGTCGGGCCGGTCGAGCGTCACCCCGTGCCAGGCCTTGGTCGCCTCGCGAAGCAGTTGGGTCAGGCTCACCCGCTTGCGCTCGGCCTCGGCCGCCCGCAATACCCGTCGCGCGAGCAGCAGCCGCACGAACCGGTGGACGTCCGCATGCCGCTCGACCAGCGACCAGTCGAACCAGTTGGACTCGTCGTCGTGGCAGTAGTTGTTGTTGTTCCCGCCCTGGGTCCGCCGCACCTCGTCCCCCATCAGGATCATCGGCACCCCGAGCGACATCACGGTCACGGTCAGGAGGTTTTTGACCTGCCGGTTGCGGAGGCACTCGATTGCGGGGTCGTCGGTCGGCCCCTCCGTCCCGCAGTTCCAGCTCCGGTTGTCGTCCGCCCCGTCCCGGTTCCCCTCGCCGTTCGCCTCGTTGTGCTTGCGGTCGTAGCTGACCAGGTCGTTCAGGGTGAACCCGTCGTGGCAGGTGACGAAGTTGATGCTCTGTTCGACCTCGCGGGCCTTGTGCCCGTACACCTCGGGGCTGCCGACGAGCCGGTCGGCCACCCGCCCGGCCGCCCCGGGGTGGCCGCGGAAGAAGTCCCGGACGTCGTCCCGGAACCGCCCGTTCCACTCCTTCCAGGCGTCCCCGACGAAGCTCCCGACC
>JAXMAZ010000042.1:0-41104 GCA_046350115.1 Gemmataceae bacterium
CGCGGCGGCGGAACAGCCAGCCGGCGGCGGTCATCCAGCACCCGGCGAGCAGGGCCGTCGCCGCCAGGTGCCCCCAGTGGCCGCGGTACACCTCCTGCGTCACCGCCGCGTGGACCACCCGCGGGCCGTGGAACTCCAGCGCCAGGTACGGCAGCAGCCGCACGCCGTTCTGCTGGCAGATGGTCAGCACCAGCGCCACCGACAGCAGGTAGCACATCGACCCCATGAACGCCGCCCGCTGGGTTTTCGCCAGGGTGGCGACCGTCATCCCGATGCCCAGGAACCCGGCCGCCACCGCCAGCACCCCGAGCCAGAAGAACAGGCTACCCAGGATCGCCGCCTTGTAGATGCCGGCCAAGATCGCGGCGAGGGCGATCCCCAGACCGGGGTAGAACAGGAACTTGGCGGTCAGGATCTCGGACGGGGATGCCGGCGATAGTGCTTGCGCCAGCAGGACGCCCCGCTCCCGCTCCTCGCAGGTCAGGGTCGGCAGCAGGTAGCAGCAGGTGAAGTACAGGGCGAACACCACCATCCCGGTGGCGATGGCACTGCGGAGGTCCAGTTCCTTCGCCCCGAGGCCGTCCCGGTGGATGTCCACCGCCGGCACGCTCGCCCCGAGCCGGGCCGCCTGCTCCTTCACCTGGCGGAACGAGTCGCGGACCGCCCATAGGTCATCGGTCCCGGGGTCCGGGGCGGTCAGCCGGGAGGGGTCGCCGCCGGCGGACTGGACGGCGGCCGTCGCCTCCGCCTGCAGCGCGTCCCGGGCCGCCTTCCAGAACCACCCCTCATACGGGGCCATCGCCCCCGGCTGGCCGGGCGGGTGCCACACCCAGAACTTCAGGGCGTCCGGGCCGCGGGTGCGGACCTGGATCGCCCCGGCCCCGGGCTCGTAAGTGACCAGTTCGTCCACCGCCGCCGGCGGCCGCTCGCGGAAGACGACGTGCGGCCGGAGGTCGTCCGGCACGGACTGCTTCAGCCGCTTGATGAACGGGGTCTGGTCGGCGTACTCGACGTAACACCGGTGGACGCCGCCGACCAGCGCCCCGCCGCCGGTCCCGCCGGCCCCGGCCCCGGGGTTGAAGTACGACAGCATGACCGCCGCCGCGACCAGCAGCCCGGCCAGGGCCAGCCCGCCGCGGTTGGCCAGGTGCCGGTGGACTTCCTTGCGGAGCAGGGCGCGGAGGATGTAGAGGCGCATCGGCGGCTCGGTCGGCACACGGGTTGCTTCGTGATCGCCCGGGCTGGTGAGGGCACACCGATGGCAACCACGAGCGGGCGGTCCTGGAAGCTGGAGCGGGCGAGCGTCACCACTCAGGGGCGCGACCGGCCGCGGTCCAACAAGTATTCGGGCGGGGACACGACCACCCCGCCGCCGTCCGGCAGCCGGGACCGGGTCTGGGTCGGCGGGTACACCCGTGCGGACGGCGTCCGGGTGGACGGGTACTACCGGGCGGCCCCGGGCAAGGGCGACTGACCCCGGTCACTCGAACGCCTGCCCGGTCAGCTTCAGGAACGTCGCGTGGAAGTCGAACTCCCGCGTCTTCATCGTCGCCACCGCCCCGGCCCGGACCGCCTCCGCCAGCTTCTGCCGGGCCGGCGCGTCATCCAGGTCGAACGTCAGGTGTTCACCGGTCCGCAGCGACACGTCCGCCTTCCGCTCGGTGTGGGCCGTCTTCAGGTTCAGCGGCGAGTCGAGGGCGACCAGCTTCCCCTTGCACACGATCCCGACCCGGTCGCAGATCTTGTCCACCTCGTCCATGTCGTGGGTGGTCAGCACCACCGTCGCCCCGGCCGCCACCCGCTCCCGCAGGATGCGGTGCACCACCTCGGCCGAGTGAATGTCCAGGTTGGCCGTCGGCTCGTCCAGGTACAGCACCCGCGGCTCGTGCAAGAGCGCCCGGGCCAGGAGCAGCTTCCGCCGCATGCCGAGCGAGTACCCGCGGACCGGCAGGTCGGCCGCGTCCTCCAACTCGACCAGCCGCAGGCAGTCCCGCACCCGCAGCCGGGGGGCGGCGTACAGGTCGGCGAAGAACTCCAGGTTCCGCCGGCCGGTAAATTCCTCGAAGTGGTTCTCCCGGTCCGGCACGTACCCGACCAGCGGCTTGATCTTCGCCCACTCCCGGACCACGTCGAACCCGGCCACGCTCACCCGCCCGGACGTCGGCCGCCGCTGGCCGATCAGGACGCGAATGGTGGTCGACTTGCCGGCCCCGTTCGGCCCGAGCAGGCCGAACAGCTCGCCCCGGCGGATGGTCAGGTCGAGGCCGTCCACCGCGGTGAACGACCCGTACCGCACCCGCAACTGGTCGATCTGGATGGCCGGCTCGGACATGAATCGGACGAACCACAGAGGCACAGAGGACGCAGAGGACCGAACCACAGAGAAGATAGAACAGTTTTGTTTCCTGGCCTCCTCGGTGTTGGTTTTCCCTCGGTGTCCTCTGTGCCTCTGTGGTTCGTTTACAGGCTGTCGTCGCCCCGGCGGACGTTGAAGTACTTGGCGTCCGGGTGGTGGAAGACGACGGCCGTGGTGCTCTGTTCCGGCTCCAGGTGGAAGTGCTCGGTCAGGGTGATCCCGACCCGCTCCGGCTTGATGAGGGTGAACAGCCCGGCCTGGTCCTCCAGGTTCGGGCAGGCCGGGTAGCCGAAGGCGTACCGCCGGCCGCGGTAGTGCCCCTTGAACAGCTTCCGCACGTCCCCGACCGCGTCCTGGCCGCCGATGCCCCACTCCTGCCGCAGCTTCTGGTGGAAGTATTCGGCTAATGCTTCGGCGAACTCGACCCCGAGGCCGTGCAGGTACAGGTAGTCGACGTACTGGCCGGCTTCTTTCAGCAGGGCCGTCCGCCGGCTGACCTCGTGCCCCGCCGTCACGGCCAGGAAGGCGACGTGGTCCACCGCCACCCCGTCGGCCGCCGGCTCCAGGTAGTCGGCCAGGCACAGGTAGTCGCCGAAGTCCTGCCGCGGGAACTCGAACCGGTGGCGGACGGTCCGCCGGTCGTCCTGGTAGATGACCACCGCGTTCCCGTCCGCCGCCGCCGGGAAGAACCCGTAGGTGGCGGCCGGCTGCATCACCTTCTCGGCCAGGCACATCGCCTTGAGCCGCTCGTAGGCCGGCAGGGCGACCTCTTGCATCTGCCGCTCGTACTCCCGCGGGTCGACGCCGCCTTTGACGAACTGCCACTGGGTGCTGAACAGGGTCCGCTCGTTGACGAACTTGAAGACCTCCACCGGGTCGAAGTCGGTCCGCACCTTGGAGCCGAGGAACGGCGGGGCCGGCCGGTCCGGGGCTTTCGCCAGCGTCGGGGAGCGGCGGGGCAGCTCCGGGTGGTTCGGGCAGCAGCCGGGCGCCGGCTTGTGGGTGGCCGCGTCAATGGTGTCCCGGGTCGGGGCCGGCCGCCGCGGCGGGGCCGCGTTGCCCGCCGCCATCACCCCCCGCACGGCCGCGCTGCCGACGCTGGCGATCTTCTTCCGGGCGACCAGCCGGTCCATGATCCGCAGCCCGTCGAAGGCGTCCTCGCCATAGAACAGTTGGCCCCGGTAGATGGCCGTCAAATCCTGCTCGACGTACCGCCGGTTGAGCGCCGCCCCGCCCAGGATGACCGGGGCGTCCACCCCCCGCTCGTTCAGGGTGATCAGGTCTTCCTTCATCACCACGGTGGACTTGACCAGCAGCCCGCTCATGCCGATGGCGTCGGCCTTGGTCTTCTGGTACTCGGCGATCATCGCGTCCACAGGCTGCTTGATGCCGAGGTTGTAGACCTTGTACCCGTTGTTGGTAAGGATGATGTCCACCAGGTTCTTGCCGATGTCGTGAACGTCCCCCTTCACCGTGGCCAGGATGATCTTGCCCTTCTCGGCCCCCTCCACCTTCTCCATGAACTGTTCGAGGTACGCGACCGCTGCCTTCATCACCTCGGCGCTTTGCAGCACGAACGGCAGTTGCATCTGGCCGCTGCCGAACAGGTCGCCGACCACCTTCATGCCGTCGAGCAGAATCTTGTTGATGATGTCGATTGGCGTGTACTTCTCCCGGGCCGCGTCCAGGTCGGCGACGAGCGACTCCCGCCGGCCCTGGATGATCGCCTGCCGCAGCCGCTCCTCGACCGTCGCCCCGAGGCTCTGGGCCGCCTTCTTCTCCCCCTTCTTGTCCGCGTAGTGCTCGATCAGCAGTTGGAGCGGGTCTTCGGTGCAGTTGCCGGCCGCGTCGAACGCCCGCTCGTCGAACAGCAGCCGGCGGGCCAGTTCCTTCCCCTTCTCGTCGATCGACGCCAGCGGCATGATCTTGGCCGCGTGCAGGATGGCCGAGTCGAGGCCGTACTCCAGGGCGTAGTGCAGGTAGACGCTGTTCACCACCTGCCGGGTGTACGGGTTCAGGCCGAACGAGCAGTTGCTCAGCCCGACGTGGGTCAGGCACCCGGGCAGGTTCTTCTTGATGAGCCGGATGCCCTCGAACGTGGCCAGGGCGCTCTTGCGGGTCTGCTCCTGGCCGGTGCTGACCGGGAACACCAGCGGGTCGAACATCAGGTCGGACGGCGGAATCTTGTACTCGTTGACGACGATGTCGTAGATGCGGTGGGCGACCTCGTACTTCCACTCGGCCGTGTCCGCCTGGCCCTTCTCGTCGATGGTCAGCGCGACCAGCGCCGCCCCGTACTTTTTGGCGAGGATCGTCTTCGGGTCGAGGGTCTTGCGGCCGTCTTCCAGGTTGATGCTGTTGATGATCGTCTTGCCGCTGCACAGCTTCAGCGCGGCCTCGATGACCGGCACCTCGGTGCTGTCGAGCATGAGCGGCTTGGTCAGCACCGCGTTGTACCGCTTGATGACCTCCTTCATGTCCCGGACGCCGTCCCGGCCGACGTAGTCGACGCACACGTCCAGGACGTGGACCCCCTCCCGCTCCTGCTCCTGGGCCATCTGGACCAGGCCGTTCCAGTCCTCCTTTTCGAGCAACTGCTTGAACTTCTTCGACCCGTTGGTGTTGGTCCGCTCGCCGACCAGCAGCGGCTTCTGATCGACGATCAACTCCTGCGACGATTGCAGGCTGCTGACCATCGGCAGGTACGTCACTGAACGGGCGGCCGGCTTCTTGCCGTGCAGCCGGTCCACGACCGCCTTCAGGTGGTCGGCGGTGGTGCCGCAGCAGCCGCCGACGACGCTCACCCCGAACTCGGTGACGAACCGCTCGTGCCAGTCGGCCAGCCCGGCCGGGTCGAGCGGGAAGTACGTCTCGCCGTTGCGGTTCTCGGGCAGCCCGGCGTTCGGCAGGACGCTGATCGGCCGGCGGCTGTGCCGGCTCAGGTGCTTGACGTCGTCCAGCATCAGGTCCGGGCCGACCCCGCAGTTCATGCCGATGACGTCGATCTCGTCCAGCGGCTCCAGGGCGACCAGGGCGGCCGGGATGTCCGTCCCCGGCAGCATCTTCTTGTTCGCGTCGATGATGGTGAGCTGCACCATCAGCGGGATCTTCACCCCGGCCCGCTTCATCTCCTCGATGGCGGTGATCGCCACGCACTTCGCCTGCAGGATGTCGAAGCAGGTCTCGATCAGGATGGCGTCCACCCGCTCCTCGATCATGATCTGGAGCTGGCGGCGGTAGGCGGCGGCGAGGGCGTCGAAGTCGACGTAGATGGCCGGGTCGGTCAGGGACGGCATCTTGGTCCCGGGGCCGACGCTGCCGACGACGAACCGCGGCCGGTCCGGGGTGCTGAACTCGGCCGCCGCCTCCCGGGCGATGCGGACGTTGAGCCGGTTGATCTCGTCCAGCTTGTCGCCCATCCCGAACTCGTCGAGCACGAGTTGGGTGGCGTTGAACGTGTTCGTCTCGACCCCGTCGCAGCCGACGGCCAGGTAGCCGCGGTGGATGTCCTTGATCCACTCCGGGTGGGTGTACACCAGGGCGTCGGACAGGTTCATCAGGTGCTTGCCGTTCGGGGCGTACCCCCAGTCGGCGTCGGTCGGCTTGTACCGGTGGAGGCTGGTGCCCATCCCGCCGTCGAGAATGACGACCCGCTCTCGGACGAGGGACAGGAAATCGGCCGGCATGACGGGTCGCTCCAACGATACGGGCGGATGAAGAGAGGATAGGGCGTCAAGCGGACGGACGCCAGTTCGGCCGGGCGGGTTCGGCGGACGTGACAAAGGGGCTTGGGCGAGCCGGGGGCGTCAGCCCCGGGTGGAGCGATCCCGATACACACTCCACCCGGGGCTGACGCCCCCGGCTCGCCCGGTCGGTCAAGTAATCGGACTAAGGGCAGGAAAAACTCCGGGCCGCCCGAATCATTCGGGCGGCCCGGAAGTGTAGGCCTTGTGGCGTCCTTGCCGGCAGGCCCCACGGGCCCGGCTACGGGTCCGGTCCGCCGGCGGGAGCGGGAAGCGATCCGCTCGTGCCGTCCATTCGTGCCGCGTTCCCTGCGGCTCGGTCCGGGGCGTCTTGCACCCGGGCGGGTCCGGTCGGCCAGGTCGTGGTTCACAGGACATCGCCGCAACGACCCGGCGGTGCCGGGGGGCGAGTCGTGCGTCCAAGTGTGTCGTGCTACTGCGTCGGGTCGGGCGATCGGGCGTCGATCCGGGTCACTCGCGGGGCGCCTCCGGCCACGGGCGGCAGGCCGGGGCGACGGCCGCACGGTGGCTTCGGGTCAGGTCGCGATTGCGAGTGGGATCGCTCATCGAGTCGGTTCCTGCGAGGAACGTCGTTGACCGTGTGGCCGGTAAGTTACCGCGTGGCCGGGGCAAGTCAATCGGGAACCCGCTGGCACACCGGTGTCACTCGGGCGGCACCGAAACCGGTCGCCGGGGAACAAGTTGCGCCGAACCGGCTGCCGGCAAGGCGGTCCGTCAAGCAGAAATCTCGGCCGGGAAGAGAGGCGTGATTCGCCCACGAAGCGCACCGGAAAGTCGTGCAAGACGAACGGGTTAGGGGAGATGTGCGGGCGGCGGGAACGGGCGTTCCGGAAAAAGAAGAAACCTCCGCCTGTGCCGTGTGAGCCGGTGTTGGGAACCCGCTTGTTGAAATGGAGACCTCGTGCCGACCTTTCGGATCCCGCTACAATCCCGCTCCGAAAAGCGGGGACGGGCTTGCGAGCCGCCGACAGATTTTAAAGTGGTCTCCAAAGCAGGTGATTGTAGGTCCGCCAATCGTATCAGCTCATCACGAACACCGCAGAGGCGTGGGAATAGTAGCTCGCCCCAAGTGTCCGTGCAACCGCGACCGTCGCGGCTAAACGCTCAGCCGGCCCGCCCCCGCCGGCCGATACATCCGGCATGGACTGGCCGCTCACCCGCCGCGGGCTGTTGCAGGGGGCCGTCGGCGCGGCCGCGTTCGCGCAGCCGGCCGACGCCGGGCCGTTGGACAAGCTCCGCACCAAGCCCGGCTGGGTGACGGGCAAGCTGACCGGCGCCCAGGCCGTCGTCGAGAGCCTGAAGGCCGAAGGCGTCGGCTGCGTGTACGGCATCCCCGGGGCGCAAGAGAACGAACTCTGGGACGAGTTCAAGGCCCGCGGGTTGCCGTACCTGTTGGCCGCCCATGAGTTCGGGGCGGCGTGCATGGCCGACGGGGCCGCCCGCGCCACCGGACGGCCCGGGGTGCTGGCCATCGTGCCGGGGCCGGGCGTCACCAACGCGCTGACGGGCCTCGGCGAAGCGCTGCTCGACTCGGTGCCGCTGGTGGCGATCGTCGGCGACATCGCCGGCGGGGACAAGTACCGGCCGTTCCAGGTCCATTCGTTGCCGACGATCGACCTGCTGAAGCCGGTGACGAAGTGCCAGTTCGCGGTGACGGACGTGCGGCAAATCCCGTCCGCCGTCCGGCAGGCGTTCCGGCAGGCGACGGCCGGGGAGCCGGGGCCGGTGGCGGTCGTGATCCCGTACCCGCTCTTGATCGAAACCGCCCACTTCGACTGCCCGCCGCCGGCCGACGTGCCGCTGCCGTTCGACGAGGCGGCGGCCCAAAAAGCGGTCGCCCTGCTCGCCGACCGCCGGCTGCGGGTCGGCCTCTACGCCGGCTTCGGGTGCATGGACGTGGGGCCGGCCTTGGCCGCCGTCGCCGAGCTGTTGCAGGCGCCGGTGGCGACCAGCGTGTCCGGCAAGGGCTGCATCGCCGAGGCGCACCCGCTGGCCGTCGGCTGGGGGTTCGGGCCGCACGCCTCGGCCGTCGCCGAGGGGACGTTCAAACGCGACCCCCTGCACCCACTGCGGTCCGGCGTCGATCTGTTGCTGGCCGTCGGGGTGAAGTTCAGCGAAGTCTCGACCGGGTTCTACGGCAACCCCCGGCCGCGGCACGTCATCCACGTGGATGCGAACGCCAACAACCTGGGCCGGGTGATGCCGGCGGACGTGTGCGTCCACGCCGACGCCGGACTGTTCCTCGGCCGTCTGCTCGGCTGTGCCGACGCCACCCGCCGGCCGCCGGATTCGCTGCTCGTGGGTCGCATCAAGCAGTTGAAGGCGGACCACGCCCGTGAGTCGTGCGACATTCCGGCCCGGAAGTGCGGCTTCGACCCGCTGACCGTGGTGGCTGCGTTACGGCGGGCGTTGCCGGAAGACGGCTTGCTGTACACCGACGTGACGGTCAGCGAGCACCTGGCCGCGGAGCACTACACCGCCTGCCGGCCGCGGACGTACTTCAACCCGGTGGACAACCAGTCGATGGGCTGGAGCATCCCGGCGGCGGTCGGGGCGGCTCGCGTCTGCCCCGGGCGGCCGGTCGCCACCCTGACCGGGGACGGCTGCTTCTTGATGGCCGTGCAGGAGCTTTCGACGGCCGCCCGGGAGCGGCTGCCGGTGGCGGTCGTGGTGCTGGACGACCGGGCGTACCACTTCATGCAGATGCTGCAACAGCCGGCGTACCGGCGGACCACGGCGACGCAACTGGCCCGGCTCGATTACCGGGCGCTGGCCCAGGGGTTCGGGGTGGCGTACCAGGAGGTGTCGCCGGGCGAAGACCTAACCGGCAGCCTGGCCGCGGCGGTCCGGCACCCGGGGCCGGTGCTGGTGCGGGTGCCGACCGACTACGGGGACCGCAAGATCCGCTGGGTGGAAGCCGTCCGGCAACGGTTCATCGACGAGTTGTCGCCGGCCCAGAAGGCGCGGTTTCTGGCGCGGATCGGGGCGCGGTCGCTGCGACCGCAACCGGCGATTAGCGGGGACGCCGCTGGCGTCCCCGCTAAACCCTCACTTCGCCCACGCCGGTGGCGTCACCTGCCCGTGCGCCGCCAGCGCCCGGGCGCTGACCTGCAGCACCCGCAGGAACCCCTCGCTGTCCGCGTGGTCGAACGAGCCGATCGCCTCCATCGAGGCATCCGCCTCGGAATACAGTTGGTGCGGCACGTCGGTCGCCCCGTCGAAGTACGCCTGCCCCTTGTACAGCTTCAGGCTGACGGTGCCGGTCGCCAGCTTGTTCACCGGCTCCAGCGCCCGCCGGGCCATGTCGGTCGCCAGGTCGAACCCGTACCCCTGGTAAATCTGCTTGGCGACGAACCCGCTCAGCCCGTCGAACAGCTCCCGGCTGCGGCGGTCGAGCACCAATTGCAACAGGTACGCATACGCCGACCCAATCAGCTCCATGCCCGGCGCCTCGTACACGCCCCGGCTCTTGATGCCGACGAACCGGTTCTCGACCAGGTGCGAGCAGATGCCGACGCCGTGCTTGCCGCCGACCGCGTTCGCCTGGGTGATCGCCTGGAACGCCGTCACCGGTTTGCCGTTGAGATGCGTCGGCCGGCCGGCTTCGAACCGCACGCTGACCGTATCCGGCTGATCCGGGGCGTCCTGCGGCTTGACGCCCATGCCGGGGGTGACGAACCACGGCGAGGTGGTCAGGTGCTCCAGCTTGCCGGCCTCGTGGGTCAGCCCGAGCAGGTTGGCGTCGGTGCTGTACGGAGCGTCCTTCGTCACCTTGATCGGCAGCTTGTGGGACGTGCAGTAGTCGATCATCTCGGACCGGCCGCGGAACCGGGCCAGGAACGCCGGGTCCCGCCACGGGGCGTAGATGGTGACTTCCGGGGCGAGCATGTTGGTGCAGAGTTGGAACCGCACCTGGTCGTTCCCCCGGCCGGTCGCCCCGTGGCCCAGCACCGTGATGCCGTGCTTCTTCATCACCGGGACCATGCCGGCGACGATGACGTGCCGGCCGATGCCGGTGGTGTTCCAGTACGCCCCCTCGTACCGGGCCTGGAAGCGGATCACCTCCAGCCCGGCCTCGGCGATCATGTCGTGCAGCGGGACGGCGACGAACTCGCTCGCCCCGCTGGCCCGCATCCGCTGTTCGACCTCGGCGAAGTTGGTCTCGTCCGGCTGGGCCATGTCGGCGGTGACGGCCACCACGTTGACCCCGTGTTCGGTCAGCCACTTGGTGACGGTGCAGGAGTCCAGCCCGCCGGACGCGGCGAACGCGACGGTCTTGCCCTTCAGGTCTGCGACGGTGGTCATGGGTGGCCCTCGGTGAACCCGTCCTCGTTCCCACGCTCTGCGTGGGAACGAGGAGGCGACGCTCCGCGTCGCAGACGGCCCGCCCGGGGACGCTCCTTCCCGCGGGCGACGGCTCGTGACGCGGAGCGTCACCCCCGTGCGTTCCCACGCAGAGCGTGGGAACGAGGACGGGGATGTGTGAAGTCAGGATAGAGACGCGGGGCGATGGGGTTGACCCCCGTTTTCCACCCGGGCTATAACTCCCCGGTTGACCCCGGGCGAAGGATCGCCGCGACGCCGAGGACCGGTGCCCATGCTGCTCGCCACCGTCACCCCACCCGCCCAGGCCCGGTGGGACGCCGAGTGGCCGTACTTCCGCCAGCTCCACGAGCTGATGCCGGAGCCGGCGTTCACCACCCAGGGGTTCGTCGGCTTCTTCCTGATCGTCGCCGCCCTGTACTGGCTCACCCCCCGACGCTGGAACACGGCCCGGGTGTGGATTCTGCTGGTCGCCAGCTTCCACTTTTACGCCGCCTGGAGCGCCAGCCTGGCGTTCCTGGTGACGGCCACCGCCACCGTCGATTACCTGCTCGCCCGGTGGATGGACGCCATCGAACACCGCGGCCGACGGCGGGCGGTCATGTGGCTCAGCATCGGCATGAACCTCGGGGTGCTGTGCTACTTCAAGTACACCAACTTCTTCCTCGAGTCGCTGAACGCGGCGCTGGCCAAGGCCGGCCAGCCGCAGGCGTTCGAGACGCTCAAAATCCTCGTCCCGTTCGGCATCAGCTTCTACACGTTCGAGGCCATCAGCTACGCGGTGGACGTGTTCCAGCGGAAGATCAAAGCCGAGCGGAGCCTGCCGCACTTCCTGCTGTTCATCCTGTTCTTCCCGCACCTGGTCAGCGGGCCGATCGTCCGGGCCGGGGACTTCCTGCGACAGGCCCACCGGCCGAAGCGGTGGAACTGGGTGCGGGTGCAGATCGGGGTGCAGTTCATCCTGCTGGGCGTGTTCAAGAAGCTGGCCATCGCCGACCGGATGGCGGTGTTCTGCACTCCGGTGCTGGAACACCCGGACCAGTACAACTCGTCCGCCGTCTGGCTGAGCGTCTTGGCCTACGCCCTGCGGATTTACGCGGACTTCAGCGGGTACTCGGACATGGCGGTCGGCACCGCCCACCTGCTCGGGTACAAGCTGACCCAGAACTTCCACATGCCGTACCTGTCGGCGAACGTGGCCGAGTTCTGGCACCGCTGGCACATCTCGCTGTCCACCTGGCTGCGGGACTACCTGTACATCCCGCTCGGCGGCAGCCGGTGCGGGCCGGTGCGGACGAACGTTAACCTGATGATCACGATGCTGCTCGGCGGGCTGTGGCACGGGGCCGCCTGGACGTACCTGATCTGGGGCGGGTTGCACGGGCTGCTGCTCGTGCTGCATCGCCAGTTCCGGGCGTGGGCGGAGCCGCGGGACGGGCTGCGGGGCGTGCTGCAGTCGGCCCCGGGGACGGTCGGGCGGGTGGCGGTGACGTTCCTGTGCGTGATGATCTGCTGGGTGTTCTTCCGCCCGGACTTCGACGGCGCCTGGGCGATGCTGAACAAGATGTTCGTCATCAGCCGGGAGGGGCAGAGCCTGCCGCTGCACAACCGCAGCTTGTGGTACACGGTAGCGTTCGTGCTGGTCTGCCACCTCGCGGTGGCCCGCGGGGTGTGGGACTGGGTGTGGGCGCGGACCCCGCCGGTGGCCGCCGGGTTCGGGTACGCGGCGACGCTCACCGCGGCGATGGTGCTCGCCCCGGAGCAGGGGCAGAGCTTCATCTACTTCACGTTCTGAGGGCACTGGGCGGAAGTTTTCGTAGGGCGGTGCCGAGTCTTCGAGGCCCGCCGGTCCGGGCGGTGATCGCAGCCCAAGACGGCGGGCCTCGAAGACTCGGCACCGCCCTACGCGAATGGCGAGCCGTGGGCGTGCGCGAGGACCGGCAACGAGATGACGGGTTCACCGGTGACAGCCCCGGTTCTGCGCGGAGCGGTGGCCGGCCCGCCGGTCGCACACGCTTCCGGCCCGCCGCGCCGCGCTACCGCCAAGCGGGCCGTCCTCTGGGGCGTCGCCCTGTTCGCGCTTACGCAACTGTTCCTCGGCGTCACGGCCGAGCTGTACCCCCGGCTCCGCGACCCGCTGTACGGGGACAAGCTGGTCAAACTGCAACGCAAGCTGGCCGCCCCGGACCGCCGGGCCACGGTGGTGATGCTCGGCAGCAGCCGGACCGGGCTGGCCTTCCACGGCAAGCGGGTGGAGGCGGCGTTGCCCGGCGTCGCCGCGTTCAACTACGGCGTCCCGGCGTCCGGCCCGGTCACACACCTGATCTACCTGGACCGGCTGTTGGCCGCCGGGATCAAACCCGATCTGCTGTTGGTCGAAGTGCTGCCGAGCATGTTGGCCGACCGGGCGGACGCCCCGCTGGAGCGGAACTGGCTGTACGCCGACCGGCTCACCCACGGCGAACTCGACACCGTCATCCAATACGGGTTCGACCCGGCGGCGGTCCGTAGGCGGTGGGCCGAGTCGGTGCTGCTGCCGGCCTACGCCCTGCGGTTCCAACTGATGAGCCGGATCAGCGCCAGTTGGCTGCCGTGGCAGGTGCGGTTCGACTGGAGCCGCGGGGCGGACGAGTGCGGTTGGGGGGAGATGATCCAGCAGCAGGTGACGGCCGCCGACCGCACCCTCGGGTTCGCCCGGGCCAAGCTGGAGTACGAACCGGTGCTGGCCAACTGGCACCCGGGCGGGCCGGCGGTCGCGGCGCTGCGGGAGCTGGTCGCCCGCTGTAAAGACCGGGGCGTGCCGGTGGCCCTGGTGCTGATGCCGGAGGGGACCGACTTCCGCGCCCTCTACCCGCCGGCCGCGGTCGAACGCCTGACGGCGTTCATGACCGAGTTGTCGAAGGAAACCGGGGTGCCGGTGGTGAACGCCCGCGAGTGGCTACCGGACGCCGGCTTCCACGACGGCCACCACATGCTGACCGTCGGTGCGAACGAGTTCACCGACCGGATGACCCGCGAGGTGATCGCCCCCCGCCTGAAGTGACCGAAGGAGGCACACGGACGTGCCGAGCCGGATTCTCAGCGAGCGGTTGTGGGTTGTGCTGCCCGGGCTTCGGGCGGCGCTCAACCTAACCCCCGCCCCTTCCCTAAGAGGGAAGGGGGAGCAAGTGGAATCGAGGCCTGGGTGGTGGGTTCGGGTCTGGGGGGCGTGGAGTCGCAACCTAACCCCCCGGCCCCCTTCCCTAAGAGGGAAGGGGGAGAGTGTTCACACCCGCCGGGAAGGAGTCGAACACATGGCCCGGACGAGCGCCCCCCGGCCCCCTTCCCTCGTAGGGAAGGGGGCCGGGGGGTTAGGTTTCGGACCCCCCGCCCTGTCCGAAACTACCCCTACTCTGCGGCGCGTTGTCCTATTTGCTCCACCTTCCCTCGTAGGGAAGGGGGCCGGGGGGTTAGGTTTATCCCCCCGCCGCGCCCGCACCGCTGTCGTCGCCGGCATCGCCGTCTTCCTGCTCGCCCAAGCGGCGTTCAACCACGCCGTCCGCACTGAGGCGGTCCCTGTCCGCGATCCGGTGTTTGCCGAGAAGTTCGACCTGTTCCGCCACCGGGCCGCGTTCTTCGCCCCGCCGTCGCCCGGCCGTCCCACGCGCGTCCTGGCCGTCGGCAGCAGCCGGACGCACCTGGCGTTCGACGCCGGCCGGTTCGCGGCTGCGGTCGGGCCGAAGGTCGAGGCGTTCAACTTCGGCTGCCCGGCCGCCGGGCCGATGACCAGCGCCCTGTACCTCCGCCGGCTGCTCGCCGCCGGGGCGACGGCCGACCTGGTGCTGGTCGAGCTGCACCCGTGCTTCCTCACCCCGCACGCCCCGCCGTTCGAGGGCCAGTGGCTGCACGCCTATCGGCTCCGCGAGGACGAGCCGGCCCACCTGCGACGGTTCGGCTGGCCCGTCGAGCCGCCGCCGCACCACGGCTGGAAAGGCTACCTGACCGCGTTCGGGGCGTACCGCTACTCGGTCCTCAACCGGTACTGGCCGGAGATGCTGCCGTGCCCGTTCGGGCTGACCGTCGGGGTCCGCAGCGACCCGCTCGGGTTCGTCCCCGGGATCGAGCTGACGGCGGACGAACGGCCCCGGGCGCTGGAGCGGACCCGCGTCCAATACTCGCCCGTGCTGGCCGGGTATGATGTCGGGGGGCCGGGCGTCGCCGCGATCCGGGACATGCTGGCCGTCTGCCGGGAGCGGGGCATTCGAGCAGCAGTTGTCCTCAGCCCGGAGTCGAGCGAGTTCCGCGGCTGGTACGGGGCCGCCGGGTTCGCCGCCGCCCGCCGGCTGGCCGACGACCTGGGCCGCGAGTGCGGGGCGACGGTGATCGACGCCCGGGACTGGGTGCCGGACGCCGGCATCGCCGACGGCCACCACCTGACCCCCGACGGGGCGGCGGTATACACGGACCGGCTGGCGGCGGCGGTTCGGGGCGGGACGATTTTGCCGCCCCAACGGGGCGACCGAGAATAGCCAGGGGTGAGGCTTTGCGAACCCCTGGAACCGGGCAACAACAACGTTCCGCAGCCCCAACGGGGCGACCCGTCCCGCGCGGTCGCCCCGGTGGGGCTGCGGGGAATGGGGTGCGGTCCCCGGACCAGGGGTTCCGCAGAGCCTCCACCCCTGGCTATTGTCGGACACCCCTTCGGGGTTAGCATCCGAGGCGAACGGCGAGTGAAGACCGACCCGCGACCCCGGTTCGCCCTCCCCTGGCCAACCTCCCGGCTGCGGCGACCGCCCGCCGCGCTCGCCACCCGCCGCTCCGCCCGCCGGGCGGTCCTCGCCGGGCTGTTCGCCTACGCCCTGCTGCACGTCGGCTTCGCCCTCTGGCTGGACTACGGCCCGCCGCGGGTCCGCGACCCGGAGTACGGCAAGCGGCTGGCCGCGGTCCGGGGCCGGACGGCGGACCACCCCGGCCGGCCGCTGGTGCTGTGCGTCGGCAGTTCCCGCACGGCGATGGGCGTCCGCCCCGACGTGCTGGCGGATCGGGCCGATGTCCCGCTTCTGGTCAACTTCGCCCTGGCCGGCAGCGGCCCGGTGATGGAACTGATGGCCCTGCGGCGGGCGATCGCGGACGGGGTCCGGCCGGCCGCGGTGCTGGTCGAGTACTGGCCGGCGTTCCTGCACGAAGAGGGCGGCTACCACGAGGACGCCCGGATCGACGCGGCCCGGCTCAGCCCGGCCGACCTGCCGCTGGTGCGAGGCTACTTCCGCGACCCCTCGAAGGCGGAGAAAGCGCTGGCGGCCCGCCGGCTGAACCCGTGGTTCGAGCACCGGCACTCGCTGATGAACCAGCTCAGCCCCGGGTGGCTGCCGTACCACCGGCGGAGCGAAGCCCTGTGGGACAAGATCGACGGCTGGGGCTGGCTGCCCGGCCGGGAAGGGGCCACCCCCAGCGAGCGGGTGTCCGCCGAGGCCGCGGCCGCCGGCTACTACCGCCCGCTGTTCGCCCAGTTTACCGTGTCCGCGGTCGCCGACCGGGCGCTGCGGCAGACACTGGCCGAATGCCGGGAGCGGGGCATCCCCGTCGCCCTCCTCTACCTGCCGGAGTCGGCCACCTTCCGCGGGTACATGCCGCCGGCCGCCCAGGCGCACGCCGACAGCCACCTGGCGGCGGTCCGCCGGGACACCGACGTGCCGCTGATCGACGCCCGCGGGTGGGTGGCGGACGAGGCGCTGCCGGACGGCTTCCACCTGACCCAGACCGGGGCGGCCGTCGTCACCCGCCGGCTGGCCGACGCGGTGGCGGAAACCCTTCCCGGGTCGAAGCCCCGCTGACCGGCGGCGCGATGACGCCCCATTTTCCGAACCCTGATACCCTCTTGCTCCCCCTCTCCGCTTCGGGGAGGGGGCCGGGAGGTCGCGACCTCAATCTGTCACCGCGATTTCCAAACCTCGGTAACGGGTGGCAGGCGTGACCCCGGCCTCCCCAGCGGCGGGCGCAAGGGCGATCTCAACAGCCGTGTCTGATGTTACCGACCGGCCGCTCACTTCTGCCCGGGCCGGTTTCCCGATTCCGCTCAGGTCTCCCGGCTTCCCACGCCGATGCTCAGATGTGACATGCCCCTCCCGGCAGTGACGCCGCACGGGGCCGCCACGGAGGGCGACGGATGCGCGGCCGGACGGCTGCTCTCGCGGTGTTCGGGCTGGCTCTGTCCGGCCCGCTCGCCCGCGGCCAGTCCGACCCGGTCTCCCCGGCCTCGTTCCTGCTCCCGCCCGTCGCCGCCGACACCCCGTCCGCCTCGCCGACCGAACCCGGTATTCCGACCGACCGGCCGCCGCGGGCGGCCCGCCTGGCCGTCAGCCGGGACGCCAAGCCGGTCGCCGCGGACGTGGCGGAGCGGGTTCACAAGTCCGAACGGCCGGCCGACCCGCCGCTCCGCCAGGACGAGCTGTTCGACCACCTGAACGACGGCATGCGGGGCCGGCGGACGTCCGCCCCGCGCTCCCCGGACCGCGACCCGCCGGCCCGCCGCCGGGACTCCTGGGCGTTCGGGGACTCGGTGAAGGACGCACTGACCCCCGAGCCGGGCCGCGCCTGGTTCCAGTCGGACCGGGCGTTCGACTGCATGGTGTCCCCGCTGTCCAACCCGTTCCTGTTCGAGGACCCGCGGTCGCTGACCGAGGTGCGGCCGATCTTCATCTACCAGAGCGTGCCGACCGGCCAGGCCAACTTCGGCGGCGGCAACATTTGGTTCATCGGCACCCAGGGGCGGCTGGCCCTGACCGACCGGTTCTCGCTCGTCGTCAACAAGCTCGGGTTCACCGCCGTCAACCCGTCCGGCTCGTCCGTGTACGGCGACCAGTTCGGGTTCTCCGAGCTGTGGCTCGGGCCGAAGGTGACGGTCGTCCGGAACGAGGACACCGGCACCCTGCTGGCGGTCGGCGGCACCTTCCAGTTCCCGATCGGCCAGTCCAGCGTGTTTCAGAACACCGGCAGCATGAGCATCGCCCCGTACGCCACCTTCGCCCGGCCGTTCCTGAAGAACCGGCTCGGGGTGTTCAACGGGATGGCCAACGGCGGGTACTCGTTCTCGACCAACAGCGAGCGGAGCGACTACTTCTGGCTGAGCGGGCACGTCGACTTCGACGTCGGCAACGCCCACCGGTTCTTCCCGCTGGTGGAAGTGAACTGGTTCCAGTACACGACCGACGGCACCTCCCGGCCGATCACCGGGGAGGGCCGCGACCTGATCAACTTCGGCGGCCAGGCGAAGGGGAGCAACCTGCTCACCGGGACGATCGGCGGGCGGATCAAGCTCCGCCGGAACACCGAGTTCGGGGCCGGGTACGAGTTCCCGCTGATGGGCAACCAGGACTTCCTGAAGGGGCGGATCACCGTCGACTTCATCTGGCGGTACTGACTTGCCAAGCCCACCCGCCGCGGCGGGCGGGCTTGCGCCCGTCACGCCGCCAGCGGCCTGAGCCGACGGACCCCGCCGGCCGCCGCGACGGCCCCAGCGAGGACCAGCGTCAGCCCGGCCGGGGCCGGACACGGCACGCACACGAAGCAGTCGGCCGCGTTCTGGTCGAACGTCCACTTGGTGCTGGTGAACGGCCCGTGCACCTTCCCGTCGAAGGCGTTTTGCAGGGTGGTGATATAGCTAGCAGTCGGGCTCCCGTAGGCGTGCGGCGGGTCGCCGGTGACCACCCCGTTTGTGGTGCTGAACCCCCACAAGAAGGTGCCGATGATGTGGGCCACATGGGTGGTCGGGTTCTTGCACACCAGCCCCAGCTCGGCGATCCACGTCTGGTCCGGGTTCAGCCCGCGGAACGGGAAGTCCTGGAAGGCGACCCCGTTGGCCGGCCGGGTGCCGTCCGGCAGGGACTCGAACGGGTAGTCCGGGTCAGTCCCCCGGCTCTGGGTGTCCGGGAACCGGGTGCCGTCCGGGGCGTTCCACTCGTTCGCCCCGGACTGGGTGGCGGCCACCACCTGCACCCAGCCGAACTGCGACCCCGGCTCCAGGCAGATCTTGTCGCCGGCGGTGAACACGAACTGGCCGGCCAGCGCGGCGCCGCCGTACCGGTCGGCGCCGATGGTGATGGCGGTGGTGTTGAAGTCGAAGTCCATCTTGCCGATCACCAGGTCCATGTCGCACACCCGCAGCCGCACGTCCTGGCTGAAGTGGGTGTCCCGGGCTTGCCCGTACCCGGTCACCCGGGGGGTGGGGTTGCCGCCCAGGTCGAACGGGGCGGCCGGCAGGAAGCCGGCCTGGGCCGCCCCGGCGGCCATCAGCCAGACGGCCGTCAGCGCCAGACGGCCGGGACTCCAGAAACGTCGCGCGTGACCCATCGTCGACTCCTGGTGTGGGAGTGGCGGGCGGTGACGACCGACGGACCGGCACGCCCGCACGATCAAGCTGGTTACGAAGGGACATGCCGACGATAGCGGCCAACTGGGACGGGGGCAAGAATTTTCTGCCTAGAAGTGAATCGTCCGGGATCGTCACCCTCTAGCCATCCCCAGCCCTTTGAACCGCCGCACACACTCCGTGATCGCCACCTCGGTCGGCAGCCGCTCGACGCTGCTGGCCCCGAAGAACCCGACCACCCCGCGGGTCCGCTCCAGGATATACCGCACGTCCTCCGGCTCGGCGATCGGGCCGCCGTGGCAGAGCACCAGGACGTCCGGGTTCACCCGCCTGGCCGCGTCACACAGCGCCTGCACCCGGGCGACGGCGTCGTCCAGGGTCACGGCCGTCTTCGCCCCGATGCTCCCCTTGGTGGTCAGCCCCATGTGCGGGATGAGCACGTCCGCCCCGGCCCCGGCCATCGCCGCCGCCTCGCCCTCGGTGAACACGTAGGGGCAGGTGAGCAGCCCGAGCTGCCGGGCGGTGGCGATCATCGCCACCTCCTTGTCGAACCCCATCCCCGTCTCTTCCAGGTTCTGCCGGAACTGGCCGTCGATCAGCCCGACGGTCGGGAAGTTCTGCACCCCGCTGAACCCGGCCTCTTTGACTTGCTTGAGGAACAGCGGCATCAGCCGGAACGGGTCGGTGCCGCACACCCCGGCCAGCACCGGCGTCCGCTCGACGACGGGGAGGACTTCCCGGCCCATGTCCAGGACGATCTGGTTGGCGTCCCCGTAGGGCATCATGCCCGAGAGGGAGCCGCGGCCGGCCATCCGGAACCGGCCGGAGTTGTAGATGATGATGAGGTCCAGCCCGCCGGCCTCGCCGCACTTGGCGGACAGCCCGGTGCCGGCCCCGCCGCCGACGATCGGCTTGCCGGCCGCCACCTGGGCACGCAGCCGGGCGAGGATGTCGTCGCGTGAAAACATGGGTGCCCCCAGCCCGGCGAGCGGGGGCCAAGCCCCGTCGCAGCCGACCGGCGACCACGGCCGCGGCGGGCTGACGCCCCCCGCTCGCCGGCCGGTGTGGGGGTATTGTCGGCCTCGCCCGCGGCCGGGCAACCCGGGGCCGGGGTGGCGACATCGACCGCCGCCTGGAGCGCCCGGTCGGCCTCCGCCTTCTCCAGCAACTGGCGGAGGAGCGTGTCCACGTCCGCCGTGGACGGCAGGCCGACGGCCGGTGCGGGGGGCGGGGCCGGGTGTCGCCGCCGCCACGCCCACAGGAGCAGTTCCATCCCGGCCACCAGGGCGAACCCCCACCCAGCCATGGCCAGCGGCACCCGCCGGCGGATGGCGGCGGCCACCTCCTCGGCGGTCGCGTCCGCAGGCGGACCACCCCCAAGCCCCGGCTCGGCCGTCACCGGCCGGCCCGCCGGGGTCTGGGCGTGCACCCAGACGGCGGCCATCTCGCTCAGCAGGTAGCCGAGGGCGAACAGGGCGACGGCGGTCGGTAGCCCGTGTTTCAGGATGCGGATCAAGGTCGGCTGCACGGCAACTCCTCCGTAGCCGGCCCGGGCGGTGGCCGTGGAACCAGACAGTTCCGCGAGTACCATAGCATTTATTTCCGACCCGGGCGGAACATCGGGGACAGGCCATGAGCGTCCTGCTGATCGGCACCCTGGACACCAAGGGGGCCGAGGTCGGGTTCGTCCGCGACCGGCTCCGGGCGGCGGGGGTGGCGGTGCTGGTGGCCGACGCCGGGGTCGCCGGCCCGCCGACCGAGCCGGCCGACATCCCGCGGGCCGAGTTCTTCGCCGCCGGCGGGTTCGATGTGGACGCCCTGGCGTCCGCCGCGGACCGGGGCAAGGCTGTGGCCGCCGCCGCCGAGGCGGCCGGGAAACTGGCCGCCCGGCTGCACAAGGAGGGTCGGCTGACCGGGGTGTTCGGCCTCGGTGGGTCGGCCGGCAGCACGATCACCGCCGGCGCCCTGCGGGCCGTGCCGATCGGCGTCCCGAAGGTGCTGGTGTCCACCCTGGCCAGCGGGGACGTGCGGCCGTTCGTCGGCACCCGGGACGTGACGCTGGTGTACAGCGTCGTCGATCTGGCCGGACTGAACCGGGTCAGCCGACGGGTGCTGGCCAACGCCGCCGACGCGATGATCGGGATGACCAGTTCCAAGTTCCAAGTTCCAAGTTCCACGGACGATAAGCCGGTGGTGACGGCGACCATGTTCGGGGTGACGACGCCCTGTGTGGAGGCGGCCAAGCGAACGGTGAGTGCGGCCGGGTTCGAGGTGCTGGTGTTCCACGCCACCGGGACCGGCGGGCGGACGATGGAGGGGCTAATCCGCGACGGGCTGGTCAGCGGGGTGCTGGACATCACCACGACCGAACTCGCCGACGAGTTGGCGGGCGGGGTGTTCAACGCCGGCCGGGACCGGTTGACCGCGGCAGCGCTGGCCGGGGTGCCGCAGGTGATCTCGGTCGGGGCGATGGACATGGTCAACTTCGGCCCGCCGGAGACGGTGCCGGAGCGGTACAAGGGGCGGCGGTTCTACCAGCACAACCCGTCGGTCACGCTGATGCGGACCACCCCGGAGGAGAACGACAAGCTGGGCAAGGAGATCGCCGAGAAGGCGAGTGCCGCCAGGGGGCCGACGGCGGTGCTGCTGCCGCTGCGGGGGGTGTCGGCGATCGACGCGGAGGGGAAGCCGTTCTGGTGGCCGGAGGCGGACGCCGCCCTGTTCCAGAGCATCCGCGACTCGGCTTACGGGTTCGAGCTGGTCGAGCTGGACCTGCACGTCAACGACCCCGCCTACGCCCAGGCGGCGGCGGACAAGCTGCTGTCCTATATGGCCCGCTGAGTACGCAGACTTCGACGCAGATGAAAACCGGATTGAAGAACAAGATTTTTATTCTTATCCGGTTTCATCTGCGTCGAAATCTGCACTCAGCGCAGCGTTATTTCTGCCAGCCGCTTCAGCAGCTGAATCTGGCCGGCGTGGTAGACATCGTGCATGGCCACGCCGGCGACCGACTCGGCGACCGTCACGCTGCAGTTCGGCGGCACCACGTCCAGCTCGTCCGGCGGCAGGTTCTCGACCACCGCACGCAAGCCGTGGTGGCAGGCGTCCAGCAGTTTCAGGTCGGCCGCCCACGCCCTGGCCAGTCGCCGGGGTGGACGGCGGGTCCAAACAGGCCGAACCAGTTGCTCCTGGCCAGGAAGGGCCGCGCTGCAGCGCCGGTGATCCGCCGGGTGACGACGTACTTCCAGTACGCGCATCGGACGGCGTGCTCCCAGACGGTCTTGCGGTCCGGGGCCGGGCGGAACGCGGCGGCCGCGGCGTCCACCCAGCGGACCACGCGCGGGTTCGGCCCGTGCCAGGCCTTGGCTGGTGTAGCCCTCATCGACCAGCTTGAGCAGCAGCCGGACCGGGGCGGCGGGCAGGGGCATCCAGGCGGTTCCGTTGGGGGAGGAGGAGAGGCCGAGGTCAGCGAAACGCCCCGCTCGTACACCGCCTCCAACGGCACTGGGACGCACGGGCCGTTGAGCAGCCAGAGCGGCATTTCCGGGAGTGACTTGCCGAGAGTCAGCTCCGCCCGCCACACCTGGACGAATCCGGCCCCGTGGGCCGGACCCCCCGGCCGGTCGGCGGCCGCCACCGGTCAGGCGGAAGGCAGCGGCGCATACGGGTCCGCCCCCACGCCGACTCCGACCGGCCGATCCAGGCGAGCAGGTCGTCGTGCAGGTTGGCCGGCGGCTGGTGACCACGTCCACCACCAGCACCCCGGCCCCGTGGTTCAGGTAGTCCAGGCGCTACGAACGCCTCCCGGTGGCCGGCCGGTCCTTGTTCGCCGGGCTGACCAGCTCGATGGCGGCGGCCAGTGGGGTGTCGGCGAACCGGTTCTCGACCAGCACCTCGACGTGATCGGCTCCGACGGCGAGCAGCAGGAGATGGCCGGCGGCCCGGGCGACCAGCCCGTGACAGCCGCCGCCGCCGTCCGGGTCGTCCACCGCCGCCACGTCAATCTCGATGCCGAACACCGCGTTGGGCCGGGCGGCGAACCCGCGGGGTAGCCGGCGGTTCAGGTCGGCCGACAGGGCAGCACACCAGGCGTAGTGAAACGAGATCCACTGCAACCGCCGGGTGAGCGGCTCATGGAAGTGGTCGAGTAACGGCATCCGGGCGCCCTCCGATGGGGCCATTGTCGGATTCCGAACCGCCGGGTGTCAATCACGGTGGCCCCTTGCCGGGCCGCCGCCCGGCCGGGACAATGCCGCCACCGCCTGCCCCTCCCCGACCGGAGCGCCCCGCGATGAAAATCGGCATGAACCTGCTCCTGTGGACCGGCTTCGTCACCGAGGCCGACTTCCCCACTCTGGCCAAGATCAAGAAGGCCGGGTTCGACGGGGTCGAACTGCCGCTGTTCGACGGGGACGCCAACCACTACCGGGCCGTCCGGACCGAGCTGAACAACCTCGGGCTGGCCTGCTCGACCGTCACCGTCATGAACCCGGACACCAACCCGATCAGCTCCGAAGCGAGCGTCCGGGCAGCGGCGTTGGACCGGCTGAAGTGGGCGATCGACATGAACTTCACGCTGGAGAGCGTGGCCATGTGCGGGCCGTACCACTCCCCGCTCGGGGTGTTCAGCGGGACCGGGCCGACGGCCGACGAGAAGAAGCGGGCGGCGGAGGTGCTGCGGCAGGCGGCCGAGCACGCGGCCGGCGGCAACCTGACCTTGGCCATCGAGTACCTGAACCGGTTCGAGTGCTACTTCCTGACCACCGCCGCCGACGCCGCGGCCCTGGTCAAAGCCGTCGATCACCCGAACTTCCGGTGCATGTACGACACCTTCCACGCCCACATCGAGGAGAAGTCGCAGGCGTCGGCGATCGCGACCGTCGCCCCGGTGATGGCCCACGTCCACATCAGCGAGAACGACCGCGGCACCCCGGGCACCGGCCAGGTGCGATGGGACGAGGCGTTCAAGGCGATCAAGGGGACCGGGTACGACGGCTGGCTGGTGATCGAGGCGTTCGGCCGGGCGCTGCCGGACCTGGCCGCCGCCACCCGGGTTTGGCGGGACTTATTCCCCAGCCCGGACGAGGTGTACACGAAGGGGATCCAGTTCATCCGCCAGAAGTGGGCGGCCGCGTAAGGTCGGGCGCTGACCGGGGTAAGGTCCGCTGGAGGCTGCCCGCCGGCGGTCGTAGGGCGGTGCCGACGCTGGGAGGCCCGTCTAGGGCGGGGGAACCGTTGCCACGCCGGCAGGCCTCCCCAAAGCGTCGGCACCGCCCTACGCCGGTCGTGCCGCGTGGGTAAGATAGCCAACAGTCGCTGAGCCTGCGGGGGCCGTCCCCAATCCCCGCGGCCCGGTCGCCCGCCGCGGGTGGCCCGACCGACGGCCGGCGGCCGATGGATAACTTATTCGGTCCACGGGGGCTGCCATGCGTCGGTGCGTCCTGCCACTCCTGCTCGCCGCCCTCGGCCCGGCCGCGGCCCCCGCCCAGGTCGCCCCCCCGTGGGCGAACAAGCTGTTCCTGCCGGACGTGCTGAAGAACCCGACCCAGCCGCCGCCGCCGGTCGTGGTGCACAACTTCGGCACCGTCCCCCGGGGCACCGTCCTCGTCCACAAGTTCACCCTGACGAACATCTACGACGTGCCGATCCAGGTGATCGACGTCAACCCGTCGTGCGGGTGCCTGAAGGCGTACCCGCCGGAGAAGGTGCTCCAGCCGACCGAGTCGGCCGAGTTCGCGGTGGCCATGGACACCGGCACCTTCTCCGGCCCGAACGCCCAGACGGTCCGGGTGACGATCGGCCCGCAGTACGTGTCCACCGCCGTACTGCGGATCGAGGCGACCAGCCGGGCGGACGTCACCCTCACCCCCGGGGCGGTCGACTTCGGCACCGTCGCCCAGGGCAAGGGGGCGGCCAAGACGGTCGTGTTGGAGGCGGCGGCCGGGCTGCGGGCCGGGTGGAAGCTGACCGGGGTGGTGCCGCCGGCCGGGCCGCTGGAGGTGAAGGTGCACGAGGCCAGCCGCGGGTTCCTGGGGGCCAAGTACCAGGTGACGGTCAGCCTCCGGCCGGACGCCCCGGCCGGCCCGGTGTCCGAGACGGTCGCCCTGCAGACCAGCGACCCGGCCGCCCCGGTGGTGCGGGTGCCGGTGACGGGTCTTGTGCAGGCGCCGGTCGCCCTCAGCCCGGAACGTGTGCGGTTCCCGGCCACCCGGGTGGGGGAGGTGCGGGAGGAGCGGGTGCTGGTCCGCGGTAGCCAGCCGTTCCGGCTGGCCCCGGTGGCCGACGCCGGGGACGGGGTGAGCGTGATCGAGACGCTGCGGGCGGCCGGCCCGGTGCAGGTGGTGGTGGTCCGGTTCGCCCCGACCAAGCCCGGCCCGGTCAGCCGGGCGGTCCCCCTGAGCATCCAGCTCCAGGGCGGCGGGACGGTCCCGACGGTGCTCCACGTCGATGCGGTCGGCGAGGCGGACGCGAAGTAGGCGGGCGGTTGTATTCGCGGCGAGCCGGGGGCGTCAGCCCCGGGTGTCCGGGCAGCGGTTGCCGACACCCGGGGGTTGACGCCCCCAGCTCGCCCAATGCCTGGGGGTTGCGGTCAATCAGGTGCCGGTGTCCCCCGTCCGGCCCACGTCACGACTTACCGCTCTCCCCTACCGGCTCGGCCGCCGGGTCGTCCTGTTCGGCCGCCTCCTCCGCCTCCGCGATCGGCAGCTCGTCCTTCATCCGCAGGTAGGCGATGTACCCGATCAGGCCGAGCGCCCACTGAACGACCCGCATGGTCAGCCGGCCGGCCACCCCGACCGACACCGGCAGCCCGAGCAGCGAGTACAGCCAGCCGAAGATGGCCTCCCCGCCGCCGACCCCGCCGGGGGCCGGGAACAGCGCCTCCATGATGTACCCGATCGGGGCGACGGCGATGTGCTCGGCCAGCGTCGCCACGTCCTTCACCGCCCCGGGGTTGGCCGGGTCCGGCTCGGCGAACACCCGCACCGCGAAGTGGAAGATGAGCACGTAGCAGGTGTGCGTGATCGCCGACAGGCCGAGGCAGGCGAGCACCGTCCCGGTCCGCTGGCGGTACTGCCAGACGGTGTACCACAGCTCGGCCAGGGTGTGCCCGACCTTCGGCACCGTGTGCAGCCGGCCGGCGAACCGGTCGGCCCGGTGTTGCGGCAAAAGTCCGAGCAGCACCCACCCGACCAGCGTCCCGGCGACGGCGATGCCACAGAACTTGATGATGTTTTGCAGGTGCGGGTTGCTGCCGATCTGCGGGTTGCCGGCCAGCCACAGCCCGCCGCCGACGGCGGCCACGTACAGCACCAGCCCGAACAGCCCGAACAGCCGGTCGGCGACCACGGTGGCGACCGCCGCCGCCCGCCGGCCAGCCTGCCCCCGGGCGATGAACACGGCCTTCACCAAGTCCCCGCCGACCGACCCGGGCAGGAAGATGTTGAAGAAGTACCCGACCAGCCCGAGGCGGACGGCGTTCCGGCCGGTGAACGGCAGGTCGAGCGCCCGCACCAGCAGATACCACCGGTAGAACTGGAGGGCCGTTGCGGTCGTGATGAAGAAGGCGGCCAGCCCGAACGCCACCAGGTCCGGCTCCCGCTGGAGCAGGTCTTTCAGCCCGGGGGCCGGCGGCTCGCCCGCGGCCGGCGGCTTGCCCTCCCAGAACCGCCAGATGACGAACGCCAGCAGGCCGAACCCGAGGGCGTACTTGAGCAGCCCCTTCACCCAGCCGGACCGGTGCGCCGGTTGACTCACGCTAACCCCTCGTGTCGGATCGGTCACAGGCGAACGGGGGGCATTGTCCGAAGGACGGCACGGGACGGCAACCGCAACCGCTGCCCGCCACAGCATAGTTCGCAGCGGACGGGCGGGGTCAACCGTCATCCAGATCCCAGCGGACGACCCGGCCGCGGGTGCCGCCGACGGCCGCCGTCAGTCCGTCCGGGGCGACCGCCACCGCCCGCAGCGGCCCGGCCTGCTTGCCCCACCCGTACCGGGCGAGGGGCTTGCCGGCGGCCGTGTCCCAGACGGTCGCCTCCTTGCCGGCAACGGTCAGCAGCCGGGTGCCGTCCGGGGTGAACGCCAGGTCGGCGACCGGGCCGGTCGGCAGGGTCAGCCGCGGCCGGCTGGTGCCGAGCGGGTCGAGCAGGTACACCCCCGGGGCGGCGACCGCCAGGGTGCGACCGTCCGGGCTGAACCGCAGCGTGCCATCTCCTTCGCCCTGGCCGTGGACGCCGGGCAGGGTGAGCGGGTG
The DNA here is from genome assembly GCA_046350115.1 of Gemmataceae bacterium. Taxonomy (GTDB): domain Bacteria; phylum Planctomycetota; class Planctomycetia; order Gemmatales; family Gemmataceae; genus JAXMAZ01. The sequence goes on from JAXMAZ010000042.1 coordinate 27,048, forward strand.
CATCAGCTCACCGGTCGGTAGCTTGAACCGATAAACCCGACGGGCATCGTACATCTGCACCGCCAGAAGCCCGCCGTCAGGAGATACGGCTAACTCCGATGGGCCGCCAAAGTCGTCGTCCGTGATGCTCAACGACACCTCAGGCCAAGCCTGTATGTGGTCGCCGCTACCGGCTATTTTGATGGGCAAATCCCACCGGTCGATCCACCACAGTTGGTCGGCCCGTCGTCCAGAAACGGCCCCGTATAAAACCGCCCCGTCCGACGCGAAAGCGAACCCGGCGTAGTAGTTGTCATGGGCGCCAACCAAATACTTCTGGCGCCTGGTGCGAACCTCCTCGAAGCGGTCGCCGTAGGCCATCAGCCGGTGGTCGCGGGTGAACGTCGGCTCCGGGTGACAGATGCCGTGTTCGTCGTCGGTGACGACGGTCCGCCGACCGGTCAGCTTGCCGGCGACCAGGTTCCAGCGGTGAAGCCGGTTCGGGCCGTCCGAGGAGCCGGTGAGGACCAGCAGGCTGTGGCCGGACGGGGTGAACCAGAGGCGGAACACCTCCCCGTAGAACCGGGGCGACCGCATCGGGACGGTGATCAGTTCCACGGCGTCACGGCTCCGGCACCCCGAGGTCGCGGCAAATCTTCCGGGCTAGGAAGTCGTTGATCTCGCGGTGCCGAGGGATGGCCGAGGTCTGGTTGTTCGCCGGGTTGACGTAAACGCTGTGCTTGCCCCGGTCCCGCAGCAGGTAGCAGCCGTGGGCTTCCAGATGGCGGACCAGATCGACCCGCTTCATGACGACGTCAGCTCGAACGGCTCGCGGACCACCGGCTGCTGGCCGATGGCCCGGGCGGCCAGCTCGCGGTTGGCTTCGAGAATCAACTCGACCGCTTCGCGGAGGTTCTCCCGGGCTTCCTCCAGCGTGTCCCCCTGGGTGTTCGCCCCGGGCAGCTCCTCGACGAACCCGATGTACCCCTCCGGCACCGGGATGTAAACGGCCGTCAGTGTCATCGCGTTCCTCCGGCTGGCTGCTTCACTTTACCAGCTCGTTCAGCGTGTAGAATGCCTCCGGGTGCAGCAGCGGGTCGCCGTCGGCGGACTTCACGCCGGCCAGTTGCAGCTCGTACACGCGGCCCTTCTGCCGGCCGCCGACCGTCACCGCCAGCGTCTTGCGATCGGCGGAAAGCGTCGGCTTGCTCACCGCCTCCGCCCGCGGGTCGGTCTCCGGGCAGCCGTAGGTGATGTGGTACACGTAGGTCCACGACTTCACCGCCACCGGCTCGGTCGGCAGGGCCTTCGGGTCGAGCGGCTTAGTGAAGTGCAGGTCGAAGCCGGTCTTGGTCAGCTTCACCGAGTGGACCTCGAACGGCGTCGCCCCGGTGAAGGCGATCCGCTGCAGGCCGTAGGGCTTGCCGCCGACCCCGCCCCAGCCGCGGGCCGTCTCGCCGACGTACAGGCCGCCGTCCGGGCCGAAGCAGAGCCGGTTCACCCCGCACTGTAGCCCGCCGCGGAACGGGAAGCACGCCCCTTGGTAGACGCCGTTCACCTTCTCCAGAGCGACCCGCATGACGACCGCCCGGTTCTGGTCGCCGACGAAGCACTGGCCGGCGAACGGGCCGAACTTGCCGCCGGTCGTGTCCCACACCGGCTCGCTGGCCGACTGTCCCATCCGGGCGAACGGGAACCAGATTGCCGGCGGCTCGACCGCCGGGAAGGTCTTCGGCCCGGTCGGGTTCCGCGGGTCGGTGCCGTCGTACCACATGCCGGACTTCACGGTCGCCGGGGCGGTTCTGAACGGCGAATCGGCGAGCCACTTGAGCGGCGCCTGGTGGCCGTAGAAGCTCCCCCGCTTCAGGTGGCACAGCTTGTTCGTGGCCACCCACTCGCCCTGGTTGTCGGCGTAGAACAGGTCGCCGTTCGGGGCGACGGTGATCCCGTTCGGGGACCGCAGCCCGTAGGCGAACGGCTCCATCGCCCCGGTCTTCGGGTCGATCTTGACGCACCACCCCCGCCACGCCGCCTTCGCCTGATGGCCGCCGCCGAACCCGACGTTGAGCGTCAGGTACATGGACCCGCTCTTGTCCACCGCCGGGCCGAAGGCGTACTCGTGGTAGTCGCCGCTGACGCCCCACCGGTCGCTCACCGTCTCGTACCGGTCGGCGACCCCGTCCCCGTCCGTGTCAACGAGCTTCGTCAGCTCCGGCCGCTGGGCGACGTATACGGTGCGGTCGTCCACGACGTACATGCCCAGCGGTTCGTGCAGCCCGGTGGCAAACCGGGTGAACTTGGCCTGGGCCGGGTCGCTGGTCGGGTTGTGGATCAGCCACACGTCGCCGCGGCGGGTGCAGGCGAGCAGCTTGCCGTCCGGCCGGAACGCCAGCCCGCCCACCTCCAGCACGCAGTCGGCCGGCGGGGCGAAAGTGTCCACCCGGTACGCCTTCGCCTCGGCGGCGGCCGGGTCGGCGGCCTTCACCACCTGCCGCGGCGGGAAGTCCCGGTTCACCTGCTCGACGACCGCCGGCGGCAGGTCCGGGGACAGTTCCGGGGCGACGTACACGTCCCACTGGCCGTCGTACTGGCAGACCTTGATGAGCAGCCGGTTCACCCCGGGGCGGACACTCAGTTCCACCCGGTCCTGGTCCGGGGCCACCCCCCGCACCTGACTTTCGTGGTGCAGCCGTTTGCCGTTGAACCAGACGCTCAGGGTGTCGTCGCTGCCGAGCGACACCGGCAACCGTACCGCGGCCGTCGCGGTGAACTCGTGGTACAGGTAAACGACGGCGTAGTCCGGGGCGTCCGGGAACAGCGGCAGCAGTCGGAATCGCTTGCCCAGCTCGAACCCGGCGGCCGGCTTCCACCCGAACTTCGCCCCGTCCTTGCCGACGAACGCCGCCTTCGGGTCGAACCCCTGTTCCGGCGGGTAGACGGCGTCGAACCCCTTGCCGTCGGTGTTGTCGAACGGGCCGGCGTAGGACCAGGGGCCGTCGAGGGTCGGGAGCTTGTGCGCCGCCAGGGTGGCCCGGACGGTGTCCGCCCGGGTGGCTTTCTTGACGTAGGCCGGGGTGGGTTGAGCGAGAAGCAAGGCGGCGACGAGCAGAGGCATCAGGCGCTCCGAAGGGGATTCTCGTAGGGCGGTGCCGACGCTTTGGGAGGCCCGCCGGTCCGGGCGACGGCAGGCAGTCCCACCGGCGGGCCTCGAAGACTCGGCACCGCCCTACACCAACCGCCGTCTCACCCCGCCAGCCACCCGGCGACCTTCTCCGCCGGCCACTTGTCCGCCGACCGGGTGAGCTTGTCCGCCGCCCCGGTGGCGTCGTAGGCCGCCTTGGACAGCTTGCCGCTGGCCGTCCCCTTGTGGTTGTGGACCAGCGCCGGTGACGGCGCACACAGGGCCAGGAACGCCGGCAGCCCGCCGTACTTCACCGCCCCCGGCAGCATCATCGGGTCGTCCAGCTTGGTCACGCTCTCGAACCGGAACTGGTGGGCGTCCGCGGCCAGCTTCGTCACCGCGTCGCCGCAGATCGCTTTCGCCAGGATCGCCACCGGCCCGCACTCCTCCCAGCCGACGACGTGAATCGTCTTGCACCCGGCGTTGTCCCGCAGGTTGACCACGGCCGTCACCGCGTCCCGCACCCGCTCGGCCAGGACCGCCCGGTTGTACCCGTAGAAGTACCCGCCGAACACCTGCCCGTGCGTCACCTTGCCGATCGGCAGGGCCGGCGGCTTGAACAGGTCGATGGCCAGCACCGCGGTCTTGGCCGCCAGCAACGTCTTCACCGCCGGTGTCCAGTCGTCCCCCTGCTTCAAGCTGGCCCGGCCCTGCGGGTGCAGCCAGACGACGGCCGTCTTGCCGGCGTCGATAAACCCCTCGGGGATGACGCCCATCGACGGCACCGCCTCCCCTTTGCCGCGGCCCAAATGCGCCCGGTGGACCGTGGCCCCGCCGGGGCCGCCTTCGGACCCGAACCCGGCGACCGACACCAGACCTGGCTTCGGCGGCGGCAGCTCGTCCTGCACCATCACCCGCAGGGCGGTGCCGACCACCCGCGTGAACTCGGCCAGCGATTTCGCGTCCGTCGGAGAGAGCTTCGCCATCTGGGCGTCGCTCGCCGCGGACAGCTTCTCGCGGAGCTTGTCCGCCGGCAGGTCGTCGGCCGGCCGCGGGTGCTCGGCATCGTAAACGGACAGCTCCTTCGGCGGCACCGGGTCGAACGGCGTCTCCTCGACCGGCCCGTCCTTCCCGGCCAGGTGCTTGTTGAACCAGCCGTACATGAACACCCGGGACGGGTGGCCGTAGTTGTGCGGGAAGCTCCAGTACTTGGCCGCCACCTTTTCCTCGGCCCCGAACAGGGCGTACAGCCGCTTCAGCTCCGGCAGCCCGCGTTTGGGCACGTCCTTGGTCCAGTCGTCGGCGCACGACATGGCCTGCGGCTTCGGGGCGAACACCCCGGCCAGCTCGATGTTCCCTGTGCCGACCCGCAGCAGGCTGGCGTTCTCGCATACGCACCCGCCCTGCATCGCCGTGCTCACCATCACTGCCGGGAACGCGGCCGCGAGCCGGTCGTCGATGGCGGCCAGGATGAACGTCTGGGTGCCGCCGCCGCTCGCCCCGGTGACGCCGACCTTCGTCGGGTCCACGTCCGGCAGGCTTGTCACGAAGTCGAGCGCCCGGACGCTGTTCCAGGTCTGCAGGCCCATGAACGACTGCGCCCGCAGCTCGGCGGCCGCTTCCTTGAACCCCTCCCGGTGCGGGATGGTCTTGCTGTCGGCGTACCCGACCATGTCGTACTGGAACACCACGAACCCGAGCCGGGCGAGCGTGACCGGCAGCGCCTGCATGAAGTACCGGCCGCGGAGCAGGTCCGGCTCCTCGCCGCGTTCGACGGCCTTCTTGGCGGCGGCCTCGGCCGCCACCTCGAACCGGCCGCCGGCCCAGTGGCCGTGGGCGAACAGCACCGCCGGCCGCTTCCCCTCGCCCTTGGCCGGCCGGTACAGGCTGCCGCTGACGTAGTGCCCGGGCGTGGAGGCGAAGAACACCTTCTCGATGGTGTAGTCGCCGCGGTCGAGCTTGCCGTGGACGACCGGGCAGAGCGGCGTCTTCTCCGGCAGCGGCCACAGCCCCTGAGAGACGAGCACCTGCTCCCGCACCTTCTGCCGGCGGGCCAGCCACGCCTCCTTAGTCGCCGGGACGGCCAGGTCGAAGTCGGTGTCGTCCAGAGTGCGAACTTTCTTGAGCCGGGTGTCGGCCGGGGCGTCCTCGATCCGGCCGAACACCGGGGAGCAGGCGAGCGGGGCGGCGGCGGCCGAGCGGAGCAGGTCGCGGCGGGTGAGCATGGGGGCGGCCCGGGGAGGGGAGAGGGTCGGAGGGAGTGCCAGCGTAAACCGGCCGGGCGGGGGCGTCAACCGGTCAGCCGGTTTGCGGATTTTCTCCCCTCTCCGCTTCGGGGAGGGGGCCGGGGAGGGGTGAGGCCTGCCAGCCGACCCGGCGGGTTCTGAGTCCCAGTGACGGTTGCGGTCTGTAACCTCTCCCGGCCCCCTCCCCGAAGCGGAGAGGAGCAGGATCGATAGCCGTTTCCAACGAATTCGCATCTCGCCTGGGTTTCCCTCAAGTTGCGGCCGCCCCGGTTCGGGTGTCGAGTCGGGTGGCGCCCTCGGTCCGGATGGTAACGGTTGGCGCGGCCGGCGCTGGCGTGCCGTGCGCGCTCGGGGCGGAGGATTGCGCCTCCGCACCCCGAGCGGCGGCCGATAGATGACCGGCCGGCCCGGTTGGCGCCACCCCGGGGGGGCGCGCATAGTTGACATCCGGACCTCGTGTCCGGACCGCGTCCGTCGTGCCACCGCGGTCGGCCCCCAGCCCCCGGAGCCTGCTCAGTGTCGGCAGCCCTGGCCACACCCCCGAGCACGGACGCGTTCGCCCGGAAGATGGAAGCCGCCCTGACCGCCCGCATCGGGGCGGCCCGGTACGGCCTCTGGTTCCAGCCGCACACCGCGTTCGTCCCCGCCGGCCGCGAGCTGATCGTCGGGGTCGCCAGCGCCCACTTCCAGGAGTGGCTGGACCACACGTTCGGCGAGGTCGTCCGGACGGCCGCCGCCGAGGCGCTCGGCCAGGCGACTCCGGTCCGGTTCGTAGTCGACCCCGGGCTGTTCGCCGACCCGACGCCGGCCGCCGCGGCCAAGCCCGCCGCACCGCCGCCGGAGCCGGCCGCCAAAGGGCCGCAGGTCAATCTGTTCGGCGAGCCGCCGGCCCCGCCCGCCCCCCGCAAGGCGAAGCCGAAGCCGCCCGCCCCGGGGCAGTCACCCGGCCGGCGGTGGAAGACGCTCGCCGAGTTCGTCGTCGGGGCGAGCAACCGGGTCGCCCACGCCTCCGCCCTGAGCGTGGTCGAGGAGCCGGGCCTCGGGGTGAATCCGCTGGTTCTGCACGGCCCGGTCGGCACCGGCAAGACGCACCTGTTGGAAGGCGTCTACGCCGGCCTCCGCAAGAAGTGGCCGGACGCCCGCCCGCTGTTCGTCACCGCCGAGGAACTGACCGGCAAGTTCGTCCAGGCCGCCCGGTTCGGCAAGCAGTCCGCCTTCCGCCGGCAGTTCCGCGAGTGCTCGGCCCTGCTGGTGGACGACCTGCACGCCCTGGCCACCGCCCCCGGCACCCAGAAGGAGTTCCTGTACACGTTCGACGCCCTGGTCGGGGACGGCCGGCAGGTGGTGGTGACGATGGACTGTCACCCGCGGCTGGCGGAGGAGCTGATGCCCGAACTGACCGACCGGCTGCTCGGCGGGGCGGTGTGGGGGCTGTTGCCGCCGGACGACGAGACCCGGCTCGGCATCCTGCGGGCGAAGGCGGCCGGCGGCGGGCCGGCGTTCCCGGACGACGTGCTCAAACATCTCGCCCGCAACCTCCGGGGCAACGTCCGGGAACTGGAAGGCGCCGTCAACGGGGTGCGGCACTTCGCCCGGGTGACGGGGCGAGGCGTGGACGTGCCGCTGGTCCGGGAGGCGGTCGGCGACCTGCTCCGGCACACCGTCCGGACGATCACCGTGGCGGACGTGGACGCGGCCGTGTGTGCGGTGCTGAAGCTGAGCGCCGGGACGCTCCAGTCGAAGGCCCGGTCGTGGGCGGTCAGCCACCCGCGGATGGCGGCCGTCTACCTGGCCCGCAAGCACACGGCGGCGACTTACGGGGAGATCGCCAAGCACTTCGGGGCGAAGACGCACAGCACGGCGGTGGCGGCCGAGAAGAAGGTGCGGGGCTGGCTGGCCAAGGACGAGAAGCTGTCGCTCGGCGACCGGGTGTGGAAGGCGAAGGACCTGCTCGACCGGATCGAGCGGGAACTCCAGCGGTGACGTGAGGCAAGTGATTCCCGTGTCCCTTGCAAAGACACGGGGTTGGCGGCGATGATCGTCGCTGCTCGTACTGGATTTCGTTACCGGGGTCGCCGGTAAACTCGCTACCCACTCGTGACCCCAGCCCGCGGGCCGGTCCGCGGACTCACTTCGGGGCCGGGGTGTACCGCAGCACCACGTGGGCGGCCAGGAACCCCTTGAAGTCGGACTCCGCCAGCTTCTGGTCGGACTCCCGGCCGGGCACGATCACCGACCGACTGACCACCTGCCGGTCCTCGGACTTGGCCACCTCCGTCTGGGCGTCCTTGAGTGACGGGGCGATGCCGTCGTAATCCCGGAAGTTGTGCCTCAGCCGGTCCATCGTCTGGGCCTGGCCCGGCTTCACCTCCTGGTACACGAGCACCTCCAGCTCGCCCACCTTTTGGGCGGGGGCCAGGTCGGCCAGCACTCGGGCGGCGTCCGCCGGCCGGGCGGCCACGAACTCCTCGCACTTGTTGCTCTTGTAGTACCCGCGGACCAGGTACTCCTTCTCCGGCCCCGGCTCGAGCACCCAGCGGGTGTACTGGTCCGGCACCCGGTTGGCCTCCTTGTCGATGGTGTTCACGCCGTTCACCAGCAGTACCAGCCCGAGCCGCTCGGCCCCCTTCACCCGGGCGGTGAAGTGGACCTTCTGGCCGGCGGCCGGCGGCGGCAGGTTGCCGTCCGGGCCGCGGGCGACCGGCCGGTCGTCGTAGAACACCTTCAGGTCGACCAGCTTGTCCACCGTCTCCCACGCCGCGTTGGGCCGGGGGTCGGCCGCCCGGTCCCGGTCCCGCTGGGTGGCCAGCTCCGGCGTCTTGCCGCCCCGGGCACGGACCCCGAACGGCTGGTCGATGTCGGCCAGCATCTGCCGGCTGACGTCCACGGTCGGCTTGGCCAGCGGGATGTCGGTCAGGGCGGCCGGGTTCTTGGCGTCGAACACCTGGAGGGACAGGGTGGCCTTCGTCAGGTCGTCGGCGAACGTCACCCGGCCGATCAGGAAGGCGTCCACCGGCACCGCCTTGTCCCCCCAGGCGAGCGGGTACGGGTGGGCGAACAGGGCGGCCCGGCCGGCCTGCGTCCGATAGGTGGCGGCCGGGTTCCTGGCCGCCGCCGCCTGGCTGGCCCCGCGGGTGATGCCGATCGGGGCGGCCGGGTCGGCCGCCCCGATCAGGACGTTCTCCAGCCGGGTGGCCATGGACGTGTTCAGCCGGCCCAGGTTCATGGTCACCGGGTTGTCGCCGACCCGGGCCTCGAACTTGAGCACCCCGACGTTGGCGTACCCGGCGGCCGCCAGCCTGGCGGTGACGGCCCGGGCGTTGTTGACCAGCACCTTATCCAGCTCGTCGGCCCGGCCGGCGGCCGCGGTGGCGGCGACGGCGATGACGGCGGCGACAAAGGGGCGGGCGGCGCCCGGTAGCAATCGGAGCATCGGTTCAAACCTCCTCGGCCGCCGGCGGCCGGACCCCGGGTCGGGGGCCGGCCGCCTTAGCGGCCCGATACCTGTGGAGCGGACCCCGCCCCCGGAAGCGGACACGGAATCGGGGCGAGCGTAGTCCGCGGGCTCCGCCGGCGGTGCGGCGGCCACCCCCGGGGCGGGTGGTCAACCCGGGCTGGCAGTCGAGCCCGCTCGCGGAGCAGGCGGTTACCTTTCGCTACTGCCGGCCGACCGTCACCCCCGCCTCCAGCCGGGGGATGACGGCCAGCGGCGTCTGCTTGACCGGCCCGGCGGGGCGGGCGGGCGGGGCCGCCAGCCGGGCCAGCAGCCCCCGCTCGTGCAGCTCCCCGACCGACCCGCTCACCTGGCGGGCGACCGCGGCGGCCAGCTCGGCGACCGTCACCCGGCCGTCCTTGTTCGCGTCCGCGGCGGCGAACCCGGCCCGGTCCTCCAACGCCCGCCGCAGGCCGATGGTGAACAGCCCGGCCGCCCCGCTCATCCGGTCGAACGTGACCGGCGCCTCCAGGGCCGCCTCGTCCGGCCCGCAGGCGGCCAGGATGACCGGCCCGACCCCGTGCTGGGTGAGGATGCGGACCGGGTTGGCGGCCGTGTCCCCGCCGGCCGTCTGGGCCGCCCCGGAGTGGCAGGCGTCCAGCAGCAGCAGCTTGTGGCACGGCAGCCTGTGCAGGGCGTCGGCCAGGGTCTCGAAGTTCAGGGTGGTGTCGGTCAGCCGGTCGAAGTCGAAGTCCGGGCAGCCGAACACGAACCGGCCGACCCCGCCCAACTTGTCCTCGGGCACCTTGGCCGCCCGCAGTTCGGCCAGGGCCGTCCCGTGCCCGCCCAGGTAGAACACGAACAGGTCGTCCGGCTTGACCGCGGCCCGCAGGGCGGCCAGCCGGTCGAGCACCGCCGCGCGGGTGACGTCCTGGTTGAGCAGCAGGTGGACCCGCGACTCGGCGAACGCCCCGGTCTGCTGCTGTTTGGTCAGCACCCGGTCCAGCACTTCGGCGTCCCGGTCGGCGGACAGGTCGGCCTGCTGCGGCTTCGACCCGGAGTAGTCGCCCACCCCGACCAGCAGGGCGTGGAGGGTCGGCTTGGCCGGCGGGCGGTCGGACCGGATGGTCCGCGGCGTCGCGTCCGCCCGGCTCCCGGACTTGCCGTAGCACTGGGCGATGACCAGGTTCTCCCCGGCCCGCAGCTTGTCCGCCGGCACGTCCACCGCGCGGTGGAAGTCCCCCGCCTCGGCCGGCAGGTCTCGCAGCAGGTAGTCGTTCAGCCAGACCAACACCCGGGCCGGTTGCTGGGTTTCCAGCGGGCCGCGGGGGCGGGCCGTGACCGTCACCCGGTAGCCGGCCGCCGTCCGCTCCGGCTCGGACACGGCCACTTCCGGCGGCTCGATGAGGTTGAACTGGACGACGGCCTGGTCGGTCTGCCAGGTGGCCAGGGTGGCGGCCAGCTTCTCCGGCTTGAGGAACTCGGCCCGCAGTTGCTCGGCCTTGAAGAACTCCGGCCGCCGCTTGTCCGCCAGCGGGTAGCTCCGCTGCCAGCCGATCCGGGCGTCCCCGCCGGTGGACGTGTCGTAGTAGAAGTCCCGCCACCGCCACACCACCCACTCCCCGTCCGCCTGCGGGAAGAACCGCCAGAGCGGCCGGTCGATCAGGGTCGTGACCCCCTTCCACACCTGCGGGTCGCCGGGGTTGGTCCAGAAGAACAGGTGCTCCGACCCGGGCCGAGGCTCGTCCCGGAGGAAGGCGAGGGCGAGGGTCGGGTCGGTCGGCCCGCCGGCCCCGGTGGCGTCGTACTTAACTGCCGGCTTGGCCCCGGCCCCGGCCCGGTCCGGCACCAGCAGGCCGACGATCTCGGCCCCCGGCTCCATGCCCATCTCCCAGGCCGGGCTGCCGGCGGCGACCCGGCCGACGAACAGCTTGCCGTCCCGGGCGAACAGCTCGGCCCCGAGCCGGGGGTGGTCCGGCCAGTCGTCCAGGGTCCAGCCGGCCAGGGTCATGTCCCGGGACGCCGTCACCAGCCGGCGGCCGTCGGCCGACGCGGACAGGGCGGTGACGGACCCTTCGTGTCCCCGCAGCACCGTCACCCGCTTCGGCCCGGCCGGCAGCAAGTCGAACACGCTCGCCCCCCAGTAGTGGCCGACCGCCAGCCGCTCCGGCTTGCCGTCCCGGGCCGGCAGGAAGGCGTAGCACCGGGGGAGGTCGTTCTCCGCCCGGGACCACGGCAGCGGGACCGTCTTGCCGTCCTTCTCGACTTGCCAGACATCGGCCCGCGGGTTGGCCGGGTCGAGGGTGACGACCCGCCACCCGCTCGGGGAACGCTCCGGCGTCGGCGGCGGGGCGAAGGTCGGTTGTTCGACGAACCGGCGGCCGGGCAGGTCGAAGTGCTTCCAGGGGCCGGCCCCGCGGCGGTTCGGGTCGGTCGGCTGCGGGTCGCGGTCGGCCTGGAAGGACACCCGGTTGCCGTCCGCCGACAGGGCCACCCCCCACAGCCCGCGGCCCGGCTGCGGCACCTCGCCGACCTTCGAGCCGGTCCGCCAGTCCCAGACGGCGACCTCGTGGTTGGCCCCGCCGGCGACGGCCAGCCACTCCTCCCGGTCCGGGTGGAAGGCGACCGCCTCGGCGTACAGCGACTGGGTCGGCCCCGCGGCCGGGGGGGCGGCCGGGTTGGTCAGATCGAACACCAACACCCGCCCGCCCCGCTCCTGGAGGAAGTTCACCCCCGGCTCGCCCGGCTGGCCGACCCGCCGGACGGCGACGGCCAGGTGTCGGCCGCTCTTGCCGAACGCCAGCCGGTGCGGGAACTCGCCCGGGGTGGCCAGCTCGACCCGCCGGGTCTCCTTGGCGTCCGGGAACGACACCAGGTCGACGCCCAACCGCGTCTGCCCTTGGGCGTCCGGGACGTAGCCGATCCACCGGCCGTCCGGGCTGAGGACCGCCGGGCAGCTCGACGGCCGGCCGAACTTGTGCCGGGCGACCGGTTTGCCCGGGGCGGCCCGGTCCCACACGCACAGCTCGCCGGTCCCGCACACCGACACCACCCGCCCCTCGCCGTCGAACGCGGCCAGCCGGACGTAATGGTTGGTCGGGTCCGGCTCGCCGGCGGTGTCGTGCCGGCCGACCAGTTCCAGCTTGTTCGTGGGCAAGTCCCACACCCACACCGCCCCGAACTGGGTGCCCAGGGCCACCCGGTCGCCGGACGGCGAGAACCCGCTCGCCCAGATGGTGCCTTGTTGCTCGTCCCCCGGGTTGCCGGTGGCGTGCAGGGCGGCCCCGGTGCGGCGGTCGAGGACGGCCGCGGCGAACCCGCCGGACAGTTGCCCGTGCCCGGCGACGACCGCCCGGCTCTGCTCCGGGTCGGGGGACAGGGCCATCGTGTAAATGTTCCCGCGGACTTCGCGGAAGATCGGCCAGCGGAGGGTCGGCAACTCGTCGGTGGCAAGGCTTCCGCCGGGGGACACGGCCCACGACCGGACCACCTTGTCGTCCCCGGCGGCGAGCAGGTGGCGGCCGTCGGCGGTGAAGGAGAGCACGTCGCAGGCGGCGGTGCGGGCGCCGGTTTCCAGCACCAGCCCCGGGATGGCCCGTTCGCGGCGGCCGGGGTGCTCCTTCGGCTGGCCGAACGCCGGGCCGGCCGCGAGGAGCAGGAGGGCGATTTGTAGGGCGGGTCGAGGAGGCTTTGCGACGACGACCCGCCGGCCCGGGCGGGGACTCGTTGCCGGCTCGGCGGGTCGGCGCTGCAAAGCCAGCTTGACCCGCCCTACAACAGCGTTGCCATGATCATCACCATCGACGGGTACGCCGGCTCGGGCAAGTCGACGGCCGCCAGGCTGCTCGCCGACGCCCTCGGGTTCGAGCTGCTCAACACCGGGGCCATGTACCGGGCGACCGCCCTCGTCCTCGGCCGGGCCGGCATCGACATCCACACCGACCCGCGGGACGTGGCGGCGATCACCGCGGCGGTTGCGGGCTACCGGTTCGACCTGCACGCCGACCGGGTGTGGATCAACGACATCGAGCTGACCAAACACGTGTACACAGAGGCGATGGGCCGGGCGGCCAGCCGGGTCGGCACGTTCCCCGAGGTCCGGGCGAAGCTCAAGGCCGAGCAGCGGCGGATCGCCGACGACCGGGACGTCGTCTGCGAGGGGCGGGACCAGGGGACGGCCGTGTTCCCGCACGCCCCGGTCAAGTTCTTCTTCACCGCGTCGGCCGAGACCCGGGCGACGCGGCGGGCCGATCAGGAAGGGTTGCCAGCGGAGGCGGTCCCGGAACTGGTGGCTCAGATCTCGGCCCGCGACCGTCAGGACGAGCAGCGGGCGATCGACCCGCTGCGACGGGCGGACGGCGCGGTGCTGATCGACACGTCCCACATTGCCCCGGACGCGGTCGTCGCCCGGATGCTGGAGGTGGTCGACCGATGCCGCTCCCGGGTGTAGTCGATTCGGCCGCGTACAACGGGCTGTACTGGACGGCGTTCTACGGGTTCACGTTCGGCTGGGGGTTGCGGGCGGTCGGCCGGGACAACCTGCCGCGGACCGGCCCGGCCCTGCTCCTGTCCAACCACCAGTCGTTCCTCGACCCGTTCATGATCGGCGTGGCGGCCCGCCGGCGGATCGCCTACCTGGCCCGCAGCAACCTGTGGGACAACCGGATCATCGGCCTCACGATGACCCAGTTCGGGGCGGTGCCGATCGACCGCGGGTTCGGCCGGGACGGGTTGGCGTCGGTAGCCGCCGGTCTGGATCGCGGCCGTGCGGTGCTCATGTTCCCCGAAGGGGAGCGGACGCGGACCGGCCAGTTACAACCGCTTAAGGCCGGCGTTTCGCTGCTGTTCAAACGGGTGTCCTGCCCGATCGTCCCGGTCGGGGTGGCAGGCGCGTATCAAGCGTGGCCGCGGCACCGCCCGCTGCCGGCGCCGGACCCGCTCGCGCTGCCGCCCGATGGCCGGTCGCTGGCCGTCGCGTTCGGGCCGCCGGTTGACACGTCACAGTTCAAGGGGGCTGACCGGGACGAGATGCTGGGCCGGTTGCAGGCGGCCATCCAGGCGGCGGTCACGACGGCCGAACAGATCCGCCGGCAGGGTTGAGACCGGATCGGCGGTCCTGGCAGGTACAAAAGGACGGCCCGCCGGAATCCATCTCCGGCGAGCCGTGGTGGCTCAGTCGTTCGTGTCTACGGTTAGTAGCGGTCGCCGCCGCCTCCGTACCCACCGCCACCGCCGTACCCGCCCCGGCCGCCGCCACCACCCCCCCCCTAACCCCCCC
>JAXMAZ010000043.1:0-40902 GCA_046350115.1 Gemmataceae bacterium
CGGCCGACGAGTTCCTGGACGGCCAGCCGCGGGTGAAGCGGCTTCCGGGCAACGAGCTGACCATCCCCGCGGACGCGAAGGCCGACGGCGGGTACACAGTGACGGTGATGGGGTGGAAGACAGACAAGTAATTAAAAAGGCAAAAGTAAAAAGGAAAAAGGAGAAGCCAGACAAGGGCCTCTCCTTTTTCCTTTTTCCTTTTTACTTTTGCCTTTTTAATTACTATCCGATGAACACCCCGCCGAGGAAGCTCGGCTCGAACGGGCTGAGGCTGGCGATCTCCCGGCGGTTCTTGCCGTCCAGGATCTTCACCTGGCTGGGCACCCCCGGGCCGCTGGCGAACACCAGCTCCGGGATGCCGTCGCTGTTGGTGTCGAACGACGCCACCCGCACCTCGGTCCCGGTGGTGAACACCGGGAAGTCGTACACCAGCCGGCCGGACCCGCCCTCGAACACCCGGGCGGACGCCGGGTCCAGCCCGGCCCCGGACCCGACCACCACGTTCGCCGTCCCGTTCGTGTCCAGGCTGGTGCCGGCCACGTACACCCCGCCGGTGAACGTCGGGTCGAACGCCAGGAAGCTGCTGTACTGGCGGGGCGGGTTGCCCGGGGTGCCGATCTGCCAGGTGATGACCCGCGGCTCCTGCCCGGTCCCGTCCCGGTTCACCCCGGGGCCGGTCACCACCTCCGCCCGGCCGTCCCCGTTCACGTCCGCCGCCCCGACCCGCACCCCGCCCCGGAACGCCGGGTCGTAGGCGAAGTAGTCGGCGATCTGCTGGCCGGTCCGCCCGCTGAACACCGTCACCCGCGGGCCGCCCCCGGGCGACGTGCCGGTGATGATGTCGGCGAACCCGTCCCCGTCCACGTCCCCGGCGGACACGAACAGCCCGTCCCGGAAGCTCGGCTCGTAGGCGAAGTAGTCGTACACCACGTCCCCGGTCACCCCGTCCAGCACCCGCACCCGCGGGCCGCCGCCCGGCCCGGCGGTGGTGAGCAGGTCGTCCACCCCGTCCCCGGTCACGTCGGCCGACGCCACCCGCACCCCGCCGGTGAACGACGGCTCGTACACGAACGCGTCCCGGAGCAGTTGGCCGGAGGTGGCGTCGTACACCTGCACCCGCGGGCCGCCGCCGCCGTCCGCCGCGATCGCGTACCGCTTCCGGCCGACCAGCCCGAAGTCCCGGCCGTCGGCCGCGTTCCCGGCGTTGGTCGACCCGTTCACCAGGTTGACCGAGTAGACGAACGTCCCCCGCGGGCTGGTCTGGGACTGGTCGGCCGGCACGGTCAGCAGCCGGACCGTGTACGCCCCGGGCGCCCGGTTGAAGAAGGCGTAGTTGCCGTCCGCCCCGGTGGTGTACGTGTCCACCAGGTTGCCGTCGGCGTCGAACAGCCCGACCGTCATCCCGGCCCGGCCCGGCTCGTTGGCGTCCCGCCGGGCGTTCCGGTTGAAGTCGGCGAACACCGACCCGGACACCGACCCCCGCCGCAGGGTGAGCAGGGTGCCGGCGTTCAGGTTCACCCCGCTGGTCGGGCTGATCGGCAACCCCTGCGGCCCGACCACCGTCCACCCGGTCCGGGGCTGCAGTTGGACGGTCAGCGGCCCCTGCGGGACGTTCGGGATGGTGAAGCTGCCGTCCGCCGCCACCGCCGCCGTGGCCACCGTCTGGCCGGCCGCGTTCACCACCAGCACGGTGAACCCGCCGACCCCCGGGTCGGTGTCGTCCACCGTCCCGCTGTCATTCAGATCCTCGACCACCCGGCCGAAGACCGTCACCCCGGTGAACGCCCCGACCGGGCGGTCCACGTTCCGCCCGCTGGTGGCGGCGAACGGGAACGGGTTCGGGGTGGTGGCGTACGCCCCGGCCGGCGGGACGAACTGCACCTGGTACTGGCCCGGCCCGATCCCGGGGAACGAGTACCGGCCGGCCGCGTCGGACGTCGCGGCCGCGACCACCGTCCCGTCCGCCTTGAGCAGCCGGACGGTCGCCCCGGCGATCGCCGGCTCGCCGGTCTGGCGGGCGCCGTCCCCGTTCAGGTCGTTGAACACCACCCCGGCGGTCGTCACCAGGGTGAACGACCCGATGTCCGTGGTCGGGATGGTCATCCCGCTGGTGGTGCCGATCGGGGCCGGATCGACGGTCGTCTGGATGGCCCCGGCCGGGGTGGCCGGGCGGACCGAGAAGGTGCCCGGGCCGGCGTTCAGCAGGTAGTTGCCGCTGGCGTCGGTGGTGGCCGTCCGGGCGACCTGGCCGGCCGCGTTCACCAGCAGGACGGTCCGGCCGGCCAGCCCCGGCTCGCCGGCCTGCCGCACCCCGTCCCCGTTCAGGTCGTCGAACAGCACCCCGCGGAACGCCACCTCCCGGAACACCCCGAGGGTCGGGCCGGCGGCCGGCACCCCGCTGGTCAGGACGATGTCCCCCGGGTCGGAGGTGGTCTGCAGGTATCCGGCGACGGCGATGGACACCCGGTACGGGATGACCGCCCCGCCCTTGCCCCCGGCCTGCAGCGGCCCCAGCCCGGTGAACACGTACTGGCCGTTGGCGTCGGTGGTGGTGGTGCCGACCACCTCCAGGGTGCCGCTGTTCACCAGGTTGACCGGGAACCCGGGCTGGGCCGGCTCCCCCGCGTCCCGCTGGCCGTTCCCGTTCACGTCCTCGAACGCCAGCCCGGTGATCGTCGTCCGGCGGAAGTACCCGAGGTCCTGGCCGGGGGTCGTCCCGTTGCTGGTCAGGAACACCCGCCGGTCGGCCGACGTCTGGATGTACACCGCGTCCGGCTGGACCACCCGCACCAGGTACGGGATGGTGTTCCCGCCGGGCACCCCGAGCGGGAACAGGTTGGCGAACGCGTACCCGCCGGTGGCGTCGGTGGTGGTGGACTGGACGACGGTGTCGTCCGACGGGTCGGCCAGGTTGGCCCCGGGGTTGACCAGTTGGACCGTCGCCCCGGGGATGGTGGTGGTCTCGCCCGGCTGCCGCACCCCGTCCCCGTTGGTGTCCTCGAACACCGTCCCGCTCAGCCCGCCCGGCCGCATGTTGCCGAAGTCGTACTTGCCGACCAGCCCGCTGACCGGGTCGCCGGTGTCCAGCCCGCTGGTCAGGACCGTGTCCGGCGGGTTCTGGGAGCTGCGGGTGTACCCGGGCTGGACCACCTCCCGCACCCGGTACGGCAGCGGGTTGCCGTTGGCGTCGAACTTCGGCAGCAGGTTGGCGAACACGTACCCGCCGGCCGCGTCGCTGACGGTGGACGCCTCGCCGGCGTCCGGGGTGCCGTTGTTGTTGTCGTCGATGAACACCGTCCACCCGGCCAGCGGCGGCTCGACGTTCCGGGCCAGCACCCCGTTCCCGTCGGTGTCCTCGAACACCGTGCCGGCGATCCGGGCCAGGCGGAACTCGCCCAGGTTCTGGCCGGCCACCGGCACCCCGCTGGTCAGGGTGACGTCCGGCGGGAACTTGGTGGACACCGTCCCGGTCGGCAGGCTGGCCACCCGCACCCGGTACGGGATGATCGGGAACCCGGTGGTCGGGCTGAAGTTGGCCCGGTCCTGCAGCTGACCCAGGCCGAGGAACGAGTACGTCCCGTCGTTCGCGGTGGTGATGGTGGCCAGCACCGCCCCGGTGGCGCTGTTCAGCAGTTGCACCAGCCGGCCGGCGAGGCCCGGCTCGCCGGCGTCCAGCTTGCCGTCCCCGTCCAGATCCTCGTACACCGTCCCGCTCAGCGAGGTGCGGGTGAAGCTGCCGATGTCCGCCCCGTTGATGGTGGTCTGCTGAGTGACGGTATACGTCCGGTCCGGGGTGCTCTGGAACAGGGCGTTGGCCGGGTCCACGAACAGGTTGGACGACGGCGGGCTGACCACCGAGTACTGGCCGTTCGGCAGGCTGACGAACCGGTACTGGCCGTTCGCGTCGGTGGTGGTGGACGCCACCTCGACCGGCTTGGCCGGGCCGAGGTCGTACACGATCACCTGCTTGCCGGCGGTGATCGGCTCGTTCCCGTCCCGGATCCCGTTCCCGTTCGTGTCGGTGAACACCACCCCGGCGACGTACGGGCGGATCTGGATCTGCCACGCCCCGCGGCCGTAGCTGCCGGCCAGCAGGATGCCGGTGCTGGTGTTGATCACCAGGTCTTCCACCCGGGCGTCCGTCTGCGACTCCCCGCCGACCCGGGTCCACTGCTGTCCGGCCCAATCCTGGGTCGGGTCGGACAGCTTGTACACCCCGATGTTGGTGGCGATGTAGTAGAAGTCGTCGTTCTGCCCGTTCACCGGCAGTATGTTCGGGTCGATCACCACCCCCTGGAACGACTGCTGGGTGATGCCGTCCGGCAGCCCGGCCTCATTCATCCGCGCCCAGGACGCCCCGCCGTTGGTGGTCCGGTAGATCTCATGGGCGTCGGTGACGATCACCAAGATGTCGGCGTCGTAGGGGTCGACGGCGATCTTGGTGATGTTCCCGAAGAAGTCGTTCGGGGCCGGCTCGGCGGCAGCGTTCGGGAACGGCGGCATGGTCAGGCCGGGCAGCCGCCGCAGCGCCCCGCCGCTCGCCGGGATGGACAGGGTGGCGATCCCGCGGACAGTGCTCTGCTGGCCGCTCGCCCCGGCTCCGAACGGGGACACGTCGAAATACGCCGGGAAGTTCTGGTAGATGCTGAGGGCGATGTCCACCCGGTAGATGGCCTGGCCGTACGAGACGACGGCCCCGCTCGGGGCGTACCCGCGGTTGTTCACCGCCACGTACATGATGTTCGGATCGAACCGGCTGATACCGATGGCCGTGACCACCGGCTTCGGCCCGCCGTCCGCCACGTTCACCCCGGTGACGAACGGCAGGTTCAGTCCAGCCAGAGCGTGCCAACTGCTCGCCCCGTCGGTCGTCTCGTTCAACTGGTCGGTGCCCAGGAACGCCCGGTTGCTCTGGGACGGGTCGATCTCCAGCGGCGGGTAGAACAGGCTGGCGTTCGGGTTGACGATGCCGGCCGCGGCCGCCTGCCAGGTGACCCCGCCGTCGGTCGTCTTGCGGACGAAGTTGGCCGCCCCGAAGCTGCCGACCGGGGACACCCGGTAGGCGTTCTGGGGGAAGACGAAGTCGTACACCACCCGGCCGCCGTCCCCGCCGTCCACCTCCGGCCAGGCCCACACGTCCTCCCTGGTCCGCCCGACCCCGTCGGTGAACCGGACGGTGCCGTTGTCCTGGCCCCCGGCCAGCATCTGGTTGTAGTCGGTCGGGTGCAGCGCCACCCCGGTCGACTCGAACACGTTCAGCGGCGACCCCTTCGCCGGATCCCCGTTGGCCGACACCCAGTCCGGGGTGAACTTGCCGTTCCCGGACGAGCTGATGGTGGCCGTGCGGAACACGCCGCCGTCCGAGGTCAGCCACAACTGGCCGTTGGCCCGGCTGAACTCGAGGGAGTGGACGTCGACGTGCGGCCCCTCGCCGGCCGCGTCCTGGCCGATCCCGCTCCAGGCGACCGCGTTCGAATCAGGGTTCAGCCCGTCCTCGGTGAACACGACCAGGTTCGGGCCGGCCCCGGACGGCCCGTTCCGGTCCAACCCGGCCATGGCCAGCCGGCCCTCCTTGTTCGGGTCGACGGCGAGCGCGATGTTGTACGCCCCCTGGGCCTGCACGAAATTCGGCACGTTGCCGAACTTCAGCCAGTCGGTCCCCCCGTTGGTGGACCGCCACACCCCGAGCAGGCTGTCCCCGGTCCCCTGGGTGACGGCCGCGTACACCACGCTCGGCCGCGTCGGGGCGACGGCGATCTGGATGCGGCCGAGCAGCGACCCGGGGACGAACGACCCGTTGCCGCCGAACGTGACCACGTACGAGGTGTTCAGGTCCGGGTTCGGGTCCAGGGCGTTGGTCGTCTTGTAGATGCCGCTCAGGTTGTACGCGGTGAACGCCTGGTTGGTGCCCCCGGAGACCGCGATGTAAACCACCCCCGGGTTGGTCGCGTCGACCTCGAAGTCGGTCAGCGGCTGGGACCGGCGGACGTTGTTCCCGTTGGTCCCCGGCGCCTGGTACATCTTCCCGTTGATCAGGTCGAACGTCTCGCCGCCGTCCCGGCTCAGGTACAGCCCGTTGTCGAACCCGGCGCTGCTGACCAGCATGTACACCAGCTCCCGCGACGCGTCGGTCGGGGCGGCCGGGTTGGGCAGGACGACGATCTTCGGGATGGTGGTGTTGACGAACTCGGTCCGGCCGGGGCGGGTGCCGGTGATCAGCTTCCAGGTCAGCCCGCCGTCCGCCGACTTGAGCAGCCCGTTGCCGGGGTAGCTGTCCCCGCTGAAGTTCTGCTCCCCTTCCCCGGCGTACACCCGGTTCGGGTTCTGGTTCGACAGGGTGACCGACCCCATGGACAGGGTGCGGTACTGGTCCTCCAGACCGGGGGTGGAAGCCGGCAGCCGCTCGGTGAGCGATGCCCAGGAGTCCCCGCCGTCGGTCGTCTTCCACACCCCACCACCGGCGGCGGAGATGTAAAAAGTGTTCGGGTCGGTCGGGTGCAGGGTGACGTCGGTGATCCGCCCGGTGCTGGCCAGGTTGCCCGGGGAGGTGGTGTTCTCCCCGGGCGCCTGGGCGGCGATCGGCCGCGGCCCCATCTCGGTCCAGGTAGTGCCGTTGAGCGGGAAGGTGGTGGACGGCACCGACCGGTCTTCGAGCGCTTCCACCTTGGGCCGGGGTAGCAGCGGGGCGGTCCGGTGGGCGGGGCGGGCCGGCCGGTGGGAGCGGGGTGTCTTGGCCATCGGAGGCGCTACCTCAAAGAAGCCGGTGATCGAAGGCACGTCCGCCGGCCGCGGTCCCGGCCGGGGTGAGGCTCAAACCCGTGGCAGCCGCCGTGGGGGCGGAATAATCGGCACAACCGGCGTGCGGGCCGTGAGTTACCCCGTCGGTCCCGCGCCGCGATTGTCAGCAGCATACCGGACGAACCGCCGGCCGGGAGCCGGCCCTACCCGGACCGCCCGGCTTCGGCCGGTTGCCGATCTTGGATTATCCGCGCCCCAGGTCGAACCGGCGCAGCCGGCGCCCGGCGCGCACTCGCCACATTGGTACGACGAGACATCCGGCCGGACGGACGCGGCGAGGAGAGAGGGAATTTTCGACCCGGGACGACCGACAGGGGGCAAAAAAGAGGACGCCCGGCGGCCGCCGGGCGTCCTCGATATGGCGAGCGGCCGTCGGACCGGCCGGTTCGGCAAGACTCAGTTGGAATCCCGGTCCGCGCCGGACTGCCCCGGGGTGGACCGTTCACGCTCGTCGGCGGCCACCGTGTACCCCTCCCCGAGCCACCGCCCCAGGTCAACCAACTTGCACCGCTTGGTGCAGAACGGGTACGCCGGGTATTCGGCCCAGTTGCCGGGCATCGGTGTGTCGCAGATCGGACACCGCACTTTACTCATCGGTTCACCCCGGGCCGGACTTGCGGACTTTCCCGACCTTGCCGCGACCGCCTACTCGGCCGCCTTTTTCGCCGGCTTGGCCGGCTTCGACTCCGCCGACTTGGCCGGCTCGGCGGCGGTAGTCGCCTCCGCCTTGTCGGTCTTCGCCTCCGGCTTGGCGTCGGCGGTGTCCGGCTTGCCGGCTTTCTTGGCCTCGTCCTTCTGGCGGTAGTCGGTCTCGTAGAACCCGGACCCCTTGAAGATGATGGCCGCCCCGCCGCCGAACAGCCGGCGGAGCTTGTTCTTCTTGCAGGAGGGGCACTTGGTCAGGGCGTCGTCCTTGAACGACTGCCACTCCTCGAACCGGTGGTCGCAGCCGTCGCAGAGGTAGTCGTAGGTAGGCATCTGGGTTTTCCGTAGGGCGGTGCCGACGCTTTGGGAGGCCCGCCGGTCCGGGCGGGGAGCGGTTGCCACTCCGGCGGGCCTCCAAAGCTCGGCCCGCCCTACAGGTCAGTCGGGGTTTCCGCCGCTCGGCGGCTCCGCCGCCACGACCACGGCCGCCGGGCGGATCAGCCGGTCGTGGAAGGTGAACCCGGGCTGCGTCACCTGGACCACCTGACCGGGGGCGAAGTCGTTGGTCGGGGTCTGCATGACGGCGGTGTGCCGGTCCGGGTCGAAGTCCGACCCGGGGCCGACCTCCACCCGCTTGACCCCGTGCCGCTCCAGCACGCCCAGGATCAGGGTGACGGTCGCCGCCACCCCTTTGGCCAGCGGGCTGTCGTCCCCTTTGGCTCGGGCCGCCTGGACGGCGAAGTCCAGGTTGTCCACCGCCCCGAGCAGATCCTTGACGAATGGCTCGGCCGCGTACTTCCGCTGCCGGTCGGCGTCGTCCCGCAGCCGGCGGACGGACGTCTGCTGGTCGGCCAGCAACAGCTTGTAGTCCGCCACCTGCTTTTCGAGCTGGTCGAGCTTGGCCTGCATGGCGACGGTGTCGGCGGCGGGGTCAGGGTCGGGTCTGGCATGGCATCGTGGGGGGGGGGGGGGGGGGGGATTCGGCTCTTATGTAGGGCGGTGCCGAGTCTGCGAGGCCCGCCGTCTGGGGCAAGGGGCCGTTGCCCGGACCGGCGGGCCTCCCAAAGCGTCGGCACCGCCCTACTTGGTCTCTTCGACGGTCAACCAGTCCTTCACCTTGCTGAAGAAGCTCTTCTTGGCCGGCGGGGCGTCGGCGTGCAGCTTGTCCAGCTCGGCCAGCCGGCGGAACAACTGCTCCTGCTCCGGGGTCAGGCTCTGCGGGGTGTCCACCACCACCTGCACCAGCAGGTCGCCCTTGCGGCCGCCGCGGCGGGCCGGCAGCCCGTGCCCGTGCAGCTTCACCACCTCGTGCGTCTGGATGCCCCGGGGCAGGTCGTGGACCACCTTCTGGCCGGTGAGCGTGGTGATCTCGACCGGCCCGCCCAGCGCCGCCTGGGCGAACGTGACCGGCCACTGGCAGATCAGGTTCTGGCCGTCCCGTTGGAAGAACCGGTGTTCCCGCACCCGCAGGGCGAACTCCAAGTCGCCCCGCGGCGCCCCCGGGTCGCCGGCGTCCCCGTACCCCTGGAACCGGATGCGGTCCCCGGTCTCGACGCCCGGCGGGACGTCCACCTCCAGTGTCTTGCGGGCGTTCACCCGGCCGGCCCCCCGGCAGCTCGGACATGGGTCGGCGATGACCGTCCCCTGCCCGCCGCACGCCCGGCACGGCGACTGGACCTGGAAGAACCCCTGCCGCTGGATGACGACCCCCTGCCCGCCGCACCGCTTGCAGGAGGCGGCCTTGGTGCCCGGCTTGGCCCCGGTCCCGCCGCACGGCTCGCAGTGGTCCTCCCGCTGCACGGTCAGCGACTTCTTGACCCCGGTGGCGACCTCGACCAGATCCAGGTCGAGCACCACCTGCACGTCCCGGCCGGGCTGCGGCCCGGCCCGCCGGCGGCCGGACCCGCTGCCGCCGCCGAAGAAGCTGCCGAGCAGGTCGCCGAACAGGTCGTTGATGTCCACCCCGCCGGGGAACCCGCCGGACTGGCCGTTCACCCCGGCGTGGCCGAACTTGTCGTAGGCGGCCCGCTTCTCGCCGACGATCAGGATCTCGAACGCCTCGGTGCACTCCTTGAACTTGTCGGCCGCCTCGGGGTCGCCGTGGTTGCGGTCCGGGTGGTACTGCAGCGCGAGCTTGCGGTACGCCTTCTTGATCTCGTCCTCGGTGGCCGACCGGCTCACCCCGAGGACGTCGTAGTAGTCGCGGCTTGTTCGCCATGACACCATCATACGGCTCGTTTAGCCGCGAGGCGGAGTCCCCGGAGCCGAGCGCGACCGCTGTGTCCCTGGGCGGTGGCTGCCGCCGGTGTGGGATGTAGCGCCCGCGCTCGGCTCCGAAGACTCCGCCTCGCGGCGAAACGGCCCCCATACGCGATCGCCCCGCTCACCTTCGACTTCTTGTCGTCCTCGTCGATCTTGGTCACCATCACCTCGGTGGTCAGCATCAGCCCGGCGATGCTGGCCGCGTTCTGCAGGGCGCTGCGGGTGACGACCGTCGGGTCGATGATCCCGGCCTTGAACATGTCCACGTAGTCGTCGGCGTTGGCGTCGTACCCGACGTTCGGGTTCTTCTCCCCGCGGGCGGCCACCTCGTCGGCGATCACCGCCCCGTCGGTCCCGCAGTTCTCGGCGATCGTCCGCAGCGGCTTCTGAAGCGCCCGGGCGACGATTTCGGCCCCGATCCGCTCGTCCCCTTTGAGCTTGTCGGCCAGCGCCTCGACCACCGGGATGCACCGCAAGAGGGCCGTCCCGCCGCCGGGCACGATCCCTTCGGCGACCGCCGCCCGGGTGGCGTGCAGGGCGTCCTCGACCCGCCCCTTGGTCTGCTTCATCTCGGCCTCGGTGGCCGCCCCGACCCGGATGATGGCGACGCCGCCGACCAGCTTGGCCAGCCTCTCGGAGAACTTCTCCTTGTCGTAGCTGCTCTCGGTCTGCTCCATCTGAGTGCGGATCTGACCGACCCGGGCCTCGATCGCCTGCTGCCGCTTCTTGTCCATCTTCTCGACGATGATGGTGGTGTTCTCCTTCTCCACCGTCACCCGGTCCGCGGAGCCGAGGTGTTCGAGGGTCACGTTCTCCAGCTTGACCCCGAGGTCTTCGCTGACGAACGTCCCGCCGGTCAGGGTGGCGATGTCACCCAGCATGGCCTTCCGCCGGTCGCCGAACCCGGGCGCCTTGACGGCGCAGATGTCGAGCAGCCCGCGGAGCTTGTTCACCACCAGCATGGCCAGCGCTTCGGACTCCACGTCCTCGGCGATGACCAGCAGCGGCCGGCGGGCCTGGGCCGCCTTCTCCAGCAGCGGCAGGAACTCGCGGACGTTGCTCAGCTTCTTCTCGTAGATCAGGATGAGCGGGTTCTCGGCCTCCCACTTCAGGTCGGCGCTGCCGGCCGCGAAGTACGGGCTGATGTACCCCTTGTCGAACTGCATCCCCTCGACGAACTCGAGCTGGGTGTCGGAGGTCTTGCCCTCCTCGACGGTGATGACCCCGTCCTTGCCGACCTTCTCGAAGGCGTCGGCCATCATGTCGCCGATCTTGCGGTCGTTGTTCGCGGAGATGGCCGCCACCTGGGCCATCTCTTCCTTCTTGGACAGCTTCTTGGTCAGGGTGCCTTCGACGTGCTCGACCGCCTTGGCGACGGCCTTGTCGATGCCCCGCTTGACCGCCATCGGGTTCGCCCCGGCGGTGATGTTCCGCAGCCCTTCCTGGTAGATCGCCAGCGCCAGGACGGTCGCCGTAGTGGTGCCGTCGCCGGCGGTGTCGCTGGTCTTCTGGGCGACCGCGTTCACCAGCTTGGCGCCCATGTTCTCGAACGGGTCCGGCAGCTCGATTTCCTTGGCGACCGTCACGCCGTCTTTCGTAACCGTGGGGCCGCCGAACGACTTGTCGATGATGACGTTCCGGCCGGTCGGCCCGAGGGTGACGCCGACCGTCTTGGCCAGCTTCTCGGCCCCGGTCAGGAGCTTGCGGCGGGCGTCGTCGGTGTACAAGAGCTGTTTGGCCATGTGCGATGACTCCAGTGATCTCGCGCAAAGCCGCCAAGACCGCAAAGGGCAAACCGGTATTGTCTTATCTTTGCGGTCTTGGCGGCTTTGCGCGAGTTATGTATTGGTGTGTTACTTGGCGACCTTGGCCAGGATGTCCGACTCGCGGAGGATCTTGTACTCCTTGCCGCTCACTTCCACGTCGCTGCCGCTGTACTTGCCGAACAGCACCTCGTCGCCCACCTTCACGCTCAGGGCCAGCCGCTCGCCGGCGTCGGACAGCCGGCCCGGCCCGGCGGCGATCACCTTGCCCCGCTGCGGCTTCTGCTTGGCGGTGTCCGGCAGCAGGATGCCGCCCGCGGTCTTCTCCTCCGCCTCCAGCCCCTCGACCACCACCCGGTCGTCCAGCGGCCGCAGGGTCAGCGCCTTATCGCCCTTCGCCATGTGTCGGTCTCCGTATGTGTTGAAGCTGTGTGTCGTGTATGTGGAGCGTAAAGCCCACCCATGACCATGGGTGGGCTTTGGGGCCGCTTACATCATCCCGCCCATGCCACCCATGCCGCCCATCCCCATCCCGCCCATGCCACCCATGCCGCCGCCGTGGTCGTGGTGGTCGTGGCCGCCGCCGGCCGCCTTCGGCTCCGGGATGTCGGCGATGACGCCCTCGCTGGTCAGCAGCAGGCAGGCGACGCTGGCCCCGTTCTGCAGGGCGCTGCGGGTCACTTTCACCGGGTCGACGACGCCGGCCTTGCGGAGGTCTTCGTAGGTGTCGGTGTCGGCGTTGTACCCGTAGTTCTTGTCCTTCTGCTTGCCGATCGCGTTGACCACGACCGTGCCGTCCTTGCCGGCGTTCTCGGCGATCATCCGGCAGGGCATCTCCAGGGCGCGGTACAGCACCCGGACGCCCACGTCCTCGTCGCCGGCCAGCTTGGACTTGTCCAGCACCTTGCGGGCCTGGATGAGGGCCACCCCGCCGCCCGGGACGATCCCCTCCTCCAACGCCGCCCGGGTGGCCGCCAGGGCGTCTTCGTACAGCGCCTTCCGTTCCTTCATCTCGGTCTCGGTCGCCCCGCCGACCTTCACCTGGGCCACCCCGCCGGCCAGCTTGGCCAGCCGCTCCTGGAGCTTCTCCCGGTCGTACTCGCTGTCCGTCTTGGTGATCTCCTTGCGGATCAGCTCGGCCCGGCCGTCGATCTCGGCCTTCTTGCCTTTGCCTTCCGTGATGGTGGTGTTCTCGCTGTCGATCTTGATCCGCTTGCACCGGCCCAGGTCGGAGAGCTGGATGCCCTCCAGCTTGATGCCGAGGTCTTTGAAGATGGCCTTGCCGCCGGTCAGGATGGCGATGTCTTCGAGCATCGCCTTGCGGCGGTCGCCGTACCCCGGCGCCTTCACCGCACACACCTGAAGGATGCCCTTGAGCTTGTTCAGCACCAGGGTGGCCAGGGCTTCCCCTTCGATGTCCTCGGCGATGATGACCAGCGGCGCCTTCTGCTGGCTGGCCTTTTCGAGCAGCGGAATGAGATCCTTGACGTTGCTGATCTTCTCCTCGTGGATGAGGATCAGCGGGTTATCGAACTCACAGGTGACGGATTCGGGGTTGTTGACGAAGTGCGGGGACAGGTAGCCGCGGTCGAACTGCATCCCCTGGACGACGTTCACTTCCGTCTCGGCCGTCTTGCCTTCCTCGATGGTAACGACCCCGTTGGTCGCCCCGACCAGTTTCATCGCCTCGGCCAGCTTCTTGCCGATGTCCCGGTCGTTGTTCGCGGAGATGGTGGCGACCTCGGTGATCGCCTTGGTGTCCTTCGGGTCGATCTTCTCGGCCAGCTTCTCCAGCTCGGCGACGACCTTCTCGATCCCCGACTGGATGCCGCGGACGACGGCCATCGGGTCGCTGCCCGCCGCGACGGCCTTCAGCCCCTCGCGGAACACGTACTCGGCCAGCACGGTGGCGGTGGTGGTGCCGTCCCCGGCCACATCGGAGGTCTTGGACGCCGCCTCCTTCACCAGTTGGGCGCCCATGTTCTCGAACGGGTCGGTGAGTTCGATCTCCTCGGCGACGGTGACGCCGTCCTTGGTGACGTTGGGGGCGCCCCAGCCCTTGTCCAGCACGGCGTTGCGGCCGCGCGGCCCGAGGGTGGACCGCACCGCCCGGGCGAGCTTGGTGGCCCCGGCGAGCAGTTTGGCGCGGGCGTCGTCGGCGAAGGCGAGCTGCTTAGCGGCCATCCGCGGATCTCCTGGGTGTCAGGTGACGGGTAGACAGTACGGTGTGCCCCGAGCGTAAGCAACTCGCGTGCCTCGGAAACATACGATTCGCAAGTCAATAACTGACAAACACTTGACGCCAAAGCACGAAGCTGAAACCCGACCGATGGTGCCAGTCTGGCAGCGGGGGGCCGTGGGCCAGGTGACGGATTTGGCAGGTGGACTCTGCATACTCAACTCGGTTCGCGGGACGAACGCCGGTCGGCGACGGTTCATCTCCCCCTCTCCGCTGCGGGGAGGGGGCCGGGGGGAGGGGTGACGACCCCGGCCCGATCCGGCGACCTCGGAACCGCAGTGATGTGTGGCGGGTGTAACCCCTCCCCCCGGCCCCCTCCCCGAAGCGGAGAGGGGGAGCAAGTGGGATGAGCGTCCGGGCTACGGTCCGAGCAGTTGCCAAGACTGTGCCCCACTTGCTCCCCCTCCCCGAAGCGGAGAGGGGGAGCAAGCGGCTCGAAGTGGCGGTATCGTGACACACGCCCAACCGACGGCCGATCCGGTCGCGTCTCCAGCCGACGGACGGATCACCCCGATCACCGCGAGGTTCCCATGCCCGCCGCCCCGACCCGCCGCGAGTTCCTCGGGGCGTCCGCCGCCGGGCTGCTGCCGCTCGCCCCGCCGGTCACGGACGCCACCACCCTGCGGCGGAAGGTGCTGTGCGGGTATCAGGGGTGGTTCCGCTGCCCCGGCGACCCGGCCGGCGAGGGGTGGCGGCACTGGAGCCGGAACGCCGCCCGGATCGCCCCGGACACGCTCACCGTCGAAATGTGGCCGGACACGTCCGAGTACGCCGCCGACGAGCTGTACCCGGCCCCCGGGTTCACCCACCCGGACGGGACGCCGGCCCGGCTGTTCAGCTCGGCCCACCCGCGGACGGTGGACCGGCACTTCGACTGGATGCGGCAGTACGGCATCGACGGGGCGTTCGTCCAGCGGTTCCTGGTGGACGTCGGCCGGCCGTCCGCCGACCGGGTGCTGAGCCACGTTCGGTCGGCAGCGGCCAAGGCCGGCCGGGTGTACGCCGTCTGCTACGACCTGTCCGGCGCCCCGCGGTCCAAATTGCCCGACCTGCTGACGGCCGACTGGAAGCGGCTGGTCGACGTGGAGCGGGTGACGGCCGACCCCGGCTACCTGCACCACGACGGCCGGCCGGTGGTGTTCGTGTGGGGGTTCTACAGCGACCGGTTCGGCCCGGACCTGGCCCACCGGCTGATCGACGCCTTCAAAGCCGGGGGCCGGTACGCGGCCACCCTGGTCGGCGGCTGCCAGTGGGGGTGGCGGACGGAGCCGGACGCCGGGTGGGCCAGGGCGTTCCGCCGGTTCGACGTGATCAGCCCGTGGAACGTCGGCAACACGACCCGGGAGGGCGGGCGGAAGCACGCCGCCACCGGCCCCTGGGCGGCCGACCTGGCCGAAGCCAAACGGGCGGGGATGGCGTACCTGCCGGTCATTTATCCCGGATTCGGGTGGGCCAACCTGAAGGGGAAGGCCGCCGCCCGGGACACGATCCCGCGGCTGGGCGGGGAGTTCTTCTGGCGGCAGTTCGTCGCCGCCGCCAAGGTCGGGGCGGAGATGGCCTACGTCGCCATGTTCGACGAGGTGGACGAGGGGACGGCCATCTTCAAGGTGTCCAACGCCCCGCCGACCCAGGCCGCGTTCGCCACCTACGACGGACTGCCGGCCGACTGGTATCTGCGGCTGGCCGGGGAGGGGGCGAAGGTGATCCGCGGCGACCGGCCGGCGGAGCCGACGCTGCCGATCAAGCCGTGAGCCGCGCCGAAGGCGGTCAGCCGGAAATGGCCTGGCGTTCGCGGCGGAGCAGTTCGGCCTTCCGCTCCACCCCCCACCGATAGCCGGACAGCGACGCGTCGGTCCGCACCACCCGGTGGCACGGGACGGCGACGGCCAGCGGGTTGGCCGCACACGCCGTCGCCACCGCCCGGGCGGCCGTCGGCCGGCCGATCCGCTCGGCCACGGCCATGTAGCTGGCCGTCGTACCGGGCGGGATCCGCCGCAGCGTCTCCCACACCCGCACCTGGAAGGCGGTGCCGCGGACGTCCAGCGGCAGCGGGAACGCGGTTGCCGGCCGCTCCACCAGCCCGACGGCCGCCGCCACCCACCGGTCGAAGCCGGCGTCCCCCGGGGCCAGGTCGGCGTGCGGGAACCGGTCCTGGAGGTCGCGGGCCAGCGCGTCCGGGTCGTCCCCGAGGAGGATCGCGCACACCCCCTTGTCCGTGGCCGCCACCAACACCGCCCCGAGCGTGCTGTCGCCGACCGCGAACCGGATGGCCGCCCCTTCCCCGCCGCCGCGGTACGCCGTCGGGGTCATGCCGAGCCGCCCGGCCGCGGTCGCGTAGAACCGGCCGTTGGAGTTGAACCCGGCCGCGTACACCGCCTCCGTCACCGTCGCCCCGGCGGCCAGCCCGGCCCGCACCCGGTCCGCCCGACGGACCGCGGCATACGCCTTCGGGGTGACGCCGGTCGCCGACTTGAACACCCGGTGGAAGTGGAACGGACTCAGCCCGACGGCCGCGGCCAGGTCGGCCAGGCTCGGGGCTTCGGTAGCCGTGTCGATCAGCCGGCAGGCCCGGGCGACGGCGTCCCCGTGGCGGTCGCCCGGCGGGGCGTCCGGCCGGCACCGCCTGCACGGCCGGAACCCGGCCCGTTTCGCCTCGTCGCCGGTCGGGTGAAAGCGGACGTTCGCCCGGTTGGCCCGCCGGCTCGGGCAGGACGGGCGGCAGTACACCCCGGTCGTCGCCACCGAGTAGACGAACGCCCCGTCCGCCGCCCGGTCCCGCCGCACGACCGCCTGCCAGCGGGTGTCGTCGCCGGCGAACCCGGCGTCGGGATGGGAAGACGAAGGGGAAACTGTCCGAGGGGTCATGGTCCGTGCCCGTCCGGGTCGTCCAGCGACGCCGGCACTATAAGCCGGCCGCCGCCGCCGCGAACTCCGGTTCTTGCTCCCGAATCGGGATTCCACGGGCGGACAGCGGCGGGGCGGACGGGGTCACTTCTCGGTCGGCCCGGTCAGCACCCGGAACTGGCCGTACCCCTTCTCGGTGAGCACCCGCTTCACCTCCTCCGGGTCGAACCGCTTCGGGTCTTTGACGGTGAACTTGGCCTGCCGCTTGTCGCGGCTGGTGGTGATCGAGTCGGACTCTACCCACGGTAGAGCAGCCAGGGCGGCTTGCACCTTGGCCGGTCAGCCGGCTCAGGTCATGCCGGGGACCGACAGCACCACCTGGTTCGGGCCGTCGGTCGGCAGCGGGACGGTGTCCACCGCCCCCCCGCCACAGCCGGCGACCAGGCCGGCGACGGCCACCGCCGCCACCCCCCACGTCGTTCGCATCACGTCACCTCCGAGTGAGAGCCGGCCGGGCGGACTTGCCGGCCGCACAATCATAATAGTCGGCCTGATACCGGGGCCGGATCAACCGGGCCGCCGGTTCGGGCGTCGTATCAGACAAGAGAATCGGTACAATCAGCCACCGTTCGCCGTCCCGCCCGACCCCTTCGACCCGAGGTGTGGAGTGCGCCCGACCGGCATTCGCCCGAAGTTGTTGGCGGCCTTCATCCTGCTCGTCTGGCCGGCCGTCGGGTCGGCCCAGATCACCATCACCATCAACCCCGGGGCCGGGCTGTCCGGCAACGCGAACGCCCTGGCGGCGTTCAACCGGGCGGCGGCCATGTGGACGGACCGGCTGACCACCGCCCCGACGGTCGGCGCGATCACCGTCACCATCGACGCCGACCTGACCAACCTGGGCAACCCCGGGGTGATCGGGCAGACCGGCTCGGCCGCGTTCACCCGGGCTTACGGGGAGGTCCGGGACAAGATCGCGGCGACGGCGGCCGGCCAGCCGGGCAAGGCCATCCTGTCCAGCCTGCCGAACTCGGTCCAGATCACCACCGCCCTGACCCTGCCGGCCGGCCGGACGTTCGACGGGACGGTCACCATGACCACGGCCAACGCCAAGGCGCTCGGGTACAACCCGGGGGCCGGGGCGGACGCCATGATCACCTTCAACAGCCAGTTCAGTTTCGACTACGACCGGACGAACGGGGTGAGCGGGACGGACTTCCAGACGGTCGCCGCCCACGAGATCGGCCACGCCCTCGGGTTCGTGTCGGCGGTCGACGACATCGACACCACCACCGCCGCCCAGTACCCGAACATCACCCTCAACCCGCTCGACCTGGTCCGGTTCAACGCCAACGGGCCGAAGCCGACGACCGCGGTCGCGTTCGCCACCACCGTTCGGGAATTGCGGCCCGGGCAGGAGGCGGTGACCAGCGACACGGTGAACGAGTACCGGATGTCGACCGGGGAGGTGAACGGGGACGGGCGGCAGGCCAGCCACTGGAAGGACGGCGACCTGCTCGGCCCGCGGATCGGGATCATGGACCCGACCCTGGGGGCCGGGGAGGTGTGGGCGGTGAGCGACGCGGACCTGCGGGCGTTCGAGCTGATCGGGTACAACCTGGCCCCGGTGCCGGAGCCGGCGGCGGTGCTCGGGCTGGCCGCCGCCGGGTGGGCGGTGGTCGTGCGGGTGCGGCGGCGGGCCGGGCGGGCGGCGTAGGG
The DNA here is from genome assembly GCA_046350115.1 of Gemmataceae bacterium. GTDB lineage: Bacteria > Planctomycetota > Planctomycetia > Gemmatales > Gemmataceae > JAXMAZ01. The sequence goes on from JAXMAZ010000043.1 coordinate 18,271, forward strand.
CGGGTCAAGCCGGCTCTGCGCGCCGACCCGCCGGAAGTGGCAACGAGTCCTCACCGGGGCCGGCGGGTCGGGGTGTCGCCGCAGAGCCGGCTTGACCCGCCCTACGGGAAACTTGGCCTCACTCGTCCAGCGCCTCCCCGAGTACCTCCTCGTTCACGTAGATCGGCACCTTGGCCGTCACCGCCACGGCGATGGCGTCGCTCGGCCGGCAGTCCACCTCGACCAGCTCCCCCTCCTGCCGGACCCGCAGCTTGGCGAAGTAGGTGTGCTCCTTCAGGTCGCTGATGACGATGTCCTGCACCTCCCCGCCCATCTGCTCGACCACGTTGGCGATGAGGTCGTGGGTGAGCGGCCGGGGGCGACCAGCCCCCGCACCCGGCGGTCGATGCTGGACGCCTCGAACAGCCCGATGACGATCGGGAAGCTGCGGTCCCCGTCCACCTCCTTGAGGACGATCACCTGCTGCTCGTCCAGCTCGGAGATGATGATCCGGCGGAGTTCCATCTGGATCGGCACGGCGGCCTCGCGGGCTAGAGCGGGTTGCGACGGGGTGGAGCGGACGACCATTCGCGGGCCGCCACGGAGGGCGGCCCCTACGCGGGTGGTAGGGGCCGCCCTCCGTGGCGGCCCGCGAATGGTCGTCCGCTCCACCCGATCGCATGTCGCCTCGGATGGGGTCGTGCGGACGCCCCGGATGGACTATAAAGGGCCGACGTGAACCGGGTCAAGGAAGCCCCGATGCCCACGCCCCTCGATACTGATGCCCGCCTGCTGAACGACCGGCTGCGGGCCGCCTACCGGGAGCGGGCCGCCCTGGCCGAGCTGGCCCGCAAGGCGCTGCAAGCCGTGGCCCCGCGGCGGCTGCCGGCGGCCGGCCGGCTGTCCGTCGGGGCGTCCGCCCGCGGCGGGCAGGTGGACGCCGTCCGCCCGGACCCCGACCACCTGGCCGTCTGGCTGACCGACGCCGGCGGGGCCGGGACGGCGGCCGGCGGGCTGGTCGGCCTGCTGGTCCGGGGGCTGGTGACACCCCGCGAGGTCCACGACAGCGGGGCGCGGCTGGTGCCCCCGGCCGAGGTGCTGGCCCGGGTGAACCGCGGGCTGCTCGACCTGCGGCTGGACTCGCCGCCGCTGGTCGGGCTGGGCTACCTGCTGGCCGACGCCCGGACCGGGATTGTGACGCTGAGCCGGGGCGGACTACCGCCGGCGGTCTACCTGCCGGCCGGCGGCGAGCCGGCGGCGTGGGTCGGCGGCGGGCCGTTCCTCGGGGCGTTCGACGCCGACTTCCCGGAAGTGGTGGGCGAGCTGCACCCCGGGGACAAGCTGGTGCTGGCGACCGCCGCCGGCGACCGGCTGCCGGAGCTGGCCGGCCGTCACCGCCGGTTGCCGGCCCACGGGCTGGCGTACACCGTGGCCGCCGAGCTGGGCGCAGAGGTGGTGGTGATCGAGTTTGCCGCGTAGCGGCACGGCCGCCGGCCGTGCCGCCAAACCTTCCCTTGTCCGGAATTTGCCAACCCCTAGAATCATCAGCCTGTTACCAGAGCAACCCCGGGATCGCGGTCATGAAGAAGGGTATCCACCCGAACTACCGCCCGGTCGTCTTCCTGGACGCCGGGGCCAACCACAGCTTCCTCACCTGCTCGACCGTCGCGTGCGACGAGACGATCAAGTGGCAGGACGGGAACGAGTACCCGCTCCACCGGGTGGAAATCTCGTCCGCCAGCCACCCGTTCTTCACCGGCAAGATGAAGTTCCTGGACACCGCCGGCCGCGTGGAGAAGTTCCAGAAGAAGTACCAGAACGCCAGCTATGCCAAGAAGCCGGCCGCCGGCGACAAGAAGTAGCGTCGGACCCCCCGAAAGCCCACGGACGATCGTCCGTGGGCTTTTTCGCGCCCACACTCGCCCTCAAACCCTCTGACGTTTCACCATGTGGCCCGCCCTCGACGCCAAGCTGACCCGGTTCCGGGAGCTGGAGGACCAGCTCGGCGACCCGGCCGTGGCCGGCGACCACGCCCGGTTCTCGCAGGTGGCCAAGGAGCACGGGGCGCTGGCCAAGCTGGTCAAGCCGTACCTGGAGTTCCAGCAGTTGGACGCGGCCATCCGCGAGGCCGAGGGGCTGGCCGCCGAGGCCGACCCGGACATGCGGGCGATGGCCGAGGAGGAGCTGGCGAGCCTGCGGCCGAAGCGGGACGCCCTGAAGGGGAAGATCGAAGACCTGTTACTGGTCGACCCGAGCGAGGACTTCGACCGGCTGATCGTGGAAATCCGGGCCGGCACCGGCGGGGACGAGGCCGCCCTGTTCGCCGGCGACCTGTACGAGATGTACACCCGGTACGCCCGGACCCAGGGGTGGGGCGTCGAGGAGATCGCCAGCAGCGTCGGCGAGGCCGGCGGGTTCAAGGAGGTGGTGTTCGGGGTGCGGGGGGACGGCGTCTTCCAGCACCTGCGGTTCGAGAGCGGCGGGCACCGGGTCCAGCGGGTGCCGAAGACCGAAACCCAGGGCCGCATCCACACCAGCCTGGCGACGGTCGGGGTGCTGCCCGAGCCGGACGAGGTGCAGATCGAGATCAACCCGGCCGACCTGGACATCGAGGTGATGCGGGCCGGCGGGGCCGGCGGCCAGCACGTCAACAAGACGGAGAGCGCCGTCCGCATCTGGTACAAGAAGGGCACCCCGGACGAGATCGAGGTGAAGTGCCAGGACGGCCGCAGCCAGCACAAGAACAAGGACCAGGCGATGCGGGTGCTGCGGAGCCGGGTGTACGAGGCCCAGCAGGCGAAGCTGCACAAGGCCCGGGCGGACATGCGCAAAAGCCTGATCGGCGGCGGCGACCGGAGCGAACGCATCCGGACGTACAACTTCCCCGACGGCCGGGTGACGGACCACCGGATCGGGCTGACCGTGTACAAGATCGCCGAGATCCTCGGCGGCGGGCTGGACCACCTCGTGGGGCCGCTGCGGGAGCACGACAAGCAGGAGCGGCTGAAGCGGGCGGAGTAACTTTCGCCGCACGATTTGATACGAAATAGCACGATCAAATCCGGAATCTAATCGGATCGTGTTCGGATCGGCGCTGATCGTGTGGCAAAAGGGTGGTGCAACTCCCACTGCATCCCGCCGGCGGTTCGGGTACTCTAACCCGCACGTCCCCCGCTCCCACCCGACCACGGACGGCGCATGTCCGCTCAGACCGTCTGGACCATCAAAGAGCTGCTCAACTGGACCACCACGTACCTCAAGTCGAAGGGGGTCGAGTCTCCGCGGCTCGAAGCGCAAATCCTGCTCGCCCACGTCATGAGCGTGCCGAAGATCGAGCTGGTCGCCCGGTCTGACGAGGAGCCGTCCGCCGAAGAAAAGGCCGAGTTCAAGGGGCTGGTCAAACGGCGGGTCGAAGGCTGGCCGACGGCGTACCTGGTCGGCCGGAAGGACTTCTACCTGCTGTCGTTCGAGGTGACGCCGGCCGTCCTCATCCCCCGGCCGGACACCGAAACCCTTGTCGAACACGCCCTGCGGTTCTTGAAGGGCAAACACGCCCCGCGGGTGCTGGACCTCGGCACCGGCTCCGGGTGCATCGCCGTGAGTTTGGCCCACCAGGCGGAGACGGCGACCGTGACCGCCGTGGACCTGTCCCCGGACGCGGCGGCCGTGGCAAAGCGAAACGCCGAGCGGCACGGCGTCGCCGACCGGGTGAGCGTCGTCACCGGCGACCTGTTCGCCCCGCTGCCGGCCGGGGCGTCGTTCGACCTGATCGTCAGCAACCCGCCGTATGTGACGCCCGGCGAGTTGGCGGACTTGGCCCCCGAGGTGCGAGACCACGAACCCCGGCTGGCACTCGACGGCGGGCCGGACGGGCTGGCCTTCTACCGCCGGATCGCCGCTGAATGTGGGAAATGGCTGGCCCCCGGCGGGGCGGTGATGGTCGAGATCGGCTGGACCCAGGAGCCGGCCGTCCGGGCGCTGTTCGAGGCCCGGCCGGAGTTGGTCGTCGGCCCATCGGTGAAGGATTTGGGTGGCCGGTTCCGGGTCGTCACCGCGACCCGGCGGTGAACCCGTAGGGCGGTGCCGAGGCTTTGGGAGGCCCGCCGGTCCGGGCAACGGCTTGGAATCCTACCGGCGGGCCTCCCAAAGCCTCGGCACCGCCCTACAAGGCACGACCCGTCACTTCTGAAGGATCAGCTTCCCCCGGCGAGTGATCCGCAGCCGGTATCGCTCGCCGTTGTGCTCGATCCACACCTCCCGGCCGTCGCCGAACAGCTCCCGGGCCGGGATCACCGGCGCCGACTCATCGGACCTGGGGTCCGGCGAATCCGGCTCTTCCGACTTCTCACGCGACTCGGACATGGTCAGCTCCCGAGGTCGGCAATTGGAGCCGACGTTTTTTCCGTACTCACTGCTTGACAGAATCAGCACCACTTTTATGCTAACTCCGTCTTGGTGAGACTGAGATTTTGTCTCAACAAGTGCGAGTTGGCAATCTGTTTTTGCTGACTCGAATCCGAGCCTGCTCCGCCACCGCACGGGATGCGGCTTCGCCGCTGACCTTCCGCACGCAACGCGTCTCCGCACAACCGGTTCCGTCCACTGCGGAGGTTCGTCCCGTGCGCCGCCCTCGTTCTGCGTTCACCCTGATCGAGTTGCTGATCGTGATCGCGATCATCGCCATCCTGATCGGCCTGCTGCTCCCGGCCGTGCAAAAGGTCCGCGGGGCGGCCGCCCGGACCAAGTGTCAGAACAACCTGAAGCAGATTGCCCTGGCCACCCACGGCTACCACGACGCCAACGGCAAGTTCCCTTACGCCACCCTGGACAAGCAGCCGAACGAGACCGTTTCCACCTGGGTGAGCGGGCTGATCCTGATCCTGCCGTACCTGGAGCAAGATGCAGTCGCCAAGCGGTGGGACATCACCAAGCCGCGGAACGACAGCAGCACCGAGGCGACGCTCGGGTACTCGAACGCCAGCCTGCAGAAGCTGCAAATCCCGACCTACGTCTGCCCGGCCATGACCCCGCCGCCGGGGCCGGTCGGCGGGACCGAGGCCCGCGGCTGGTGCAGCTACCTGTTCGCCGCCGGCACCCCGGACGTGACGCTGCACCCTTACCCGCCGGGCGGGGCGGAGGTGAACTACGACGGGGTGGTGCTGCCGCAGAAACGGGACAAGGCGGCCAACCGCCCGGTGTCCCTGACCGCGATCGCCGACGGCACCTCGAACACCTTCCTGGTCGGGGAGACGGACTTCAAGGGGACCGGGGTCGTCACCACCACCCCCGGCGGGGTGTGGGCCTACGGGTACATCGGGTTCAACTGGGGCACCACCTTCCACCCGTTCAACAAGCACGACCACGCCGCCGCCAGCTACGGGGCGTTCCGCAGCGAGCACGACGGCGGGGCGAGCTTCGCCCTGGCCGACGGGTCGGTCCGGCTCGTCCGGACCGGCATCGACCCGGTGACGTACAAGGCGCTCGCCACCCGGGCCGGGGGCGAGGTCGTCACCCTGGACTGACACACCCCACCCACACACGACTCCGGAGACTGCGTGATGCGTCGGTTCCTGACGGCGGCCTTTGCCGCCCTGGCCCTCGGGGTGACAGCCCAGGCCCACTTCGTGTTCGTCGTCCCGTCGGCCGACGGGACCAAGGTGACGGCCGTCCTGAGCGAAGACCTGGCCCCCGACGAGAACGTTGCGGTCGCCAAGTACGCCGGGCTGAAACTGACGGTCCGCGGGGCGGACGGGAAGGACACCCCGGTCCCGCTGACGGCCGGCAAGGACTCCCTCACCGGGCCGCTCCCCGGGGCCGGCCCGCGGGTGGCGTTCGGGACGGTCGAGTACGGCGTGATGGCCAAGGGGGAGGGCAAGCCGTACCTGCTGGTCTACCACCCGAAGGCGGTGGTCGGACCGGTCAACGGCCGGCCGATCGTCACCGGCGGGCCGCTCGAACTCGTCCCGGTGCCGCAGGCCGGGCGGGTGGCGTTCCAACTGCTGTCGGCCGGCAAGCCGGTCGCCGACGCCGAAGTGACCGTCACCGCCCCGGACGGGACGAAGGAGAAGGTGAAGACCGGGTCGGACGGGCGGACCGCCGGGTTCGCCGGGGCCGGCCGGTTCGCCGCCTACGGCAAGCACGTCGAGCCGATGGCCGGCAGCAAGGACGGCAAGGCGTACACGGAGGTGCGGCGGTACGCCACGCTGGTCGTGGACGTGGCCGAACACCCGGCCGGGGCGGGGGGCGAGGCGGCCAGCCCGTACCCGCCGCTGCCGGTCGGGGCGTCCAGCCTCGGGGCGGTGGCGGCCGACGGGTTCCTGTACGTGTACGGCGGGCACTGCGGCAAAACCCACACCTACGACACCTCATCCGTGCTGGGCACGTTGCACCGGCTGAAGCTGGCCGGCGGGACGGCGTGGGAGCCGCTGCCGGGCGGCCCGCGGCTGCAGGGGCTGCCCCTGGTGGCCCACAACGGCAAGGTGATCCGGGTCGGCGGCATGTCCCCGCAGAACGCCCCCGGCCAGCCGACCGACAACCACTCGACGGCCGAGGTGGCGGCGTTCGACCCGGCGACCGGCCGGTGGGAGCCGCTCCCGCCGCTGCCGGCCCCGCGGTCGTCCCACGACGCGGTGGTGATCGGGGACACGCTCGTTGTCGTCGGCGGGTGGAACAGCCGGGGCAAGGGGACGACGCCGGTCTGGCACGACACGGTGGTCACGCTCGACCTGTCGGCCAGGGAGTCGAAGTGGCAGACCCGCAAGCAGCCGTTCCAGCGGCGGGCGCTGACCGCCGCGGCGAACGGCGGCAAGGTGTACGTGGTCGGCGGGCTGGGGACGGACGCCGCCGCGGTCCGGGCGACCGAGGTGTACGACGTGGCCGCCGACGCCTGGACGGCCGGGCCGGAGTTCCCCGGGTCGGACCGGGTCGGGTTCTCGCCGGCGGCCGGGACGGTGAACGGCCGGGTGATCCTCAACCCGTCGTCCGGGGCGGTCCTCCGACTGACGACGGACGGCACGAGCTGGGAGCCGGTCGGGCAGGCGATCCGGCGGCGGATGGTCCACCGGCTGGTCCCGGTCGGCGGGGGCCGCGTGGTCCTGGTCGGCGGGGCCGGCGGCGGGGAGAACGTCGCCGCCGTCGAGGTACTTGCGGTCGTGAGGTAGCGGTCTTGTAGGGCGGTGCCGAGGCTTTGCGAGGCCCGCCGGTCCGGGCAGTGGCAGGAAGTCCCACCGGCGGGCCTCGCAGACTCGGCACCGCCCTACATAAAGGCCGGCCCGCGGGCCACCGACCTACACCCTCCCCCGAGCTTCGCCTAATGTCCACCGTCGCCGAGCCGGCTGCTGACTCCCAGACCCGCCGGTCATTGGGCCGTCAGGTGATGCACCTCGTCCGCCGGGCGCACCTGTACCTCGGCCTCTTCCTGTTGCCGTGTGCGGTGCTGTACGGGGTGACGGCGTTCCTGTTCAACCACCCGACCGCGTTCAGCGACCAGCCGACGGCCACGTTCGGCCGGTCGGCGACCGCCGGCACCCCGCTCGAAAACCTGCCCGCCCCGGCCGAGCAGGCCGCCGTCGTCGTGGCCCGGCTCAACGAGCGGCTCAAGCCGGACCAGCCGCTCATCCTGACCGACCCGACCAGGGCCGGGTACAACCGGGAGTTCGCGTTCGCCACGGTCAAGGCGGACGGCAAGACGGTGAGCGTGCTGTTCGACGTGAAGACCGGCGGCGGCACCGTCCGGATGGCGACCGACTCCCCTCCCCCGCCGCCGGTCGAGAAGGCACCGTTCGCGGTCGGCAGCCCGGCCCCCCGCAGCCCACAGGGGAAGGGGCGGAAGCAGGCGGCGGACACGAGGCCGGCCGACGACGGCCTGTTCCTGGATCAGCCCCTGCACGAGCGGGTGAAGGCGGCCGTGCCGACGGTCCTGGAGCGGACCGGCTTCCCGGCCGGCGACGTGACCGTCACCTCGGTCCCGGATCTGACCTTCCCGGTCACCGCCGGCGGCAAGACGTGGACCGCGACTTACAACCCGATGACCGGGGGCGTCAGCGGCCAGCCGGCCGACGCCGTCGCCGCCCCGGAGATGACCGCCCGCCGGTTCCTGCTGCGGCTGCACACCGCCCACGGCTACCCCGGCGAGCCGAACGCCCGCTGGGCCTGGGCGGTACTCGTCGACGCGACGGCCGGGGTGCTGTGCTTCTGGGGGGTGTCCGGGCTGTTCATGTGGTGGCGCAGCTGAAGGCCGCCCGGACGGCCGGCACCGTCACCCTGATTCTGGAGCGCAATCGCGGCCACCGCCCTCGGCGTGGCCATGTACCAGGCGATGACCCAGTGAGGTATGACAGGAGCCGCGACCGCAAGGGAGCGGCTGAAACGGCAACGAGCTATTGCCAGTTCAAGCCGCTCCCTTGCGGTCGCGGCTCCTGGCTCCAGACAAACTCGGAGTCCCATTCCAGGAGAGGTTCGATGCGACGGTCCCGTTCGGCGTTCACCCTGATCGAGCTGCTGGTGGTGATTGCGATCATTGCCATTCTGATCGGCCTGCTGCTGCCGGCCGTCCAGAAGGTCCGCGGGGCGGCGGCCCGGATCAAGTGTGCCAACAACCTGAAGCAGATCGGGCTGGCCCTACACAACCACATGGACGCCAACAACGGGCTGCCGGCCAACGGCAACTACGTGTGGAACGGGGCCGGGGTGACGACCACCAACGCCTGGTCGGCGATGGCCCGGCTGCTGCCGCAGATCGAGCAGGAGAGCCTGTTCCGCGGGATCGACTTCACCGTCGGGTACAACGCCCAGGTCGGCATCAGCTCGAAGCGGGTGGGCACGTTCCTGTGCCCGAGCGAGGTGAACGACCGCGGCCAGGGGACCGACCCGACCTACGGGAACAAGCACTGGCCGCTCAACTACGCGCTGAACGCCGGCACCTGGCCGGTGCTGACCGCCAAGGCGAACGGGATGCGGACCGGGGACGGGGCGTTCGGCCCGAACCGGACCGCCCGGCCCGGGGACTTCGCCGACGGGCTGAGCAACACCCTGGCGGCGGCCGAGGTGAAGGCGTTCACCAACCGGCTACCCGGGGCCAGCAACGCGACCACCTTCCCGGCCAACTACCCGCCGCCGACCACCCCGGCCGAGCTGCTCGGGCTGTCCCTCGGGGCGTTCAACCCGAACTCGTTCACCCACGTCGAGTGGGTGGACGGCAAGGTCCACGAGACCGGGTTCACCACCGTGTTCACCCCGAACACCAAGGTGGCGTACACCAGTAACGGGGCCGAGTACGACGTGGACGTGGTGCTGGCGACCGAGTCGAGCGTCGGGGACACCTACGCGGCCGTCACCAGCCGGAGCTACCACGAGAACGGTGTGAACGTGCTGTTGATGGACGGCAGCGTGCGGTTCGTGTCGAACAGCGTGCCGCAGGCGGTGTGGCGGGCGCTCGGCACCCGGGCGGGCGGCGAGGTGGTCGGGGATTACTAACGGGCGGTTAGCGGGGCCGCCACCGGCGGCCCCGCGGCTCGCTCACTTCACCTGTCCCGGCGGCGGGAACCCCTTGGTCGCGTCGTCCAGCACCAGCACCCAGTCCTGCAACTCGCCGGGGTTCGGCGGGACGAACTTCCGCTCCCCGGTCGTCGGGAACTCGCCGACGGCCGTCGCCTGGCCGGTGCGGGGGTCGTACCACCACGCCTTCGCCGACCCCCCGCTCACCTTGTCCATCCGAACGGTGAACGCCCGGCCGACCGGGGCGTACACCATCGCGTAACTGCCGGACGAGTCCCGGGTAGCGACGAACCGCCGGGTGCCGGCTCCGGGCACCGCCGTCGGCACCCGGTCGGTGACGATTACCGAGTCGTCCGGGACGCGGGTCAGGACCGGCCGGCTCTCGATCAGCCGCCGGCCGTGGATCATCTGCGTCGCCCCGGGGTCGGTGATGGCCTCGGTCCAGACGTTCAACGGGTTGTTCACCGGCGCCTTGTCCGGGGTCCAGAACTGCCACATCGTGTGGTGCCCGTAGGTGTGCCCGCACGCCCCGCTGAACAAGTCCCAGTACAGCGGCCGCCGCACGTCCGCGGCGACCGAGTGGCCGAGCTGCTTGGCGTTGAACGAGACCGGGTGCGCTTCGTAGATCGGCTCCCCGTCGATCACCGGCTTGATCGGGGTACGGTCGTAGTCGGCCTTGGTCTGGTCGTACCGGCCGGTGAAGTCGATGGCGTGGCCGTTCTGCCGCATGTTGAAGTCGAGCCACTCGTCGGCGTGGAACCACTTCGACGATCCCTGCCCGCCCGGCGGGTGGAAGGTCATCAGGTGATTGCCGCCGTCCCCCTTTTTCAGCCCCCGGGCCATCGCCCGGATGATCTCCTTCTGCTCGTCCGTGTCCACCGACCGGTCGCCGCCGAGAACCCAGACGATCCCCTTGTCCTTGTACCGCTTGCCGAGCCACTCGCCGTACACCTCGGCGTTCCGGCGGGTGAAGAACGGCTCTTGGCCCTTGCCCTTGTCGTGCCAGTACCGCCCCCAGGTGGGCAGGAAGCCGACCGTCAGCCCCCGCTTGTTGGCCGCGTTGACGATGTAATCGACGTGGTCCCAGTAGTCGTTGCTCGGGCCGTCCGTCACGGCGGGTCGGGTCGGGTCGAGGTCGGTGAGCGGCAGGTGGCCGTAGGGGTTCGGGACGGTGTGCCCGTCGAACTCGGCGATGGCGACCGCCTGGATGACGGTGAACCCCTGCTTGGCCCGGGTGTCGAGGTAGCGGTCGGCGTCCTCCCGGGTGAGCCGGTGGAACAGCTCCCAGCCGGTGTCGGCCAGCCAGAAGAACGGCTGCCCGTCGGCGGTGACCAGGAACCGCTTGTTGTCGCTCACCTTCAGCCGGGGCGGGTCGGCGACGGCGGACGCGGCGAACAGACCGAGGGCAAGGGCGGAGAAAGCGGCACGACGCATGACGGCTCCGGAGCGGGGAGAGGCTGGCTCCGGTTATACCACTCGGACCGTGCAACACCACTCCCCGTTCCTGCGGCCGGCTTTACTCCCCCTCCCTGCTTCGGGGGGGGGGTAGGGGGTGGGGTCAAACCAGCCGCCCGACTCGGTGAGTTCCAAGTGTCGGCGAGACCCCAAGGCCGGGTGGCGGTTCCCACCCCACCCCCCCACCCCCCCCCCGACGCAGGGAGGGGGAGCAAGAGGGTCGACGCCTCCTTCCGCCGCCGGCCCGCATCGGTTACACTCCTCCCGCTCACCCACCCGCCGGCCGCATCATGCCGTACACCCACACCGTCCGCGGCGAGCGGTTCACCTTCCCCGACCTGCGGGCCGTGCTGGCCCGGGCGAACGAGCCGAAGGCCGGGGACGCCCTCGCCGGGATCGCCGCCGGGTCCGAGCGGGAGCGAGTCGCCGCCAAGTTCGCCCTCGCCGACGTGCCGCTCGCCGAGCTGGTCGCCAACCCGGTCCTCGACCCGGACGCGGACGACGTGTCCCGGCTCGTCTGCGACACCCACGACCCGGCCGCGTTCGCCCCGGTCCGCACGCTGACTGTCGGCGAGTTCCGCGAGTTCCTGCTGGACGACGCCACCACCGGCGACATACTCGCCCGGCTCCGCCCCGGCGTCACCCCGGAGGTGGCGGCGGCCGTGGCCAAGCTGATGGGGAACAAGGAGCTGGCCTACGTCGCGGCGAAGACCCGGGTCGTCACCCGCTGCCGGAATACGATGGGCGGGCCGGGCGTGCTCGGGGTGCGGGTCCAGCCGAACCACCCGGCCGACGACCTCGCCGGCATCCTGGTAAGCGCCGTCGACGGGCTGCTGTTCGGCTGCGGGGACGCGGTCCTCGGGGTGAACCCGGCGGCCGACGCGGTCGGCCCGGTGGCGAACGTCCTGCACGGGCTGGACCGGCTCATCGCCGGCCTCGGCGTCCCGACGCAACACTGCTGCCTGGCCCATGCCACGACCCAGCTCGCCGCCCTGGACGATGGGGCGCCGGTCGATCTCTTGTTCCAGTCGGTCGCCGGGACGCAGGCGGCCAACCGCAGCTTCGGCGTCACGCTGTCGCTGTTGAAGGAGGGCCGTGAGCGGGTGCTGGCCGCCCGGCGGGCGCGGGACGTGGCCTGGGTCGGCGAGCAGGTGACGTACTTCGAGACGGGTCAGGGGAGCGCCCTGTCGGCGGACGCCCACCACGGGATCGACCAGCTCACCTTGGAGGCCCGGGCGCAGGCGGTGGCCCGGGCGTTCGACCCGTTCCTGGTGAACAGCGTGGTCGGGTTCATCGGCCCGGAGTACCTGGCGGACGAGCGGCAGATCGTCCGGGCCGGCCTCGAAGACCACTTCGTCGGCAAGCTGCTCGGCCTGCCGATGGGGGTGGACGTGTGCTACACCAACCACGCCGACGCCGACCAAGAACTCGGCCGACAACCTGCTGGTGCTGCTGGCCGCAGCCGGGGTGAACTTCGTCATGGGGTGCCGTGCGGCCGACGACGTGATGCTGAACTACCAGTCCACACCAGCTACCACGACGCGGCGATGGTGCGGAGCCTGCTCAAGTTGTCCCCGGCCCCGGAGTTCGCCGGGTGGCTGGAGGAGCGGGGCGTGTTCCGCAACGCCAAGCTGGCCCCGGCGGCCCGGCCGGGCGCTGCTCGGCGGGCTGGCGGGCGTGCTTTCGTAGGGTGCGTTGAGGCTTTGCGAAACGCACCGCCGAGACTCCCGCCGGTCAAGAGGCTCCCTTCGGGCTAGCGGTGGCAACCACCGGGGGGAGGGCGAGGCTCGTGCCGAGCCGGGCGTCACCCCAGTTGACGGCTCAGCCAATGGACGAATGGCCCCGACCGGTGAGCCACCCGGCTCGGCACGAGCCTCGCCCTCCCCCCGTGGCAGTCGCCGTGCGCGGCGACGGTCGTTGCTTGGTCGGTGCGTTACGCAGAGCCTCCACGCACCCTACACAGAACTCGACCTACACCCGAGGCCGCATGTCCCACCCGTCGCCCGAAGAGCAGAAGACCGTCGCCGACGACGTGCGGACCCTGCACCGGCTCGGGTACGCCCAGGAGCTGGCCCGCGGGCTGGGCGGGTTCTCCAACTTCGCCCTGTCGCTGTCCATCATCTGCGTCCTGGCCGGCGGGCTGACCTCGTTCCACATCGGCTTCTGTGCCGCCGGCGGCGCCTCGGTCGGCATCGGCTGGCCGGTGATGTGTCTGCTGTCCCTGGCGGTGGCGGCGACGATGGGGCAGGTGGCCAGCGCGTTCCCGACGGCCGGCGGGCTGTACCACTGGGCGGCCATCCTCGGCGGCCGCGGGTGGGGATGGGCGACCGCCTGGTTCAACCTGGCCGGGCTGGTCACGGTGCTGGCCGCCATCAACGTCGGCACGTACAAGTTCGCCGGCGGGGCGTTCGGGTTCGACACCGGCGACCCGCTCGTGCAGTTCGTCGTCGTCGCCCTCATCACCGCGTCGCAGGCCGGGCTGAACCACCTGGGCATCAACGTCGTCCGCTGGCTGACCGACTTCAGCGGGTGGTGGATCCTCGGCGTGTCGGCCACCCTCACCCTCACCCTGCTGGCGTGCGCTGAAGCCTGGGACTTCGGCCGGCTGGTGACGTTCACCAATTACAGCGGGCTGCCGGCCGGGGACGCCCGGGTGTGGCCGCGGACCGAGTCCGTCGCCTGGCTGTTCTGTCTGGGGCTGCTGCTGCCGGCGTACACCGTCACCGGGTTCGACGCCTCCGCCCACGCGGCCGAGGAGACGGTCGGGGCGGCGGCGGCGGTGCCCCGCGGGATCGTCCGGTCGGTGCTGGTGTCCGGGGTGTTCGGCTGGGTGATGCTGTGTGCGGTGGTGCTGGCGATGCCGGACCCGCAAGCCGCCGCCGAGGCTGGAGAAAACGCCTTCTTCACCACCCTGTTCGGGGCGGTGCCGCGGTCGCTGGCCCTGGCCCTGGGCGGCGGGGCGGTGGTGGCCCAGTACCTGTGCGGGCTGGCCACCGTCACGTCGGCGTCGCGGATGGCGTTCGCCTTCGCCCGGGACGGCGGGTTGCCGTTCTCGCAGGCGGTGCGGCACGTCTCGCCCCGGTTCCGCACCCCGGCCGTCGCCATCTGGGCGGTGTCCGTCGCGGCCGTCGGGTTCACGGCGTACACCCCGGCCTACCCCACCATCGCGGCCGTGTGCGTCATCTTCCTGTACGTGTCCTACGTGCTGCCGACCGCCATCGGGCTGCTCGCCTACAAGCGGTGGTGGACGGAGTTCGGCCCGTGGCGACTCGGGGTGTGGTATCGGCCGCTGGCCGCGGTCAGCGTGCTCGCGTGCGCCGGGCTGATCGTGATCGGGATGCAGCCGCCGAACGAGCGGGCCGCTGTCGTGGTCGGCGGGCTGGCGGCGGCGCTGGCCGTCGGCTGGTTCGCCTTCGCCCGACGGACCTTCCCCGGCCCGCCGCACGGGGTGCTGTCCCTGCAACAGCGGGAGGCGATCCGGGCGGCCGAAGCGGCGGTCGGGGAGGGGGACCGTTAACCGGTCGCCCGGCGCCGCCCGCTTCGGGAGGGCCGGGGGGTCAAACCTCGGACCCGGTTCGGGGACTTCGGAGTCCCGGCGACGGGGTGAGCTGTCCGACCCCCCCCCCGGCCCCCTCCCCGAAGCGGAGAGGGGGAGCAAAGTCACCGACCGCATCACGGTTGTGGAGGAGCAGGGTGAGTGACACCGGGCTGACACCGGCCGGCGGAGCGGATGTGCCGGAGGTGGTGCGGACGGCGCTGGCCCGCACCCCGGCCCGGCTGCTGGTCGGGCGGGCCGGCCCCGGCTACCGCACCGGCACCTGGCTGAAGCTCCGCGAGGACCACGCCGCCGCCCGGGACGCCGTCCACGCCGAGCTGGATTTGCACGCGGCGTTCGGCCCGGAGCGGATCGACCGCTTCCGACTGGCCTGGATGCACACACAAGCGCAGTCGAAGGCCGAGTACCTGCTGCGGCCCGACCTCGGCCGCCGCCTGGACCGCGAATCGCGGCAACGGCTGCTCGCGGGGTATCCGCCGGGGGCTGATCTGCAAATCGCCATCGGCGACGGACTGTCCGCAACGGCCGTCGCCGCCCAGGCGCCGGCGCTGCTCGACGGGCTGGCGCAAGAGGCCGAAGCCCACGGGTGGCGGTTCGGCCGGCCGGTGGTCGTGCGGTACTGCCGGGTCGGGGTGCTGAACGACATCGGCGAGTTGCTGTCGCCGGCGGTGGTGGTGCTGCTGATCGGCGAGCGGCCGGGGCTGGCGACGGCCGAGAGTCTGTCCGCGTACCGGCCTACCGGCCGCGGCCGGGGCAGACCGACGCCGACCGCAACCTGGTGGCGAACATCCACCCCCGCGGGGTGCCAGCCACCGAGGCGGTTGCCCGGTGGCCGCCTACGCCGCCCGGCTGATGGCCGCCGGCGCCGGCGGGGTGGCGGTCACAGGAGGAGTGGCCGCCAGCTCTACCCGGGTGATGTCGCGGCCGTTGCTCGTGCAGGCAGCGGTTGCGGGTCGCGGGCCGCCACGGAGGGCGGCCCCTACCCCGGGCGGTGATGCCGCGCGTGTAGGGGCCGCCCTCCGTGGCGGCCCGGACTGCCACCAGCAACCGCCCTAACCATCACCAGGGTCGGTCACTTCGCCGGTCTGGTCAGGTAGCCTTCCGCCTTCAGCCAGTCGGCGCACCGCTGCGGCCAGGCGGCGAACGGCTTGTCCGCCGGCCGCATCCCGAACCCGTGCCCGCCGGACGAGTATACGTGCAACTCGGCCGACACCCCGGCCTGCTTGAGCGCCTGCAACATCTTCACGCTGCTGTCCAGCGGGCCGGCGTCGTTGACCGCCACCGCCAGGAAGCACGGCGGGGTGTCCTTCGACACGCGGATCTCCGGGGCCAGTTTGTCCTTGGCCGTCCGGTCGATCATCCCGCCGGGGTAGATCAGCACGGCGAAGTCCGGCCAGCAGCTCACGGAATCCGCGGCGTCCACGGTCGGGTACGATCTCTTGTCCGAGTTGGTCGCCGCCCACGCCGTCAGGTGCCCGCCGGCGGAGAACCCGAGCATGCCGATGCGGTGCGGGTCGATGCCCCACTCGGCCGCCTTGCTGCGGGTCAGGCTGATCGCCCGCTGGGCGTCCTGCAAGGCGGCCACCGGCGGGGCGTCCTTCGGGGCGTCCGGCCGCCGCGGCACCCGGTACTTGAGCAGCACCCCGGTCACGCCCAGCTTTTGCAGCCACTCGGCCACCATCGTCCCCTCGTGCTCCCACGCCAGGATGTTGTACCCGCCGCCCGGGGCGATGATGATGGCGGCACCGGTGTCTTTGTCCGCCGCCGGCCGGTAGACGGTCAGCGTCGGCGTGGTGACGTTGGTCAGCCGCTTCATCGGCGGCTTCTCGTTCGGCTTGTCCGGGGCGAACTGCTCCGGCCCGACGTTCCCCTTCTCGCCTGGGACGGCCCCGGGCCACAGGTCGAACACCGGCGGGTCGGCGGCCGCGGCGACGGCCGGCAGGAGGAGAAGCGCGAGGGCCGAGCGGAGGCGGGGCATGGGTGCGGTCCGGGCAGGGAAAGGGGCGAGCCGGCATCGTACCCGACCCGGCCGCCCGCCGGGAGGGGCCGAACGTAGCACGGCCCCGGGACTTCGCCCCGGGGCCGTCGCTCGTCTGTCACTCGAACCGGCCGTCAGCGGTTGGTGCCGGTCCCGGGGATGCCGCTCACGCCCCCGTGCCGGGGATCGTCCCGCTCGGCATCGGGGTGGGCGGGATGTACACGCCGGCCGGGGCCGCACCGCCGGGGTACACGGCCCCGCCGGCCGGGTACACGGACCCGGGGGTCGGGTAGTAGCCGGGTCGCCGGATACCCGGCCGGCACCACCTGGCCGGGCGCCCCGGTCGTGTACGCCCCGGCCGGCATGACCATCGGCTGGGAGGTGGTGGCCGGCATCGTCGCGTACATCGGGCCGCCGACCACCGAGCCGGCCGCGTAGCTGCCGTACCCGTAGCCGGGCACCGCCGCATACCCACCGCCACAGCACCCGCCGCCGGCCGGGGCCGCGTACACCGGGGCGGCGTAGGCCGTCCCGCCCGAGCACCCCTTCTTCTTCCGCCGACCGAACGCCTGGGCGTCCGTGGCCATCGCCAGCACTCCGGCCGTGGTCAGGGCCACGAGAACGAACCGTCGCATCAGATGCCTCCTACATGTGAAGTGGCTCGGGGGTAGACAGCGGTACAGCCGGCGTCCGATACGCCCCCCGAAGTCTGTCGCGAGTCGCAATCGAGGCGCCGCCCGGGCTGCGGTAGCGGATTTAATCCGCCTTCCGACGAGAGCGGAATGTGGCGGCACTGACAATCGGCGGATCAGGCGAGCGGAAAGACTCGAACCGCTGATCTTTAGGTTAACGGCCAGGTCCACACTGGCAGACGATATAGCATCCTGACGCGGCAGGTTTGTGCGGTCCATCTACCCACACCTGAGAACGCGGTCGCCACCACCGGTTTTCTTCGAGCCGGCTTGTGGCAGGCCGTTCGGGCGGCGTGCGGCTAGACCAGAGCGAATGACCGCCTCCCCGCCGCCCGTGCAACCGAAGCACTCTACCCGCCAAGTGCTCATCGCCGGCCTCGCGCTCGGCGTGGTGCTCGAAGCGGTGACGGCCGTCGCCCGATTCGGGTTCGGCCTGCGGTCCACCCAGGACACTGGGTTCCTGGCCGGGCTGACGTTCGGGCTGCGGATCCACCACGGGTACGTCGGGGCGGTGCTGCTGCTGGTCGCCCCGCTGGTCCGCCCGGCCGCCGTCCGCCGCGGGCTGCTGGTGGTCGGGCTGGCCCTGGTGTCGTCCGACCTGCTGCACCACTTCGCCGTCCTGTGGCCGCTGACCGGTAGCCCGCAGTGGGACTGGGTGTACCCGCCGCCCGGGGAGGCCGCACCACCCGCGGGGTTGCCGCAGCCGTCGGCCGGGTGGGCGCTGTGGCTGGCCGAGTGGGCGGTCCGGCTGGCCATGCTGGTCGTCGTCCCGGTCCGCCGGCCGCCGGGCACGGCCGCCGCCTGGCTGCTCCTCGTCTTCCTGGTGCCGTGGCCCGGGCTGGCCCTGTACCTGCTGATCGGCACCCCGCGGATGCCCAAGTGGCGGCGGCGGCAGTTGGCCGCGTTCGACCGGGAGACGGACCCGCTGCGGGCCAGGGCCGACGCGGCGGCCGGCGACACCCGGGTGGACGTCCGCGGGCCGATGGCCGGGGTCGCCCGGCTGTCCCGGCGGCTCGGCCGGTTCCACCCGGTGGGCGGCAACCGGGTCGAACTGATTGTCGACACGGCCGCCGTCTTCGACCGGCTGGCGGCCGACATCGACCGGGCCGAGCACCACGCCCACCTGCTGTACTACATCGCCGCCGCCGACCGGGCGACCGAGCCGGTGATGGCCGCCCTGGCCCGGGCCGCCGGCCGGGGCGTGCAGTGCCGGCTGGTGTACGACTGGCAGGGGTCGCGGCGGTTCGCCGCCGGCCTGCGGGAGCGGCTGGCCGGGACTGGCGTAGCGGTCCGGGCCGCCTTGCCGTTGAGGTTGCTCTCCCGGTACGCCACCCGGTTCGACCTGCGGAACCACCGCAAGCTGGCCGTGATCGACGGCCGGGTCGGGTACGTCGGGTCGCACAACCTGGTGGACCGGTTCTTCATCCCCGGGCTGGAGTACGAAGACCTGACCGCCCGGGTGGTCGGCCCGGCGGTCCCGCAGCTCCAGTTGGTGTTCGCCTCCGACTGGTGGCTGGAGGCCGGCGAGCTGCTGGCCGACCCGGCCCACTTCCCGCTGCCCGATGCGGCCGGCGAGGCGGTCGGGCAGGTGCTGCCGAGCGGCCCGGAGTACCCGGTGCAGAACTTCCAGCGGGTGCTGGTGGACGTCATCCACCAGGCCCGCCGGCGGGTGACGGTCGTCACCCCGTACCTGGTGCCGGACGACCCGCTGCTCCAGGCGTTCGAGACGGCCACCCACCGCGGGGTGGAGGTCCGGGTGGTGGTGGCGGGGACCGTCGACCAGCCGTTCGTTCGGCTCTGTCAGGAGTCCTACTACGCCCAGATGCTCGGCAGCGGGGTGGAGCTGTACCACTACCGCGGCCGGTTCCTGCACACCAAGCTGGGGGTGGCCGACGGCCGGGTGTGTACGGTCGGGTCGTGCAACGCCGACATCCGGTCGTTCCAACTGAACGCCGAGGTCAACCTGCTCCTGTACGACCCGGAGTCGGTCCGGGCGGCGGCGGCCCGGGCGGCGGGATACGTGGCCGGGTCGGACCGGCTGACCGCGGCCGCATGGGCGGCCCGCCCGGGGTGGCGGCGGGCGGCCGAGAACATGGCCCGGCTGTGGAGCCCGCTGTTGTGATCAGGTTTGTTAAAAAATGGGTGCGGGGTGAGAGCGAACTGGCTGTAAGGAACTCTTCATCGCCCGTGTGCTATCGTCCGGCTAACTCACCCGCCGGAGGCCCGTCCGTGCTCACCCTCCTCGCTCTGGCCTGCCCGCCCGCCGCCGTCCTGGTCGTCGACGGCCCGCGTCACGCCCGGCTCACCCTGGCCCGCACCCTGCTGCTGTACCTGCCCGGCGCCCGGGACGCGCTGGCGGCGGTCGAGCGGTACTCGGTGGCCAAGCGGTATCAGCCGGTGCTGGAACGGCTGTCGGCCGCCGACCGCTGACCCGCACCGCCGCCCGGTCGGGTCGAGGGCGACGACGGACTCGGCCAACTGCTCGGCGGTCATGCCGAGCAGTTGGCCGCGTGCTGCGGGGCCGCCCGCCGCTCCTCCGCCTGGGCCAACAGCCGGGCGACGGCGGTCGGGTCGGCCGGCTTGACGAACCGGACGTCGAACCCGGCCGCGGCCATGCGGTCGTCGTGCGGCCCGCCGGCCACCCCGGTGACGGCCACCAGCAGCACCCGCCGGCCGAACGCCCGCCGCACCCGCCGGGCCACCTCGCACCCGTCGGCGTGCGGCATGTGGATGTCCAGCACGCAGGCGTCCGGGCGGAAGGTCAGGGCCGCCCCCCACGCCTGCTCGCCGTCGTGGGCGGCCCGGGTGTCGAACCCGAGTACCTGCAGGAGCAGGGCCAGGGATTCGGCGGTGTCCCGGTTGTCGTCCGCCACCAGCACCCGGACCCGGCGAGTTTCCGTCATCGTCATTCCCCCACCCCGGACCACACCCGGATATCAGCCGGGAGGCGTACAACCGCCCGCACAGAAGTGCGCGCCGGGTCTCGGCTGCGGCCTGAGACCGTGACCGCGCTCAAGCCCCACTCCCGTCGTATGGCCACAGAGGCCTACAGACTTGCCGAGGGCGGACGGCGAAGTCCGGAATACTCCGGACACGGCAAATCTGGGGCCAGGGGACAGAAGGAACGACCGGGACCGCCCTTTTCGTCCGGCCGCCGGGTGGTCACGCCTTGTCGAGCACCGCCCGCACCCGCTGGGCCAGGACGGACGGGGTGAACGGCTTCTGAAGGAACTCGACCCCGGCCTGCTGGACGCCGTGGTGGACGACCGTGTCGTCCGTGTACCCGCTCACGTACAGCACCCGCAGGCCGGGCCGGGACTGACGGAGCCGGTCGGCCACCGCCCGGCCGTTCTCCCCGGGCATGACCACGTCCGTCACCAGCAGGTGGATCGGCCCGGGGTGGCCGTGGGCCGCCCGGACCGCCGCTGCCCCGTCGGCCGCCTCCAGCACCGTGTACCCGGCGGCCCGGAGGGCCTGGCCGGCCAAGGCCCGCACCCCCGGCTCGTCCTCGACCAGCAGGACGGTCTCGGTCCCCCGCGGGGCGGCCGCCTTCCGGCCCGGCTGGTCCGGCTGGGGGGCCGGGCCGGCCGCCCGCGGCAGGTACACCGTGACCGTCGTCCCCCGCCCCGGCGCGCTGGCCACCGCCGCCGCCCCGCCGGCCTGGGTGGCCACCCCGTGCACCACCGCCAGCCCCAGCCCGGTCCCCCGGCCCGGCTCCTTGGTGGAGAAGAACGGCTCGAACGCCCGGGCGGCCACCTCCGGCGGCATCCCGACGCCGGTGTCGGTGACCGCCAGCCGGACGTACTCGCCGGGCCGCAGCCCGGCCGGCGGCGGGTCGCCCGGCCGGACCTCGACCGGGCCGGTCTCGATGGTCAGCCGGCCGCCGGCCGGCATGGCGTCCCGGGCGTTCACCGCCAGGTTCATCAGCACCTGCTCCAGCCGGCCGGGGTCGGCCCACACCGCCGCCGGCCCGGCCCCGAGGGCCGTCTCCACCCGGATGTCCTCGCCGATCACCCGGCGGAGCATCCCCTCCACCCCGCGGACCACCGCGTCCACGCTGACCAGCCGCGGGGCCACCACCTCCCGCCGGCTGAACGCCAGCAGTTGGCGGGTCAGCCCGGACGCCCGTTCCCCGGCCCGGCGGATCTCCTCCACCCGGGGGCGGACAGCGGCCGGCAGGTCGTTCTCGGCCAGCAGGGTGTCGCTGAACCCGAGGATGACGGTCAGCAGGTTGTTGAAGTCGTGGGCGATGCCGCCGGCCAGCCGGCCGACCGCCTCCATCTTCTGGGCCTGCCGCAACTGGTCCTCCAGCCGCCGCCGGTCGGTCATGTCGTGCATGGTGACGACGGCCAGCTCGACCCGCCCGTCCGGCCCGCGGACCGGCACCCCGTTGAACAGGACGTCCACCTCCCGGCCGGTGTCCGACCGGCGGACGACCAGCTCCAGGTCGGCCACCCGGTCCCCGCGGAGCACCCGGTTGAGCGGCCAGTCGTCGTACCCCAGCGGGGGGCCGCCCGGGGGGGCCAGGGCGTACGTCCCGACGTACCCGGCCAGCGGCCGGCCGTCGCCGTCGGCCGAGCCGAAGATCCGCTCGGCGGCCGGGTTGGTGACGATCATGGTGCCGGCCCGGTCGGCCACCACCAGCCCGTCGGACATGGCGGCCACGACCGTCCGCAGCCGGTCCCGGTGGCGGGCCGCCTCCCGCACCTTCCGGGCGACCAGCCAGTACACGACCGCGGCCGTCAGCCCGACGAACCCCATCCCCTTGGCGGACTGAACCCAGCCGGCCGCGGCGGGGTCGAGGCCGGCCCACACGATCACGCGGTCGGAGAGCAGGATCCAGGCGAGGCTGACGGCCAGGTAGGCGCCGGCCGCCCGGGCCGGGGACGCCCACCAGTCGGGCGGGTCGTCGAGGAACCGGGTGGACGGATCGGGCGCGATCGACATGGCGCGACGCCTGGGAGCTTTGGGCCGGAGCACCGGCGAACGGCCCCGTCATCCTAACCGGCCGCGAGTCGGGGGCTAGTGGTCCAGCCGGACCGGCCGCAGCCGCAGGACGGTGGCACTCGTCGCCGCTCGGTCGAAATCCCTGGGCGGAAGGCGAGCGGGGGGCGTCAGCCCCCTGTTGGAGCGCCCCACAGCGCGCTCCAACAGGGGGCTGACGCCCCCCGCTCGCCCTGTGCCCGAAGAGTCCAACCGACCAACGGGACGCCCCGCCGGCCAGTCACGGCGGACTACTCGCCGCGGCCGGCCAAGCTCCGGAGCAAGGCGTCGTATTCCTGGCGGAGGGCGGGCGTCGGCGCGGGCCGGTCGCGGAGCCGGTCGAGGTGGAACCGGGCGGCGGTCGCCTGGCGGGCGTCGCCGGCCGCCTCGGTCGCCGTCCGCAGGTGAAACAGGTAGCGGGCGGCGTCGGCCGCGGCCTGCCGGCGGGCGGCGGCCGGGTCGCGGTCCGCCTCCCACACGAACACCGTCCCGTC
>JAXMAZ010000044.1:0-38181 GCA_046350115.1 Gemmataceae bacterium
CCCGCTCGCCCCGGCGGACTGGCCGTACTTCGCCGTCGATGACGTGCCGTACCGCGGCCGGCGGGTGAGCATCCTGTGGGACAAGGACGGCACTCAGTACGGCAAGGGGGCCGGGCTGCACCTGCTGGCCGACGGCAAGGTGATCGCCTCGTCGCCGACGCTGGGCAAGCTGTCCGCCCCGCTGCCACCGGCCATGCCCGTCGAACCCGCGGCCCGTCTGCTGAACTACGCGGTGAACAACGACGGCGGATACTACCCGAAGCCGGTCGCCTCGGTCGGCAACCCGCAACCGGTGGTGGACGGCAACTACTGGTATCACCGCGACCCGCCGAACCGCTGGACGAGCGACGGCTCCTCTGCAGCGACCGACTGGTGCGGGGTCGAGTTCGGCGTGCCACGGCCGGTGTCCGAGGTGAAACTGTACTTCCTGGACGACGCCGACGGGCCGGTCCGAACGCCGGCCAAATTCGAGTTGGAGTACCGCGACGGCGACGCCTGGAAACCGGTCCCCGGTCAGCAGAGGCGCCCGACAACGCCGACCGGCCGACGGGCGAACGTCGTCACCTTCCCGGAGTTGAAGACGACGGCGCTGCGGGCGGTGCTGACGCACCGCGACGGCAGCCGGTCGGGGCTGACCGAGTTCGAGGCGTGGGGGTCGGGGTCGCTGCCCGTAAGCCCGGCCCCGATGCCGGCCGGCAACCTGGCCCACAACCCGACCGGGCAGGGCTTCCCGAAGGCGACCGCGTCGTACACCTTCCCCCGCGACCGGGCCGAGCGGGCGATCGACGGGGTGATCAACTTCCGGCCCGAGCCGACCAACCGGTGGACGAGCTACGGCTCACCGAACGAACAGGACTGGCTGGCTGTCGACTTCGGCAAGCCGGTGACGGTCGGCCGGCTGGAGTTGGGCATCTACGACGACCGCGGCGGGGTCCGGCCGCCGACCGGGTACGTGGTGCAGGTCTGGACCGACAACCGCTGGGCGGATGTGGCGAATCCGGTGTACACGCCCGAGAAGCCGGCCGGCGGGCGGTTCAACGAGGTGCGGTTCGTGCCGGTGACGGCGACCAAGGTGCGAGTGGTGTTCACCCATGCCGGCAAGACTCGCAGTGGTGTGACCGAGGTGCTGGCGTTCGAGCGGTAATCCCGTAGGGCGGTGCCGACGCTTTGGGAGGCCCGCCGCGAACGGCAACGACTCCCCGCCCGGGCCGGCGGGCCTCCCCAAAGCGTCGGCACCGCCCTACGGAGCTTAATCCGCTGACGGCTGCCCACGTTGTTTGTAAACTCCCTTAACAAAATCCGACCCGTCCCGTTCTCCCGGGGGATGTCATGGTCCGTTACCCCTTGCTCGCCTTGCTGCTCGCCCCGGCGGTGGTGTCGGGGGCCGATTGGAAGCCGGCCCCGGCCCCGCTCATGACCCGCTGGGGCAAGCAGATCACCGCCGACCAACAGCCGTGGGCGGAATACCCGCGACCGCAGATGGTCCGCCGGGACTGGCAGAACCTGAACGGCCTGTGGGACTACGCCATCACCCCGAAGGGGGACGCCAAGCCGGACAAGTGGGACGGCAAAATCCTCGTCCCGTTCTGCGTCGAGTCAGCCCTGTCCGGGGTCGGCAAAATGGTCGGGGCGGACAAGAACCTGTGGTATCGGACCACGATCAACGTCCCGGACGCCTGGACCACGCAGCGGCTGCTGCTCCACTTCGGGGCGGTGGACTGGGAATCGACCGTCTGGGTGAACGGCAAGGAACTCGGCACCCACAAGGGCGGGTCCGACCCGTTCACCTACGACATCGCCGACGCCCTCAAGAACGGGCAGGGGGAGCTGATCGTCCGCGTGTGGGATCCGACCGACGAGGGGAGCCAGCCGCGGGGCAAGCAGGTCAGCAAGCCGGGCGGCATCTGGTACACCCCCGTCACCGGCATCTGGCAGACGGTGTGGCTGGAACCAGTCTACCCCGGGTACATCAAGAGCGTGCGGTTCACCCCGGACATCGATCGGGGCGAGGTCGAGTGCCTGGTGGAGACGGACGGCCCGGTGGACGGGGTGTTCGTAGCGGCCGGGCCGGTGGTGCCGAACAGCGGCCACCGCATGGGCGCCGAGCTGGCCCGCGGCCAGGCCGGCAAGCCGTTCCGGTTCAAACCGGCCGACGTCCGGCTGTGGTCCCCGGACTCGCCGGTCCTCCACTACGTCACCGTGGACGCCCGCCGCCACCCGGCCAACGTCGGGTACACGGACGCCGTCGGCACCTACTTCGCCATGCGGAAGATCAGCGCCGCCAAGGACGAGCAGGGCGTCATGCGGCTGATGCTGAACAACCAGCCGCTGTTCCAGCTCGGGCCGCTGGACCAGGGGTGGTGGCCGGACGGGCTGCTCACCCCGCCGTCCGACGCCGCCCTGAAGTACGACGTCGAGGTGCTCAAGAAGCTGGGCATGAACATGCTCCGCAAGCACATCAAGGTGGAGCCGGCCCGGTTCTACTACCACTGCGACACCCTCGGCATGCTGGTCTGGCAGGACATGCCGAGCGGGATGATCGGCAACAACAAGGGCGGGGAGAACGGCAGCCAGCACGTCATGCCGAACGCCAAGGAGGACGCCAAGTTCAAGCCCGAGGACGCCAAGCAGTTCCGGGCCGAGCTGAAGGCGATGATCGACCACCTGCGGGGGTTCCCGTGCATCGTCGTCTGGGTGCCGTTCAACGAAGGGTGGGGCCAGCACGACACCAACGAAGTCCTCAAGTGGGTGAAGGGGTACGACCCGTCCCGGCTGGTGAACGGCCCGAGCGGGTGGACCGACCGCGGGTACGGGGACATGAAAGACATGCACGCCTACCCCGGGCCGAACATGTTCCCGGTCCTGCCGGACCGGGTGAGCGTGCTCGGCGAGTTCGGCGGGCTGGGGTTGCCGGTCAAGGGCCACTTGTGGAAGGACCAGGGGAACTGGGGCTACCGGACGTACAAGACGACCGACCAGTTGCGGGACAACTACCACCGGCTGATGGCCCGGCTGCACCCGCTGATCGGCAACGGGCTGTCCGCCGCCGTGTACACCCAGACCACGGACGTCGAGGTGGAGGTGAACGGCCTGCTGACCTACGACCGGGAGGTGCTCAAGCTCGACCCGGTCGAGACCGCCGGGTGGCACAAGGCGCTGTTCGGCCCGGCCCCGACGGTGAAGGAGCTGGTTCCGACCTCGGAGAAGACACCGCAGACCTGGAAGTACACACTGGAAGCCCCGGCCGACGGCTGGGAGAAGCCGAAGTTCGACGACGCCATGTGGAAGGCCGGCCCCGGCGGGTTCGGCAGCAAGGGGACGCCGGCCGCCGTGATCGGCACCGAGTGGACGGGCAAGCAGGTCTGGCTGCGGCGGGAGGTGAAGCTGACCGCGGTGCCGGCCGGCGAGGTGATGCTGCGGTTCCACTGCGACGAGGACGGGGAGGTGTTCATTAACGGTGTGCCGGCCGCCACCCTGTCTGGGTACACGACCGACTACGTCGAGGTGCCGATCTCGGCCGCCGCCAGGGCCGCCCTGACCGCCGGGACGAACCTCGTCGCCGTCCGGGCGAAGAACGCCGGCGGCGGGCAGTACATCGATGTCGGGCTGGTCGAGGTCGTACCGCCGGCCGGCCGATAGCCGCCTGCCACGTCGGACGTGACATGCGGCGCTGTCCTGTCTGATGTGTAGATGCCGACCCGCAGATGGTAAGAGTCGGCAGTTCGGCAACGACCCGGCCCGACGGACAGCCTCCTGTCATCGGGCCGGGTCGCTTCGGCCGAAATCAGGTTACCGGACGAACAGGTGCATGTAGCGCTTGCCGTCCCGGCCGGTCACCCAGGCCGCGCCGGCGCTGGTGACGTTCTCGTACACGCAGCAGCTCATCCACCCGTACCCGGCCGGGTACGCCGCACACCCGGCGGCGCTGGCGAACGATCCGGCCGGCACGAACGCGAAGTCGTTCGTGGTGTGGCCGAACATTCCGTGGGCCGCCCGGAACTGGGCGCACGCCCGTGCGGCCTGGGTCAGCCCCTCATCCCGGATGAACGGCCGCAGGCCGCGGGCGGCCCGCTGCGCGTTCACCTCGTCCAGCCCGTCGCCGGCCTGCCCGTTGAACTGGGGTTGTCCGGCGCCGGACACGCCTGTCCCGGTAGCGGCGGCCTGATCGACGGGAACGCTTCCACCCGTGAACTCGGCGGGGATGACCCCGGGTTGGGGCTGGCCAGAGGCGGTCATACCGACAGTCGCCGGCGACACCGGCTGATAGACCGGCCGGGCGTGGCGGCGAAACGGGCCGGCCTCCGAAACGTGGGCGACAGCCGCCAGCGCGAGGCCAGCCAGGAGCGAACGAAACAGCATCAAGGAACCTCGTCAAGTTGCGAAGACATGGGCGAGCAGTACGTGTTATCGGACGCACTGCATTGTGCCACCCTCCGGCAGCACTTCTCGGCAAGAAGGGGGCGTGATAAACTTGTGTACACTTTCCAACTGCTCGGATTCATGAAACGGCTTGTCTGGTGATGCCCTGCCGATCCGCTCGGATGGACATGGGCCAGGCCGGTGGTTCGTGGCATCCGGCCGGATGGATCGGGCCGTCGCGCTCCAGCAATCGCCCGGATGTCCGTTGCGTAACGGTGGTTCGGATGGTAACACTGCTATATTGCTTGCCGAACCGCCGTGGAACCGGGCCGTAGGGCCATACTCGCCGCGCCTCGGTTCCGGAGCCGCGGCCGGCCGATCGCCGGTCATCACACCCTGACCGTGTCACCCGGGCGGCGTCGCACACCACCCCGGGTTGGCACACGCACCGCGCATGACACCAAGCCCCGCTGACCCGATGGCGGACTCTGCCGGCCGGGCGAACCGGCCGACCGAGCCGCTCGACCCGTCAAAGTGTCTGCGGCTGCTAGACGCTTTGTTCGCCCCCCCGGAGCCTCCGCTGGTCGCCGCCGACCCGGTGGCCGGCGAGCATGTCGGCCGCTTCGAACTGGTGCGAGTCATCGGCCGGGGCGGGTTCGGGAATGTGTACCTGGCCAGGGATCCCCGGCTCGACCGGGAGGTGGCGGTCAAGACCCCGCGGACGGACGTGCTCCTCACCAGCGAGCTGCTGAGGCGGTTCGCCCGGGAGAGCAAGGCGGCCGCCGGGCTGGACCACGCCCACATCGTGCCGGTTTACGAGACGGGTGAGGACGGCCCGGTCCCCTACATCGTGTCCGCGTACATCCCCGGCCCCTCACTGGCCGGGTGGCTGAGAGAGGCCCAGCGGCCCGTCGCCCCGGAGGTGGCCGCCCGGCTGGTGGCCGCCCTGGCGGACGCCGTCCAACACGCCCACGAGCGGGGGGTACTGCATCGCGACCTGAAGCCGGCCAACGTCCTGCTCGACGCCTCCGGGGGCGGCGAGCCGCTCTCCCGCCCGCGGCTCACGGACTTCGGGCTGGCCCGCCTGGTGGAGTCGGCCGGGACCGACGAAACCGGGTCGATGGCCTGCCTCGGCACCCCGAGCTACATGGCCCCCGAGCAGGCGTTCGGCCGGTCGAGCGCGGTCGGCCCGCCGTCCGACGTGTACGGGCTGGGGGCCATCCTGTACGAGCTGCTGACCGGCCGGCCGCCGTTCCAGGGGCTGACCGACCTGGAGACGATGCAACTCGTCACCGCCGTCGACCCGGTCCCCCCCCGGCGGACGCGGCGGGATGTCCCGCCGGACCTGGAGACGGTCTGCCTCAAGTGTCTGGAGAAGGAGCCGCGGCGGCGGTATTCGACGGCCGCGGACCTGGCGGACGACCTCCGCCGGGTGCTCCGGGGCGAGCCGACGGTGGCCCGCCCGCCCGGGCCGCTCCGCCGGCTCGCCGCCGTCGCCCGCCGCCGCCCCCGGCTGGTCGCGGTCGCCAGCCTGTTCGTCGTCGGGCTGGTGTCCGCTGCCGCCACCCTCGGGGCCGTCGCTGCCCAACTGGCCGCGGCGAACACCGAAAAGGACGAGCTGAACGACCGGTTAAAGGAACAGATGGCTCGGGACATGGCGAGGGCCGCCCAGCGGAACAAACACAGGTACAGCGAACAAATCCGGAGTGCGGGCCAGTTGCTCCGCCTCAACCACCGGCTGGATGCCGTCCGAGGGCTTGAGCAACTCATCCCCGGCCAGGGGGAGATCGACGAGCGGGAGTTCACCTGGTGGTACCTTCACCGGCAGACGTCCCTCGGTGGGCGGCCGCTGGTCGGCCATGCCGGTGATGTCCACGGGGTGGCGTTCAGCAAGGACGGCCGGTTTTTGGTGTCCGGCGGGAAGGACGGCACGGTGAGGGTGTGGGAGGTGGCGACCGGCGATCAGGTCGCGTGCCACCGCGGGCCGGCCGACGAGGTGAACGGGGTAGCGTTCAGCGACGACGGCCGGGCGGTAGCGGCCGGGTCGGACGACGGCACCGTCCGAGTCTGGCCGGCGCGCGGGGGCGACGGCCGGGTGCTCGGGTCGGTCGGGGCCATTGTGGACGACGTGTTATTCTCCGCCGACGGAAGACACCTGGCGGCCAGCGACCGCAACGGGCGGGTCCACGTCTGGGAGGTGGACACAGGCCGACCGATCCGGACCCTCCAGTTCGACAAGTGGGCGGTGTTGGCTCTGAGCCGCCCCAGGACCGCTTCGCTGGGCGTGATCGCGGTGGACGGCGGCACTGCGACTCTGACCGACGCCCTGACCGGGGGCCGGGTGGCGACAGACACCGTGCGGTCCTACGTGAGGGTCGTCGCTCCGGCGGCCGACGGGTTCTGGGGCGCGTGGGCGAGCGACACCGGTGAGATCGAAATCCGCCGGCCCAAGACGCCCAGAACCTACGCACCGGAGCGCCGCTGGCTGAAAGGTCCGACCGGACGGCCGGAGTCGCTGGTCAGAAGCCCGATCAAGAATCTCCTGGCGTGCGGCCGGCGGGACTCGGCGGTGTTGCTTTACAATCTGAACGACAAGGAGAATAACCCGCCGGCGGTCCTTCGGGGGCACGACGGACGGGTGTGGGGCATGGCGTTCGGTCCCGACGACCGGCTCCTGGCGACCGCCGGCGGTGACGGCACGGTCCGCCTCAGCGACGTGGCTGCCGAGACGGCCCCGGCCCCCGCGTACACCGCCGGCGCCCCGGTCGCGGATGTGGTGTTCGTCCCGGGCACCCACCGACTGGTGGTCGCCCGGGACGGGGAACCGGTTCGGCTGATCGACCCGCTGGCTGACCACACCCTGGCCGAGTGGACCCCGCCGGCGGGCGAGCGGGTGAACAGTCTGGCCGTCAGTCCGGACGGGCAGTCGGTGATCGCCGGGATGACCCGTGGGCAGTACGCCTGTCTAAAGCTGCCCGGTCTTCAGCCGCTGCTGGCCGGGCAAGTCTGTGAGACGAACTTGGTGGCGGTCGCAGCCACAGCGACCGGCCGAGCGGTGGCGGCCGACTCTCGCGGGCGGCTCGCGTTCGGCCCGGCGGACCGGATGCCGCAGCCGTCGATCGCCTTCTGCGACGGCGGGTCCAACACGAACGTCGCCGTCCTGCCGCGGACCGGGGTGGTGGCGTCCCGGGGGGAGGGGGGCACGGTGGTGGTGTGGGACACGGCCACCGGGCGGGAACTGACCCGGCTGTCGGCACACGCGCAAACCGTGGAGGCGCTCGCGTTCTCCCCGGACGGGACGCACCTGGCCACCGGCTCGACCGACAAGACGGTGCGGGTGTGGGACTGGCGGACTGGTCAGTTGGTCCACACCATGGCCGACGCCCAAGGGGCGATCCGCGGGCTGGCATTCAGCCCGGACGGGAGAACCCTCGCCATCGCCGGCGACGACCGGGCCGTCCGGCTGTGGCGGACCGACACCGGGCTGGAATTGCTCACCCTGGACGACCACCCGGGGCCGGTCCGCCGAGTGGCGTTCTCGTCGGACGGCCGACTGCTGGTCGCCGCCGGACGGACCGCGGCCGGGAAGGGGTTCGTCGTGGTCCGTGACGCGAGGCCGCGATGAGTGACGAACACCGCTTGACCGTGATCCGCCGCCGGGTTACGGTGGAATCCTCCGATACCTGAACCGGTTCGTCCCGTCGCCCCGTGTCGTGTGCGGGTAGGACTCCCGTGTCTGTGACTGCGACAGATCTCGCGATGCCCGTTCTGGGCGGTCACCCGGTGCTGGTGGTCGACCCGGACGAGGACGCCGCCGCCGCCCAGACGGCCGTGCTGCGGCTGCACGGGTTCGACGCCCAGTCGGCCCGGACCGCCCGGGAAGCGGCGACCGCCGTCGAGCTGTTCCGCCCCCGGGTGGTCGTCACCTCGTTCAGCCTGCCGGACGCCGACGGCTGTGACGTCGCCCGTCATGCCCGACGGCAGCCGGACCCGCCGTCGGTGGTGGTGGTGTCAGGGCGAACGGATAAGGCGAGCCGGTCCGCGGCCCTGGCGGCCGGGGCGGCGGCCTACCTGCTCAAGCCGGTCGCCCCGGCCGAGTTGGCCGACCTGGTCCGCCGGCTGGCCGTCCCGGTCAGCTCCCGGCGATGATGATCCGCGGCCGCTTGTCCGGGTCCGGCTCGGCCTTGCGGAGCAGCTCCCGGACCATCCACGGCACGTTCCCCTCGCCGAACAGCAGGAACCCGAGCGTGCCGCTCCACGGCGACTCGTCCGTCCACCCGAAGTGGATCTCCGGCGGCACCCCGACCTTGGCCATCTCGAGCGCGACGGCCGCCAGGGTGTGGGCGATGGACGCGGCCCCGGTGATCTTGACCACGTACCGCCCCTCCTCCTGGTAGATGGTCATCACCGCCTCCGGCATGAACTCGCTGGCGTCCGCCAGCTCCACCTCCACGAACACCACCATCAGGTCTCTCGGCAGCCGGTGCTCCTTGCGGATCTGGGCCTCCTTCTCCGACAGTGAACGGCGGCCCGGCCGGTGGGGGACCAGGATGGTCAGGTCCAGGTGGCGGATGGTGTCCCACAGGAACCGGGTGTGGTCGTCGGCCATCTTGAACCCGGCGAACCGCAGCTCCCGGCTGCGGGCGATCCGGCTGGCGAACGACGTGACCAGGATGGTGGCGATGAAGAACGACGAGATGATCAGCCCCTGGAAGTTCTTTTCCACCTCGTTGGCGATGGTCGTGTAGATGAACACCGCGGTGATGGCCGCGAACGGCCAGTACACCCGCCGGTGCCACGCGCCGGTGCGGGCGTTGTACAGGTCGATGACTGACGCCACGCAGGCGCTGGTGATGAGCACCAACACCCCGGTCGCGTACGCCCCGCCCTGGGCCTCCACGTTCGCCCGGAACCGCCAGGTGACCAACAGGTTGACGGCCGTGAGCAGGAGTACGAGCGGGCGGACGGCCTGCGCCCACTCCGGGGCCATCCCGTACTTGGGCAGGTACTGCGGCACCAGGTTGAGCAGCCCGACCATCGCGCTGGCCCCGGCGAACCAGAGGATGACGATGGTGCTCAGGTCGTACACCGTCCCGAACGTCGTCCCGAACAGCGGGCTGATCGGGTCGCCGGCCGGCCGCCCTTCACCGTGTGCCAGGTATGCCGGTGCTGCTCGGCCGAGGCGCGCTTCGGCCAGTCCTCGATGTGGTGCAGGGGCCGCCCGGACGGGTCGGTCGGTAGACCCCCGGACGCCGCCACCGGGGTGATCTCGGCGGCCGGGATCAGGGTGCTGACCACCACCGACGACCCGAGCAGGTAGACGGACATCACTCCGGCCGCGGTCAGCAACAGCCACTTGGTGTTGGCGATCCGCCCCGCCGGCCGGGCCGGGCTGTCGTCCGGCCCGCCGCGGACGTGCGGCATCACCGCCACACCCGTCTCGAACCCGCTCAGGCCGAGGGCCAGTTTGGGGAACAGCAACAGGCTGACGGCGAGCATCATCCCCCAGCCGCCGACCGCGCCGAGCGGGTTGTGCGGCAGGTGCCACTGGCCGGCCTCGAGCCGGGTCAGCCAGTCGCCGAACACCGCCGGGTGCTCGGCGATGTACATCAGCCCGTACCCGATGACGACGGCGTTGAGTACCAGATAGACGCCGACGATGACCGCCGCCAGACCGATGACCTCCCGCAGCCCCCGGAGGAACATGGCCCCGAGCAGGGCCAGCATGAACATCGTGACGGCCATCTGCTGGAACGTGTCGTCCGGCCGGGGCGGGCCGGCCAGTCGCTGCCAGTACGGGTTGTCGATCAGGTGGACGGCCGCGTCGGCCGCGGACATGGTCATCGTGATGACGAACCCGGTTGCCGCGAACCCGAGCAGGGTGAGCACCAGGATTTTGCCCGGCCACCCGGACATCAGCCGGGCCAGCATGCCGATCGACCCCTGGCCGTCGAACGACCGGCTGGCCACGTAGGCGTACACCGGCAGGGCGCCGAACAGGGTCAGGAGCACCAGGACCACGGTCGCCAGCGGGGCCAGTAGGCCGGCGTTCTGGACGGCGATCGACGGCTGGTAGCCGAGTGTGCTGAAGTAATCGACCCCCGTCAGGCACATGACCCACAGCCAGAACGACTGATGGGGCGCGTGGTGATGGTGGGTCGAGGGAGAAGGGGAGTGCGGCCCCGCGGGAGTGGTCATTGGGGGGTACGAGTCGCCGCGACGGTTTGGCCGGGCGACACCCCCGACCGGGCCGGCGGCCGGGGCGGTTCACGGGGTTGACCGGCCCCGCCCCAGAACGCTCCACAAGTTACCAGATTCGGCCCGGTCGGCCAGTCCCGAGCCGTCCTGGAAAGCGACCGGGCCTGCCAACGGCAGGCCCGGCAACGGGTTGCGACACGCTCGGCGTCAGTCCGCGGCCACGTTGATGCCGCCCAGGAAGGCCGGGTCGAAGGCCAGGATGCTAGTGATCTGGCTCTGGTTCCGCGGGTCGATGATCCGCACCCGCGGCTGGACCCCGGCCCCGCTGGCCACCACGATCTCGTCCAGCCCGTCCCCGTTGTAGTCGGTCGAGGACACCCGGGCGCCGCCGTTGATCGCCCCGAGCAGCGGGTTGTTCCGACCCAGGCTGGTGAGCGCGGACGGGACGAGCGACGACACCGCCAGGCCCGGGGCCAGCAGACTGCCGTTGGTGGTGTTCTGGATGGCGAAGTTGCTCGGCCCGCCGGTCGTCCCGCCGCCGGCCGGCAGCTCGTCGTTCGGCACGGCGAACTCGCGGGTCAATCCGCCGGTCGCCCCGTCGAACACCCGGACGATCCCGGCCCCGGCCCCGGTCCCGGTGATGATGTCCTCGGCCCCGGACCCGTCCAGGTTGCCGGCGGCGATGAACACCCCGGCCCGGTTGGTCGAGTCGGTGGCGTAGAAGTCCAGGTAGGAGATGGACGCCCCGTTGGCGGACACCGGCGTCTGGCCGGGGATGCTGACCGGCAGCCCGTTCGGCCCGATGATGAACGAGCCCAGAACGTTGGTCCGGTCGAACACCCGGATCCGCGGCCCGCCGCCCTCGCCCGGGGCGGTGATGATCGAGTCCCGGCCGATCCCCTTCAGATCCCCGGCCGCCACCCGCACCCCGTTCCGGGCGCCCGGCTCGTAGGCGAAGAAGTCGGTGATCAGGGTCTGCCCGCCGGTGATCTGGCCGCTCGCGTTGATGTTCAGGGAGTACACCTGGACCCGCGGGCCGCCGCCCTCCCCGGCCCCGACGACGATGTCGTTCCGGCCGTCCCCGGTGAAGTCCCCGACGGCCACGTACCCGCCGCCCCGGAAGGCCGGGTCGAAGGCGAAGAAGTCGGCCAGGACCGCCCCGTTGCGGCCGTCGAACGCCCGCACCCGCGGCCCGCCGGACACGGCCGGGACGGTGACGACGTCGTCCACCCCGTCGTCGTTCACGTCCCCGACCGCCACCCGCACCCCGGCGGTGAACGACTGCTCGTACGCCATGATGGACGGGATCTGGACGCTCGGGGTGCCGCTGCCGGAGTTGAAGATGTTCACCACCGGGGCGGTGCCGGCGTCCGGGGAGACCGCGATCAGGTGGGTGGTCGCGTTCTGGATGGTGATGGTGACGGTGGCCGTGCCGACCGGCTCGGTCGGGTCCAGGGTGTTCTTCGCCTGGTACTGGAACTGCACCCGGACCGACCCGTCGATGTCCCGGGCGGACTGGGGGATGGACCCGGCGGCCGGGGCGGTGAAGGTGAAGCTGCCGTCCGCGTTGAACACCAGCGCCTGGGCCGGCAGGGCGGGGACGGACGCCCCGGTCGGGCTGACGTACTTGGCCACCGTCAGCCGGGTGGCGGCCAGCACCGCCCCGGGGTTGGTGTCGCTGAAGTCGTTGGCCAGCACCCCGACCGGGCCGGGGCCTTCGATCGCCGTGTTCCGCCCGGAGTTCACGGTCAGCACCTGCCCGGCGGCCACCCGGTAGGTGTCCCCGATGGCGACGACCGTCGGCACCTCGCGGGCTTCCAACTGCTCCACCCGGGGGCCGAACGGCTGGTCGGGTCGGCGGGCGGACTCCTTCTTCGTCCAGGGAAAGCCGAACATGTCGGGCTGCTCCTACGGAGGTCGGGTGGTGGTGGGGCGCGGCGTGCCGGAGACGTGCGGGGGAACGCCCGACCGTCCGTGGCACCCGCGGGCCAGGAGCCCTGGGTGGCAGTCCTTGCCCTCAATAGCGGCGGGGCGAACGGTCGGCCCGAACGCCCAACAACCCCTATGCGTGTATACCCCATATCGGGCCGGCCGGCGGACGATTCGCGGCCCGGCGGCCGGGTTCCGGCCGCCGACTCGTCCGCAGTTGGCGACCGCAGCAACCCGGGGGGTCGTCCGCCGTCTGCCGAACGGCCCGGACGGTCGGGCCGCGGTACACAATTCCGACGGGCGATCGACCAGATTAGATGGAGCAAACAGGCCGCGGGATTCGGCCGACCGGCCGCATGGGCTGGTTGGTCAGATTTTTCGGCCTGGCGGATAGAAGGGGCTAAAGACGGTGGATCCCGGTCATGCCGCCTTCAAGGCGAAGTCCGGACGGTCCAGGCGAAAGTGTGGCGAGTAATACGGGTCGCCGGCCCGCAGGAAGGCGGCCCACTTGGTGTGGAACAGGTCATATTCCCGCTTGAACCGTCGCTCCTTCTCGGCCGTGTCTTCCGGGCCGCGGGTTTTTGACTCCAGGTGGTACAGTTCGGCGTCCGGGGTCCACACCACCCGGAAGCCGGCGGCCAGCACGCTCAGGCAGATGTCCACGTCGTTGAACGCGAGCACGAACCCCTCGTCGAACCCGCCGATGCGGTCGAACACCTCCTTGGGCATCAACATGCAGGCGGCCGTCACGGCCGAGACGTTCTGCGTGTACAGGAGACGCTGCATGTGGCCGGGCGCCTGACGGGGGAAGTTCAAGTGCGAGTGGCCGGCCACCCCGCCCATGCCGATGACGATGCCGGCGTGCTGGACCGTGTCGTCCGCGTAATACAGCTTGGCCCCGACCGCCCCGACCCCCGGCTGGACGGCCAGCTTGACCATCGCTTCCAGCCAGTCCGGGTTGATCGCCTCCACGTCGTTGTTCAGGAACAGGAGCAGCTCGCCGGCGGCGTGGCGGGCGGCGAAGTTGTTCACCGCCGCGTAGTTGAACGGCTTGTCCCAGGTGACGACGCGGGCGTGCGGCTGTTTCTCCAACTCCCGGTAGTAGGCGAACGTCTCCGGCCGGGTGCTACCGTTCTCGACGACGATCAGCTCGAAGTTGGCGTAGCTCCCTTTAGCCAGTGAATCGACGCAGCGGGCGAGCATCTCCGGGTGGTCTTTGTTCGGCACGATGACGCTGACCAGCGGCTGCGTCCGGAGGTGGTGGACGACCTGGTACGTGCCCATCACCGGCCCGTCGTGGACGGCCGCGTCGATGCCCAGCCGGGCGAGATGCTCCTGGACCGCCCGCTTGCCGCTGTCGAAGGCGTAGGTCTTGCTCCCCTTGTTCGCCGCGGTGGACTGCGGGTGCATCCGCCAGTGGTAGAGCACCTGCGGGATGTGGACGATCCGCCGGGCGTGCTCGCTCGCCCGCAGCACCAAGTCGTGGTCCTGAGCGCCGTCGAACCCGTCGCGGAACCCGCCGACCTGCTCGACCAGTGAGCGTCGTAACACTGTCAGGTGGCAGACGTAGTTGCGGCTGCGGAGGGTTTCCGGCGACCAGTCGGGCTTAAAGTTCGGCTCGACCCGGTCGCCGGCCGGGTCGAGCTTGTCCTCGTCGCTGTACAGGAAGTCGGCGTCCGGCTGGGCGTTAACCGCCTCGGCGACGGCGTGCAGGGCGAACGGGGCGAGGGTGTCGTCGTGATCCAGGAGGGCCACGAACGTGCCGGTGGCCATCGCCAGGGCGGCGTTCGAATTGCCGACGATGCCACGGTTCTCGGGCAGAAGGCTCACCTTTACCCGGCGGTCCCGGGCGGCGAACTTCTCCAGCAGCGGGCGGACGTGCGTGGCGGTACTGGCGTCCGCCAGGCACAGCTCCCAGTGCGGGTATGTCTGCTCCAGGACCGAGCGGATCATCGCGTCGAGGTATTGCTCGGGCGGGTTGAACACCGGCACCACGACGCTGACGACCGGGGTGTGGGCGAACCGCTGCTCCCGCTGCCGGGCGAGGTCAGCGGCCTTCGGCTCGTGCCGGTTGATCCACCGGCGGTACTCGTCCGGCGGGGCGGCTTCGGTCAGGTGCCGGGCCTCCGGCGGTGGGCCGTTGCGGGCCTTGCGGGCGTCCAACACCCAGCCGACCGCGTTCCCGACGGACTTCATCCCGGCCCGCAGGAACGCCCGCCGCCGGGAGTGGATCGGGAAGAGCCGGTTGACCCCCTTCTGCACCCCGGACACCAGCCGGAAGGCGCGGCTCGCCTTGATGTTGGCCAGTTCGGCCTGCTTCTGCTCGAGCAACTCGGTCCGCCGCATGAGGGCGGCTTCGAGCTGCTCGATCCGCCGCCGGGCGCGGTCGAGTTCGCGGTCGGGGTCGGACATCGGCGGACGGCCCTCGCGGGGAAGTGGCGAGGTTATATCAGACGGGCGAATCGCAAGGCAACGACAACCGGTTGGCGGGCCGGCCTCCGGCCGGCTGCGGGGACGCCGATGGCGTCCCCGCTAACCGGTCGCCGTGGGTGCTCCGGTCGCGGCCCGGAATCGTGCTTCCAGCTCGTCCGCGGTGTCCAGGTGTCGGGGGCGGAGGTCGTTCACCTCCCACCGGTCGTCCGGCTTGCGGAACAGCATCGGCTCCCGGCGTGGCTCGTCCTCCGCAGGCTGTTCGCCGGGCACCAGTAATGCCCACTCGTCGGTGCGGATGGCCCACTCGGACCGGCCGGCGAGCGTCAGACAGGAAATCGCCGCGTCCCGCCACGGGACCGCTTCGCCGCGGAGCAGGGGTAACAGGCTCATCCCGTCAGCCGGTTCCACCGTGACACCGAACCACCCGGCCAGGGTCGGCATGAGGTCGGCCGGCTGGGTGAACGCGTTGACCCGCCGTCCGGCCTCCGCCCCGCCGGGCAGCCGGACGATCAACGGGACGTGAACCAGTTCCTCGTGCAGCCACGGGCGGAACCGGCCGACGATCCCGTGTTCGCCGAGCGGGAAGCCCTGGTCGGCGGTCAGAACGGCAGTGGCGTCGATGCCGCGGACCAGCTCGAACACTCTCTCCAGGTCGGCGTCGAACGCGGTGACGGCGGCGGCGAAGCTGCGATGCAGTAGCTCCCAGGAGGCGTGATCGTCCTTGTCGAACCACCCGGCCGGCGGGTCGGTCCACGGGGCCACCGATTCGCCGGACTCCTCGTCGAGCAGCTCTTCGACGTAGGCATCGAACACGGCTTGCGGCACGTCCCACGGCGGCAGCAGCCGGTCGATCTCGACCCACACCAGCGCCCGCTCGGGCAACGCCCCGAGCACTTCCGGTAGTACCCGCAGCAGGGAGTCGGCCGGGGAGCGGTCGGCGGGGTCTGGGCGGGCGTCGAACAAACGCCCCCAGCCGGCGTAGAAGTCGGCAGGCGAGTCGTTCTCCGGGCGGTTGTGACGGACCAGGGTCGTCGCCGCCCCGGCCGCATGGAGTCGGTCGAGCAGGTCGGGGCGAGTCGCGGGGTTTGACGCTGCAAGCCGAGACGAGCCGGTCCGCCAGGCAGAGCAGGCGGCGGCCGGGTCAGGGCAATCGCACAGGTGGCGGTCGAACACAACCCCCTCGGCGGCCAGCCGGTCCAGGGTGGGGGTGGCGACCCACTCGTTCCCGTAGGGGCCGAGGGCGGCGACCGGGCACCCCTTCAGGGCGATGACGACGACACGCATGGCAGTCCGATTGTATGGGTCACTGGCGTGCGGGGGCGTAAGCCCCCTGTTGCTGCGTTCCGGCTCGCACTGCAACAGGGGCTTACGCCCCCCGCTCGCCGGCCATAAGTTAACCCGGTCCGTTCGTAATCCATCATCCGTCGAGGCGTCGCGTGCTCGGACCGATCTTCATGCGGGAGGTGACGACCGTCCCGCGGCGGCGGAGCCACTACGGCAGCCGGGCGGCGTTGCTCGGGCTGCTCGGCGTGCTCGGCGTCACCGCCTGGCAGGCGACCGTCGGGTTCACCCGCGACCCGTCCATCGGCGAGACCGCCCGGTTCGGCCTGCTCCTGTTCCAGATCATCGCCTACGTCGAGTTGGTGCTGCTCATCTTCTTCGCCGCCCTGTCCGCCGCCAGCGCGGTCGCCCAAGAGAAGGACCGGCGGACGTTCGTGCTGCTGCTCATCACCGACATGCGGGACTACGAGATCGTCCTCGGCAAGCTGCTCGGCAGCCTGCTGCCGATCACGATCCTGCTCACGGTCAGCCTCCCGTTGCTGGCGATGCTCCTCCTGCTCGGCGGGATCGACCCGTCCCAGGTGATCCAGGCGGCGGCGGTGCTGTTCACCACCGCGTTCGCCGCCGGGTCGGTCGGCGGGCTGGTCGCCCTGTGGCGGGAGCGGACATTTCAGGCGCTCGCCCTGTCGGTGCTGTTCCTGGCCCTGTACCTGGCCCTGGTGCAAGCGCTAGCAACTGTCGGCCCGCTTGTGACGGACACGGTGGCCTGGGGGACGGTTCACGCCTGGCTCGACCCGTTCGTCGCCCTGCGGACGGTCCTCGACCCGCCGCCGGAGGGGTGGGTTGGGCTGCCGCCGGCCTACGGGTTCGCCCTGACGATGCTGCTCGGGTGTGTGCTGCTGAACGGGTTCGGCATCTGGAAGCTGCGGGCGTGGAACCCGAGCGGCGAGCCGATCATGCAGCGGGAGAAGACGGCCGACGACCCGGAGGCGGACCTGAACCCGGAGGAGCTGGCCGCGTTCCGGGCGAAGGCCCACGCCGCCCCGGGCAAGCTCCGCGAGGTGACGGGCAACTTCGTCCTATGGCGGGAGACGAAGACACTGGCCTACGGCCGCCGGCCGCTCCTGGTCAAGTTCGCTTACGGATTGGTGCTGGCCCTGGTGCTGTACTTCGCCGTCAGCACGGTGTACGCCCCCGGCGGCCGGCCGGCGTTCGCCGCCGCCTACGGGCTGGTGCCGATCGCCATCCTCAGCCTGCTGCTGGTGGCCGCCCAGGCGGTCACGTCCGTCACCAGCGAGCGGGACGGCGGGGCGCTGGACATCCTGCTCGTCACCGACGTGTCCCCTTACGAGTTCGTGTTCGGCAAGCTGCTCGGGGTGCTGTGGAACACCAAGGAGTACCTGATCCCGCCGTTCCTGTTGGCGGTCTATTACGCGGTCGCGGGGCTGCTCACCAAGACCCCGGCGGAGGTGACGGCCGGGGAGCGGTTGGCCGCCAACCTCGGCCCGCTGGTGGCGGTGCTCGGGGCGGTGGCGGTGCTGTTCGGGTTCGTGCTGGTGCTCGGGTTACACGTCTCGCTGCGGCTGACGAACAGCCGGCTGGCCATCGTCAACACCCTGGCCACTGTCTTCTTCCTGTCCGTCGGCACCCTGATCTGCATCTACCTGATCGTCATCAACCAGGGGAGTTTCGCCAACCAGTGGCTGAGCTTCATCGCCTTCCTGGTACTCGGCATCGGCGGGCTGTTGTACGTGCTGAGCGCGGACCGGCCGTCCGGCGCCCTGACACTTGGGGCTGTACTCTGCCCGCTGGCGATGTTCTACTGTGTGACGAACATCCTGATCGCCCGCCCCGGGACGGACGAGTCGGCGGACCCGCTGGTCCCGTTCCTGGCCCTCGGGGCGGCGTTCGGGTTCGCCATCGCGGCCATGCTGGTGCCGCTGCTGAGCGAGTTCGACGTGGCCCTCGGCCGGACCACGGCCGCCTACGAGGAGTAAGCAAGGGCGGCCGTTGCGGCGTTCTTGTAGGGTGCGTGGAGGCTTGCGCAACGCACCACCGGGACTACGCCCTGTCGATGTGGTCGTTGCCTGGCCGGTGCGTTGCGCAAAGCCTCCACGCACCCTACACAAAAGTCGTCTTGTAGGTCAGGCTGTGCCTGACACATGGGATCCTAAACGTCAGGCACAGCCTGACCTACCCAAACCGCAAACCTGCGAGGGGCCATCATGCGACGGTTCGCCGGGTCGGTGCTGCTGGTGCTGATCGGCGGGGCAGTTTTTGCCCAGGCTCCGACTAAGTTCGTCGAGGCGAAGCACAAGGGCGGGGAACTGAAGTACGTCCAGGGGATGCCGCTGCTGACCGTCCGCGGCACCCCGGCCGAGATCGGCGAGCAGTACGGCATTCTGGCGGTGAAGAACGCCCCCGGCCCAGAGCTGATGCTCAAGCAGTTCCTCACCGACCTCAAGCTGGACAAGCGGTACGGGTTCCTGAAGTTCATGGCCAACCGGATGAAGCCGGCGTTCCCGCCCGACCACCTGACCGAGATCACGGCGGCGGCCCAGGCGAGCGGCAAAGACCTGGACATGGCCCTGTTCGCCAACACCCTGTACGACCTGACCACCACGTTCGGGTGTGCGACGGTGGTGGTGGAGAAGGGGCGGAGTGAGACGGGCCAGCCGATCTTCGGCCGCAACTTCGACTGGTTCCCGGCCCGGGGGATCATCGACCACACGATGATCGCGGTCTACCACCCGACCGGGAAGCGGTCGTTCGCCACCATCACCACCACCCCGGTGACCGGGTGCATCTCCGGGATGAACGACGCCGGGCTGAGCGTCACCCTCAACCAGATCAACCTGAACGAAGTGAAGACCAAGCCGAAGCTGAACTGGGAGGGCACCCCGACCATGCTCGCCTACCGGCGGGTGCTGGAGGAGTGCGGCACCGTGGCCGAGGCGGAGAAGCTGCTCCGGGGGATGAAGCGGGCGACCACCGCTTGCATGACCATCTGCGACAAGGACGGCGGGGCGGTGTTCGAGATCACCCCGGACCAGGTGGAGCGGCGGACGGCGGTGAACGACGTCTGCCTGTGTACCAACCACCTGCGGACCGCCCCCCTGTCCATCGGGGACAAGTGCTCCCGGTACGACCGGCTGTGCGACGCGCAGAAGAGCGACCGGAAGCTCGGGGTGGCGGACGTGTTCACCGAACTGGACCGGGTGAACCAAGGGAAAGCGACGCTGCAGACGATGGTGTTCGAACCCTCCGCCCGCCGGCTTCACCTGAAGATGGGCGACCGGAAGGAGCCGGCCACCAAGTTCGAGGCGAAGACGTTCGACCTAGGCAAGCTGTTCGACGCCAAGTGATGCCCGGCCCGCTGCGGTGGGCCGCCGCGTACCTGGCGTTCGCTCTCGCGGCCCACACCTACATCCTTTTCCGGCCGGCGCCGTGCGACAACTGCGTCTACACCCGGTACGCCCGCGATTGGGCGGCCGGCGCCCGGCTGTACAGTGACCGGTACGAGCCGAAGACGCCGGCGGTGTTCTGGCTGTTCCAGGGCCTAGGTGCGGCCGACCCGCGGGCGACGACGTACCTCGCCGCCGCCGGGCTGCTCGCCGCCGCCGCCACGGTCCTCCGCCTGGCCCTCGCCCCGCTCGCCCTGACCGCAGCCGCGGTCGCCCCGGTGGCGCTCATCGCCGGCGTGTCCGCGGTCGGCGTCCACCACCTGTACGACTCGTTCGCCCTGCCGGCCTCGGTTTTGGCAGTTGGCGCCGTCGGAGTCGGGGTGGGTCAGAACTCCCGGGTGCGTTGGCCGGCCGTCGCCGGGGCGGCGTTCGCCGTCACCGGCGGGCTGTTCCCGCCGGCCGGCCTGGCCGCCGTCGCCCTGGTCCCGTTCGCGGTGTGGGACGTCCGTGTTCACGGCCTCCGGCCGTTCCTGTGTCGCCTCACCGTGTTCGTCGCCGCGGCGGCCTCCTTGGCCGCAGCGGTCGTCGCTCACATGGTGTGCGGAGGGTACTGGGACGGGTTCCTGGACGCCATGCGGGCGAACCGTCGGTACGCGGCGTTGGACGCCGAGCCGGTCGCCGTTCACCTGACCCGCTGGGGCGCCCAGGTGTACCGGTTGGCGTCCCTCCTCGGCCCGGCGGCGGTGGCAGCCGCCTTGGGCGGACTGGTCGTACCGGCCCTCCGCTGGCGGAGTCTGTCCGCCGGGCTGAGGGCGTGGGCGGTGGTCGCCGGCCTCTGGCTGGCCGCGGCCCAGGCGGGCACGTTCCCCGGCGGCCGGCACTACTCGAACTACTACGCCCTCCTCGTCGGCCCGCTCGCCGTACTGGCCGGGTTGGCGTTTGCCACCGTGCCCGAAGCACCGCTCACCCGCCGCCTGCTCCTCGGCTACGCGACGGCGGTGGTGTTACTGTCGCTGCTGGCGAACGGGCGTGACGGGCTGCGGTATCGTCGGAACGACCTGGCCGCCCGGCGGACGCAGATCCGCAACGTGACTTACTACCTGAACCACACGACCCGGCCGGACGAGCCGGTGCTGGTGACGGTTTGGGGCGACTGGGCGGAACTGTACTGGCAGGCGCCACGGCCGTCGCCGAGCCGACACGTCATCCCGTGGAACCTGGTCGACATCCGCGCGGAGTTCTTCGCCGAGTGGGCGGCCGACGTTCTCGCCGACCCGCCGCGGGTCATTGTCACCGACGGCGACCTGCTCGGCCCGCGCGTGACGGACGACGCTGTCCGGGCACGGGCCGCCGGCCGGTCCGATCACCCGTTGCTGACCACCCCCTCTTACACTGCTCTCCGGCAACTGGTCCGCAACGAGTACCGGGTGGTGAACGGGTCGGGCGACCTGCTCATCCTGGAGCGGGTCACACCTGGAACACCCCGACCTTGAACGGCCGCCCGTCGTCGTGGCGGGTGGCCACGCTCATCGCGGTCAGCAGGGCCGACCGCGATTGCTCCGGCTTTACGATGGCGTCCACCCACAGCCGGGCGGCGGCGTAGCGGATGTCCGTCTGCTCGGCGTAGCTGGCCGTCACCTTGGCCCGTAGTTCCTCCAGCTCCGCGGCGTCCGGCTCCTTGCCGGCCCGTTTCAACGCCTGCACTTGTACGTCGAGCAGAGTCCCGGCCGCTTGGTTGCCGCCCATCACCGCGTATTGCGCCGTGGGCCAGGCGAAGAGGAACCGGGGGTCGAACGCCTTGCCGCACAGGGCGTAGTTGCCGG
The DNA here is from genome assembly GCA_046350115.1 of Gemmataceae bacterium. Lineage (GTDB taxonomy): Bacteria > Planctomycetota > Planctomycetia > Gemmatales > Gemmataceae > JAXMAZ01. The sequence continues at coordinate 21,428 of JAXMAZ010000044.1, forward strand.
CCCCGAACGACCCGCCGGTGATGAGCGTCAGCTTCGGCACCACGCTGTTGCTGATCGCGTTCACCAGCTTGGCCCCGGCCTTGATGATGCCGTGCTGCTCCGAGTCCTTGCCGACCATGAACCCGTTCACGTTCTGGACGAACAGGATCGGCACCCGGGTCTGGTTGCAGTCCATGACGAACCGGGCGGCCTTGTCGGCGGAGTCCACGTAGATGACGCCGCCGAACTGCACCGGCCCCTCGGCCGGCTTCACCCGCTTCTTCTGATTCGCAACGACTCCGACCGGCTTGCCGCCGAGCCGGCCGGTGCCGCAGAGCAGGGTTTGGCCGAACTCCGCCTTGTACTCGTCGAACGGTGCGTCATCGAGGAGCAGCTTGAGCAGGTCGCGGGTGTCATACTCCGGCTGCTCCAGGAACCGGGTGAAATCCCCCGAAAGCCCACCCCCAGCTGGGGGTGGGCTTGGTGGGTCGCCGGGTAAAACCTCGATCAATCGCCGCAACCGTTCCAAACACGACTCGTCGTTCGTCTCCCGGTAGTCGATGGTGCCGCTGACGCTGGCGTGCATCTTCGCCCCGCCGAGCGCCTCGTGGTCGACCACCTGCCCGATGGCCGCCTTCACCAGCGCCGGGCCGGCCAAGTACAGCCCGCTCCCCTCGGTCATGAGCAGCTTGTCGCACAGCACCGGCAGGTAGCCGCCGCCGGCCACGCAGTTGCCCATGATGGCCGCGAACTGCGGCACCCCGGCCGCCGAGATGACGGCGTTGTTGCGGAAGATGCGGCCGAAGTCGTCCTCGTCCGGGAACACCTCGTCCTGCAGCGGCAGGAACACCCCGGCGGAATCGACGAGGTAGACGAGCGGCAGGCGGTTTTCGAGGGCGATGCGTTGTGCCCGCAGCACCTTCTTGCAGGTCATCGGGAAGAACGCCCCGGCCTTCACGGTGGCGTCGTTGGCGATTACCATCACCCGCCGGCCGGCGACGGACCCGACCCCGGTGACGACCCCAGCCGACGGGGCGCCGCCCCAGTCGGGGTACATGTTCCAGGCGGCCCACAGGCCGAGTTCAAAGAAGCTGTCGGGGTCGCAGAGCTTGGCGACCCGCTCGCGGGCGGTGAGCCGCCTTTTCTCGTGCTGGCGGGCGACGGCCTTCGGCCCGCCGCCCTGGCGGATGCGCTCTTCGTCGGCGGAGAGGTCGAGGGGCATCGCGGCCTCTGGGTAGGGTCCGCTGTGCGGACCGGATGCGCTCACACGGTCCGCACAGCGGACCCTACACCCGATCCTTCAACATCTCCCGGGCCGCGTTCATGCCGGCCGCCGCCATCACCCCGCCGCCGGGGTGGGCCGCCGCTCCGCACAGGTACAGCCCCTTCACCGGCGTCCGGTAGTTGGCGTACCCGGCGGCCGGCCGCAGGCTGAACATGCTGCTCAGCGACATGCAACCCTGCATGATGTTCCCGCCGGTGATGCCCCACAGCCGCTCCATCTCCGGCGGCGGGATCACCTGCCGGGCGATCACGCTCCGCTTGAAGTTCGGGGCGTACTCGTTCAGCACGTCGAAGCAGCGGTCGGCGAACTTGTCCTTCTCAACGTCCCAGGTCGTCCCCTTCAGGTGGTACGGGGCGTACTGCACGAACATGCTGAGGATGTGCTTCCCGGGCGGGGCCAGGCTGCTGTCCAGGGCGGTGGCCATCGTGCATTCGAGCATCGGGTTGGTCGCCGGCTTGCCGTACTTGGCGTCGTCGTAGGCCCGCTCGATGTAGTCCAGGTCCGGGCAGATGTGCATCGTCCCGTGGTGCTGCGGGCCGACCCCGGTGCCCGGCAACGCGGTGAACTGCGGCGGCTCGCTGAGCGCGACGTTGATCTTCACCGTCGCGGATGAGTAGTCGATCCGCCTCACGGCGGCCGCGAAGTCCGGCGGCAGGTCTTTCGGGTCGGTCAGCTTGAGGAAGGTGACGTTCGCGTCCGCACAGCTCGCCACCCGCTTCGCGTGGAACTCGGTGCCGTCCTTGAGAGCCACCCCGTAAGCCCGGCCGTCGCGGATGAGGATGCGGCCCACGTCGGCGTTCGTACTGATCTCGGCCCCGTACCGCTTCGCCGCGGCGGCGATGGCGTTGCTGATCTGGCCCATGCCACCGCGGACGTACCCCCACACCCCCTTCGCCCCGTCACACTCGCCCATGACGTGGTGGAACAGCACATACGCCGTCCCCGGCATGGACGGGGCCATGAACGCCCCGATCACCGCGTCGGTGGCGATGGTCGCCTTCAACTGCTCGGACTCGAACCAGCGGTCCAGGATCGGCCGGGCCGCCCCGGTGAGGATCTCGATGGCCTCCGCCCCGACCGCCCGGCCGAGCTTGCGGAACCGCATCCCGAGCTTGCCGAGCCGCCACAGGTCGCCGAACCCGCCCCACGGGTCAGGCGGCGTCTCCACCAGCATCGGCTCCAGGAATTCGGCCACCTGCTCCAGCATCGCCTCGTACTTCGGGTAAGCCTCCGCGTCCCTGGTACTGAACTTGGCGATCTCTTTCTGGGTCATCGCCCGGTCCGGCCCCATCATCAGGTAGCGGCCGTCCGGGAACGGGGTGAACGACGACGGGCTGCGGGGGATCATCTGGAACCCGTGCTTCTTCAACTCCAGGTCGCGGATGACCTCCGGCCGCAGCAGGCTGTTCACGTAGGACGCGGTGCTGACCTTGAACCCGGGCCACACCTCCTCGGTGACGCAGCACCCGCCGATCACATCCCGGCGTTCCAGGACGAGCACTTTCTGCCCGGCTTTGGCCAGGTAGGCGGCGGTGGTCAGCCCGTTGTGCCCGGCCCCGATGACGACGGCGTCGTATGTCTGCGGCATGGTGCGACCCCGCGGCGTGCGATACCGTCAGGATAGGGACGGGCGAAACGAAAGCCCACGGACGGCCGTCCGTGGGCTTTCGGCGTTCGCTGACTCGTCCTCGTTCCCACGCTCTGCGTGGGGACGCCGCATTTGACCCTCCGCGTCGAGTGAATGGAGTGGGTGACTCGCACCCGCGGGCGAGGCCCAACTGCACGCGGAGCGTGCAAAAGAACGTTCCCACGCAGAGCGTGGGAACGAGAAGAGGGCTTTCAGGGCCGGCAGGTTTCTGGCCGCTACTTCTTGACCGTCCACAGGTGGACGGTCCGCTCGAACCCGTCGGCGTCCGGCACGGTGACGGTCTTGTCCGGCGCCCAGTCGCCCATGTCGAAGGCGTGGCTCACCACCCGGGCGCCGTTTTTCAGACCCTTCTGGAGCACCGGCTTGAGCTTCAGGTTGACCTCCGGCAGCAGGTACAGAGTCACCACGTCCACGTCCTTGAAGTCCTCGGGGGACATCTTCAGCACGTCGCCCTGCTTGAACGTCAGCTTCATCCGCTGGTCCGGGCTGAGCATGGCGTCGGACATGCTCTTGTCGCAGTCCTTCAGCCGCTCCGGGTTGAAGTCGACGCCCAGCCCCTTGCCGGCCTTGAACTGCTTGACCGCGGTGATGACGATCCGCCCGTCCCCGCACCCCAGGTCGTACACCGTCTGCCCGTCCTTGACCGCCGCCAGCTCCAGCATCTTGTCCACCACCTTCTGCGGGGTGGGGACGAACGGCACCTCGATCTCCACGTCCAGCTTCTTCTTGTCCTGGCCCTTGTCCTGGGCCGCCAGCAGGCCGGCCGACAACACCCCGGCCCCGAGCAGCAGCAGCATCCGCGTTCGCACGGTGTTCCCCTCCGAAGTGGTGATGCGGTCCCGCCGACCGCGGGGGCATTATGCCCGACCCGGCGTCCGACGGCGAGGGGTATGATAGCCCGACGAGCGTTCCGACCGGTAGCCTACACCCGGTCGCCGAATCGGAACCCGACCAGGGCGATGACGGTGCCGAGCAGCAGGGTGACGTGGTGGGCCTGGATCGGCTCGACCGTGCGGACGTCGAACCGGTGGCCGATGACCGTGACCGCCGCTCCGAGCAGGGCCAGGGCGGCGGACCGGTGCCCGCGGTAGTACAGGCTGATGAGCAGCAGCACGGCCGCCCACCCGGGGTTGGCCGAGTCGGCCCAGTCGGTCCAGGCGGGCGGGACGGCTGGCAGGGTGAGCGGTCCCATGTCGGCAAACCCGCGGGTCTGGATCACCCACAGGACGAACACGGCCAACAGTCCGGCGGCGGCGACCGCCCGGACGGCCGGGCCGAGCAGCAGCCCGAAAACCCGGGTGAGCGGGTCCGGGGCGGGGGGCAGGTCGGCGACATAAGCGAGCGGGTCGGCTTCCGCCTGAGCGATCAGCTCGCCCAGGGTGGCACCGCCGAACACCGGGGCGGACCCGCCCACCGGCGCCCTGCCGGCGCGCTGGTCGGCCGTCCGCTGGGCGTCCGCCTGGGCGAGCATCGCGGTCGCCGCCGCCGCCGCCCCGTACCGGGCCACCCCTGATTCCAGCCCGACCGCCCGCAGCCGGGCCTGCTCGACCGACTGGAGGAGCCGCTTCTCCCGGGCCTCCCGCCGCCCCTGCTCGATCCGGTCGATCAGCCCGACCGCCGGCTCCCGCCAGGCGGCGTGCTTGTTCCGCACTCCGGCACTCCCGCCGCGGAGCAGCACCGACCGGGCGGCCAGCTTGGACTCGAACCCGAACAGCTCCTCGTAGAACGCCTCCCAGTCCCGGCCGCCGAACCGGGCGACGAACTGCCGCAACTCTTCCTCGTCCACCCCGGACAGCCGCATCCGCCGGAGCAGCCCCTCGGCGGCGGCCAGCGGGGCGGCCCGCTCGGCCTGGGCGGCGGCGTCCAGCCCGAACCGGACACCGATCGCCAGCCCGGCCCCGATCAGGCCGAAGCCCACCCACAGCCAGAACAGGTTCAGCACCCACAGGAGGACGGCGAACAGCCCGGTCCCGGCGACAACGACCAGCCAGTCCCCGACCGACGACCCGGCGGCCAGTTGCCGGACCCGGCCGAACAGGTAGCTGCCCTGGCCCAGCCCGACCAGCACGAAGTGCGCGACCGCCGCCTGGACCACCAGGCCGGCCAGCCCGAACGCCCACCCGAGCTTGTCCGCGAAGGCCAGCAACACGGCCGCCACCAGACAGGCGGTCACACCCCCGCTGACCAGCCGGCCGCGGAGGACGGCGGCCGGTGCGGTGTTGTACCGGCGGACGGCCTGTTCGAGCTGGGCGATCTGGTCGTCCCGGGCGGCGAACGTGCCGGTCGGCTGGACCCCGAGCCACTGGCCCAGGGTGCGGATCACCTCGCCCATCGACTGGAACCGGTCGTCCGGCCGCTTGGCCATCATCCGCTGGATGACCGCGGACAGCTCCTTCGGCACCCGGGCGGCGATCTGCTCGGGCGGGGTGAGCGAGGCGTACGCGTGCTGGGTCATCAGCTCGACGGCGGTGCTCCCCTCGAACGGCTGGCGGCCGGTCACCAGGGCGTACAGGGTGCAGCCGAGCGAGTAGACGTCCGCCCGGTGGTCGACGGTGGCCGCGTCCCGGCACTGCTCCGGGGCCATGAACGCCGGGGTGCCGAGCGCGATCCGCACCCCGGTCATGGTCGGCGAGTAGCCCGGCGGCGGGGTGCAGATGGCAGGGTCCGACTTCCGCCCGGCGACCTCCGGCCCCGGGTCGGGCGGGAAGGCGGTCGCGGTCGTCTTGACCAGCCCGAGGTCGGCCACCTTGACCACCCCGTGCTCGTCCAGGAGCAGGTTGTCCGGCTTCACGTCCCGGTGGATGATCCCCCGGTCGTGGGCGTGCTTCAGCCCGCGGCCCGCCTGGAGCACGTACCCGACGGCCGTCTCCGGGTCGATCCGCCCTTCCGCCTTGATCAGGTCGGCGAGGGACCGGCCGGGCACGTACTCCATGCTGAAGTACCGGTACCCGTCACACTCGCCGATGTCGTAGATCGGCACCACGTTCGGGTGACTGAGGGTGGCGGCGGCGAACGCCTCCCGGGTGAACCGGGCGACGAACACCGGGTCGTCCGCCCACTTCCGGCTCATCACCTTGAGGGCTACCGGGCGGTCCAGGGAGAGCTGCCGGGCCAGGTAGACGGTCCCCATCCCGCCGGTGCCCAGCACCCGCTCGACCCGGTAGCCGGGTACCACGGCCGGCGGCCGGTCCGCGGCGACCGCCGGCCCGGTTCCGGGGATCGACCCGGCCCTGGACCGGCCGGCATGGGTCGGCCCGGGGAGCGGGGTGTCGATCAGGTCCGACTCGTCAACCGACGGCCCGGTTTCGATCAGCCGGGCGGTGAACTCGATGGTGGTGAAGGGGGTTTCGGAATCCCCCTCCGGGAAGAGGTCGGGGGCGTCGAGCGCCAGAACGGTGTGCCCGCCGCTGCGGCACGCGGGGCACCCGGTCGGGTCGCCGGTCGGGTGTTTGCAGGTCGGGCAGCGCGCGGCCAAGGGGCGGCCTCTTGGGACCGGTCATCCGATGCCGGAGGGCGTCCCAAAAGTAGGTCACGTTTTGTCCGGAGGAGCGGTTTAGATCTCCGTTCGCGCCCGCTGTTGAATCCTCAAGCCGTCGCACGAACCGGACACACGTACAAACTCCGCCGGAGCTGGCGGGACCGTGAGGAATGGACCCGGTGTGGTAGTCTGCGCGACATTTGCGGGTCCGCTACGGACCCGGGCGATTGGCCTGACTCGAGTAGCCTACGTCAGCCCTCTACCGGTCGAGGGGGCAGTCCGACTTTCTCCCGGACCAGGGTCATCGTTTTGCGGGCCTCGTCCCGGGCTTTTCGGGCACCGACGGCCAACACCTTCTCGACCGCGGCCGGGTCGGCGGCCAGTTGCTTCCGTCGCTCCCGAGCCGGGCCGAAGTAGGCGTCGATCTTGCCCAGCAGCAGGTTCTTGGCGTCCCCGTAGCCAAACGCCCGGCCCTTCCGCGTCTCGGCGTCCAGCATCGGGTTGCGGTACTGCTCCGCCAGTTTCGCCTGCTCCTCCGGGGTGGCAAACAGCTTGTACAGGGCGAACACGTTGCAGGTGTCCGGGTTCTTCGGCGCCTCCAGCGGGGTCGAATCGGTGACGATCCCCATCACCGCCGACTTGAGCGCTTTCCCCTCGGCGAACAGGTCGATAGTGTTGCCGTAGGACTTGCTCATCTTCTGCCCGTCGGTGCCCGGCACCACCGCCGCCTCGCCGTGCAACTCCCGCGGCTCAGGGAACACCTCGCCGTAAGCCCCGTTGAAGTACCCGGCCATGTCCCGGGTCATTTCCAGGTGCTGAACCTGGTCCTTGCCGACCGGGACGACGTGCGACCGGACGATCAGGATGTCCGCGGCCATCAGCACCGGGTAGGTGAACAGCCCGACGCTCGGCAGGAACCCCTTCGCCACCTTGTCCTTGTACGAGTGGGCGCGTTCCAGCAGCCCCATGCCGGTGACGGTGGCCAGCACCCAGGCCAGTTCCGTCACCTCCGGCACGTCCGACTGGCGGTAAAAGGTTGCCTTCGCCGGGTCCAGGCCGAGGGCCAGGTAGTCGAGGGCCACGTCTCGGATGTTTTCGGACAGGATCTCGCGGGCCGACTTCCACGTCGATTTGCCGGCCTTCTGGGCGGCGTCCGCCTCCTTCGCCTCGGCCTCCTTGAGCGACGTCAGGGCGTGGTAGTCGGCGATGAAGTAGAACGCCTCCCCCTGGTCCTGGAGGGCGATGTGCTGCTTGATCGCCCCGAAGTAGTTGCCCAGGTGCAACTTGCCGGACGGCTGGACGCCGGACAGGATGCGCTTGCGGGACGGGTCGGTCGGCATGAGTGTCAGCCCTTATCGCCCGCGGACGACGGTCCGTGGGCTTTCCTCCGGTCAACGACACCGTTACAGTACGGGCGGTTCACCCCGGAAAGTAGCGGACCCCCGACATGGGTACGGACACCCTCACCCCACCCGAACCGGCCGTCCCGCCGCCCGCCCCGGTCGATCCCGGGAGGCGGGCCGAGTTGATCCTGGACGCGCTGCGACAGGCGGTCGCGGCCGGTAGCGAGCACCGGCTGTTCCGGGCCGGCAAGCTGCCGGGGCTGTTCCCCGCCCGGTCCGGGGCGTCGGCTGAGGCCGCCCTGGTGGCGCTGGCCGACGGCCTCATCGAAACGGTCCGCACCGAGGCGAAGGGGCGGGCCGTCGTCGAGTGGGTACGGGCGACGCCGAAGGGCGTCACCTTCCTGCACGACCGGGACTCGCCGAAGGCCGCGCTGAAGGAACTGGCAGCGCTGCTGGCCGAGGCGCGGGCCGGTGCCCCAGGCTGGCTGGTTCAGGCCCGGCGGGAGGTGGCGGCACTGGCTGAGCGAGTGGAACAACAGGGGACCGAGTACCTGCGGCTGCTGGACGCGCTGGCCGAGCGGGTCGAGGCGGCCCTGCGTCGGGCGGACGCCACGCCGCCGGACGGGCTTCGGGTGGCGTGGGCGGTGGACGCCCTGGCGTACCTGGACCGCCGGGCCGGGGCCGGGGCGGCCGGGCCGTGCCCGCTCGGCGAGCTGTTCCGGGCGGTCCGGGACGCTCACCCGGGGCTGACGGTGCCGGACTTTCACGTCGGCCTGCACAAGCTGCACGACGGCCGGGCGGTGCGGCTGTTGCCGGCGGCCGGCGGGGCAGCACCCGACCCGGAGTTCGCCCTGTTCGTCGGCACCGAGCCGCGATACTTCGTGCAGCGGTGACGCATGTCCTCGGTTGCCGTCCACGTCGTCTACGCCGGCCGGGTGCAAGGGGTCGGGTTCCGGGCGACCGTCGCGGACCTGGCCCGCAAGTACCCGGTCGCCGGGTGGGTGCGGAACCTGCCGGACGGTCGGGTCGAGCTGTGGGCAGAAGGGCCGGCGGCGGTGGTTGACGGCTTGCTGGCCGCCGTCCGCGACACCTACTCCCGTCACATCCGGGCCGAGGCCCGCGACGACCCGCCGGCGACGGGTGCTTACAGGAGCTTCGACATCGTCCGATAGCCGGAAACCGGTTGGCAGCCGGCCCTGCCAGCGGGTATTCTGAGCAGCGCCCTCCTGAACCGGGGTTCTCACCCGTCTCGCCCGAGGCTCTCCGCGATGCGGCTCCCTGCCGTTGCCGTCCTGCTGTTCGCCCCTCCCACCGTCGCCGGGGTGGACTTCAGCCGGGACGTCCTGCCGGTCCTGTCGGACAACTGCTTCCACTGCCACGGCCCGGACCCGAACACCCGCAAGGCCGGACTCCGGCTGGACACGAAGGAGGGAATGTTCCGGACCAAGAACGGCCGGGCCGTCACCGTCCCCGGGAAGTCGGGCGAGAGCGAGCTGATCCGCCGGCTCACCAGCCCGGACGCGGACGAGGTGATGCCGCCGCCGGACTCACACCGCAAGCTGTCGCCGAAGCAGATCGACGCCCTCAAGCGGTGGGTGGATGAGGGGGCGAAGTGGGGCCAGCACTGGGCGTTCGTGCCGCTGCCGAAGGCCGTACAAGTTCCAAGTTCCAAGTTCCAAGTTCAGAGCCCGATCGACGCCTTCATCCGTACTCGGCTGGAGAAAGAAGGGCTTGAATCTGCCCCGCCGGCGAGCCGGGAGGCGTGGATTCGCCGCGTCACCCTCGACTTGACCGGGTTGCCGCCGACCCTGGCCGAGATCGACGCCTTCCTGGCGGACCAGTCCCCGACGGCGTTCGAGACGGTCGTAGACCGGTTGTTGGCGTCCCCGCGGTATGCCGAGCGGATGGCCGCCGACTGGCTGGACATCGCCCGGTACGCCGACACCCACGGGTATCAGATGGACCGCGCCCGACCAATGTGGGCGTACCGCGACTGGGTGCTGCGGGCGTTCGCCCGGAACCAGCGGTTCGACGACTTCCTGACCGACCAACTGGCCGGCGACCTGCGGCCGAACGCCACCAAAGAGCAGCGGCTGGCGACCGCGTTCAACCGGCTGCACGCCCAGACGGAGGAGGGGGGCGTGGTCGAGGAGGAGTTCCGGGTCGCCTACGTGGTGGACCGGGTGACGACGGCCGGCACCGCCTTTCTGGGGCTGACGTTCGAGTGCGCCCGGTGCCACGACCACAAGTTCGACCCGCTCTCCCAGAAGGACTTCTACTCGCTGTTCGCCTTCTTCCAGAACATCGACGAGAGCGGGCAGACGACCTACTTCACGACCGCCATGCCGGTGCCGACGCTGCTCCTGAGCACCGAGGTCCAGGACGCCAAGCTGAAGGCGTTGGAGGGGATGGTTCAGGTCAGCGAAACGATGCTTGAGGCCAGGCGGGTGGCGGCCCGCACGGCGTTCGAGCGGTGGCTGCGGAAGAAGCCGGCGGCGGTGCCGCACCCGCCGGGGTTGGTCGCGGCGTACTCGTTCGAGGAGGTCGGCGGCGGAACGGTAGCGAACGCCGTCGATCCGGCCGCCCCGGGGAAGGCGACCACCGCCGACCTGAGCGGGGACAAGCCTGCCGCAGGTCTGGCTGTCGTGTCGGGGCGGGTCGGCCGGGCGGTCGGCCTGAACGGCGAGGACGGGTTCACCTTCCCCGGCGTCGGGCACTTCACCCGGGCCGACCCGTTCACCCTGGCCCTTTGGGTGAAGCCGGCCGACCACGCCCCTCGGGCGGTGGTCGTCCACCACAGCAAGGCACCGATCGACGCCGGCAGCCGGGGGTACGAGGTGCTGCTGGAGAACGGCCGGGTGGCCGTCGGGCTGCATCACATGTGGCCGCGGAACTCGCTCAAGGTCGTCACCAAAGGCGGTGCCGGTCGGGGCGGTCGCATCTCACCGTCACTTACGACGGGTCGAGCAAGGCAGCCGGGGTGCGGGTTTACCTGGACGGCAAGCCGGCCGAAGTGGAAGTGGTCCGCGACGGTCTGTGGAAGGACATCACCTACGACGGCGGCGAGCCGAACCTGGCCATCGGCCACCGGTTCCGGGACAGCGGGTTCAAGGGCGGGGCGGTGGACGAGTTCCGCGTCTTTGATCGGGCCGTCACCCCATTGGAGGCCGCCGAGCCGGCCGGCAAACCCGGGTTGATCGCCGCATGGAAGACCCCGGCGGAGCAACTCACCGCCGAGCAGAAGGCGGGTCTGTTCGACTACTTCACGGCAACCGTCCATAAGCAGACGATTCAAGCCGCGTTGCTCGTACGGGAGGCCCGCCGAGAGCAGGCCCGGCTCATCAACCCGATCCCCGAAGCGATGGTCATGGAAGAGCTGCCGACCCCGAAGCCGGCGTTCGTCCTGAAGCGGGGTGCCTACGACGCCCCAGGCGAGCGGGTGTCGGCGAACACCCCGGCCGCCTTGCCGCCATTCCCGGCCGACCTGCCGAAGAACCGGCTCGGGCTAGCGAAGTGGCTGACCCACCTGGACCACCCGCTGACCGCCAGGGTGACGGTCAACCGGCTCTGGCAGCAGATGTTCGGCACCGGGCTGGTCGAGTCGAGCGACAACTTCGGCATGCAGGGCACCCCGCCGACGCATCCGGAGCTGCTCGACTGGCTGGCCCGGGACTTCATCGACCACGGCTGGGACGTCCACCACACGCTCAAACTCATCGCCCTGTCCGCGACCTATCGTCAGGATTCCCGGCCGTCGGCCGAGGCGCGGCAGAAAGACCCGTACAACCAACTGCTCGCCCGGTTCCCGGCCCGGCGGCTGTCGGCCGAGATGCTCCGCGATCAGGCGCTGTTTTTGGGCAACTTGTTGGTGGAGAAACAGGGCGGGCCGAGCGTTTACCCGTACCAGCCGGACGGCCTGTGGAACGAGGCGATGGGTCGGCCGAACTACCCGCGGTCGAAGGGGGCGGATTTGTACCGGCGGAGTGTGTACACCGTTTGGAAGCGGACCGCCCCGCACCCGCAGATGACGACGTTCGACGCCGCCGACCGGAGCGTCTGCTCGGCCCGCCGGCAGTCCACCAGCACCCCGCTCCAGGCGCTGGCCCTGCTGAACGACCCGCAGGTGGTGGAGGCCGCCCGGTTCCTCGGCCAGCGGATGCTCAAGGAGGGCGGGGCGACGGTGCCGGACCGGGTGGCGTGGGCGTTCCGCACGGCGACCGGCCGTAAGACGACCGACCGGGAGACGACGATCCTGGTCCAGTTGTTCGACGAGCAGCGGGCCGGGTTTACCGCCGACCCGAAGGCGGCCGAAAAGCTGCTGGCGGTCGGCGACTCGCCGGCCGACCCAAAGCTGGACAAGCGCGACTTGGCGGCGGCAGCGGTCGTCGGGCTGGCGCTCCTGAACCACGACGCGGCGGTAATGCGGCGGTAGGGCGGTGGGTCTTCCGTAGGGCGGGTCAAACCACACGGGGAGGGTCGGCGGTGGCCAACGACGAGTTCAACACCGACCTGATGCACAGTTGCATCGACAAGTGGCTGGCTGGGGAGCCGGCCGCCGCCGACCGGATGCTCCGCGCGGCCGCCCGCCGGCTGGAGCTGATTGCCCGCAGCAGCCTCCGCCGGTTCCCGACCGTCTCCCGGTGGGAGGGGGCGGAGGACATCCTCCAGGGGGCGGTCATCCGCATGATCCGCACCCTGCACGTCGTCCGCCCGCCGAACACCCGGGTGTTCTACCACCTGGCCGCCACCCACATCCGCCGGGAGCTGCTCGACCTGGCCCGCAAGTACCGGCAGATGGTCGCCCCGCCGACGGGCGACAGCTCGGCCAGTTGGGCGGACAAGCTGGCCGTCGGCGACCAGCCGGACCGGGCGGCCGAGATCGACGGCGACCTGGCGAGCTGGGAGGCGTTCCACGAGGCGGTCGAGCGGCTGCCGACCGAGGAGCGGGAGGTGATCGGGCTGGTGTTCTACCACGGGTGGACGCACAAGAAGATCGCCGAGCTGTTCCGGGTGGACGAGCGGACCGTCCGCCGGTGGTGGAAGGCGGCCAACGAGCGTCTGCAGCACGAACTCCGCGACCAGAAGAACCCCCTCGCCCACGACGGCGCCGAGTGACCATGCACACCGTCCTGCCCGCCGCCAACCGCCGGCTGTTCCTCCGCTCGTCCGCCCTCGGGCTGGGCGGACTGGCCCTGTCGCACCTGCTGCACCGGGACGCTAAAGCCTCCGTTGACTCCGGGGGCAAACCCCGCAACACGCCCGGGATTCTCGATAAGCCGCACTTCCCGGCCAAGGCGAAGCGGGTCATCTACCTGTTCATGGCCGGCGGACCGAGCCAGCTCGACCTGTTCGACCACAAGCCGCTGCTGAACGCGAAGCACGGCACCGACCTGCCGGAGAGCGTCCGCAAGGGGCAGCGGCTGACCGGCATGTCCGCGTACCAGGCGACCCTGCCGGTGGCCGGGTCGATGTTCAAGTTCGCCAAGCACGGCAAGAGCGGGGCGACGGTCAGTGAGCTGCTGCCGAACGTTGCCAGGATGGCCGACGACCTGTGCTTCGTGAAGTCGTGCTACACCGAGGCGATCAACCACGACCCGGCCATCACGTTCGTCCAGACCGGCAGCCAGCTCCCCGGCCGGCCGAGCATCGGGGCTTGGCTGAGCTACGGCCTCGGGTCGATGAATGACGCCCTGCCGGCGTTCGTGGTGCTGGTCAGCAAGGACCGGACGGAGCAGGGGCTGTACGCCCGGCTGTGGGGCAACGGGTTCCTGCCGAGCGGGCACCAGGGGGTGCAGTTCCGCAGCGGCAAAGACCCCGTGCTGTACCTGCAGAACCCGGACGGGGTGAGCGGCGACACCCGGCGGAAGATGCTCGACCGGCTGGCCGAACTGCACGCTCTGCAAGCCGAACAGGTGGGCGACCCGGAGGTGACGGCCCGGGTCGCCCAGTACGAGATGGCGTACCGGATGCAGACCAGCGTGCCGGAGGTGATGGACTTCTCGAAGGAGCCGAACGAGGTGTTCGACCTGTACGGTCCGGACGCCCGCAAACCGGGGACGTTCGCGGCCAACTGCCTGCTGGCCCGCCGGCTGGCCGAGCGGGACGTGCGGTTTGTCCAACTTTACCACCCCGGCTGGGACCACCACGGCGGGTTGCCGAACGGCATCCGGCACACGACGAAGGACATCGACCGGGCGTGTTACGGGTTGGTCCAAGACCTGAAGCGAACCGGGCTGCTACAGGACACGCTGGTGGTATGGGGCGGGGAGTTCGGGCGGACGAACTACAGCCAGGGGAAGCTGACCGCCACCGACTACGGCCGGGACCACCACCCGCGATGCTTTACCATGTGGTTCGCCGGGGCCGGGGTGAAGCCCGGGTTGACGTTCGGCTCGACCGACGAGTACGGGTACAACGTGGCCGACAACCCGGTCCACGTCCACGACCTGCAGGCGACGCTGCTGCACCTGTTGGGCATCGACCACGAGCGGCTGACGTACAAGTTCCAGGGCCGATACTACCGGCTGACCGACGTACACGGAACGGTGGTGAAGGACATCCTGAGTTGATCGGAAGCAAACCCGGTTACCACCCCGTGTAGCGGGGCCGCCAGCGGCGGCCCGGGTCCGGCCGATGGCCGGACCGCTACACGATCGTCGCCCTACTACTTGTTCCCGCCCGGGGACTGGTCGCCGAGCTTCTGGAAGTACTCCTTCACCGTCTCCTTGGCGTCCCGGGGGAACCGCGGGTCGTCGGTCGCCCGGGGGGCTTCCTGGGCCGCCTCGCTGATCGCCGTCCCGAGTTCGGCCGTGGTCGCCTTCTTGAACGCCGGCCCGCGGGTGGCCCCGCCGTAGGACTTCTTCCCCTTCGGGTCGAACAGCCCGCGGTGCCGCTTCTCGGTGGAGTTGGTGTTGTCCGCCTCCTCCTTCCGCCGGCCGGCCCCGGGCCGTCCCTCCGGCGACCACTCGGCGTCGTCCTTCTCCTTGAACTCGTCCCCGTCGCACTTCCCGCAGTTCTTGCACGCCTTCTTGGCCTCCTCCTTGAGCCGCTGGAGGTAGTCCTCGGCGTCTTCGAGGTCTTTCAGGTCGCCTTCGATGTCCTTCAGCGCCTGCCCGGCCTGTTCGAGTTCCTTGGCCGCCTCGTCGAAGTCGCCCTTCTTCATCGCCTCCTGGGCCTTCTGGAACTTGTCGGCCAGCTTCTTCGCCGCCTCCTGGCCGTCCTTCTGCTCCTGCTGGAGCGCCTTCAGCTCCCGCTCCAGCGATTCGGCGTCCCGGCCGTCCTGCTTGGCCTTCTGGATCAGCTCCTTCAACTGCTGTTGACGCTCCTGGTTCTTGGCCAGCTTCTTCATCTCCTCCTTCATCTTGTCCAACTGCTGGGCGAGCTGCTTCTTCTCCTCCTCGGTCAGCTTCTTGTCCTGGGCCTTCTTCTTGAGCTGGTCGAGTTCGTCGATGGCTTTTTTCAGGTCGCCCTTGCTGAGGGCGTCGTTCAGGTTCTTGGCCGGCCCCTTCTGGAACTCCTCGTCCTTGGCCAGCCGGTCGAGCTGTTCGAGCTGCTGCTCCAGCCGGGCCAGCTTCTGGTACTTGTCCTCGTTGAACTTCTTCACCCGCTCGGCCGCCTCGGTCAGCTCGGTGGCCTTCTCACGGGCCTTCTCGGCGGCCTCCTTGTCGCTGTCCTTGTCGTACTTCTTCATCATCTCGTTCAGCGACTCTTCCAGCTCCTTCAGCTCCTTCGACTTGTCCCCGCGGGCGGCCAGCTCCGGCGGCTTGTTCTTGTTGGTGAACGGCGTCGGGTTCTTCTTCTGCTCAGCCAGCTTGGCCGCGTCGGCGGTCTTCTTGGCCGGGTCTTGCGGGTCGTCGGCTGTCTGGCCGACGGTCGGGTGATAGAAGAGCGTGACCCCGGCCAGCGCCGCCGCCAGAACCGGGACGAACGCCGAGTGCCACCGCAGGGCGACCGGGAACCGGCTGCCGACTTTCAGGCCGGCAGCCCGCTCGGCGGCGTCGGCGGCGACCGCCTGCCCGGCTGGGGTGGCGAGTTCCGGCTCGGCCAGCCCGAGGGCGGTCGTCACCCGCTCCTTCAGGTCGAACCGGCGGTCGATCTCCAGTGCGGCCAGCGCCTTCGACGGGGTGACGCGGACCGCCCACCAGACGGCGACGACGGTGGACACCCCAGCCAGCCCGCCGACCACGGCCCACTTGAGCCACGCCGGCGGCGCCTCGACCAGCCACGGCTCGGCCAGAAACCAGCCGATGCCGAGGGCCAAGGCGGCGGCCCAGCAGCCGGCCAGCCGGTTGACCAGGGCGTGCAGGAACAGCCGGCGGCGGGCGGCGGCGACGGACTTGGCGATCGGGGCCAGGGCGGACATACGGCGGCTCCCGGGGGTGCGACTACCGGTAAGACGGCGACCACGGCCGGCGGTTTCACTAGGAGAATTGTACCACGCCCATGTCCTCGTTCCCACGCTCTGCGTGGGAACGTTCTTCTGCACGCTCTGCGTGCAGTTTGAAGCCACCGGCGGGCGGTCACTCGACGCAGAGCGTCGAGTGGAACGTTCCCAAGCAGAGCGTGGGAACGAGGAGCAAGTTGGTTGTCAGCGAACCTTGCGAACCATCAGGGCGATCATCCCGAAATATCCGATTAGCGCCGGCAGCCCGAGGAACGTCGCCAGGTGCCACACCCGGAACTGCCGGCTGGACAGGTCCACCCGCGGGAACCGCCACTTGTCCGCGTCGGCGACCTCGGCCGGCAGCCGGTCGTCGCGGTGCAGTTGCCAGTTGACCGCGTGCAAGAGCAGCGTCTCGGCCGCCGGGTCGAGCCGTTTGCCGGTGAACAGCCCGCCGTGACCGAGGGCGACCACCCGCACCGTCGGCCGCTTCACCGTGTCCGCCGCCGCCGACACCGCCGCCGCGGTCAGTCCCTTGTCGAACGAGAACACCGCCGCCGCCCCGGCGACCGCCGGGCCGAACCCGCCGGCCTTGTCCTTGTCCAGCCAGTCCACGGGGATCTGGGTTTCGACCGCAACGC
>JAXMAZ010000045.1:0-32583 GCA_046350115.1 Gemmataceae bacterium
CCGCCGGGGCCGGTCGGCAGGTGGTCGGCGACCGGCTTGTCCGGGATGTCGTGCGGCGGCTGGGCTTTGGTGCCTACGAACGGCGACTCGGCCGACTGGCCCCGCCAGACGAGGATGTTGCGGTACTGCACCCCGGGGTGGAACTCCAGCACCCCGCCGGCCACCTCCCGCCCGCCGAGTTCCTTTTCCAATGCGAGGATCAGCTCGCGGCCGTCCTCGCTGCTGATGTGGCCGGCGGTGAAGTCCCGCATGTGGCTGTCGGGGGCGTAGACGAGGTTGCAGCGGATCGCCCAGTCGTTCGGCCCGAGCTTGATGCCCATCGCCGCGGTTTCGAGCGGCGCCCGGCCGGTGTACACCTTGAGCGGGTCGTACCCGAACAGGGACAGGGTGGCCACGTCCGACGCCGGGGTGAGGGACGGCGGGACGTTGTTCGCCAGGCCGACGACGCCGAGGGTGGCGACGCGGTCCATGTTTGGCAGCCGGGCGGCCTGGAGCGGGGTGCGGTGGCCGAGGGACGCGACCGGCTCGTCGGCCGCCCCGTCGGGGATGACGATGACGTACTTCATGCGGCGGATTGTAGCCGGCCGGCGGACTGCCGCCACGACCCCCGCCCGGAACGGCCCTCCGATCGGGGCGGTCGCCCCGTACGAACGTGCCGACCGCACCTTCGTTCGAGGCCGACCGTCACCGACTTCTCATTAGTGTTTGCCGCCGGGCCGGCGCTACAATCTGACAATCCATAGCACACCCCCTGGAGGCCGCCCGTGGCCGTCTCGTCCCGCCGGTTCCGGCCGTCCGTCTGCCCGCTGGAGGACCGGCTCACCCCGGCCGGCGGCACCGGCACCACCACCCAGCAGACGCCGACCCAGCAGACGACCACGCAACAGACCGCGACCACCCAGCCGACCAGCACCACGACGACCACTACCGCGACCGGGCCGACGTTCCTGCCGGACCGCGGGGTGAAGCCGTCCGTCAACGTCGTCACCAGCACCGGCACCGTCAGCCGGACGGTCAGCGTGTACGACACCGCGTTCACCGGCGGGGTGTGGGTGGCCCGGGCGGACATCAACGGGGACGGGGTGCCGGACGACGTCGTCGCCCCGGGGGCCGGCACCGCCCCGACGGTCAAGATCGTCAGCGGGTCGGACGGGTCCGTCCTCCGCACCTTCGACGCCTACGAGAGCGCGTTCACCGGCGGGGTGATCGTCGCCGTGGCGGACATCGACGGGGACGGGCGGGCGGACGTGATCACCGGCACCGACCAGGGGGGCGGGCCGCGGGTGCGGGTGTTCAGCGGGCTGGACAACCACGTGGTCGCCGACTTCCTGGCCATCGACGACGCCGCCTTCCGCGGCGGGGTGCGGGTGGCCGCCGGGGACGTGAACGCGGACGGCGTCCCGGACCTGGTGGCCGCGGCCGGGGTCGGCGGCGGGCCGCGGGTGGCCGTGTTCAGCGGCAAGGCGCTCCGCACCGACACCACCACCCGGCTGTGCCCGGACTTCTTCGCCTTCGAGTCCACCCTGCGGAACGGGGTGTACCCGGCGGTCGGCAAGCTGGACGCCGACGCCGGCGCGGACCTGATCCTCGGGGCCGGGCCGGGCGGCGCGCCGCGGGTGCTGGCCGTCAGCGGGGCGAAGCTGCTGGCCGGGGACGTGGCGGCGGCGGTGGCCGCCCCGATCATCGGCTTCTACGCCGGGCTGGCCGACGACCGCGGCGGGGTGCGGGTCGGGGCGTACCCGGCGACCGGCACCGCCAACATCCTGGCGGTCGGCGGGTCCGGCGGGACGGCGACCCTGTACAACGGGACGACCTCCGCCCCGGTCCAGACGGCCGACCGGGAGCAGGTGTTGGCCAGCGGGGTGATGGACGACATCAGCGGCCAGAAGGCGCTGCCGGCCCAGTCCTCGACCACGTCCGGCACCACTGGCGGGACGACGACCGGCGGGTGAGCCGGTCTTGCTCCCTCTCCGCTTCGGGGAGGGGGCCGGGGGGTGGGGTCTAACCCTCCGACCTGTCCCGGCGACCTCAAAGTTCCTGCGGCGGGTCGCGGGCGTCACCCTCCCCCGGCCCCCTCCCCGAAGCGGGAGAGGGGGAGCAAGACCGGCTCAGCTCCCGCCGGCTTGCCGTATACACTAGCCAGGTTCCTCGTCCCCGGAGCCTGTTCCATGTCCGTCTCCGGCGGCCGCGGCGTGTTCCCCGCCGCCTGCACCCAGTTCCACCCGGACTTCTCCTCGACATCCCGGCCACGCTCAAACACCTGGACGCGATGCTCGCTGCCGCAGCCACGGCCTCGTCATGATGGGCAGCGTCGGCGAGAACACGACGCTGGAGCCGGCCGAGAGCGCGAACTACTGAAGGCCACCCTGGACCACGTCCGGAAGCGGGTGCCGGTGCTGGTCGGGGTCGTGGAGTACACCACCGCGCAGGCGTGCCGGTGGGCGGCGGAATCGGCCAAGCTCGGGGCGGACGGGCTGATGGTCCTTGCCGGCGATGGTCTACCCGGCTGACCCACGGGAGATCATGGCCTACCGCGCCGTGCCGAAGCACCATCCTGCTGGTCATGGTACAACCTGCTGCTGCAAAGCCGACATCACCGGAGAGGTCGCCGAACGGACGACGAGCCGCAGCCTGCACGGCAGGCCGAGCGACAACCTGCGCCGCATCACCGACATCATCAACCGTGCGACCGGTACGTCATCTTCAGCGGCGTGGATGACCTGGTGCTGGAAAGCCTGCTGCTCGGGGCATCGGCTGGGTGAGCGGCCTGGTGAACGCCTTCCGGCCGAGAACCGGCTGCTGTGGGATTTAGCCATCGTGCCGGCAAGTGGGACGAGGCGGTGAAGGTACCGCTGGTACACGCCGCTGCTGCACCTGGACACCCACCCGAAGCTGGTGCAGTACATCAAGCTGGCGTCCGCCGAGTGCGGGTACGGACCGAGCTGACCTGCCCGCCGTGGTTGCTGCTGGTCGGCGAGGAGCGGAAAGGGTACTGGCCGATCCGGCGGCGATCAAGACAAGACCTCAAACCGCACGCGGATGACACGGATCGTCCGAACGCGGATTCACGCGGATAAAGCACTTGATCTGGTTTTGATCCTCTTCATCCGCGGCGAAATCCGCGTCATCCGCGTGCCATGAGCGATCGCGTCCAGGTCATCGACTCCCACACCGGCGGCGAGCCGACTCGCGTCGTCGTCTCCGGCGGGCCGGACCTCGGCGGCGGCACCGTTGCCGAGCGGGCGTCCGTGTTCCGCGAGCGGTTCGACCGGTTCCGCTCGGCCGTCGTGTGCGAACCCCGCGGGTCGGACGTGCTGGTCAGCGCTGCTGGTCGAGCCGGTTGACCGCACGGCCGCGTGCGGGTGATCTTCTTCAACAACGTCGGCGTGCTCGCCGTGCGGGCACGGGACCATCGGCCTCGTCGTCACCCTGGCGCACATGGGGAAGATCGGCCCCGGCGACCACCGGATCGAGACACCGGTCGGCGAGGTGACGGCCACCCTGCACGCCGACGGCCGGGTGAGCGTCCGCAACGTGCCGAGCTACCGCCACCGGGCCGGGGTAATGGTCGAGGTGCCGGGGGTCGGGCCAGTGACGGGCGACGTGGCCTGGGGCGGGAACTGGTTCTTCCTGGTGAAACACCACGCCGAGCGACTGCACCTGGCGAATGTCGAGCGGCTGACCGACGTCACCTGGCGGATCCGGCAGGCGCTGACGGCGAACGGCGTCACCGGCGAGGACGGCGGGGAGATCGACCACGTCGAGCTGTTCGGCCCGCCCGGCGACCCGGCCAACCACAGCCGGAACTTCGTGCTGTGCCCGGGGAAGGCCTACGATCGCAGCCCGTGCGGCACCGGCACCGCCGCCAAACTGGCTTGCCTGGCGGCCGACGGGGCGCTGCAACCGGGCGAGGTGTGGCGGCAGGAGAGAAGCGTGATCGGCAGCGTGTTCGGGAGGGAGCTACCAGTGGGCCGGGGCGGGTGGTGCCGACCATCACCGGCCGGGCCTGGGTGACGGCCGAGGCGACATTGGTTTTGGACGAGACTGATCCGTTCCTAGACGGCATTCGGTAACTGCGACCCGAAAGCTCACCCGTTGCAACGGTGGGCGTTACGCCCCCACTCGTTCCCCACGCTCTGCGTGGGAACGTTCTTTGCACGCCCCGCGTGCAGTGAGGCAACCTGCCCGAAACTTCCGTCACCGTGAGGTGCAGAAACTCGACGCGGAGCGTCGAACAGAACGTTCACGCAGAGCGCGGGAACGAGGGGGAGGGGATGCAACGGGTGGGCGTTACGCCCTCCTGAAGCACGCCCTCCCGCCCCGGCAGCGGGTACAGCCCCATCAGCTCATACGGCTCCGCCCAGCGCCTGGTACGTCCGCCGTGCCCGGTCGTTGTCGCGTTCCAGATACAGCCGCAGCCCGATCACCTCCGGGTCCGCCATCGCCTGGGTCTTCAGGTGCTAGAACAGCGCCCGGAACACCCCGCCCCGTCGCGCCGCCTCGACCACGTACACGCTCTGGATCCACCAGTACCAGCCGTCCCGCCAGTCGCTCCACTCGAACGTCACCATCACCTGGCCGACCACCTCTCCGCCCCGCTCGGCCAGGGTGTAGAACCCCTTGGCCGGGTCCGCCAGCACCTTGCCCACCCCGCGGGCCAGCACCTCCGGGGTCAGCCGCTTGCCCTCGCTCTCCCAGGCCAGGGCGGCGTTGAACCGGGCGACGGTAGCGGCGTCGGCCGGGGTCGCCCGGCGGATGGTCAGGTCCACGGTCGTTGCCTCGCACGGCGGGGCGGGTACGATGTCCCAGTCGGCACCCGCCCACGGGACTGTGATATGGACTTGAAGGCGTACATCCGGGACATCCCGGACTTCCCCAAGCCCGGCATCCTGTTCAAGGACATCACCCCACTCTTGGCCGACCCGGCCGCGTTCCACACCGCCGTCGCCCGGCTGGCCGCCCACTACAGCACGGCCCCGATCGACGCCATCGCCGCCGCCGAGGCCCGCGGGTTCCTGTTCGCCGCCCCGCTCGCCCTGGAACTGCGGAAGCCGCTGGTCCCGCTCCGCAAGCCGGGCAAGCTGCCGTACCGGACGTACAGCCTGAAGTACGACCTGGAGTACGGCCAGGCCGAGCTGCACATGCACGTGGACGGGATCAGCCCGGGGGCGCGGGTGCTGATGGTGGACGACCTGCTGGCCACCGGCGGGACGATGGCCGCCGGGTGCAAGCTGGTCGAGCAGGCCGGCGGGGTGGTGCACGGGTGCGCGTTCCTGGTGGAACTGGGGTTCCTCGACGGGCGGGCCAAGCTGGCCGCGTACGACGTGTTCAGCCTGATCGGGTACTGAGGCCGTCCGGGCATGGGCGGGTACGGGAGACGGGGCGCGATGATCGACTTCGACAAATCCGGCGGGCTGGTCCCGGCCATCGCCCAGGACGCGGCCACCGGGCAGGTGCTGATGCTCGCCTGGATGAACCGGGAGGCGTTCGACGAGACCGTCCGCACCGGCCGGGCGGTGTACTTCTCCCGCAGCCGGAACAAGCTGTGGCGGAAGGGCGAGGAGAGCGGCAATGTCCAGGAGGTGAAGGGCGTCTTCGTCGACTGCGACGCCGACACGATCCTGCTCAAAGTCACCCAGATCGGCGGGGCGGCGTGCCACGAGGGCTACCCGTCCTGCTTCTTCCGCGAACTGGCCGGCGGCGAACTCCGGACGGTCGGCGAGCGGGTGTTCGACCCGAAAGCCGTGTACGGGGCCAGAGCGCCGTGCGGCGGAGCCCGCGGGGGTTCTCAGCCGCGGAGCGGCGGCGGATGTGCAGCCAGCGCAAGCCCCTGGACCCCGTCCCCTAGGTTCAGCCCCGGAGGGCGGCAGAAGTTCTGCCGCCCCTCCGGGGCTGAATGATTTTGCCCCGTGCCAGGGGCTTACGCCCCTGGCTACGCATCTCGTCGCTGCTCCGCGGCTGAGAACCGCTGATGACCGCTCCCGTTCTGAAGCTGGGACCCCCGCCGGGTCGCTCCAGGAGGCGACCGCCGACCTGTTCCGCAAGGCCGGGTACAAGATCACCTTCGCCTCCCGCAGCTACTACCCGCACATCGACGACCCGGAGATCCACTGCACCCTGATCCGCGCCCAGGAGATGGCCCGGTACGTCCAGGACGGGTCGCTCGACTGCGGCCTGACCGGTCACGACTGGGTGGTCGAGAACGACGCGAAGGTCGACGAGCTGGCCGAGCTGGTGTTCAGCAAGGCCAGCCGCCGGCCGGTCCGGTGGGTGCTGGCGGTGCCGAACGACTCGCCGATTCAGGGGCCGAAGGACTTGCAGGGGAAGCGGATCGCCACCGAGGTGGTGAACATCACCCGAAAGTGGCTGGCGTCCCACGGCGTCACCGCCAGCGTCGAGTTCAGTTGGGGCGCCACCGAGGTGAAGCCGCCGAAGCTGGCCGACGCCATCGTCGAGGTGACGGAGACGGGCAGCTCCTTGAAAGCCAACAACCTGCGGATCGTCTGCGACCTGCTGACCAGCACGACCCGGTTCATCGCCAACCCGGCCGCCGCCGCCGACCCGTGGAAGCGGCAGAAGATGGACGATTTGGTGTTGATGCTCAAGGGGGCGATGGCGGCCGAGGGCAAGGTCGGGCTGATGATGAACGTGCCGAAGGACAAGGTGCCGGCCGTGCTGGCGCTGCTGCCGAACAGCAAGCCGACGATCAGCGGGCTGTCCGACCCGGCCTGGGCGGACGTGCTGGCCATTCTGGACGAGGACGTGGTGCGGCGGATCATCCCCGGGCTGAAGCGGGCCGGGGCGTCCAGCATCGTCGAGTTCCCGCTGACCAAGATCATCGACTGAGGATCTGTTGTGTAGGGTGCGTTGAGGAGGCTCGGCGACGAAACGCACCGGCCCCGCAACGACAACCAGCACGGGGCGGAGGCTCGGCGGTGCGTTTCGCAGAGCCTCAACGCACCCTACAAGACGGCCACAACGAACCCCTAGCGCGTCGGGCTGGTGTCGGTGGTCTTCAACGCCTCCGCCAATTCCGTCGGCACCTCGCCGCCGCCGGCCGCGGCCCGGAGGGACTGCATCCCGAACATCGCCGCCCGCTGCGGGGTGGCGGCTCGGGCGCAATCGGCGGCGAACGCGACGGCCGCGTAGGCCAGTTCCGCCGCCTCGATCAGCGGGGACGGGCCGACCTGCCGGGCCGCGTTCGCCGTGGCCGTCGCCGCGCACCGGGCCGCGTCCGCCGCCAGGTCGAGCTGGAACCGGCTGACCGGCTCCCCCCGGGCGAACGCTTCCACCTTGGCCAGTGCCGCCTCGCACGCGGCCAGCCATTCGGCCGCCTCCGGGCCGTACCGCGGTTCCAAAGCGGTGACGGCCGGCAGCGTCGGCCGGGCGGACCGGGCGGCGAGTCCGGCGGCCGCCGGGCGGGGGAGCCGGGTCAGGGTGTGTTCGACTTCCGACCAGGTCATTGCCGGTTCCTCATCCCACAGGCGGCCGTCTGTGGGCGTTCTCGGGGGAGCCACCCAAAACGACAACGGGGGGCGTTCGCCCCCCGCGCCGCGGCCGACCTGTGCTCCCCGATCAGTACCGGACCACGAACCCGAAGCTGACCCCCTGGAGCCAGTAGTCGTTCTGGGTGAAGATCGGGTTCGGGGTGACCACCGGGCCGCCCAGCCCGTAGCTCGGGCTGGCCGGGATGGTGGCCGGGTTGACCACCGGGCTGTACTGCTCGCTCGCCCGGGCCACCCGGTTGGAGTACAGGAAGTTGTACCCGACGAACGTGCTCAGCCAGCTCGCCCACGAGTACCCGAGCTGGACGTTCGCCTCCGGGATGACGGCGAACTCGTCGTTGTTGAACCGGCCGACGTTCGCCGGGTTGGCGTACAGCCCGCCGGTCGCGGTGGACACGGCCGGGAACCCGTTGGCGTCCGTGTAGATCAGCCGGCTCACCCCGTTCACCTCCAGCCGCTGGTGCATCACCCCGATGGCCACCTTGCCGGTCGCCGCCAGGGACAGCCGGCCCCACCGGAAGTCGGTCGCCAGCCCGAGCTGGCCGCCGTAGAACTGGTTGGCCACCTTGAACTCGTCGTTCACCTCGATCGTCACCGGCCCGACGTACTGCTTGCCGTCGAACGTGGTCGGCACCCCGTTCAGCACGTTGGTGAACTGCTGCACCCGGAACTGCTCGTCGATTTCCAGATACCGGAAGCCGCTGAGCAGGTCCACGGAGAACAGGCACCGGGCGTCGTCCGGGCAGGTGCGGTACAGGTTGACGACCGGCCCGCCCTCGGCCCCCCACGCCCGGGTGCTGGCCTGGCCGACGATCACCCCGCTGGCGACCGTCGGGAAGGTGGCGATCAGGGTCTCGATCCCGCCGGTGCCGGCGTTGATGTACGGGCGGGCGAACAGGGGCTGGCCGGTCTGGTCGGACACCCCCTGGAACAGGCTCGACTTCTGTTCCACCAGGAACCCGCTGGCGTACCACCCGCGACGGCGGTCCGGATCCTTGAAGAACCCGCCGGTCACCCGGAACCCGCTGGCCAGGCCGAACCCGTAGTCCTCCCGGTTCCAGGCGGTGGTGGTGCCGACCGTCCCGGGCACCCCGAACCCGACCGGCGGGCCGGAGGTGATGGCCGGGAAGTTGTTCGGCATCGCCCGGGTGAACCAGAGCAGGTACTCGGTGTTCACCCACACCTTCGGGGCGAACCGGGTGTTGTAGGCGTCGGCGTTCTTGCTGAACGGCGCCTCGTACGGCGGCTGGCCGTACATGCCCGGCGGCGGGTAGCCGACCGGCCCCATGCCCGCCGGCCCGCCGGGCATCAGCCCGCCGGACGGGTCGCCGCCCATCATCGGGCCGCCCATCCCGCCGCCGAACTGGGGCGGGATCGGGTCCACCGGCCCGCCGGCCGGCATCACCATCGGCGGGCCGCCGACGGCCCCGATCGGGGCGGGCGGCGGCGGGGTCTGCCCGAGTGCCGCCCCCGCCCCGGCGGTGACCGCCGCGATCGACCCGAGCAACCTGTTTCGCATGACACGCTCCTGAGCTGCCCGCCGGTGCGGGGACGGGGGTCGGTCGGCCGCGAGCCACGGCCCCCTTGCCTCCGGCCCGACGGTGCGAGCGGTACGTCCCCGGGCGACTGCGGTCCCCCCCGCCGCCCGAACGGACAGACCTTTCCTGCTGTCCGGTAAGATCGTCACCACCGGCCCGGAACATGAGGCGATATCGGCAGACCACGTGCAACCGGACCAGCCAACGGATTCGGCAGATTCACCAAATCCTCCGGTT
This sequence comes from Gemmataceae bacterium, assembly GCA_046350115.1. Lineage (GTDB taxonomy): Bacteria > Planctomycetota > Planctomycetia > Gemmatales > Gemmataceae > JAXMAZ01. The sequence goes on from JAXMAZ010000045.1 coordinate 9,281, forward strand.
AGCCGCGAGGCGGAGTCCGCGGAGCCGAGCGCGACGCCCCGGGGTGCGGGTTCCGCGCTCGGCTCCGCAAAGCCCCCGCCTCGCGGCTAACCGGTATAAATGCCCCCATGTCCTCATTCCCCGCCGTCCGCCACGATTCGCTGCTCCGCTACCTCCGCCGGCACGTCGCCGGGGAGGTCCGGTTCGACGCCACCTCCCGCCGGCTGTACAGCACCGACGCCAGCCACTACCAGATCGAGCCGGTCGGGGTGGTCGTCCCCAAGTCCGCCGCCGACCTGACATCGACGGTGCAGATCGCCGCCGACCTGGGGGTGCCGATCATCGCCCGCGGCGGCGGCACCAGCCTGTCCGGCCAGTCGATCGGCCCGGGGATCGTCCTCGACTGCTCCAAGTACCTGAACGGCGTCGGCGAGGTGGACCCCGTCAACCGCACGGTCTGGGTCAGGCCCGGGGTGGTGTTGGACCACCTGAACCGGCACCTGGAGCCGTTCGGGCTGCAGTTCGGGCCGGACGTGGCCCCGGCCAACCGGGCGACCCTGGGCGGGATGATCGGCAACAACTCGGCCGGGGCGCGGTCGGTGGTGTACGGCATGACCGGGGATCACGTCCGCCGGCTGCGGACGGTGCTGTCCGACGGCACCGTCGCCGAGTTCGGGCCGCTGTCGGCGGTCGAGCACCAGCGGAAGCTGGAGGCCCGCACTCGGGAGGGGGACGCCTATCGGGCGGCGGCCGCGGCGGTCGCCGGGTGCGGAGGCGAAATCGACCGGCGGTTCCCGAAGATCCTGCGGCGGGTGAGCGGGTACAACCTGCCGGGTCTTGTAGGGTCCGCTGTGCGGACCGACGGGGAGCGCAACGGTCCGCACAGCGGACCCTACACCAACCCGTCTCTCGTCCCTCTATTGGTCGGCTCCGAGGGCACCCTGGCCGTCGTCGCCGAGGCGGAACTCTCCCTCGTCCCGCGGCCCAAGTGCCGCGGGCTGCTCGTCCCGCACTTCGACCGGCTGCAGTCCGCCCTCGACGCGGTCGCCGTGTGCCTGGAGGCGAAGCCGTCGGCCGTCGAGCTGATCGACCGGATGCTGCTCGACCTGGCCCGCAACCAGCGGGCGCTGAGCCGGACCATGCAGGCGGTTCACGGCCGGCCGGACGCCGTGCTCATGGTCGAGTTCACCGGCGACACCCCGGCCGAGGTGGCCGACAAGGCCGACAAGCTGGCGGCGAAGCTGCGTGGTATCCCAGGGCTGACGGCGTGCGTCGTCGCCACCGACCCGGCGTTGCGCGACCCGCTGTGGGCGCTCCGCGGGGCGTCCGTGCCGCTGCTGTACGGGATGCCCGGCGACCGGAAGCCGGTGACGTTCGTCGAGGACTGTGCGGTCGCCCCGGAGCGGCTTCCGGAGTTCGCCGCCCGGTTCCGCGAGGTGATCGCCCGGCACGGGACGAACGGCGCCTTCTACGGCCACGCCAGCGTCGGCTGCCTGCACATCCGCCCGGTTCTCGACCTGCACGCCCCGGCCGATGTCGTGGCCATGCGGTCGATCATGGAGGCGGTCACGGACCTGGTGTTGGAGTTCAACGGCAGCCTGAGCGGCGAACACGGGGACGGGCTGGTCCGCAGCGAGTGGAACCGGAAGATGTTCGGCCCGGTGGTGTACGAGGCGTTCCGGCAGGTCAAGCGGGGGTTCGACCCGGCGAACGTGTTCAACCCCGGCAAGGTGGTGGACGCCCCGGCGATGGAGGAGAACTTCCGCCTCCCGCCGGGCGTCCAGGTGTCGGACCCGCCGACCGTGTTCGACTACTCGGCACAGGGCGGGTTCTTCCGCAGCGTCGAGCTGTGCAACGGGGCCGGGGTGTGTCGCAAGACCCAGGGCGGGGCGATGTGCCCGAGCTACCGGGCGACGCGGGACGAGCGGGACACCACCCGGGGGCGGGCGAACGCGCTGCGGCTGGCACTACAAGAGCCGCGACCGCAAGGGAGCGGCTCAAATGGCGATGAGCGGTTGCCGGGTCAGCCGCTCCTTAGCAGTCGCGGCTCTTTGGACCAACGGTGGCTGTTCGACGTGATGGACCTGTGCCTGTCGTGCAAGGCGTGCAAGATGGAGTGTCCGAGCAACGTCGACCTGGCCAAGCTGAAGGCCGAGTTCCAACACGCCTACTACGCCGACCGGTCCCGGCCGCTGGGGCACCACCTGCTGCGGCACGTCCGCTCGTTGAGTGCCGTCGCCGCCCGGCTCGCCGGCCCGCTGAACTGGGCCGGCCGGCGGGGGTTCCTCCGCGGGCTGATGGAGTCCGCCACCGGGATCGACCGCCGCCGCAGCCTGCCGCCGCTGCACCGGGAACACTTCCGGCGGTGGTTTTACCGGCGAGCGGGGGGCGTCAGCCCCCTGTTGGAGTCAACCGGCAACCGCAGTAACAGGGGGCTGACGCCCCCGCTCGCCGGGTCATCCTGCTCGACGACTGCTTCACCACCTACCAGGAGCCGCACATCGGCCGGGCGGCGGTCGAACTGCTGGAGCGGCTCGGGTACACGGTCGAGCTGGCCGGCGTCTGCTGCGGCCGGGCACACATCAGCAAGGGGTTCCTGACCGACGCCCGCCGGCTGGCCCGGGACGGCATCGCCCGGCTGCGGCAGGCGGCGGCCGACGGCGTTCCGGTGCTCGGGCTAGAGCCGAGCTGCCTGCTCACCCTGGCCGACGAGTGGCCGGAACTGGTCCCGGGGCCGGCGGCGAAGGCGGTGGCCGGGGTGGCGGAGCTGGCCGAAGTGTGGATCGGCCGGGCGATCCGTGACAGCGGGTTGTCACTGGAACCGCACGCCGGGGCGGCGGTGTTCCACCCGCACTGCCACCAGCGGGCGCTGGTCGGCCCCGGCGGGACGGCCGAGGCGCTCGGGCTGGTCCCCGGGCTGAGCGTGACCACGCTCGACGCCGGCTGCTGCGGCATGGCCGGGGCGTTCGGGTACGAGAAGGAGCACTACGACCTGAGCGTGCGGATCGCCGAACTCGGGGTGCTGCCGGCCGTCGCCCGCCACCCGGACGCGATGCTCGTGGCCACCGGGACGAGCTGCCGGCACCAGCTCCGCGACCTGACCGGCCGGCACCCGGCCCACCCGGTCGAGGTGCTGGCCGCGGCCCTGCCCGCCGGCCCGGAGGCGTGACGTGGGCTACGGCGTCCTGCTGCCGGTGGCGGTCGTCGTGCTGGCGGTCCGCCACACCCGGTCGGGCCACGCCACCCCGCGGACCCGGCAGGTCGCCACCGGGGCGGCGGTCGTCGGCCTGGTGCTTTGGGTTGGTCTCGCCGCTTACCCGATCGTCGCGGCACTGGCGGCGTTGGCGGCTGGCGTGACGGTGGTCGTGTGCGACGTGATCGCTGCCCCGGACCGGGCCTGACTGCCGCCCGGGTGGAAGGGACCGTCGGGCGTCCCTAAGATTGCCCTGCCTCCCGACCCCCGACCGTTTCACCCGGAGTCACACTCGCAATGGCCGCATACGTCCAGAAGCCCGCCCCGGAGTTCACCGCCACCGCCGTCGTCAACGAGGAGTTCAAGCAGCTCTCCCTCGCCGACTACAAGGGCAAGTACGTCGTCCTGTTCTTCTACCCGCTGGACTTCACCTTCGTCTGCCCGACCGAGATCGTGGCGTTCAGCGACCGGGTGGAGGAGTTCCACAAGCGGGGGGCCGAGGTGATCGGCGTGTCCGTGGACAGCCAGTACAGCCACCTGGCCTGGATCAAGATGCCCCGGGCCGAGGGCGGGCTGGGCGGGCTGAAGTACCCGCTGGTGGCCGACCTGACCAAGAAGATCGGCCAGGACTACGGCGTCCTGCTGGACGGCGGGGTGGCCCTCCGCGGGCTGTTCCTGATCGACCAGAAGGGGGTCGTCCGGCACATCACCATCAACGACCTGCCGCTCGGCCGCAGCGTGGACGAGGTGATCCGGGTGCTGGACGCCCTCCAACACTTCGAGAAGCACGGGGAGGTCTGCCCGGCCGACTGGAAGCCGGGCGGGGCGACCATCAAGCCGGGGGTGAAGGAGTCGAAGGCGTACTTCGAGAAGGCGGCGGCCAAGAAGTGCGGTCGTTTAGCCGCGAGGCGGAGCCCTCGGAGCCGAGCGCGCCGGCCGCATACCACACCCGCGACAGTCACCGTCCCGGGTTTCGGTCGGCGTGCTCGGCTCCTGGAGGACTCCGCCTCGCGGCTAAACGGGACTCACTTCAACATGCCCACCTGCTTCGCGTAGCTGAAGATGCCGCCGGCCTCGATGATCGGGGCCACCTCGCCCAGCGGCTTCAGCGGCCACGTCTCGCCGGTTGTCTTGTTGAGCAGCTCGCCGGCCGCCAGGTCCACCCGCAGCTCGTCCCCGGTGCTCACGTTGTCGCACAGCCGGGCGTCGCTCTCGACCGGCACCAGGTACGCCCCGTTCACCGCGTTGCGGTAGAAGATGCGGGCGTAGAACTCGGCGATCACACACTGGATCCCGGCCGCCGCCAGCGCGATCGGGGCGTGCTCCCGGCTGCTGCCGCACCCGAAGTTCTTCCCGCCGATGACGATGGCATACGGGGAGACGAACTCGTCCGTCCCCGGCGGGTGGAACGGGACGTGCCCCTTGGGCAGCCCGGCCCCGTCCGCCGGCACCCCGCTCAGGGCGTACTTGCCGAACATCTTGTACTCGGCCGGGATGGCCGGGTTGTACGTCAGGTACTCGGCCGGGATGATCTGGTCCGTGTCGATGTTGTCGCCGAGGACGTACGCCTTGCCTTCGATCACCGTCTGCATGAGATCGCTCCGGAGGGACGAAGGCAGTATATCGGCGGTCCGGGCCGGGGAGGGCGAGGCTCCTGCCGAGCCGGACTGCCTGGGTCGCCGACTGATGCCTCGCGCCCGGTGACTGTCACCGAGCCGGGGTGCCGTGCCTGCGGACGGGCTCCCCGGCTCGGCAGGAGCCTCGCCCTCCCCGGCCTCTCAACCGGCTCACGGCTCACTTCCCGGCGGCCAGCATCCGCAGGGCGTCCGCCTGCTCGCTCTCGAACCGCTTGGTCAGGCCGGGGATCCACGAGTCGCTCACCCGCCGGAACCGGGCCAGCTTGCCGTCCGGCGTCTTGCGGCCCTTGCTCCGCGTACACCGCCCGGATGACCGCCTCGTCGGTCACGTCGCCGATCGGCTTGCCGGCCAGCAGCGGCTTGACGGCGGCGACGATCACGTCCGTGCCCGGCCCGTGCTGCACCGCCGTGGACCAGACCACGTCCCGCAGCGCGGCCGACCGCTCGGCCACGTCCAGCCCGAGGTCGGCCTTGAGCTTCTTCACCTGCGGGTCGTAGTGCGTCTGGCGGATGTACTCGTGCTCCCGCCGCCGCAGCTCGGCCGGGGCGTCGGCGGCCAACTTCTTCCACCGCACGGTGAACTCCGGGGTGCCGGCTTTCAGCCCGGCGAACTCGGCCGGGTAGTACCGCTTCACGAAGGCGTCTGCCCGGCCGACCTTCGAGGCGAGCTGGTACGTCCCGTAGGACACCCCGCCCGGGTCGCCGACGCCGGTGGACACGGTGCCCGGCCCGCGGCCGCCGGACTCGTACTTCTCGGACAGCTTGCCCAGCCGCTCCCACGGCTCGTCCGCCTCCCGGAACCGCTCGACCCGCAGGAAGGTCAGCCAGTTGGCGTCGTGCTGGTTGTGGGCCGGGGTGCCGTCCGGCTCCGGGAACGCGGTCCGCACGGCGGCGATCAGGTCATCCCCGTCGAACCGCCAGTCCACGTACTGGAACCCGACGAGCTTGTCGTCCGGGTGCTCGGCCACCGTCCGCCGCACGTCCCAGGTGCGGAGGTCGGCGGACGACACCAGGGCGAGGGTGTTCCGCCGGCGGTCCGGCCGCGGCCCCCGGCGGTCGGCCGGCACGAAGTTAGCCAGCGCCCAGTACCGTTTCGTCTCGGGGTCGAACCGGATGGTGAACTTCTTCGACCCGCCGGGAAAGTCGATGAAGTCGCGGGCCGGGTCGAAGGCGAGGGACTCGCCGTCGTCGCTGACGCGGGTGATCGCCGCCTTCTCCGGGAAGTCCGGGTGGTGGACCCGCAGCAGGTTGACCACCTTGCCGTCCGGGCCGACGACCGCGTTCCCCTCCAGCCAGCCGCCGAACTGGCCGCCGAGCCAGCCGGCGTCCCCGGCCAGCCGGTTGGTGCTGGTCCAGCTCGCCGCGTTCAGCAGGTCGGCGTCGGCCGGGGCGGACATCACGAACGCGGTGAACGCCCCCCACTTCGGCCCGGTGTACCCTTCCATCGCCCGCCACAGCCGGCCGCCGTGCTCGACCACCGGGACCGGGGCGCAGTGGTACATGCCGTCGGCGAGGAGCAGCCCGGAGGCGGCGTCGGCCGGCGTGGTCCAGGTCCGCCCGCCGTCCGTGGACCGGCGGACGACGCACGCCCCGTACTCCTTCGACGTGCCGATCAGGTAGACCGCCCCGCGGTGGACGAACAGGGTGGACCACCACTGGCCCTTGATCGTCGCCCGGTGCGTCCAGGTCTTGCCGCGGTCGGCGGAGGCGTAGACGGCGGTGGTGTCCCGGGTGGAGCCGGGGCCGAAGAAGTCGTGCGAGGCGAGGTACTCGCCGGACGGCAGCACGGCCAGCGACGGCGAGCCGATGTACTGCCGGGACTTCGCCGGGCTGTGGGCGACGACCACCCCCGGCGGGGCCGGCGGGGCGGTCAGCGCGAGTGCGAGGAGGAGCATGGGAGGGGTGTGGGTGGTGGAGAAACCTAACCCCCCGGCCCCCTTCCCTGAGCGGGAAGGGGGAGCAAGTGGGAGGACGGTTCCGGGTATCGGATACTCTCGCGGGCGGCATGACGGTTCGGAAACCTAACCCCCCGGCCCCCTTCCCTAAGAGGGAAGGGGGAGCAAGTGCGACGCTCATCCGGGCAACGGTTCCGGTCCATCACCGGCGGGGTCGAACACTCTCCCCCTTCCCTCTTAGGGAAGGGGGCCGGGGGGTTAGGTTTTGCCTTCGCCCTGCCCGGACCGGAAGCTCTTGCCCGGACCTTGTCCCCCCTTGCTCCCCCTTCCCTCGTAGGGAAGGGGGCCGGGGGGTTAGGTTGCCTCTCACACCGTCAGCACCCGATCACGTGCCGCAATCGCCCACCGGCCGACCACCCGCCCGCCCTCAGCGACGAGCGCCTCCTTGTGCAGCGCCACCGTCGGGCAGACGTGCCCCGGCAGCGCGTACACCACGTCCCCCGGCGTGAACCGGTCGGCGTGCGGCGTCTCGATGACGTAGTGCTCCTCGTTGTGCCCGACCGGCGTGTACTCCGGCACGTCCAGCAGGTGCACCCGCCGGGCCAGCGGCGGGTCGCTGGCGACGGCTTTCGTGCCGAGGTCGAAGGTGACGCGGTCGGCGGTCGGCCGGCTGACCACCCGCGTCACCAGCACCGCCGCCGGGGTGACGCCGGACAGGTCCGGGTACTTGACCCGTACCCGTGGTCGTGCAGCACGTAGGTGCCCGGCGAGCACTCCAGCCCGGGGATGTCCCGCAGCCCGGCGTACACCGGGAACGTCGGGGTGCCGCCGGCCACGATGCGGGGGGCCGGCAGCCCGCGGCGTTCGAGTTCGGCCCGCATCTCCAGCACCGGGGCGAGGCCGGCCCGCGCCGCCGCCTCGCGGTCGGCCCGGGGTTCCATGTGGTTGTGCCCGTCGTAGGCGTGCAGCCCTTCGGGGGGCAGCCCGAGCCTGGTCGCGTGGGCGTACAGTGACACCGCGGCGTCACCGACGGCGATGCCGGTGCGGTGCTGGCCCACGTCCAGGTCGATCAGGAAGCCGAGCGGCCGGCCGCTGTCTTTTGCCGCTTCGGCCAGGGCGTCCGCCCCGATCGGGTGGTCGATCAACGCCGAGAAGCGGGTGGCGGGGTACAGCGCCGCCAGTTTGCCGAGGCGGCCGGGGTTCGGCCCGACGAGCGGGTAGGCGACCAGCACGTCCGGCACCCCGACGGACGCCAGCAACTCGGCCTCGGCGATGGTGGCGCACTTGTGCTTGGTGACGCCGGCGGCCAGTTGGAGTTGGGCGACCTCGCGGGTCTTGTGCGTCTTGGCGTGCGGCCGCAGCCGGTCCGGCGACCCGGCCAGTTCGACCACCCGGGCGATGTTCCGCCGGATCAGCTCGGGGAAGAACACGAGCGCGGGGGAGAAGATGTCCGCGACATCGGCGAGGGGGTAGGGGTGGGGCATGGGGTTTCCCGTAGGGTGCTGTTGAGGAGGCTTTGCGACGAAACGCACCGATCCGGCAACGACATCGTCCCCGACCCGTGATGTCGTGACGGTGCGTTTCGCAAAGCCTCAACGCACCCTACAAGACCGGCCGGTCACTGGCCGTCCTTCTTCGGCTGGGGCAGCGCCGCCTCGATCGAGCGGACGCCGTCCCGCACCTTCTTGTCCAGCGCCTCCAGCTTGGCCCGGAGTTCCTTCACCTGCTCCAGCTTCGGCTTGTCCGCCTCGGTGTTCGGGTCCAGATTGTCCACGATCTCCTTCAGCTTGGCGACCGCCGGCTCGAACGACGCCAGCACCGCCCGCAGCCCGAACCGGTCGTCGTGCTTGAGCAGCACGTCCACCGCCGGCCCCAGCTTGTCCAGGGCGTCCACGAACGCCGGGAGCGTGTCGTGGCCCCGCCGCCAGGTGTCGACGACGAACGCCCGGGCCTGCTTGTGCGCCTCCGACTTCGGCGCCCACTCGGCCTCCAGCTTGGCCTTCTGCTGCTTGGTCGCGTCCGACTTCGTCACCGCCGCCAGTTGGTCGTACAGGTCGAGGGCGGCCGGCACGTCCCCGGCGTCCAGGTACTCCTTGATCCGGGCGGCCAGCTCCTTGGCCCGGAACTCCCGCTCGAACCGGACCGGGTCGTCCCGCTCGGCCACGGCTTTCCGCAGGTCCTCCACCCGCCGCTCCACCCCGGCCCGGTCGGACCGGATCTCGCCGATCACCCGCTCGGCGGACGCCAGCAGGCCCGCGGCCGACGGGTCGGCCGCCGCCGGGTCTTTCTTCAGCCGGTCCAGGTCGGCGGTCAGCTCCCGGTCGGCGGCGGCCAGCGCGTCCAGCCCGGACACCGCCCGGGCCAGCGCCTCCGTGTTGTTCCCGCCGTCGATCAGCTTGACCAGCCCGAGCACCAGCCCGACCTGGGACGTGCGGCTCTCGGCCACCCGGCCGCGGAAGTCCTCCACGTCCCGCAGGAACTGGGCCTTAGCCGCCTGCTCCGGGTTCACGTCGAACCGCAGGACGATCGGCCCCTGGCCGAGCACCGGCACCGGGTATCGCTCGGCCCGGGTCGGCCCCAGCCCGACGGTGACGAACGCCACCCCCTTGAGCGGCCGCGGCGACCGGAACACGCCGTTCCGCGGGTCCAGGTTGTCCCGCGGGTCGGGCGGGGTGTCGAAGGCGGCGTCGGTCGCCCGGACGCTCAGCAGGTTCGTCGCCGGCGGCGGCCCGCCCCCGGCGTCCACCACCTTCACCTCCACCGATGCTTCTTCCGTCGCCAGCTTTAGACAGCGGAACCCGGCCACGCCCCGCCCGTCCGGCAGTGGCGTCTCGAACCGGGACAGCACCCGGCAGACGCACGCACCGTCGGCCGGCTCCCCCTCGGCCCGCAGCAGGGTGTACGGCCGCGGGTCGCCCTCCCGCACGGCCGGCGGGTCCGGCTGCTTCGCCTTCCGGTCGGCGGCCGGGCGGGGCCGGCTCTCCCGGACGACTGCCACGGCGAATACGTCCCCCGCCTGCACGAACCGCTCGAACCCCGGCAGCTTGCCGCCACGGAACCGCACCCGCACCAGGTCCGGCTTGTCCGCCAGCTTCTCGACCGTGCCGGTCGGGCCGAAGTCCTTGTCCAGTATCAGCCCGGCCAGCCGGCCGACGGTCTGCGGATCGCGGGTGGTCCGGGTGCGGACGGCCGGGGTCGCCAGCCCGGTGCTCCCGTCGTGCTGCCGGGCCTGGAGCTGGAAGGTGCCGTCGCGGAGGGCGGTCAGCCGCAGGAGGTGGGTCTTCACCCCGGTCAGCACCCGGAACGGCCGGGCGTCCAGGGCCGGCCAGCCGTCCTTGAGGAACGCGGCGGCCAGCGGTCCCGGCTCCTTCACCTGTTGGAGATCGGCAACGGTCAGTTGCCCGACCTCGCCGAGTGGCGGGGCCAGTGCCGCCTGGATGTCCTTGAGGAGCTGCTGGCGGAACGCCGGGGTGAAGTACGGGTGTGGGTCGAACCGGACCAGTACCCGCCAGGTGTACGGGGCGGTCGGCTCCGGGTCGAGCGGGGCCGGGGCGGCCGGCCGTTGGGCGACCGCCGGGGCGGCGGACAGCAAGAGCAGGGCAAGCACCCGGGCCATCGGCGGACCTCGAACGCGGGCGGTGCGGGGATTGTACCGCGCGGCGAGCGGCGATTTGTAGGGTGCCGTTGAGGGAGGCTTTGCGACCGAAACGCACCGGCCCGGCAACGACCGCATCCGAGGGGTGAAGCCCGGCGGTGCGTTTCGCAAAGCCTCAACGCACCCTACACCGAATCACCACTCGCGCCTGGCGAAATCGCACAGCCGGCTGTTGCGGGATGACTCAGATGCCCGAGTCGGTCGGAAGTGGATTATGAGAGGCGAGGCCGTTGAAACGGTTCTAATTCATCGTAAGTGCTTAAAAATCAATGGTTTGCGATGATCATTTCCGATCGCTTCGCATTTCCGGGACGGTTTGGCATCTCTGGTGCAATGGTAATCCATCGAGCCGCGGTAGCGAGTCCCGCGGCTCAGGACTGACGAAAGTCACGCCTCCCACACGGGCCTGAGACTAGCGGGGTATGCGAGTCCCCCGCCGAATCTCAGGCCCCACTTCTTTTCCCCCTCCCGCTTCGCCAATCGGTCCGGCTGGGTCGGTCGTCTGTATTTTGCGTCCCCCGGGCGCAACCCAGGGGCGAACTCCGGTCGTGCGGACGGCGCAGCCGACGCAACCGGTGCGCCCACCCCAAGTTCTGCGCCCGGCCACCCTCGACCGCCTTGCGGCCCGACGGATCGGGCGGCAGAATCCAGACTAGCTTCGCTAACCCCTCCGGTTTTCCCCCGCCGGCTCAGGGCCACACCGATGTCTCGCCTGCTCCGCTTCCGCGCCCCGAAAGCTCCGGCCCGCCCCCGCCGTCCCGGCCGCCTGGCCGTGCTGCCACTGGAAGACCGACTCACCCCGGCGATCCAGTTGCAGTTGGACCCCGCCATCTACCCGTCCGAGGCGATCCAGGAGCTGGCCACCGCTATCAATCAGGCGAACGTCAACCAGTGGCAGGACGACCTGGTGCTCTTCCCCGGCGGGGTGTACACGTTCACCGCCCCGCTCGACGCGGCCAACGGCCTGGCCCTGCCGATCGTCATCCCGACCGCGACCAAGGCCGACTCCGTTTTGCGGGTGCGGATCGACGGGAACGGGGCCACGCTCCGGCGGAGCACCGCGAACGGCACCCCCAGCTTCGGGCTGCTCGGGGTGTCCGGGTTGGTGGACAACAGCACCCCGCCGGTGCTGGTCAATTTCGCCCGGGCCGAGATCAACAACCTGACGTTCGAGAACGGGGTCGGGGCCGGTTTCGTGGCCGGCGGGCTGACGGTGGTCGGCGGGTACGTGGACATGACCAATGTCCAGTTCGTCAACAACAAGTCGAGCGGCGACGGCGGGGCGGTGGCGGCGTACAACCCCGGGGTGTCGTTCCAGTCGAACCCGATCGGGGTCGGCATCTACAACAGCACGTTTTCCGGCAACACGGCCGGCGGCTCCGGGGGGGCGGTGTTCCTGGCCCAGACGGTCCAGATCGCCCGCGTCACCGGCAGCCAGTTCACGAACAACACGGCGGCCAACGACGGGGGCGCCATCTCGGCCCCGACCGGCGGGGTCGGGAATTTCCCGGCCGAGTACAAGGGGCTGTACATCGCCGAGTCGACGTTCGTCGGGAACACGGCCGGCGGGTTCGGCGGGGCGGTGAGCCAGAACAGCGGCTCGACCACGTTCGTCAACGCCTTCGGCCCGTCCGTCACCCTGGACCGGGTGACCCTCCAGGGGAACACGGCCAAGGTCGGCGGCGGGGTGTACGCCGACGGGATCCGCGGCCCGCTCCTGGTGACCGGCTCGACCATCACCGGGAACAAGGCCACCGGCAACCAGGTGGACCCGGTCCACCCGGCGGCCGGGGCGCTGCCGGCGGCCGGGGGCATCCACACCCCGAACTACATCCGGCCGAACGACATCACCAACGAAAAAGTGCCGGCCCAGATGGTGATCCTGGAGAACTCCATCGTCGCCGGCAACGCGACCGTCGGCGGGACGAACGCCCTGTACGCCGACGTCCGCGGGTCTTACGTGAGCAACGGCAAGAACCTGATCGGGGTGCTGCCGATCACCCTGCCGAACCAGACCGACCCGGCGTTCGCCATCGCCCGGTCGGACCCCGACTTCATCCCCGGGGCCGGGGTCATCCCGGAGCTGTACGGGACGGTCGCCAGCCCGGCCGACCCGAAGCTCGGCCCGCTCCAGGACAACGGCGGGCAGGTGTTCACCCGGGCGCCGCTGCCGGGCAGCCCGGTGATCGACTACGGCGGGTTCCCGGACGGCGGGCCGGGGTCCAGCACGGACGCCCGGGGGCTGCCGCGGATCGCCCGCGGCGGGCTGGACCTGGGCGCCTACGAGGTGCAGGCGGACGGCACGAACACGGTCGCCTGGCGGACCATCGGCGGGGCGGCCAACCCCGGGGCCGGCCAGGCGGTGTCGGTCCGGCTGCCGTTCGGCACCCCGTTCCAGGCCCGGGTGCTCGACCCGTTCGGCAACCCGGTGGTCGGGGCGGCGGTCACGTTCGACGCCACCGCCGGCGGGGTGGCCCTGCTGAAGAACGGGGTGGCCGCCCTGGACGCCCTCGGCCAGCCGGTCCCGGTGACCGTCACCACCAACGCGGCCGGGGTGGCGTCGGTGAGCGGGGTGGCCGGGAACAAGTCCGGTCGGTTCGACGTGCGGGTCACGACCCCCGGCCAGGCGATCGCCGCCACCTTCCCGGAGACGGTGGTGACGGACGCCCCGCTGGCCGTCTTCCGCCAGAACGGGCCGACTGACGCCCAGGTGTTCTACGCCACCCCGACCGATTCGACGCAGAGCGGGGACAAGCAGTCGGCCGGGCTGCTCCAGCCGTACACCCAGCAGCTGCGGGTGCAGGTCCGGGACTTCACCGGCGGCCCCCGGGCCGGGTCCGAGGTGGTGTTCCAGGTGCTGTCCGGCGAGCCGGGGTTCATCCTGCCGGACGGGACCGCCGCCGGGGCCGGCGGGGTGACGTTCAACGGCACCGCCCGGCAGTACATCCGGGTGATCGCCGACGCCAACGGGGTCGCCACCGTCACCGTCACCGCGGACACCAAGCTGGGGCCGGTGAAGGTGCTGGCCGGGCTGCTGGCGTACACCAACCAGTCCGGGTTCCCGCCCCAACTGCCCGGGGTCGGGGTGACGTTCAAGGGGCCGGTGCTGCTCAACCCGATCCCGTTCACCCTGACCAACCTGGTCGGCCCGGCGGCCGGGGTGACGGTGGTGTCCGGCGGCGGCCAGACGACCCCGGCCCTCAGCCCGGTCGGCAGCCCGCTGACGGTCGTCGTCCGGGACGTGCTGGGCAACCCGGTGGCCGGGGTGCCGGTCACGTTCACGGCCCCGGTCGGCGGGGCGTCGGTCACGTTCGGCAGCCCGCCGGCCGCCGCCGCCACCGTCACCACCGGTGCGGACGGGATGGCGGCGGTCGCGGCCACCGCCACCGGGGCGACCGGCAGCTACCAGGTGACCGCGACCCTCCCGGGGGTGGCCACCCCGGCGGTGTTCAACCTGACGAACGCGTCCGGGCTGGGCGCGCAGATCGCGGTCGTGTCCGGGGACGGCCAGTCGGCCGGGGTCGGCCAGGGGTTCGCCGCCCCGCTGCGGGTGCGGGTGCTGGACGCGGCCGGCAACCCGGCGGCCGGGGCGACGGTCACGTTCGCCGCCCCGGTCGGCGGCGGGTCGGCCGCCACGTTCCCGGGCGGGGCCACCGCCCTGACCGACGCCGACGGGTACGCCCAGGTGCCGGCGGCGGCCAACACCCGGGCAGGCCAGTACCGGGTGACGGCCACCATCCCGGGCGGCCTGCAGGCGGTGTTCACCCTGACCAACCTGGTGGCCGAGCCGGCCACCCTCATCGTCCAGTCCGGCGGCGGACAGACGGCGACCGGCGGGACGGCGTTCGCCAGCCCGATCGTGTTCGTGGTCCAGGACAAGTTCGGCAACCCGTTCCCCGGGGTGACGGCGGGGGTCACGGCCCCGGCCGCCGGGGCGTCGGCCACCTTCGCCGTCAGCCCGACGGACGCCGCCGGGGTCGGCCGGGCTGTCGCCACCGCCAACCAGACGGCCGGCACGTACACCGTCCGGGTGACGGTCGGCGGGCTGTCCCAGAACGTCACCCTGACCAACACGGCGGCCGTCACCGGCCCGTCCACCGGCACCCCGCAGACCGGGCTGCCGGCCCAGACGGCCGTCGGCACCGGGGAGGGGGTGGCCGGGGTGGTGAGCGTGTACGCGGCCAACGGCAACCGGCAGAGCCGGTTCAGCCCGTATGACCCGGGGTTCGCCGGCGGGGTGCGGCCGACCGTCGCCCGCACCCCGGACGCCGTCCGGGTGCTGGTGGTGCCCGGCCCCGGCCGGTTCCCGGACGCCCGGGTGTTCGACACCGCCGGCAACCTGGTGTCCGCCTTCCAGCCGTTCGAGACCGGGTTCGTCGGCGGGCTGTTCGCCGCCGCCGGGGACATCGACCGGGACGGGTTCGACGACTACGCCGTCAGCCCGGACCAGGGGGGCGGGCCGCGGGTGCAGGTCCGCAGCGGGCGGACCGGCCAGGTGTTCCAGGACTTCTTCGCCATCGACGACCCGGCCTTCCGGGGCGGGGCGCGGGTGGCCCTCGGGGACGTGAACGGGGACAAGGTGCCGGACCTGGTGGTGTCCGCCGGGTTCGGCGGCGGCCCGCGGGTGGCGGTCTACGACGGCACCACGCTGACCGCCGGAAAGACGCCGCAGAAGCTGGTCGGCGACTTCTTCGCCTTCGAGCAGTCGCTGCGGAACGGGGCGTTCGTGGCCGCCGGGGACATGAACGGGGACGGCCTGGCGGACGTGGTGCTGGGGGCCGGGCCGGGCGGCGGGCCGCGGGTCAAGGTGCTGGACGGCCGTAGCCTGATCGGCACCCAGATCGACAGCCAGGGGTTACAGGTGTCGCTGGCCGACTTCTACGACGGGGACACCGCCTCCCGGGGCGGGGTACGGGTGGCCGCCCGTGACCTGAACGGGGACGGGACTGCCGACCTGGTGACCGGCAGCGGGGCCGGGGCCGGGTCGAAGGTGACGATGTACGCCGGCCGCGACCTGCGGCCCGGGGCGCAGCCGTCGGCCCTGCGGGTGATCGACGACCTGAGCGGGTTCGCCGGCGGGGTGTTCGTCGGGTAAGTCGTCCGCGCACCACGAAGTCCCGAAAGCCCACCCGTGGCCACGGGTGGGCTTTTTCGTTGTCCGGCCGGCCGCCAGCCGGGACAATCGGCGTCCGCCCCCGGGAGGCCGGATCATGCGCGTTGCTGTGCTGTGCGGGCTGGGGCTGGCGACCCTCGGCCGGGCGGACGACCCGAAGCCGTTCACCCCGGCCGAGCGGTTCCAGGCGCTGGCGAAGGAGTACACGGACGCCGAGAAGGCGTTCCAGGAGGCGTGGCGGAAGGCGCCCGAGGAGGACAAGAAGCGGGTGGCCGAGGCCCGGCCGAAGGCGGCCAGCCCGGATGCCTACGCCGACCGGATGCTGGCCCTCGCCACCGAACACCCGACGGACTTCACCGCCGCCCGGGTGGCGTACTGGCTGATAACCAACTGCGGCGGCACTCCACAGGCCCGGAAGGCGACCGCAATCGCCGTCCGCGAGCACGCCGCCGATGCCCGGCTGGAAAGCGTCTGCCGGGCGTTCTTCCACGCGCCCCGCCAAGGCGCCGCCCTGCTCCGGGCGGCCGTCGAGAAAAGTCCGCACCGGGCGGTGCAGGGGGTGGCCCGGTTCGCCCTGGGCAAGATGGCCAAGGAGCAGGCGGAGTACGAGGCAACGCTTCCCGACCATCTGCCGGAGTCGGTTCGCAAACATGAGGCGGAGGCGGCCGACTTCTTCCGTCAGGTGGTCGAGAAGTACGCCGACCTGCCCGGCCGCAACCGACCGCTCGGCGAGGAGGCCGGCAAGCACCTGTTCGAGCTGGAGCACCTGACCGTCGGCAAGGTCGCCCCGGACATCACCGGCACCGACCTGGACGGCAAGCCGTTCAAGCTCTCCGACTACCGCGGTCAGGTGGTGCTGCTGCACTTCTGGGGGAGCTGGTGCGGGCCGTGCCTGGCCGAGTCGCCGCACTTTCAAAAACTGCTGCGGCGGTACGCGGAGCAGCCGTTCGCGGTGGTCGGGGTGGCGCGGGACACGGACCGGGCGGTCAGCAAGGCGGCCGGTGACAAGGTCGGGATGCCGGGGCGGTCGCTGTTCGACGGGCCGGCCGGCCCGGTCAACGCCCGGTGGAACGTGACCGGCTGGCCGACCCTGTACCTGCTCGACGCCGTCGGGGTCATCCGGTACAAGGGGGACATGCTGCGGGCGACCAGCGTGCGGAAGAACACCGGCGGGGTGCTGGAGCAGTTCTGGTATCTGGACGACTACGTCGAAGCGCTGATGACGGAGCAGGCGAAGCGGAAGAAGTGAGTCTCCACGTAGCCCGCCCGTAGTAACGGGCGGGCTTGCTTGTCGAGTCACTCCTCCCGGTACGTGGCGAACGAGTTGTCCGTCTCCCACAAGGTCACTTCCACCACCGGCAGGCCGTTCTTCTTCCCCTGCTGGTAGATCAGCCGGGCGATGTTCTCGGCCGTCGGGTTCACGTCCAGCACTACCACCGGCTCGTTCTGCTTCCGCAACTCCGGCAGGGCCGGGTCGTCTTTGTGCAGGATCATCCGGTGGTCCAGGTGGTCGTCGATCCACCGGCCGAGTACCCGCTTCACCTCGCTGAAATCGACCACCATGCCGAGCCGGTCCAGGGCCGGGGCTTCCAGCGTGACGACCGCCTTGCCGTTGTGCCCGTGCAGGTACCGGCACTTGCCGGCGTAGTCGAGCAGCCGGTGACCGTAGCAGAAGTGGATCTCCTTCGTCACCCGGTGGACGGCCCGGTCGGACGGGGCCAGGGTGAAGAATTGGGGGTCAGGGAGCATGAGGTTCCTCGGCTCGGTGTAGGGTGCGTGGAGGCTCTGCGCAGCGCGCCAGCCCGGCAACGGCCGTCACCTGTCCGGGTGCTGTCCCACCGGTGCGTTGCGCAGAGCCTCCACGCACCCTACAAAACATACCCGGTCGGGTCCGGCACCCTGGCGGCGGCGAACCCGGCCATCCGCTCCCCGCACTTGCTGCACCGGCCACAGTGCCGGCCGTCCGCCGGCCGGGCGCACGACAGCGTGTGTTCGAGCGGCAGCCCGACCCCGCGGCGGACCACGTCGTCCTTGTGCAGCCCCAGGTTGGCGTACGGCCGCAGCACCCGGACGGTGCCGGCTACCGCGTCCCCGACCAGCCGGGCGAACCCGTCGTAAAAGGCCGGCGTGGCGTCCGGGAACGGGTTGGAGGCGAGCGGGGCCGTGGCTAATTCCGGGACGCCGTGGGCCAGGCACCAGAGCAGCGGCTTGGCCAGGAGCAGGACGTTCCGGCCGGGGAGGAACGAGTCCTCGTCCGGGGCGCCGAGCGGCGGCACCCCGTCCCCGGTCAGGCTCCAGTGGTCGCCGTACAGGTCGCGGACCGGCTGCTCCAGCACCACCAGCGGCCGCAGCGCCGGGCCGGCGATCGCGGCCAGGAACCGCGTCAGGTGGGCGAACTCGGCGTCCTCCCACACCGACCCGACCCGGACGAAGACCGGGTGGACGGCCGGGTACGCCCGCACCGCCTCGCCGAGCAGGACGGCGCTGTCGAGGCCGCCGCTGCACAGGACGGCCAGCGGCGTGGTCGGGCGGGGCGGGGGCCAGGTGGACATCACCGACATGATAGAGGCGCCTTCCCCTCGTTCCCACGCTCTGCGTGGGGACGCACGGGGGTGACGCTCCGCGTCACGACTTCGAGGGCGGGTGAGAGCCTCCCCGGGCATGCAGCCCGTGACGCGGAGCGTCACCCCCGTGCGTCCCCACGCAGAGCGTGGGAACGAGGAGGAGAGGAGATTCATTACTTGCCCGCCTTCACCCAGTCCTCGGTGAATCGGGCGTGCTTCATGCTCTTGCCGCCGGCCACGAAGTAACTGTAGACGGCGTGGATGCCGTCGTCCTTCGCCTGGATGACGGCCGGGTAGTGGTAGCGGCCGGGCGGGGCGTCCTCCAGATGCCGGGTCCACTTCCACGTCTTCCCCTCGTCGTCCGAGATCGAGACGGCCAGCCGGCTGCGGCCGGTCGGCGTGTCGTTGTACACGAGCAGCCAGTGGCCGTTCGCCAGCCGCACGCCGTCGATCCCGCTGCCCGGGTTCGGCAGGCTGGACTCCGTCACCGCCCCCCAGGTGACGCCGCCGTCCGCCGACTCGCAGACGCGGACCTTCTTGAACACGCCGTTCTCCCGCATGTACGCGACGACGGTCCCGTCCGCCTTCTCGAACACCGTCGGCTGGATGCTGCCGAACCCGGCCAGCGGCTGCGATGCAGACCACGTCTTGCCGGCGTCGTCGCTGACCGCCATGATCCCGGCCGAGTAGGTGTCCGAGTACAGCGGCAGCAGGGTCCGCCCGGACTTGAGCACGATCGGCTTGCACCGCGGCTGCCAGCCGAGCCGGCTGAGCAGCTTGTCTTGCACCTTGGCCCGCACGTAGTCCTCGCCCAGCGACTTCGGCAGCGGCGCCCCGGCCGCCCGCTCCTTCCAGGCGGCGAACTCCCGCAGCATGACCGGCTCGAAGTCCTTCGGCTTGAGCGGGATGGTCCCCTGCCAGTCCCAGACCGGTCGGCCGGCGGCGTCGAACTTCGAGGCGGTGCGGTAGCAGGTCAGGCACGACTCCCAGGTGTTCGCCAGGATGACCGGCCAGAACAGCCAGAGTTTGCCGGCCGAATCGACGTGCAGGGCGGTGTTGCAGTCCGGGAACCCGGGGGTGTCGGCCAGTTGGAACGGCTCGCCCCAGGCGGCCTCGCCCTTCCGCTTCAGCGAGCCGAGGACTTCCACGTCGTCGGCGGTCCGCTCGCCGCTGCCGCGGTACCAGGAGATGAGTAGGTCGCCGGACGGCAGCTCGGCGACGCCGGGGGCGTGGTTGTGCTTCGGGTTCAGGGGGAAGACCAGCTCGGCGGCGAATTCGGGGGCGGTCAACCTAACCCCCCGGCCCCCTTCCCTGAGAGGGAAGGGGGAGCAAGTGGGATCGGCGTCCGGGAGGGGGCTGAAGGTTCGGGCGGGGCGCCGGCGTCGAAACCTAACCCCCGTCCCCCTTCCCTACGAGGGGAAGGGGAGCAAGTGGGGCGCTCGCCTGGGCAGAACTTGGACCCGCTGCCGGGACCGTCGTCCCACTCGCTCCCCCTTCCCTCTCAGGGAAGGGGGCCGGGGGGTTAGGTTTCGACGCCGTCGCCCCGCCTGCGACCGGTGCCACTATCGGCGACTCCACCCCGCTCGCTCCCCCTTCCCTCGTAGGGAAGGGGGCCGGGGGGTTAGGTTGAACCCGCCCCGGTTCCCGCACCCCGGCCCCTTTGCGGCCAGTGAGCGAGTCCCCGAGGTCGGCCCGCGCCCGCTCGGCGTACCCGAGCAGCCGTTGCACCACGTCCGGGTGCTTGTCGGCGACGTTCGTCGTCTCCCCGAGGTCGGCCGCCAGGTCGTACAGTTCCAGCCCGACCTTCACCTGCGCGTACCGGCCCGGCTTGCCTTCCTTGCCCGGGGTCTGGCCGGCGATCTGGGCGGCGGTGTGCGGCATCATCAGCTTCCAGTTGCCGCTGCGGACCGCCTGCAACTGGTTGACGTGGTAGTAGAAGAAGTACGCCTCGTGCGGACACTTCGCCCCCGGCTCGCAGGCGAACAGCGGCCAGACGTCCTTGCCGTCGACGCCGTGCTTGGGCAACTCGCCGCCGACCAGCTTGGCGACCGTCGGCAGGAGGTCGATGGTCATGGACGGTTCCGTCTGCACCTTGCCCGCGGGAATCTTCCCCGGCCAGCGGGCGACGCACGGCACCCGCACCCCGCCCTCCCAGCAGGTGCCCTTGCCCTCCCGCAGTTTGCCGGCGGACCCGCCGTGGTTGCCGTAGCTCAGCCACGGGCCGTTGTCGCTGGTGAAGAGGACCAGCGTGTTCTCAGCGAGCTTGTGCCTGTCGAGGGCGGCCAGCACCTCGCCGACGGAGGCGTCGATCTCCTGGACCACGTCCCCGTACACACCCTGCTTCGAGCGGCCCTTGAACTTCTCCCCGACGAACAGCGGGACGTGCGGGAAGGTGTGGGCGAAGTACAGGAAGAACGGCTTCTCCTTGTTCCGCTCGATGAACGAGATGGCCCGGTCGGTGTACCGGCGGGTGAGCGTCGCCTGGGTGGCGGCGGTCACGTCCGGGTCGATCGCCGTGTCCCCGTCGATCAGCGGTAGGGGTGGGTAGGTGCCCTTCTTCGCCGACGGGTGGGCCGGCCACATGTCGTTCGAGTACGGCAGCCCGAGGTACTCGTCGAACCCGTGCCGGGTGGGCAGGAACTGGGGGTGGTGGCCGAGGTGCCACTTGCCGACCATCCCGGTCGCGTACCCCTTCGCCTTGAGCATCTGGGCGAGTGTCAGCTCGGTGTCACTGATGCCGTGGGTGGCGTTCGGCCCGAGGGCGCCGTGGATGCCGAGCCGGTTCGGGTAGCAGCCGGTGAGCAGGGCCGCCCGGCTGGCGCTGCACACCGGCTGGGCGACGTGGAAGTCGGTGAACCGCACCCCCTGGGCGGCGAGGCGGTCCAGGTTGGGGGTGGCCCAGCCGGTCGCCCCGTAGCAGCCGAGGTCGGCGTACCCGAGGTCGTCGGCGTAGATGAGAACGATGTTGGGCGAAGCGGTGAGCCGTGAGGCGCAGCCGAGCGCGAGGACGGCCAGGGTCAGAGCCAGACGGGGCGGCACGGGCGGCACTCCGGGGGAGGGGACCGCCGGACAGCATACCGCACCGGCCGGCCGGATTCTCTCCCCCTCTCCGCTTCGGGGGGGGCGGGGGGAGGGGTCACACCTTCACCCCATTACGGAGCCGCCGAAGTCGCAGACCCGGGGCGGTGGTTCAACCCCTCCCCCCGGCCCCCTCCCCGAAGCGGAGAGGGGGTGCAAGCGGGACGACGCGCCCGTGCAGGGGGTTCGAGTGCGGGTGGCGCGACGGCTCCGAAACCTAACCCCGTCCCCTTCCCTACGAGGGAAGGGGGAGCAAGAGCGGTGAGCGTCCCGCCTGCGAGCGATGCCCCTGCCCCGGACGCGCCTCGTTTGCTCCCCCTTCCCTCAGTCAAGTGTGTCTTGGAACCGGTCGGCGGGGTTTTCGTAGGGTGCGTGGAGCGAGGCTTGGGGAGCGGAACGCACCGGCCCGGCGACGGGAGCGGCCCCGGGCAAGCCGTCCCGCGGTGCGTTCCGCAAAGCCTCCACGCACCCTACGAAGACCGCCCACCCTCGGTTTCCAGACGCCCTCACGGGGAAGGGGGCCGGGGGTTAGGTTTCAGACCTCGCCCGGCCCAAACCGGACGCCGTTGCCCGGACCTACCTCCCCCTTGCTCCCCCTTCCCTCGTAGGGAAGGGGGACGGGGGGTTAGGTTGCCCCCATCCCCGCGGCTACTTCTTCTCGCCCGCAACATCGGCTCCGGCCTTCAGCCGCTCCGCATGGGTGCGCGCTTCCGGCGTCCGGCACAGGGCGTCCGCCACCTCCCGCCAGGCCGTCGCCGGGTCCGGCCGCTGCGCCACCTGGGCCAGGATGACCGCCCGTTCGGCGTCGGTCGGCAGCCGGCCGAGGGCGGCGGCCGTCAGGGTGTCGAGGATTTGGTCGGCCGGCCGCCTGGCTGCGACGAGTTGGTCCACCAGCCTGGCCAGGGGGTGCGGCCCTCGCTGAAAGGTGTAGGTGCCGGGATACTCCAACTTCTCGTCGGACAGCATCCAGGCTTTCCAGCCCGGCCCGACCGCCTTCGCCACCGCCGGGTCTTTGAGCATCAGGTCGAGCAGCTTCTCCCGCTTCTTCGGGTCGGCGTCGGCCAGGAAGTACTCGCGTTCGATCCGGGTCGGCAGGGTGCCCACCTCGCGGAACGCCCGGGTCAGGAAGGCGGCGTCGGAGCCCCCGTCCGGCCGCGAGGTGCGGACGTACACCCGGTCGCCGGGGAACAACTGGTAGTTGGTTGCGGTGATCCCGTCACGAGAGATCCCGATCCAGTCAACCGGGAGAATCTGTTCGGGCTGCTCGGACTGCGGGCCTCGCCGAGCCACCCAGACCTGATTGCCATTCTTCACCGGTAGGCCGGGTATGTTGCTCAGAGCGTCCAGCACCGTTTCGGAACCTGTCACCGGAAAGGCGTATGCAGCATCGTCGCCGGTGTGGTCCGAGATGACGTAGTACTTCTTGCTGTTGAACGCCGACACGCCAATGACATAGCTGAGCGATTTGACCGGCACGTCTGGGGTGACGGTCGCAGCCACCTGTTTCGTGATCGCATTGATGGCCTCAGCCTTTGTCAGCCCGGCGACCTTCACCGCCCCGTACCGGCCGAGGCCGACCGTTCCGTCCGGGCGGACGATGTACTCGCCCTTCAGCAGCGACCGTCCGTCCGGCCCGTCCGCCGACACGCTCACGGTCAAGATGTCCGGCGGCTCGATGACGTACTCGGCGAGCGGCTTCAGCGGCGGCCGGCGGGTCGGGTCGGCGGCCAGCCGCTTGAGGTCGGCGGCGGACGCCTTCGCCGCCTCCGGCTCGGTCAGCCAGCCGACCACCTTCCGCCGCTTGGCCGCGTCCGGGTCGGCGACGAAGTATCCCAGCTCCACCCGCGTGGCCGGCGTTCCCCGCAGGTCCAGGCAGACCCGCTTCAGGAACTCGGCGTCGGACAGGGTCGGGCCGAGGGCCGGGGCGGGCGGGTCGGCGGTCGCCGTCGCGGCCACCGTCTGCACCCCGAACCCGGCCACCGCCAGGGCGACCACCACCCCGGCCGCCGCCGGCTTCAGCTTGGCGAACAGCATCATCCGTGACACCTCGTCGGACAGCCGGACCACTGCGGCCGGGACCGCCCCGGCCGTCGCCTGAACCGCTGCTGCAGCCAGTTTCGGCGGCACCGCCCGGGCCGAGTCCGCTCCCAGGACCGCGGCCAGCCCGGCCGCGGACAGCGTGACCCCGC
>JAXMAZ010000046.1:0-32386 GCA_046350115.1 Gemmataceae bacterium
GCCTTATACACGCGGGGTCACTTCTTCGGCATCCAGGCGTGCGCCCCGCGTGCGGCCGCCGGACTGTCCGCACGAACGCTGAAGTTCCGCTTGGCCGGGTCGATGAACTTCGGGTCCACGCCGACCACCCCGTTCTCTTCCGGCGTCGGCAACTGAGGGCCGGCGGCCGGCCGTTCCTCGCAGAACCACAGGTTGCGGGCGAACTTGAACGTCTTCGGCTCGGTGCCGGGGCCGATGTTCACCCCGCCGTCCGGCCAGCCCGACCGGACGACGATCACGTTGTCCGTGATGGTCCCGTTGCGGCATGGGACGAACCCGGGGTTCGGGTTCTCCTGCAGGATGCGGAACGGGTACTTGGTCGGCCGGTAGATGGTGTTGAACCGGACCGTCACCCCGTCCGCGCTGACGGCCGCCACCGCCGCCTCCCCGCCGACGAACACGCACCCCTCGACCACCCCGTTGCGGACCTCGGCCCGGGTGCCGGCGGGCGTCCGTTCGAGCGGCGGGCGGAAGAACCCGTCCCCGGTCACCCCGCCGAACTGGACGGCCCGCTCGCCGGCGTCCAGGAACTTGCACCCGGCCACCCGGACGTCGGCCGACCCGCCCTTGAACTGGACGGCGTTCGCCCCGCCGTCGGCGAACAGGCAGTCGGACACCACCACCCGGTGACAGCCGACCAGGTCGATCCCGGACCCACCGTTGCCCCACCGGCGGACGACGCACCGGTCGATGACCAGGTCGTCCACACCGGACAGCTTGATCCCGTCGTTGTTGCCCCGGCCGTTGGTGTCCGTCACCCGCAGGTTGCGGAGGATGACGTGGTGGGCCGGCCGGTCACGGTTGTCCCCGTCGTCGATGCTCAGCCCGTTCGTCCCGGCCCGGACGATCTCAAGGTCGCTGATCTCCAGGTGACTCGCCCCGCTGATGTGCAGGGCGGTGCCGGACCCGGTCAGCACCGGCGGGCGGACTGGGTCGGCAGCGGTGACGACGATCGGCCGGTCGGCGGTGCCGTGGACGTTGCGGACGTGGACGTTGCCGACGTACCGCCCGGGAGCGAGCAGGACGCGGTCCCCCGGCCGGGCGGCGGCCAGCGCCTGGGTCAGCCCGGCCACGGTGGACACGGACCGGTCCCGGCCGCCCTGCCCGACCGCCGGGCCGGCGGCCAGAATCAGGACGGCGACCGACACCCATCGCAGTGACAGCGTCATGTCAGCAGATCCACGGGGACGGTGTATTTCGGTCGGTTCCGGTCCCCTCCCCCCTTGTGGGGGCGGGTTAGGGTGAGGGGTCACGACTTCACCCCACGTCCGAGACGCGGGAGCGGCAGGCCGTCATCTTCCCCCACCCTAACCCTCCCCCACAAGGGGGGAGGGGACCAAGCACCAAATCGAGACATGACCCGCCCGATCTCAGCGGTTAAGCACACTCAGTTCGGTGACGTGCTGCTCGGCCGTCGCCCGGGTGATCCGGCCGGCCCGGTAAAGCTGCCGCACGGACTCGTCGAACCCGATCATCCCCTCCTCGCGGCCGGTCACGAGATAGTTGTCGATGCTCTCGATCTTGCCGTTGCGGATGGCGCTCGCGATCGGGTGGGTGTTCCACATCACTTCCAGACACAACTGTCGCTTGTCCCCGCGGTTGGCCCCGGGCAGGAGCCGCTGGGCGATCACCGCCCGCAGGCCCATCGCCAATTGACCCCGCACGTCCCGCTGGGCGTCCTGCGGGAACAGGTCGGCGAACCGCGTCACCGCCCCCTTCGCGTCCCGTGTGTGCAAGGTGGTCAGCACCAGGTGGCCGGTTTCCGCGGCGCTCAGGGCCATCTGGGCCGTCTCGCGGTCGCGGATCTCGCCAACCAGGATCACGTCCGGATCCTGCCGTAGCCCGTACTTCAGCCCGTCGGCAAAGGTCGGCACGTCCCGGCCGACCTCGCGTTGCGTCACGACCGAGTTGGCCGCTCGGGCAAACCGGTACTCGATGGGTTCTTCCACCGTGATGATCCGCTGGCCGCCGGCCTTGTGCAGCCGATTGACGATCATGGCCAGGGTGGTCGTCTTGCCCGACCCGGTCGCCCCGGCGACGATCACCAGCCCGTCCCGCAGCCCGACGATGCGGTCCGCGAGCGGCACCGGGAAGCCGGCCCAGTCGAACGTCGGCACGGACGGCGGGATGAGCCGCAGGCAGCCGCCGAGGTGCCCTTCGGCCTTGAACAGGTTGACCCGGAACCGCGCCCGCTTGCCGTCCAGCAGGAGTTCCAGGGAGAAGTCGACGTCCGTCTTGGCCATCAGCCGGGCGAGCGCGTCCGGGGTGCAGACGGACCGCAGGAAGGCGTACACCTCGGCCGGGTCGAGCGGGGCTTCCGGCAACTCGTTCAGGTCGCCGTTGACCCGCAGGACCGGCGGGTGGTTGGCAATGAGGTGCAGGTCGGACGCCTGGAGTTCGACGGCGGCGGCCAGCCACGCCCGCAGGGCCGGCGGGACGTTCGACGGTTCACTCATACGGCACCCGGGAAACACCGCTCGGCAGGTTAGACTCTTGCAATTGTTGCGGCCCCCGCCGTCGGGGACTACGGAAAACGGGATGAGGAGCCGTCCTGGGCGTTCCATGATCGCTGGCGTAATGTGGGCCTCATGAGCGAGTCACCCCAGCAGAAACGATTCCCGATCGCCCGGGCGGTGGGGCGGTTTGCCAAGAAGGCGCTCCGGAACTGGCGGGAGCGGCACCGGCACCCGTTCAACTTCGCCATCCACCTGTTCGGCATCCCGATGACCCTGGTCGGCCTCGGGCTGCTGTTCGTCGCTCCCTGGCAGTACGGAATCGGGCTGTTCGCCCTCGGCTACGTGTTCCAATGGGTCGGCCACCGGGTCGAAGGGAACGACGTGGGCGAGTTGATCCCGATCAAACGGGCGCTAGGCCTGCCGGTGGTCGCCGTCGTGCCGCGAGCCGACCGCCCAACCTCCTGAATCGAGTCGAACCCCCAGAAGGGGCCGAACGCCCCAACTTACCCGGGCTTGAGCGAATCCCGCGGTTTCTCGCCAATTCGATCCTATTCCGCCGGACTAACCGGTCCGACCGGCAACTCCCGTAACCCTGCCACGACCCGCGGCCGATGAACGACCCGGATGCCCACCGGCCGGGGTGCGGCGGCGGCTGACCGGGGTGCTGACGGGGGACCACCATGAAGCGGACGTGCTGGACGGGACGAGGACTGGTCGGCGGGCTGCTCGCCATGGCCGCACTGGGCGGGTGCAAGCAGTGTTGTTCGTCGAGCCGGCCGACTACGCGGGGGCGCTCAAGGCCGGCTCCGTGGTCGGCAAGCTGGAGGCCGCCCCGCACGAGGCGCTCGGCCCGCTGACCGCGGCCGGGCCGGCCCCGAACACCGTCCTCGACCCGAGCCGGACGCCCCGCCTGATCACCCTGAAGGAGGCGATCGCCTTCGGGCTGGAGCAGGGGAACACCGGGAGCGGGGCGTCGAACCCGGGGCTGGTGAACGACCAGCTCAGCCAGTTCACCGGCCGAGGGGCCAGCGCCACCGACACCATCCGGGCGTTCGCCCTGGACCCGGCCATCGCCGCCGCCGAGATCGAGCGGTCGCTGTCGAAGTTCGACGCCCGATTGATCTCCAGCATCACCTGGGGCAAGCAGGACCAGCCGACCCTCACCCTGCAGCAGAGCTTCAGCAACGGGGACACGGCCAACCTGACCACCACCCTGGCCAAGCCGCTGCCGACCGGGGGCGTGGCCGGGATCACGTTCAGCACCCAGTACCAGAACCTGTCCCAGCCGCCGCCGCAGAACAGCGGGTTCGTCACCCTGACCAGCTCGTACTCGCCCCGCGTCCAGTTCAGCTTCGAGCAGCCGCTGCTCGCGTACTTCGGGGTCGAGATCAACCAACTGCTGCCGAACCACCCGGGCAGCCAGGTGTTGAACCTGCGGGCGAGCGGCGGGACCGGGAGCGAAGGGATTCTGATCACCCGGATCCGCCAGGACCAGCAGCGGGCACAGTTCGACGCCCAGGTGAACCAGCTCCTGCTGAGCGTCGAGGCGGCGTACTGGAACCTGTACGGGGCGTACTACAACCTGGCCGCCCAGGAGGAGGGGCTGAAGCAGGCGTTGGACTCCTACGTGTTCTTCCGCACCCGTGCCGAGCGGGGGCTGAACCGAGAGCAGCTCGCCTTGCAAGCCCTGGCCCAGTACTGGCGGTTCGCCTCGGCGGTCATCCAGGCCCGGGGCCAGGTGCTCCAGCAGGAGCGGAACCTGCGGGGGGTACTGAACCTAAAGCTGGACGACGGCACCCGGCTGGTGCCGATCGACAACCCGACCCTGGTGCCGTACAAGGCGGACTGGAACGCGATCGTGACCGAAGCCCTCGCCTCCCGTCCGGAACTGTCGATCGCCCGGCAGGAGTTGCACGCCCGGCAGCTCGACCTGGTGCTGCAAAAGAACCTCCGCCGGCCGGACCTGCGGTTCATCAGCCAGTACGACGTCGCCGGGCTGGGCCGGCGGCTGGACAACGGGGCGACGCGGGACGCCAACGGCAACTTCGAGAACGCCCTCGCCAGCCTGACCAGCAACCAGTTCAACAGTTGGACGCTCGGCCTGCGGCTGGACATGCCGATCGGGTTCCGGGACGCCAACGCGTCCGTCCGCCAGTCCCGGCTGAACATGGAGGCGGCGTACCTGCGGCTGCTGGACAACGAGACGAAGGCGGTCAACTTCCTGGGTGAGACCTGGCGGCGGATCGACGAGTCGAGCGAGCTGATCCGCACCCGCCGGGCCGAGCGGGTGGCGCTGGAGAAGCAGGTGCGGCTGGACACCGAGATCCGCCGGACCGGGACGGTCAGCCGGGAGGAGGCGTCCAGCTTCATCCTGAACCTGATCCAGTCCCAGCAGGCTCTGGCGTCGGCCACGGCCAACGAGTTCCAGGCGATCGCCAACTACAACATCGCCCTGGCCGCCCTGGAGTACGCCAAGGGGACGATCCAGCGGTACAACAACGTGACGGTGGCCGACGGCCCGCTGCCGGACTACGTGGGCAAGAAGGCGATCGACCACTTCGCCGAACGGGACGCCGCCCTGAAGCTGCGGGAGCACCCGGCCGAGAACGCGCTGCCGGCCCGGTTCGCCCAGCCGTTCATGACCGACGAGCAGATCAGGGCCGGGGCGACGACGATCGGCAGCGACGCCCCGCCGCCCCCCCCTGGAACGCCGACGACGCCGCCCGCGTTGCCGGGGATGGGGACGCCGGCGACGCCCCCGAAGGCTCCGGAGGCCACCCCGGCCCCGCGACCGATCGCCTCCATGCTGCCGGGCAGCCCGGGCGCCCCACTGCCGCAGATGGCCCCGGCGGACGCAGCCGCCCCGGCGAACACGTTCAGCCCGACCGGGACGGTCAAGCTGCCGACCCGGCCGGGGGCGACGGCCCCGGCGTCCACGACCCCGCCGGTCAGTTCGCCGGTGTCGACGACGGTGCCGAAGTGAGGCCCGCATGACGACGGTGTTCGTGTACGAGTACTGCTGTGCCGTGGGGCTGGGTCGGGACGAGTCCGACCCGGCCCATTCGCTTTACCGCGAAGGCCGGGCGATGCGGGACGCGGTGGCCGACGACTTCCGCCGACTGCCGGGGGTCGAGGCAATCACCGTCGATGACTTGTCGCCGGCCGTCGAGGAGTCGGTTGTCATCGGGGCGACTGAACAATCGGACACGGCTATCCTCATCGCCCCAGAGTTCGACGACTGCTTGGAACTTCGATGCGGCTGGGCGCGGACGACAGGCAAGCGACTGCTGAATGCGGACACGAACGCCATCCGAGCCACCAAGGACAAACTGACGCTGTCGGAGATTTGGCTGAGAGCTGGCGTCCCGACGCCGTTCACGAAGCGAACCGTCGATTGGCCGACGGACCGCTTGCCGGCCGTCATCAAGCGGCGGGACGGCGCGGGATCGGACTACATCTTTGTAGTCAGGAGCCGCCATGATCTGCTGATCATGCTTCCGGACCTGGCGGATGATGAGCCACACTCGACGATTGCTCAGGACTTCATCCTTGGCCGTCCTGCCAGCGTCGCGTTCCTGGTCGGCCGGCGGGAAACGGTCCCGCTTCTCCCGACCTTCCAAGCGCTGTCCGACGACGGCCGGTTCCAATACCTCGGTGGCGAGCTGCCCATCTGCCCGAAGCTGGCTGAGCGAACAATCCAGCTCGGCCGTAGGGCCATCGACTGCGTGCCCGGCCTCCACGGCTACGTCGGCGTCGACCTGATCCTCGGCAACGCGGCCGACGGGTCGCAGGACTACGCCATCGAGATCAACCCGCGGCTCACCACCTCCTACGTCGGGCTGCGGCACCTCGCCGACTTCAACCTGGCCGGGGCGATGCTGGCCGTCGCCACCGGGGAGCCGGTCGGCGAACTGCGGTGGAAGCCGGGGCGGGTGCGGTTCCGCCCGGACGGCCGGGTCGAGTCCGACCCGACCCCGGGGGCCACGTTCGGATGACAGGCTGAATAGCCGGAAAAGGGCTATCGCTCGGGGTTGACACGGGCTATAGTTCGGCCAACCGGTGGGGGCGGACCCCGCCGGCGAGGAAGAATCGAACGGGTCGTTGGCGTTCGCGTCGGGCTAGTTTGGCGGTGCCGCTCTGAGACTCCCTTCGGCTAACACTGGGTACGCTAGACAGGCGATGACGGACCGCGACGGCGGCTCCATCTGCCGCGGCCGGGTCGGCTCACGTGTGTGGGCTTCGGTCCCCGTCCGCGCGCGAGCCGGTGGCGGTGGTACGGGTTGGTGTGACCCCGCGTTCGCGAATCTTCCGGGCCGCCGACGGTCGGCGGCCCCGTCGGGCATGACGCCGGCCGGCACTTCTGGAAACCCCGGCCGGCGGTGAGGGAGTTGGCATGAGCGCGGTCAAGAATCTGTACGTCGGGAACCTGCCGTTCCAAACGACGGCCGCCGATCTGGAGCAGGCGTTCTCCCAGTTCGGCACGGTGGTCAAGGCCCAGGTGATCTCGGACCGGGACACCGGCCGGAGCCGGGGGTTCGGGTTCGTCGAGATGTCGTCCGGAGTCGAGGAGGCGATCCAGGCCATGAACGGCGCCGACTTCGGCGGTCGCACCCTGACGGTGAACGAGGCCAAGCCGCGTGAGGAGCGACCGCGGGGCGGCGGGGGCGGCTACGGCGGGGGCGGCGGTGGTGGCCGGGGCGGGTATGGTGGCGGCGGCCGGGGCGGGTACGGCGGGGGTGGTGGCGGCGGCCGGGGCGGGTACGGCGGTGGCGGTGGGTACGGAGGCGGCGGCGACCGCCTACTAACCGTAGACACGAACGACTGAGCCACCACGGCTCGCCGGAGATGGATTCCGGCGGGCCGTCCTTTTGTACCTGCCAGGACCGCCGATCCGGTCTCAACCCTGCCGGCGGATCTGTTCGGCCGTCGTGACCGCCGCCTGGATGGCCGCCTGCAACCGGCCCAGCATCTCGTCCCGGTCAGCCCCCTTGAACTGCATGACGTGTCAACCGGCGGCCCGAACGCGACGGCCAGCGACCGGCCATCGGGCGGCAGCGCGAGCGGGTCCGGCCGGCAGCAGGGCGGTGCCGCGGCCACGCTTGATACGCGCTGCCACCCCGACCGGGACGATCGGGCAGGACACCCGTTTGAACAGCAGCGAAACGCCGGCCTTAAGCGGTTGTAACTGGCCGGTCCGCGTCCGCTCCCCTTCGGGGAACATGAGCACCGCACGGCCGCGATCCAGACCGGCGGCTACCGACGCCAACCCGTCCCGGCCGAACCCGCGGTCGATCGGCACCGCCCCGAACTGGGTCATCGTGAGGCCGATGATCCGGTTGTCCCACAGGTTGCTGCGGGCCAGGTAGGCGATCCGCCGGCGGGCCGCCACGCCGATCATGAACGGGTCGAGGAACGACTGGTGGTTGGACAGGAGCAGGGCCGGGCCGGTCCGCGGCAGGTTGTCCCGGCCGACCGCCCGCAACCCCCAGCCGAACGTGAACCCGTAGAACGCCGTCCAGTACAGCCCGTTGTACGCGGCCGAATCGACTACACCCGGGAGCGGCATCGGTCGACCACCTCCAGCATCCGGGCGACGACCGCGTCCGGGGCAATGGGACGTGTCGATCAGCACCGCGCCGTCCGCCCGTCGCAGCGGGTCGATCGCCCGCTGCTCGTCCTGACGGTCGCGGGCCGAGATCTGAGCCACCAGTTCCGGGACCGCCTCCGCTGGCAACCCTTCCTGATCGGCCCGCCGCGTCGCCCGGGTCTCGGCCGACGCGGTGAAGAAGAACTTGACCGGGGCGTGCGGGAACACGGCCGTCCCCTGGTCCCGCCCCTCGCAGACGACGTCCCGGTCGTCGGCGATCCGCCGCTGCTCGGCCTTGAGCTTCGCCCGGACCTCGGGGAACGTGCCGACCCGGCTGGCCGCCCGGCCCATCGCCTCTGTGTACACGTGTTTGGTCAGCTCGATGTCGTTGATCCACACCCGGTCGGCGTGCAGGTCGAACCGGTAGCCCGCAACCGCCGCGGTGATCGCCGCCACGTCCCGCGAGGTCGGTGTGGATGTCGATGCCGGCCCGGCCGAGGACGAGGGCGGTCGCCCGGTACATGGCCCCGGTGTTGAGCAGCTCGAACCCGAGGGCGTCGGCGAGCAGCCTGGCGGCCGTCGACTTGCCCGAGCCGGCGTACCCGTCGATGGTGATGATCATGGCAACGCTGTTGTAGGGCGGGTCAAGCTGGCCTGCAGCGGCCGACCCGCCGAAAACGGCAAGAACTTCGTTGCCGGTCCGGCGGGTCGGCGCTGCAAAGCCAGCTTGACCCGCCCTACACCGGAGGTGCCGCTGTAAACAGCGAAGCCCACCCGGCGAGACCGGGTGAGCCTCGTTGATTCGGTCGGGCGTCCGGGTTACTTGATCCGCAGGGTGACGGTTTCGCCGTCCTTCAGGGTGCTCGTCACCGGGTGGCCGCCCGGGACCAACAGCTCGTAGGTGTAGCTGCCGGACGGCACCTCGATGGTCTTGATCTCGCCCGGGGCGAGCCGGTGCGACGAGCGGTTCAGGATCAGCGTCATGTCCGTCTGGTAGTCGTTGATGATCCGGACACTCGCCCGGGTCGGGGCGGTCGGCCCGAACCCGGAGGTGCTCGTCTTGGCCATCTCGCTCAGACGGCCCTCGATCCGCTTGAGGGTTTCTTCGAACCGTTTGAGGTCGTCCTCCATCTTGGCGAACCGGGCGAGCAGCCCGGCGTCTGCCCCAGTCCCCTTCCCGTCCTTCTTGCCGAACACCGCCTCGTCCGCGTCCTTGGTGATGGTCTTGAGGCGGGCGACGTCGTCCTTGATGGTGTTGAGCGTCGTCTTCAACTCGGACAGGTCATCCTTCTTGACCGCCTCGGTCCCACTCCCCGAGCCGGCGGCCGGGTTGGACTTCGGATCCTGGGCCGGGGCTGGAGTGCCGGCCAGCGCGGCCCCGAGAGTAGCGGACAGCAGGAGCTTGTTCGGGGTCAACACGGGGGCGTCTCCGGGCGGGGTTGCCGCCGGCGGGGCGGCCGGCGATCCTCCCGGTTTGAGGTTAAGACCCGTTTCCCCCGGTCGCAAGCGGAAATCCGGTCCGGTAGCCGGTGCCGATGGCGGGGCTACGGGTGACTGTGCCGGTCGCGCCGGCGGGGCAACCTCGGCGGCCGGACGGTTCGGCACCGGTAGTCCCTGAGCGGGCGCCCCCGGTCGGGCCGGCGGGGCGATTTCCACGATCGGCTTGGACGGCGAAATGGCCGGCAGCGCCGGTAGGACGACCGGTGCCGAGGGCCGGGGGTCGATGGAGCTGGCCGGGCAGGAACCTCGACCGGCTTCGGCAGCGGAGGTGGGGTCGGGATGGCGACGGCGGGTGAGCCACCGGCGGTCGGCGGAGGCAACACCGGGACCGGGGGCGGGTCGGCGGCCGGCTTCGACACCGGGGCCGGCAACAGCGGCGGCGGGATCGGCTCCGCCCGGGCCACGGCCAGCAGCGCCCCGCCGGCCGTCACGGCCGCCCCGACCGCGGCCCCAAACCGTCGTGACTTGCTCGCCATCAACCGCCCTCCCGTGGCCGGAACAACCGCCCGTCGTCAGTTTTCCTCGTACTGGGCGATCCGGTTGACCGTCCCGGCCGGCTCGTCCCACTCCCCGGTCCCGCCCGGCCGGTACTCCATCTGGAAGGAGTCCTCGCCGCTGTCCTCGTAGTAGTTCCGCAGCACCCGGGTCGCTTTGAAGCTCTGGGTGCGGAAGAACAGTTGGGCGTCCAGGTTCCGCTCCCGCACGGCCAGGGTGATCTTGGCCCGGCGGTGGCTGGCCAGTTTGCCGACCAGCTTGCCGACCATCTGGCCGCCGATACCGGTCCGGCGGAACGCCGGGGCGACCGCGAAGTTGAGCACGTGCAACCGGTTCTTGTGCAGCTCGTAGATCATGAACCCGACGATCCGGTCGTTGTGCTCGGCCACCATGCCGATGCAGTTCCGCTGCCGCAGGCACCGCAGGAAGTCGTCCTCCGTCCAGGCGTACTCGAAGCTCTGCTGCTCGGCCCGGAGGACGTCCGGCATGTCCCGCCGGATCATCCACCGGATGTGAACCCGCACCCGCTCCGCCACGTCCGCGCGTCCGCTGCTCATCGCCGCGTCCTCCCCCCGCCGGGCAGTCGTCCGTGACCCGCCCGACACGTTGACCGGTTCGGCCGCCCGGGAGGCCCCCCACCCCCGCGGGCCGTACTGTCTGGCCGCCCTCCCCCCAGTCGGCAGAGGGCGACCGCTGATTCTTGCTCCCCTCTCCCCCAAGGGGAGAGGGGAGCAAGAGCCACCCACCCGCCCCGCTCACTCCTTGTAGAACCGGGTGTTCTCCTCCTTCACGACCGGCGTGCTGATCTGGTCGCACGCCAGCCGGACCCGGAACCGGTGGTCGCCGGCCACCGTCCCTTTCACCCGCACCCGGTACACCGCCTCCGCTTTTACCCCGAGGTTGGGGATCGGCTCGAACACCAGTTGCTGGCCGTTCGGCCGGGCGTTCGTCACCCCCTGGGCGGCGACGTAGCTGGTCCCCTCGGCCAGGTCGGCGACGATCCGCACGTTGGTGCAGGGGCCGGTCCCCTGGTTCGTCACCCGCACCTCGTAGATTGCTTCCTTGCCCACCTCGATCGGGTCTTCCACGTCCACCACCTCGAACCGCAGGGCCGGCACCCCCTCGGCCTTGACGGCGGTTTCCGCCCGGGCTTCGAGCAGCATCGGCTTGGCCCCGGTCCGGGCCTCCACCGGGACGATGCCGGAAGCAGCGGTCGGGTCGGCGACGGCCACCACCACAGTGCGGATGGCCCCGTCCACCGGCTGCACGGCCCGCACCTTCAGCGTGAGCGTCTTGGACCCGCCGGCCGCCAGTCCCGGCAGCCGCCAGCCGACGGCGGTGTTGGTCGGCTGATACTCGCCGCCGTCGGTGGCAGCGACAAACTCGAACCCGGCTGGCAGGACCGCCCGCACGACGACCGGGTCGGTGGTCGCCGTCCCCGGGTTGGCGAGTTCGATCTGGTACGTCGGCTCCCCTTTCACCAGGCACCGGGCCGGGCCGTGCTGCTTGACCGTCAGCATCGGCTCGACCAGGGTGAGGGTGGCCCGGGCGGACTCGGCCGCGCTGCCGTCGGCGGCGGCGGTCAGCACACAGTTCTGCGGCCCGCCGCGGACCGCGTCCGCCTCCAGACTCAGGGTGCGGGTCTCGCCGGCTTTCAGTCCGGCCAACTCGGCCTCGATCACCTGCCCCTGCGGGTGGGTCAGGCCGTCGCTGAACCGGGCCATCAGGCTGACCCGTGAAGCCGGCCCGGACCCGGAGTTCGTGAGCTTGATCTGGAACGGCACCTTGGTCCCGACCCGGGACGTTTCCGGCCCGGTGACGGCGACCGTCACCCGCGGCCGGGTCACTTTCACCCGGGCCTCGACACTGGTGCTGAACGTGACCGTGGCCCGGCTGCGGAGTTCCCCCTCCTCGCCCGGCCGGACCGTCACCTTGACCCGCTTCTCGACCCCCGGCTCCAGGGTGCCGAGGGACCAGCTCAGCCGGTCGCCGCCGGTCTCGGCGGTCGGCTCGCTGCCGACGAACGTGGCCTTCAGCGGCAGTTCGTCGTCCAGCCGGACGTTCGACACGGGGGCGGTGCCGACGTTGCGGACCACCAGGTCATACGTCCACGGCTGGCCGACGCCGATGCCGTCTTTCTCCTTAAACTCGGCCTCCACCGTCACCTGCGGCGCCTGCCGCGACAGCAGCCCGGCCGGAGCCGTGGCCGGCGTCGGTTCGACGTCGGTCGGCTTGGATGCCGTAACCTGCGGAATCACCTGCGGCACCGGGAGCGCCGGCTGCGAGGTTCGCAGCGGGTTCGGCGGGGTGCGGGTGTCGCCGCCGGGCGACAGCGGCTGCGGTTCCGGCAGACCAGCGGGCCGCGGCTCCGGCTTGGACGGCGGCGGGGCGGCGGGGCCGGGTTCGACGCTCAGCGTTGGCGGCGGCAGCGCCGGGGCGGGCGGACGGGCGGACGGGAAGTACGGCGGCGAACCGCCGGTCGGCGGGGCCGGTTTGGCCCCCGTCATCGGCTGAACCCCGTCCGGCCCGGCGACCACCGGCTGGGTGATCCGCGGGCGAACGCCGCCGGCCATCGCTCCGGGCGCGGCCGACCCGCCGGCCGGCGGGGACATGCCCGGCGGAGGCAGGAACGTCACCCCCATCCCCGGGGTGGTCGTGTTGACCGGGGGCGGCCCCCAGGTGCTCGGCGCCCCGCCGGTCTTCACCGGGGCGGTGGTCGGCATTCCCGGCGGCGGCAGTGTCACCTGCCCCTGGTAGTATTTCGGGTCGCCGGCCGGCCGGTCCTGGCCGTGGGCGGTGAGGGCGACGGCCGCCGCCAACATCCCGGCCGCCCCGACCGGGACGACCCACATCGCACGACGGGATTGCACGGCACGCCCCCCAAAGAAACGGTTCCCCCGGCCCGCCGCGGCCCGGCCCCCGAAGCCCAGGCCGCGACGGACCGCCCCGACCCCCGTCGGGTGCCCGTGTGTTCGACTCGTCAGGCGGTCGGCCCCGGCGGCGGGTATTTGACCGCGTTCTTGACCATCTTGGCGGCGATCGCGTCGCTCAGGTCGATCCCCGTGTGATGGCTCAGCAGCAGCACGATGTTCGCCACGTCCGCGAGTTCGTCCGCGATCGCCTGCCGGGTGGCCGGGTCGGCCGCCGCCCGCCGGGACTCGTCCTCGGTCAGCCAGCGGAACACCTCGCACAGCTCGCCGACCTCGCTGGCCAGGGCCATGGTCAGGTTCTTCGGGCTGTGGTACGGCTCCCACCCGCGGACCTCGGCGAACCGGCGGATGCCGTCCGTCAGCGCCGCCACCGGGGTGGTCGCGTCGGCCATGGTGCAGGCTCGGTCGGGTTCGCCCCGGGTTCGGCCGCCTCGTTTCCCCCGCGGCGGCCGGCCCCAATGGGACGCGGGTTATAACCCGGGGCGCGATGGTGTCAACGCGAAGGGGGACGAAAAACGCCCGCGGAGTGGCCGCGGGCGTGTCGGTCGGCGGGGGTGCGGAGTTGAGTCGAAGTGCCGCAGTGGATCGGACCAATTGTGTAGGGCGGGTCGAGGAGGCTCTGCGACGAGGCCTGCCGTCTTGGGACTGGCAGGCCTCGTCGCAGAGCCTCCTCGACCCGCCCTACGGTAACGCACCGGCCAGCCTTGCGCTATTTCCCGACTTCCGTAGTCGAACTGTTTCGGGTGGACTCGATCTTGATGACCAGCTCCGCCTCCGGCACGTCCGGCCGCAGCTCGCCCTTCGTCACCTGCTTGGCCGTCATCTCGTGGGAGGTGCCGTCGATGCACCCGTCGTAGGTCGTTTCGATGGTCAGCTTGCTGCCGGCCTTCAACGCGGTCTCTTCATCCTCCTGCTTGAACTTGGTAAGAACCAACTCCATCGTCACCTCGAACACCCCGAACGTCTTGCCGTCCTTTTGATACACCTTGGTCAGCTTGCCGCCGGCGGACGACCCGGCGGCGTCGGCCGTCATCCCGTCCGGCAGGCTGCCGAGCAATTTTTTCACGTCGATCGCCCAGGTGTCGCCGATCTTGACCGGCTTGCCCGGCAGGATGTCGTCGTCGCTGACGCTGTTGTCCCGGAACTCCTCGTCGAAGTGTTTTTTGGCCGCCTCGGTCACGTCCCCGCCGCCGTCCAGGGCGTACTCGTACTTTCCGTCCTTGCCGGTGATGACGACCGTTTTGCCGGCCAGCCCCAGCCCCTCCTTCTCATCCCCCTCGACCGCATCGGCCTCGGTGTACGACCGCTTCAGCTTCACCGCCCCCTTCTTGTCCTTCGGGTCGGCCGGGTACTCGATCACCTCCTCCGTGTACTCCAGCTTCTCCAACGACTCGACCTTCTCGGTCTGCTCCTGACCGCCCACGGCCGCGGTGACAGTGGTGGTGGTCTTTTCGTCCACCGTTTCCCTGGTCTTGTCCCCGGCTTTGGACGGCTTGAACTTGATCTCGACCGGCTTGTCGTCGGCCAGGGCCGGGCCGGCGAACAGCCCGAACGCGGCGGCCAGGAGCAGTGATCGCATCAGGTTCCTCCGAGACGTGACGGCCGGCCGTACCGGCGGCCCGTCTCACTATACCCGTTCCGGTAGCCGCGCGCCCCTTGGTTCCGACGCCTCGGGTTCGTATCTGTACAACGTTTGCGCCGGACCCAACCCCTTGCCCTTTCGACCCCCGAGCTATGCCGAAGCGCACCGACATCCACACCATCCTGCTCATCGGGTCCGGGCCGATCGTCATCGGACAGGCGTGCGAGTTCGACTACTCCGGGACGCAGGCGTGCAAAGCCCTGCGGGCCGAGGGGTATCGGGTCGTGCTGGTGAACAGCAACCCGGCCACCATCATGACCGACCCGGAGATGGCCGACCGCACGTACATCGAGCCGATCACCTGGCAGGTGGTCGAGAAGATCATCGCCAAGGAGAAGCCGGACGCCCTGCTGCCGACCCTCGGCGGGCAGACCGCCCTGAACACGGCGATGGATTTGTGGAAGCACGGCGTCCTCGAGAAGTACGGCGTCGAGCTGATCGGGGCGAACGCAGAGGTGATCGACAAGGCGGAGGACCGGCAGAAGTTCAAGGACGCGGTGCAGAAGATCGGGGTGGAGGTGCCGGAGAGTGGGGTGGCCCGGTCGCTGGCCGACGCCCTGGCCATCCTGGACAAAGTCGGGCTGCCGTGCGTCCTGCGGCCGAGCTTCACGATGGGCGGGACCGGCGGCGGCATCGCCTACAACCGGGACGAGTTCATCCGCATGATCACCCGGGGGCTGGAACTGTCCCCGGTCGGCGAGGTGCTGGTCGAGGAGTCGGTGATCGGCTGGAAGGAGTACGAGCTGGAGGTGGTGCGGGACAAGAACGACAACGTCATCATCATCTGCTCCATCGAGAACCTGGACCCGATGGGCGTCCACACCGGGGACAGCATCACCGTCGCCCCGGCCCAGACGCTGTCCGACAAGGAATACCAGCGGATGCGGGACCAGGCGAAGGCCATCATCCGCGAGATCGGCGTCGAGACCGGCGGGTCGAACATCCAGTTCGCCATCGACCCGCGGACCGGTCGCAGCATCGTCATCGAGATGAACCCGCGGGTGAGCCGGTCGTCCGCGCTGGCCAGCAAGGCGACCGGGTTCCCGATCGCCAAGATCGCCGCCAAGCTGGCCGTCGGGTACACCCTGGACGAGCTGCAGAACGACATCACCAAGACCACCCCGGCCAGCTTCGAGCCGACCATCGACTACGTGGTCACGAAGGTGCCGCGGTTCAACTTCGAGAAGTTCCCGGACGCCGACCCGACGCTCACCACCCAGATGAAGTCGGTCGGCGAAACGATGGCCATCGGCCGGACGTTCAAGGAGAGCCTGCAGAAAGCCCTCCGCGGGCTGGAGGTCGGGCGGTTCGGCCTAGGCTGCGACCGCGGCGACAAGTGGGGCACGCCGGGCCAGCCGGACGAGGCCGAGATCGTCCGCAAGATCAGCACCCCGAACGCCGACCGCATCTGGTATCTCCGATACGCCCTGAAAGCCGGGATGACGGTCGATCAGGTCCACGCCCGGTCGAAAATCGACCCGTGGTTCCTGCGCGCGATCGAGGAGATCGTCCGGCTGGAGGACGAGTTGCAGGCGGCCGGCCCGCTCGAAGCCGTCACGGCCGACGCGATGCTGAAGGCGAAGCAGCACGGGTTCGCCGACCGCCAGCTCGCCACCCTCTGGGACACGTCCGAGGCGGAGGTGCGGAAGGCCCGCAAGGCGCTCGGCGTGACCGCCGTGTTCAAGTCGGTGGACACCTGCGCCGCCGAGTTCGAGGCGTACACGCCGTACTACTACAGCACCTACGAAGCCCCGATCACCCGACTTTCGACTCCCGACTCCCGACTCCCGACTCCCGATGTCGAAGACGAAGTCCTCCCCTTCTCCGGCAAGCCGCGGATCATGATCCTCGGCGGCGGGCCGAACCGGATCGGCCAGGGGATCGAGTTCGACTACTGCTGCGTCCAGGCGGCGTATGCCCTGCGGGCGGCCGGGTACGAGGTCATCATGGTGAACTCGAACCCGGAGACGGTCAGCACCGACTACGACACCAGCGACCACCTGTTCTTCGAGCCGCTGACCGTCGAGGACGTGCTGAACATCCACGACCGGATGCGGCCGGACGGGGTGATCGTCCAGTTCGGCGGGCAGACCCCGCTCAACCTAGCGAAGGCGCTGGAGGGCAACGGGGTGAAGGTGATCGGCACCAGCGTCGAGAGCATCGACGTGGCCGAGGACCGGGAGCGGTTCGCCAAGCTGATCGTCGAGTTGGGGTTGAAGCAGCCGGCCAACGGCATCGCCCGCGACCTGCCGGAAGCCTTGGCCGCCGCCCGCAAGATCGGCTACCCCATGCTCTTACGGCCGAGCTTCGTCCTCGGCGGCCGGGCGATGGAGATCGTGTACGACGACGCGGCCGTCACCCGGTACATGGCCCGGGCCTTGGAGGTGTCCCCGGGCAAGCCGGTGCTGATCGACAAGTTCCTGGAGAACGCCACCGAGGTCGATGTCGACTGCCTGAGTGACGGGAACCGGACGGTGATCGGCGGGGTGATGCAGCACATCGAGGAGGCCGGCATCCACTCCGGCGACTCGGCGTGCGTCATCCCGCCGCACAGCCTGCCGTCAGCGGTCAAGGACGAGATCAAGAGCCAGGCGCGGAAGTTGGCGGCGGCCCTGAACGTCCGCGGGCTGATGAACATTCAGTTCGCGGTCACTGGATTACGAGCCGACGGGACCGCCGATGAGTCGCCGGAAGTGATCGTCCTGGAGGCCAACCCGCGGGCCAGCCGGACGGTGCCGTTCGTATCCAAGGCGACCGGCGTTCAACTCGCCCGGCTGGCGTCCCTGGTCATGGCGGGGAAGACGCTCGACGAGTTGGGGGTGGCGGACGAGGTGGTGCCGACGCACTTCTCGATCAAGGAGAGCGTGTTCCCGTTCAGCAAGTTCCCGGGGGTGGACATCATCCTCGGGCCGGAGATGAAGTCCACCGGCGAGGTGATGGGGATCGACACGGATCTGCCGATGGCGTTCGTCAAGTCGCAGATGGCGGCCAGCGCCCCCCTGCCGGCCTCCGGCACCGTGTTCATCAGCGTGGCGTCCGCGGACAAGACCGGGGTGACGCGGATCGCCCAGCAGTTCGCGGCGATGGGCTACAAGCTGATCGCCACCGCCGGGACGGCCGCCCACCTGCACGCCAACGAGATCCCCGTGGCCGTGCTGCCGAAACTCCAGGAGGGCCGGCCGAAC
Source organism: Gemmataceae bacterium (assembly GCA_046350115.1). GTDB lineage: Bacteria > Planctomycetota > Planctomycetia > Gemmatales > Gemmataceae > JAXMAZ01. The sequence goes on from JAXMAZ010000046.1 coordinate 17,835, forward strand.
CTGCTGGACAAGATGCAGAACAACGAGGTGGCGCTCATCATCAACACCCCGAGCGGGCGAGGCAGCCAGACGGACGAGGGGAAGATCCGGGCGGCAGCCGTCGCCCACCGGGTGACGTGCATCACCACCCTGTCGGCAGCGTTCGCGGCGGTCGAGGCGTGCCGGGCGCTCCGGGAGCGGGAGCTGACCGTCACGGCACTCCAGGACTGGTTCCCCCCGGCCTGAATGACGCGTTTCGTAGGGTGCGTTTCGTCGCCGAGCCTCCTCAACGCACCCTACACCCGCCGGACCGGTTCGCACCCGCTTGACGGAAATCGCAAAATTGCTGTTCCCCTTTCCGAAGTCCGGGATATAGTGCAGGCGTCCGGCAGGAGGTTCTGCCGGACGGGAGACGACGAATCGCTGTTTGCCGCTCTCGCGACTCGACCTGTCTTGGTAGTTCCGCTCTGAGTCACCCTCACGGCCCCAAGATTGTTCGTTCCGCTAGCACTCGCGCAGCGGGCACACCTGTACCGCCTCATAGTCGGCGGCCGGGTCCGGCCCGGGCATCGTACGCCCCTGTACTGTTTCCTGGCGGCCCAGTAAGCCGTCGTTCGTAGTCCGCTGGGCCGGTACGGCCCACGAAGGGTGAGTCAGATGAAGAAGTTGTACGTCGGGAACATCTCGTTCCAGACCACCGAGGACGAGCTGCGGGAAGCGTTCTCGCAGTACGGCACGGTGACCAGCGCTCAGGTGGTGCTCGACCGGGACACCGGCCGCAGCCGCGGGTTCGCGTTCGTCGAGATGGCCGACGGGGCGGATCAGGCGATCGAAGCGATGAACGGCGCCATGGTCGGCGGCCGGACCCTGACCGTGAACGAGGCCAAGCCGCGTGAAGACCGCGGCGGTGGCGGCGGCGGTCGCGGCGGGTACGGCGGCGGCGGTGGCCGCGGCGGGTACGGCGGCGGCGGCGGTGGCGGCGGGTACGGCGGCGGCGGCGGTGGCCGCGGCGGGTACGGCGGCGGCGGCGGTGGCCGCGGCGGGTACGGCGGCGGCGGCCGGTACTAACCTGTCCCTCGCTACCGGGTTGTCAAACACGCGACCCCTGCCGAACGGCAGGGGTCGTTTCGTTTCCCGGTTGCGTCCGACCCCCGGCGGGGCTACCCTCGCGGCATCCGTCTTCCCACGGGGCCGCGTCATGTCGATCCGCTGTCTGGCCGTGTCCGCCGCTGTCGCCGGGGTGTTCACCCTGGCCGTCTTCGCCGCGGGCAGCACCGAGCCGCGGCGGCCGGCCCCCGCCCCCCTGCCGACCATGAAGTTTAACGACGTGGCCGAGGTGGCCCCCGGGGTGTTCTTCCGGTACGCGTCGATCAGCGCCACCGACCCATCGGTCCCGTTCGGCGGGTGCAACAACACCTGGGTGGTGTTCAAAGATTACGTCGTCGTCATCGACGCCAACTTCCCGAAGGAGGCGGCGGACGTGATCGCCGCCATCCGTAAGACGACGGACAAGCCGATCCGCTACGTCCTCGACACCCACCACCACGGCGACCACGCCTACGGCAACAGCGTCTGGGCGAAGGAGGGGGCCAAGATCGTCGCCCACAAGTCGGCCGCCCGGCTGCTGAGCAGCAACGGCCCGAAGCAGTGGGCGGACGCGGCCAAGGACCGCAAGGACATCCGCGACACCGAGCTGAAGACGGCGGACATCCCGTTCGACGACGTGTACGTGTTGGAGGACGGAACCCAGCGGGTCGAGTTCCGGCACTTCGGCCACGCCCACACCGCCGGGGACGCGGTCGCCTACCTGCCCAAACACAAGCTGCTCTGCACCGGGGACGCCTGCGTGAACGGGGCGTTCAACTTCATGGGCCACTCCAACTCGGGGAGCTGGGTCCGGGTGCTAGAGGCGATGGAGAAGCTGGACGTGGAGCGGGTCTGCCCGGGGCACGGGTCAGTCGCCGGCAAAGAGCTGCTCGGCAAGCAGAAGCGGTATTTCGCCGACCTGCGGGCGGAGGTGGCAAAAGGCATCGACGCCAAGAAGGATGCCGCCGCCATCGCCGCCGGGCTGGACATGGGCTGGTACAAGGAGTGGACCGGGAAGGCGGCCCGTGACATCCCGGACAACGTGAAACATGTCTACGACGAGCTGACCGGCAAGGTCGACCATGAGCGGCTGGGCCAGCGGCCGGAGCGGCTGAACTACCTGCCGGCCCGGGAGGCGGCCGTCGCTACAGCGCCTTGAGGAACGCCACCAGGGCGGCCTTCTCGCCCGCGGTCAGGTTGAGCGGCTTGATCGCGGGGTCGAGGTGCGGGTTAGCCGCCCCGCCGCGGTCGTAGAACTCGATCACGTCCTCCAGTGTCTTCAGACTGCCGTCGTGCATGTACGGGGCGGACAGCCCGACGCCGCGGAGGCTCGGCGTCTTGAACCGGCCGCGATCAGCGTCGTCCTTCGTCACCTCGAACCGGCCGAGGTCGAGCGGCTCCTTGCCCCAGCTCACCCCGGTGTTGTGGAACTTCTCGTCGGTGAAGTTGCCGCTGCCGTGGCACCGCCAGCACCCGCCCTTGCTCTCGTACAGCCAGAACCCGTGGGCCGCCTGCTCTGAGAGGGCGCTGCGGGCACCTTTGCGGAACCGGTCGATCGGCCCGTCCCCGCGGACGAGCACCCGCTGAAACCCGGCCAGAGCCTTCGCCAGTGTGGTCGGGGTGACACCCTCGCCGGGAAAGGCCGCGTCGAACGCCGACTTGTAACCCGCGTCCGCCGAGAGCCGTCGGACGGCTTCGGCCACCGTGTTCCCCATCTCCGTAGGGTCAGCAATGGGACGCAACGCCTGTTCTTCCAGGGACGCGGCCCGGCCGTCCCAGAACTGGCTCGCCCCGAACCCCCGGTTGACCAGCGACGGCGACCGCCGGCGGGTCGGCTGGCCGTTCACCCCGAGGGAGGACGCGGCCCCGCCGCTGAACCCCTTCTCCGGTAGGTGGCAACTGGCGCACGAAACGGTTCGGTCGCCGGACAGGACGGGGTCGAAGAACAGCTTCCGGCCGAGCCGGACGCGGTCAGACGTGAGAGGGTTATCAGCCGGAACCGGCCGTTCGCCGAGACTGGCAGGGACAGGTCCGAGTGGCAGATCGGCCGGGAGCGTGTCCTTCGGCAGCGGCAGGTCGGCGGCGACCGCGACGGCGGCCAGCCCCAGGACGACACAACCGAAGGTGGTGCGGGCCACAGCCCCTCCGGGGATTACCCCTTGGACGGGTTCGGAAAGTGCTCGGTCATCACCTGCTTCATCTCGCGGACGGCCCGCTCCATGCCGACCAGCACCGCCCGGCTGACGATGCTGTGCCCGATGTTCAGCTCTTCCACCCCGGGGATTCGGCAGATCGGCCGGACGTTCTGGTAGTTCAGCCCGTGGCCCATGTGGACGTGCAGGCCGCGGCCCTTGGCGTGGTGGGTCGCCGTCCGCAGCTTGGCCAGTTCGGTCGCCACCGCGTCCGCCCCGACCGCCTCCGAGTAGCTGGCCGTCTGGAACTCGATCGCGTCTGCCCCGACGGCGTGGGCCATGTCCACCTGCTCGATGGTCGGGTCGATGAAGAGCGACACCAGGATGCCCGCGTCCTTCAGCCGCCGGACGGCCGCCCGCACCGGGTCGGTGTGGGCGATCACGTCCAGCCCGCCCTCGGTGGTCAGCTCCTGCCGCTTCTCCGGGACCAGGGTCGCCTCGTCCGGCTTCACCTTCAGGGCGATCTGTACGATCTCCTCGGCGGCCGCCATCTCCAGGTTGAGCCGGGTGGTGAGGGTCTGCCGGAGCAGGTCCACGTCCCGATCCTGGATGTGCCGGCGGTCTTCCCGCAGGTGCACGGTGATCCCGTCCGCCCCGCCGAGGGTGGCCAGCACGGCCGCCGCCACCGGGTCCGGCTCGGCCGCCCGCCGGGCCTGCCGGACCGTCGCCACGTGATCGATGTTCACGCCGAGCCGGATCATACGGCCAGTGTAAACTTCCCGGTGCAAACTTCAACGCCCCGCTCGGACGGGTATAACGGCGGGAGCGGCCGGGCCGCCCGCCCGTCGGCGGGCCGGTTTCCCTCCGCTGCCGTGAAGGGGCGTCACCATGCGTCTGTTGTTCACGCTCGGGTTGGCGTTCGGTCTGGCCGGTGTCAGTTACGCGGACGACAAGAAGGCCGACCCGGTCGGCAGTTGGAAGCTGGAGTACGACATCGGCGGTCAGAAGCGGGAGGCCACCCTGACCGTCAAGAAGGACGGGGACAAGCTGTCCGGCAAGATGGTCTGGCAGGACAAGCAGGAGGCCAAGCTGCAAGACGTGAAACTCAAGGACAACGAGCTGACGTTCTCCGCCGAGCGGGAGTTCATGGACAACAAGTTCCTCATCAAATACAAGCTGAAGCTGGACGGGGACAAGATTAAGGGCACCGGCGAGGCGGACTTCGACGGGCAGACCCAGTCGTTCGACATCGAGGGCAAGCGGGAAAAGAAAGACAAGTGACCGCCCGGGTCGGGCGGCTCCATGCCGCCCGACCCGGCCCGTTTCATGGCCGCGTGTACCGGGCCAGATAGTTCAGCACCGCCTCATACCGTGCGGCCTCTCGGGCCAGCACCTTGTACAGCACCACCGCCAGCACCACCAGCACCGTCCGTTCGGCCAGCGTGCCGACGAACGGCAGCAGCGGGATGGCGATGACCCAGTTGAACGTCAGGTAGTTCAGGAACATCAGCCCGACGACGATGGGCACCCCGAACTGGCCGGTCCGGCTGAGCCGGTAGCGGGGGTCGAGGTACATCCGGGCCATGAGCCGGAGTTCCTTGAACACCTGCAACCGGGTCCAGAACCCGCCGGCCGCGGCGTCCGCCGCCTGGGCCGCCATCGCCGGGAGGACCGCCTCGGTCAGCGCCGGCATCAGCCCGGCGTCGTAGGTGGAGGTCAGTCGGGCGACCACCCGCTCGGCCACCACGTCTTCGACCACGGCCGTGTTCTGCATCGTGGCCAGCGCCTGCTCCAGCCGACGGAGCCGGTCGTCGACCGTCTCCATCAGTGGCAGGACAGCCGGCTGGTCCCACGGCTCCCGGCGGTCGGCGGTCATGTCGGCCATCGTCGTCCTTGCCTCCGGAGCGGCCGGGTGGCGGCCGTCATCCGGTTATTCGCTCCACGTTACCAGTTATCGCCATCCTAGAACAGCCGAACCGTCCGGGCGACGGCCGGCTACAATGCCCGCGACAACCCTACGGAGGTGCTGACGATGACCCCCAGCCCGGACGACGTGGTGAAGGTGGCCGACGGACCGCTGGTCCAGGTCGAACTGTGGCAGCAGGCTCTGGCCGAGGCCGGGATCCACGCGAAAGTGGTGGGCGAACAACTGACCGCCGGGCTGGGGTCGGCCCTGCCGGCGTCGGTCGAGCTGTGGGTCCACCGCAGCGACGCCACCCGGGCGGCGGCGGCCATCCGCTACGCCGAAGAGCACAAAGGGGAGCCGACCCAGGAAGCCCCGCCACACGGTCCGGTCAGCTCGGAGCCGCCGGCCCACAGACCCACACCAGCCCACCCCCACTGGCGGGCGCCCGAGGGCACCTGAGCCGGTTGGTGGCCACGGAAATGCCACCGCCCCCCGGCGGAGAACGGGGGGCGGGTGCGGCGTCCGGGGTGGTGCTTACTTCGCCGGGTACAGCCCTTCCAGGAAGGTCTTCAGCCCGCGGGCCTTCAGCTTGGTCCGGGCCGGCTTCGGCTTGGTGATGATGAACTCGCCCGGCTTGAACGGGTTCGGCCGCTTCTGCCCGCCCTTGTCCGCTTTGGTCCTCTGGGCCGTCAGCTTGGCCATCCCGGGCAGGGTGATCTCGCCCGCCCCCTTCGGCCCGAGTTGCTTGGCGACGAGACTCTGCATCGCGTCGTACACCTTCATCACGTCCTTCTTGGGCAGGTCCGTCGCCGTCACCAGCTCCTGAAAGAACGCCGACTTGGTCATCTTGGCCTTCTTGCCGCCGGCCGCCTTGTCCTTCGCCATGTCCGCCTCGGAAACGGGTGAGGGGTCAGAAACCGCCTGAAATGTCGGGGTTTCCGCGGGGGTTGTCAACGGAAACCCCCGACTAACTGCTTACTTTCCCGGAAATTTCCGGGGTTTCCGCCTCCAGACCGACTGAAACGCCGGGAAATTCAGGGTCTCAGCGCCTCACAGCCCACAGAAACGGTAAAACCGCGCCCCGATTGTCAGTACGTCGGGCGGCCGGCCGCCGATCCGTGGGCGTTCGCCCGACCGGGCATATCATCTCTCGGGATCGCCCGAGACCGCCCCCGAACTCCCCGAATCACCAAACATGGCCGCCTCCGAACACCCGCCGACCGCCGCCCCGCTCCCCGAGTTCGGCCCGGCCGACCAGCTCTGCGTCAACACCCTCCGCACCCTGGCGATCGACGCCGTCCAGAAGGCGAACAGCGGCCACCCGGGGGCGCCGATGGGGCTGGCCCCGGTCGCCTACGCCCTGTGGCACCGGTTCTACACCTACGACCCGGCCGACCCGCTCTGGCCGAACCGGGACCGGTTCGTCCTGTCCAACGGCCACGCCTCCATGCTCCAGTACGCCCTCATCCACCTGGCCGGGGTGAGGGGGCTGGCCGAACACCGCACGGTGACGGCCGAAGAGGCGCTGCCGCTGGAGCAACTGAAGCAGTTCCGCCAGCTCGGCAGCAAGACGGCCGGCCACCCCGAACACGAGCTGTGCCCCGGAGTGGAGACGACCACCGGGCCGCTCGGCCAGGGGGTGGCGAACTCGGTCGGCATGGCCATCGCCCAACGGTGGGCCGCCGCCCGGTACGGCCGGCCGGGGTTCGAGTCGCTGTTCGACCACAAGGTGTACGCCATCTGCGGCGACGGCTGCATGATGGAAGGGGTGGCGTCCGAGGCGGCGTCCCTGGCCGGGCACCTGAAGCTGTCCAACCTGTGCTGGATCTACGACGACAACAGCATCTCCATCGACGGCCACACGTCTCTGGCGTTCACCGAGGACGTGTGCGGCCGGTTCATGGCCTACGGGTGGAACGTCCTGCGGGTGTACGACGGGAACGACATGAGCCGGGTCGCCCGGGCGCTGGAGACGTTCCGGAGGACCACCGACCGGCCGACGTTCATCGCCGTCAAGACCCACATCGGGTACGGCGCCCCGAACAAGCAGGACACCAAGGAGGCCCACGGGGAGCCGCTCGGGGCCGAGGAGGTCAAGGCGGCCAAGCGGTTCTACGGCTGGCCGGAGGACGCCCAGTTCCTGGTCCCGGACGGGGTGTACGAGCACTTCCGCGGTGGCGTCGCCAAGCGGGGGGGGGAGGCCCACGCCGCCTGGACGGACAAGTTCGCCGAGTACAAGAAGAAGTTCCCGGACCTGTCCGCCGAGGTCGAGCGGATGCAGCGGCAGGAACTGCCGGCCGGCTGGGACAAGGACTTGCCCACCTTCCCGGCCGACCCCAAGGGGCTGGCCACCCGGGACAGCGGCGGCAAGGTCATCAACGCGGTGGCCAAGACGGTGCCGTGGCTGGTCGGCGGGTCGGCCGACTTGAACCCGTCGACCAAGACTTTTTTGAAGGAAGAGGGCACGTTCACCGCCGCCAACCCGGCCGGGCGGAACATTCACTTCGGCGTCCGCGAGCACGCGATGGGCGCCATCATGACCGGGATGACGCTCTGCGACCTGCGGGGGTTCGGCAGCGGGTTCATGATCTTCAGCGACTACGGCCGGCCGGCGATCCGGCTGGCGGCCCTCCAGCGGACGCCGGTCATCTACGTGTTCACCCACGATTCGATCGGCGTCGGCGAGGACGGCCCGACCCACCAGCCGATCGAACAACTCGCCAGCCTGCGGGCCATCCCGGGGCTGCTGGTCATCCGCCCGTGCGACGCCAACGAGGTGACGGAGGCGTGGCGGGTGGTGATGAACCAGACGCACGAGCCGGCCGTGCTGGCCCTCACCCGGCAGCCGGTGCCGACGTTCGACCGCACGAAGTACGCCGCCGCGTCGAACCTGGCGAAAGGCGGGTACGTGCTGGCCGACGTGGTGCCGAACGCCACCCCGGAGGTGATCCTGATCGGCACCGGCAGCGAGGTGCAACTGTGCGTCGCCGCCTACGAGAAGCTGGCCGCCGAGGGGGTGAAGGCCCGAGTGGTCAGCCTGCCGAGCTGGGAGCTGTTCGAGAAGCAGCCGATCGAGTACCGCAACGCGGTCCTGCCGCCGGCGGTGACGGCCCGGGTGACGGTCGAGATGGGGAGCGTGTTCGGCTGGGAGCGGTACGCCGGGATCAGCGGGAAGATGATCGGCATGCACACGTTCGGGGCCAGCGCCCCGCTCAAGGACTTGCTCCCGCACTTCGGCTTCACGGTAGACAAGTTGTACGAAGCGGCGAAGGGGCAGGTGAAGAAGTGAGGCGAGCATTCTTGTAGGGTGCGGCGCAACGCGCACCGGGAACGGCAATCGTTGCTCCCGTGCAGCTGCGCAAGCCTCCACGCACCCCTACAGGATCACAACTCCACCTCCGGCAGGCGCCGGCTTCGTCCTGCCGGCCAGCTCTGTCCGCCACCGTCTGAGCCAGCCAAGAACGCCTGCCCGACCGGCGAGTCCGGATACTTGCGGGCGATCGGCTCGCCGGTGTCGCCGCAGGTCGTCACCCGCGGGTCGATGGGCAACTCGGCCAGTAGCTTCACCCCCGCCTCCTCGGCCAGCCTCCGCCCGCCGCCGGCCCCGAACAGCCGCGACCTTGTTGCCGGCCGAGTCGAGGTAGTAGCTCATGTTCTCGACCACCCCAAGCACCGGCACCCGCACCTCCTCGAACATCTTGACCCCCTTGCGGGCGTCGATCAGGGCCACGTCCTGCGGGGTGGTGACGACTACCGCCCCGGTCAGCGGCGCCTGCTGGCTAAGGGTGAGCTGGGCGTCGCCGGTGCCAGGCGGCAGGTCGATGACCAGGAAATCGAGGTCGCCCCACGGGGTCTGGGCGAGGAACGCGCCGACGGCCTGGGCCACCTTCGGCCCCCGCCAGATGACCGCCCGGTTCGGGTCCACCAGGAACCCCATGCTCATCAGCTTCAGCCCGTACCGCTCGACCGGGAACGGGGTGCGGGTCTGGTCGACCATGCCGAGTCCGAACATGATCGGCACGCTCGGCCCGTAGATGTCCGCGTCCATCAGCCCGACCTTGTGGCCGAGGGCGTGCAGCCCGACCGCCAGGTTGGCGGCGACGGTGGATTTGCCGACGCCGCCCTTCCCGCTGGCGACGGCGATCACGTGCTTGACCCCGGGCAGGTCGAACTTCGGGGGCATCGGGGGAGCCATGTCAATCTCCGATGTAGGGTCCGCTGTGCGGACCGGAGCGCTACCACGGTCCGCACAGCGGACCCTACCCGACCGGTTCGCCCAACTGACGGATCGTGGACACCGGGTAAATGCCGGTGTTGTGGCCGTCGTTCCAGGTGATCTGGTAGGCGTAGTGGCCGACCGGCTTCATGCTAACCGGGCGGGCGGGCCGGCCGCAACCTCACTCGGCTTGAGCACCTTGAACGGGTCCGGCGGCTTGGACCGCTCCTCCATGCAGGATGCACATGGGCAGGCCGCCCGCAAGCGCCCGCCAGGCGACAAAGGTGTTAGTCCCGTCGGACCACTCGACCCGCAACCCGTCCCCTCGCGGCGGAGGGCGGTCGGGCGGGATTCATCGGTGCTGTTCGCCGCGCTCATCGTGCGATCAGTAGTGAGCCGGGGGCGTCAGCCCCGGGTGGAGCGATTGCTCCACTCCGGGGGTTGACGCCCCCGGGGGCTCGCCGGGTTGCCAAGCGGGCTATCGCACCGATACCTTCAACTGCTCTCCCACCTGCTCGACCGTGACCGGGTTCAGCAGTGTCCCGAGCTTGGTGTTGAGCGGCAGCTTGGGATCGGAAACGCTCATCAGCTTGGCGAACCGGCCGTCGGCCGTCGCCTGGAAGATCTCGACCGTCAGCCGCCGCTGCGGGTCGGTCATGTTGAGCGGCCGGGGCGGCATGGCGATCGTCGCCGCGTACTCGCCGGCCCCCGGCTGAAGGGCGGCGGAGACGGTCGCCGGCGGCCCGGTCATCGGGGCCGACCGCTCCTCGGTCATCACCACCGGGATCATCACGTCCGACCCACCGGCCTTTTGGGCGGTCGCCCACTCGCCCGTCACCTGGACGCCCTTCTTGTCCGCGGTCGGGGCCACGCTGACGTTCCGCACCGCCGGCGGCGCCGCCCCGTTCAGCTTCGCCGCGGTCACGGTGTACCCCGGGCGGGCGGCCAGCACCCTGGTGAACCCCTTCTCCGCCGTCTTCGGCACCGGCACGGTGACGACCGGCTTCTCCTCCCGCCGGTCAAGTCGGGTGCCGGTGTCGGCCACCCGCACCACCACCGACAGCGCCCCGGCGGCCGGCGACTCGACCCGGACGGTCGCCCCGTCTTTGACCGCCTGCTTGCCGCTGTACCCGAGCAGTTGGATCGGGTAGTTGCCCGGCTTCTCGAACACCACCAGCCGCTCGAACGGCCCGGACTCGGCGCTCACCTCCACCCGCTCGCCCAGGTCGAGCAGCGCCCGCTCGACGTTCTTCGCCTCGCCCTTCACCCGGAAGGTGGCCGGGGCGACCGCCCGTGGGCCGATCGGCTCCACCTTCACCGCCACGCTCGGCGGCAGCGTCTGCGGGGCGACGGTCAGGTCGACCGGCACCGTCCGCTCGTTCTCCTCGGCCAGGAAGTTGCGGACGGTCAGCTTGACCTGGTAGCTGCCCGGCTTGGCGTAGGTGTGATCGACGCTCGGCTTGCCGGCGTCGAACGGTTCGAGCGGGGAGCCGTCGCCGAAGTCCCACCACCCGCTCTCACCGGTCGCCCGGTTCTGGCAGGTGACGGTCAGCCCGTCCGTGCTGGTGGCGAAGTTGGCCACCGGCTTGGTCGGGTGGATGACCGTGTTCACGACCGCCGTGCCGTATGTGGCGACGCTCCCGCCGACCAGCCCGACGACCGCCGCCATCACCGCCTTGATCCACCCGCGAATTCGACCGACCGGTTTCGCCCCCTCGGCCATCGGACGCCCTCCATGACGTGCCAAAATGGGTCAGCCAAGCGTGGGAAGATAACCGGACGGGGGATGGGAAGGGAAGGCGAACTGGAAGACCCGGGAAACGACGAAGCCCACGGGGGTCGCCCGTGGGCTTCAGACGTTTACACGCTGTCGGTTACGGCTTGTGCGGCTTGTGGCAGCCCATGCACGACTTGCCGATCTTGCCCAGCCCGTCGGTCGCCGCCTTGGCGTCCTGCTTTTCGACGGCCTTGAACACCTCGGCGGTGCTCTCCTTGTACTGCTTGGTCAGCTTCTTCCAGCTCGCCTCATCCCCCTTCGGCGGGGTGTTCTTGCCGAGCGACTCGCCGAACGCCTTCAGCAGCTTGGCCCCCTCCTTCGCGTCCTCCCACTTCCCTTCCTTGACCTGGGCGCCCAGCCCCTTGAGCAACGACTTGGCACCGGTGTGCCGCTTCATGATCTCTTCGGTCGTGTACGTCTTTTCCTTGTCGTCGGCGACCGCCGCCCCGAGGGAGACGGCCCCGATCCCGACCGCGAGCAGGGCCAACCGGCAGAAGGTCCGATGCATGTGCCGAGAACTCCGATGGCGGATGGATAGCCGGCCGCCCCTTCGGGCCGGCGTCCGCGACACTATATCGGCGGTTTACAGCCGGGTGAAACAGATTCCGGACGGGTTCACCGCGCTAACCGCTGTCCGGGCTGCTCCCTACGCTAACACCGCCGGCCCTTTCCCGTCGGAGCCTGGTGCGAATGAGTGCGGCATTGAAGGAGTATCTGCTCAAAGGCGTGTTCCTCGGGGTGTGGGCCTACCTGGCCCTCATCCCGCCGGACAACCAGACCCTGCTCCGGGTCGTCGGCTGGGGCGTCGGCGGGTTGGCCTGCGGCCTGCTCGCCGGGGCCGGGCTGCTCGCCCGCCGCGGCTATCGGCCGCAGGCCAACCCGGGCGGGTTCGCCCTGCTCACCCTGCTCGATAGCCCGTTCGTCATCTACCTCGGGCTGGTCGGCGGGGTGGCCCTCGGGGTCGGGCTGGAGACGCAGCCGCCGGCCGGCCGGGAGTGGCTGCCGTGGTTCGCCGTCGGCGGGGCGGTCCTCGGGTACGGGCTGCACCAGCTCACACAGGTGCGGGACAAGGTGTGGCGGTTCGCCCTCGGCGGGATCGTCGGCGGCGCCCTCGCTTACCTCGCGATCCACTACGTCCGCGAGCTAGCCGAATTCGCCGACCCGGCCGCCCAGCAGCGGTTCGCGGCCGTGCTGCTCGCCGGGCTACCGTTCTTCTACGTGCTGACGTTCTGCGGCGAGGCGGACGAGTCCGAAGTCGAGATCGCGGCCCTCTGCGCCGTCCTGGCCATCGGTCTGTATCTGCTACGGCTGTCGAGCAACATCCCGGAGTACGGCGACAAGCTCATCCTGCTGGTGCCGCTGACCCTGTACTTCGTGTACGCGACCCGCTGGCTGCCCCGGCTGCGGGTGTTCAAGCACGTGCTGCGGGGGTACGGCAGCCTGAGCGTCGGCCGGGTGCGGGAGGCGATCGTCAGCTTCAGCCGGGCGCTGCAACTGAACCCCCGCAGCGAGGCCGCCGCCCAAGGGTTGTGGCGGCTGCACCGGCAGATCGACGTGTCCGCCCTGGACGCCGACACGGTCAAGCTGCTCAACTTCGACTTCTGCCTGGACCTGGCGACCGGGCTGCTCATCAAGGACCGCCCGCCGACCGACGCCGAGCGGACCGACGCGGTGCGGATGCTCGACCTGGTGGAAGCGAACAAGCCGGCCGCCGGGCCGAAGGTCGATCACCTCCGGGTCATCGCACTGGCCCACGCCAAGGATTACGACCACGCGGCCGAGGTGCTGCACCAGCTGCTCGACCCGGAGACGCCGTACCCCGTCCCGGCGGCCCGGGACGCGGTGCTGTTCGAGGCGTGGGACTTGGCTCTGCGGGTCCACCCGGAGCTGGTGAAACGGCTCGGGCCGACGGAGCTGGCGAAGCCGGGCCGACGGGTGTCCGCGATTGCCGCGGTCGAGCGCCGGCTCGCCAAACAGCCGGACGACCCGGTCGCGGTCGGCTACCAGCGGGAGCTGTACGCCGGGCTGGCGGAGGCCGAGTTCGCCGCCGCCGCGGCCACCGAGCCGCCGGCCGGGTTCAACTACGAGTACGTCGAACAGCTCGGGCTGGCCCTGATCGGCGACAGCGACCCGGCCCAGGTCGAGCGGGGGATGGCGTACCTGCGGATCGCCGCCCGCGGGCTGCTGGCGCGCGGGCCGGTGCTGTTCAAGACGCTCGCCGATCTGGCGATCAAACTCGGCCGCATGGACGAAGCCGACGGGTATCTCGGCCAGGTGAGACGGACCGGGCTGGCGGCCGGACCCAAGTCCCTGCCGCCGGATCAGCGGGAGGCGTATGTGTCGGCCGTGAAGGCGCTCACCGAGTCGGCCGCCGCCCGGGGGGACTTCGCCGCCGCCGCCGAGAATCAGCGGCTATTCATCGAGGCCGGGAAGGAAGACTCGAACACCCTGCGGCAACTCGCCGAATACTACGCCAAGTCCGGGGACGTGCTGAACGCGGTGCTGACCGTCGAGACGGGCCTGCTGTACGCCAAGGCCGACCCGGACCTGCTGGCGAAGAAGGACAGCTACTACTACTCCCTCGTCGTGGATCAGTTGGCGGCGGTCAAGGACAAGGTGGAGAGGTGGTTCGACGTGGGGTACTGCGTCCGCAAGGCGACATCGGTCGCCAACGCCAAGGACGCGGACCTGGAGACGCTCGACTACGGTCTACACCTCGCCCGGTTGGCCCGGGTCATCAACCCGACCGGCCAGGCGGTCCGGCTGACCGAAGCCCGGCTGCTGCTCCGCAAGGGGGAGCGGGACGCGGCGTTGACGCTGCTTGAAGACATCCGTCAGGAGCCGAAGGGAAGCGGCGAGGAGGAGGACGCCTGGTACGTCGCCACCCGATTGCTGGGGGACTTGTATTTGGACGAGCTGAACCGCCCGGACCTGGCAATCGGCTGCTTCAACGACTACCGCAGCTATCAGAAGAGCGGCGCCGACACCCTGTACCGGCTGGGCCAGGCCCAGGAGGCCGCCGGGAACGTGCCGGCGGCCGTGAAGGCGTTCGAGGCGGTAACGGCGTACACCAGCCACCCGCGGTACTGGGACGCGACCGAAGCGGTGCGACGATTGAAGGGGCAGTGACAATGAAGTGAAGAACGCCCACGGGCCGCGGTCCGTGGGGAGTTCCGCCGGTAGCCAGTCACCCGCGTCGGGATGTAGTGAGTGCCGTTCGCCCACCCGTTGCCACGGGTGGGCTTTCGCGCGGGTAGCCTCTCAACTGCGGTCCTGGTCCCCTTCCTCTTCCCGCCGGAATTTCGCCCGCTCCTTCGCCTTCCGCAGCCGCTCGAACGGGTCGTCCGCGGCCGGCTTCGACTCCTCGCGGTCGCCGCGAACGGTCGGCGGCGTCAGTGGCATCCCCTCACTCGTCCGGGCGGCGTAGTCGTCGGCCCCGGCCGGCGGTGGCTCGGC
>JAXMAZ010000047.1:0-31569 GCA_046350115.1 Gemmataceae bacterium
GCACGCGCAACGCACCGCCCCGGCAACCGCTCCCCGTGGTGCGTTCCGCAAAGCCTCCACGCACCCTACAAGGAACCCGAACATGGACTTATCTGCCCTGCGGTACGCCAAGTCGCACGAGTGGGCCAAGCTCGACGGCGACGTGGTGACGGTCGGCATCACCGCCTACGCGGCCGAGCAGCTCGGGGACGTCACCCACCTGCAACTGCCGAAGGTCGGGACGGCGACGACGCCCGGCAAGGCGTTCGGCGAGATCGAGTCGGTGAAGGCGGTGTTCGACCTGTACGCCCCGGTCGCCGGCGAGGTGGCCGAGGTGAACACGGCGCTAGCGAACAGCCCCGAGCCGGTCCAGTCCGACCCTTACGGCAACTGGATGATCCGCATCAATCTGGCCCCCGGGGCGACGCTCGACCACCTGATGACGAAGGACCAGTACGACCAGCAGCTCGCGTCCGAGGGGCACTGAGCCGGAGGGCGAACCGATGAGCACGGCCACCAAACCCGTTGCCCCCACGACCCCGCCGCCGGCGTTACGGCCGGCCATCAGCCCGGTCATCGATCTGCTCCCCCACCTCCGGCCCGGCTGGGCGATGACCCTGCCGGGCGTGACGTGGGCCGAGTACGACCGCCTGCTCGACGCCCGCGACCAGGCCCGGGCGTGGGCGGTCAAGCTCACCTACGACCGGGGGAGGCTGGACATCGTGACCAAGTCCAACACCCACGAGCTGTGGAAGACGGTCGTCGGGCTGCTGGTGACGGTGTGGGCGGAAGAGGCCGCGGTCCCGGTCATCGGCTGCGGGGAGACGACGGTGCGGCGGGAGGACTTGGACCGGGGGTTCGAGCCGGACCAGTGGTTCTACGTCGGCCCGACGATCGCCCGGGTGCTGCCCCTCGGCCGGGAGCTGGACTTCGCCACCGACCCGCCGCCCGATCTGGCGGTCGTGATCGAAGTGAGTCGGAAGCTCGGCGACCGCATCGACCTGTACGCCGCGGTCGGCGTGCCGGAGGTCTGGGCCTACGACGGCCACCAACTCGTCGTGTACACCCTCGGTCCGAACCGGGTCTACACGCCGGCCACGACCAGCCGCGCTCTCGGCGGGCTACCGGCCGCCGATCTGGCCCGTTATCTCGGCCTCGCCGGCACGGTGGACCAGGTGTCAATCGTCCGTCAGTTCCGCGCCTGGGTCCGGCAGACCCGGGTGCCGCCCGGGAGGGCTTGATGTCCGCGTACACCCTGAACACCCCCGACGACCAGGCCGCCATGCTCGCCCGGATCGGGGCGAAGTCGGTGGACGAGCTGTTCGCCCCGGTCCCGCCGGCCGTCCGGCTGAACCGGCCGCTCGCCGTCCCGCCGGCCCTGTCCGAGATCGAGCTGACCGAGCACATCGCCGCCCTGGCCGCCAAGAACAAGCCGGCCGGCGACCTGGTCTGCTTCCTCGGTGGCGGCGCCTACGACCACTTCGTCCCGAGCGTGGTCGATACCATCGCCGGGCGGAGCGAGTTCTACACCGCGTACACCCCGTATCAGGCGGAGGCGTCCCAGGGCACTCTCCAGGCGATCTTCGAGTTCCAAACCCTGATGTGTCAGCTCACCGGCCTGCCGGTGGCCAACGCCTCCCTGTACGAGGGCGGGTCGGCGGTCGCCGAGGCGGTGCTGATGGCCCTCGGCGTCACCGGCCGCACCGGGGAGGTGCTGATCGCCGAGAGCGTCCACCCGGAATATCGGCAGGTGCTCGCCACCTACGTCGCCAACCTGCACTGCAAAGTGCGGACGCTGCCGACGCCGGACGGGTTCCTGAACCCGGACGACGTGGCCCAGGCGGTCAACGACCAGACGGTCGCGGTGATCGCGCAGTCGCCGAACTTCTTCGGCCACCTGGAGGAGATGAAAGCGATCGGTGATGCCGCCCGGAAGGCCGGGGCGGTGTTCGTCGCCAGCTTCGACCCGGTGTCGGTTGGGCTGTTGAAGCGGCCGGGCGACTACGGGGCGGACATCGCCGTCGCCGAGGGGCAGGGGCTGGGGGTGCCGCTCGGGTACGGCGGCCCGTACCTCGGCGTCCTGGCCTGCCGGGACGACAAGGAGTATTTGCGGAAGGTGCCCGGCCGGCTGGTCGGGCAGACGGTGGACCGCACCGGCAAGCGGTGCTGGGTGCTGACGCTCCAGACCCGGGAGCAGCACATCCGCCGGGAAAAGGCGACGAGTAACATCTGCACCAACCAGAGCCTGCTGGCCCTGCGGGCGGCCGTCCACCTGACCGCCCTCGGCCCGCAGGGGCTGAAGGAGACGGCCGAGCTGTGCGTCCGCAAGGCCCACTACGCGGCGCAGCAGTTGGCGACGGTGCCGGGCGTGTCGCTGAAGTTCAAGACGCCGTTCGTCAAGGAGTTCACGCTGACCGTGCCCGGCGACGTGGACGGGCTGTTGGTGAAACTGCGAGCGGCAGGCTACCACGCCGGGCTGCCGACCGGCCGCTGGTATCTTCAACACAAGGACGGCCTGACGGTGGCGGTGACGGAGAAGCGGACGAAGCGGGAGATAGACGGCCTGGTCGAAGCGGTGCGAGCCGCAGCCAAGGGGTGAATGGAGGGTCGAGCGATGCCATCGCCATTCCCAGGCATGGACCCGTGGCTGGAACGCCCCGTGGTGTTCCCTAGCCTCCACGGACGCCTGATCCACTCGATCGGAGCGGTGCTGAACGCTGCCCTCCCGCCGGGTTACGTGGCCACCACCGACACCCGCGTGTACGTCGATCCGGAACTGAACCGGGTGCCAGACGTGAGCGTGTACGGTGGTCCCGTTGCGGACCCCGCCGGGGCGGCCGGAGCCGTCGCCACCCTCACCAAAGCTGGCCTGTACGATGTGGCCGCCGCCCCGACCTCCGACCCGGTGGAGGAAGTGTTCCTGGAAATCCTGTCCGGCGACGATGACCGGTTGGTGACGGCCGTCGAGGTGATCAGCCCGACGAACAAGTGGCCCGGGCCGGGACGAACGTCGTACCGCCAGAAGCAGGACGAGTACCGGGCGGCCGGCGTAAACTTAGTCGAGATCGACCTGCTCCGGGGCGGGCCGCACACGACGGCGGCGGCGGCGGCCGAGTTGCAGGCGGCGGCCGGCCCGTTCGACTACCACGTCTGTGTCACCGTCGGCGCGGTGCCGGGCCGGTCGTTCGTCGCCCCGATCCGGCTGACCGACCCGCTGCCGGCGATCCCGATCCCCCTTGATCCCGGAGTGCCGCCGGTGCTCGTCGGCCTCCAGCCGGTGTTCGACCGGTCGTACGACGAGGGCGGGTTCGCCAAGCTGGCCAAGTACGGACGCCGCGCCCCGGACCCGCCACTGACCCCGGACCAGCGGGCGTGGGCCGAGGGCGTCCTGCGGGCGAAGGGGGTGTGACGATGCCGTCCCCGTTCCCGGGCATGGACCCGTGGCTGGAGGCGCCGACCCGCTTCCCCGACATCCACGACGGGCTGATCTTCCTCATCCGGGAGGCGGTGAACGCCGTCCTGCCGCCGCCGTACTTCGCCCGGGCGGCCACCCGGGTGTATGCGGAAGATGTGGAACACCGCCAGCCGGATGTCAGCCTGGTCGATCCCGACGGGTCGGCCCCCGACACTGGGGCGGCGCTGACAGTGTTCGAGCAGGCCGGGCTACTGCTCGTCGAGCCGGAGGGCGACCCGGTCGAGGAGAAGTATCTGGAAGTCCGGTCCGGGGACGGCGAGCGGCTGGTGACGGCGGTCGAGGTACTCAGCCCGGCCAATAAGGGGTACGGTAAGGGGTGGGAGGCGTACCAGGAGAAGCAGGAGGAGTACCGGGCCGGGCGGGTGGCGGTGGTGGAGATCGACCTGCTCCGGGCCGGCCGGCACGTCACCGCCGTGCCGCTCGGCCGGCTGCGGGCGGCGGCCCCCGGGTACACGTACCACGTGTGTGTGACCGGGCCGGCGACCGGCGGCCGGCACGCGATTGCGGCGATCCGGCTGGCCGACCGGTTGCCCCGCATCCTGGTGCCGCTCGACCCGGGGGTGCCGCCGGTGCCGGTCGATCTGCAACCGCTGCTCGACCGGTGCTACGACACTGGGCTGTACGCCCGGCAGCTGAAGTACGACCGCCCGCCCGACCCGCCGCTGACCCCGGAGCAGCAGGCGTGGGCAGAGGGTGTGTTGCGGACGAAGGGGCTGCTGACGTGACCGAGGACGAGGCGTTCATCCGGGCCATCGTCGAGCAGCCGGGGGACGACCTCCCACGGCTGGTGTACGCCGACTGGCTGGACGAGCGGGACAACCCACGTGGGGCGTACCTGCGGGCGGAGGCCGAGTGGGCGAAGCCGTGGCGGGAGCGGACGCCGCCCGGGTGGTCGGCCCCGACCCCGGACGCCCACCCGCCGGAGTGGGAGCGGGCGGTCTGGCCGGGGCTGGCCGCCATGCGGGACCGGGGCCGCGGGCTGGACCCGGTGTGGGTCGCCCGGGTCAGCCGGCCGCCGGCCGGGGTGTGCTGCGACCACCTCGTCCTGCACAGGTCCGGCCCGCGGCTGTCGCCGGCCGACGTGGCCGCCGGGGAGGCCCGGCTGCGGCTCCGGTTCCCGCCCGCCCTGGCGGCCTTCCTGCTCGACCGCAACGGCGGCGAGCCGGCCCCCGACAAGCTCGTCTTCCGCCACCGGGACGGGGACGACTGGGGTTCGGACTGGGTCGGCGTCGACGGGTTCGGCCAGGTCCGGCCGTCCGCCGAGGCAGGGGAGGCGGCCCCGGCGGGCGAGGTGTGGACCCTGGAGGAGCAGCGGGACGATCTGATCGGCTGGCGGGAGGACGACCCGGCCGCCGCCGCCCTCGCCCGCAGGTATCTGGTCATCGGCCGGCACTCCGCCGGGACGGGCTTCCTGCTCGTGCGGCCGGCCGGCCGGTCGGCCGGGGCGGTGTTCGGGCTGGACCCGGACGACGACGACCTGACCCTACAGCCGCTCGCCCCGTCGCTCCCCGAACTGCTCGGGCGGATCATCCCCGACCCGCCGTTCTAAACGAACGCCCCCACCCCCGGTTAGATTCGACCGATGAACCACCCGCAATCGACCGACCTGATCTTCGAGCTGTCCCGGCCCGGCCGGCGGTGCCACCGGCTGCCGGCGTGTGACGTGCCGAGTGACAGCCCGCTGTCATCGCTCGTCCCGGCCGAGCACCTGGCCGCCGCCCCGCCGCCGCTGCCGGAAGTGGGCGAGATCGACCTGATCCGCCACTTTACGAACTTGTCCGCCCGGAACATGAGCATCGACACCAACTTCTACCCGTTGGGGTCATGCACCATGAAGTACAACCCGAAGCGGCACGAGCGGCTGGCCGGGCTGTCCGGGTTCGCCAACCTGCACCCGCTCCAGCCCGACGACACCACCCAGGGGATGCTCGAACTCCTGTACGGGATGCAGGAGTACCTCGCCGAGATCAGCGGGCTGCCGGCCGTGTCGCTCCAGCCGGCCGCCGGGGCGCAGGGGGAGCTGGCCGCCCTGTTCGTCGCCGCCGCGTACTTCAAGGACAAGGGCGAGACCCACCGCCGCAAGGTGTTGGTGCCGGACTCCGCCCACGGCACCAACCCGGCGTCGGCGGCGCTCGCCGGGTTCGAGACGGTGACGGTCAAGAGCGGGCCGAACGGCCTCGTCGACCTGGAGGACTTGAAGGCCAAGCTCGGCGACGACACGGCCGTGTTCATGATCACCAACCCGAACACCCTCGGGCTGTTCGAGACGCAGATCAGCACCATCACCGAGCTGCTGCACGCGAAGGGCGCCCTCGTCTACCTGGACGGGGCGAACATGAACGCCATCCTCGGCGTCACCCGGCCGGGCGACTTCGGGGCGGACATGCAGCACTACAACGTCCACAAGACGTTCACCGGCCCGCACGGCGGCGGCGGCCCCGGCAGCGGCCCGATCGCCGTCCGCGACTTCCTCGCCCCATACCTGCCGGCCCCGGTCATCACGAAGGTGGGCGACCAGTTCGCCCTCGACTCCGACCGGCCCAAGAGCATCGGCCGGGTGCGGTCGTTCTTCGGCACCATCGGCATCCTGTTCCGCGGGTACTGCTACATCCGCACCCTCGGCCCGGACGGGCTGCGGGACGTGAGCGAGCAGGCGGTGCTGAACGCGAACTACCTGCGGGCGCTGGTCAAGGACCGGTACGAGGTGCCGCACCCGGGGCCGTGCATGCACGAGTTCGTCGCCAGCGCCCGGAGCCTGCTGCGGGAGAAGAAGGTGAAGGCGATGGACGTGTGCAAGCGGCTGCTCGACTTCGGCTTCCACGCCCCGACCGTGTACTTCCCGCTGGTGGTGCCGGAAGCCCTGATGATGGAGCCCACCGAGACGGAGAGCAAGGAAACGCTGGACGCCTTCGCCGACGCGCTGCTGAAGATCGCGGCCGAAGACCCGGAGACGCTGCGGGCCGCCCCGCACACGCACGTCATCAGCCGGCCGGACGAGGTGAAGGCGGCCAAGGAGCCGGTGCTCCGCTGGCACCCGCCGAAGGCGGAGCCGGCCCAGCCGCTGGCCGTGGGCGCGGACGTGGCGAGGCAGGAGTGGTGACTATTTGAGCAACCGGACGAACCCGGCCTGCTCGAAGTGGTGATCGTTGGCGATCGCTTCGACCAGGCCGTGTTGGCGCATGACCTCGAAGCTACCGCAATCCGTCAGCGTCCACAGCTTGTCCGGCCGCGCCCGCCAGAGTTGCCAGGCGTCGTCGTCCCTGGCCGCGTTCATGTGGACGATGAGGACCGACGGATCGAGCCGGATTTCGTCGAACAGTTCTTCCTGGGTCGCCCGGCTCACCCGGAGGCGGAGGAACAGCCCGGTTAGCTCAGCCAGAACGTAGTTCGTCGTGACAACCCGCTCGCCGGCCTGCCAGACCGCCTCGAACGCCTCCACGGCTTGAAGGTGATGCGAGTCCGAGCGGTCCGCCAGAGCCGCCCACCCGGAGGTGTCAGCGAACCGGTCCGCCATCCGGCCTCTCCTGGTGCGGGTCCAGCATCTCGTCGGTCAGATAGTCGCGGTGACGGGCGGAAACGTCCCCCAAGCCGGTGTTGATACACCCGGCCATCCGTCGGAGCCGGCCGTACCCCGGCGGTCGCTCGACCCCCCGGGCCACTCGCTCTGCGACTACCTCAGCAACCGTCTTGCCGACGGCCGTCGCCTCAGTGGCGAGCTGCCGGTAGATGTCGTCTGGCAACTCGATCGTCAACAGTTGGCTCACAACCCGCCCTCCGGCGATCAGACCCCGTCATCTTACCATGTCCGTGCATGTCGGTGGCTACCGCCGCAGGTTGGACAACTCGTAGACCAGCACCACCGCCACCGACAACAGGCTGCCGGCCAGGAGGACCGCCGCCCCGTACCGGCCGCGGCCCTTGAGCGACCACCACATGGTCAGCCCGGTGGCCGCCAGCACCAGGTACACCCCGGCCACCAGGTCGATGACCAGGTGCCACGGCCCGCTCGTCGCCTTGCCCCGGTGCAGGTCCATCAGCAGCCCGCCGACCCCCCACGTCTTGCGGCGGACCGTCGCCGCCCCGTCCGCCCGGCGGATCACCGCCTCCACCTGGCCGCCCGGCCGCTTGAACAGCACCCGCAGCTCGTCGTCGTCCGCCTCGAAGGCGTCCACCGGGCCGGTCGCCCCGTAGTCGGCGCGGAGCCGCTCGACCACCGCCAGCCGGTCCGGCTCGCGGAGCGGCTCGACCGGGAACACCCCGGTCTGCTCGGCGGTGTACGGGTCGGCCGGGCTGAACCAGTCCTCGTGGTTCAGCATGAACCCGGTGGCGGCGAAGAACAGCAAGAGGCCGAGGGCGAACAGGGTCAGGTACAGGTGGACCGTCCGCGCCCACTTGACCGCCCAGCGGTAGACGGGCGACATGTTACTTCTTGCCCTTCGCCGGCCGTTTGGCGTACTCCACCGTCGTCTCCCCGGTTTCGGCGTTCTTCGGCAGGGTGATCTTGGCCGGCCCCGCCTTGCAGTCCAGTTTGCCCGCCTGGGTCACATCCCGGCCGTGCTCCCGGTGGACCTCCACCTTGACCGTGTACGTCCCCTGCGGCAGCGGCTTGCCGGCGTCGTCCTTGCCGTCCCACACCACCTCGTACTGGCCGGGGGCGCGGGTGGCCCGGGTGACCGCCTTCACCAGTTTCTTGTCGTCCTTGGCCACCTTCCACCACCCGGACAGGGTGCTGACCCACCGCGGGCTGTTCCCCCACACGGTCACGGTGCGGACCGGCTTGCCGTCCGCGTCCTCGACCCAGACGGCGACATACGGCCGCCGATACCGGCCGGTCATCGTCGGCAGGGTGAGCTTGACCGTCGCCTCGTAGTCGGCCGGCCATGGGCCGCCCGTTTTCGCCTCCCCCTTCGGATCGTCCGCGAGCAGTTCCACCGGGCGCTCGAACCCGACGAAGTTCGGGCTGCGGTGTTCGCGGCCGTCCGGCGTGACGATCAGGCAGGCGGCATTCGGAATCCGGGCGATCAGAGCGAGGCCGGCGGCCGGCCCCAGGACGCACAGGCTGGTGGCCAGCACGTTGGCGGTGACGCTGTCCGCGGCGACCACCGTGGCCCCGGCCACCGCGTCCGCCGGCCGGCCGGTCCGCGGGTCCAGGATGTGCGACCGGCGGAGCCCGTTCACCTCGTACCACCGCTGGTAGCCGCCGCTGGTGGCCACCGACTGCCCGCGGACGCGGACGGCGGTGAGCGGGGCGGCGTTGTCGGCCGGGCGGTGCGGGTGCTGCACGCCGACGGCCCAGTCCTGGTCGCCCCAGGTGCACAGGTCGCCGCCGAGGTCGAGCACGCCGGCCGTCACCCCCGGGACCGCCTGCATGACCGCCGCCGCCCGGTGCAGGATGTACCCCTTGGCGACGCTGTTCAGGTCGAGCGGCTGGCCGGTGAGCCGGGTGACGGTGGTGCCGTCAATCACCCAGCCGGGGACCGCGATCCGACGCACGACCTCGGCGAGCACCGCTGGGGTCGGCTCCATCCCGTCCTTCACCGCCGACGCCCACGTCCGGGTGAGCGCCCCGACCTGGCCGTTGCACGCCCCGCCGGTCGCCCGCTGCCACCGCTCGTACTCCCGTAGCACGGCGAGCAGGTCGGCGGAGGCCGTCGCCGGCCCGGCGGCCCGGTTCAGCCGGGACAGCTCGCTGTCCGGGTCGTGGACGCTGAACACGGCTCGCAGCCGCTCGATCTCGCTGAGGGCGGCCCGCTCCGCTTCGACGGCGGCCGACGGGTCGGCGACCAGCCGGGCGTCGAGCGACGTGCCGAGGACGTGGTCGTAGTGGAACGAGCACTCGGCCGGGGCAGGGGCCGCGCCGGTGAGAGCGAGGGCGGCAACGCCGGCCGCCCCGGCCTGGAGCGCCTCACGGCGGGTGGGCGAAGTCATGGACAGATCCGGGTGCGAGTGTGGAGAGGAGGTGCATTTTCTCTTCCCCCACATGAAGAGGAGGTGAGACCGGTCCGGCCGATCGGTGTTGACTTGAGCGGATTCGGCGGAATTTGCTTGCGGAGATTTCGGCTCAAGTTATAACGCCGCCCCGCGACGGCCGGACGCCCCGCGGAGAGTGGTCCCGGTCATCCCCCGACCAAGGACGGTCCATGCGTACCCGAATCCGCTCCCTGCTGTCCGCCGCGGCGGTCGCCGCCCCGCTGTCCGCGGCCGCCGCCTCGCCGCCGTGCCCGGCCTGTCGGGACTGCCCCGAGGTGGCCCCGGCCCCGCGGCCGGTCGCGCTGGCGACCAAGGTGTTCGCGGTGATGGACCTGGTGACGCCGATCCCGTACACCCCGGCCCCCGCCCCGGCCCGGCCGGCACCGGCCGCGACCCCGACGCCGATCGCCCGCCCGCTCCCCGCCGGGCCGATGCGGGTGGTGCCGCCGACCCCGGCCGGGCTTGTCGTCCAGGCCGGGTACGTCCCGCCCCCGCCGGCCGCCCAACCGGCTGTATCCGATGACACCGCAAAGCGGCGAGAGAACGCGGCCAAGCTGGTCCGGCTGGTGAAGACGACCCGGCCGGACGCGTGGCGGGAGGCTGGCGGGCCGGCCACGGCCGAGTACTTCGACAACGGCGGGGCGCTGGTGGTCCACGGCTCGCCGGCGGTGCTGGCCGAGGTGGAGGAGATGCTCGCCGCCCTCCGCAAGCTGCAGGGCGTGTGCGTCGTCGTGGAGACCCGGGTGCTGACCGTCCCGACCCGGTTCGAGGTGGAGCGACTGTTCGGTGAGGACGCCGAGGACGGCCAGCCGGCGTTCCTGACCGACGAGCAGGTGTCGGGGCTGATCGAACAGGCCCAGGGCGACCGGCGGGCGACCGTCACCCAGTTGCCGAAGGTGACGCTGTTCAGCGGCCAGACGGCGGACGTGGTGTGCGGGGAGACGGCCTACTTCACCACCGCCCTGGACGAGAAGCAGGTGAACGGCACGCCGGTCATGGTGCCGCGGACCGAGGCCGTCCAGCTCGGGCTGACCGCCCGGCTGACGGCCACCGCGTCGGCGGACCAGAAGTTCGTCAAGCTGGGGGTGAAGCTGGGCCAGGCCCGGGTGGACGGCCCGGTCCCGCTCCTGCCCGTGACCAGCGTCATCACCCCGGTGTTCGAGGGCGGGTCGAAGGGGGCGCCGATCCCGTTCACCCAGTTCATCCAGCAGCCGAAGGTCGAGCGGAACACGGTCGAGGCGACGGTCCGCCTGCCGGCCGGCGGGACGGCCGCCCTGGCCGGCGGCAAGCAGGTGGTCGAGACCCGGACCGAGTCCGGCCCGCCGGTCCTGTCCCGGGTGCCGTACCTGAACCGGCTGTTCCGGACCGTCGGGATTCACAAGGAGGAGATGGACACGGTGGTGCTGGTGACGGCCCGGGTGATCGTGACGGACGAGGCGCCGGCGGGCGGCCCGGCCGGCGGGCTGGTGGCCGCGTACCGCAAGGCGGTCGCCGCCGGCCGGCACGACGAGGCGGTCCGGCTGGCCATCCAGGCGCTGGCCGCCGACCCGGGGTGTTTCGCGACCGCCGGGAAGTGACCCGCGATCGGACCTGGGCGGGGCGTCATCCCGGCGCCCCGCCCGACGCATCCCCGTCGGACCGTTCGGGCGGACCGTTCCAGATTCGATGACGGCCCGTGGAAGTGCGGGTGAAGATCGGGTAAAGATGAACCCGCTCGCCCCCACAGTCACCCGCTGGGCCGCCCCATGACCGAAGCCGACTGGCTGCAGGCTCGGAACCCGGACGCCATGCTCCAGCGGGTGAGCTACCGGCTGTCCCCGCGGCAGTGGCGGCTGTTGGCGGCGGCGGTCGCCCGCCGGGCGTGGGGCGAGCCGCCGGCCGGGCCGCTGGCCGATGCCCTGGACGCGGCCGACCGGTGCGACCCGCCGGCCGACCCGGGGCACTGGCGAGGCGTCATCGAGGCGGCCACCCCGGCGGCTGTGACCGCGGCCCGGCATGAGATCGCGCTGATCGTCCGCCCGGCCGCCCCGGACGCCGACCCGACCGGGTACCGGAACCCGGCCGGCCGGCTGTTCGCCGACGCCGGGCGGCGGGCCCGGGAGGCGATGGACGCGGCCGGGGCCGCGGCCGGGCACGCGGCCGACGCCGTCCGGGAGCTGTTCGGCCGGCGGACCGACGCCGCCCGGCTGGACCGGGTGCGGGAGCTGGCCGTGGCCGCCACCCGGGCGCGGGCGGCGGCCAACCTGCACGTGTCCGACGCCCTCCGGCTGTCCGCCGACGCGGACGAGGCGGCCGACCCGGCGGTCGGCGGCAGCGCCCGCCACCGGGCCGCCGCCGCCGCCGACCTGGCCAACCGGGAGCGGGTGTACGCCGGCTACCGCCACAGCGCCCTGGCCAACCGGGCCGAGCAGGCCGAGTTGCGGGCGCTGGGCCGGTTCCTGCACGAGATCGCCGGCAACCCGTTCCGCCCGGCCCGGTTCGACCCGCGGTGGCGGACGGCCGCGGTGGTCGGACTGGCGGCCGGGATCGACGCCGACCGCGGGTACGACCGGCTGCCGATCCTGGCCGACGCGCTGCTGGAGGCGGACTGCGACGACGAGGCGGTCCTACGGCACTGCCGGGGGACCGAGCCACACGCCGGCGAGCCGGCCGGGCACGCCCGCGGGTGCTGGGTGATCGACCTGGTGCTGGGCCGGGAGGCGGCGTACTTGCGCCGCCCCGCCGATGACGTCCCGCCGCACGCCGACGGTCAACCGGCCGGCCCGCCGGCCGGCGGCGCGCCGAGCCGTCCCGGCCGGCCCCGCCGCGGCGGCAGACGACCTGAAGCGGGGGGGCCGGCCGTCAGCCCTTGGCCGCCGGCGGCTGCAGGGCGAGCAGGTTCGGCTTCGGGTCGTTGGCGTTGAACAGCAGCGGCATCAGCACCACCATCGCCACCCCGCCGAACACGGCCGTCAGCCCGACGGCGTGGCCGAAGGCGAACCGCAGCACCAGCCAGAACGCCACCAGCCAGGCGAGCAGGTGGCCGGCGTTGATGAGGACGCCGACCGTCGCCGCCCCGGGGCTGGGGATCTGCATCTTCCGCGGGTTGGTGCCGTCGATGAACCGGCTGCCGCCCGCCTCCTGGAACACCCTCTCACCGCCCGCCCCGGGGGCGTACTGGCCGTCCTTCAGCTCGGCCTCGAACCGGGCCGCCTTGCCGTCTTCGGGCACCTCCAAGGCGACCGTCACCGCCTCCGCCGTGCTCAGCCGGAACTCCTGCCCGGCCGGGTCGATGAACCGCCCCCGGTTCTCCTCCCCCTGCCACTTGTAGCCGGTCGTCACCTCCCGCGGGTTCCCCTTCTCGTCGGTCAGCCACTGCACCTTGCGGCCGTCGGTCCGGCCGAGCCGGCGGACGGCGGTGAACTCCGGCACCGGCTTCTCGGCCGTCGGGCTCATCATCCGGTCGAACCCGAGCAGCACCCCGTACCGGTCGCGGTGGGTGGCCCGGGTGTTGGCGTACGTCCACCCGGTCAGCACCACCGCCACCAACAGGCCGGCGGCGACGGCCCGCAGCGGCAGCCGGTCCACCGGCTGGCTGTACAGGTAGCCCTGCAGGAACACGCTCACCCCCCAGAACAGGGCGGTCAAGGCGACGGCGAGCGCCACCAGCGTCAGCACGAGGGTCACGGCGGCTCCTGGGATCGGGGTGGTGCGAGTGCTGGGATTATCCTCCGAGCCGTTGCGGGGCGTGACAAGGTGACACGGTGAGGGGGCGACAAGGTGAACCGCGCGGGATCACCTTGTCACCCCCTCACCGTGGCACCTTGTCATCCAAATTCGGGTCCGGTTCGGCGGCCGGCGTCCGCTCCCAGGGTACGTGGTAGTCACGCCTCACTCTTCCTGTCCGCCCGGAGGGCGACCGATGGCCGACCAGTGTAAAGACTCCCCCGGCGGCGTCCTGGACGTGCTCCAGGACACCCTGGTCATGGGGCTGGAGTTCGCCGACGCCGAGGTCCACAAGTCCCCGGAGCGGATCCTCCAGGCGCTCAAGAGCGAGGAGGTCAAGAAGGCCATCGAGGAGGCGCTGCGGGCTGAGGGCAAGCGGCTCCTGGACGAGCAGGGCAAGCGGCCGCTGACCGTCGCCGACGGGACGGCCGTCGTCCAGAAGGTAGGCACCGCCGTCGCCACCGCCGGCAAGGACGAGATCGTCAAGGCGATCAAGGGGAGCAGCGGGTTCAAGGAGCTGGAGAAGAAGCTGGAAGACCTGAAGTGCGCGTTCGACAAGTCCCCGGTCGGGGTGTTCGTCGGCCAGCACAAGGACAAGTGGTACGTGTACGTGATCGCCGCCGGGGTGGCGATCGGCGGGGCCGGGGTCATGTACGCCACCTGGTGGGGGGACGACCTGGCCGACCCGCTCACCAAGCTGGCCAAGGACAAGCTCAAGTTCAAGGTGTTGGGCAACGTCGAGTTCGGGGCGAGCAAGATCACCTTCAAGCCGTCCAAGCGGGAGACCGGCATCGAGCTGTTCACCACCGCCAAGTGGAAGCGGGTGGAGGTGAAGCTGGAGATGAGCGTGTCCCAGGAGAACGGCAAGCTGACCGGGGCCGGCGGGACCGGGACGGTCATCCTGCACCTGTCCGACGAGCTGACCCTGACCGGCAGCGGGAGCGGCGGGGTGGGGCTGGTGCCGCCGGCCAAGCCCGGCCTGCCCGGCGGCCCGCTCATGCCCCGGTACAACCTGTCGGTCGTCCTCGACTACAAGGGGATCGGGGCGGACCAGGGGATCAGCTTCCAGGTGTTCGGCAAGCTCGGCCAGACCCCGGGCGGGCCGCTGTCCGGCGGGGTCGGCGGGTCGGCGACCCTGGCCCCAAAGTCGTGGGACGGGTGGAAGATCGACGGCAAGGCCGGGTACAACTCGCCCGCCGGTCAGGCCAACGACGCCCCGCTCGGCGGGTTTTTCACGCTCGGCGTGAAGAAGGACTTGTGGTAGGGGATGCTTATGCCCGGCACGCGCGTTGCAATGTTGCCGCCGACTTGCGCCCTCCGGCCGCCCCCGCGGCCGGTTCTCAAAACCGGGGGCGGGCGGCAGACTTCGCCCATCCCCCGCACTCGTGCGGTGATCCCATGACGACGGTGGCGGGCTGGGCGGTGGTGGGCTTGATCGTCGGTCTGGCGGCGTGGCTGACCGGGCCGCAGCGGTCGCTTTTGGGGGTGATAGTGACGGCCGCTCTCGGGGTCATCGGGGCGGTCGGGTGCGGCCAACTGGCGACCGTCGTGTGGACCGAGCGGGTGTCTTCCCAGGCCGGGGCGGGGCTGGTCCTCGCGGCCGTCGGGGCGACCCTGGTGCTGTGGGCCTACCTGGCGGCGGCCGACGGCGACGGCCGGGGGCTGCCGACCGGCGCCTGAGCTGACACCGATCGATGATCTGTTGAGATCTTGGCGAGCGGGGCGTAAGCCCCCTGTTGGAGCGCCCCGTGGCCCGCTCCAACAGGGGGCTTACGCCCCCCGCTCGCCAAGATCTCAACGGAGACGGAACCGCCGCCCGGGGAGAACCCGGGCGGCGTTGTTTCCCCGGCCGCCGGCCCGGCGTATCCTGGCAGGAGCCGCCTTCCGGGAGCCGCCGCATGTCCGCCGACCCGACCGTCGTCGAGTTCGACGTCCGCACCGACGAGATGCTGGTCAACATGGGGCCGCAGCACCCGTCCACCCACGGGGTGCTCCGGCTCGTCCTGCGGACCGACGGCGAGGTCATCCGGGAGGTGACGCCGCACCTCGGCTACCTGCACCGGTGCGCCGAGAAGATCGGGGAGAACGTCACCCCCATCCAGTTCATCCCGTACACGGACCGGATGGACTACCTGGCCGCCATGAACATGAACCTCGGCTACTCGCTGGCCGTGGAAAAGCTGTGCGGCGTGCAGGTGCCGGAGAAGGCGGACGTGATCCGGGTGCTGGTCGGCGAGCTGAACCGGATCGCCAGCCACCTGGTCGGGATGGGCGCCTACGGGCTGGACCTCGGCAGCTTCAGCCCGTTCCTGTACGCCTTCCGGGAGCGGGAGCAGATCCTCGACCTGTTCGAGGACGTGTGCGGCGCCCGGCTCACCTACAGCTACCTGACGATCGGCGGCGCCCACGACGACCTGCCGGACGGCTGGGTCGGCCGGTGCCGGCGGTTCCTCGACTACTTCAAGCCCCGCATCCCCGAGTACCACGCCCTCCTGACCACCAACCACATCTTCGTCAAGCGGACGGCCGGCATCGGGGTGTTGCCGAAGGCGCTGGCCCTCAGCCACGGCTGCACCGGGCCGGTGCTCCGCGGGTCGCTCGACCGCCGGCAGGGCGACCCGGACTGGGACCTGCGGAAGACGGAGCCGTACTGCGGGTACGCCGGCTACCAGTTCGAGGCGGCCGTCCCGCCGTTCGACGCCGCCCCGGCGGAGGCCGTCGTCGGCGACTGCTGGCACCGGTTCTACGTGCGGATGCGGGAGGTGGTGGAGAGCGTCCGCATCGCCGAGCAGGCGCTGGACCGGTACGAGCGGCTGCACGCCGAGTGGCAGGCCATCCAGGCGGAGCACGCGGCCAAGAAGCCGACGCTGGCCGCGGACGAGGCGAAGAAGGCGGACGCCGAGGTGGCGGCCCTGTTCCGGACCAAGTACGCCCACCGGGTCGAGCCGCCGCGGACCGTCACCCCCGGCGAGTGCTACGTGGAGACGGAGTGCCCGCGGGGGCAGATGGGGTTTTACGTGGTCGGCCGGCCGGGCAAGGAGGCGGTGCCGCTGCGGGTGCGGGCGCGGTCCAGTTGCCTCACCAACCTGAGCGTGGCGGACGAGATCTGCCGCGGGTGCCTGATCGCCGATGTGCCGGCCATCGTCGGCAGCCTGGACATCGTCATGGGCGAGATCGACCGCTGAGCCGGCGGCCTTTTCAACTCTCATTCTGTTAGCAGCCCGATCCGTCTGGGCGAGCCGGGGGCGTCAGCCCCCGGGTGGAGCCGCCCCGATACGCGCTCCACCCGGGGCTGACGCCCCCGGCTCGCCCGGTTGAACAGAACACCCCTTTGTCTTCGCCACTCGGTACAATCGGGCACCTGCACGCACACCCCGGGGGCGGTATGGGCCTGTTGGACCGGGTCGGTCGGAGCTTGTTCGTGGCCGCCGCCGTCGGGATGGCCTGGGGTATCCGCGGCGACTACGGGCACGTCGTCGGGGCCATGTACCCCGGGGCGGTGCTCGGCCTGGCGTGGGTGGCTGTCGCCGGCTCGCCCGCCCTGCTGGCCCGGATGCCGGTGATCGCCGCCCTGACCGCCGGCGGGATCGGGGCCGGCGGGACCATGAGCTACGGCATCCTGCACGGGTACGCCCAGGCGGACACCCTGCCGAACTACGCCTACGGCCTCGGCGCCCTGTTCCTGCAGGGCGGGTGCTGGGGCACGTTCGGCGGGTGCCTGGCCGGGCTGCTGTGCGAGCGGCGGCCGGTCCGCACCGGGGACTGGCTGGGGCTGCTCGGCAGCGTGCTGCTGGGCGGCTGGCTGCTGTTCGCCGTCGCGGTCGACCTGCTCGGGTTCCAGGTGAACCCGCCCCGGAACAACATCGCCGTCGCGTTCGTCGGGGCGGCGGTCGGGCAGTTCCTCTGGCTGGCGGCGACCGGCCGGGCGGCCGGGCTGCGGGGGGCGGCGTTCGGGTTCGCCGGGTTCGGGCTGGGGATGGCCGGCGGCCGGGTGCTGGCGAACGCGGCCGTCCACCTGGCGGCCTGGGGGTACACGATCAACCACTGGAACGTGATGGAGATCACCTGCGGGTTCGTCGGCGGCGGGGTGTTCGCCTGGGGGATGCTCGGGCTGGGGCGGGTCGAGCCGGCGGGGGAGCCGGACGAGTTCCGCTGGCCGGCGGTGCTGGGGGCGGTGTTCACGCTCGGGGTGATCCCGGTCTGGCACCTGTCCTGGCGGGTGCCCGAGCGGGTCGGGAAGTGGGCGGAGTCGCTCCGTGGGTTCGGCCACCCGGACCCGGACGGGCAGGCGGCGACGGTCCACACGGCCGTCGCCGTGGTGGCCGCTGCCGGTGCCGCCGGGGCGGCCGGGTGGGCAGTTGCCCTGGCCCGCGGGTGGCGGTGGCCGTCGTGGCTGCCGGCCGTGTGGCTGTCGGCGGTGATGCTCGGGTTCCAGCAGTTGACCGCCCTGGCCCCGTGGACCCCGGCCCGCACGGGGTATCTGGACACCCACCGGGCGTTCTGGGCACTGTTCCTGTTCCTGCTGGTGTACCTGGCGGTCGCCCGGCCCGGCTCCAGGCCGGCGGAGACGGCGGAACCGGACCGGCTCCGGGCCGGGCGGCTGGCGGTCGTCACGGTCGCCGGCCTCGGTCTGCTGATCGCCCTGGCCGGGCTGACGAACGGGCCGCGGACGATGCGGTCGGCGAACACCCGCTGGCCGGTCTGGTCGTGGTCGGACAAGCCGGCCACTTCGGCTGGGGGCGGGGCAGGGGGCCAAAAGTAAGATCCAGTGGGGTGGGTCGTCGGTCACTGACCATGAGGGTAACGTGGGTTCACCGGACACAACGCGGCGGTCGTTCCTGCGGGCGTGTGGGGCGGCGGCCGGGGCGGCCCCGGGCCTGGCGGCTGCCGGAGCAACCGCGGACGGCCCGCTCATGGCCTACGTCGGCACCTTCAGCTCACCGCTCAAGGACGTGCTCCCGACCCAGGTGGACCTGCCGCCCGGCAATGGCCGCGGCATCCACCTGTTCCGGGCGGACCGGGCGACCGGGGCGCTGACCCCCGCCGGCGTCCACCGCATGGGCACCAGCCCGAGCCACCTGGCGGCGAACGCGGACGGCACCCGGCTGTACTCGGCCAACGAGACGGACCGGGTCGGGGCCGGCCGTGAGGGGACGGTGACGGCGTTCGCCGTCGACCGGGCGACCGGCGAGTTGAAGCCGCTCAACACCGTCCGGTCCGGCGGGGCCGGGCCGACCTACGTGAGCGTCCACCCGGCCGGCAAGTTCGTGCTGGTGGCCAACTACTTCGGCGGGTCGGTGGCCGTCCTGCCGGTGCTGGCGGACGGCCGGCTGGGCGAGCCGGTCTGCGTCCGGGAGGACGCCGGCACGATCGGGCCGACGAAGGCGGCCAACGCCCCGTCCGGCAGCTTCGCGGTGAGCGGCCACGACCGGACCCACGCCCACATGATCCAGGCGGACCCGGCCGGCCGGTTCGTGCTGCACGCCGACCTGGGGCTGGACAAACTGTTCGTCTGGCGGTTCGACGCGGCCGCGGGGACGCTGGAGCCGGCCGACCCGCCGGCCGTCGCCCTGCCGCCCGGGGACGGCCCCCGGCACTTCCACTTCCACCCGAACGGCCGGTGGCTGTACTCCATCCAGGAGGAGGGGTCGACCGTCGTCCTGTTCGACTACGACGCGACCGCCGGCCGGCTGACCGCCCGGCAGACGGTGTCCACCCTGCCGCCCGGGTTCGCCGGGAGCAACTTCTGCTCCGGCATCCGGGCGTCGGCCGACGGCCGGTTCGTGTACGCCGGCAACCGGCTGCACGACAGCATCGCCGTCCTGTCCGTCGGCGCGGACGGCCGGCTCAGCTACGTCGGGGAGGAGTGGACCCGGGGGAGCTACCCGCGGAGCTTCACCCTCGACCCGACCGGCCGGCTCCTCTACTGCTGCAACCAGCGGGGGGACAACGTGACCGTGTTCCGGGCGGACCGGGCGACCGGCCGGCTGACGTTCACCGGCCAGTACACCCCGGTCGGCAACCCGTCGTGCGTGTTGTTCCTGGACCTGCGGGCAGGCGGCTGACGGGGGCGGGCGGCGGGGCTAGCATGACGGACGGCCGGCGACCGTGGCCCCGCCCTTCCCGGAGTCCGTCGTGACCATCGAAGAGCTGACCGCCGCCCTGGAGCGGGCGGTGACCGCCGGGCACACCGTCGCCACCTTCCGGTACGTGAAGGCGACCGGCGAGGCGGGGAGCCGGAAGGTGTTCGTGACCGGGGTGCGGGTGTGGTTCGGCCGCACCCTCCGGCACCCGGACCCGGGGTGGCTGGTGGACGCCCTCGACCCGCACGGCCAGGCCACCCGGGTGTTCGCCGTCGGCCGCATGTCCGACTGGACGTCGGCCTGACCGGTGACGGCGGCGGGAGGCGGGATGAGCGAGGAGCGGGGGTGTATGGGAATCGAACCCACTGGGGGCGTTGTTCACACCCCCCACTGGTTTTGAAGACCAGGGCCGGCACCAGCCGTGCAAACACCCCCGAGGCAGTCCAATCCATTGTAAGGCCCGCGGAACCGCGGGAAAGACACGCTTCCGACGATCTCGGGCGGTTGCTGCAGCAGGGGCAGAATCGAGACATTCGACGCCATCGAGAGCCGTTTCGAGTCCCGCCCACAGCAAGCGGACGACAAGCAGGCGACAAGCAGACCAGCGTCGTTCTGGGCCGATCAATTCGGACTCGGGCGGCGTGCACTCCACCCTTGACGTCCCCCCCACCGGCGGGAAGATCGATGGAGACCGGAACGGGGCGGGCAACACACGGGGCCCGCTCGGGAGATCCCAGAAAGGGTGTGCATGGGGTGGGTGCCTGACCCTTCGGGGAGTAGGCACCCCGCGGGTAGAAGCAGCCGACGGTCAATTACTCAGCTCAGGTAGCTCGCCCTGATTGCACCAGCTCGACGAGTTCGCGTTGGCGTTGCTCGGGTTCGCGCCACCGCTCGTCACCCTCATCCGCATACAATGCAGCCGACACGGCCTGAGTGATCATTTCGCGGAATACGGCACGTCGAAGCAGGTTCTGACAATTTGTACACAGGGTAGACTTCACCCTGTACGTTCCTGCCATCCCCTACCTTGCCCTCACGTTCGACGAGCGGCACCGCTCGGAACGACCGTGAGGGCAAGGTATGGCGCAGCGCGACTTCCTCCCATCGGTGTTGGCACTGGCTGGGGCCATGACCCCTGAGTTGCGGGCGGCCATCGTCCCGGACCCGCACCCGCTGCCGGTGAATGAGCGGGCGGTGGCCGACGCCGTCCGCGGCGGGCGGGACGCCCTCACCGCCCTGCTCGCCGGACTGCTCGTCGAAGACCGCATCGCCGCTGCCATCGGCGGCGGACCGGATGCCCGTGCCGCCGTCGCCGCCGACCTGCACGGACGGTATCCGGCCGGCAAGCCAGTCAGCACGCAATACCTCGACTTGAAATCCACCCGCGACCAGCGGCTGGAGTACGCCGTGCGGCTGCTGTCGGCCGTGCTGGTGGAGGTGCTGTACCCATCCGACCGGGCCGAGATCGCCCCGGTGTACGTGTCGTCCCGGCGGACGGCCTGATCCGCTGTTCCCCTTCACAGGAGTTTCAACGTGACCCGATCGCTGACCGTAGCCCTGGTGGGCGTGGACCCGAGCGTCTCGACCGCCCACGGGGCCATCGCCGACAACCGGCTGAAGGACCAACTGAACTTGGACTCGCAGGTGGAGGAGGTGTCGGACGAACTGGACGCCCAGCACCGGGCGGTGCAGGTGGACGGCGAGTGGCCGACCTGCCCGGCGGCCGGGGGCGGGCAGCGGATGACCGTCCGCCGCCGCGGGACGACGATCCGCACCGTCAGCTACGGGCTGCACGACCTGCGGCTACAACGGCACGCCATCAAGCACCGGCTGGGCGACGTGAACGTGCTGGTGCTGCACGAGAAGCACTTCCTGCCGACCGCCCGCCACGGGGTGTTCGCCCGCGCTTACTTCCTGCAAACCGTGCTCGGCCTGCCCGCCGGCGAAGCCCTGGAGGAGGCGCTGAAGCAGCGGCACGGCGTCACCCGAGAGCACCTGGCCACCCGGCCGAAGCTGCTCGCCCGCATCGAGAAGCTGAACGCGACCACGGCCAAGTGGGGGTTCGACGCCACGCAGCAGGAGCCGGCCGACCGCTACCCGCTGACCGGGGTGAGCGGGCGCGACGCGAAGCCACTCTTCCGGGAGCTCGACACCATCGTGACGGCCAAGTGCCGGGAGGTGTCGCCGGAACTGAGCCTGCTCAGCCAGGTGATGAACGAGAGCACCGCCCCGCTGGTGGTGATGCTGGCCGGCGACGAGGAGCTGGCCTTCCTGCCGGGGGTGTCGGCCGACTGGCTCAAGGTGGCGCAGGCGGTGGTCGCCCCGCGGCCGAACGTCAGCTACGTGGCCGAGTCCTTGGTCGATCTGCGGATGAGTAACGACACCGACCGCATCGACCACATCGAGGGGTTCAACCCGCACGCGGGCCAGCTCCTGTGGGACGCCATCGTCGCCCAACTGCCGACCGAGACCCGCCGGGCTGAGCCGTTCGCCCGTGGGACGAGCCTGCCGTCCCGCCACACCGCCGTCACCGCTGCCATCGTGCTCCCGCTGATCGTGATCCTGTTCACCCTGCTCGTCGGGTTCGCCAACACCTTCAGTGCCGTCGGCGTGTTGGCGCTGATCGCCGCGATGATCGGGTTGGTGTTTCTGGCCGTGCGGGTGCAGCCGGGCGCGAAGGACGTGCCGACCCCGGACGCCCCGCCCGTCGCCCCGTCGCCGGCACCGACGCCGGTCGCCACTCCCGCCGCCGACAAGCCGGTCGAGATTCCGGACGCGGTCGCCAAGCGGAGCGAGCCGGTCAAGCTCAATGGCACCGCCCACCACACCCACTAACCCGTCCTGTTCGCCCACAGTTAGGAGGAACCGCAACGTGGAACCGAAGACTGCCATCAGCGTGACCAGCGACGACCCGCCGGAGCAACAGGACCGGGACAACCCGTTCCAGGCGATCCTGGCCGACATGACCGGCTCCCGCCCGGAGCCGGCCGAGGACGGCGAGGACGTGCCCCCGCCGCCCGCGGTGCACCAGCGGGTGCAGGAGGTCACGCCGGCCAACTACACAACGGTGTTCAAGGAGCACTGGAAGCCGCGGTTCACCGCCGACGATGTGCCCGACGTGCTGTCCGACGAGGCTGAAGCGACGACGGCCGTGGACGTGGAATTCGACAGTCCCGACCTGGTGAGCGACCTGGACACGAAGGTGCCAGTGCTGGTCGGGCTGAACGGGCTGATCGCCGACCTGGAGCGGCTGCAGAAGCGACTGGCACGTGAGGCGTCGGTGCGGACCCAGCTCGACCGGGTTTTGCGGTCCGCCATCGCCAAGAGCTTACCCGCCGCCAAGTGACCGTCCCGGCCGGCGGGCATGTGGCCCGCCGGCTTTTCCCCTCAACCGGAGTGATCCCAACATGGTGACGACCCGCATCAAGAGCCTGTCGGAGTTGACCGGCGTTATCCCGGACGCCTCCCTGACCTCGCTGAAGAAGCTGCACCAGTCGCGGCTGAAGCCGTTCGAGTCGCCGCTCGCCGAGTTGACGCGGGCGGCGGTGGACGACCCGACCAACTTCGGCAACCGGAAGCTGGACGAGTTCCTGGCGTCGGTGATCGCCGAGCTGAAGGCGAAGCGGGACGCGCAGAAGTCGGCCATCATCGCCCACCCGAAGTTCCGCGAGTTGGAGCGGAACCACAGCGTCGTCCGCCGGCGGGTGTTCCAGAAGGCGGGGCAGGGGATGCGGGTGCGGGTGGTGAACGCCTCGCTTGCCGACCTCCGCACCGACTTCGCCGACGCCGGCCGGCCCGATCTGGGGTGGTTCTACCAGCAGGTGATCGCCGCCCACTACCATCGCCCGGGCGGGGAGCCGATCCGCACCCTCACCGTGGCCGACCCGGTCGGGGCGGCCGATGCCGGGGTGATGACCGACCTGCTCGGGCTGGCCGCCGAAGCCCACTTCGTGGTGCTCACCACCGCCACCCCCGAGGTGACGGCCATGGAGGGGGAGGAGCCGGCCGACTTCGCCCACCTGACCACCGCCACCCCGGACCAGATCGCCGACGACTACAAGAAGGCGGACAACGCCCCGCTGCACGGGCTGCAGCAGACCCCGCTGGCCACCCGCTGGCTGTACGCCGTCGGGCAGGCGAACGCCCGCCTGGCGCACCACCCGAAGCACCACCCGCACCCGCGGTCGCCGGGGTTCGTGGAGAGCAACGGCCCGTTGCGGATCCCGGTGAGTGCGGTGGTCGGCGAGGCCATCGCCGCCAGCTACACCCGGTTCGGGAACGGCAGCCGCATCAGCGGGGTGTTCGCCGGGGGCAAGCACGTGCTGGCGGCCGTGGTGAGCGGCGGCGAGGTGCAGACGCTCGACTGCGTGCTGAACGAGCTGCACGAGAAGGCCCTGCACGACAACGGCCTGTACTGCCTGCTGCCGTGGAAGAAGAAGGACTACGCCGTGGGGTTCGACAGCCCGACCGCGTTCGTGCCGGAGCCCACCGGGGACGCCCAGGCTGACGCCGACGCGGTCATCGCCAGCAAGCTGGCGTTCGTCCTCCTGGCCGTCGAGTACGGGCACCGGCTGAAGAAGGAACTGCGGTACGCCCGCGGTCAGGCCATCACCTGCGACGGCATGAAGAGGCTCATCGAGCAAAAGCTGAAGCTGGACATCACCCCGGACGCCAACTCGGCGTCGCAGGCCACCCTCGCCCGCAAGCCGCTGGCGAAAGTGAAGGTGACGGTCACCTCGCCGTCGCCGGGGGTGTTCGTGGCCACCGCCGAGATCATCCCGCACACCCTGCTCGTCGGGGCGCGGGTGAGCCTGAAGTTGAAGGCCGAACTGTCGGCCGCAAAGCCGTGACCCGCCAGCCGGGGGCGGGCCACTCCCCCGGCAACTTTTCCTTCATCCGAAACTGGGGAGCATCATGCCGACGTTCCTGAAGACCGCCGCCTGGAAGGGGTACTGCAAGAAGAAGAACCGCAACAACCAGACCGAGATCCAGGGGTACGCCGACAGCATCCAGAACACCACGCAGACCAACCACGACACATCCGTCGCCGGCTCCGTGGACCTGGGCATCGTGTCGTGGACGTTCCCGGAGGACGCGACCGTCCCGGCCATCAAGCAGAAGAGCATCGACCAGGAGAAGATCTCCAAACTGGTGATCGAGGACGAGCTGGCCGACAAGGATCTCACCGTCCTGCGGCGGCTTACGATGACTAACGTGGTCATCGTCGGCGTGCAGGTGAGCATCGGGGCGGACGGGAACGGGCACGCCACGGTCACCGCCCGGTGTGAGAAGGCGAAGTGGGAGCGGAGGACGCCCGACGACGACTACGCCGAGGCCGAGTGGAACCCGAACGACCTGCCCGACGAACAGTGACCGTCAGTCACCTGCCCGGCCCCGCGAGGGGCCGGGCTACGTTTCACCACCACCGAGTAACCACCGATGGCTTCACCCACCCGCGCCCGCCGCCCCCGACCGTTCACCACCCTGGGGAGCGAACTGACGGCCGCGCTGGACGCCCGCACCCGCCGGCACGTCGCCCTGGTCGCCCCGGACCGGCTCGCCGCCCGCCCGCCGGTCGCCATCATCGCCGTTGAGCCCGGCCGCGAACCGCTGCACCTGACCATCGGTCATCTGTTCACCACCGGCGGGGTCGAGCTGTTCACCACCCTCCCGTTTGACCTGCCCTCCGTGCGGTGCGCGCCGGCCGAGGCGATCCCGTCGGGGGTGAAGGTGGCGGTGTCCCGGAAGCCGGGTCCCCCGCTGACCGTGCTGCCGTTCGTCGTCACCGACCCGCTGCTGGCGGCCGAGGTACTCGAACACGCTGAGGCGGTGGTCCGCACCGCCGGCGGCACCACCCGTCCGGTGCGGCTGATCCCGCGCGGGCTGGACCACGCCGACGAACTGTTCCCCACCCCGCCACTCGGCTGCCGCGGGCGGTCCGCCTTGGCCGCCTTCTTCCACGCCCCGTTCGCTCTGGGGTGCATCGACTTCGCGTTCGACGACCCCGGCGACCCGACGTTCGACATCCTCATCCGGCTCCGCAACCCGGCCACCGCCATCGACCCGAATGCCGTGCGGTTCGGCGGCGTGCCGGTCGTCGCCCGCCGCTCGCAGTCGGTGAGCGTCACCGTCGAACCGACCGCTACGTTCGAGGTGGTGCCGGTTCCCGACGGGCTGACGGTGATGGGAGTTGGCCGGGTGCAGGCGTTCCAGGGTCGGGGTGAGTGGGCGGAGTGCCGGCCGTGGCTGGGGGGGCGTTTC
This sequence comes from Gemmataceae bacterium, assembly GCA_046350115.1. GTDB lineage: Bacteria > Planctomycetota > Planctomycetia > Gemmatales > Gemmataceae > JAXMAZ01. The sequence continues at coordinate 25,474 of JAXMAZ010000047.1, forward strand.
CCGTGGAAGCACCGGGCAGTGGCGGCGGCACAGTACGTGATGGCGGACGCGACCGGCGGCCCGCCGGCCATCGGGCTGGTGCAACCGGGCGACGGACTGACCGGCACCGGCACCCACCTCAACGTGGAGCTGTTCTTGGCCGACGAACGCGCCGCCCGCCTGCGGCCGCGGGCGGAGCTGACCGGCGACCGCGGGGAGCGGGCGGTGGTGGTCGCCGGGGCGTCGCCGCTACTGTTGCCGGCGGCCGTCGAGCCGGACGAGCTGGGGGCGGAGCTGCGGGCGAACGGCTGGTTCAGCACGGGCGACCCGACCGCCGGTCTCCAGACGATGTTGGAACGGGCCGCCGGCGGGCTGACCGGCGGGCGGCGGACACCCCCGCCGACGGCTGTGGTGCTGGACGCACTGCGGCGGGTACGTGTCCGCTCCGAACCGCCGGTCGTGGCGATCGAGGTGGAACTGGATGCACGTGTGGCCACGCCGGCGGTCAGGTTCCTGTTCGCCGGAGTTCTGGAGCGGGCATTAGTTCATTTCGCCCCTCCGACCGTCGCAACCCGCTTGTCGGTGACGCTCGCCGAAGGGGGTGCGGAATGAGCACCGTGCTCGCTCGCCGATTGAAGTCTGCCCGCCGGCTGTTGGCCGAGTCGCCGGGGCGGTTCGAGGTTCACCAACTGCTCCGCGTGCTCCTGCGGGCCGACCCGGATCGTGAGCCGGAAGTGGTGGCGGCCGAACGCCCCGGCGGCATGGCGGTGACGCCGCCGACCCGTTCCACCCCCGCCCGCGTCGAGATCGACCCGACGACGATGCCGGCCAACACCGCCCTCGCCCGTTATCTGGTGTGGGAGCTCGCTCACCCGTTCGCCGCCGCCGAGCGGAACGCCCCGTCCGGCGAGGCTTTCATCCGTGAGGCGGCGGCGTGCGCGGGGATGCCGAGGCACCCCGGGTTGCCAGTCGAGTTCATGGCGTCCGCCGCCGGCGCCATCCGCCGCGGTGGGGCCGGTCTGGCCGCCGTGTGCGAGGAGTACTTCGGGGTGCCGGCCGCGCTCGAACCTGTGCCGGATGGGGCGGGGCTGCGGGTCGGCCCGCTCGGGCTGAACGAGTACCTGGGATTCGCTGCCGTGGATGGAGAGGCGTGGAAGCATCTGACCGCCTGGGCCGAGTTGCTGCTCGGCCCGGGGGTACGGCTGTGCGTTCGGTTGGTGCTGAAGGCGGACGAGGTGCCGGCGTGCGTGCCGGGCCGTGTCGGGGCGACACCGGGGTTGACCGCGTGGCCGCTGCCCGAACGCGGTACCCACCGTCAGGACGTGGAGACCTGGCGGGAGTGGCCGCCCGTGGAGGAACGGTCATGATCCTACCGGTCGTTCTGCTGCCGACCGACCCGCAGACGCCGGGTCCGGTGCCTGTTGGCGGTGATGACGCCGAACTCGCCCGCCTGGGCGTCGAGTTGCTGGAGATGGCACTCGACCTGGGCGGGCTGATCGATCCGACGCCGTTCTGCGACGGGGCGTCGGCGGCGCTGGCGGTTTCGCAGGGGCGGTGGTTCGACGCCGCCCTCAGTGGGTTGGGGATCATCCCCTACGTCGGCGACCTGGCGAAGGCGGGCAAGTTCCCGCGATACTTGCGGACACTCGATGCGACGGCCGCGCTGCTCGCCCGGTCCCGCCGGGCAGCCGACGCCCTTCGCCCGGCCCTGGTACGACTGGAGGCGGCGTTGAACTGGCTGCCCGCTCGCGGGAGCGTGTACCTGGCGACCGTCAAGCAACGGGTGCGGGCACTGCTACCGCACGGCGGGCGGGGGGTGAAGAGCGTGCCGCTGCCGGACGTGCGACACCAGTTCGTGTTCCCCCCGCCCGTGAAGGCCGGCGACTACATCCGCGTGACCGCACACGGCCGGCTCGGGGTGCCGGGGCGGGTAAAGGTCCACCGCCGGTCGTCCACGCACCGCACGCTAAACGAGAACTTCGGCGGGGACGACGCCGGCCACCTGTTCGGCGCGCGGTTCGGTGCCCCGGACGAGGCCCAGAACCTGGTGGCCATGAACTTCAAAATGAACCGCGGCACGTTCAACCACACCGTCGAAGCTCACTGGGACGACCTCCTGCAAGCGGGCACTGGGGTGGAGGCAAGTGTGACGGCGGTATTCCGGGCGGCGGACGTGAAGGGGGCGTTTCACATGGGCGAGGCGCGGCCGATCGCTTGGCGTGCGCACTGGACGGAAATCACCCCGGAGGGCCGACGAGTGCCGCGGTCCTCGAACGTCACTTTCATGAACCCGCACACCCCACAAAGCCGGGCGCGGCAGGGTATCGTGAGCCTGTTCCCCGAGGGGCATCTGGCCGACTTGCTGGAGTTCCCCCCCTTCCCGAAACTCCGCCCGCCGGGCGGACCGAGGTGAGCCATGGGCGGAAGAGTGATCCCGTTGCGGGCAAAGACGGCGGCGAAGGCCGCTGTGAAGAAGCTCGCCTCGGAGAGCCGCGGACTGATCCGCGTGACTGGCATACCCGTCGGATGTGGGCTGCGGACGGTGGGCGTGACCGCCACCGAACGGCTGTCCGGTCCGTTCGAGGTATACTTGGAGATGGAGCCGGTCCGCTCAAGCGCGTTCGACTTGGACGAGTTCGCCGGGCGGGTGATCGGCCAACCGATCGGGGTGGCCGTCCGCCCGTCGTTACACCAGGCCGACGCTGTTCGTCACTTCCACGGCGAGGTGTTCGGCGTTCACCTGACCGACGCGGCTGGCTCGGGCGGGGTGCCGCACGTGATAATTGAACTTCGCCCGACTTTGTACAAACTGACACACACTGCCGACACCCGGCTGCACACAGGCAAGTCGGTCAAGGAGATCGTGTCGGCGGTATTGGACGCGCACGGTCTGGCCTGCAAGTACCGCTGGCACCTTCCAGCCGATGGCGGCCCCCGCCCCCGTGAGTTCTGCTGGCAACTGCGAGAGACCGACCTTCAGTTCGTCGAGCGGCTACTAGCCGAGGAGGGGTACCAGTACTGGTTCACGGCCGACGCCGGAGGACACATCCTGCACCTCGCCGCCGGCGCGGAGCGGCTGCCGGTCATCGGCGGCGAGCCGCTGCAAATAGGGGTGATCGGGCCGGACGGCGACGGCGGCGGACGGGTCGGCCACCTGCGGCGGTCGCTGCTGGCGGGACCGAAGCAGTACGTGGTCACTGGCCGGTCGGCGGACGGCGAATCGGCCGTGAGCGGGACGGCGGCGGCCGGCCGGGCCGGCACCGCTGGCACGGTGTACGAGTCGGATGGCACGGCGGAAACGGCCACCGCGGGCAAAGCCCAGGCCGCCCGCCGGCTGGCGGTATGGACGGCCGCCAGCCGCACCGCCGAGGGGAGCTCCGACCTGCGGGCAATGGCCGCCGGGACCGTAGCGGCGGTGCTCGACCGGGGGTCGAAGAGGCCGGTGAAGCTACGGCTGACGGCCGTCCGCCACCAGGCGAGCCAGGCGGCCGGGGTGTACACGAACACTTTCGAGGCGGTGCCGGCCGACGCCCCGTTCGCCCCGCCCCGCCGCGCTAAGCCGCCACTGCCCGGCGTCACCCCTGCCACCGTCGCCGACGGGCCGGACGCGGACGGTCGCTACCGCCTGCGGTTCGACCTGGACCGCACCCAGACGCCGTCCGGGTGGGTGCCGCTTGCCCGAGAACAGGACTCGCAGTTCCTCCCACGCCCCGGCCAGCGAGTGCTGGTGGAGTGCGTCGAAGCCGACCCGGACCGCCCTCGGATCGTACGGCAGATCGACCCACCCGGCGGCAAACCGTTCTGCCCGGCCGCGAACCCGCTACTCGGCGGGATCGTCACCCCGGCCCACGAGCTGCTGTTCCAGAGCGATCCGGCCGACCCCTGGGTGAAGGTGCGGGCCGGCGGGGAGTACGAGGAGGTGGTGAGCGGCGAACGGCACGCCAGCGTCGGCACCAACCGCACCGAGGCGGTCGGCGGGAACGCCAACTGGAGCATCGGCGGGAACGCCGACTGGTCGGTCGGGGGCGGGTGGGCGGGCACCGTGGGCGGGGCGTTTGGACTGTCGGCGGACACCGTCACCGTTCGCGGCGGTACCAGGATCGCGTTCGTCGTCGGCGGCAGCTACATCGTTCTCGACTCGTCCGGCATCACCGTCAACGGCAAGCCGTTATTGCACCTGAACCCGCCCGGCGGAGCGGCCCCATCGCCTCCGCCGGACGCCAAGAAGCCGGCCGACCGGAAGAGTCGTCAACCCAAACCCCAATCGAAAAAGAAGGCGTGAACCATGCCCGGAGCACTCCGCGCGGGCGACGCCCACCTGTGCCCCGAGAAGGAACCCGGCCCGGTGCCGCACGTCGGTGGGCCGGGCGGACTGCCCACCCCCCCGGCTGTCCTGACCGTGTTGGTGAACGGCCGCCCGCTTTTGATCGTCGGGGATGCCGCTCTCTGCGTCGGCCGCCCGGATGAGATCGTCGGCGGCATCTCGACGGTAACAGCCGATGGGAGGATGGTAGCTGACTCGTCAGCCAAGACCGCCCACGGCGGAAAGTTCGTGACATGTTCCGACGACGTGCGTATCGGCTAGCAGGCTGTTGCTCGGCGTCCGCGGGGGGGCTAGATTGTGTCAGAAACACAGACCGCACCCCCTCTGTCGGGCACACTGTGGCCAAGAAGAAGCCTACCCGTCCCGCCTCCGGGCGGACACCCCCTCGTCCGGCCCCCCCTCCGGTTCCACAGCCCCCGCCCCCGCCCGGAGGGCCGCCGGTTCCGCAGTCTCCGCCGGTGATGTCATCAGGATTCGCCAGGGCTGTCGCCCGCGCTTACCGCGACGTAATTGAGCAGCACGTGAGCGAGCAGGTGTGGCTGGTCATGCTCGGCTGGGTCGGAAATCCCATGACCAATCACGCTCAGGCGGAAGCCCTCGGGTTGGACCCGACGAACTATCGGAACTACCGTGAGGCCCGTCACCTTCCGTTCCGCGTACTGTTGCAGACACTCACCGGCCTGCCGGTGACCAGAGACTTTATCGACATCCGGACTGAGAATCCGATAAGTGTGGAGGATCGCAGTGGGTGCATCATCGACGGGCTTCGTAGTGAGGGCGTGATCGACACTGCGGTGGCCCACGCCCTCAACGTCGGATACGAGCACTGGTCGGGGTCGCCCCCAACGGTTCCCGCGGACGACCGCAGTGCCTTCGACCTCGCCACGTTATACGCCGAGGAAAGGCCGCTGCCCCCACAATGGGCAATAGTGGCCGAGATGGTGTTCACTGTCCTGGAAGGCCACGCACGGTTCGACCCGGCCGCATGACCGTCCGGTTGACATCCTAGAGAGCCGAATTCATGGCCCGCAGACGATCCAAACCGATAAGCCCCACCACTTCACCAGGCCGATCGCCGTTCCCGTTGAAAGTGAACCACGCCGCCGTCTTTCGGATAGCCGACGAGGCGGACGCAGCCGACGCCAAGCCGCCAGCCGGGTTAACCCTCGACGACGTGCGGGCGGAAGTGGCACGCGCTCAAGCGGAAGCACTGGCGGCACTCCCGGCGCTGATCGAGAAGGCGGTGGCGGACGCCCTCCCGCACGGGCCAGTGGCGAGCCGGTCGCCGAAGGAAGCCGAGGAGCAACTGAGGCGGATGCTACGGGACGAGGTGGACCAGATCATCGCCCGGCCATCCCCCCTCCATGAGAACAACCAATTGCTAGCGAACGAGTTGTACAGTAACCCGGACACTGCCCGGAGCACGGTCGGCTGGAATCCTCTCGATGTTTACGACGCCGTCGCCCAAAGCATCCTCGCTGGTGTCGTCAGGCTGGTAGAGCCAGACGCGGCTTCTGAGCCGGCGCCTTCGTCGATCGAGACAACCCGCCCGATCGATACCGACCCGTATCGCTTTATGCGTCAGCAGACAGAACCGGGCCCACTCACGGCGCTGGTGGACGACGGGAGCGATCTAGCCGTTGATGAGAATGGAGTTCAACCACCCCTCACGCTCTCCCTCGCACGCCGTCAGCCGTTCGCCGCCCGACGATTCCTGGCCGCTTACCGCCCCGCGGCTGAGCAGAACCAGAATCGAGCGAGGCTCTTCCGGTTGGCTGTGTTTACCGGTAGAA
>JAXMAZ010000048.1:0-24877 GCA_046350115.1 Gemmataceae bacterium
GCCGGGGTGGCCTCAACCGAGGCCACCCCGGTCGTCTTTTACCCTTCGATGCGTGGCATCCGGATTGCCCTGATCGACAGCCGTGTCGGAACCAGCATTCCGGATGGGGGAACGTATGAGCAGCGTGATTCGCGGGGCCGGGCTTCTGTCCCTGGCCTGTGGGCTGATGGGGGCGGCCGTCGGCCAGCCGCCGAAGGGCGAGCCGCTGACGGACAACAAGTTCATCGTCATGGCCGGCAGCGGCGGGCTGATGGAGGTGGAACTCGGCAAGGTGGCCGGGGCGAAAGCGGCGGACGACGGGGTGAAGAAGTTCGGCGAAATGATGGTGAAGGACCACTCCAAGGCGAACAAGCAACTGGCCGCCGTCGCCCGCAAGCTCGACCGGCCCGAGCCGAAGGAGATGACCGACAAGCACGCGCGGGTGGTGGAGCGGCTGAAGGGGCTGTCCGGCCGGGCGTTCGACCGGGCCTACGTCAAGCAGATGGTCGAGGACCACGAGGAGGACGTGGCCCTGTTCGCCCGGGCCAGCAAGGAGTGCAAGGCGGCGGAGCTGAAGAAGTTCGCTGCGGACGCCCTGCCGACCCTGCAAAAGCACCTGGAGATGGCCAAGGAGCTTCAAGAGCGGCTCGGCAAGAAGTAACCCCAGCCCGCACCCCGGAGGCCGGCATGAACCGACTCACCTCGCTCGCCCTGGCCGGCTTCGGCGGGTACTGGGCGTACAAGACGTTGAAGGGCTGGAGCTACTCGTTCCGGGACAAGGTGTGCGTCGTCACCGGCGGCAGCCGCGGGCTGGGGCTGGTGCTCGCCCGGGAACTGGTCCGCCGGGGCGCAAAGGTCGCTATCTGCGGACGGGACGGGGACGAACTCGGCCGGGCGTTCGACGACCTGTCCGGCCGCGGCGGGCGGGTGGTGGCCGCCCAGTGCGACGTCACCAGCCAGGACCGGGTGAACGAGTTCGTGGCTGTCGCCCGGCAGCGGCTCGGGCCGATCGACGTGCTCGTCAACAACGCCGGAATCATCGGCGTCGGTCCGCTCGACCACCAGACCCACGCGGATTACGAGCGGTCGCTGCAAACCCACCTGTGGGCGACGCTGTTCGCCAGCGAGGCGGTCATCCCGGAGATGAAGGCCCGGCGGGCCGGGCGGATCGTCACCGTCGCCTCGTTCGGCGGCAAGGTCGCGGTCCCGCACCTGCTGCCGTACACGGTCGGCAAGTTCGCCCAGGTCGGGCTGTCGAGCGGGCTGCGGGCCGAACTCGCCCCGCACGGGATCACCGTCACCACCGTCTGCCCCGGGCTGATGCGGACCGGCAGCCACCTCCAGGCCGAGTTCAAGGGCCGGCACGAGGAGGAGTACAACTGGTTCGCCACGGGCAACGCTATCCCCGGCCTGTCGGTCAGTGCCGAGGGCGCCGCCCGGCAAATCCTGGCGGCGACCGCCCGCGGGGACGCCGAACTGGTCATCACCCTGCCGGCCAAGCTGGCGGTGATCGCGCAGGCCGTTGCCCCCGGACTGGTCGCCGACGTGCTCGGGCTCGTCAACCGGTACGTGCTGCCGGAGCCGGGCGGGGTCGGGCCGGCCCGGGTCAAGGGGCGGGACAGCCGCGGCCGACTGCCGGACGCCGTCACCACCCTGAGCGACCGGGCGGCGGCCGCGAACAACGAGACGGCGGCCATCGGCCAGCCCCCATTGCCCCGGTCCGCGGCCGCCGGCTGAGTGCCGTGGCGCGGGCTTTGCCAGACCACCGTCGCCCGATCCGTTCCCTCACCCTGGAGTTCGACCGATGGCGAAGACCCTGAAGGACATGTACGAGCACCTGCTGCAGGACACCTACAGCGCCGAGACGCAGCTCGCCGAGGCGCTGCCGAAGATGGCCGAGGCGGCCAAGTCGGCCGAGCTGCGGGCCGCGTTCGAGCAGCACCTGGCGGAAACCAGGAACCAGATCCGCCGGCTGGAACAGGTCGGCCAGACGTGCGGGATCGACCTGGACGGGAACACCTGCGAGGCGATGGAGGGGCTGGTCGAGGAGGGCGAAGAGGTCATGGGCCTGGACGCCGAGTCCGACGCCCTGGACGCGGCCCTGATCGCCAGCGCCCAGAAGGTGGAGCACTACGAGATCGCCAGCTACGGCACCCTGTGCGAGTGGGCCAAGCAGCTCGGCAAGCAGGACTGCTGCGACCTGCTCAAGCAGACCCTGGCCGAGGAGAAGGCGACCGACGAGAAGCTGACCCGGATCGCCGAGAGCCTGGTCAACCGCCAGGCGGCGATGGCGTAAGGTCGCGGATCGGTTGGAGCTGAACGCCCCCGCCGGCATGCCGGCGGGGGCGGTGTCGTTACCGGCCGCCGGGCCGCCCGGCGTCACCGCTCCGTCGTAGGATGAGCACCACCGCCGGCCGTTCCGCACTCGCGCCGGTCATACGATCGCCGCGGGTGTCCCGGTCGGACCCTCCGGCCGGCCGGACGTTCGGGTCCGTCCGGCCACCGGCCGTCCCGCTGCCGGCGGTCCCGCTTCCGGTCGTCCCGGTCCCGCCCACGGCCCGGTCGGCGGCCGTGCCGGTGCTGCCGGGCAGGACGGACGGCCGGTCGAACACGCTCAGGGCGACGTAGTCGCGGGTCATCACCATCACCCCCGTCCGGACGCCGGCCGTGGTCGCGGACATCCGTCCGGCCGTGCCGCGGTCGCCTGTCGTGGCCGAGCCGGCCCCGGTCGGGGACCCGCCGGTCCCCGCGCCTGATCCCTGTCCGGTGCCGGCGCCCGTGCCTGAGCCGGTGCCCGCACTGGGCCCCCTCCCGGCGTCACCGACCCCGTTCCCGCCGGCCCCGCTTGCGGCGCCGGGCCCGTCACCCATCGTCACCATCACCGTCCCCAGCGAGCCGGTGGCGAACCGCATCGGCATCACCCCAGCGTCCCGGCCGCCCCCTCCACTGAAGGTGGCCACGTTGTTGCGGACCGTCACCGTCATGCCGGCCGTGTCGGCGACCGGTTGCCCGTTCCGCTCGAACGCGACCACCGTCCAGGTGCCGTCGATCGACGTCGTGGCCGGCTGGGCGATCGGCCCGCGGTCGGGCACGTTTCGGCCGGTGGTCCCGGTCTCTCGGCTGCCGCCCGCGCCGGTCGGCGGCTGTGGCGGCTGGATAAGCAAGGTGGCGGTCAACAGAAGTGCGGTCATGCCCGGTCTCCGGCCTGGCGAGGGAGAGGCGTGCCGACCGCCCCAGGCGGCGGGTCGGTGCCGGCCTTGACCGGCCGGGGCGTGGAGCAGAGGGTGGTGGCGCGAGATCTCGACGGCCCGGGGGCGAGGCCGGGCGTGGGGCTGCAACGGCGGTGCCGCGGCAGCCAGTCAGTCTGTCAGGAGACCCGCGACCGGGGCGGTGTCGAGGAGCCGGCCGACCGCAACGCCGTCGCCAGCCGACAGAACCCGGTCCCCGGTGATCGCGTTTGTCCACGCCCCCGGGGCCAGGGGAAGCATGGTGTCCCCCCACACGGCCGGTCCGACCGGCCAGCGGTCGGCGGCCATCCGGCCGGCTAGCCGGGGGACCAAAACCACAGCCCGCCGGTCACCTAACCGCCGCTCGAAGGCGAACACGTGGCCGGCCAGAGGGCCGGACGCTTGCAACGGGACGTACTCGCCTGCGGCGAACAACTCCCGCCGTTCGTGGCGTAGGCGGAGGAGCCGGCTGACTACGTACAGCTTGGCCCGGCCGTCGGCCGGGTCGTTGAGCAAGTCGGCGGTGAACTCGGTGCGGTCCAGCTCGGCCAGCAATCGCTCCCGGCACCGGTAGTCGACCGGCCGGCGGTTGTCCGGGTCGACGAGGCTCAGATCCCACAGCTCCGTCCCCTGGTACGTGTCGGGCACCCCGGGGGCGGTGCAGCGGACCACCGACTGGGCTAGCCCGTCCACCACCCCGGCCCGGAGGATCCGCCGGTGGAAGCGGGCGAGGTCCGCCAGGAACTCGCTGCCGGTCGCCGGGTCGAGTGCCTTGCCGACGAACTCCTGCACGGCCGCGTCGTACTCCGGGGTCGGGTTTATCCAACTGGTGTGAACCTTGGCCTCGTGGATCGCCTTCCGCATGTACTGCTTCACCCGGTCGGCGAACACGGCCAGTTCGTCCGGGGTGTCGGCATCGGCCGGCCACGCCCCGAGGAGGGTCTGGTACAGCAGGTATTCGTCGGCCGGGTCGGGGGCGGAGAACCCGTCCTCCAGCTCGGTCCGGTGCCGGCGGTTCAGCGCGGCCCACCGGGCGACCGCGTCCCGCCACTCGTCGGCGAACTCGGACAGGGCGTTGATCCGGGCGCGAACGTCCTCGCCCCGCTTGGTGTCGTGGGTCGAGCCGGTGTTCAGGGCGAGTGGGTGGTGGGCCTGCCGGTCGGCGAAGAACCGGTGCACCTCGGCCGGCTCCCACCCGACCCGGCCGGGGTCGCCACCCACCTCGTTCAGCGACACCAGACGGGTGAAGGTGTAGAAGGCGGTGTCCTCGACCCCCTTCGCCGTGACCGGGGCCGTCACCTGCTCGAACTTGCCGGCGAACCGCCGCTGCTCCTCGGCGTAACCCGTCGGGTCGGCCACCCCGTCCGGGGGCACCTGCAAGAGCGTGTCCCGGATGAAGTCGAACAGGGCCGGGCTGAGGGTGGCGGCCCGCAGCCTGGCCCGGCGGACGGCCAGCCGGACCCGCTTCACCTCGTCGTCCGACACCCCGTCCACCAGGTAGGACCGGTAAACCGGGAAGCAGGCGACCACCTGCCGCAGCGCCCGCCGCAGCCCGTTCAGGGTGAAGTCGCGGGCCTTGCGGTTGTGCCGGGCCAGTCGGTCGAGCTGCTGGGCCAGCATCCCCAGCTCGCTGGAAAAAGACGTGGTCAGAACCTGGATCTTCTTCCGGTAGACCACCTCCGGGAACGGGTCGGTCTGGCCGGTGAACTCGCGGAACGTCCGGGTCAGGGCGGGCTCGGCGGCCGGGTCGACGAACAGCCCGTTGACCGCATTGAGTGCGTCGTACCCGGTCGTCCCGGCGGTCGGCCAGTCGGGCGGCAGCGCTTCGGTCCGGTCGAGGATCTTCTCCACCCAGACGGGCACCCCGGGACACGCCGCCTGCAACCGTTCGAGATAGGTCTTCGGGTCGAACAGCCCGTCCGGGTGGTCGATGCGAAGCCCGTCGATCAGCCCCTCCTTGACCAGCCGCAGGATCAGGGCGTGGGTCGCCTCGAACACCTCCGGGTGCTCGGCCGACAGGGCGGACAGCACGTTCACGTCGAAGAACCGGCGGTAGTTGATCTCGTCCGAGGCCACCCGCCAGAAGCAGAGCCGGTACGCCTGGGCGTCGAGCAGCGCATCGAGCCTGGCCCACCCGTCCGGCCCGCCGCCGAACCCGGCGACCGTCTGCCGGACTGCCTCGGCCACGGCCGGTTGGCCCGAAACCAGGGCGGCGACGCGGCGCTTGATGACGTCCGTCTCCGTCCGCCCCTCCCGGACGCTGTCCGCGTCCGTCTCGGTCCGCGGCGGCAGGTGGCGGATGGCGGTCAGGATGCTCTGGAGTTCCGCAGTCGCTTCGGGTGTAGGGTCCGCTGTGCGGACCGTTGCACCCCCCTCGGTCCGCACAGCGGACCCTACTAAGAGGTCCGCCGCCGGTTTCAGCACTCGGTCATAGGTCCGCGGGTCCAGCGGGAAAGCGGAGTCGTAGTACCGGACGACGAATCCGCCGTCGGCCAGGTCGAGCGTCAGCTCGCCGGCTTCCAGGGTCTGGTAGTACGGCTTCCCGAGCACCGGCAGCATCACCCGGCCGCGGAGGTCCGGCCGGGGCGGGTCGTCCCAGGCGATGTCGAAGTACCGGGCGTACGGGGACGACGGCCCGTGCTCGAACACGTCCCGCCACCACGGGTTGGCCGGGCCGAGGGCCATGTGGTTCGGCACCACGTCCACGACCACGCCCATCCCCCGCTCCCGGCAGGCGGCCACCAGGTCGCGGAAGTCGGCCTCCGTGCCCAACTCTGGGTTGAGAGCGGACGGGTCGGTCACGTCGTACCCGTGCTGTGACCCGGGCCGGGCGGTCAGGATCGGGGACAGGTACAGGTGGGAGACGCCCAGCGCCGCCAGGTACGGGACCACCCCCCGGGCGTCCCGGAAGGTGAACCCGGCGTGCAGCTGCAGGCGGTAGGTGGCCGTGATCGGGGTCATCGGGTTATGCAGTGATGTCGGTGATGACTGACTGGGTGACGGTGCGGAAACCTAACCCCCCGGCCCCCTTCCCTACGAGGGAAGGGGGAGCGAGTGGGGTGAGCGTCCGGGCGGTGAGCAGAAGTTCGGGCGGTGGGAGCGCCCCGCTGGCTCCCCCTTCCCTCGTAGGGAAGGGGGCCGGGGGGTTAGGTTTCGGGCCAATCACCCCCCAGGTCGCGCGGCCGGGGCGACCACCCGCTGCGCGTCCCGCCGCAGGGCGTCCGCCTGGGCGGCGGTCACGGCCGGCTGGTCGGCCGCCCGGGGGATGGTGCGGAACACGGCCACCGAGCGGTCCCGCAGGTCGTACTTGTCCCCGGGGAAGGTGGTGGTCGGCGGCAGCGAGTCGTCCGCGGTGTCGAACACCCGCTCCCAGGTGTGCTCCGGGTTGGTCGGCGGGAGGACGAACGGGATCGGCTCGTGGTGGGCGTTCAACAGCACCAGCAGGGTGTCGCCGACAATCGGCTCGCCCCGCTCGTCCGTCTCGGCGATCAGGTCTCCGGCCAGCCGCATGCCCAGGCACTTGACGAACCCGGTCCAGTCGCCGTCGGTCATGTCCTTGCCGGACGGGGCGAACCAACTCACGTCGGTGATCCCCTCCCCGCGGATCGACCGCCCCTGGAAGAACTTCCGCCGCCGCAGGGCCGGCTGCTCTCGGTACAACCGGGTCAGCTTCTTGACGAACTGGTGGAACCCCTTCTGGCTGTCGGTCGGCTCCCAGTTGAGCCAGCTCAGCTCGTTGTCCTGGCAATAGGTGTTGTTGTTCCCCTGCTGGGTGTGGCAGAACTCGTCCCCGGCCAGGAGCATCGGCACCCCCTGGGACAATAGCAGGGTGGCCAGCAGGTTCCGCTTCTGCCGCTCCCGCAGGGCGCTGACTCCGGCGTCTTCGGTCGGCCCTTCGTGCCCGCAGTTCCATGAGTCGTTGTTGTCCGCCCCGTCCCGGTTGTCCTCCCCGTTGGCCTCGTTGTGCTTGCCGTTGTAGCTGACCAGGTCGTGCAGGGTGAACCCGTCGTGGCAGGTGACGAAGTTGATCGACGCGTACGGTTTCCGCCCGCTCCACTCGTACAGGTCGGGGCTGCCGCAGAGCCGGGTCGCGACGGTGCTGGCCAGCCCGCCGTCCCCCTTCCAAAACCGCCGCACGTCGTCCCGGTACTTGCCGTTCCACTCGGTCCAGCCGGGCGGGAAGTTGCCCACCTGATACCCGCCCGGCCCCACGTCCCACGGCTCGGCGATCAGCTTCACCTGTGACAGGATCGGATCCTGGTGGATGATGTCGAAGAACGCCCCGAGCTTGTTCACCTCGAAGAGTTCCCGGGCCAGGGTGGACGCCAGGTCGAACCGGAACCCGTCGACGTGCATCTCCGTCACCCAGTACCGCAGGCTGTCCATGATGAGCTGCAGGACTTTCGGGTGCTGCATGTTCAGCGTGTTCCCGCACCCGGTGAAGTCCATGTAGTACCGCGGGTCCGGGGCCAGCCGGTAGTAGGCCGCGTTGTCCACCCCCCGCCAGGACAGGGTCGGCCCCATCTGGTTCCCTTCGGCCGTGTGGTTGTACACCACGTCCAGGATGACCTCGATCCCGGCCGCGTGCAGCGCCCGGACCATCATCTTGAACTCGTGAACGGCGCTCAGGTTGTTCCCCGGCGAGTCGTAGCTCTGCTGCGGGGCGAAGAACGACAGGGTGTTGTACCCCCAGTAGTTGGCCAGCCCCTTCTCGACCAGATGCCGGTCCTGCAGGTTGTGGTGGACCGGGAGCAGCTCGACGGCGGTGACGTTCAGGTCGAGCAGGTGCTTGATGGCCGCCTCGCTCGCCAGCCCGGCGTAGGTGCCGCGGAGCTTCTCCGGCACGTCGGGGTGCAGCTTGGTGAACCCTTTGACGTGGGCCTCGTAGATCAGGGTTTTGTGCCACGGGGTGCGGGGCGGGCGGTCGTCCCCCCAGGTGAACGCGCCGTCCACCACCGCCCCGAGCGGGGCGAACTTGGCGTTGTCCCGGTCGTCGAACGACAGGTCGTCCTGGCCGATCTGGTATCCGAACAGCGAGTCGTCCCACCGCACGTCCCGGCCGATCAGCTTGGCGTAGGGGTCGAGCACCACCTTGTTCGGGTTGAACCGGTGCCCCTTGGCCGGGTCGAACGGGCCGTGCACCCGGTAGCCGTACAGTTGGCCCGGCAGGCAGTCCGGGAGGTAGCAGTGCCAGACCTGGTCGGTCTGCTCCTTCAGCTCAATCCGGTGGGCCTCCTTGTCCGCGTCCGGGTCGTCGAACAGGCACAGCTCGACCTTGTCGGCGTTCTCGCTGAACAGGGCGAAGTTCACCCCCGCCCCGTCCCAGGTGGCGCCGAGGGGGTACGGGCGGCCGGGCCAAACACGCATGGGCGAAACCTCCGAGGGGATCCGGTTCGGGCCAACGAGAACCCCCGTCCGGTGTCACCGGCGGGGGTCGGGGGGGTACGCGGTTGCCGGGTCGGCTCTTGTAGGGTGCGTTGAGGCTCTGCGAAACGCACCGCCGGGCCTCCGCCCCGGGGCCGAAGTCGTTGCCGGGCCGGTGCGTTTCGTCGCAAAGCCTCCTCAACGCACCCTACGCAAATCAGTGTCACTAGCCGCTGCGGGCGGTCTGTCGGCGGCCGGTCCCGCTCAAGTGCCGGTCCAGCCGGTCCAGGAGCGTCTTGCGGTTGCGGTGGGTCCGCTCGTACTCCCGGACGGCCCGCACCTGGTCGTCCGACAGGTCGCCCAGCCGGTCGATCACCTGCGGGACGGTGAGGTCCGGGTAGTCCGGGAGCGGTGGCCCGCGGTCGGTCACCGGGCGCCCGCCCATCACCCGCTCGGCCGAGGCGTCCGTCCGCTCGTGGGCGGCCCGCTCGGCGGCCGACGGGCCGGCCCGTTCCAGGTCGTGCATGTCCCGCTCGTCGGCGGCGATCAGTTCCTCGGCCGGCAGTTCCTCGTCCTCCGCCGCCTCGGCCACGTCCGCCGGGTCCGGCTCGTCGTCCACGACGTCTTCCATCGGGTCGCCGTCGCCGACCCCGTCCGGCGGCTCGTCGTCCAGCACGTCGCTCATGTCGCCGACATCGGTGTCGGTACTCGCCACGTCCGGCTCGGTCTCATACGGGTTGCCGTGGGACGAGTTGCCGTCCCGCATGCTCGGGTCGTTCTGCGGCCCAAGTTGGCGGGAGGTGGGACCGGCCGCGGTCCCACTCCGCTCGGAGTTCTGTACCGTCGGGCTATCGTCGCGTTCGGTGTGGTCGGTCGGTTTCATACCTCAGCTCTCCGGTAGGCAGGCAACGAAAAGGCAAACCGTATACCGCGCCGAAATCGGCCTTCCGCCGCCGGGGCGAACCGGAAACGGCGTACTCTGGCTCGCGGTGTTGAGCAGAACACTTCCCGGTCGCTGACACGTTCCAGGCCCAACTGAAGCGGTTAATGGCACGGGCACGACCGTTGCTACCCGTCCGAGGTACGACGACCTCCGGAGCCGCCCATGAGTCAGGACTTCGTCCGCTCGATCCGTTGGCAACGAGGCGGAGCTGACCCGACCCAACTGATCGACCGCGAGTGGTTGGTGACCAACGGGTTGGGCGGGTACGCCAGCGGGACGCTGGCGGGGGCGGCCACCCGACGGTATCACGGCCTGCTGATCGCCGCGCACCCGGCCCCGCTCGGCCGGCTGATGATGCTCAACCACCTGACCGAATCCTTCCGGTTCTCCGACTGGACGGAGACCGGGGTCGGCGGGAGCGAGCGGCCCGGCGGCGAACTCGAACTTCGCGGGGCGGACGCCCTCGCCGAGTTCCGGCTCGAACTCGGGCTGCCGGTGTGGCGGTATGAGGCCCACGGGCACGTGATCGAAAAGCGGGTGTCCCTGCCGCACCTGCGGAACACCGTCCACGTCCGGTACACCCTGGTCGACGGACCCGGGCCGGTGCGGCTGAAGCTGCGGCCGTCCATCCACTTCCGCGGGCACGACGACCCGGTCAGCACCCGCGACCCCGGCCCGTACACGCTGACCGCGGCCGGCGGTCGGTACGAGCTGACCGCTCGTCAAGGAGAGTTCCCGACCCTCCGGCTGTGGGTGGAGGGGGACCGCCCGGCCCTCACCCTGGACGGGGTGGAGTCGCCGGAAATCCTCTACCGGGTGGAGGAGAGCCGTGGGTACGAGGGGGTCGGCAGCCTGTGGAGCCCGGGGTTCTTCCGGACGTGGCTGGCCCCCGGCCGGGAGGTCAGCCTGACCGCCTCGACCGAGCAGTGGCCGCACATCCTGGCCCTGCCGCCGGCCGAGGCATGGGAGATCGAGCTGGAACGCCGCCGGCGGCTGACCGCCATCGCCGCCCCGGCCGCCCGGTCCGGGTTCGGGGCCGAGCTGGTCCTGGCCGCCGACCAGTTCATCATCGAGCCGGCCAGCCGGCCGGCCGCCGCCGCCACGGCCCACGCCGCCGGGGACGAACCCCGCACGGTGATCGCCGGCTACCACTGGTTCACCGACTGGGGCCGGGACACCATGATCAGCCTGGACGGGCTGACCCTGGCCACCGGCCGGCACGCGGAGGCCGGGTTCATCCTGCGGACGTTCGCCGCCAACGTCCGCGACGGGCTGATCCCGAACTACTTCCCGGACCGCGCTCAACAGGGCGTCTACCACACGGCCGACGCCACCCTGTGGTTCTTCCAGGCGGTCCACCGGTACGTCCAGGTGACGGACGACCGGGAGACGCTCGGGAAACTGTTGCCGGTGTTCCGGGACATCTTCCGGCACCACCTGAAGGGCACCCGGTTCGGGATCGGCGTCGACCCGGCGGACGGGCTGCTGCGGCAGGGGGCGGAGGGGTATCAGCTCACCTGGATGGACGCCAAGGTCGGGGACTGGGTGGTGACGCCGCGGCGGGGCAAGGCGGTCGAGATCAACGCCCTGTGGTACAACGCCGCCCGGCTGCTGGAGGGGTGGGAGCGGGAGGCCGGCGGGGAGCCGGGACCGGCGGCCGAGGCGGCCGACCGGTGTCGGGAGGCGTTCAACCGCCGGTTCTGGAACGACCGGGAGCGGATGCTGTTCGACGTGGTGGACGGGGAGGGGGGGGACGACGCCTCCTGCCGGCCGAACCAGCTCTTCGCCATCGCCCTGCCGCACCCGGTGCTGGACGAGCCGCGGTGGAAGCCGGTCGTGGACGTGTGCCAGGAGAAGTTGCTCACCCCGTACGGGCTGCGGACCCTGGCCCCCGGCAGCCCGGACTACAAGAGCCGGTACTTCGGCGACCTTCGGAGCCGGGACGCGGCCTACCACCAGGGGACCGTCTGGCCGTGGCTGATCGGCCCGTTCCTGGACGCCTGGGCCAAGACCTACCCGGACCGGGCGGAGGACGGCCGACGGTTCCTACACGGGTTCGCCGGTCATCTGGACGAGGCGTGCGTCGGCACGATCAGCGAGATCACGGACGCCGAGCCGCCGTACACCCCGCGGGGGTGCGCGGCCCAGGCGTGGAGCGTGGCCGAGGTTCTGCGGCAGTGGGTGCGGTTCTCACAACCCCAAGACCAGGGAGTATCGACATGACCCCGCCGACCAGCCGGCGAGTCCCGGACAACACCGCCGACAGTGTGAACCGGGCGATCCTCGAGCAGACCAAGGCGAACGTCCGGCGGGCGAGCGCCGGCGGGCCGGGGGCGATCGCCCGCCGGCTGGACGAGCTCGACCGGGAGTGGGACATCGAGCGGACGCTGGAGGCGAACGCGGCGACCGTCGCCTTGGTCGGGTGCGGGCTGGCCGCGTTCGTGGACCGCCGGTTCGTGCTGCTGCCGGCCGCGGTGGCCGGGTTCCTGCTCCAGCACGCGGTCCAGGGGTGGTGCCCGCCGCTCCCGGTGTTCCGCCGGCTCGGGGTGCGGACCCAGTCGGAGATCGACCGGGAGCGGTACGCGCTGAAGGCCCTGCGGGGCGACTTCGACCGGGCGTACGCCCCGGCCGCCGCCGTCCACGCGGCCCGGGGCTGAGGCACTCGACCGGGCGCAGGTCGGGGGGTATGATCGGCGGTTCACCCCCCCACGGTGCCCGATGCCCACCCTCCTCCTCGCCGCCGCCCTGACACTCGCCGCCCCGGACGCCGGCTGGCAGGCCGGGTTCGCGGCGGTCAAGATCACCCCCGAGCGGCCGGTGTGGATGGCCGGGTACGCCGCCCGCACCGCCCCGGCCGCCGGCACCGAAACCGACCTGTACGCCCGGGCGGCCGCGTTCGCCGACCCGGCCGGCAAGCGGTTCGTGCTGGTCGCCCTCGACCTGGTCGGCATCGACCGGGACTTGTCTCAGCTCGTCGCCCGACGGATCCGGGAGAAACACGGCCTGCCGCGAGAGGCGGTCGCCCTGACGGTCACGCACACCCACTGCGGGCCGGTCGTCGGCACCACCCTGCGGAGCATGTACTTCCTGGACGCCGGCCAGGCCGAGCGGGTCCGGGAGTACACGACCGCCTTGCCGGCCAAGGTGCTGGCGGCGGTCGATGCGGCCGTCGCCGACCTCCGCCCGGTGACGCTGCATTTCGCCGAGGGAACGGCGTCGTTCGCGGTCAACCGGCGGGCGAACAAGGAGGCAGAGGTTCCCAAACTCCGGGCCGCCGGCACCCCGCTCCAGGGGCCGACCGACCACCGGGTGCCGGTGCTCGCCGCCCGCGGGCCGGACGGCAAGCTCCGCGGCGTGGTGTTCGGGTACGCCTGTCACGCCACCACCCTCGACTTCCTCAAGTGGTGCGGCGACTACCCCGGGTACGCGGTCGCCGAGCTTGAGGCGGCCAACCCGGGGGCGGTGGCCGTCTTCGTGGCCGGGTGCGGGGCGGATCAGAACCCGCTCCCCCGGCGGACGGTCGAGCTGGCGAAGGGGTACGGTCGGCAACTCGCCGCCGCGGTGACGGACGTGCTGGGCGAACCGACCCCTTCGGTGAAGGGCAAGTGGTCCGGCCGCTACGCCGAGATCGACCTGCCGTTCGCGAAGGTGCCGACACGGGACGAACTGCAGGCCGACCTGAGGGACAAGAACAAGTACGTGGCCGCCCGGGCGAAGGATCTGCTCGCCGGGGTCGACGGCGGCCAGCCGGTGCCGGCAAGCTACCCGTACCCGGTGCAGGTGTGGAAGCTCGGGGACCGCGTGACGTGGGCGTTACTCGGCGGCGAGGTGGTGGTCGACTATTCACTCCGATTATCCCGCGACCTCGGTCCCGGGCCGGTGTGGGTGTCCGGGTACGCCAACGACGTGATGGCGTATATCCCGTCCGAGCGGGTGTTGGCCGAGGGCGGTTATGAGGGGGGCGGGGCGATGGTTTATTACGGGCGGCCCGGCCCGTGGGCCGCGGGGATCGAGAGGCGGATCACGGACTCGCTCACCCGGATGCGATGACGCATAAACCGAGTCGCTGCGGGAAGTCGCGGCACGGTGATCCCGGCACGTGCCCGTCTGCTGGGCACGCTGCCTGACAGCCCGGTCACATTCGATTCGCTCGTCCCTGTTCTCAAGTCTAGTTTGGTCAACGAGTTAAACCCCGACCGGGCGGGCTGCTGGAATTGCCTCCGTATCTGGCACGGCACCTGCTTAAGCCGGCCCCCGTTCCCCTTTCCCTCGTGCCGTTGGTCGGCCACTAATTGTGGCTCCGCTACCGGTCCGTACCCGTCGGGAGTGCCGGCGTGATCCGCCCGATGTACCCGGACAGGCCGAAGCTGGTCGTCGTCGGCAATGGGATGGCCGGCGCCCGGTTCGTCGAGGACGTGCTGGCCGCCGACCCGGACCGGTTCGACATCACCGTGTTCGGCGACGAACCCTACGGCAATTACAACCGCATCCTGCTGTCGAACGTGCTGAACGGGTCGCAGGACGCCAAGGAGATCTTCCTCAACCCGCTCGCCTGGTACGACGACAACGGGGTGACACTGCACGCCGGGCACCGGGTGTCACACATCGACCGGGCGAAGAAGACCGTCACCGCCGGCCACCGCACCGCCCCCTACGACTACCTGGTGTTCGCCACCGGCAGCAAGCCGTTCGTCCCGCCGGTGCAGGGGACCAGCCTCCGCGGGGTGTTCGTCTTCCGCACCCTGGACGACTGCCGGCACATCGCCGACTACGCCAAGGGGTGCAAGACGGCGGTGGTGATCGGCGGCGGCCTGCTCGGGCTGGAAGCGGCCAAGGGGCTGATGACGCATGACGTGAAAGTCACCGTCGTCGAGGTCGGCCCGTGGCTCATGGGCGTGCAGTTGGACGAGGCCGGCGGCAAAGTCCTTCAGCAGACCGTGGAGAAGCTCGGCATCACCGTCCGTACCGGCAGCAGCACGTCCGAAATCCTCGGTTACCAGAAGGTGGAGGCGGTCCGGTTTGCCGACGGGTCTGAAGTCCAGGCGGACATGGTGGTCATCTCGGCCGGCATCCGGGCGAACAGCGATCTGGCGAAGGAGTGCGGGCTGGCGGTCGAACGCGGTATCGTCATCGACGACCAGATGCGGACCGACGACCCGGCGGTGTTCGCGGTCGGCGAGTGCGCCCAGCACCGCGGCATGGTGTACGGACTGGTCGCTCCGATCTGGGAACAGACCAAGGTGCTGGCCAAGGTGCTGACCGCGGCCGACGCGACGGCCACGTACACCGGGTCGAAGATCGCCACCAAGCTGAAGGTGATGGGGGTCGAGCTGGCCAGCATGGGCCGGATCGCGGACCTGAAGCCGACGGACGAGGTGGTGCAGTTCGCCGAGCCGGCCCGGCAGGTGTACTGGAAGGCGATCGTCCGGGACGGGGCGGTGAGCGCCGCCTGCCTGCTCGGCGACCTCGGCCCGGCGGACGACCTGATGCGGCTGTTCCACTCCGGCGGCCCGGTCCCCGAGCGGCGGCTCGAACTGTTCTTCACCGCTGCGTCCGATCAGAAGGAAACGTCGCTCGCCGACCTGCCGGACTCGCACCAAATCTGCGACTGCAACGGGGTGAGCAAGAAGGCTGTCTGCGACGCCATCAAGGCGGGCAAGTGTACCGTCCCGGCGGTCGGCAAGGCGACCCGGGCGGGGACCGGATGCGGCTCCTGCAAGAAGCTGGTCAAGGGGCTGATCGAGGCGGTGGCCGGCGGGGTGAAGGCCGACCCGTCCGAGTCGTGGTACGTCGCCGCGGTGCCGCTGGACAAGCCGACGCTGGTGGCCGAGGTGAAACGGCGAGAGCTGAAGAGCGTGTCGGCGGTGCTGCGGGAGTTGGGCACCGGGGACGACGAGAAGAGCCGCAACGGCCTGGCGTCCATGCTCAAGGGGTTGTGGGGGAGCGAGTATATCGACGAGCGGGACAGCCGGTTCATCAACGACCGGGTCCACGCCAACATCCAGAAGGACGGCACGTTCTCGGTCGTCCCGCGGACCTACGGCGGCGTCACCACGGCGGACGAACTGATCCGCATCGGCCAGGTGGCGAAGAAGTACCAGGTGCCGATGGTGAAGTACACCGGCGGCCAGCGGATCGACCTGCTCGGGATCAAGAAGGAGGACTTGCCGAAGGTGTGGGCCGACCTCGGGATGCCGAGCGGGTACGCCTACACCAAAGCGCTGCGGACCGTGAAGACGTGCGTCGGCAGCGAGTTCTGCCGGTACGGGACGAACGACAGCACCGGCCTCGGCATCGACCTGGAGAAGCGGTTCCAGGGGTTCGAGTTCCCGGCCAAGGTGAAGCTCGGCGTCAGCGGCTGCCCGCGGAACTGTGCCGAATCGACGGTCAAGGACGTCGGTGTGGTGGCGACCGAGGGTGGCGAGTGGGAGGTGAGTGTCGGCGGGGCGGCCGGAGCGCACGTCCGCAAGACCGACGTGCTCTGCCGGGTGAAGACGAAGGCGGAAGCCCTCCAGGTCATCGGCCGGTTCCTCATCTACTACCGCGACAACGCCAAGTGGCTGGAGCGGACCTACGACTTCGTCCCGCGGGTCGGGGTCGAGAAGCTGAAGCAGGTCATCGTCGAGGACTCGCTCGGCATCTGTGCGGACTTGGATGTCGAGGTGGAGAAGACGATCGCCGCCTACGTGGACCCGTGGCTGGAGCGGGACACGCCGGCGTTCGCCGGCCAGTTCGACGACGCGAAGGCGATCCCGCTGCCGATGGCCTGACCCGCCATCCCCTCGTTCCCACGCTCTGCGTGGGAACGCTCTCTTCGACGCTCTGCGTCCAGTTGGACAACTGCACGCAGAGCGTGCAAAAGAACCGTTCCCACACAGAGCGTGGGAACGAGGAGCAGAAATGTCAGTCGCAACGTTGACCCGGATCGAGCTGTGCAAGCTGGACGACATCGCCACCGGGCTGGGGCGGTCGTTCCGGGTGGGGGACAAGCTGCTCGCCGTGTTCCGCAGCCGCACCGGGGCGGTGTTCGCGGTGGACGGGCTGTGCCCGCACAAGGCCGGGCCGCTGGCCGACGGGATGCTGGTCGGCGAGCAGGTGGTCTGCCCGATGCACGCCTTCCGGTACGACGCCACGACCGGTGACTGCGACCAGCCGGCGGCGTGCGGGATCGGGACGTACCCGGTCGAGGTCCGGGACGGGGCCGTACATGTCACAGTATCAAACATGGCCCGCTGATGACGCAGACTTCGACGCAGACGAAAACCGGATTGAGAACAGTATTACCGATCTGGTTTTCGTCTGCGTCGAAGTCTGCGTCATCAGCGGGCCATTTCTGAAGGACGACGGTGACCACGACCGCCCGCATCCCGCTCGCCGACCAGTCGCCCGGGTTCGGCGTCCGCACCCACTGTCCGTACTGCGCGTACCAGTGCGGCGTGCTGATGGGGGACGACCCGAGCACCGGGGCGGCCAAGGTGTGGGGCGACCCGGACTTCCCGGTGAACAACGGCCAACTGTGCATCAAGGGGTGGTCGTCCGCGGCCCTGCTCGGGCACCCGCAGCGGGTCACGTCCCCGTTGCTGCGGGACAAGCCGTCGGACGAGTGGCAGTCGGCCGGCTGGGATGCGGCCCTCGACTTCGTCGCGGACAAGATGCGGCTGCACCGCGACCGGTACGGGCCGGACGCCAACGGGGTGTTCGGGTCCGGGGCGCTGACCAACGAGAAGGCGTACCTGCTCGGCAAGTTCGCCCGGGTGGCCCTGGGCACTGCCCAGATCGATTACAACGGCCGGTACTGCATGTCGAGCGCGGCCGCCGCCTCGAACCGGGCGTTCGGCATCGACCGCGGGCTGCCGTTCCCGGTGGCCGACATCGAGCAGGCCGAGTGCGTGCTGCTGGTCGGGTCGAACGCGGCGGACACCCTGCCGCCGATCATGCAGTGGTTCGAGCGGCAGAAGCGGGCCGGCGGCAAGCTGATCGTCGTCGATCCCCGCCGCACCGCCACGGCTCGGACCGCCGACCTGTTCCTGCAAGTCACCCCCGGCACCGATTTGGCCCTGGCGAACGGGCTGCTCTATATCGCGATCGAAGAGGGGCGGTGTGATCCGGCGTACATCGCCGAGCGGACCGTCGGGTTCGAGGCGGTGCTGCGGGCGGTGCTGGCGTACCACCCGGCCCGGGTCGAACGGCTCACCGGCATCCCCGAGTCGCAGTTGCGGCAAACGGTCCGCTGGCTGGCGACCGCCAAATCGGCGATGGTCCTAACCGCCCGCGGGCCGGAGCAGCAGAGCAAGGGCGTCGACACGGTTCACGCCTTCATCAACCTGGCACTGGCTCTGGGGCTTGCGGGCAAGCCGCACAGCGGGTACGGCTGCCTGACCGGCCAGGGGAACGGGCAAGGGGGTCGGGAACACGGGCAGAAAGCCGACCAATTGCCCGGTTATCGGCTGATCGAGGTGGACGCTCATCGCGAAGCCGTGGCGAAGGTGTGGGGCGTCGACCCGGCGTCGCTGCCGCGGAAGGGCAAGAGCGCGTTCGAGCTGCTCGACTCGCTCGGTCCGGACGGCGGCATCCGCAGCCTGCTGGTGATGGGGTCGAACGTCGCCGTCGCCTCCCCGCACCTGTCCCGTATCGACGGCCGGCTGCGGTCGCTCGACCTGCTGGCCGTGTGCGACGCCTTCCACACCGACACGTCCGCCCACGCCCACGCCTTCCTGCCGGTGTTCCAGTGGGCCGAGGAGGACGGGACGCTGACCAACCTGGAAGGCCGAGTGATCCGCCGGCGGGCGGTCGCCCGGCCGCCAAGCGGCGCCCGCAGCGACATCGACGTGTTGCGGGAACTGGCCGACCGACTCGGGCACGCGGACAAGTTCCACTTCTTCACCACCGGCGAGGTGTTCGAGGAGTTCCGCCGGGCGACCGCCGGCGGGTTGGCCGACTACAGCGGCATCACCTACCGCAAGATCGACGAACGGGGCGGCGTCCACTGGCCCTGCCCGAGCGAGGACCACCCCGGCACCCCGCGGCTGTTCGCCGACCGGTTTGCCCACGCCGATGGGAAGGCGAAGTTCTTCGCCGTCGAGCACCGCCCGGCCGGCGAGGAGCCGGACGCCGACTACCCGCTGTTCTTCACGACGGGGCGGTACAAGGAGCATTACAACTCCGGCGCCCAGACCCGCATCGTCGAGCGGCTGCGGAAGGCCAAACCGCTCCCCCGGCTGGAAGTCCACCCACGCCTCGCCGCCCGGCACGGCATTGCCACCGGCAACCGGGTGCTGGTCGAGAGCCGGCGGGGGAAGACCGAGTTCGTCGCCGAGGTGACGCCGGACATCCGCCCGGACACCCTGTTCGCCCCGTTCCACTGGGGCGGCCGGGACGCGGCCAACCGGCTCACGAGCGGCCACCTCGACCCGACCAGCCGGATGCCCGAGTTCAAGCTGGCGGCGGTCCGCATCGCCGGGGTGCGACCGCCGTGATTTCCTCCCCTCTCCCCTTGGGGAGAGGGGCCGGGGGAGGGGTCGAGCTCATCCTTCGCAGTTGCTGAAGCGAGTCGAAGTCCCGACCCTCACCCGGCCCGCCCTCTCCGCCAAGGGGAGAGGGCAAGACACAAGACGGAGATGTTCCCGTGGTTAAGAAGCGGCTGGCGATCGTCGGCAACGGGATGGCCGCCGGCAAGCTGCTGGACGACCTGACCCGCCGACGCGCTGGCCGGGTGCTGGACGTGAGCGTGTACGGGGAGGAGCCGCACGGGTGCTACAACCGCATCCTGCTCGGCCGGGTGCTGGCCGGCGGCGAGCCGGACGAGATCACCCTCAAGCCCCGGGCCTGGTACGCCGAGCGCGGGGTGCGGTTCCACTCCGGGGTACAGGTGGCCCAGCTCGACACCGTCGGCCGCAAGGTGGTGACGGCGGCCGGCGATGACCACCCGTATGACGTGGCCGTGTTCGCCACCGGCAGCAAGCCGCTCGTTCCGCCCATTTCCGGCGTGGAGAAACCGCCGGCCCCAGTGCTTCCGGGCGTGTTCGTGTTCCGCACGGTGGACGACTGCCTGACCATCCGCCGGTTCGCCCGGCCGCTGTCGAGCGCGGTCGTCGTCGGCGGCGGCCTGTTGGGCCTTGAGGCGGCGAAGGCGCTGTGCGACCTGGGGCTACACGTCACGGTGGTCCACCTGGCCCCGCACCTGATGAACGCCCAGCTCGACCCGGCCGGCGGGGCGATGCTCCGCAAGGCCATCGAGCGGATGGGCATCTTCGTCCGCACCGGGGTGAGCGTGGCGGCGGTGCAGGGCGGGCAGCGGGTCGAGGCCGTGCGGCTGACCGACGGCGAGGTGATGCCGGCGGACCTGGTGGTACTGGCCTGCGGCATCGTCCCCCGGACCGAGGCGGCGAAAGCGAGCGGGGTGCCGGTCAACCGCGGCGTACTGGTGAACGACGTGCTGGCGACGCAGGTGCCGGGGGTGTACGCGGTCGGTGAGTGTGCCGAACACGCCGGCAAGGTGTACGGGCTGGTGCAACCGATCTGGGACCAGTGCGCGGTGCTGGCCGACGTACTCACCGGGGCCAACCCGAAGAGCCGGTATCGCGGGTCGAAGGTGTACGCCCGGCTCAAGGTGATGGGGGTCGAGGTGGCGGCGATGGGCGTCACCGAACCGGAGACGGACGCCGACGAGGTTGTGCAAATCGTCGAGGACCGTCGGGGCGTCTACCGCAAGCTGATCGTCCGGGACGGCAAGCTGATCGGGGCGATGCTGGTCGGGGACGCCGACGCCGCCCCCGGCCTCATCCAGCTGTTCGACCGCGGCGACCCGCTCCCGACCAACAGGCTGGATGTGCTCGCCACCCCGACCGGCTGCGGGGTCGCGGCGGCGGCCGACCCCGAGGTGTGCAACTGCCACCACGTACGCGAGTCCGCGCTGGTCGAGGCGATCCGCGGCGGGTGTACGTCGCTCGCCACCCTGTCCGACGCCACCCGGGCCGGGACCGGGTGCGGGTCGTGCCGCGGCCAACTGGCCGGCTTGATCCTGTCGCACGCCAAATCGGAAGTCACCGCTTAACGCCCGTTACCGAAAGGTTCTCCACCGATGCCGCCTGCCGACTCCGACGCCGGCCCCCGACTCCGCGTGCTGGTGCTGTCCACCGTCGCGTTCACCCTGCTGTTCGCCGTCTGGCTGATGCTCGGCATGCTCGGCATCCCGATCAGCAAAGACCTCGGGCTGACCAACAACCAGCTGTACAACCTGACCATCGCGGCCGTCCTGGCCGGGTCGCTCGGCCGGTTCCACCTTGGCATCTGGGCGGACAAGTTCGGCGGGCGGAAGGTGTTCACCGCCCTCTTGCTGCTGACCGTGGTGCCGACGTTCTGGGTCAGTCGGGCGACCAGCTACCAGGAGTTGTTGGTCTGTGCCGCCCTGTACGGGATCGCCGGCAACTCGTTCTCGGCCGGCATCGCCTGGAACGCGGCGTGGTGGCCGAAGGACCGGCAGGGGCTGGCTCTCGGGGTGTTCGGGGCAGGGAACGTCGGGGCGAGCGTGACCAAGCTGGTCGGACCGTTCATGATCGCCGCGGTGCCGGCCGCGGGGTTCGCCAGCGGGGTCGTGCCCGGCGGCTGGCGGTTCATCCCGGTGCTGTACTCCGGGCTGTTGGTCCTCATGGCGGCGGCCGTCTGGTTCCTGGCCCCGGCCCCGGACCGCACCCCGGCCAAGGGCCGGGAGTTCCGGGAGATGCTCGCCCCGTTGCGGCACCCGAGAGTGTGGGAGTTCAGCCTGCACTACGTCGTCGTGTTCGGCGCGTACGTCGCCCTGTCGGGGGTGTTGCCGAAGTTCTACTACGACGTGTACGGCAGCGACCTGGCCCGGCAGATCGGGCTGAGCGAGACGGTCGTCGCCGACTTCGGCACTATCAAGATCCTGCAAGGGGACGCCTACAAGGCGTACCTGGCCGCCCACCCCGGGGCCGAAGCGGAACTGGGCACCCTCAACAAGTGGATCGGCTTCCTGGCCGCCGTCTGCTACGTGTTCCCGGCCAGCCTGCTGCGGCCGGTCGGCGGCTGGCTGTCCGACCGGTTCGGGCCGAAGGGGGTGATGCACGCCGTCTTCTGGGCGATGCTCGCCAGCGGGGTGGTGCTGTCCCTGCCGCTCGGGCTGGGGGTGTGGGCGTTCACGGCGGCCCTGTTCGTGCTCGGGGCCGGGATGGGGGTCGGCAAGGCGAGCGTGTACAAGATGATCCCGGACTACTTCCCGCGGGACGTGGGGGCAGTCGGCGGGCTGGTCGGGCTGCTCGGGGCGCTCGGCGGGGTGCTGCTGCCGCTCGCGTGGGCGGCCGTCCCGGGGAGCACGTTCAGCGCCTTGCTGGCGCTGACGGTGGCCAGTACCGTATGGTTCAGCGCCGATCTCGTCGTCGGGCGGCGGCCGGTGCCCCAGCCGGTGCCGATCCCGGTGACGGTGAACAACTGACCCGCGGAACCCGCCGACATGTCCCTGCCACTCGCCGGCCGGCGGATCGCCCTGGCCGAAGGCCGGCAACTCGAAGAGTTGGCGGAGTTGCTCGCCCGGGAAGGGGCGGAGCCGGTCCGCTGCCCGATGGTCAGCATCCTGGACGCCCCGGACCCGGCCCCGGTCCGGGTGTGGCTCGCGGACCTGACCGCCGGCCGGTTCGGGTGGGTGATCTTCCTCACCGGGGAGGGGGTTCGTCGGCTGTTGGCCCAGGCCGAACGGGACGCCACCCGGGATGAGGTGGTGACGGCGCTCGGCGGGGTGAAGCTGGTCGCCCGTGGGCCGAAGCCGGTCAAGGAATTGAAGGCGCTCGGGCTGACCCCGCACGCGGTCGCCAGCCCAGCGACCACTCCCGGCGTCATCACCGCCTTGAAGGCTGAGCAATTGAATGGGGCGACAGTCGGTGTCCAGCTTTACGCCCCGGACAAGCTGGAACTGGTCGACTTCCTCCGCGGGGCCGGGGGGGCGGTCGAGACCGTCCTCCCCTACGTCTACGCCCCGGCCGCCGACGCCGACCAGGTGGCGGCCCTCATCGGCCGACTGGCGGCCGGCGAACTGGCGGCGATCATCTTCACCAGCTCCCCGCAGGTGGACCGGCTGTTCGAGGTGGCCGCCGAACGGGGTACGGAGGCCCAGCTACGGGCCGGGTTGGACCGGACGGTCGTCGCGGCGGTCGGCCCGGTCATGGCCGACACGCTGGAGGCGTACCGGGTGCGGGTGGACGTGTGCCCGCAGCAGGGGTTCGTGATGAAGAACCTGGTGCAGCAGCTCAAGCGGTACCTCACCGGCGGGTAGTGTGTCGGCTTTGTCCCCTCCCCCTTGTGGGGGAGGGGTTAGGGTGGGGGTCGGCGCTTAACCCCACTTCCGAGATGCCGGACCGGCAGGGGGTCGTGACCCCCCACCCTAACCCTCCCCCACAAGGGGGGACAAAACCGCCATCCGGATTACTGCCCATTGGCACTGCCGGGTGACGCTCACCCGGCCCCGAGCATCGTGTCGTTCGGGTTGTACATCCCCGGCTCGGTCCTCCCGGTCGGCTGCGTCCCGCTGTCCTTCTCGGCCTGGTGAACGGCCGCCCCGGGCGGGGCGTCGGCCAGCGGCAGCGGGCCGTCGGCCGGTACGTCCGGGCCGTCCCCCTGTTCAGCCGTGAATCCCTTCGCGTGTGCCCCGCCGGGATCCCTCGCCCCCCGGGCCGGGTCAGTCGGTGTACGATCCATATCTTTCCCCTCCGAGTCCGCGGACGGGAACCGTTGTTGCAACTCCGGGGCCGACGCCGGGAGGGATCACGGTGAGGGCGTGCGTTCTGTTCAACCCGCGGGCCGGGTCGGCCGGCCAGCTCGACCTCCTGCGGGAACTCCTTCTCGGTCGCCCCGGCGTCACCGTGCTCGAACCCGGGTCCGGCGACGAGTTGGTCGAAATGGCCGCCGAGGCCGCCCGGGGCGGGTACGACCTGGTGGCCGTGGCCGGCGGGGACGGGAGCGTCCACGCGGTCGTCAACGGGCTGATGCGGGTCCGCTCGAAGACCCCACTGGCGGTCCTGCCACTGGGCACCGGGAACGACCTGTGCCGCACCCTGGCCGTCCCGCTCGACCTGACCGGGGCGGTCGCCGCCCTGGACCGACGAAAAGTGCGGCGGATCGACGTCATCAAGGTGGACGGGGCGACGAACCCGTTCGCGGTGAACGCCGTCACCGGCGGGTTCAGCGGGCAGGTGGCCCGGGACGTGACCAAAGACCTGAAGGCGACGTGGGGGCCGCTGGCCTACCTCCGCGGGGCGGCCGGGCCGATCATCGAGCGGGCCGGGTATCGGGTGACGGTCCGGCTGGACGGCGGCAAGCCGGAGACGTTCGACCTGTTGAACGTGGTGGTGGCCAACGGGCGGACGGCGGCCGGCGGGGTGGCGGTCGCCCCCCGGGCCGACCCGGAGGACGGCAAGCTGGACGTGCTGCTCGTCCGCCACGGCGACTTCCTCGACCTGTCGGTCGTCACCGCCCGGCTGCTGGCCGGAACCTACCACGCGGACGAAACCGTCGTCCACCGGACTGCGAAACGGGTGGAGATCGAGTCCGACCCGCCGCTGCCGGTGAGCGTGGACGGCGAGCTGACCGAGGGCCGACGATTCGTGTTCGAGGCTGTCCGCCGGGCGCTGCCGGTGGTGGTGGGGCCGGGGTATCACCGGGACGCCCGGAAGGCGGGGCGGCATGAGCCGGTCTCCCTCGGCCGGCGGCTGTTCGGCCTGCTGGCCGCGGCGGCACTAATGATCGTCCGGATGCCAAGGGTGTATCTGGCGTCTCTGGTCGGGGCAGTCCTGACCGCCGGGCTGTTCGGGCTGCTGGCCCGGGGGGTGGCGGCCGACGACTGGCGGCCGGTAGACGAGCGGGTGCTGGCGGCCCTCCAGCGGGCTGCCACCCCGGCCCGGACGGACGCCGCCCGGGTGGTGACGGCCTTCGGGGACGTGGCCGTGGCCTGGGCGGTGGCCGGCCTGGTTGGGGTCGGGCTGGCGCTGCGACGGCGCTACCTGGACGCGGTCACGGTGCTGGCGGTGATCGCCGGGTGCGGGCTGATCGAGCTGGGGCTGAAGCCGGTGTTCGGCCGCGACCGGCCGGTGGCCCTGGAGGCGGTGACGGCGGCCGGCGGGTTCAGCTTCCCGAGCGGACACGCCCTGCGGGGGGGCGGCCTGTACGGCTGCTTCGCCGCATTACTGGTACTGAACGGCCCCCGCCGGCCCTGGCGGTGGGCTGTGGCGGCTGGACTGGCCGGGTTCGGCCTGCTGATCGCGGCCAGCCGGCTGTATCTCGGCGTCCACTGGCTGACGGACGTGATCGGCGGCGGGCTGGCGGCGGTGGCGTGGGTGACGGGATGCCTGTTGGCCCG
>JAXMAZ010000049.1:0-22153 GCA_046350115.1 Gemmataceae bacterium
TAAAGCACTCGACCTCGCCGCCCTCAGATCGTCCGCCCATACGATCAAGTATGCCTGAATGTAGGCTGGTGTATTTCATGTGGCGCTGAAGTGTGTCGACGTCGCGACCCCGGACCCGGTCCCACAGGGTTACAAGCTCCCGCATCCGGGCGACCTCGCAGATCCACGACACCACGCTCTCGGCCCACACCCGGTCGCCCGAGGACGGTCTGTCGTCAACCGCCTCGCCCAACCGGCCCCCCCCCGGTGGGTGGACCAGGTAGCGGTCGAACGGCTCGTCGTTCGGAATGCTGCGATTCGCGTCGCGATAGGGCGAGACGGTCAGGAGGCCGTGCGCGTTCACGAACGCACGGAGTGACTGGGGATCCGAGGTGTCCAGGACGGCGAACTGTCGGAACAGCGTCGGGGCGTCGCGGAGCGGGTAAGTCAGCCGCGGCCAGTGATCCGCACCGGCCTCAGCCGCAGGAGTGCGGATCGGGGCGATCGACACCCGCGCGGGATCGCCTCCCACCCGGACCAGTTCATAGCCGCCGGGCGAAACGGCCCAGCTGAAAGCCCACCTCCCGTCCTCCGAACGATCCGGCATCACTTGTTGATCCTGTAACCGTAATGAAACGGTAAATCGAGTTGTTCGGTTTCAGCGTCAAGATAGGATCGTCATTGTTGCCCGTCCACCCGTACGCACGCGGAATCCGCCATGAACCACGAGACGGCCACAGAGATGACCCGCGGCGGCGGGGTGTCCATCCCAGCCGCCATGGAGTTCTTGAGCGTCAGTCGGTCAAAGCTGTACGCGATGATGGCCGACGGGACGCTGCAGTACCTGAAGATCGGGGAACGCCGGGTTCTGCTCCGGGCCGACCTGGAGCGGTTCCTTACGGAGCGTCTGTTGGCCCGGTAAGCCGCCGGCAGTACCGGGCCACACTACGACAAAGACGCTGACGTTCTGCGGGTGTCACCCGACGCGGCGGACCGGTCGAATCGCCCTGCGGCCGAGGGGGCCTCTGGCTCAGAACAACA
Source organism: Gemmataceae bacterium (assembly GCA_046350115.1). Lineage (GTDB taxonomy): Bacteria > Planctomycetota > Planctomycetia > Gemmatales > Gemmataceae > JAXMAZ01. Next base: position 1,021 of record JAXMAZ010000049.1, read on the forward strand.
CGGCCGGCGGCGGGACAGACGGCTGTCCGGTGGCGGACCAAACCAACGGGCTGGGGCTGCGACAAAAGACGCCGTCGTCTCGGGGGCGGTCACCCCCGGGACGACGCGGCCATCCAGTAGTTGCGAACCGGAGGCGACCGAACGCGATGCTAGCTCACAGTCCGGACGAGTCCGGCCGCAAAGCCGGTTTGCCGTACGACCCGTTCCCCGGCCCGATGACCGGCGGTCACCCCGCCGGGCCACCGCGGCCGCTCCGCGCCGCCCCGGGCCAGGTCGGCACCCTGAACGAGATGCTCGCCCTCGCCCGCCGCCCGCGTCGCCCCGCGTCGGACCGGCACGCCAAAGGCCGTCGGCTCTTCCGTCGATTCGCCCGGCTCGTTCGTCAGTTCCGAACCGCAGTCACGCGGATCGCCCGGCTGGAGGCGGAGGTCCGCCGCCTGTTCGGGCTGGCCCGCGACACGTACAGCCGCGGCGAGATCGATGCCGCGGTTTCTGAGATGGCCGCCCGGGTCGCACGTCTAGAAGCCGGCAGGCCGGCGGGAGGCGTGCGGTGAGCCGGACCTCCTTACTCGACCTCGCCCGGGGCGACGGGGGTTCCATACGCCCTCCGGGAAAACCTGGTGAGTCCGGGCAGAACCCGCCCGTCTGCCGGCTGGTGACCCGACGGGCGGACGAAATCCAGCCCACCCGCGTCAGCTGGCTGTGGAATGAGCGGATCGCCTACGGCATGCTGAGCGAGCTGATCGGCGACCCCGGGGACGGTAAGAGCACGATCACCGCCGACCTGGCCGCCCGGGCGTCTCGCGGGTGGGAGTTCCCTCCCGGGAACGGGACGACTGACGCCCCGGTGGACGTGCTGTTCCTGTCCGCCGAGGACTCCGCCGAGGCGGTCATCCGGCCTCGGCTGGAGGCGGCCGGGGCAGACCTCAGCCGGGTTCACGTGCTCGACCACGTGCTGACCGGAGACCGGCCCGGGCCGCTGGTCCTGCCCGACCACTTCGACCTGGTACGGGCCAAGCTGGACGAGACCGGGGCGAAGCTGATCGTCATCGACCCCCTGAACGCCTTCATCAGCGGCAGGGTGGACGGGAACACCGACCAGCAGGTGCGGGCGGCGCTGTTGTACCCGCTCAAGGAGCTGGCCGAGGCGACCGGGGCGGCGGTGCTGATCGTCCGCCATCTGAACAAAGGCGGTGGGAAAGCGGTGTACCGAGGGATCGGGTCCATCGGGTTCACCGGGGCGGTGAGGGTCAGCCTGGCCGCCGGCCGGCATCCGGACGACCCGGACCGCCGGGTGATCTCGTGCGTCAAGTCGAACATCGGGCCGGAGCCGAAGGGGCTGGAGTACCGGGTGGCGTCCGAGGGCGGCACGTCCACGGTCGTTTGGGGCGAGGAGTTGGACGTGACGGCCGACGAGCTGCTGGCGCCGCCGGCCGGCCGAAGACCGCAAGCGAAGGCGAACGCCGAACTGTTCCTGAAACAACTCCTCGGTGGCGGCCCACGGCCGGCGGACGAATGCGAGCGTCTTCTGAAGGAGGCCGGGATCGCGGAGTCGACGTGGCGGCGGGCGAAAGACAGCCTAAAAGTGAAATCCCAAAAAGAGGGTTACCCGGGAAAGTGGTACTGGGTGTTGCCGACGGCAACGACTACCCTCATCGTGCCCCCGGGCGAAGAGTGACTGTGACGGGTCGGTGGCGACCGACTCCGAAGTCACTCAATTCAATCCCCTGCCTGAGCACCTTCGGCGCACGTCCGAAGACGGACTCATTGGACGCGGTGAGCGCCTTCGAAGATGCTCAGATGACTGCTTATGAGTGGGTTTGAGTTTTGCAGGAGGAACAAGGGGGAAAGGGGGAAGTCTCCGAAGGGGTTCACCCCACTGAACCCCTTCGGCGGTCATCACCCTGAGCGTCTTCGATCGGTAGTCCGAAGGCGCTCATCTGGCAGTCTGTAGGCTCGCGGTGAGCGACTTCGGAGTAGAGAGCCAAAAAGACTAGACTCGGTTCCGTTGCCGATCGAAGGCGATCGATTTCAGATCGTGCCGCGTAGCCCCCCGCAGGCGGTCGGGGATAAAGTCCCGGGCATCGGTAATTGCAGCCGGGCGGCGAGGGACGGGAGCCCAACTCACCTTCCCAGTAGGAGAAGAAACAGTCCCCGGTCTGGGAGCACCAACGGACAAAGCGATTAGCTCGCGGGCCGCTGGGTGACGTACATTAGATCGGCTTCTGCTTGAGCGAGCGCGTCCGTGGCGGCGATCAACTCCGCCGCCAAGCGGTCCAGCGTCGCCCGACAGGTCGGGGCCAGGCCGCCGAGGCGGGCCAAGTGGATGTCCGCATCCGCCAATAGCTGGTTCTGCCGCGCGGTGTAGTTGGACACCACCGAACGCCGCTCGGTCGGCGAGAGGGCCGTGGCCGGGTCGAACCGGAACTTCGCCAGCACCTCGTCCCGCCACCGGAGCACGGCGTTCGTGGACGCCTCCCCGAACCCCTTGACCCCGCGGACGGCGACCGGATCGACGTCCGCCGCGGTGCAAATCCCGGCCGCCGCCAAGCGCCTTGTTTCCGGACCGCCCCGACGCCGGGGATGACGGCGTCCGTGATCAGGTACAGCCGCAGGTGCCGGAGGCGGGCCGCGGCCTCCGCCCCGACCGTCAGTCGCTTCACCTCCGCCTCGTACTCGGCCGCCAGCCGCCGGCAGTCGCTCACCCGGGCCAGGACGGCGTCCGACGCCGCCTGGTGCTCCCGCCGGTACGCCGCGATGGCGTCCGCCCGGGCGGCCTCGTTGGCGCGAACCGCCTGCCCGGCCGCCCGGTGCCGCTCCCGCCGGTCGGCCTCTTCGTCCGCGAGCCGCCGGCGATACGCCCGCTCGGCCTGCGCCACCGACTGGTCGTGCTGCCGACGAAGCTCCCGGCTCGCTGCCTCGGCGGCCTGCTTCGCTCGTAGGGTTTCGGCCCGGACGGCCCGGATAAGTTGATCGGTTTGCGCCCGTGCCCGCCGAATCTGCTCGTGGATTGCTGCCACCCGGCGGCCGGCCGGGGAGAGCGACGGCAGGACCAGGTAGGCCGTCAGGCACAGCCCAAAGGTGACGGCGGTCAGTCCACCGATGGCGGCGTACCCCCGGTGGTAGAACCCGACCGGCATGGCCAGCACGCCGGCCAGGGTGACGGCCGCCAGCACGTACGCGCCGGCCCGCCGCCGCTGCCGCTCGGCCCGGACCGCCTCCCGGGCGGCCGAGAACTCGGCCCCGAGGTCGGCGTCCCGCTTTCGGAACTGGCCCAGGAGCCGCTCGACCGCAAGTCGCTCGCGGTCCTCGGCCCGTCGGTACTCGGCGGCTTCGGCGGACTGACCCTCGCGGACCGCTTGGTCACGGGCCAGAACCGCCGTCTCCCACCTCGCCCGCAACCCGTCCAACTCGACCGGCAACGCCCGCCGGGTGGCGGGAGAAGGAACCGGCCGCACGCCGGGGAAGGCCACTATGCGGGCAGCATCCAGCCGGTCGAGCACGGCCCTCAGCCGGGACTCGTCCACGGCGAACGGCCTGGCGTCCTCCGCGACGCCGAAATAGTACTCCGGGCCGCCCCCCTCCGCCAGCCGGCACCAGACACACCGCCCCGCCCCCCGCCAGTACGTGTGCCCCGGGTCGGCACCGCACGCGGCGAGTTCCGCTTCCAGCCGCTTCAGGGCGGGCAGCCAGTCGGCCGGGACCGGCCGGTTCCCGGTCTCGCCCCCGCGTTCGAACGCCCGGCGGAACAGGATAGCCAGCTCGGGCGGGACGTCGGCCAGGTGGGGGGTGTGCCGCGGCGGTTCCATCTCCCACGAGTGGGCCAGCGGCCCCTGAGCGAACCGGTACTCGGCAATGTGCTGGTCGAACGACGGGTCGCCGGCCCCCCGGTACACCCCGGCATACGGGTGGCGGCCGACGAACAGCAGCTGGTAGATCAGGACGGCCAGCCCGAACCGGTCGTGGTTCTCCGTCCGCACCAGCCCGCGGAGCGGCTTCCCCTGAAGTTCCGGCGGGGTGTAGTGCGGCACCCCGACCTCGCACGGGTACTGCTTGCCGTTGGCCCGCACCTGGAACGAGTCGCAGTCGATCAGCCGGACGAGCGCGTCCGGCGTCACCAGCGCGTTGCTCTGGTTCACGTCCCCGACCAAGCATCCGGCCTTGTGCACCTCGTCGAACGCGGCGGCCAGGTTGGCGGCCGCCCGCAACTGGAAACGCCACCCGGCCCGGGGGAAGAACCTTAGCCGCTGGACCGGGTTGTACAGCTGCTGGATCGGCTGGCAGTCGCCGAACCGGGGCATCAAGAACCCGGCCGCCTGTCGAGTGCGGGCGTGGCTGACCACGGTCGTCGGCCAGGCGGTCAGCTCCAGCAGCCGGGGGTTAGCCTTCGCCAGCCCGGGCATGGCGGTCAGCTTCTCGATCTCCTGCGGCGAACGTGGCCTCTTGTACACCTTCACCAGGTGGGCCGGGTCGCTCGCCAGGGTGAATACGGCCCCCTCACCGCCCTCTGCGAGCAGCCGCTCCAGCGGCAGCGGTTTGCCGGTCGGCCCGAGCAGGGCGGGCAAGGCGGTCATGGGCGGCGGGCGAGCAGGACCAGGGTCTTGTCGTCGTCCGTCCGCTCGTTCACCCGCGGGGAGTCGAGGAACGCGCGGAACGGGTCGTGGAGCGAGTCCGGGTCGGGGGTGTCCCGCAGGCGGTCGAACAGCGGCCGGAAGAACGGCTCGTGCGGGCGGCGGGCGGCGAAGTCGAGGGCGACCCGCTGCAGCCCGTCGGTCAGCACCGCCACGTCCACGACCGGGCCGGCGGTGGCCTCGAACCGGAGGGCGTTGGCGTGCCGGTCGTCGGTCAGGAAGTCGGTCGCGTTGGCGTACTCGGCCGGGTCCGGCCAGAACACCGCCCGGTACCCGGTCCCGTCCCCGACGACGATCGCCCCGTCCCCGACCTGGGCGAACGCTGCCCCCTCGGGGCCGACGACGGCCACCAGCGCGGTACAGGCCAGCTCCCGGGGCGGCAGGCCCAGCCGCCCGGCCTCGGCCACCAGCGACTCCCGGACGGCGGCGAATACGGCGGCCATCCCCTCTTGGGCAAATAACGTGACCGGCTCGACATCCTGGACCTGCCAGACGAACTGGTCGCAGACCAGCTGGGCTCCCACGTCCGAGTGGGACGCGGAGCCGGCCCCGTCCGCCACGACGACGATCAGCCACTCGCCGCCGGGGACGAGCGGGGCGTACCGGAAGGCGTCCTGGCACGGCAGGCTTTTCGCGCGGTGGGACGTGCCGGTCGACTTATCGCCGAGGGCTAGCCAGCTCATCCCGGTCTCACAGGCTGGCCCAGCCGCTCGGGGCAGCCAGCTTGACCTGGTCCTCCTGCCCCGGGTTCGAGTGGGACACGCTCCGCTGGGACTGGGACAGCCACACGAACATCTCGCGGAAGCTGTACCCCTTCAGGGGCAGGGGCTGGCGTACGGCGATCTGCTTGAGGACGTCAAAGTTCGCCCCCTCCACCCCGACGGCGAAGAACGCGAACGCCTTGGCCCTCTCCCCCTCCTTCACCTTCGCCGCCGCCTCCTGCCAGGCGTCCGTCGGCGTCCCGTCGGTGACGAGGAAGATCCACGGTCGGTAGTAGTGCAGCCCGTTCTGCTTATACAGCTTCTTCCGCTCGCCGACCGCGTCGATCGCGCGGAGGACGGCCGCCCCGAGCGGGGTCTCCCCGTTGGCGGTCAGCGTCGGCGGGTTGAACTCGTGGGCGGTGACGAACGGGCAGACCGTCTTCACGGTCGTACCGAACGTGATGACCGACACTTCCACCCGCTGGGCTGCGAGCGGGTCGGCCGTCAGCTCGGACTGATAAGTTATCAGCCCTTCGTTCAGCAGGTCGATCCGGCTGACCCCGCCGGACACCGCCCGGTAGGTCTGCCCGTCCTGTTGGATCGTGTACCCGAGGTCGCGACCCGAGTCGGCGACGATCTCGCCCATCGACCCGGACACGTCCAAAAGGAGGACGCACGGGCACCGCGGCTCCGGGTTGGTCGCCAGCCCGACGTCAACAAACGGTTGCTGCTCGGCCATGTCGCACCCCCTACTATTTACAGCCTGGCTGTCCGTACGATCCGGTCGGGATAGCAGCCACGTGTCGTCACTGCCCATCGCCCCGACGAACGGGCCGCTAAGTACAGCGCGGCATACCGAGCGATCATCTTCTGCCGGTGCCCCGACCGAACGAGCGGCATGCCGAGCCGACTCGAGACCCGCCCATCGGCGGCCGTAAGTCCGTTGCCCGCCGCCCTGAGGATCCCAACTTCTTCGATCGGCGGTCTGTGCCATCGCCCGGTCGTATACTTGTCCGCCACTCCAGATCCAGCTTTTTTCCAGCGGCCACGGCTCGATCTAGCAGCTCGACACCCTCGGAATCTGGACCAGACTAGTACACGGAATCGCTCCTTCGCAAAGGCGTTCTGCCCGTCCCAAACCGGCCGTGTGATCGGGCCGGCTGCCCCCTCTCCGATGCTATCATGGGCCAGCGGCCAACCGCCCGGGCGGGTATCAGCCCACGATCTTGCTGGCGTTCGTCCGGCGGAAGGGGCGGGTCCACGCCAGACCGGCCGCAGACGCACGGCTCGCTTGCTTCTCACCGCGGGCCGATCCCTTGTCGCTGCAACGCCGGATTGGTAGTGGCCTAGCTCAGTGTTGATCGGCCACTACTACATCGGGTGCGGAAGGGGGTTCCGGGGCCGACGCGCATACCCAGCTACGGTGTACTCCCTCACCAACTCTCGTTTCAGCTCGTTGGCCCGCTGTTTGGTTAGCCCTGGCTTTCGATCCATTACGGTGAACCCCGCAGCGGCGACCTGTCGCTCTACCGGCCCCAGACGGGCAGACGGCTTTCTTGCTGTGATGGTGAACTGCTTCACCCCACCCGGTCCGACCCCGACCCAGACGACCACTTGGTGAACGCCGCTCATCGTACCACCCCCGGTGCGCGACACGCCCCCTTGCTCCCGGCCACCGGGCCGGGTACGTTCAGTGTATGCCAAAGCGGTCACGCAAGCCACGGTTGCCCGACCCGAACTTAATGGCCGTCGCCATTCTGGAGCAGGTCACGGGTGATACGCTGGTGGAGAAGCCGGCCCCGCCGCCGGCCGACGCGGGGAAAGACCCGGCCGCCGTCGCCCTGGGAAGGAAAGGCGGGCTGAAGGGCGGCAAGGCACGGGCGGCGAAGATGACCAAAGCTCAACGATCGGCCGCCGCGAAGAAGGCGGCGGCGGCACGGTGGGGGAAGAAGGGTTGAGGCCACCAGCTCGCCACCGGCGTGGCCGTTTTGGACGGGCGTTCAGGTAGGATGACAGCTGCCGGGCAGTTGGGCTTGCGGACCGCCGGAAGGGTATGTCAGAATCAAACGGCCGGACCGTCACCCCCGAGAGCGACGGTCCGGCCGATGCGCCGTGAGAAGCACATCGTAACCGGCCTTTCGGTCGGCTTTCAACCTCAGCTTTCGGGTTCTCTGCCCTACCGGATTTACCGGCCGGGTGACGCATTTCACAAGGTAGGAGTACCCGCGTGGCCGACCTGAACCCCTTCGCCCGCCAGCCGGGCCGGTCCCCGTTCGACGCCATCCGTCGGACCGACACTGACCCCGAACGGGGAGACTTCGAGTATTGGAGCGCCAGGGAGGCGATGCAGCCGCTCGGGTATTCCCGGTGGGAGAACCTTCAGAACGTGATCCGGAAGGCGAAAGCCGCCTGTCGGAACAGCGGCAACGACCCCGCCGAGCATTTTCGTGATATCACGAAAACGCTCCCGCAAGGTGGTCCCCCTTCAGCCGATACGCAGATGACCCGGTTCGGGATGTACCTGCTCGCCATGAACGGCGACCCGGACAAGCCCGAGATCGCCGCCGCTCAACGGTACTTCGCAGTCCAGACGTACCGAGCTGAGCAGCAACTCCCGCCCACGCCCGTTTTGCCGCCCCCTCCCCCTCCTACCCTCGCCCGTCCCTGGCACGACCGCATCCGTGAAACATGGGCGCCGCACGCGGCCTTGGTGGAGTCTGACTTCCCCGGCTTCTTCACCGTCGCTAGCGTGCTGATCTGGCAAGGGATGCAGTTGGAAGATGAGGCGTTGCGTCATGCCTTCATGGTACAGTCCAGCGACCGACCGGACGTGTCCGTCGGGCGACGGTACTCCATCCACCGCGAGACGCTCGGGCTACCGGAGGCGACGGCCGCCGCGCCGCTCTTCTTGCCCGACCAGGGCATCACGGTGTACCTAAAGGTCTACCCGGACCGCGAACTGCCAGAGTTCCGTCGGTGGTTCCGCGACGTGTACATGCCCGAACTGTTCCTGAAGTACGCGGACGGCAAGAAGGAGTGGAAGGTAGCCCCGCCGACCGCCCGAGCCAGTCTCGCTGACGCCGCCTGCCGAACGGTAGTGGGCCGACCGGCCTCGCTGCCTGCTCCTAGGCGTGCCGCTTTGGTAGCGGCCGGTGGGTTCGCACCTGCCCGAGCCCTGCCCGGCCACCCGCCTTCCCCTCCGAGCCTCGGACCGTAGCCACTCCCGTCATGCACGTCGTACCCCCGGGGCGATTTCGCCCCGGGGGCTGCTCTGCTACCGACATATCAAATCCGTGACCGCTCACGCATATTGAAGGCGTACAGTGTTGACGCCCCGGAGCCTTCGCCATGCTCTGCCCCGCCTGCCAAACCGAAGCCCGCCGGTTCGGGAAAGACCGCGACGGCAACCAGCGGTGGCAGTGCCGGCCGTGCAAGAAGAAGTTCAGCGAGCGGCCGGCCCGCCAGCTCGGGCCGATGCGGCTGGAACTGGACAAGGCGTTGCCCGTCTTGCAACTGCTGGTCGAAGGGATGTCCGTCCGGGCCGCCATGCGGGTGACCCGGCTGACGAATGCGTTCAGCAAGAAGTGGGACAACCACCGGGCGGCGCTGTCGCTGTGGTTCGCATACTACAACTTCTGCCGGCCGCACCAGATGCTCAGCAAGCAGGCCGAGCGGCCGGCGACGCCTGCGATGGCGGCCGGCATCGAAGATCACCCCTGGACGTTGCGGGAACTGGTGGAGCGATCAACACTGAGCTAGGCCACTACCGTCGGATTGGGATCGCACGATCGCATCATTTCCTGGCGAAATCTTCTTCTTCCACTGTTTTATATTTGAACCAGCAACCTTTACAGCGACTGCATTTATATATGTGTCTTATTTTTCGTTGTATCACCGGGACACGTTCCTTCCACGCGGTTGTGCCCGTGTACGGGACATTATGGCCAGAGTGCCCTCCGTGCCCAGGGATGAAACTTGACCCGTACGTCCTCGCGGTTCTGGTGACTAGTCCATAACATCGCCTCTCCCAAACAACCTCGGTACGGTGCAGCTTTTCGGGAAACCAACCGTTGCAGAGTGGACATGCCGTAATTACGCCGATGGCGAGAATGATAATCCCCACACTCACGGCTGGCACACAGATTGCGAAAAATAGCATTGCAAAATTTGAACTGATCGTACCTAACGTGACTTGTGGATCATGATTGTGTTGATCGGATTGTTGTTGGTCCGGCACGGCGAGTGGGGATAGCGACCTTCCGGGCGACGCTCCGGCCCGGATAGTCCCATTCACATCAACAGCTGACTGGGCACTCGGCGTCTGTGGGGTACGCGAGGTGACGATGAAAAAGAGGCACACGAGTACGCAAAAAATCGAAACGACAATCGCTGCCGCCAAGACCCCCGTTCTTCGGGTTTCAGCGTCCACATAGCACCTCGATTAACGGCGCCTGCTGCTGGGACGAGTCCAGGCAAGTCGCAAGTTGTACGCCAGGGGGTCTCTCTGCTGGCCGGTCTACCGTCGGACCCACTCGCCGATTCCCACTTGGGTCGGCGCGTTCGGGTTTCAGGCGTCGTACTGTCGTGGGTCGTAGTCCTCTGTGAATAACACGGCCGACCGCGAACGTCACCCGACCCGCCTGCCCGTCGTACTCGAAGTCGAGCGTGAACGCCCATCGGCTGTGCGGTGCGAGCACCCCCGCCCGGTTCTCTTCCCCCAATCGGACCGCCCCGGCCAGGGCGGTTACGGTTGTGCACTCCCCCCGGATCGGCTGGCGGACGATGGCATACGTCCCGGGCCACACCCCGGGCCAGGGTTCCGGCAGCGGTTCGGCCGCTTGGACCCGTCGAGGGCGGCAGTACCCCGGCATACTGGCTGCGTAACTCGTCCCGAACACACAGCACAACGTCCTGGTGGCCGGCCCTGGGCTCGGCGTCCCGGACTGTCTTGGGCCTGATCCGGTGGGCGTTAGCCGCCTTGGCCACCGCCCGTTGGCGGTCGGCTTCGGCCACCTCCGTCGGAGCGGCCCCACGGCCTTGGACACCGTGTCCGGCACCCGTGCCGGCGGCTAGTTGCCAGTGGCCGTACCGCAGGCGAACAACACGACCCCGATCGAGGTGTCACGCCTCATGGGCGACCCACCGTCTGGAACTCACAAGTGACAGCATTCTCGCTCGCTCGTCGGGCCGGATCAATCAACTTTTCGTCACCCGGCGGATGTCGGTTACCTGTCGGGGACGAAGGCGGATTCACGGCCGCTCGTCGGGGCTTCCTCGCCCGGAACCGTCGTGCCCGAACGTGCCCGTGCTGCCCCTCGCGTCCTTAATCGGGCCGGCGCACGAATCGGCGTGGCGGGCTGACCGAGCCGGCACTACGGACAGCACCCATTTGCCAACCGGCATCGTCGGCAGGACTGCCGGGCGGCTACGCGGTGCACGGCCGACCGGGCTGCCCCTGGAGTTCGCCACGATGCCGTTTGCGGCGGCGATCTGCCGGGGCCAGACCGGCTGGGATGGCGGGCAGGGCGGGCGTTAATCCGGCCCTATCACCCACCGGGGCCGGCTCTGGCCCACCCACACCGGCTCTAGCCGGCCGCCACGGCGGGCGATCCGCGAGCAGCCAGTCCGCGAAGTCGGCCAGGGAGTTCGCCCGCCTCTCGAACTTGCCGTCCGACGGGTCCAGGCCCAGCACGTACGCCCCCATCGGCGGGTAGAGGGCGAAGTACTCACCGCGCTCGGACCGGCCAATCACCAAGAACTCGTCCGGCCACGGCTCCCCGTCGAACAGGCGGCCCCGCCGGCGGACCGACCGGTTCAGCCGGATCACCCGGGCCGGCCGGTCGGTGAACGCCCAGTTGTCCGCCCACCGGCCGGCGGCCGTCCGGACCCGCAACCGGGCGGCGGGGTAGCGGGCCATGAACTCGCGGTAAAACGCCGGGAGCGGTAGACCAAAGTACGCTTCGATCCGGTCCAGGTCGAGCGTAGTCATTGCCTGGCTCCTCGGGCCGCTCTGGTGTCCCCCCCACCCGGGCGGAACCGTTGGTCGTAAGCCGGCGGGTCCGGTCCTGGGCTGGGCTACCAGTCTGCGCCATCGCAGGGTCGTTTGCCAGTTGGTTGTCGGACGCCCCCGGGCCGTTCGCCAATTGGGGGCCGACTTCGGCCGGATCGTGGGTTACAATTTCCGGCTCCCAGGGCCGGCGGACCGGCCCGCCTGACGGAGGTTGTTGGCTCATGCTGACCGGGGACATCCGCGGCCAGGTCGACCGCATCTGGGACGCCTTCTGGTCCGGCGGCATCTCCAACCCGCTCGAGGTGATCGAGCAGATCACCTACCTGCTGTTCGTCCGCCGGCTGGACGACCTGCACACCCTGGCCGAGAACAAGGCCGCCCGCACCGGCAAGCCGGTCGAGCACGCCGTCTTCCCGGCCGGCACGGACGACCACCCGCGGAACCCCCGGCCGTACGCCGACCTCCGCTGGTCGCGGTTCAAGCACTTCGCCCCGGCCGACATGTTTGAGGTGGTCGGCGAGCACGTGTTCCCGTTCCTCCGCACCCTCGGCGGGGACGGGTCGACCTACGCCCACCACATGAAGGACGCCCGGTTCACCATCCCGACGGCCGCCCTGCTGGCCAAGGTGGTGGACCTGATCGACCACGTCCCGATGGACGACCGGGACACCAAGGGCGACCTGTACGAGTACATGCTGGCGAAGATCGCGTCCGCCGGGCAGAACGGCCAGTTCCGCACCCCCCGTCACGTCATCCGGCTGATGGTCGAGCTGACCGCCCCGACCCCCGCCGACGTCGTCTGCGACCCGGCCTGCGGGACGGCCGGGTTCCTGGTCGCGGCCGGCGAGTACCTGCGGGAGCACTACCGCAAGGAGCTGCTCGACCCGAAGGCGAAGGGGCACTTCCACCGCGGGCTGTTCCACGGGTTCGACTTCGACACCACCATGCTCCGCATCGGCAGCATGAACATGCTGCTGCACGGGGTCGAGAACCCTGACATCCGCTACCGGGACTCGCTTGCCCAGGACCATGCCGGGGAGGAGGAGAAGTACACCCTGGTGCTGGCCAACCCGCCGTTCGCCGGGTCGCTGGACTACGAGAACTGCGCCAAGGACCTGCTCCAGATCGTGAAGACGAAGAAGACCGAGCTGCTGTTCCTGGCCCTGTTCCTTCGGCTTCTCAAGCCCGGCGGGCGGGCGGCGGTGATCGTCCCGGACGGGGTGCTGTTCGGGTCGTCCAAGGCGCACAAGGAGCTGCGGCGGGTGCTGGTCGAGGAGCAGAAGCTGGACGGGGTGGTGTCGCTGCCGGGCGGGGTGTTCAAGCCGTACGCCGGGGTGTCCACGGCGGTCCTGCTGTTCACCCGGACGGACAGCGGGGGGACGGACCACGTCTGGTTCTACGACGTGGACGCGGACGGCTGGAGCCTGGACGACAAGCGGTCGCCGCTCCTGCCGGAGGAGAAGCTCGGCTCGGTGCCGGCGGGTCCGCTAACGGCGGAGGAGCACGCCAAGAACAACCTGCCGGACGTGCTGATCCGGTGGCGGTTGCGGGAGACGGACGAGCGGAAGCGGCCGCGGACGGCCCAGAGCTTCTGCGTGCCGAAAGCGGACATCGCGGCCCAGGGGTACGACCTGAGCCTGAACCGGTACAAGGAGGTGGTACATGAGGTGGTTGAGCACCGCCCCCCGCGGGACATCCTCGCCGACTTGGCCAAGTTGGAGGCCGAAATCCAGCAGGGGATGACGGAGTTGGGGAGGATGCTGAAGTGAAGACGTGGCCGAGCCGAAAACTGGGAGAACTGGTTGATATCCTGTCCGGGTTCGCATTCGACTCTTCCGGCTTCGGTGAAAGTGGAGAACTGCCCCTTGTCCGCATCCGCGATGTGGTCGAGGGGCACACATCGACCTTCTATACCGGGCCGTACGATTCTCGGTACATCGTGAGGAATGGCGATGTGTTGATCGGTATGGACGGAGAGTTTAATCGTGCCAAGTGGCGAGGCGGCGATGCATTGCTCAATCAGCGAGTATGCCGGATAGCATTATCGTGTCCAGAGATGCACGATGGGTACCTCTACCACTACTTGCCTATTGCTCTCAAGGCAATCGAAAAATCGACTCCTTATGTCACAGTAAAACATCTTTCCGTCAAATCGGTTCGAGACATCCAGATTCCTTTTCCACCGTTGTCCGAGCAGCGGCGGATCGCGGAGGTGCTGGACCGGGCGGAGGCACTGCGAGCCAAGCGGCGGGCCGCACTCGCCCAACTCGACGCCCTCACGCAAGCGATCTTCCTGGAGATGTTCGGCGATCCGACGACAAACCCGAAAGGCTGGCGTGCCGCAACGGTTGGTGACCTGCTCACCTTCTTGCAGTACGGACCGCGGTTCTACAACGAGGCGTACACCGAAGACGGCCCGCGAATCGTCCGAATCACAGATTTAGACTCTCACGGCCGGCTCGATTTCAGTGCCATGCCGCGGTTGGCGGTGTCACCCGAGGACCTCGAAAAGTACGCTCTCCGCCCGGGTGACATCATCTTTGCTCGGACCGGGGCCACCGTGGGAAAGGTCGCTCTTATCTCGCCGAGCGATCCGCTCTGTATCGCGGGGGCTTACTTTATCACGATGAGGTTCGGCCAGGGCATCGACCCGGGTTATGTCCGGGCGGTCCTTACTTCCCCCTCTGTGCAAGCAGTCGTCTGGATGCGCTCGCAGCAATCGGCCCAGCAGAATTTCAGCGGGCCGGGTCTTCGGTCCCTCCCAATGCCCGTGCCACCCTTCCCGCTCCAGCAGGAGTTCGCCCGGCGGGTGGCGGCGGTCGAGCACCTGAAATCAGCGCACCGGGAGTCGCTGGCCAAGCTGGACGAGCTGTTCGCGTCGCTGCAGCACCGGGCGTTCCGCGGGGAGGTGTGACGTGTCCCACTTCGCCTTCCTCCGGGCCGAGTGGCCCGCCGTCCACGAGGCCGCCGCCCGGGCCGAGGCGGCCGCCCTCCCGGACCCCCGGACCGCCTGCTTCTACGCCCGCCGGGCGCTCGAGCTGCTCGTCCACTGGGCGTACAAGCACGACCCCGCCCTCCGACTGCCGTACCAGGACACCCTCAGCGCGCTGATCCACGAGCCGACGTTCAAGGCCGTCGCCGGGGACGCCGTGTTCGCCAAGGCCCGGGTCGTCACCCGGCTCGGCAACGAGGCCGTCCACAGCCACCGCCCCATCCACCAGTTCGACGCCCAGACGGCCGTCCGCGAGCTGTTCCACGTCGGCTACTGGCTGGCCCACACCTACGCCCGCGGGGTCAGGCCGCCGGCCGGGCTGGCGTTCGACCCGGCCGCCCTGCCGACGTCCGCCCCCGTCCCGAAGCAGACGGTCGACCAGCTCCAGGCGATCGAGGCCCGGCTGCGGGAACGGGACGAGAAGCTGTCGGTCCTGTTGGCCGACAAGGACGCCCTGGACGCCGAGCTGGCCCGGCTGCGGGCCGAGATCGCGGACGCGAAGAAGGCGAACGCCGCCCGGCCGGACGACCACGACTACTCCGAGGCCGAGACCCGCGACTACTTCATCGACCTGCTGCTCAAGGAGGCCGGCTGGCCGCTCGACCGCCCGGAGGACCGGGAGTATGAGGTGGCCGGGATGCCGAACAAGCACGGGGTCGGGTACGTCGACTACGTCCTGTGGGGGGACGACGGCAAGCCGCTCGGGCTGGTCGAGGCGAAGCGGACCCGCAAGGACGCCCGGGTCGGCCAGCAGCAGGCCAAGCTGTACGCCGACTGCCTGGAGAAGACGTTCGGCCAGCGGCCGGTTGTCTTCTACTCGAACGGGTACGACCACTGGCTGTGGGACGACGTGAACTACCCGCCCCGGGCCGTCCAGGGGTTCTACAAGAAGGCCGAGCTGGAGCTGCTCGTCCAGCGGCGGGCCAGCCGCAAGCCGCTCGCCGCGGCCGCGATCGACCCGGCCATCGTCGAGCGGTACTACCAGACACGGGCGGTCCGCCGGGTGTGCGAGGCGTTCGAGGCCGACAAGCAGCGGAAGGCGCTGCTGGTGATGGCGACCGGGGCCGGGAAGACGCGGACGGTGATTGCCCTGGCGGACGTCCTGACCCGGTGCAACTGGGCCAAGCGGGTGCTGTTCCTGGCCGACCGGGTGGCCCTGGTGAACCAGGCGGTGAACGCCTTCAAGGCCCACCTGCCGGACGCCGCCCCGGTCAACCTGGTGACCGACAAGGGGGGCGACGGGCGGGTGTTCGCGTCCACCTACCCGTCCCTGATGGGGCTCATCGACGACGTCCGGACGGACGGCCGGCGGCGGTTCGGGGTCGGCCACTTCGACCTGCTGGTGATCGACGAGGCCCACCGGTCGGTGTTCCAGAAGTACCGGGCCATCTTCGACTACTTCGACGCCCTGCTGGTCGGCCTGACCGCCACCCCGAAGGGGGAGGTGGACCGGAACACGTACGCCCTGTTCGACCTTGAGACCGGGGTGCCGACGGACGCCTACGAGCTGGGCGAGGCGGTGGCCGACGGGTTCCTGGTGCCGCCGAAGGCGGTGTCCGTCCCGGTCAAGTTCCCCCGGGAGGGGATCAACTATGCCGACCTGTCGGACGAGGAGCAGGAGGAGTGGGACGCCCAGGAGTGGGACGACGACGGGACCGTCCCGGCCCGGGTCGAGCCGGCGGCGGTGAACAAGTGGCTGTTCAACACGGACACGGTCGACCGGGTGCTCGCCCACCTGATGGAAAACGGCCAGAAGGTGGCCGGCGGGGACCGGCTGGGCAAGACGATCGTGTTCGCCGCCAACGACGAGCACGCCAAGTTCATCGTCGAGCGGTTCGACGCCCACTACCCGCACCTGAAGGGCGAGTTCGCCCGCACCGTCACCTACCGGACGGAGTACGCCCAGAGCCTGATCGACGCCTTCTCGCAGAAGGACAGGCCGCCGCACATCGCCGTGTCGGTGGACATGCTGGACACCGGGATCGACGTGCCGGAGGTGGTCAACCTGGTGTTCTTCAAGCGGGTGTACTCGAAGACCAAGTTCTGGCAGATGGTCGGCCGCGGCACCCGCCTGTGCCCGGACCTGTTCGGCCCAGGGAAGGACAAGGAGTTCTTCTGCATCTTCGACTACTGCGGCAACCTGGAGTACTTCGGGGCGGACCCGGACGCGGCCGACGGGGCGGCCGGGGAGTCCCTCGGCAGGCGGCTGTTCAAGGCCCGGCTGGACCTGGTCGGGGCGCTCGACCAGCGGACCGCCGACCCCGCCAGCCGCCCCGACGCCGACCCCCACGAGGCCGGGCTGCGGCAGGACACGGCCGAGCGGCTGCGGGCCGAGGTGGCGGCGATGAACGTGGACAACTTCCTGGTCCGGCCGAAGCGGCGGCTGGTCGAGGCGTACGCCCGGCCGGAGGCGTGGGCGGCGGTCCCGGCGGACGCCCGCCGGGAGCTGGCGGCCGAGGTGGCCGGGCTGCCGGCCGAGCTGCCGGCCGAGGCCGAGGAGGCCAAGCGGTTCGACCTGCTGATGCTCCGGCTGCAGCTGGCGGTGCTGCTGCACGAGCCGGCGTTCGAGCGGCTGCGGGACCAGGTGAAGGAGATCGCCGGCCTGTTGGAGGAGAAGGCGACCATCCCGATGGTGAAGGCCCAGATGGACCTGATCCAGGCGGTCCAGGCGGACGACTGGTGGCAGGACGCGACCGCCCCGATGCTGGAGACCGTCCGCAAGCGGCTGCGGGACCTGGTCCGGTTCATCGACAAGGAAGGCGGCGGCGGCCGGTGTACACCGACTTCGCCGACGAGCTGGGGGCCGAGACGGCGGTCGCGCTGCCCGGGTTCGGGGCGGCCGGCGGGGAGTTCGAGCGGTTCCGGCAGAAGGCCCGGGCGTTCCTGCGGGCGCACACCGGGAGCGACGCCCTGCGGAAGGTGCGGTGGGCCGAGCGGCTGACCCCGGCCGACCTGGCCGAGCTGGAGCGGCTGCTGGCCACCTGCGGCGGGACGGCCGAGGCGATCGCGGCCGCCAAGGCCGCGGAGAGCGGGCTGGGGCTGTTCGTCCGGTCGCTGGTCGGGCTGGACCGGGAGGCGGCCAAGCGGGCGTTCGCCGGGTTCCTGGCCGGGTCGACCACGGCCAGCCAGATCGACCGAGACCGAGCACGGGCTGGTGCCGGCGGCGGTGCTCTACGAGTCGCCGTTCACCGACCTGGCCCCGCGTGGGCCGGACGGGCTGTTCACCCCCCGGCAGGTGGCCGACCTGGTGGCCATCCTGGCCGACGTCCAGGCCGCCGCGGCCGCGTGAACCGGGCTGAAGTCCGGGGCCGACAGGCGGACGGTCGGACCGGGGGCCGGGCGGCCACACGGCTGTTCGACAGAACGAACCCAATCGGTCAGCCCGCCGCCCCGGCGACGACGGTCACGTCCACCGGCACCGGCGGGGCGACCGGCCGGCCGGCCGATCGCCTGCAGCCGCTCCAGCTCGTGCAGGGTGGCCGTCAACAGCTCATGTGCAAATGGGCCTCGTACCGAATCAGCAGCTCGCCCCGCCCGTCGGCCGGCAGCAACTGTCGAGCGACCGCCCACGTCCCCTCCTGCCGCCGCCGCTCGGCCATCCCGGCCAAATACCGCCGCAGCCGCTTCACCTGCCCGGCCATCATCCGCGTCCGGGCCGAGCCGGCCGGCCACCCGCTTGGCCATCTCCCCTTCGGCTAGCCCGGCCGACGCCGCGTACACCGCCACCGCCCGCCGGACCAGCCCGGCGGTCCAGGAAACCGACAGCAACTCCGCCTCCGACCGCCCGAGCCGGGCCAGCAGCGGCCGGCCGGGGTCCGGCGGGCCGGCCCCGGCCACCGCGGCCGCCGCCCAGGCGGCGGTCAGGATCGCCACGCCACGTTTGCCGGCACCGGACGGTCGTCCGGGGCGGCGGCCAGGGAGCGGGCCACGGCGGCCGCCGCCCGCCGGCCGGCCCGCTCTTCCCGGGCGGCGACCAGCCGCCGGCGGGCGTCGATCACCGCCCGGCCGGCCGTGGTGTCCCGGCCGGCGGCGACGTCGCCCAGCTGCTCGGACCCGAGTGGGGCCGGCAGGGCGGCGTCGGCCAGGTCGGCGGCGGTTGTCAGCGTCTCGTACCGGTTCAACCGGCCCATCCTCCACAGGATCTGGGCCGCCCGCTCGGCCAGGGTCTGTTCGAGCAGCCCGACCGGCGCCAGGGAGGTTCGGATGCCGGCGAGGTGCGCGGCCCAGTCGGCCGGGTCCTCCCCCGGGACGACCGGGGAGTCGGCCCACACCCCGTGCCGGATGGCGTTGCGGCTGGACGCCCGCTTGCCGGCGGCCGTCCGCGGGCCGGTCGACCGGGTGGCGTTGCGGCGGTTGGCGGCGAGCTGGGCGGGCGTAGTCAAGGGGGTCCAGGGGAAGGGTGAGCGGTGACTGGTCCAATCGTACCCGGTGGCATCGGGCTGCGCCCATTTCGGTTGTCAGACCGCCCTCCCGTTGGTGCTGAGCGGGCAAATCAGAGATCTGACACACGCTACTATAAAACAATAGTGTCGAACGATGATCAGTCTCCTCTTGAGGGCAGAAGCCCCGCCGCGTTCCCTGTGAAGGCCCAACTGTAAGTTGACGGTGTCCAAGCCGAACCTGGCGTCGAGGCGTTGGATAAGCAGTGCGGCCGGCACACGGGCCGCTACCCGGGCCTGAATCGGACTGACGCCCGCATCGGCCACGGGTATACTACCCGTGTTTGGGTACACAATTCGCTCGGGTGAAAGCAGCGCGATGACAACGGCCGCGATGATCCGTCAGGCCCGTGAGGCGGCCGGACTGACCCAGAGGCAGCTCGCAGAGGCGTCCGGGGTGCCGCTCCGGACGCTAGAAAAGCTGGAACAGGGGGTCATCCCGGAACCCAAGCTCGTCACGATCGCCCGGCTCGCCCGGCCGCTCGGCAAGACGTGTGCCGACTTCATCCCGGCCGACCTCCAACCGCCCAAGCCGAGCAAGCGGAAATGACCGACCAGCTGCGGCCGAAGAGCCGAGGGAGTGTCGCGGGACTTCTTGTGTTGGGTACGGACGGGATTTACAACCGGCGGATTTGATCGTGGGAGCGGCTAGGTCTTGGCCCTCAGCCGGATCAACCTTCTGGCCGCCCTGCAGCACAGCACTTCTGTGTAGGCGCGGCCGCGGTGGGCGTCGACGGGAAAGCCCAACAGTTGAGCGGGCTGGTATCGGAGACGGCCCGGGACGTGGACGAGCTGCGGCGACGGTAGCGGAATGGGCGGATGACAGCGGCTTGTGTGAGCGGGATGATTCCGGATGTCGGCAGGCAGGGGCAGCTCAGACCTGACCCCCTTCGCTTTCACCCCAGGACCGGCCCGCCGCCCGGCGGGGCTGACCATTACGGAGCGACCGATGGCCAAGAAGGCACGCCGCGGGCGGGGCGAGGGGTCGGTCAACGAGCTGCCGTCCGGGAGGTGGTACGCCGAAATCAGCCTCGGGTTCGACGGGGCCGGCAAGCGGATCCGCCGGCGGGCGTACGCGGCCACCAAGCGGGACGCCCAGGCCGCACTCCGGCGGCTCCAGGCCGAGGCCGACCGGGGCGGCGTCCCGGCCCCGGGGGCGCTGACCGTCGGCCGGCTGGTGGACGACTGGCTGGCGGCCATGAAGGCGACCTGGGAGGACGGCACCTACGACACCCACTCACGCAACTGGCGGAACCACGCCCGGCTGCCGCTCGGCGGGGTGCGGCTGGCCAAGCTCACCCCGTCCCACGTCCTGCACCTGATGAAGACGCTGGACGCCAACGGGGTCAGCCCGGCCATGCGGCGGCAGGTGCTGGTGACGGTCCGGGCCGCCCTGGAGTACGCCGTCCGGGTCGGGCTGGCGGCCCACAACCCGGCCGCCCGGGTGCCGCTGCCGGCCAAGCCGAAGGGGCAGGCGGCCGGGGTCAGCCACGAGGAGGTGTTGAAGTTCCTGGCGGCCGCCGTCGGCGACCGGCTGTACGCCCTGTACCCGCTGGCCGTCGACAGCGGGCTGCGGGAGTCGGAGCTGCTCGGGATGACCTGGCGGCACGTCGACCTAGACCGCGGGACGGTGGCCGTCGTCCAGGCGCTCGAGGAGGTGAGCGGGCGGCTGAAGCTGAAGGTGCCGAAGACCCGGACCGGCACCCGGTCGCTGACCCTGTCCCCGGTCACGGTCGCGGCCCTGGCCGGCCACCGCCAGGCCATGCTGTCCGAGGGCCACTGCACCCCGGACACGCCGGTCTTCTGCGGGGTCCGGTCCGGGTCGTGGATGCGGAAGGCGGACGTGTGGCGCCAGTCGTTCGACAAAATCCGCCAGCGGGCCGGGACGACGTTCCACTTCCACATGATGCGGCACGCCTCCGCGTCGCTGCTGTTGGCCCACGGGGCGGACGTGAAGACGGTGCAGAGCCGGCTCGGCCACTCGACCGCGGCGACCACCATGGACGTGTACGCCCACGCCCTCGACCGGGGCCAGCAGAAGGCGGCCGACCTGATGACCGGGATTCTCGGCGGGGCGGTCTCACCGCCCGCCATGCCGCACGGCGGCGACGGGAAAACCGCCGCCCAACAATAGCCCAACCTATGGCAGTTCGAGTCCCCGGTTCGCCCCGGCCACGACGTCGTCGTTTGTTGGGCGTTAGTTGGGAATTGGCTACAGACTGGCTACAAACCGCCGCACTCTGGCTGTCGCTAGAGCGATCTAAACGACGCAACCCCCGACAGAATCGGGGGTTGCTTCAGTTACCCGGCTAGGATTCGAACCTAGACAAAGAGAACCAAAATCTCTTGTGCTACCGTTA
>JAXMAZ010000050.1:0-15673 GCA_046350115.1 Gemmataceae bacterium
CGCTGGCCAAGTACGACGGGCTGATGATCTTCGCCAACCACACCAAGTTCGAGTCGCCGAGCCAGGAGCAGGCGCTGCTCAACTTCGTGGCCGACGGCAAGGGGTTCATCCCGGTCCACTGTGCGAGCTACTGCTTCATCGACAGCAAGCCGTATGTGGAGCTGGTCGGTGCCCAGTTCCGCAGCCACACGACCGGCGTGTTCCGGGTGAGGCCGGGGGCCGAGCACCCGGTCACGAAGGGGTTCACCAGCTTCGAGAGCTGGGACGAGACGTACCTGCACCACAAGCACAACGACAAGGACCGCACGGTCCTGGAGTACCGCGTCGAGGGGGAGGTGAAGGAGCCGTGGACGTGGGTGCGGACGCCGGGCCAGAGCCGGGTGTTCTACACCGCCTGGGGCCACGACCACCGCACCTGGAGCCACCCCGGGTTTCACAACCTACTGGAGCGCGGCGTCCGCTGGGCGTGCGGCCAGGATCCGGCGCTGGCCGGCCCGTACACCGACGCCCCGAAGATGACCGCCATCACGGCCAAGGAGTCGGACTTCGAGTTCGTCCCGGCGAAGGTGCCGTTCTACCCGGCCGGCAAGTCGTGGGGCACCACCGCCGAGCCGATCGGCAAGATGCCCAAGCCGCTGCCGCCGGAGAAGTCGGTCAAGCACTACTCGGTGCCGGAAGGCTTCGAGATGCGGCTGTTCGCGTCCGAGGGGCAGTTCGCCGGCGGCAAGCCGTTGGCCATGACCTGGGACGAGCGGGGCCGGCTGTGGGTGTCGGTGACGGTGGACTACCCGAACGAGCTGCGGACGGAGAAGGGTCGGGACAAGATCGTCATCCTCGAAGACACGGACGGGGACGGCAAGGCGGACAAGACGACCGTATTCGCCGAGGGGCTGAGCATCGCCACCAGCCTGCTGCCGGTGTTCGGCGGCGTGGTGGTGCACCAGGCGCCGCACACCCTGTTCCTCAAGGACACCGACGGCGACGGCCAGGCGGACCTGAAGCAGACCCTGTTCACCGGCTGGGGGACGGGCGACACCCACGCCGGGCCGAGCAACCTGCGGTACGGGTTCGACGGCTGGGTGTACGGCATGTGCGGGTACAGCGGGTTCAACGGCACCGTGGCCGGGGAGGCGATGCGGTTCGGCCAGGGGTTCCACCGGTTCAAGGTGGAGCGCGAACCCGGCGACCCGCACAAGGTGAAGGTGGCGAAGCTGGAGTTCCTCCGCAGCACCAACAACAACTCGTGGGGCGTCGGGTTCACGGAGGAAGGGCACCTGCTCGGCAGCACGGCCAACGGCTGCCCGGTGGTCCACCTGACCATCCCGAACCGGTACTACGAGCGGGTGCGGGGGCTGACCCCGAGCGTGTTGCAGAACATCGCCCTGAGCAACGCCTACCACCCGATCACGGAGAAGGTGCGGCAGGTGGACTGGCACGGCGGGTTCACCAGCGCCGCGGGGCTGAGCGTGTACACCGCCCGGGCCTACCCGCCGGAGTACTGGAACAAGGCGGCGTTCGTCTCCGACCCGACCGGCCACCTGACGGCGGCGTTCGTCCTGCAGCCGGCCGGGGCGGATTACGTCGCCCGTTACGGCTGGAACCTGGTGGCCGCGGACGACGAGTGGGCCGCCCCGATTGATGCGCAGGTGGGGCCGGACGGGATGGTGTGGGTGCTGGACTGGTACAACTACATCGTCCAGCACAACCCGACGCCGCAGGGGTTCAAGACCGGCAAGGGGGCGGCCTACGAGACGGAACTGCGGGACAAGAAGCACGGCCGCATCTACCGGCTCGTCTACACCGGGGCGAAGCCGGAGCCGCGGGTCGATCTGGCGAAGGCGTCGCCGGCCGAGCTGGTCGAGGCGCTGGAAGAACTGAACATGGGGGGGCGGCGGCACGCCCCACGGCTCTTGATCGACCGGCTAGACCCGTCCGTCGTCCCAGCCCTAATCAAGCTCGTGGCGGCTCGTGAGGAGGGGCGGGCCGAGTATCCGGAGGCGATTCACGCGATCCGGGTGCTTGGTGCCTACTTCAAAAAACTGCCAGCAGACCTCGCCGAGCAGGCGAGTGCGGCAGTCGGGGAAGCCACAAAGCACCCGTGGCAACCGGTCCGTCGGCACGCGATGGAGGTGATGGAACTTAGCTCAGACTTTTCTAAGTGGCTCCATCACGTCAAGCTCTTTGCCGATGCGGACCCTCAAACCCGTCTGGCGGCCTACTTGAAGCTCTGTGACTGTCAGCCGCACAATGAGGCCGCGAAACTGATCTGGCAGCGGATCCACGCAGGTGCCGATTTGGACGACGTGGTATTGGGTGACGCGGCGACACTGGCTGCGGCCGCCCATGCCCCCTATCTGGTCGCCAACGCGACCATGACGCTAGTACCGCCGCATCCGTCGGCGCTGCGGCTGCTGACCACGATCTCGAACAACCTGTTTCGTGTCAGCGACCAGCCGGCGTTTAACCAGCTGATCCTGATGCTATCGCTCAGTCAGCGGCCGGAGGTGGTCGAGGCGGTTCTAGCCGGCATGTCTCGGAACTGGCCGGAGAAGGCGAAGGTGAATTGGACAGCCGAGTCCACGGACGCGATCAAGCGGCTGCTTCCCAAGCTGTCGGTGGCCGGCCAAGTGAGGGCGGTCCAGTTCGCCCGGGCCAGCGGTTTTCCCGGGCTGGACAGTCAGACACAGGAGCTGGCGCGATCACTGCTCTCCACCGTGACGAATGCCAGCGCCGCAGACGCCGACCGGATTGCTGCCGCCCGGCAAGCGATCGAATTCCAGCCGGCCGATGACGCTACCGCCGCCGGGCTGCTCAACGCCCTCGACACGAAGCCGTCCCCGCAACTGGCCGCCGGGCTGATCGACGCCCTGAGCCAGTCCACCGCCGCGACCATCGGCCCGGCGGTCGTGGCCAAGGTGCCGGCCCTGCCGCCGACCGTCCGCCCGGCCGCCCTGCGGCTGGTCCTCGGCCGGGCCGAGACGGCGAAAGCGTTCCTCGACGCGGTCGAGGCCGGCAAGCTGCGGTTCGACATGCTCGCCCTGGACCAGAAGACCGCCCTCGCCGCCCACCCGGACGCCGCCATCGCCGGCCGGGCCAAGAAGCTGCTGGCCGCCGGCGGCGGGCTGCCGGACGCGGACCGGCAGAAGGTGATCGACCAGTTCCACGCCATCCTGACCGTCAGCGGGGACGCCGCCGCCGGCAAGAAGGCGTTCGTCACCCACTGTGCCAAGTGCCACAAGCACGGCGGCGAGGGGCAGACGATCGGCCCGGACCTGACCGGGTTCGCCGTCCACCCGAAGGAGGAGATCCTCATCCACCTGCTCGACCCGAGCCGCAGCGTGGAGGGGAACTATAAGGCGTACACGGCCACCCTGGCGGACGGCCGGGTCGTCACCGGCCTGCTGGCGTCCGAGTCGAAGACGACCATCGAGCTGCTGGACGCCGAGAACAAGCGGCACCCGATCCAGCGGGACGACCTGGAGTCCCTGAAGGAGTCGCCCAAGTCGCTCATGCCGGAGGGGTTCGAGAAGCAGATGAGCCGGCAGGAGCTGGTCGACCTGATGGAGTTCCTGACCCGCAAGGGGAAGTGGGTGCCGGTGCCGCTGGACAAGTTCGCCACCGCCGTCAGCACCCGCGGGATGTTCACCCGGGACGACGCCCCGGTCGAACGGCTGGTCTTCCGGGACTGGTCGCCGAAGGTGTTCGACGGGGTGCCGTTCGTCCTGACCGACCCGAACGGGGACAAGACGAAGAACGTCATCCTGCTGAACGGCCCGAACGGGCACCTGCCGCCGACCATGCCCAAGTCGATCGCCATCCCGTATTCCGGCAAGGCGGTGGCCGTCCACCTGCTGAGCGGGGTGGCCGGGTGGGCGCACCCGTACGGGGACCGGGACACGGTCAGCCTGATCGTCCGGTTCCGGTACGCGGACGGGACGACGGAGGAGCACCGGCTGCGGAACGGCACCCACTTCGCCGACTACATCCGGCGGGTGGACGTGCCGGGGTCGAAGTTCGCCTACCTGCTGAACGGCCGGCAGATCCGCTACCTGAGCGTGAAGCCGCGGAAGACCGACCCGCTGGCCGGGATCGAGCTGGTGAAGGGGCCGAACGACACCGCCCCGGTGGTGATGGCCCTGACCGTCGAGACCCCGGAGCCGTAACCGGCAAGTCCGCCAGCGATCCCGCCCCCCCCGCTTGCTCCCCCTCTCCGCTTCGGGGAGGGGGTTGGGGGAGGGGTTGCCTGTTGACACCCCTCCCATTTCTGGCGAGCCGGGGGCGTCAGCCCCCGGGTGACGGTCCAGCCCGGGGGCTGACGCCCCGGCTCGCCAGGGTTTCATCAGAGCCGGAGGGCACACCCCCGACCCGTCACAGAGCCAACGAAGTCGCGGAACCGGGTGGCCGGTTTAACCCTCTCCCCGCCCCCTCCCCGAAGCGGAGAGGGGAGCAAGACTTCTCCTCGTTCCCACGCTGCGTGGGAACGCTCTTTGCACGCTCCGTGCCGTCGGCTCCCGCCCGAGGACGCTGTCACCCACAAACGAGACCGCGACGCGGAGGCCGCCTTGCGCGTTCCCACGCGGAGCGTGGGAACGCGGAAGTGAGGAGCGTTCTTTTACCCCTCCCCGTCGTCGTTAAATCTTGCCGAACCCGACCCGTTTTCCTCAAGTCCGGGCGGGTGGCTGCTTGTCCCGGCGGGGGTTCCGGAGGTACAGTGGGAACGCCCGCCGGACCCACACCCTGACGTACACCCGGACCTCCCATGCGGCGACCGCTCGGAGCTGCCCTGGCCGCCTGGCTCGCCGCCGGTCCGCTGTCCGCCTCCCCGCCGCCCGAGCTGATCGACCGCCTGGCCGCCCCGGCGTTCGCCGACCGGGAGCGGGCCGGCCGTGACCTGCTCGGGTACGGCCCGGCCGCCGTCCCGGCCCTGGACGCCGCGGCGGCCTGCACTTCGACCCGGAGGCCCGCCGACAGGCCGCCGACTGGCCACGCCCGCCTGCG
The DNA here is from genome assembly GCA_046350115.1 of Gemmataceae bacterium. GTDB lineage: Bacteria > Planctomycetota > Planctomycetia > Gemmatales > Gemmataceae > JAXMAZ01. Next base: position 4,999 of record JAXMAZ010000050.1, read on the forward strand.
GCGGCTCGGCAACCGCCCGGATGGCCGCCCCACCGATCGTGGCGTTATCGTTCCGGACGTGCCGCTGGCCACGGCCGTCGCCCGGCTGCGGGCGGACACCGGCGTCCCCCTCACCCTCGACCCGCTCCACGTCGTCGCCCCCGGCCGGCTCGTCACCGGATGACCGGCCCGCTGCCGGTGTGGGAGGCGGTCGCCGCGTTCACCCGGGCCGCCGGGCTGGCCGAGGTGGTCCACCCGGAGGTGGCCCGGGGGTCGGGACCGGCGGGCCGGCGGACGCCCTCGGCCGGCTGTCGGTGTACGCCGCGGTTCTGCCGCCCGATCCGCCGGCCAAGGTGCCGCTGGTGCTGGCCGACGGCCCGGCGGCCCCGCTCCCGGCGGGACCCTGCTCGGCCGCCGTGCGGTGTCCGCCCTGCCGCCGACGTTCCCCGTTCACCGGGTGGTCCGCGGCGCCGGGCTGGTGCACCTGGCCCTGGACGTGACCCCGGTCGCCACCCTGCCGGCCGGCGGGCGGTGGGAGGAGACGCTCGGGGTGCGGGTGCGGCGGGCCGAGGACGACGCCGGCCGGCCGGTCGCCGCCGGCTACCCGGACGACCCGTCGCCGGCCGCCGCCGCCCAGGCCGAGGTGGTGGCGTTCGGCGGGTTCGCGGTCCCCCAGTTCCTGCCCACGAGGTCCACGCCGACACCCGCGCCCTGCGGCCGAACCCGCGGGTGGTGACGGTCCCGCTGCGGACCGGCGACCGGGCGGTGAAGTCGCTGGCCGTGCTGGACGGCGTCGTGATCGGCGAGGTGACGCTGACCGACCAGCCGCTGCTGACGGTGCCCGACCTGCCGCGGGCGGTCGGCCGGCCGACCTCGGCGGTGGCGGACGTGCGGCTGACGGTGCTGGCGGCACCGGCCGACCCGGCCGGCCGGGTGACGGGTCCGGCTGCGGTCGGACGCCCGAACCTGTGGACGCTGCCGCGGCCCGGCCGGCGGACGGTGCCGGGGCTGAACAGCTCGGTGCTGTGGGAGGGGGGCGGGGCGTCGGTCGCGTACCTGGGCCGGTACCGGTTCTCGGACGCCGCCGGCCGGCCGCTCCCGCCGCCAGCCTGAAGGCGGCCGTCCTGCACGACGACGGGGTCCGGCAGACGCTGGAGCTGGACCTGGAGTTCGCCCCCCGCCCCGGGTACGGCCCGCCGGACCGGGTGGTGGTGGTCGGCGAGCGGGCGACGACGGTGGAGGTGCCGTTCCGCTTGCGGAACGTCCCGCTGCCGTGACCGGATCCCTGTAGGGCGGTGCCGAGCCTCGAGGCCCGCCGTCTGGGGCTGCAATCACCGCCCGGGCCGGCGGGCCTCCCAAATCGTCGGCACCGCCCTACGGAGGACCGCCCGCTCGTCGCCCCTTCCGCCCCGCCGGTCGGCCGTCTACCATATCGCGGACGCGACCACTCCCCACGGACGAAAGCACCGCACATGAGCCGGCGATACGTGGACCAACTCCGGGACGGCGACGACCTCGACGACGTGTTCCTGGCGTCCGACAAGCAGTTGCGGGTCAACCGGAAGGGCAACCAGTACGTCCAGCTCATGCTCCGGGACCGGTCCGGCGGCATCTCCGCCCGGCTGTGGAACGCCGGCGACTACCTGTTCCGCAGCTTCGAGAACGGCGACTTCGTCCACGCCGACGGCAAGGTGCAACTGTTCGAGGGGTCGCTCCAGGTCATCCTGTCCCACCTGGAGAAGGTGGAGCCGGAGAAGGTCGAGCTGGCCGACTTCCTGCCGCACACCGACCAGGACGTGCCCAAGCTGCTCGACCGGCTCCGCGGCCATTTGCTCAAGCTCGGCACCCCGGCCCTGCGGGCGCTGGCCGAGTGCTTCCTGATGGACGACGGCTTCCTGCGGGCGTTCGCCGCCTGCCCGGCCGGGGTGAAGCTGCACCACGCCTACATCGGCGGGCTGCTCGAGCACACCGTCACCATGATGGACATCGCCGACCGCCTCCTGCCGTTCTACCCGGGGGTGGACCGCGACCTGCTCCTCATGGGCGTGTTCCTGCACGACATCGGCAAGGTGCGGGAGCTGAGCTACGGCCGGGCGTTCGGGTACACCGACGAGGGGCAACTCGTCGGCCACATCCCGATCGGGGTGGAGATGCTCTCGGACAAGGCGAGCAAGGTGCCGGAGCTGACCGGCGAGCCGTTCCCCCGCGAACATCTGGTCCGGCTGAAGCACCTGATCCTGAGCCACCACGGGACGCTGGAGTACGGCAGCCCGCGGGTGCCGATGACCCCGGAGGCGATGCTCCTGGCGGCCATCGACATGATGGACACCCGGATGCACATGGTGTTGCGCGACCTGAAGGAAGACCGGAACAACACCACCGCCTGGACCCCGTACAACCCGACGCTCCAGCGGCGGTTCTACAAGGGCGGGGCGAACGGCGACCTGTACGGCCCGGCGACGGAAGCGTTCGACTGAGGCGAGCGGCCGGCAATTGGAGCCGCGGAGCGGCGGCCGGTTCTAGCCCACGGCGGAAGCCGTGGGTGCCCGCGACAACATGAATGTAGCCCCGGCAGGGGCGTTCGTCGGTCGCCCCTCCGGGGCTGCGGCCTGCGCGATCTGGAACCCACGGCTTCCGCCGTGGGCTAGAACCGGCCGCCGCTCCGCGGCTCCAACAAACCGGGGCACAACCCGCGCCACATGTCCGACCTGACCACCCGCATCCTGCACGCCCTCGCCCGGCCGAGCTACACCCCGGTCAAGCCGAAGGTGTTGGCCAAGCGGATGGGCCTGACCGACGCCGACTACCCGGAGTTCCGCCGCACCCTGCGGGAGCTGGTCCGGGACGGCCGCGTCGCCGTCGGCCGCAACTCCACGCTCACCGCCGCCGACCCGTACGGCAGCGTCACCGGCGTCTACCGGCGGACGAACAGCGGCCTCGGGCTGGTCCGCCCGCACGCCCCGTCCGAGACGACCGGGGCGGAGGTGCGCATCCGGGAGGGACGGGAGAAGGACGCCAGCACCGGGGACGAGGTGTTGGTCCGGATCACCCGCCGGGCGTCCAAAACCGGCGGGGCGGTCGGCGAGGTGGTGCGGGTGCTGGCCCGGGCCACCCGGACGTTCGTCGGCACCTACTTCGAGCGGGACGGCGAGGGGCTGGTGCGGGTGGACGGCACCGTGTTCGCCCACAGCGTCGCCGTCGGCGACCCCGGGGCGAAGGGGGTGCGGCCGCAGGACAAGGTGGTCATCGACCTACTGCGGTTCCCGACCGCCGACGACCGCGGCGAGGGGGTGATCGTCGAGGTGCTCGGGCCGCTCGGCAGGCCGGGGGTGGACACGCTGTCCATTATCCGCGCGTTCGGGCTGCCGGAGGAGTTCCCGGCCGCGGCGATGGAGGAGGCCCGGGCGCAGGCGGACAAGTTCAACGAGGCGGACCTGGACGGCCGGACGGACTTCACGAACGATCTGGTCGTCACCATCGACCCGGCCGACGCCCGAGACTTCGACGACGCGGTGTCGGTCGAGATCGACCCGAAGACCAAGCACTGGATTCTGACCGTCCACATCGCGGACGTCGGGCACTTCTGCAAGCAAGGCGGCCCGCTGGACGCCGAGGCCCGCGCCCGGGCGACCAGCGTGTACCTGCCGCAGAAGGTCATCCCGATGTTTCCGGAGGTGATCTCGAACGGGCTGGCGTCGCTGCAAGAGGGCCGACTGCGGTACGTGCTGAGCGTGCGGATGGAGTTCACCCCCGGGTTGCAGAAGGGGCACGTCGAGTTCTTCCGCGGGGCGATCCGGCCGCGGAAGCGGTTCACCTACGAACAGGTGCAGGCCGCCTTCGACGACCTCGATTCACCAGCCCGACGAGCTAGCGAGGGCCTACCGGACACCCGCGCTTGCGCGTCGGGCTGGTCGGTAACGCCCGACATCCTAGCGATGCTGAAGCGGATGCGAGACCTGGCCCTGCTGCTCCGCAAGAAGCGGCTGAAGCGGGGCGCCCTGGAACTGACGATGCCGGAGGCGGTGCTGGAGTACGACGCCGACGGCAAGGTGAGCGGCGCCCACTTCGCCGCCCACGACCTGAGCCATCAGGTGATCGAGGAGTTCATGCTCGCCGCCAACGAGGCGGTGGCCGAGCACCTGGCCCGGCTGGGGATCGCATTCTTGCGGCGAGTCCACCCGGCCCCGAACCCGGAGAAGTTGCAGCAGTTCGCCGAGTTCGCCGGCATCCTCGGGTACAAGGTGCGGCACCCGGACGACCGGTTCGAGCTGCAGAAGCTGCTCCACGACACCGCGGAGAAGCCGGAGCGGGCGGCCATCCACTACGCCCTGTTGCGGAGCCTGAAGCAAGCGACCTACTCGCCGATCCAGGACCAGCACTACGCCCTGGCCAGCCAGGAGTATTGCCACTTCACGTCGCCCATCCGCCGCTACCCGGACCTGGTGGTGCACCGGCTGTTGGACAAGCTCATCCGCACCGGCAAGGCGTCGGCGGACGTGGCCGAACTGACCGTGCTCGGGGAGCACTGCTCGAAGATGGAGCGGCGGTCGGAGACGGCCGAGCGGGAGTTGGTGAAGCTGAAGCTGCTGCAATACCTGAGCACCCGGATCGGCGAGCAGTTGGACGCGGTCATCACCGGCGTCGCGGACTACGGGTTCTTCGCCCAGGCGGAGCGGTTCCCGGCGGAAGGGCTGGTGCACATCTCGTCGCTGACGGACGACTACTACCACTTCGACGAGGCGTCCCACACGCTGACCGGCGGGCGGTCGAAGAAACGGTTCCGGCTCGGCGACCGGGTGAAGGTGGTGGTGGCTCGCGTGGACCTCCAGCGGCGGATGCTCGACTTCCGGCTGGCGGGGGACTCGACCGGAGGCGAACCCCGCCGCTCGCCCCCGCCGTCCGGGCGACGGTTCGGCAAGCGGCGGCGGTAGGGCGAGCCGGGGGCGTCAGCCCCCGGGTGGAGCGCCTGGCGGGGCGCTCCACCCGGGGGCTGACGCCCCCGGCTCGCCGGTCACGGCCCGTCCACCTTGGTCGCCGGGATGCGGGGAGCCGGGAGCGGCGGTGTGGGCGTCGCCGGCGGCTCCGGAGGCAGCTTCGATCCCGGGGTCTTGAGCCAGGCGATCCACTGGGCCTCCAGGTCGTCCACGTCCTTGAACCCGTAGACAGCGCGGGCCGACTGCTCCCAGGACGAGTTGTGCCCGGCGTTCAGGAACACGAACACCCCGCGGGCCGCTGGGTCGCCGCCGGCGGTCAGCTCTCGCCGAATGACAGACCCGTCCACGACCCCCTGGACCCCGAGGTCGGCAGTGCGATTCATAAGGAAGCGGATGACGGAGTGGCCCTGGGCTCTGGTGTCCGGGGTGTGCCAGACGGCGTCCTTGAAGAAGGCCGACAGCTTGACCGCCTGCCCGTCGGCGATCAGCTTCCGGGCTGCGGCGTCGAGCGCCCGCTGCTCGGCCGGGTGGTCCTCGACGGCCATCAGCCCGGCACTCGCCCAGCCCGGCGGCTCGAACGCGAACTGCTCGGTGAACACGCTCTTCACCAGAACTGCCGGGATGTCGTACTCCAGTACCCGGTCGAGCGGCCCGAACAGTTCGATCGACTCGGGGAGCCGGCGGCCGATCCCGCCGGTGTTCAGATAAGACCGCCCGGCCGTCCCCGCCCCCGCGGGGCGATACCCCACCCGGACCGACTCGTGCCCCATGGGTCGGGGGTCCGTACCGGTCCACTTGCGGGCGATCAACTGCCGCTGGAGGTCGAGTTCGTTCCGGATCGCCCGCGCGACCCCCGGCGACACACCGGTCACCGCGAATGGCGAGGGCATACCGGACGGGGAAATCGCCGCAGGCGGGGTCGGCACCCGGGAGGGCGGCTTCTGGTGCAGGAACTGAAGCCACGCCGCCTCCAGCTTGTCCACCGACTCGAACCCGTAAGCCCGCTTGGCCGTCTCGTCCCACCCCTCGTTCGCCCCGGCGGCGACGAACATGATCAGCAGTTGTCGGCGCGCCAGGTCGCGGTCTACCCGGACCCCGATGCCCGACTTGGTCGCGTCTGCAAACTGGTCGATCAGCTTCGAGTCGCGGGTCAGCAGGAACTGGCAGACCGAGTACCCCTGGGCGAACAGCACCGCCATGTCCCGCGGGTATTCGGTCATCTTGAACAGGTTCGCGAGCTGGATGCACCGCCCCTGGTTGAGCAGCTCCCGGCAGCGGACGTCGTGGGCGTGCTGCTCCTCGGCGGACTCGGCCAAGACGGCCAGCCCCTCGTCCGCCCAGCGCGGCAGCGCCCGGCCGAAGTGGGTGGCCAGCACGCAGTGCATGACCTCGTGCGGCACCGTCGAGCCGACCAACTGCGGCAGCGGGCCGAACAACTTCATCTCCAGCGTCTGCAGCTTGTCCGCGTCGAACTTGAAGGTCGACGCCCCGCCGGACTTGTCGGCTGCGATTTCGACCGTCACCGGGCACGGCTTCGGCCACGCCGGCAGCTCCCGGCCGAGCCATTCCTCGGCCAGCCGCTTGCGGTGCTTCTCGGCCGCCTCGGCGACGGCGACCGCCACCTCCCGGGGCTGGGCGTACACCTGGAAGTTCGCGGTGGCGTGGGCGGCCGGTCCCCGCTTCGCCGACGGTGGGTCGGTCGGCTTCACCGGTGGCGTGGCCGGCAGGTTCTGCGGCGGGATGGTGGTCCCGGCCGGCGTTGGCTTCGCCCCGTCGTCGGCGAAGCCGACCCCGAGGCCGACCAGCCCGACGGCCGCGGCCACCAGCCCGGCCGCCAGCTTCCGTGCGAACAGCGTCATCGTCACTCCCTTCGCAATGACGGCGGCGGGCGCGGTCCGTGCCCCGCCGGCCAGGAAGTCGAACGCCACCCCGACCGTCGCCTGTACCAAGCTCGCCGATACCGTCGCCAGCCCGTCCCCGGCCCCGGCGACTAACGCGGTCGCCACCGCCGGGACGACGCCCCGCCGTTCGAGCCGCAGCCGGAGCAAGGCTCTCGCCTCGTCCAGCCGGCGACGGACGGTGCGAACGCTCCCGCCCAGGTCGGCCGCCGCCTGCTCCTGGGTCCGCCCTTCCACCAGGCACAACACCGCCGGGCCGCGGAGCCGATCCGGCAGGCGGGTCAGTTCCTCGTCGAGGACGCGGGCCAGGTCGGCGGTCTCCGGCGAGCGGGGGGCGTTAGCCCCCTGTTGCTGCCACCCGCCCGGACGCTCCACCAGGGGGCTGACGCCCCCCACTCGCCACCGGGCGTGGCGGCCCTCGGCCTTCCGCATCTGTCGGGCGACCCGTCCGGCGACACCGATGAGCCAGCCGCCGACCGCCCCCGGCTCCCGGACCGCCCGCGCCCGGGTGGCCAGGATGAGGAAGGTGGCCTGGAAGGCGTCATCCGCGTGCGGCCCGACCAGCCGCCGGCAGACCCGGTACACGGCCGGCCCGTGCCGCCGAACCAACTCGGCGAACGCCGCCTCATCCCGGCTCTCGGCGAACCGGCGGAGCAGGTCGGCGTCGGCGTCGGGGGCGGTCAGTCGGCGGAGCAGGGCAGCGGCCATCCGTGGGCCTCGCGGGCGTGGGACTGTAAGAAAGTGTGCCGCGGCGGCGACGGGCGGCCAACATTTTTTTACGACCCGGTGGCCACGCCGGAGCCGCGAACCTTCACCCGGCCCGGCGACACCGTAGTTATGCCCTGTCCCCGCCCCGTCCCGGAGGCTCCCGATGCCCGCACTTCCACTGCTCGCCGCGGCCCTGCTCGCCCCGCCGGCGTACCCGTTCGAGGCGACGGTCGTCGGCAGCGGCCCGCCGGTCATTTTCGTCCCCGGCCTCGGCTGCTCGGGCCGGGTGTGGGACGGGGCCGTCGAGCACTTCAAGGGGACGCACGAGTGCCACGTCCTGACCCTGGCCGGGTTCGCCGGGGTGAACCCGCTGCCGGCCGACGCCCCGTACCTGGACACGGTGGCCGCCGGCGTCGTCCGGTACGCCCGGGACAAGAAGCTGACCAGGCCGGCCGTCGTCGGTCACAGCCTGGGGGCGACCGTTGCCTTAAAGGCCGGCATCCTCGGTGGGGCGGACGTCGGGCCGGTCGTCCTGGTGGACGGCTACCCGTGCGTGTTCGCCCTGTTCAAGCCGGACATGACCGCCGACCAGTTGAAGGCCGCCGGGGCGGCCGAGCGGGTCCGGATCGAGAAGCTGACCCGGGCCCAGTACCTGGCCGACCTGCGGACGATGTTCGGCGACTGGCTGGCCGGGGACCGGCTGGAGTCGGCGATGGGCTGGCTGGCCGCGTCCGACCGGGGCACCCTGGCCCGGGCCAAGGGGGAGCTGTTCGCGTCCGACCTGCGGGCCGAGGTGGGCAAGTGCCACGGGCCGGTGACGGTGTTGCTCGCTTACGACCCGGCGGTCGAGAAGTTCGGCGTGACGCGGGACCAGTTCGTCGGCCGCGCGGCGGCGCAGGTGAAGCCGGCGAAGCGGGGGGCGGTCGTCGTGCGGGACGGGGCGAAGCACTTCGTCATGTATGACGACCCGGCCTGGACGCACGAGCAGATCCGTCGGGCGATAAGCGGGAACTGAGCGCAGAAGAACGCCCACGGGTGATCACCCGTGGGCGTTCCGGGGTCTCGCCGGCTCACGCCTTGATGATGTCCTTGACCGTCATCCCGGCGGGGATCATCGGCAGCACGTGCTCCTGGTGCGGCACCATCACGTCCAGCAGGAACGCCCCCGGGTGCTCGATCATCTCCACCAGGGCGGCGTCCAGCTCGGCCTTGGTCGACACCGTCCGCCCGGCCACCCCGAACCCCTTGGCGATGGTCACGAAGTCCGGGTACGGGTCGTGCCCGTCCCCGGCCCCCAGGTACGTGTGGCCCCGGTTGCTGCCGAAGAACCGGTCCTCCCACTGGACCACCATCCCGAGGTGCTGGTTGTTCAACAGCAGCACCTTCGGCCCGATCTTCTCGGCGTAGCAGCAGGCCAGCTCCTGGATGTTCATGAGGAAGCTGCCGTCCCCGTCCACGTCGATCACCAGGTGGTCCGGGTGGGCCACCTGGGCGCCCATGGCGGCCGGCAGCCCGAACCCCATCGTCCCCAGGCCGCCGCTCGTCACCCAGGTCCGCGGCTTGGTGAACGGGAAAAACTGGGCAGTGAACATCTGGTGCTGACCGACCCCGGTGCTGACGATCGTCTTGTCCAGTTGGCCGCGGGCCTTGAGGATTTGGTGCATCCGGGCGATGGCGTACTGCGGCAGGATGGCGTCGTCCCGGTCCTGGAACCGGAGCGGCTCGGCCGCCCGCCACTCGTCGACCTGCCGCAGCCAGTCGGCGTACCGGCCGTGCCCGCCGACCAGGTCGGCGTTGGCGTCCTCGGCCAGCAGGGCGTTCAGGTCGGCCAGGGCCGCCTTCAGGTCGCCGTGGACCGGCACGTGGGCGTGCTTGTTCTTGTGGATCTCCGACTTATCCACGTCGATGTGGACGATCCGCCCGTGCTTGGCGAACTCGGACAGCTTGCCCGTCACCCGGTCGTCGAACCGCACCCCGAAGGCGAGCAGCAGGTCCGCGTCGTTGACCGCGTAGTTGCTGTACACGGTGCCGTGCATGCCGAGCATCTGCAGGCACAGGTAGTGGTCGGCCGGGAAGTTGCCCAGCCCGTGCAGGGTGAGGGCGACCGGGATGCCGGTCCGCTCGGCGAACGCCTTCAGCTCGTCCGCCGCCCCGCTGTGCGTCACCCCGCCGCCGGCGTAAATGACCGGCCGCTTGCTGGCCCGGATCGCGTCCACGATCGGCTGCAGCTCCCGCCGGGGCGCCCGCCGGGTCGGCTTGTACCCGGGCAGGTTCATCGGCGGGTCGAAGTCCGGGACGATCTGTCGCACCTGCACGTCCTTGCACATGTCGATCAGCACCGGACCGGGCCGGCCGGTGGTGGCGATGTGGAACGCCTCCTTCACCACCCGGGCCACGTCCTCGGTGCGGGTGACGAGGTAGTGGTGCTTGGTGATCCCCCGGCAGATCTCCACCATCGGGGTTTCCTGGAACGCGTCGTTGCCGAGCACGTTCGTGCCCACCTGGCCGGTGATGACGATGAGCGGGACGCTGTCCATCTTGGCGTCGGCGATGCAGGTGACGAAGTTGGTCGCCCCCGGCCCGCTGGTGGACATGCAGACGCCGGCCTTGCCCGTGGTGCGGGCGTACCCGTGGGCCATGAACCCGCCCCCCTGCTCGTGCCGGGGCAGGATGGTGCGGATCTGGTCGCTCACCTTGGTGAGCGACTGGTGGATCGGCATGGACGCCCCGCCGGGGTACGCGAATACCACCTCGACCCCGTGCCGGATGAGGCTGTGAACGAGGATGTCGGCCCCGTTCATCGGCGTCGTCGGGTTCGGGGCGGGGTTGGTCGCGTGGCCCATGATCCACCTGAGAGAAAGAGAGTCACCCGTGTCCCGGAACGACGACACCCCCGGGCCGTGGTCCGTCCGCGGCCGGAGGGTGGGCGGGGTGCCGATGTTCCGGCAGAGGCGAGTATATGTGAAGAAAATGGATCGGGGAACTACGATTTCCGCGAAGATTCGGCGAGAGGCGGTCCTTCGTAGGACGGGTCATGCGAGGCTTCGGGAGCGCCGACCCACCGCAAACCGCAATGGTCCTGACCCGTCTCTGCCGCAGCCAGAGGGGAGGGCGAGGCTCCTGCCGAGCCGGGGAGCGCGGGGCAACGGGCGGATG
>JAXMAZ010000051.1:0-15057 GCA_046350115.1 Gemmataceae bacterium
TACGAGTGCCTGACCGGCCGCCCGCCGTTCGTCGGCCCGTCGGTCACGGTTCTCCAACAGGTTCTGGCCGACGACCCCGTCCCTCCCGGCCACCTTAACCGGGCGGTCCCAGCCGACCTGGAGACGGTCTGCCTGAAGTGCCTGGAGAAGGATCCGGCCCGGCGGTACCCGACGGCCGACGAGGTGGCCGCCGACCTGGGCCGGGTGGTCCGCGGGGAGCCGGTCACGGCCCGCCGGGTCGGGTGGGCGGAGCGGGGGTGGCGGTGGGTGCGGCGGCACCGGGCGGTGTCCGGCATGGCGGCGGTGACGGCGGCGGCCGTGGTCGGCGGGGCGGCGGCGGCCGGGGTGCAGGCGGTCCGGGCGACCGCCGCCCGGGACGCCGAGGCCGGGCACCGGCAGCTCGCGGAGGCCAAGACGGCCGAGGCCGTGGTCGCCCGACGGCGGGCGGACGAGAAGGCGGACGAGGCGACCGCCATCAACCGGTTCCTGCTGGACGACCTGATCCGGCAGGCGGCCAGCACGGCTCAGGCCGACGCGGGGTTCAAACCGACCCCGGAGCTGACGGTCCGGGCGGCCCTGGACCGGGCGGCCGACCGGGTGGGGGAGCGGTTCCGGGACCGGCCGGCCACCGAGGAGGCGGTCCGGCTGGCCGTCGCCGACGCCTACCGGGAGGTCGGCGAGTACGCCAGGTCGGCCGACCAGAGCCGGCGGGTGTGGGAGGCTCGGACGGCCCGGCTGGGGGCGGCCCACCCGGACACCGCGGTCGCCGCCCAGCGGCTGGCCACCGCCCTCGACCTGCTCGACCGACCGGCCGAGGCGGCCCGGCTGTTCGACGACATCCTCCGGACCCGCCGGGCGGCCCTCGGCCCGGACCACCCGGACACCCTGGACGCGATGAACAGCCTGGCCGCCGCCCACCAGGCGGCCGGCCGGGTGCGAGACGCCCTGCCGCTGTACCAGGACTGCCTGCAGGCCCGCCGGCGGACGCTCGGCCCGGAGCACCCGGACACCTTGCACACGGCGGTCAATCTGGCCTCCGCGTACCGGTCGGCCGGCCGGCTGAAGGACTCTGTCCGGCTGTACGACGAGTGCGTCCAGGTCCGCCGGCGGGTGCTCGGCCCGGTCCACCCGGACACGCTGATCGCGCTGAACGGCCTGGCGGTCGCCCTTCACACGGCCAACCGCCGGGCGGAGGCCGTGCCGGCGTTCGAGGAGTGCTGGCGGTCCCGCCGGCAGGCGCTCGGCCCGGACCACCCGCTAACACTCAACTCGGCCACCAACCTGGCGGTGGCGTACCGACAGGCCGGCCGGGCGGCCGACGCCGCCAAGATTCACGAAGAATGTCTGCGGGTCCGCCGGCAGATACTCGGTCCGGCCCACGTGGACACCCTGGTGTCGGTCCAGAGCCTGGCGGTGGCGTACCAGGAGATGGGCCGGCCGGCCGACGCCGTCCCGCTGTTCGAGGAGGCGTGGCGGGTGCGGGCCGCCCACCCCCGCCCGACCCGCGGGCGGCCGTTGCCCGGGAGCTGCTCGGCGAGTGCCTGCTGACGCTCGGCCGGTACGCCGCCGCCGAGCCGCACCTGCTGGCCGCCCACGACCGGCTGGCTCGGGCGAAGCGGCCCCCCGCCGCCGAACTGGACCAGTGCCGGCGGCAACTGGCCGAGCTGTACGACCGGTGGGGCAAGCCGGCGGAGGCGGCCCGGTGGCGGCCGGAGCTGCTCCCGCCGCCGCGGGCGGCGGCCCGGCGGTAGACCGCCCGGCTGGTCGGCGGCATAATACCGCCGACCCACCTCCACCGTTGCCGGGGGCTGTATGCCGCAGTTGGAACAGGCGCTGACGGTGCTGCTGTTCGTCGGCGGTGGGCTGGCGGTCGCCGGCTGGCTGTGGCTGCTCGCCCGGGCGTTCGCCGCCTCCTTCTGGTGGCTGCTCGGGCTGGTCCTCGTCCCCCCGCTGGCCGCCCTCTTTCTGCTCCGCCGGCCGGACCGGGCCGGCGGACCGGTGGCGGTCATCCTGATCGGGCTGATGGCCGTCGGCGGGGCGTTCGGGGTGAACGCGGTGGTGAAGCCGTCCCGAGAGGTGACGGTCGAACAGAAGGGGGGCGAGCAGCGAGCCACCCTGACCGGGGCGACCGATACCAAGGCGGACGACTTCCTGGCCGCCAACCGGGCGGCGGTGACGGTCCTCCAGATGGCCAACCGGCCGGACGTGACCGACGAGCTGGTGGCGAAGCTGAAAGACCTGCCCAACCTGCGGGAGCTGGACCTGAACGACACCCCGGTCACGGACAAAGGGCTGGAGGCGGTCGCAGCCCTGCCGAAGCTGGACAGCCTCCGCATCGCCCGGACCAAGGTGACGGCCGACGGGGTGGCCAAGTTCGTGCTGGCTAGCAAGACCCTCAAGCAGATCGACGTGACCGGGCTGAACGTCCCGGCGAAGGCGTTGCGGGAGTGGAAGAACGCCGACCCGCAGAACCGCAAGTACGTGAACTGATCGTGTAGGGTCCGCTGTGCGGACCGGTGGGGCGCACCGGTCCGCACAGCGGACCCTACCACGGGGAATCACCCATGCCGCTGCAACTTTTCGAGGACGCCCCGGCGGGGGACCGGCGGAACGCCGCCGTCCTGGCCGCCGCCTGCCAGTTCGCCTACCTGCCGGCCGACGCCGGGGCGAAGGCGTTCAAGGACGAACTCGGCCTCGACGCCCGGCTGCTCACCGCGGACAACACCCAGGCGTACCTGGCCACCAGCCCGGGGCACGTGGTCGTCGCCTTCCGCGGCAGCCAGGAGCCGACCAGCCTGGACGGCCTCAAGGACTGGCTGCTGACCAACGCGGTCAACCTGCTCATCCAGCCGCAGGGGGAGCTGAGCACCGAGTTCCTGGCGGCCGGGGTCGCCGCCCGGTTCCACCAGGGGTTCGTCGGGGCGATCACCGAGATCTGGCCGCAGTTGTACCCGGCGGTGAAGGGGGAGTTGGAGACGGCGGACCGACCGCTCTGGGTGACGGGGCACAGCCTGGGCGGGGCGCTGGCCCTGCTCGGGGCTTGGCTGTTCAAGCGGAAGTTCCTGAACGTCCACCAGGTGGTCACGTTCGGCGCCCCGATGGTCGGGAACGCGGACGTGCAGGCGGCGTTCAACCGGGAGTTCGCCGGCAAGATCACCCGGTATGTGAACGCCCCGGACCCGGTCCCGCTGCTGCCGATGGCCAGCCTGGTCGCCAACAGCTACGCCCACTGTGACACCCCGGTGTCACTCGGGGACGCGGCGAGCGGGGCCGGGTCGGCGGTGGAGTTCGTCCGGCAGATGGCCGGCGGGGCGGTGGACGGGCTGCTCGCCGGGACGATCGCGGACGAGTTCTGGAAGGCGGTGCAGGGGCGGGTGGCGGCCCACCTGCTGACCGACTACCGCAAGCTGCTCGGCTGACCTTCCGGCCCGGCCGTCGCCGCGGGTACACTTCCGGCGGTGCTTCCAGGAGGTCCGGCATGTCCCCCGCGATTGAGCCGGCCAAGCTGCGGCTGATCTACGAGATGACCGAGGACCGGTATCTCCGCTCCCTGCCGCTGGAACACTTCATGGAAGCGACCGACCACGCCACCCAGCGGAAGATCACCCTGGAGAGCTTCGACCTGATCCACGCGGCCTGGCCGCAGTTCCAGGTGTTCAACGAGCTGCTCGTCCAGTACCCCCGCGGGGACAACGAGTTCAAGCCGGGGCAGGTGGTGCCGGACAACTTCGTGGTCGTCCACCCGGAGCCGATCCGGGCGGTCGGCAGCTTCAACACCCCGCTCCAGCCGGTCGGCCCGTTCCTGGTGCTGGAGTACGTGTCCAAGCACCGCAAGCGGAAGGACTACGACGACAACCTGCACCGCTACCAGGACGAGCTGAAGGTGCCGTACTACCTGGTGTGCTGGTCATCGACCCGCGATTTCGCCCTGTTCCGGCACACCGGGGAGCGGTACACCGCCGTCCCGCCGGACGCGAACGGTCGGGTGGCGATCCCGGAGCTGGAACTGGAGGCAGGGTTGCTCGACGGGTGGGTGCGGTACTGGTTCCGCGGTGAGCTACTGCCGCTCCCTGGCGAACTGCTCGGCCAGTTGAAGGCGACCCAGGACCAGCTCGCGGCCGAGACAGCGACCCGGCAGGCGTTGGAGGCGGAGTTGGCCCGCCTGCGAGCGGAGTTGGCGGCCCGGGATGAGAAGCGGCCGTAACTCGCCGGGCCCGGGGCCGCGCGTACAATCTCCGGCACGTCTCCCACCCTCCTCCCGGAGTCCGTCCCGTGCCCACCAACGCTCCGCTCCACCGCAAGCTCCGCATGGGCCTGGTCGGCGGCGGCCAGGGGTCGTTCATCGGCCGCGTCCACGCCACCGCCGCCGTCCTCGACAACCGGGCCGCCCTGGTCGCCGGAGCCCTGTCCAGCGACCCGGCCAAGGCGAAGGCGTCCGCCCCGGACTACGACATCCCGGCCGACCGCGCCTACGCCTCCTACAAGGAGATGGCCGAGCAGGAGGCGAAGCGGGCCGACAAGATCGACTTCGTCTCCGTCACCACCCCGAACAGCACCCACTTCGAGATCTCCAAGGCGTTCGCCGAGGCCGGGTTCAACGTCGTCTGCGACAAGCCGATGACGTTCGACCTGGCCCAGGCCGAGGAGTTGCTCAAGGTGGTGGAGAAGTCGGGCGTGGTGTTCGCGGTGACGCACAACTACACCGGCTACCCGCTCGTCCGCCAGGCCCGGGAGATGGTGCTCAACGGCGAGATCGGCGAGGTGAACGCCATCCGGGCGAACTACATCCAGGGGTGGCTCCGCACCCGGCTCGAAGCCAGCGATCAGAAGCAGGCCAAGTGGCGGACCGACCCGAAGCAGAGCGGGGCGGCCGGGTGCTTCGGGGACATCGGCACCCACGCCTATAACCTCGGCCGGTTCATCACCGGGCTGTTGCCGAAGGAGATCAGCTGTCTGCTCAAGACGTTCGAGGGCGGCCGGCAACTGGACGATTACGGCGTCGCGGCGATCCGGTACGAGAACGGGGCGCTGGGGACCGTCACCGCCAGCCAGATCAGCCACGGCCGGGAGAACGACGCGTACATCGAAGTGGACGGGACGAAAGGCTCCCTGGAGTGGCACCAGGAGGAGCCGAACAAGCTGGTCGTCCGGCAGAACGGCCAGCCGCACAAGGTCTACACCCGGGCCGGCGGGCCGTACCTGGGGGCGGCGGCCGGGGCCAGCGTGCGGCTGCCGAGCGGCCACCCGGAGGGGTTCTTCGAGGCGTTCGCCAACGTGTACGTGGCCGCCTACGACGCGATGGTGAAGCGGGCCGCCGGGGAGCCGTTCGAGACGGTGAACACCGTCTACCCGAACGTGTACGACGGGGTGGAGGGGATGCTGTTCATTACGCAGTGCGTGGCGAGCAGCAAGGAGAACGGGGCGTGGCTGCCGTTCCGCCACGCGAAGAGCCGGAAGTAGTCCCGTTTCAGCGTGTAGCGGGGCCGCCTCCGGCGGCCCCGGTCCGGCCGAAGGCCGGACCGCTATTCCGCGTCGTTCGATTCACCGACACGTCGTCCGTTGCCCGGCCGCCTCGTCCGGGCGACAATCAGTTTCCGACCGACGACCGTCCACTCCCGGTTGTGAGCCACCGATGCCCCCGCTCCGCCTGCCGCTGCTCGCTCTGCTCGCGCTCGCCCCGGTCGCCGCCGCGGCCGACTGGAAAGACCTGTCGGACCCGCCGCCGGACCGCCCCGGCAAGCCGCCGGCCGCCCTGGACGTGCCGGTGCCGAAAAGCTTCTTCGACCCGGAGTTGACGTTCGCCGATGCCGGCGGGCCGTTCGCCGCCGTCGGCCGCAACGGCGGCAAGGAGGACAGCCGGGTCGTCGTCGACCTGCGGACCGGCAAGACGGTCGGCACCCTGGCCGGTGAACTGAAGGTCCGCGCCCCGATGGCCCTCAGCCGGGACGGCACCCGGTTCGCCGCCGCGGCCGACGGGTTCCGGGGCAGCAGCGTGGTGGTGCTGGACGTGACGAACGGCCAGGTGGTCGCGGAGGTGACGCCGGCCGGCCGGCCCGACCTGCTCCAGTTCGTCGGCCCGGACAAGCTGCTGACGGCCGATGCCGAGCACGCCCAGGTGTTCGCCTTGCCCGGTGGCAAGCCGGCGGTCGAACTGAAGCTGGACCGCAACCCGTGGCGGGGCGCCCGGGTGACGGCCTCCCCGGGGGGTAAGTACCTGTTCGTCCCGGCAGACGGCGAACTCCGGGCGGTCGCCGCCGGCACCGGGGCGGAGGTGGCCCGCATCCCGACGCCGAAGGGCCTGAACCTGGACGCCCTGGCCGTCGCCCCGGACGGCAAGCGGCTGGCCTACCTGACCGAGCACTTCAACAAGCGGACCCTGGTCGTCGTCGACCTGGTCACGGGGAAGACGATCACCGACGCGCCGGTGGACGGGCCGAAGAACCCGTTCTACACCCCGAAGCTGGCGTGGGCGGCGGACGGCACCGGGTTGCTGTTTGCCGGGGAGGCGGTGCTCGACCCGGCGTCCGGGAAGGTGCTGTACACCCCGCCGTCGGAGATGCACAACCGCACCCCGCGGCTGGCCCTGTCGGCCGGGACGGTGGTCGTGCTGGACGCGACCAAGCGGGAGGACCGCCGGCTGAAGACGGTCGGGCTGTCGGCGGACAAGCTGGCCGCCGCACGGGCAGCCGTGGCGGCCGGCGGGACGGCCGCGGACGCCCTCCTGCCGCCGCTGGTGCAGACGGACCCGTCGAAGGCGAAGGTGATCGAGGTGCCGCTCGCGGGGGTGCCGTGGTCCGCGGCCGCCGATCCGGCCTCGGCCGCCCCGGTCGCCGCCCGGCCGGTGCCGCTGCCGTTCAAGCTGGCCGGGCTGGTGTCGGTCCGGGTGTCCCACGGCCCGCGGCCGGCGGCGGCATTCGAGTTCGCCGCGACGAACAACATCCTGCAACCGGACCCGGCCCGGCCGCGGACCGTCCGCCGGGTGGACCTGTACACCGGCCGACAGACGGCCGAGCGGGAGTTGCCGCCGGGGTGCAAGGTGATCGACCTGGCGGCCGACGGGTCGGCGGTCGTCACTACCGACCTGGCAAGTGGCCGGCGGACCGACGTGTTCCCGCTGGCCGGGGCGGGCAAGCCGGTCGGGCTGCGGCCGTATGACCGGGAGCCGGAGGCGGAACGGGGGGTGGCGTTTGCCGCCCTGCTGGCCGCCGACCGGCTGTTGACGGTGAGCACCGCCGGGAAGGTGGTCGTGTGGCGGCTGCCGGCCGGCGCCGCCGAGTACGTGGCCGAGGTGCCGGGGCTGACCAGCGTCACCCTGACCCCGGGGCGGAAGTTCCTGTGCGGGGTGCAGGGCGGGGTGGTCCGGCTGTTCGCCGCCGCCGACGGCCGCCCGGCCGGCGACCTGCTGCCGCCGTTCACCGCCCCGCCGACCGCCGACCCGAACAACCCGCCGCCGCTGGCCGTCCGGGCCGACGGCGGGGAGTTCGCCGCCGTCCTGCCCGGGCCGGACCGGGTGGGCCGCCTCATCCGGTGGACGGTGAACGGCCAACTGCTCGGGGACACCGACGCCCCGCCGGTCACCCCGGTGTTCCCGAACACCCCCGGCGGCGTTCGGCTGGCCTACGCCGGGGCCGACTACCTGCTGGCAAACGAGTCGTCCCTGTTCGACCTGCGGCGGCTGGCCGTCGTCTGGACGTACACCCTCAGCAACCCGGGCGAGGGCCGGTTCGCCGCCCAGCGGCCGGACGGCCGGGTGTGGTACGCGGTCGCCGACGGCGGGGCGAACGGGGCACTGGTCGCCGCCGACCTGCCCGGGCCGGCCGGGGAGAAGGCGATCGCAGCAGCGGCTGAAGGGCCGGGGGCGGTGCTCAAGCCCGGGGCGACGGTGGCGCTCACGATGAAGTTCACCGGCGGGCAGGCGGCGGCCACCGAGCCGAAGGTGCGGAAGGCGCTGACCAAGGCGCTGGCCGACCGCGGGCAGAAGCTGGTCGACGCCGACGGTGAGGTCGACGTGACGCTGACCGTGACCGAGCGGGAGACCGGGGACAAGCTGGACTTCCGCAACATCGGCCCGGGGGCGTTCGGCCCCGGCGGCCGGCGGTCGGACACCGCCAAGGTGATCGAGCTGGAGGCCCGGGCGGCCGTGTCCGCGGGCGGCCGGACGGTCTGGACCTCGCCGGCCGAGAAGCTGCCGATGCAGCGGGTGTTCGGCATCCTGCACCTGCCGCCGGACGAGAACGACGTGGAGAAGTATCTGCACAAGCAGACCTGGGAGGCGGTGACGGCGTGGGCCCTGCGGGCGGTGCCGCGGTTTTTGGCCGAGACGCCGGACGGGCCGGTGATGCTGCCCCAGACCTCGGCGCTGTCCCCGGCCGGGCCGACCGCCGCCCCGGGCGGAAGGCCGACGCCCGTGCGTCGTCGTTAAAGGTGGTCGGGCCGTGAACCCGCCCGATCCCCCAACAGGAGGTTCCGCCATGAAACGCTTGCTGGCCGCCGGCGCCGTTGCCGCCGCGGTCGCTTCTGCATCCGCCGCCGACCCGCCGGCCGTGTTCGAGAAGCCGGTCCGGCTGACCGCCGTCGGCAAGCCGATCGACCACGGCGCCGCCTGGGGGCACGCCGGCCCGTGGGTGGCCGACGCGGACGGGGACGGCGTCCCGGACCTGGTCGTCGGCGACTTCAGCGGGCTGTTCACCGTCTACCGGAACACCGGCACCGCGGCCAAGCCGGTGTACGCGGCCGGCGCCAAGCTGAAGGCCGGCGGGGTGGACGCCAAGGTGCCCATTTACTGATGCATCGGGTCCAGTCCACAGTTCGTGGACTTCGACGGCGACGGCGTCACCGACCTGATCAGCGGCTCCTACGACCCCGGCGAGGTGTACTTGTTCCGCGGCAAGGGGAAGGGCGAGTTCGCCGCCCGCGAGACGATCACGGACAAGGGCGGCAAGCCGGTCGTCCGGGTGCCGGACCAGAAAGACAAGGTCGAGTCGTTCGGCAGTTGGCTGGCCCTGGTCGACTGGGACGACGACGGCGACCTGGACATCCTGCTCGGCGGGTTCGACGGCTCCATCGTGGTCCGGCTGAACGAGGGCACCCGGACCAAGCCGGCGTACGCCACCGCCAACGTCGTCCCGACGATGACCGACGGCAAGCCGCTGAAGGTGCCGGAACACCACGCCAACCCGGTCGTCGTCGACTGGGACGGGGACGGCCGGTGGGACATCGTGTCCGGCTGCTCGGACGGCGGCGTCTACCTGTTCCGCAACGTCGGCGGCAAGGGGAAGCCGGCGTTCGACCCGCCGGTCGCTTTGCTCAAGCCGCACGACGGCGTCGGCTACGGCGAGTTCCTGGACGTCGACGAGGAGCCGAAGCCGGGCATCCGCTCGCAGATCGCGGTGTGCGACTACAACGGGGACGGCAAGCCGGACCTGCTGGTCGGCGACTTCTGCACGTACATGCGGCCGCGGGCCGACCTGACCACCGCCGAGCGGGCGGCGATGAAAGACCTGCGGGCGAAGATGGAGGCGCTACGGCCGAAGACCACGGCTGAGGCGAAGAAGCTGTCCGACCAGATCGCCAAGCACACCGAGAAGTGGACGCCGGACGACTGGCGGAAGAGGCAGCAGGAGTACAAGGAGCTGCGGGAGAAGCTGTTCCGGACGGAGCCGTACAAGTCGCTGGCGGACGAGTACAAGGGGCACTTCGAGAAGCTTAAGCCGCTGCTGGCCAAGCCGGCCGGCATGTCCATCGGGGACGACCAGGCCGGGGCGACCGGGTACGTCTGGCTGTTCCTGCGGAAATGACCCCGCAAGCCCGGCCGGCACACCGGCCGGGCTTACCGCTCGAGCACCTCCCGGTACGGCAGCGGCACGGTCGGCCAGGCCGCCCGATAAGTTTCTTCCAACGGCAGCGTGACATACTCGTCCGGGTCGATGAACAACGGCATCGCCGGCACCGGCTGGCCTACGGCGAACGGCTGGACGAACGCGGTCACTTCGCCCCCGCCGATGTATGACGCCGCAGTCAGCGGGCGGTCGGCAGGCAGCGAGTATTTCCGCCGGGCCACCGCCTTCCACACCGCCCCGTGGATGCCGCCCGGGTGACGGGCGGTCGGCGGGTATGGGTCGATGACCAGCAGGTGGATGCCGGCGTCGAGCAAGTCGGCCGCCTTGTTCACCAGCCGGTTGAACTCCCTTACGCTCGACTTGTTACCGGGCGATACCAGCTCCACCACGGCCACGATCCGGTGCTTACTGACGTGCCTGACTGCTACTTGCCGGTGCTTCCGCCGCCGCCGCCGGAGGCGGGCCGTTTCGACCGTCTGAACCTCCGGCGGATGGGCGGCCAGGGCGGTCGCACCAACGACCGGCGGAAGGGGGTCGGCCGGCCGGCGGGCGTGAAGGGCGATGACGTCCGGCTCGAACGGCTCGACCACCTGGTCCGTCAGGGCGTAGAAGGTCGGCGGCAGGATGCCCCCGTTCAGGGCATCCGTTATGGCATACAACCAGCGGCCGTGGAAGTGGTGGTAGATGCCGTCTTCCACCCGGGTCCAGTCGTGCATCGGCATGGGCGCCCTCCGCGGCCGTGTGCCGGCATTTTACCGGCGTCCGGCCGATTTCCGGGATGGAATCGGCCTGCCTGCGGCTCTGTACTGGTGCCATGCCTGATCTGAGCTTCCTGTATGCCCTGGCCCCGGCCGACCCGGCGTCGGACGCCGACCTGCTGCGGCGGTTCGCCGACCACCGCGACGGGCCGGCGTTCGAGCTGCTCGTCCGCCGGCACGCCAACCTGGCGTGGAAGGTGTGCCGGGCGGCCCACCCGCGGGACGTGCACGCCGCCGAGGACGCCTTCCAGGCGACCTTCCTGGCGCTCGCCCGGAACGGGGGTGGGGGTGCGGGAGAACGTCGCCGGGTGGCTGTATCGGGTGGCGGTGCGGGCGGCCCGGCGAGCCGGGGGCGTCAGCCCCTGGTGTCGGTCGGGGACTGTCACCCGGGGGCTGACGCCCCCGGCTCGCCGACCCGATGTCATCGCCGCGGTCCATGAAGAAGTCGCGGGCCTGTCGGACAAGCACCGGCTACCGGTCCTGCTCTGCTTTTTCGAGGGTCTGTCGCACGCGGAGGCGGCGGCTCGGTTGGGGTGGCCGGTCGGCACCGTGGCCAGCCGGCTCAGCCGGGCAAAAGACCGGCTCCGCGAACGGCTCACCCGCCGCGGGTTCGCCGTTCCGGCGGCCGGCGTCGGGGCGCTACTGTCGGCGGCTGACGCGCCGGCAGCCGTCGTGCGGGCCGGGATCGCAGCGGGGCTTGACCCGGCGGGCGTTGCACCCCACGTTTCCACCCTCGCGAACGGAGCGTTGCTCGCCATGACCGCGTCGCTGAAGCCGAAGTTGGTCGCCGCTGCCGGTGTGTTGATAGCCGTCGCATTGGCGGGGGCCACTGCCCAGAACGGCGGGAATGAGCCTCGCCGCTCACCCGACCCGCCGGCCGACAAGGCCGCAGCCAAAGACGCGGTCGCCGCGGAAATGGCCAAGCTCCAGGGCCGGTGGCGGGTGGTGAGCATCCGCGCCAACGGCCGGGAGGCGTTGGCGGAGGAACTGGACGGCATGACCTGGACGGTCGCCGGGGACGTCATCACAGCTCAGGACAAACAGGGCGAGCGGAGCGAGAAGGTGCGGTTCACTGTCGACCCGACGAAAGCGCCGAAGTGGTTCGACGGCTCGAAGCTGACCGGTCCGGAATCCGAACGGGGTAAGAGAACACTCGGCATCTATGCCGTCGAACGAGACCGTTGGCGGCTGTGCTTCGTCGAGCCGGACGAAATGACGGCCGGGTTGCGACCGAGCGAGTTCGCCAACACGAAGTCCGGCGGCGTCATCGAGTTGGTCCGGGACACGGCCCCGCCGCCGGCGATTACTGCGGGCAAGCTGGTCGGCGAGTGGTCACGGTTCGAGAAGCACGAGACGGAGAACGACACACTGGTGGTGTACACCTTCCGGGACACCGGGGTGTGCCGGCTGGACGCCCTGGACGCGGCCACCGGTAAGCCGAGCGAGCGGCTCAAGTGGCTGTCCGGCATCGGCGGCTGGGAACTCAAGGGTGACGTGCTGACGGTCCGGATGGAGGAATGGAACCCCGATACCAACCGCCCGACACTGTGGGTCAACATCTACACAATCGAGAAGCTGGACGGGAAGGAGCTGGTCGTCCGCAACCACAAGAAGACGCCGGCGGGCGAACCGTTTCTCCCCTACAAGTGGACCCGGTTCGCAGGGTGGGACAGCTTGAAGAAGTGATGCCGCTTCGCGAAGCCCACCCGTTGCAACGGGTGGGCTTTCCGCGGCTCACACCGTCACCCGCCCGGCGGTCTCCCACAGCCGGGCGGCGAACCCCAGCCAGATCAGCAGCCCGACCAGGCTGCACCCGGCCAGCCGCAGTCCGTGGACGTCGTCGTACCCGTCCAGCAGCGGGTGGAAGACGGTCGTCGGCCACTTCGGGAACGCCCACATCACCGTGCCGACCAACAGCCACCAGCCGAGCAGCCCGCCGAGGGTGACGAACGCGATCAGGGCCGCCCCCTGGACGACCGGCGGGCCGGGCATCTTGTCCATCGCCGCCAGCGTCTGCTCGTGGCGTCCGGCGGTCGTCGTCGGCGATCTTCCAGGTGCCGTTCACCGGTCGGCCAGCCGCGTACCGTCGGGCGTGCCACTCGTCCCGGTAGGGGACCACCTGGCCGGCCTTATCCCTGGTCTGGAGTTCCGGCGAGTGCTTGAACACCACCGTCCCGTCCGGGTGGACCATCGCCACGTTCGCCCGGTACAACTCGGCCGGGTCGACGAACCCGATTTTGGTCGCCGGGATCAGCACCAGCGGCCAGAGGGTGGCCGCCAGGAACAGCGGCAGGCTGACCGCCAGAATTGCCGGGTACACCAGCCACCGGCGGGCGCCGAGGGTGCCGCCCTTCTCCCGCACCAGCTCGGTCGTCGCCCGGCCGAACAGGTACGCGACCGGCAGCAGGACGCCCATCGTCGGGATCGCCAGCACGGTCAGCAGGAAGGTGAGGTACGCCAGCCGCCAGTCCTCGGGGCCGCGGTACAGGGTGGCGAACAGCCCGAGCACCCGCCGCTTCAGGTCGCGGCCGAACCACCGCCAGTCGAACGGCTCGACGGCCGCCCGGGGGGCGTCCCCGACGGCGACCGGTCGCCACCCCTCCGGCGGGCCGAGCCGGGCCAACACCTTCTCCAACTCGACCGCCGTCACCGCCCGGATGGCGGCGGCGAACTCGGTCTCGATGTGCTCCCGGACGTCCGCCTCGATGTCGTCGGCGGACACGTCCGGCACCCCGGCCAGGGCGGCCCGCACCTGCCCCAGGTACTCGGCCAGCCGGCGGTCCGCCTCGGGGGTGAACTGGGTCATGGCTGTGGCCCCGCTCATGGGAGTTGCTCCGTGGTCACCCGGTCGATCCCGTCCCGCACCTCGCCCCACGCGTCGAGCATCTTGGCCAGCAGGGTCCGTCCCTTGGCGGTGAGCTGGTAGTACTTGCGGGCCGGCCCCTCGGACGACTCGACCAGCGTCGTCTCCACCAGCCCGTCCTTCTTGAACCGGCTGAGGATCGGGTACACCGTCCCTTCGCCCATGACCAGCCCGCCGACGGCGGCCAGCTTCTTGACGATGTCGTACCCGTACAGCCGGCGGCCCTTGAGGGCGGCCAGAACGCACAGTTCCAGCAGCCCCTTCCGCATCTGCGTGGTCCAGTTGCTCAGGAACTCGGGGTCCATGCCCACACTATATGGCTATGCAAAGTAGCTGTCAACAGCCTGATCCTGGGAATGTGGGAGAGGCGGTAAGGTAGTGAAGAACAGCAGACCCGAAAGCCCACCCGTTGCTACGGGTGGGCGGGATGGCAATCGCCACATCCCGGTTCGGGGCGCGGCGGTTGTTAGTTGGCCCACGGACAGCAGTCCGTGGGCTTTCGGGGTTTTGAATCAGATGAGCTGGAACGACTCGATCAGCGTCTTGAGCATCGCCGGGTCCGGCTCGCCGGGCGACTCGACCTTGATCCGGTAGGTCCGCTTGCCGTCGTGGGTGAACAGGTGGACGACCCGGCCGGCCAGCCGCTTCGCCTCCCGGGCGTCCTCCTCCTTGTCGATCTCCTTGATCCAGTCCGGCTCGTTCGGGTCGCGGGCCGGCCGGGTGTTGGGTCGGGGCTTCGGCTTGATCGTCACCATCAGCCCCGGCTTGCCGCCGAGCGTCACCGGCTTCTTCTCGACCACCTCGTTGAAGTGCAGGGTCGCGCCGCCCTTGCCGAACATCCGGTCGAACAGCTCGTCCGGGGTGGTGCCGGCCGCGGTGCCCGGCGGCGGCACTTGTGACAGGATCTCGACCCGCAATCCTTCCCCCGACCCCGGGGCGTCCGGCCGCAGCGACCCGTACCCGACGATCTCGGTGACGCCGCTGGCGGCGTTGTCGGCCGCCACTCGGGAGTAGTCGACCTGGGTGGCCGTCCCCGGCATGTACAGCCGGAACCCGCCCCGGGCGTCCCGCACCTCCGCCCAGCCGGCCGGGGCCACGGTGCCGAGCAGCCCCCCCCCCTCGCCCGGCCGGATCACGGCCGGTTGCCCCCCGCCGTTGCCGCCGCGGTCGGTCAACAGGTAGGCGACCACCCCGCCCGCTGCGAGCAGCACGAGTGCCCCGACGCCGGCCGCGACGAACACCCACACCGGCGGCCCGCTCGGCTTGGCCCTCCGCTTCCGCCGGACGGGCCGGTCGTCCTCGTCGTCCTCGTCCCGGGGGCGGCGGGCGGGGCGGTCGTCGTCCTCGTCCTCGGCGCGCCGGCGGCGGGCGGGGCGGGGCGGCTCGTCATCGGCGATCGGGGACGGCTGGGGCGGCGGGGTCTTGAGCCGCAGGCTGGGCCGGGACGGGCGCGGGGCGGTCGCCGGGACGGTCATGGCCGTGCCGCACTTCGGGCACTTGGCCACGGTGCCGGCGGCGGCGTCCGCGACGGTCAGCCGGGCGGCACACCCGGGGCACTGGACGGCGAGCGGCATGGGACGCACTCAACAGGTGCGGC
>JAXMAZ010000052.1:0-12560 GCA_046350115.1 Gemmataceae bacterium
GCTGGCTGCTGCTGGCCAACCCGGACCTGGCCCGACTGCTCACCACCGCCGTCGGCGACGGGTGGGTGACAGACCTGTCCGTTCTGCGCAAGGCCGACCGGCTGGCCGCGGACGCGGGGTTCCGGGAGAAGTTCCTGGCGGCCAAGCGTGGGGCGAAGGCGCGGTTCGTCGACTGGATCAAGGCGACCGCCGGCATCAGCCTCGACCCGGACACCCTGTTCGACGTGCAGGTCAAGCGGATCCACGAGTACAAGCGGCAACTCTTGAACGCGATCCAGGTGGTGGTTTGGTACAACCGGCTGCGGGCCAACCCCAAGCTCGACGTGCCGCCGCGGACGGTCCTGGTGGCCGGCAAGGCAGCCCCGGCGTACCACCTCGCGAAGGTCATCATCAAGCTGTTCACGAGCATCGGCCGGGTGGTGAACGCCGACGCCGCGACACGCGGCAAGCTGCGGGTCGAGTTCCTGCCGAACTACTCCTGCACCCTGGCCGAACACCTGATCCCGGCGGCCGACGTGTCCGAGCAGATCTCGACCGCCGGGTACGAGGCGAGCGGCACCAGCAACATGAAGTTCATGATGAACGGGGCGCTGACGGTCGGCACCCGGGACGGGGCGAACATCGAGATCGCCGAGGAGGCCGGCGAGGAGAACTGCTTCATGTTCGGGCTGACCGCCGACCAGGTCCTCAACAGCCGCGGGTTCTACAGCCCGCGGTGGCACTACGAGAACGAGCCGGAGACCCGGGCGGCACTGGACCTGATCTTCGGCAACCACTTCAGCCCGGACGAACCCGGCATCTTCGAGCCGATCCGCGAGACGCTGCTGACCAAGGGCGACTACTACCTGCACCTCGCCGACCTGGCCGGGTACGTCCGGACGCAGGAGAAGGTGGCCGCCCTGTATGGCGACCGCCAGGCGTGGGCGGAGAAGGCGGTTCACAACGTCGCGCGGTCCGGGAAGTTCTCCAGCGACCGGACGATCCTGGAGTACGCGCAGGGCATCTGGGGCGCGGCCCCGTGCCCGCCGGGCTGACCGAACGGGACGGCCTCGACGTGAGGCCCGGCCGCGGGGGAACGCCATGACCTGGGGGCGTCGGTATCAGCTCCGGCACGCCGCCCGCACCTCGCTGGTGTTGTGGGCGGTCGCGTCGCTGGCCGCCGCGCTGGTCTGCGCCCCCGCCGTCCGGTGGCTCGACCGGGCGACCGGGTGGGGCGGGTTCGGGTACAGCCCGGACGGCGCCCGGGCCGTCCTCGCCGCCCTCGCCGGGTCGATGCTCACGCTCATCGTCTTCGTCCTGTCGGCGACGCTCATCGTGGTCCAGCTCGCCAGCGGGCAACTGACCCCCCGGGTGATCGCCCTGGTGTTCGCGATGCCCGGGGTGAAGGTCACGCTCGGGCTGTTCACGTTCACCTACGCCTACACCCTGTCCGCTCTCGGGCGGGTGGTTGAGGAGCGGGTGCCGGACCTGCACGTCAGCGTCGCCGTGTTCCTCAACCTGCTGTGCATCGCCGTCTTCTTCCTGTTCGTCCAGCGGCTGTCCAGCGGGCTGCGGCCCAGCACCATGGTCCGGTTGGTGGCGGACCAGACCCGGCGGGTGATCGCCCAGGTGTACCCGCTGGCGTTCGACCCGAGCCGTCCCGGACCGGCCGCAGACGTTCAGGCGGCGGCATCGCCCGGGGACGTGGTCGTGTCGGCCGACCGGTCCGGCGCGGTCATGGCGTTCAGCGCGGCGGAGTTGGCGCGGCTCGCACGGGGCGCGGGCGCCGTGGTCGTCCTGGTCCCACAGGTCGGCGACTTCGTGGCCGTGGGCGACCCGCTCGTGCGGGTGACCGGTGGGGCCGGGCCGGTTCCGTCGGCGGCACTCCGGGGGTGCGTGGCGGTCGGGTCGGAGCGGACCCTGGAACAGGATCCCCGGTTCGGGTTCCGCATCCTGGTGGACATCGCCAACCGGGCGCTCTCGCCGGCGATCAACGACCCGACTACCGCCGTCCTGGCCCTGGACCAGATCGCCAATCTGCTCCTCTGCCTCGGGCGGCGGCATCTCGACGAGGGGGCGGTTTACGATGGCGACAACAAGCTCCGGGTCGTTTACGGCACGCCCGACTGGCCCGACTACGTGATGCTGGCGGTGAGCGAGATCCGGCATTACGGGGAGGGGAGCATTCAGGTGTACCGCCGGCTCAAGGCCATGCTGGTGCACTTGATCCGGGAGCTGCCCGAGGCCCGTCGGCCGCCACTGGAAGCGGAGTTGGCCCTACTGGGCCGCGGCGTGGAGCGAGGGTTCCGGGACGAGGAGGACCGGAAACGGGCGGGGGTGGCGGACCACCAGGGGGTCGGCGGGTCCGAATCGTGAGGGGCGCGTGTACGAGTCGCTTGAGGTCGTCTCCAAGCTCGCGGTCACGGTGTTCGTCGTGACCTGCATGGCCGCGGCCGGTCTGGGGCTGAGCGGGCGGGCGGTCGTCGCCCCGTTCCGCGGCGGCCGGCTGCTGGCCGCCGCGCTGCTGGCCAACTTCGTCGTCGCCCCGGCCGCCGCGGTGGCCGTCACCCGGCTGGTCCCGCTGGACCGGTCGCACGAGATCGGCCTGTTGTTGCTCGGCGGGGCGGCCGGGGCGCCGTTCCTGCCCAAGCTGGCGGCGCTGGCAGACGGCGATGTCGCCTTCTCGGTCGGGCTGATGCTCGTGCTCACCGTGGGCAGCGTGGCGGTCCTGCCGGTCCTGCTGCCGCTCATGATCCCGGGGTTGACCGTCGGGCCGTGGCCGCTGCTGCGGCCGCTCCTGCTCACCATGCTCCTCCCGCTGGCGGCCGGAATGGCCGTCCGGGCGCGGACCGAGCGATGGGCGGACCGGCTCCGAGGCGGCGTGGGCGTGGCCTCGAACGTCAGCATGGTTGTCGCGTTGGCACTGCTGATCGGCCTCAACTTCCGGGACATGGTCGGCACGCTGGGCAGCGGTGCGGCGGCAAGTGCGGCCGTGTTCGTCGCGGTCTGCCTCGGCATCGGGTACGCCCTTGGCGGGCCGACCCCGGCCCGCCGCTCGGTGCTCGGGCTGGGAACCGCCCAGCGAAACATCGCCGCCGCCCTGGTGATTGCGACCCAGAACTTCGACGACCCGGGGGTTGTGGTGATGCTCCTGGTGTCCACCCTGGCCGGCCTGGTCGTCCTGGTGGTCGCCGCCCGCTGGTTCGCCCGGCGGGCGGCCGGACCGGGGTCCGCCAGCTAGCGCGGCCCACCTAAGGCGGAATAGGCTAGTGGACGGTTGCGGCGGTTTTGTAGGGTGCCGTTGAGGAGGCTTTGCGACGAAACGCACCGGCCCGGCAGGGATCGCGTCCCGGCCGCGAGCTGTCCCGGCGGTGCGTTGCGCAGAGCCTCCACGCACCCTACAAAACCGCCGCCACGGCCCGCTAGCATCACGCGACCGCTCGAGGGGTGTCATGATCCGCGACGACATTATCGACCTGTTCCGCGTCCCGGTCGGGAAGAAGGTCCGGATGAAGGACTACAGCCCGTGCTGGCGGCAGACGGACGAGCTGGAGGAGTTGGGGAAGGACGAGACGAAGAAGCGGGCGAAGGAGACCCTGGAGCGGAACCTGGCCGATCTGGCGGAAGCCCAGGACCTGCTGTACGCGGACGACCGGTACTCCGTCCTGATCGTCCTCCAGGCGATGGACGCGGCCGGCAAGGACGGGACCATCAAGCACGTCATGAGCGGGATCAACCCGCAGGGCTGCCAGGTGTTCAGCTTCAAGCAGCCGTCGGCCGAGGAGTTGGACCACAACTTCCTCTGGCGGTACATGCGGTGCCTGCCGGAGCGGGGGCGGATCGGCATCTTCAACCGGTCGTACTACGAGGACGTGCTGGTGGTCAAGGTCCACCCGGACCGGCTCGGCCGCCAGCTCCCTCAGGACAAGGGGAAGGTCGGCAAGAAGTTCTGGGAGAACCGGTACGACGACATCAACGCCTTCGAGCGGCACCTGGTCCGGAACGGGACGGTCGTCCTCAAGTTCTTCCTGAACGTGTCGAAGGAGGAGCAGGGAAAGCGGTTCCTGGAGCGGCTGACCCGGCCGGAGAAGAACTGGAAGTTCTCGGCCGCCGACCTGGCCGAGCGGGGCCACTGGGACGACTACATGGCCGCCTACGAGGACGCGCTGTCGGCGACCAGCACCGAACACGCCCCGTGGTACGTGGTCCCGGCGGATTACAAGTGGGTCACCCGGGCCGTCGTCGCGGACATCGTCACGAGGACCATCCGCGGGCTGGACCTCAAGTACCCGGACGTGACCCCGGAGCAGCGGAAGCAGATCGACCTGGCCCGGGCGCACCTGGCCGACGAGTGACCGTAGCTGTCCGCAACGACCCGAGAGGAGTCCATCATGGCGAAGGCACACAGGACCGGCGGCCGAGTGATACTGCTCGCCGCCTTGACCGCCACCGCGGCCGGGCTGGGGTTGGGCGGCGTCGGCGGGCAGCCGGCCGCCGCCGACCGGCCGGACGACCGGGCGGCCGTCCGGGCGGCGCTGGATGGGTTCGTCGCCGCCTTCCGCAAGGGGGACGCGAAGACGGTGGCGGCGAGCTGGACCGCCGAGGGCGAGTACCTGAGCGACGACGGGACGGCCCTCCGCGGCCGGGCGGCGCTGGAGAAGGCGTACACGGAGCGGTTCGCCAGCAACCCCGGCAACGCCCTGGACGTCGAGGTGGAAACCGTCCGGTTCCCGTCCCGGGACACGGCCGTCGTCGAGGGGCACTTCACGCTGAGCAAGGCGAAGGGGGCGGAGCGGACGGTCAGCCGGTGCAGCTTCCTGTACGCCCGGGAGGACGGCCAGTGGCTGATCGCCATCGCCCGGGAGTGGCCGGGGGACGGCCTGTCGCTGCGAGACCTGGAGTGGCTGATCGGCACGTGGGAGGCGAAGCGGGACGGGACCGTCGTCACCACCCGGTACGAGTGGACGGCGAACAAGTCGTTCATCCGCTGCCAGTTCGCCGTCAAGAAGGGGGCGGAGACCCACTCCGGGCTGCAGATGATCGGCAAGGACCCGGCCACCGGGGCGCTGCGGTCGTGGACGTTCGAGGACGCCGGCGGGATCGGCGAGGCGGTCATCAGCCGGGACGGGAAGAGGTGGGTGTTCGCCGCCACCGGGGCGACGGCCGACGGCTCGGTCCTGGAGGCGACCAACCTGATGACCCCGGTGGACGGCGACGCGTTCCTGTGGCAGTCGGTCGAGCGGACCCTGGACGACGAGCCGCTGCCGGACCTGCCGCCGGTCAAGGTGGTCCGGGTGAAGGACCGGCCATAACTCCCCACCCTCACCCGGAGGACTCAGCCATGCGTCGGATGCGACTTGCGATCGGGGTGGCGGCCGTGTTCCTGCTCACGGTGGGGTCCGAGTCACTGGCCCAGAGGCGGGGCGGAGGCGGGGGTGGGGGACGCGGGCCGGCCGCCGCGCCGCGGCCGGCACCCGCCCGCCCGGCGCCCGCGCCCGCCCGCCCCGCCGCCCCGCACACGGCCCCGCGGGCCGGCCCGGTCGCCGGACCGTATGGCGGGACGGGGGCCGGCTCGCGGTCGTCCGGGACAGTCGTCGGGCCGGCCGGCGGGAGTCGGACGGCCGGGGCCGGGAGCGGGTCGTACACCACCCAGCGGGGGACCACGATCGACTACGCCGGGGCCGGCCGCTCGGCCACCACCCCCGGCGGGGTGACGGCCGGCCGCGGGGTCGGGGGCGTCCAGGTGACCACCCCCGGCGGCCGCAGCGCGACCAAAGTCGGGACGGCCGGCGGGGTGGCCGGACCGGGCGGGAACGCGGTCGCCGGGCGGAGCGGGATGACCGTCGGCAGCGGCCCGAGCGGGTCGTTCAGCTCGGCGTACCGGGGCGGGGCGGCCGTCGGCCCGTACGGGGCGGCGGCCGGCGGCACCCGGGCCGCCACGGCCACCGGGGCCGGCGGGACGGCGTCCGCCGCGACCCGCGGCGGGGCCGCGGTCGGCCCGAACGGGGCGGTCGCCGGGCGGAGCGCCGCCGCCGTCGGCCCGTATGGTGCCGTCGCCGGCCGGACCACGGCCGCCCGCGGGGTGGGCGGGACGTATTACGCGTCGTCGGCCGCCCTCCGCACCACCGGCACCGCCGTGCGGACCAACTTCGCCTACCACAGCGCGTTCACCCCCCGCTGGTACGCCCAGTACCCCGGCGCCTGGTTCGCCGCCGGGTGGACGGCCGCCCGCATCTGGTCGGCCCCGGCCTGGGGGACGGTGGCCGCCTACGGCGGCTACCCGGCGGCGCCGGTCTACTACGACTACGGGGAGACGGTCGTCTACTCCGGCGACACGGTCGTCGTGAACGGCGAGACGGAGATCCCGGCCGAGACGTACGCCCAGCAGGCGACCGACCTGGCGACCGCCGGCAAGGAGGCCAAGGTCGAGCCGAACGGGGCGGACTTCCAACCGCTCGGGGTGTTCGCCATGGTCGGCGAGGGGGAGACCAAGTCCACCAACATCTTCCAGTTGGCGGTGAATAAGGCCGGGGTGATCCGGGGCAACTACTACAACGCGCTGACCGACACCACCGAGCCGGTGTTCGGGTCGGTGGACGCCAAGACCCAGCGGGCGGCGTGGACGGTCGGCGAGCGGAAGGGGCCGGTGTACGAGGCCGGGATCGCCAACCTGACCCGGGACGAGACGGCCATGTTGGTCCACTACTCCAAGGAGAACGCCCAGCAGTTCACCCTGGTCCGGATCCAGCAGCCCGAGGGCGACGCCCCGCCCCCGGCCGACGGGAAGTGAGCTGCGGTGGTCTGTGACCCTCGGGCGCTGCGGCGCCCGGGGGGCCTGATCGTCAATGGGTTGAACGACCTCGCCGTCGCGTCCGCGCCGGCGCCGTTGAGGTCGGGAGTATCCAGTGTGAGGGTGATTGGAGTGGCTTCGGCTCAGGAGGCGGCGATGACCACGGTACGGAACCAGACCGTCGGGATTTACGTGGACCGCACGACCAGCCGGTGGGTGCTGCGGGACGGCGAGGGGAACTTCTGGCTGCTCCCCCCGACCGACACCCCCTGGGACGACCGCCAACCGTTCTCGCCGGCCGAGGAGACGGACCTGGAGCCGGTCCCGGGCCATTACAAGTACATGCTCGGCCTACCGCATTAACCGAACCGGTGCCGCCATGACCGCCGAACAGGCCCGCCTCGCCCAGGCCCGTGAGAACGCCGTCCCCTGGCGGCGGTGGGGGCCGTACCTCAGCGAGCGGCAGTGGGGCACCGTCCGCGAGGACTACAGCGAGTCCGGGGACGCCTGGGCCTATTTCAGCCACGACCAGGCCCGGTCCCGGGCCTACCGGTGGGGGGAGGACGGACTCGCGGGCATCTCCGACGACCGGCAGCGGCTCT
Source organism: Gemmataceae bacterium (assembly GCA_046350115.1). GTDB lineage: Bacteria > Planctomycetota > Planctomycetia > Gemmatales > Gemmataceae > JAXMAZ01. The sequence goes on from JAXMAZ010000052.1 coordinate 7,372, forward strand.
GCTTCGCCGTCGCCCTGTGGAACGGCAACGACCCGATCTTGAAGGAGCGGCTGTTCGGGCTGACCAACGCGGAGGGCAACCACGGGGAGGACGTCAAGGAGTACTACTTCTACCTCGATTCGACGCCGACCCACTCGTACATGAAGTACCTGTACAAGTACCCGCAGGGGGCTTACCCGTACTCCGACCTCGTTGACACCAGCGGCCGCCGGGGCCGCGACCAGCTCGAATACGAACTGCTCGACACCGGGGCGTTCGACGGGGACCGCTACTTCGACGTGTTCGTCGAGTACGCCAAGGCGAGTCCCGAGGACGTGCTGGTCAAAATCACGGCCCACAACCGCGGCCCGGAGGCGGCCACCCTCCACGTCCTGCCGACGCTGTGGTTCCGGAACGAGTGGGCGTGGCACGCCGGACCGGAACGGCCGTCCCTCCAGCAGGCGGCCGGCACCCCGGCCCGCGCGGTCGTCAAAGCCGTCCACCCGGCCCTCGGCGAGCGGCACCTCTACTGCCAGGACGACGTGCCGCTCCTGTTCACCGAGAACGAAACCAACACCCAGCGGATCTTCGGCGTCCCCAACCGGTCCCCGTATGTGAAAGACGGGATCAACAACGCCGTCGTCCACGGCCAGGAGGGGGCGGTCAACCCCGGGAAGACGGGGACGAAGGTCGCGGCCCACTACCAACTGGCCGTGCCCCCCGGTGAATCCCGCACGGTCCGGCTGCGGCTCACGGACGCCGACCCGGCCACCCTGGCCGGCACGAACGGAGCCTCGGGCCAGCCGTTCGGCGAGGCGTTCGACGCCGTCATGGAGGCCCGCCGGCGGGAGGCGGACGAGTTTTACGCGGCGGTCATCCCGGCGGCGGTCGGCCCGGACGGGGCGGCGGTGATGCGGCAGGCGCTCGCCGGGATGCTGTGGACCAAGCAGTTCTACCACTACGACGTGGACAAGTGGCTGGAGGAGCGGGGGGCCGACCCGTTCAAGGCGGCCCGTAAGCAGTCGCCGCGGAACGACCAGTGGCACCACATGTACAACGGCGACGTCATCTCCATGCCGGACAAGTGGGAGTACCCGTGGTACGCGGCCTGGGATCTGGCGTTCCATGTCCTGGCCCTGACCCTCGTCGACCCGGACTTCGGCAAGCAGCAGCTCAAGCTGATGCTCCGCGAGCGGTACATGCACCCGAACGGCCAGATCCCGGCCTACGAGTGGAACTTCGGGGACGTCAACCCGCCGGTCCACGCCTGGTCCACCATCTTCACCTACCGGCTCGAGAAGCTCCGGTCCGGCGAGGGCGACCGGGAGTGGCTCAAGAGCAGCTTCCAGAAGCTGCTGCTGAACTTCACCTGGTGGGTGAACCGGAAGGACCGGTCCGGGCGGAACGTGTTCGAGGGCGGGTTCCTCGGGCTGGACAACATCGGCGTGTTCGACCGCAGCGCCCCGCTGCCGACCGGCGGCCACCTGGAGCAGGCGGACGGGACCGCGTGGATGGCCCTGTTCTGTCAGAACATGCTGGAGATCGCCGCCGAGCTGGCCCTGACCGACCCGGACTACGCGGACATGTGCCTGAAGTTCGTCGAGCACTTCTTCTGGATCGCCTCGTCCATGACGCACGTGGGCGGCGACACGGGCATGTGGGACGAGGAGGACGGGTTCTTCTACGACGTGCTCCGGCTGCCGGACGGGCGGGCCGAGCGGCTCAAGGTCCGGTCGATGGTCGGGCTGCTGCCGCTGTGCGCGGCGACGGCCTTCGACGGGCGGGTGATGGAGAAGTACCCGGAGATCCGGGAGCGGTTCCACTGGTTCCTGGCGTCCCGGCCCGAGATCCGGGCGGCGATCCACGACCCGGTGAAGCCCGGGGTGAACGGCCGCCGGCTGGCGTCCATCCTGGACGAGGGCCGGCTCCGCCGGGTGCTGGAGAAGATGCTCGACGAGGCCGAGTTCCTCAGCCCGTTCGGCATCCGCTCGCTCTCCCGGCATCACGCCGACCACCCGTTCGTCACCACCGCCGGCGGGCGGGAGTACCAGGTCGGCTACCTGCCGGCCGAGTCGGACAGCGGGATGTTCGGCGGGAACTCGAACTGGCGGGGGCCGATCTGGGTGCCGGTCAACGCCCTCATCATCCGGGCGCTGCTGCAGTACTACGCGTACTACGGCGATGCCTTCACCGTGGAGTGCCCGACCGGGTCCGGCCGACGGATGACCCTGTACCAGGTGGCGGAGGAGATCGGCCGGCGGCTGGCGAACATCTTCCTGAAGGGGGAGGACGGCCGGCGGCCGGTGTACGGGGGCACGGAGACGTTCCAGTCCGACCCGCACTGGCGGGATCTGATCCTGTTCTACGAGTACTTCCACGGGGACAGCGGGGCCGGGCTGGGAGCCAGTCACCAGACCGGCTGGACCGGGGTCGTCGCCCGGATCATGCACCTGTTCGCCACCACCACGGACACCGAGGTCCGGGAGCAGGGTAAACCCACAGGGCTGGTCGAGCCTCTCCAGGCCCGGAGCCTTGAGCCGGAGAAGGCCGCCTCCGGGGTCAAACCATGACGTGGTGCTCGGTGGTCAGGACGACGGTCTGGGCCGGTTCGGGGGCCGGCTCGCTCACCACCGGCGGCGGCAGCCGGCGGGCGTACCGCTCGGTCAGCACCGGGCCGAGAACGGAGGTGACGACCAGCAACACGATCACCGAGTTCAGCACCGGCTCGCCGATCAGCCGCTCGCCGGCCGGGCTGGTCGTGTCGTACGCGACCAGGGCGGCGGCCAGGGTGGCGGCCACCTGGGGGAGGGACAGCGCCCCCATCGTCAGCCCCTCGTCCCGGGAGTACCCGAACAGCCGGCGGGCGACCGCGGCGGCCAGGAACTTCGACCCGATCAGCCCGCCGACGATACCGACGACCAGCCAGAAGTGGTCGGCCAGGGTAGCGGCGAAGGTGCGGAGGTCGATCAGGAACCCGATGGTCAGGAAGAACACCGGGATGAACAGGTGGTTGCCGATGAACTCCAGCTCGTGCTTGGCCTCGCTGTCCCGGGTGGCGGTGTTCACCGCCAGCCCGGCCAGGAACGCCCCGATGATCCCCTCCAGGTGGATCGCCTCGGCCGCCACCGCCGCCGCCGCGACCAGCAGCAGCATGAGGGCGAACTGCCCCTCCTTGGCCGGCTTCAGGGCGAACAGCCGGCGGCTGGCCCAGCCCAGCCCGAGGACGACGGCCGGGACGTAGACGGCCAGTTGCACGATCTGAAGGGCGAACGTGTCCGGGGCGAACCCGGCGGTGTGGATCGGGATGCACACGGCCAGCACCAACAGGGCGGCCACGTCGGTGAACACGGTCGCCCCGATAGTCACCGTGACCGCCTCGTTCCGCAACTGGCCGAGCCTCTCCACGATCGGGTAGGCGATCAGGGTGTGGGAGGCCAGGAGCGAGCCGATGAGCACCGCCCCGACCCACGGGTAGCCGGCCGCCAGCCCGACGGCCGTGCCGGTCGCCAGGGGGAGGGCGAAGGTGAGCAGGCCGAAGCCGACCGACCGGTGCCGGGTCCGGTTGAACAGGACGAGGTCGATCTCCATGCCGGCGAAGAACATCAGCAGCAGCTTGCCCAGGTCGGCGAAGAAGTGGGCGACCTCGCTGTTCTTGGGGGCGACGCCCAGCCCGTTCGGCCCGATCAGCAGGCCGGCCGCCAGCAGCCCGACGACGGCCGGCAGCCGCACCCGGCGGCACACCGGCGGGACGGTGAACAGGATGAGCATCGCCACCGAGAACCGGGCCAGCGGGGGCAGACGGTGGAGCGGCTCGACGATGGCGTCAAACATGGGTCGGCGACCGGTGGGGTCTGGCCCGTGACCGGCACGGGCGATCACTGCGAGGGGATGAGGTTCGGCCAGCACAATCAGACACGATGGCGGGCGAAATGCCACGGAGGCGGGGAAATCTCGGTCTGATGTCCAGGCCGCGGGATGGTACGGAACGACTATTCGGAATCGTTGCCAGGCAGGGCCACGGCTGCGATGGTTCCACAAGCAAGGGGCAAGGTGATGAGCCGCGTGACTGCCGGACGACCCTCGCCCCTCGGCGCGACCCTCACGGAAGGCGGCGTCAACTTCAGCCTGTTCTCCCGGACCGCGACCGGGGTGGAGCTGTTGCTCTTCGACCGGGAGAGTGACGCCGGGCCGGCTCACACGGTCCGGCTCGATCCGGTGGCGAACCGGACCTACCACTATTGGCACGCATTCGTGCCGGGGGTCCGGCCGGGGCAACTGTACGGCTACCGGGTCCACGGTCCGGCCGAACCGGGTCACGGGCTGCGGTTCGACCCGGCCAAGGTGCTGCTCGACCCCTACGGCCGGGGTGTCGTCATCCCGCCGGGCTACGACCGGGAGGCCGCGGCGCGGCCCGGCGATAACGCCGGCACCGCGATGAAGAGCGTGGTGGCGGACCCGGCCGGGTACGACTGGGAGGGCGACGCTCCGCTTCGCCGGCCGTCTGCCCGGACCGTGATTTACGAGATGCACGTCGGCGGGTTCACCCGCCACCCCAACTCCGGGGTCAAGGCCCACCTCCGCGGCACCTACGCCGGCCTGGTCGAGAAGATCCCCTACCTTCAGGATCTCGGCGTCACGGCCGTGGAACTTCTCCCGGTGTTCGCGTTCGACCCCCGGGCGTGCCCGCCCGGGGTCGTCAACTACTGGGGCTACCAGCCGGTGTCGTACTTCGCCCCGCACCCGGCCTACAGCTCCCACCCGGGGCCGCTCGGCCCGGCGGACGAGTTCCGGGACATGGTCAAGGCGCTGCACCGGGCCGGGATCGAGGTGATCCTGGACGTGGTGTACAACCACACGGCCGAGGGCGGCTCCGACGGCCCGACGCTCGGCTTCCGCGGGATCGACAACCCGTCCTACTACCTCCTCGACCCGGCGGACCCAGGCCGGTACGCCGACTACACCGGGTGCGGCAACACGCTCAACGCCAACCACCCGGTCGCCCGCCGGATGATCGTGGACAGCCTGCGGTACTGGGTGACGGAGATGCACGTCGACGGGTTCCGGTTCGACCTGGCGTCGATCCTCACCCGGGACTCCGCCGGGCGCGTGCTGCCGAACCCGCCGGTGCTCTGGGACATCGAGTCGGACCCGGCGTTGGCCGGCACCAAGCTGATCGCCGAGGCGTGGGACGCGGCCGGGCTGTACCAAGT
>JAXMAZ010000053.1:0-9772 GCA_046350115.1 Gemmataceae bacterium
ACCGCGGTGTTGCTGACCCGCGATTACTAGCGATTCCGGCTTCACGCAGGCGAGTTGCAGCCTGCGATCTGAACTGGGGCGTGTTTTCTGGGATTTGCTCCCCATCGCTGGTTCGCGTCCCTTTGTTCACGCCATTGTAGCACGTGTGCAGCCCTGGACATAAAGGCCATGAGGACTTGACGTCATCCCCACCTTCCTCCGGTTTGACACCGGCAGTCCCCCCAGAGTCCTATAATTAGCAACTGAGGGTAAGGGTTTCGCTCGTTATGGGACTTAACCCGACATCTCACGACACGAGCTGACGACAGCCATGCAGCACCTGTGCTGGGTTCCGGATTGGATACCGTTCGCTCCACGTTTCCGCAAGCTACTTCCCAGCGCTTTCGCACATGTCAAGTCCAGGATAAGGTTCTTCGCGTAGCCTCGAATTAAGCCACATGCTCCACCGCTTGTGTGAGCCCCCGTCAATTCCTTTGAGTTTCAGCCTTGCGACCATACTCCCCAGGCGGAGAACTTAGCACTTTTGCTTCGGCAGTAAACCCATGTCAAGTCTACTACCTAGTTCTCATCGTTTAGGGCCAGGACTACCGGGGTATCTAATCCCGTTTGCTCCCCTGGCTTTCGCGCCTCAGCGTCAGAAAAGGTCCAGCGTGCCGCCTTCGCCACCGGAGTTCCTATGGATATCAACGCATTTCACCGCTCCACCCATAGTTCCGCACGCCCCTACCTCCCTCGAGACGTCCAGTATTCGAGGCCGTTCTCCAGTTGAGCTGGAGGATTTCACCCCGAACTTGGCCGCCCGCCTACGCGCCCTTTAAGCCCAGTGATTCCGAACAACGTTCGCACGGTTCGTCTTACCGCGGCTGCTGGCACGAACTTAGCCCGTGCTTCCTCCAGGGATAGGTCAACCTTGCGGCTTCCTCCCCCTCGACAGTGCTTTACAACCCGAAGGCCTTCATCGCACACGCGGCGTCGCTCGGTCAGGCTTGCGCCCATTGCCGAAGATCCTCGACTGCAGCCACCCGTAGGTGTCTGGCCAGTGTCTCAGTGCCAGTGGCGCGGGTCGTGCTCTCACACCCGCTAAGCATCTTTGCCTTGGTGGGCCGTTACCCCACCAACTAGCTAATACTACATGGGCCCCTCCGGAGGCGCCGGAGCTTTGGTCTTGCGACATCGCTGGGAATTACCCCGTATTTCTACGGGCTATGCCCAACCGCCGGGTAGGTCACCCATGCCTTACTGCCCCTTACGCCGGTTCCCCCATTGCTGGGATTCCCGCGACTTGCATGCCTAATCCACGCCGCCAACGTTCGTTCTGAGCCAGGATCAAACCCTTCAAAAGTTTATCAAACCCCGTTTCCAGGGTCACTTTCAAGCGTTTGAGTGCCGTCATCGGTAAAGACTCAAAGAACTTGGCTGATCCCACTCGCTCGGCTTTCGCCTCACGAGCCGATCAGGCAAGGGTTGGTCTCGCCGACTTCGGCTAAACCGAACCCTTGGTAAGGCTCGTTTCGCTACCGATTTGTCAAAGAGCGAGGGGAGTCGCAACTCGTCGAGTGTTGAGGCTCGTCTCGTTGCTTCTCGTTTCGCGTCGTCGCGTCAGCAACGACACACGCATATTAGCGGGGTCCAGGAACCTGTCAACGGGTCGAACGGCCCCGAAGCGAAAAAATCTTCCGCCCCCCGGGTCGGGGCTGTTCGTGGGGCCGGGGTCGCCGCTGCCATTCCGTCGGCCCCACTAGTTCGGGGGGGCGTGCGACGTTAGAAAGATGGTGTTCCGAGCGGCCGGCTCGGTCAAGCATAAACCCGGCCCCTCCCGAGATTTTCGCGATGGCCACCCCGACCGTACTCCTGCTCCGGGCCCCCGGGACGAACTGTGACGCCGAGGCCCAGTTCGCCTTCGAGACGGCTGGAGCCAGGGTCGAACCGACTCACGTCAATCGACTGCGGGACAACCCGCGACTGCTGAAGGCCGCCCAAATCCTGATGATCCCGGGCGGGTTCAGCTACGGGGACGATGTGGCCGCCGGGCGGATTCTGGCCGCCCAGCTTCAGCACTACTTGGCCGACGCGGTCCGTGAGTTCCGCATGCAGGAGAAACTGGTCCTCGGCATCTGCAACGGGTTCCAGGTGCTGGTGAAAGCCGGGCTGCTCGTCCCGCCGGACGAGGACGGCCCGCTCATCACCCTCGCCCACAACGCCAACGGCCGGTTCGAGGACCGCTGGGTTCACCTCACCGTCTCACCGAATCGGTCGCCGTTCCTCAAAGATGTCACCGGGATGTACGTGCCGGTGGCCCACGGCGAGGGGAATTTCGTCACCCGTAAGGAGTGGATACTGCAGGGGTTAGCCCAATCGGAGCAGATCGTCCTGCGGTACACCGACCCGGCCGGCAAGTCGGCCGGCTACCCGCACAACCCGAACGGCTCCCAGGATGACGTGGCCGGCATCTGTGACGCAAGCGGCCGGGTACTCGGACTGATGCCCCACCCGGAGCGGCACATTCTGCCGACTCAGCACCCTAACTGGACCCGCGACGGGCTGAGGCCGGAAGGCGACGGGCTGAAACTGTTCCGCAACGCAGTCGAGTTCTTCAACTGACCCGTTCGCGGTGAGTTCGGCGTTTTTGTAGGGTGCGTTGAGGCTCGGCGAAACGCACCGTCGAGACTTCGCGAGTCGGCTGATGTCGTTGCCGGGCCGGTGCGTTTCGTCACAGAGCCTCCTCAACGCACCCTACGTCAGACCACTTCGCTGTGTGAAACGGTCGAACAGCTTGTCCGCCATCTCGATGATGCACCCCCTGCCCTTCGGCCCTACTTCGAGTCGGTCGAGCAGTTTCGCCGGGATCACGCCCGTTCCGCCGAACGCCCCGCACAACGCCCCGGTCATCGCGGCCAAGGTGTCGGTGTCGCCGCCGAGGCCGATCGCACGACCGACCGCCAGATCGAACGCCGGCGGGGTGGCCAAGAAGCAGGCGATCGCCGTCACCACCGACTGATGCGCGGCCACCCCGTTGCCGAGCGGAGCCACGCTGTCGCCCCGCTTCATCTTCCGGGCGGTCCGCAGCGCCCAGCGGAACTCCTCCGTCTCGGCCCGGTCGAGCAGGGTTTGCAGGAACACCTTGCGGTCGATTTCCTCGGCCGACACCGCCTGCGCCACGGCCAAAGCCAGCAGCCGTGCCCCCTCGACGCCGAGCGGGTGGCGGTGCGTCACCCGGGCCGACAGCCGGGCCTGCTCCCACACCTTATCCGGGTCGTCGTGAAATAGCAGCCCGACCGGGGCAACCCGCATCGCCGCACCGTTGCCGAATGACCCGCCCGGGTAAACCGTTTCTGACGTAGCCCGCCAATCACCGCCGTTCCGGGCGGCCCCGATGATCCGGATCGCCCCGCCGCCGTACCCCCGGAGCGGGTCGAAGTTGGCCGCGAACGCCCGCATCAGAGCATCGCCCTGGATCTCACCGACCTCGACGAGCGACTCGGCCAGGTTGATCGCCATCTCGGTGTCGTCGGTGTACCGCAGCGGTCCGGTGGCGGCGGTCGCCAGGATCGCGTCCGGCAGCCCGAACCGGGCGAAGATGTCGGCGGCCTCGAGCGTTTCGAAAGGGGCGTCGAGGGCGTCGCCGACCGCCAGACCGAGGAGGCAGCCGCGGAACCGGTCACGGGGTTCAGGCGGATGCGCGCGTGCCCCAGTGAGTTGCGACTGCAGGTCGCGGGTGACGACCCCAAGCCTTCAGGCGGCGGGTAGCCGTCACCGCGACCTGCGCGGCCGGGCTTGCCCGGACGTGTGGATCGTCGTCGGCTTGCGCTCGCGGCGGCCGGCTTGTTCTTCAAGCTGCTGGTGACCTTCTTGGCCATCTGGGACGAGCCGGGCGGCCTTGTTCTTGTGGGATCACCCGCGGGCGGCGGCCTTGTCCAACTTCTGCTGACGTCGACCATCGTCTCGGCCACCTTGGCCGTGTCGTTGCCCTTCAGGGCGTCGGCGAACTCCTTCTGCTCCTTCTTGACCTCGACCGTCGCCCGGTTCCGCTTGCGGCGTTTCTCGCTCGACCGCAGCCGCTTCCAGGGCGTTTCCTCGTGGCATCGGACCCTCGGTATGAATGCGAGTGTTGTATGTGAAGTTAGACTGGTGGTCGCCCTGACCTTGTAGCGGACTACCCTGACCGGGGTAGGCCCAGTCCCTGGATCACCTGGCCGACCGTCTTGCCGGGGTACTTGGCGGCGTTCGCCATCGGCTGCCTCGTCAACACGCTCTCGGCCATCCAGGTCTTGAGCTTGCCGTCGGCGATCTTGTCCAGGATGTTCGCCGGCTTGGCGTTGAACTTCTTCCCCTCGCTGGTGGCCTTCCTCGGCCGCCTTCTCGGCCTCCCTGAATCCGGGCCAGGATCAGCCCCTTCTCCTTCTCCAGCGTGGCGGCTGATCTCGGCGGCGACCATGAACTGTGGGTTCAGGCGGCGATGTGGGCGCACACGTCCCGTAAGGTTTCGTCCGTCGGTCCGGACGGCTTGCCGGTGCGCAGGCGAGCAGCACCTCGACCGCCAGGTCGTGGTGGATGTAGTACGTACACCGCCGCCTTGACCCGGTCGAACTGCTGGACGATCATCTTTTCCCGGATCAGGCCGACCACCTCGTTGATCCGGTCCTGAACCGTGCCCTGACCGTTCGAGTACGGCTGGGCGAGCAGTTGCGGACCGCCCCAGCGGCGGACGCCACCTGCCGGGCGATGTTGCAGGCCAGTTCGACGAACTGGCCGCTCTTGGCCGACGGGGCCGACTCGCACCGCATCTCGACGATGGCGGCCGTCTCGGCGGCCGGCTCGACGTAAACGCCGATGCGGCCCTCGGCGACCTTGCCGCCTTCCTGCCGATACGCCCGGCGGTCCGGCTGCGGAGGATGGCGATCGCCTTGTCCATGTCCTCGCTGGCCTCGCCGCCGCCTTCTTGCAGTCCATCAGCGGCAGGTCGGTCTTCTTCCGCAGTTCGTTCACCGCGGCGGCGGAAATCTGGCTCATGTCCTCACCGTAGGATGCGTCTGGGCGGGTGTATTGGGTGGTTGGCGAGCCGGGGCGTAAGCCCCCGGGCAAGTCGCAGCGACTTCACCTGGCTTACGCCCCGGCTCGCCCGGGTTACTGCGCGACGGTGGGGGCGGCCGGCGAGCCTGCGACGGCCGGCTCACTGGCCGGGGCGGGGGCCGTCGGGCGGGCGGCTGCGGTTGCGGTCGCACCCGACGGCGGGGTCCGCGGCTTGATGGCTGCCCCGGCTGCTCCGGCGGCAGGGCGGCCGCCGACTCCTTCCAGCACCGCGTCGGCGATCTTGCCCAGCACCACCTCGATCGACCGGATGCTGTCGTCGTTCCTCGATCGGCAGGTCGACCGGGTCCGGGTCGCTGTCCGTGTCGATCAGGGCGACCGTCGTCACCCCATCCGCTTGGCTTCCTTGATGGCAATGTGTTCCCGCTTCGGGTCGACGATCACTTTCGTGGCGTCCGGCAACCGGGTCATCCCGGATGCCGAGCAGGTCTCCGGCGGATCTTCAGTAGCCCCCGGCTCAGGGAAGCGATCATCTTCGAGTACCGGATCGGGCGCGTGTCCGGCGCCTTGGTGAAGTCCATCTTGCCGGACTCGGTCATCAGGCCGGCGATGTACGCCCGCATGTCGTACCGGGCCGGGTTGTCGCCGGCCGGCAGCCACATGGCCTCGAGTTCCTTGAGCCGGTTGAGCCGGTTACGAATGGTTCGAAGCTGGTCAGGGTGCCGCCCAGCCACCGCTCGGAGACGTACGGCATGCCGCACCGGCACGCTTCCTGCTCGACGATCTCCTTGAGCCCGCCGCTTGGTGCTCTACGAACAGACCAGTTGGCCCCGGGACACGCAGGCTGCGACACGTACCGATAGGACCGAGCAGGCCGCGGACGGTTTCCCGCAAGTCGATGATGTGGATCAGGTCCCGCTTGCCGTAGATGTACGGCCGCATCTTCGGGTTCCACCTGGCCGGCCCGGTGCCCGTAGTGAACGCCGGCGTCGAGCAAGTTCTTGACGTCTACGAGAGCCAGCACCTCCTTCCCCGCGTCGCCGAGATAGCCCGAGCTAAGCCGGATCGCCGCGAGAAGCCTCCGTCGTAGAATGCCCACGACCCGACTTCTTCGGCGAAGTTGCCGCTCATAGCAACCGCCGCGGCAGCACCGCCTGCAAGGTGTCTGCGAACGGATCGGCGTTTTTCACGGACGGCGGCGATGGCCCGGATCATCCCGGTGATCGACGTGCTGGGCGGTCAGGTCGTCCGGGCGGTCGGCGGCTGCGGAGCGAGTACCGGCCGATCTCGGTAGATTAACGGCCTGTGACGATCCGATCGCCGTGGCCGCGGCATTGCCGGGCGCCGACGGGGGCGAGTAGATTTGCTACGTCGCCGACCTCGACGCCATCACGTCCTCACACCTCGATCTTGTCACCGAACACGGAGGTGATCGGGCAACTGGCCAGGCAGTTGGCGACTGTGTAGACCATGGCCACAGGGACGATTTCGATGAGGCGAAGACGCTGATGGCGGTCGGGGTAACGAACTCGTACTCGGCAATTAAAACGATTGCCGGCTTACACACCCCGGATTCGCTATCGTCGCTGATGGTCGGGGATCACGGGTCGGTCATGCTGTCCGTCGATCTGCGGAACGGACGGCCACGGTGCCGGCCAGGAAGGCGGGCCATGACGGACCCCTGCTGCCGGCCGAGGTGGTTGCGGAGGCGGTCCGGTTCGACATCCGCCAGCGCTGATACTCGATTCGGACCCGGTCGGCCGGCGGGGCGGCCTGACCACGGCCGACCTCTGTCGCGCGATCCGGACAGCTCACCCGTCGATCGCACTATGACCGGGCGGCGGCGTCCGCGACTGGAACGACGAAGCGCCTAGAAGACGCGGGGCCGACGCCATACTTGTGGCGTCCGCCCCGCACGACGGCACGCTCACTCCTTTCCACGGCCGGCAGAATGACGGAGGCGGGGCGCGAGCACCGGCGACGGACCCGACGGGCGGGCCAGGAGTCCAGAACGGGCCGTCGACATCTCCGCGCGGCCGGCGGCAACCCGCCGCACCGACCGCAGGGCAGCAAGCCCATCCCCGCCGCGGCCACGCGGCCGGTCAGGGCGTTCAGGATGACGCTCAGCCGGACGCCCCCTGCACGGGTGGCGCGCCGCTACGACCATCTTTCGAGAGTCGGCCGTATTTTCACGAACGGTTCGGCGGCTCGGCGATCCGGTCGTTCGAGTTGCGATGGAGGTGGCAGACGACCGTGCCGCCAGCGGCCAACTGCGGGTCGTCGTAGGGGAACTGGGCCAGCCCGCGTTCGACCACCGTCAGGCCGCCGGCCAGTCGCCGAGCTTCTCGTGACAGCGAGCAACGTACAGCCGTTCGGCCGGGGTGTCGGCGGTGGCGAGGGCGGCCGTCCGGCGGGCCAGCACCTCGCGGACTTCGTCCGGGGTGCCGTCCATCAGCGTGCGGTCGAGGATCTGGTAGGCGATCGGTGTGTCGGGGGTCATGGCGACCAGTCGGCGGGCGGCCGCCACGGCCGCCGGCTGACGCCCGAGGAACTGCAACGCCACCGCCGCACACATCGTCTTCTCGACGGCGTCCGTCCCCTCGTACTTCGGGGCGGCCGCGGTCAGCCGGTCCGCCCACCGCTCGAAGCGGAGGCGGGCGTCGGCCGACACCGGGATCTCTTTAAGCCCCTCTCCCGACGCGCCGGCGGCCACGGCCAGCAGTTTCTCGGTCCCGACCGACAGCAGGATCGGCCGCGCGTCTTCCGCTTCGGCCTCGGCCAGGGTGATGAGGTCGTGATTGAGAGTCGATTCGAGGGTGGCGGGAGCGGATTTCGGGTCGGCCGCCATCCACAGCCCGGCCATGTAGGCCGAAATCCCGGCCACCCCGCGCAGGCACTCGATCGTTTGGCTCCCCCGGGCAACTGCTTCCTTCTGGAGGTGGCGACAGCGGGTGAGCAGCCCGAGTAGCCGTTGGCAGTCGTCCGGGGTCAGTTGCCTCCGATTGGCGACGACCATCCCGTTCCCGATGGGTACGTTCGGGGCGACGCGGGCGGCGTTCACCAGGTGGTGTGCCCGCTGGCACCAGACGTTCGCCTCGTCCAACGGGGTCTGCCAGTCGGTCGGGGCGAGTTGCCGGCGGCGGGCGAAGGCCGCTTCCACATCCGGGTCGTTCGGGTCGCGGTTGAGCCGGGCCTGGCCGAGCGCCCGCCACGCGTCGGCGGCATCGGGGGCCAACCGCACAGCCTCCTCAGCCGCCGCGACCGCCGCCGCGTAGTCCTTCACCCCGCTCAGGGCGTCGGCCAACGCAACCCTGGCGGCGGCGTCCGCCGGACGGGCCTCGACCGCACTCCGCCTCGCGGCCACCAGCCGCCCGGCGAACCGGGTCTGGGCCGGCTCGTCGTTTAGATCGGACGCCACTTTGATAGCGTCGGTCAGCAGGTCGATGTCGTCCGGTCTGACAGCCAGTTTCCGCTCGATTTCGGCCAGCCACCGGAGGTAGATCGGCCGGGCGACGGTCACCGTGTAACCATCCCGGCCGGCAAACACGTACACGTCGATGGTCTGCTTGGGCAGCCGGGCCAGGGCGATCAGCCGGTCGGCGGTTGACGGCTCCGACGGCAGGGCGATCGGGCCGGACGGTGCGACCGGCGGCTGGCCCGCGGACAAGAGACAGACGGCGAGCAAGGCGGGAACGGTCACGGGCGGCCTCCGAACGGGCCGCTCCCGTACCACAACCGGCCTGCCGGCTACAACCCGGAACGGGCCAGCTTCTGGAGCGCGTCACCGGTGACGCGGTTGACCGTCCACTCGTCCATCGGCACCGCCCCGAGCGACTTGTAGAACCCGATCGCCGGCTCGTTCCAATCGAGTACCGCCCACTCCAGCCGGCCGCAGTCTCGCTCCACCGCCAGCTTCGCCAGCGCGGTCAGTAGTGCTTTGCCGTGGCCGTTGCCGCGGGCGTCCGGCAGGACGAACAGGTCTTCCAGGTAGATGCCGGGCTTGCCGAGGAACGTCGAGTAGTTGTGGAAGAACAGGGCGAACCCGACCGCCATGCCGGCGTCCTCGGCGACCAGGCACTCGCAGTACGGCCGCGGGCCGAACAGGTGGTCGCGGAGCCGGCCCTCGTCAAGCACGACCTCGTGGGCCAGCTTCTCGTACTCGGCGAGGGCACCGATCAGCCGGGCGATGGTCGGCACGTCGGCCGGGGTGGCGGGGCGGATCACTTGGCGCTCGCCTTCTCGAACGTGACCAGGTAGTTGTCCTTCAACACGCCCTTCACCTCACCGGTCTTCTTGAACCCGCTCTCGACCACCTCCCGCTCGAACACCTCCTGCCCGGCCCGGACGTGGCCCATCGTCCACTCGCTGCTCTCCCCTTTGATCCGCTTGAAGTCGATCAGCACCAGCCGGCCGCCGGGCTTGAGGGCGGCGTGAACGGTGGCCATCGTCCGCTGCGGGAACTCGAAGTGGTGGTAGGTGTCGCAGATGAACACCACGTCCACCGAGTTCGGCTTCAGCTCACACGACCGGTCGGTGCAGCGGACCGTTTCCACGTTCGTCAGGTTGCGGGCCTTACAGGTTGCGGTGATGTGTTCCAGGAACTTCGGGGTGATGTCCACCGCGTACACCTTCCCCTTCTGCCCGACTTCGTCGGCGAACAGCCGGGTGAACAGCCCGGTCCCCGCCCCGATGTCGGCGACGGCGAGACCAGGGGTGAGCTTGCAGGCGGCAAGTATGTCCTTCC
>JAXMAZ010000054.1:0-6394 GCA_046350115.1 Gemmataceae bacterium
TAGCTCGACTTGTGCAGTTTTCGGCAGGTGGCCGCGGTAGCATGGCGGGTTGATCCGTAGCTCACGGACGGCCGCCATGCTCCTCCCGGTCGAAGCCCAACCGCTACTCGCCGTCCTGCTCCCGCACTTCACCCAACCGACGGCCGCACGGTTCGTGGTACTCACCGCCGCGGCCATCCTCACCCCCGGCCGTCGCACCGTCGCCAACCTGCTCCGCACCGTCGGGGGTTTGGCCCAAGGCCACGACGCCAGCTACCGCCGGGTATTGTCCGCCGCCCGCTGGTCCGGCCTGGCCCTCGGGTGCGCCCTCACCCGCCACCTGCTCGCCCACCTTGTGCCCGCTGGCCCCGTGTACCTGGTGGGTGACGACACGGTGGACGGGCACCCCGGCCGGCGGGTGTTCGGGAAGGGCCGGCACCGCGACCCGGTCCGGTCGTCCCACGCGTACACCGCCTGGCGGTACGGCCACCGCTGGGTGGTGGTCGCCGTCCTCGTCCGCTTCCCGTTCGCCGCCCGCCCGTGGGCCCTGCCCGTGTTGGTCGACCTGTACCGCCCGCCGGAAGTCAGCCGGGCCGAGGGTGCCCGCCACCGAACGCCCGCCCAACTCGCCTGCCGGCTGCTCCGCCTCCTGCTCATCCGGTTCCCCGGCCGGTCGTTCGTGTTCGTCGGCGACTCCGGCTACGGGACGCACGAGGTGGCCCGGTTCTGCCACCGGCACCGCGACCGCCTCACCCTGGTCAGCAAGTGCCACCCCGACGTCAACCTGTTCCACCCGCCCCCCGCTTACGCCGGTAACGGGCGGCCGCGGGTGAAGGGCGACCGCCTGCCCAAGCCTCGCCAGGCCGTCGCCGGGCTGCGGCCCAGTTCCCGGTCCCGGTTGACCGTCCCGTGGTACGGCGGCGGCACCCGGCGGGTCGCCGTGGTGACCGGCAGCGGGCACTGGTACAAGGGCGGTGAGGGACTCGTGCCGGTCCGCTGGGTGTTCGTCGAGGACCGCTCCGGCACCCACCGCGACGAGTACTTCCTCACCACCGACGCCACCCTCTCCCCCGCTCAAGTCGTCGCGGCTTACTGCGGGCGGTGGAACCTGGAGACCACCTTCCAGGAGTGCCGCTCGTGCCTCGGGCTGGAGACCACCCGCGGGCGGTGTCGCTCGACGGTAACCCGGGCGGCCCCGTGCCTGTTCGCCCTGTATACCGTCGTCGCCGTCCTGTTCCACGCCCTGCCCGCGGACAAACGCAGCGGCGGGGTGCAGTGGGCCGGGAAGGCCACCGTCACCTTCTCCGACGCCCTCTCCGCCGTCCGCCGGTGCGTCTGGGCCGACGGCGTATTCCCACAGGCCGGGGCGGACGTGGCCGTCGCAGAACTCCCACCCGCCGTGCGGGAACTCCTGCTATCCGCACTCGCCCCGGCCCCGTGAACCGCACAAGTCGAGCTAAGGTGGGTCGTTAACTCGGTCCGTCGGCCGCGACCGCCTCGCATCGTCGAGTGAGTAACGCTTGGGTGGTCGGCGACCCGTCGTAGTCCAGCCAGCGGTGGTCGGCGTAGTCGTACAGCTTGCACGTCCGCAGCGTCTGCATGAACCCGCCGGGCGTCCAGATCACCCGCACCATGTCCCGCCGGTACGCCTTGGTCAGTTCCTTCTGGGCGTCGGTCAGCTCGTACAGCGGGACCGTCGGGTCGACGTGGTGGGCGGTGTGCTCCATGACGTGCCGCATCAGCCAGCGGGCCGGGCCGAGGAAGTAGATGTGCGGGGTCGCCTTCACCTGGGCCTGGAAGAAGCTCGGGGACGGTGAGTCCAGCTCCGAGTACCACGGCACCCGCGGGTGGGTGTGCTGCTGGAGGATGAGGAACCCGATCAGCCAGTTCCACACGGCATACGGCAGGACGAACCCGACCAGCACCAGTCCGACGGCCGAGTCCCCCTGCCAGACCGCCGCAGCGACGAGGCCGCCGACCCAGGCGAGGGCGAATAGCGCCACCAGCGCTCTGTCGAACCGATAGGCCTTCGGGTTCCGCGGCGCCCGGTGCCGGGCCGGCAACACCTCCCACTTCAGCCACATCTCGACGAAGTACAGGAGGCCCAGCCCGTACCAGGTGCGGTAACGGCGTTGCAGCCAGCGGTGCCACCGCGGGAGTGCCCGGTACTCGGCCAGCGACAGCGGCGGGAAGCCGGGGTCGCGCTCCTTCACGTTGGTGAAGGCGTGGTGCAGCCCGTTGTGGTTGTGCACCCAGGCGGTGAACGGGTGGAGGGCCGGGAGCAGCGACAGGCGGCCGGCCAGCCGGTTCATCCACCGGCGGGGTAGCAGGGTGCCGTGACAGGCGTCGTGCCCGACGATGAACAGCACCCCGATCGCCAGCCCGTTCAGCAGCCCGAGCGGGACTTTGGCCCACCACGGGGCGAACGCCACCCCGGCCAGGGTGGCCGCCCAGACGGCGGCGGGGCCGAGGAACGTGGCCAGCCCGGGCCAGAGCCGCCGCAGGCGGCGGGCGTCGGCGATCTGCTCGCGGACTTCGGCAACGGGCGGGTCGACGGCTGCACGAGAACCCATGCCACACAACCCGGGGGTCAAGGGCCGTCGATCGGCCGGTCGGTCCGAACGGGCCGCGCCCTGTTCGGCGGGGCGTCAAGCGGGCGTGCGGGTCAGTTGCGGACCCGGAAGGTGATCCGGCCGCGGGTCAGGTCGTAGGGTGAGAGTTCGACCTTCACCCGGTCCCCGGGGATGATGCGGATGTAGTGCTTCCGCATCTTCCCGCCGATGTGGGCGGTGATCGTCCCGCCGATGTCCAGCTCGACCCGGAACTGGGTGTTGGCCAGCGCCTCCTTCACCCGCCCCTCCACCTCGATCGCTTCTTCCTTCGCCATACTCGTTTACCTACCCCCGCGTGTGGGAACCGGACGATGAAGCCGGCCGCCGGGACACCCCGACACGCGGGCTTACGAGAATCATTCTATACACCCGGGCGGTGGTCCGCCGGCCCGCCGTCCGCGAATCGCACCCCGGGCTGTCGGACCGCCGCCCGGACCCGCCGCAAGTACTCGGCCCGCGGGATCTCCGCCGCCCCCATCCGGGCCGTGTGCTCGGTCCGCATCTGGATGTCCAGCAAAGTGAACCCCTTCTCCTGGAGCCGCTGGACCAGGGCCACCAGGGCCACCTTGGACCCGTCAGCCGCCCGGTAGAACATCGACTCGCCGGCGAAGAGGCCGCCGACCGCCACCCCGTAGACGCCGCCGGCCAGCTCGTCGCCAACCCAGGTTTCAACGCTGTGGGCGTGCCCGAGCCGGTGCAACTCGGCGTAGGCGTCGATCATCTCCGGGGTGATCCAGGTGCCGTCGTCCCGCCGCTCGGCGCACGCCCGGATGACCGCCCCGAACGCCCGGTTCACCGTCACCCGGAACTTGCCGGTGCGGAGGGTTCGAGCGAGCGACCGGGAGACGTGCAGCCCGTCCAGCGGGATGACCGCCCGGGGGTCGGGCGACCACCAGAGGATCGGGTCGCCCTCGTTGAACCAGGGGAACACCCCGTCCGCGTAGGCGAGCAGCAGGGTGGCCGGGCGGAGGTCGCCGCCCACCCCGACCAGCCCGTCCGGGCCGGCGTCCTCCGGCGGCAGCCACGGCCGCGGGCGGCTGAGCGCTTCCTTCACGGGCGGCCTCCGGGGCGGGCGGGGAGCGATACGGGTGATCGTACCGAACCGCCCGCGGTTTTGCTCCCCTCTCTCGGCATCGGGGATCAAACTACCCGCGTGTATCCGGAACTGTCGAAGTCGCTCAGACGGGTGGCAGGCCTCACCCCTCCCCCCCCGGCCCCCTCCCCGGAGCGGAGAGGGGGAGCCAAGCCGAAGGTACACGCAGGCACGACCGCCACCGATGGCTCGACCCGGGTTCGGAGCCGCGGAGCGGCGGCAGATGCGTAGCCAGGGGTGAAGGCTCTGCGCAACCCCTGGACCGACCGCAATGTTCGCCCCGCAACTGCCGGACGAGCAGGCCGTGGAAATGCGAGCGGCCGCGGACTTCGCCGCGGCCGCCCCGAGTCGCCGTCTCGACTCAGTACTGAACTTCCAGCCCGATCCGCACCCCGTGGGCGTAGAAGTCCCCCTGGGTGCCGGTGGCCCGCGGGGACGCCACCCCGGACACCCCCTGGTACGTGTTGCTGATCGGCAGCAGCCGGCCGTTTACCACCTGGTCCACCTGCAGCCCCGGCCGGACGACGTTGTTCAGGTACAGGAAGTCGTACCCGACCAGCAGCCGGCCCCACCGGGCGAACTGCACCCCGCCGGTCGCCCCCACCTCGGACAGCACCGCGAACTGGTTGGCGTCCGACTGGCCGCTGAACTGCGGGATGTTCCCGGGCTGGCCGGCCTGCGGGGAGTAGGCGGTCAGCACCCCGCCGGGCAGCGGCGCGACCCCGGGCACGTTCACCGCCGACGACCCGTCCACGTTGACCGTCTGGCTGTTGTTCCCGATCCCCACCCGGGCGGACAGGCCGAGGAACGCCGGCCCGAACCGGTACTCCGACCGGAACCCCATGAACCCGCCGAAGAACTGGTTGCGGGTGCGGAACCGGTCGTTCACCGTGACCGTCGCGTTGGTGTAGGTCCGGCCGCCGAACGGCACCTGGGTGCCGTTGAACCCGGTGCTCACCTGGGTGATGCTCAGGTACTCGTCCAGGTCCAGGTAGCGGCCGCCGAACTGCAGGTCGAAGGTGAAGGTCGGGGTGTACGCCACGTTGGCGATGGCGTAGGCGTCGAACCCGGACAGCCGGCTGCCGACGTCCACGCCCAGCGCCCCGGTCAGCCCGCCGGTGATCACCCCCGGGATGGGCGGGGTGGCGACCACCACCGCGCTCGGCTTGCCGGTCAGGGCGTCGATCGTCGGCCGGACCAGGGTGGCCAGCGGCCCGGCGCCGGACGCGACGACCGCCGACCGGGACTGCTGTTCGAGCAGGAACCCGCTGCCGGCCAGGCCGAACGTGTGCCGGTCGTTCAGCCAGACGCCGAGGGTGGCCTGGATGCCGTTGGCCGAGCCGAAGTCGACGTCGCCCCCGCCGACCAGGGTGGCCCCGGCCCCGTTCGCCAGGAGCGGGGTGGGGAGCGGGGTCGGCTTCAGCCAGTACCGCATGTAATCGACCCCGGCCCAGATCGTCTGGGGCGGGCCGAGGTGGGTGTCCACGACCGACCGGCGGCCGGACTCGGTGTACTCGCCGGCCAGCGGCCGCGGGTCGGTCGGGTAGACCGACGGGGGCGCGACGGCCGGGGGCAGGTTGGCCGGGTCGCCGGCCCGGGGGACCGGGGCGGCCTCGACCTGCGGGGCGATGCTCGGCGGGAGCACCGCGGGGGCGGCCGGCAGCTGCGCCCCGGCGACCGGGGCGAGGAGGGTGGCGGTGGCCAGCAAGCCGGTAAGCATCGGGCGCCTCCGAGGGCGGGGGCCGCGGGTGACGGCGGATCGATGCCCTTACTATCGGCCGGCGGAAAAATCGACTTCACTTTGCCGACCGGCAAGACCGGCGAAATCGGCCCGGCCGGCGGAAGCGGGGTAAGCGGGGCAGGCGGGAAAAGCGAACCGGGGCCGGCAACCCGGCCCCGGCAGGGGGAGATCAGCGGGAATCAGCTCACACGGTCGGGTCGAGCCGACCGCCGACGGTGGCCCCGTAGTTCAACCGGGCGGGGTCGACATTCACCCCATTCATGGTGAACGGCGGGATGCCGGCCGCCAACCCGTTCGGGCCGACGAGGTCGGTTCCGGCCTTGCTCGGGTCGAACGCGAAGTCGTTGAGCACCTCCGGGTCGCCGGGCAATTGGCGGACCACCACCTTCGGGCCGCGGGCGGTACTGACCAGGATGTCCCGGAACTTTGTGGTCGCGTTCTGCGGGCCGAACGTCACCCCGCCCACCCCGGTCCGGTTCCCGCCCGGCAGGAACGGGTCGGTCAGCTCCGCGTTGGTGAAGGCGAAGAAATCGGCCAGTACGGTCGGGGGGGTGAGCAAGCCGTTCCCGACCGTACTTCCGTCGAACACCATCACCCGCGGCCCGCCGCCGCCGGCCGCCCCGACCACGATGTCGGCGAAGGCGTCGGTGTTGTACTTGCCGGCATCGACGTACAGCCCGCCGCGGAAGGTCGGCTCGACGGTGAAGAAGTCGGCGTAGGCCGGGTACTGGTTCGACACCAGGGTGATCGGCCGGTCGGCCGCGGCCTCCGCCGCCGCCTGGGCCTGGGCGGCCGCCCCGTCGAACACCCGGACCCGCGGGCCGCCGCCCGGCCCGGCGGTCACCACCAGGTCGTCCCGCCCGTCCCCGGTGACGTCCGCCACGGCCACCCGCACCCCGCCGGAAAACGACCGCTCGTAGGCGAAGAAGTCGCTGAACGGGCTGTTCGCGATCACCTGCGGGGTGGCCC
>JAXMAZ010000055.1:0-4282 GCA_046350115.1 Gemmataceae bacterium
CACCCGGAGCGTACCCGATGGGACCGACCGACGCGGCCGCCCTCCTCTTGATCGCGGCGGCCGTCCTGGGGGTGCTGCGGGGGTGGGACGTGCGGCTAGTGCTGCTGGCCGCCGCACTGGCTCTGGGCGGGCTGGCCGGCGACCCGGCCCCGGTCGTCCGCACCTTCCTGGACACGTTCAGCAACGAGAAGTTCGTCGTCCCGATCTGCTCGGCGATGGGGTTCGCCTACGTCCTGCGGCACACCGGCTGCGACCGGCATTTGGTCCGGGTGCTGGTCGAGCCGGTCCGGCGGGTGCGGTTCCTGACCGTCCCCGGGGTGGTGCTGGCCGGGTTCGTGGTGAACGTCCCGGTCATCAGCCAGACGAGCACGGCGGTGTGCCTGGGGGCGGTGGTGGTGCCGGTGATGCGGGCGGCCGGGTTCGGCCCGGCGGCCACCGGGGCGGCGTTGCTGCTCGGCGCGTCGGTCGGCGGCGAGTTGCTCAACCCGGGGGCGCCGGAGCTGTTAACGGTGAAGGACAAGACCGGGGTGGACACCCGCGAGATGGTGCCGGTGGTGCTTCCCCTGGTGCTGCCGGTGCTGGTCGTCTCGACGCTGGTACTGTGGGTGACGATCTCCCGCACCGAGAAGGGGGGGCCGGGGGGGGCGGCCCCCGGGGGCGACCCCCCCCCCCCGGGGGGGCGCCCCCCCCCGGCTCGCCAGGGGTTCATCAGAGCAGTTCCGGGTCACACCGCGTCCGGCCGGCGGGTGCGGGAGGCGTGCCAGGCCAGGATGGCGACCACCGCCACCCCGGCCAGGGCGCCGAGCATCATCCCCTGCGGGATGCCGATGCCCACCCCGACCTGAACCGGGTTCAGCGCGTCGTCCCGGAGCTGGCGGAACTGCACCCGGAGGGCGTCGGCGAAGTACGCCCCGACGACGTACCCGGTGCCCCCACCAATCAGCCCGCCGGCCAGCAGAAACCCGATCACGGTGAGAAACGCGGTCCGCACGGTCATGGTCAGCCCTCCTCAGGGGTTCACGGCAGTGGCTTCGCCCCCTTGCCGCATTCGAGCGGTAGCTCATTCACGCCCAACCCCTTCATCGCCGCCAGAAAGGCCGGCTTCGGCACCCGCATGTAGGTCAGTGCCGGCCGGAACGGTGGTAGCAGTTCGTACCAGTCCCGGCTGTGGCCGGGCAGGTAGGGAATCTCCATCCGGTTGCCGTCGGTCCGGGTGAACACGATTCGGCCCATGTACCCGCACTTGTGCGCCGGTGTAGGCTCGGCCGGGGCCATCGCTTCCAGAAGCCGGCGGATGGCGACCGGGTGTTCCGATCGGGCGAGGAGCCGCTTGGGTTGGGAGTTCTCCCGCTCGTCCCAATCGTAATCGATCCACACCTCGACGGCCGTGATCCGATCGGCGTCGGCCAGGGTCGGCGTCCACGGGCCGAACCGGGTGTAGGCCCACCACCCGACCGCGAGCAGGGCGACGAACCCGAACACGAGTGTTTGCTTCCGCCGGCTCATCGGTCAGTACCCAAGCTGGACCACCCGTCCCGTCCGCTGGCTCTCGTACACGCCGCAGATCAGAGCGACCGCCTTCCGCCCTTCGCGGCCGTCTACCGCCGGCGGGCGGTCGTCCCGGATCGCCGCCACGAAGTCGGCCAGTTGCCGGCGGTGTCCCTCGTGGCTGATCGCCTTCGGGTCGGCCGCCCCGCCGCTCGCCCCCACCTTCGCCGCGAACCGCCGCTTCACCTCGTCGTCCGCGGGCAGCGGCGGGGTGAAGTCCCACCGCAACACGTCCTCCTGCTCGATCACCGCGCTGCCGCGGTCACCGTGGACGGCGATCGTCTTCGGGTAGCCGGGGTGGACGCTGGTCGTCGCCTGGATGACGCCGAGCGCCCCGCTCTGGAACCGCACCACCGCGACGGCCGTGTCCTCGACCTCGATCCGCTCGTGGGCCAGCGTCGCCGTGAACCCGCTCACCTGAACCGGCTCGCCCATCATCCACAGGAGCAGGTCAACGGAGTGAATGGCCTGGTTCATCAGCGCCCCGCCGCCATCGAGTGCCTGTGTCCCCTTCCACCCGCCGTCGTCGTAATAGGCTTGCGACCGCCACCATTTGCACGTCGTCTCGCCGAGCGTCAGGCGGCCGAACCGCCCGGCGTCCAGCGCCTGTTTGAGCACCGCGCTGCTGTCGGCGAACCGGCTCGGGAAGATGGTGCAGAGCTTGACCCGGTGCCGCTCGCACGCCTCAATGATCCGGTCGCACCGGTCCGGGGTGATCTCGAGCGGCTTCTCGACGACCACGTGCTTGCCGGCCGCCGCCGCCTGTACGGCCGGGTCCACGTGCGCCCCGCTCGGGGTGGTGATGACGACCGCGCCCACCCCCGGGGCGGCCAGCGCCTCGCCCAGCGTGGCGAACACTGGGCAGGCGGGAATGCCGGTCTCGGCGATCAGTTTCTCGCCGTTGGCCGGGGTGCGGCTGACCAGGGCGGCCACCCGGGCGCCGGGAATCTCGGCGATCGCCCGGGCGTGGAATCGGGCGATCATCCCGCAGCCGACGAGGGCGAATCCGAGCGGGGCGGGCATGGGCGGCGTCTCCGGGTGTAGGGTGATTCTACACGCCCGGCCGGTCCGGTGGCCGTCCCGAACTGTAGAACAATCGTCTCACTTCCAGGCTACTCCCGAACCCCGACAACACACCTGGCACGCTGGGCCGCCCGTTGGTACAACGTCTCGACCCGGCCGCCCGCCCCGGCCTGACCTCCCCTGCTGCCCCCGCCGGAAAGCTCATCGTTATGCTCGACTACCAGGACGCGAAGAAGGTCGCCGCCATGCTGGCGGCGGTCGGCGAACCGACCCGGATGCTGGTCCTCCACCGGCTGACCGAGGGGCCGAGCCACGTCGGCCGGCTGGCCGAGCTGGTCGGGGTGCCGATGGTCAACATCTCCCACCACCTCGGGGTGATGCGGCAGGCCGGGCTGCTGACCGACGTGAAGGACGGGCGGCGGGTGATCTACTCGTTCAACCCGGAGGTGTACACCCCGGGCGGCCCGGACGGGGCGGTCGGCACCCTCCAGTTCGGGGAGTACAAGGTGTACATCCAGGGGGCGAACGGGGTAGCTGACGGGAAGAAGAAGAAGGCGAAGTGACCCCGGGGAGTGACCGAGTGAATGACGAATGACCCACCAATGACGTAGGGAAGACCGAGGTCCGCCCGGTCTTGGCTCCTTTTCGTCATTGGTGGGTCATTGGTGGGTCATTCGTCATTCCCAGGGGTCGTTGGTCATTCCCAAGCGGAGCGTATCATGTCCCGATGACCGCCGCCGATCAGCCGGGCCGCCCCGCCTGGCGGACCATCCTGGCCCTCGCCTGGCCGGCCCTGGTCCAGCAGGGGCTGCTCCTCACCATCCAGCTCTACGACCAGTACCTGACCGGCCGGTTCTCCCAGAGTCACCAGGCGGCCCTGACCACCGCCAACTACATGTACTGGTTCGTCACCAGCTACACGGTGGTGGTGAACGCCGGGGCGACCGCCCTGGTCGGCCGGCTGGTCGGGGCCAAAAACCTGCCTCTGGCCGGGCGGGCGGCCGGGCAGGCGTTGGGGCTGGCCGCCGGGTTCGGCGCGCTCGGGGCGGTGGCCGCGGCGGCCGGGCTGCCGGCCCTGCTGCGGGTGCTCAACCTGGGGGACGAGCAGGCCGGGTTCGCCGCCGCGTACCTGGCCCCGCTGGCCGGGCTGCTGCCGTTCTACATGATCGAGGTCGGCGGGATCGCTTGCCTGGTCGGGGCCGGGGACACCCGGACCGGGCCGAAGGTGCTGGCGACCGTGGCGGCGGTGAACGTGCCGCTGGCCTACGCCCTGTCCCGCGGGGCCGGGCCGGTGCCGGACCTCGGGTTCGTCGGCATCGCATGGGGGACCGGGCTGAGCCATGTGGCCGGCAGCCTGCTGGTCGTCGCCACCCTGGCCCGCGGCCGGTACGGGCTGCGGGTGGGGTTGCCGGACCTGCTCCCCGACCCCGCCCTGGTCCGCCGGCTGCTGCGGGTGAGCATCCCGGCCGCCGTGGACAGCCTGTCCGTCGGGGTGTTCCAGTTCGTCTTCCTGGGGATGGTCAACCGGCTCGGGGAGACGGCCGCCGCCGCCCACGGGATCGCCATCCGGATCGAGGGGCTGGGCTACCTGAGCGGGGCGGCGTTCGGCACCGCGGCGGCGGCCCTGGTCGGCCGTGCGCTGCGCGGCCGCCGGCCGGACCTGGCGGCCCGCGGCGGGTGGACGGCGTTCCTGCTCGGGGCCGGGGTGATG
>JAXMAZ010000056.1:0-4193 GCA_046350115.1 Gemmataceae bacterium
GCCGGTCAGGCAAGTAAAGTTAGGGCTTCTTATTCGCCGCAGCCGGGGAACGCTTTTTACCGCCACCGTCGGTCGTAGTCGTCCGGGCCGTCGTCCCAACCCAGCGGCCGGCTGGCCTGGGACATCAGGACGTAACTCTCGTAGGCCATCAGGGCCAGGAAGAACGTCCCGAACGGCCCGGGGCGGAACGGGATCCAGCTCAACCAGGGGCCGGGATCCTGCCGCAACACCAGCATCAGCCCGAACACGGCGAGCGTCCCGGCCGTCACCATCGAAATGCCGAAGGTGGTCACGTCCGCCCGCCGCAGGCCGAGCATGTGCCACACCTCCCGGCTCACCTTCCCGCCGTCCAGCGGCCAGATCGGCAGCAGGTTGAACAGCGCCCACCACAGGTTGATGTTGAACAGGAACAGGAACGTGGCCGCGGTGTAGTTGTTCGCCGCCGCCCACCCGGTGGACTTCTGCGACACGTACAGGAGGCCGACGATCACGAGCTGAACGCCCGGGCCGGCCAGGGAGACGGCGATCTGCCGCCAACGGTGGACCGGCCGGTCCGGCATCGCCAGCCCGCCGAACGCGATCAGGGCGATCGACGCCTCCACCCGGAACAACCGGTAGACGACCGCGTGCCCCAGCTCGTGGACCAGGATGGACGCGAACACGCACGCCACCCAGAGGAGCAGGAACTGCGGGCCGAGCGCCCGGACGATCGACTCCCCGAGCAGCACCGCCGTCAGCCAGAACCACGGGCTGACCGTGACCGGGAACCGGAGGACGCGGAACCGGAGGTCGAACGCGGTCGGCTGGAAGCTTCCGAACACCGGGGCACCACGGTACGGGTCTGGACGGGCGGCCGTGGGGCTGTCCGCCGGCCGCCGGAAGGGCCATCTTATGAACAGCCCGACCCGCGACCCGCCGGGGATCCGTCATGGACTGGACCGCCTTCCGCTCCCACTTTCCCGTCACCCGCCAGTGGGCGTTCCTGGACCACGCCGCCGTCTGCCCGATCCCGGACACGGCCGTCGCCGCGCTCGCCGAGTACGGCCGGCGGATCGCCGACCACGGGATCGCCGACATCCACTTCTGGGTGGACCGGATCGCCGAGGTCCGCCGGCTGGCCGCCCGGCTGGTGAACGCCCCGTCGGCCGACGACGTTTGCTTCATCCCGAACACCACCGCCGGCATCGGCCTCGTCGCCGAGGGCTACCCGTGGAAGCCGGGCGAGAACGTGGTGCTGGCGGCCGAGGAGTACCCGTCCAACCAGTACCCGTGGCTGAACCTGCAGGCCCGCGGCGTCGAGGTGCGGCGGGTGCCGAGCCGCGGCAACCGTGTGGAGGTGGACGACCTGCGGGCGGCGATGGACGGCAAGACGCGGGTGCTGGCCGCCAGCTTCGTGCAGTTCGGCAGCGGCTTCCGCAGCGACCTGGACGCCCTCGGCGAACTCTGCCGGGAGCGGGGCGTCTTCTTCTTCGTGGACGCGATTCAAGGGCTGGGCGTGTTCCCGGTGGACGTGCAGCGGACGCCGATCGACGCCCTCGCCGCCGACGGGCACAAGTGGCTGCTCGGGCCGGAAGGGGCGGGCATCGCGTACATCCGCCGGGAGTGGATCGACCGCCTCCACCCGGTCGGGGTCGGGGCGCACAGCGTCCTCAACCCGTTCGACTACGGCACCATCGACTACCGGCCGAAGCCGCACGCCGGCCGGTACGAGGGCGGGGCGGTCAACGTCCCCGGCATCACCGCCCTGGGCGAGAGCCTGAAGCTGCTGCTGGACGCCGGCCCGGCGGCCGCCGAGCGGGTGCTGGCGCTGACCGACCACCTGTGTGACAAAGCCCTGTCACACGGACTGGAGGTGTTCAGCAGCCGGCGAGGCGGCGACCGGTCCGGGATCGTGTCGCTGACCGTGCCCGGGGCCGACCCGAAGGACGTGATGAAGCGGTGCCGGGCGGCCGGGGTGGTGGTGAACGCCCGGGTCGGGCGGGTCCGGGTCAGCCCGCACTGCTACAACACGACCGACGACCTGGACCGGTTCCTGGCCGCCGTGAGGTGACGCTGATGCCGAAGACCCTCTCCCCCCGGGTGGCGGTGTACACCGGCACCTTCGACCCCGTTCACCGCGGCCACCTGGACGTGATCGAGCGGGCGAGCAAGCTGTTCGACTCGCTGATCGTCGGGGTCGGGGTGAACCCGGACAAGCAGACGCTGTTCGACATCGACGAGCGGGTCGGCCTGCTGAGGCAGGTGACGGCCGGGTACGAGAACGTGGAGGTGGTGAAGTTCGACGGGCTGGCGGTGCGGTTCGTCCGCGGGGCCGGGGCGCGGATCATGGTCCGCGGGCTGCGGACCCTGTCCGACATGGAGTACGAGTTCACCATGTCGCTGATGAACCTGAACCTGGACCCGGAGATCGAGACGGTGTTCCTGATGGCCAAGGAGGAGTTCTCGCACGTGTCGAGTTCGCTCCTGCGGCAGATCGCCAAGCTCGGCGGCGACCTGTCGAAATTCCTCCCGGACCCGGTGGGCAAAGCACTGGTGCTGAAGGCACAAGGATAATGCTTTCAGCCCCGGAGGGGCGGTGGATGCGCAGCCAGGGGCGCAAGCCCCTGGTGGGGACCACCCATTGATCCGTAGCCCCGGAGGGGCGGCAGATGCTGGCATCTGCCGCCCCTCCGGGGCTGGATTCATTTTCCGATCCCACCAGGGGCTGGCGCCCCTGGCTGCGCATCCGCCGCCGCTCCGCGGCTCAAAACTCCGACGCCCCTTACCCCATCAGTTCGCGGATCGGGGTCGGGTCGCTGACCAGGTGGGCCGGCCGGCCCTGCGGGGTGTACAGCAGGGTGTTCGGGTCGATGCCCAGCTTGGTGTACACGGTGGACGCGAAGTTCTCCGGGGAGAGCACCCGCTCGACGGCCGCGAACCCCTTCTTGTCCGTCGCCCCGACGATCTGCCCGCCGGGGGTGCCGCCGCCGGCGAACAGCACGCTCATGGCGTTCGACCAGTGGTCCCGGCCGGCGTCCTTGTTGATCTGCGGAGTGCGGCCGAACTCCCCGAGGGCGATTACCAGCGTCCGGTCCAGCCGGCCGCGGTCGGCCAGGTCGCCGATCAGGGCGGCCACCGTCTGGTCCCACTTCGGCAGCCGGGTCTTGAGCGACTCGAACAGCTTGGTGTGGTGGTCCCAGCCGCCGTCGTACAGGGTGACGAACGGCACCCCGGCCTCGACCAGCCGGCGGGCCAAGAGCGCCCGCTGGCCGAACGAGTTCCGCCCGTACCGGTCGCGGACGGCGGCCGGCTCCTTGTGGATGTCGAACGCCGCCTGGGCCTCCGCCGACCGCATCAGTTCGGCCGCCTGCTGGTAGTTGCCGTCCATCGCCACGGCCGGGTCGGCGGCCGTCTTGTCCAGGATCCGCTGGAACCGGTCCACCTCGGCCCGCAGGTCGGACCGGTCGGCGAACCGCCCGGCGGTGACGCCGGCCGGCAGGGCCACGTCCCGCACCCGGAAGTTCGGGCTGTTCGGGTCGCCGTCGGCCACGAACGGGGCGTACTTGGCGCCCAGGAAGTTCGGCCCGCCGGACCGGGCCATGGTCGGCAGGCTGAAGTACGCCGGTAGTCCGGCCGGGGCCGGCTTCTGGTGGGCGACCACCGACCCGAGGCTCGGGTGGAAGCTGACGAACGCCCCGCACCCGACCGGGATCCGCGGCGGGGCGCCGGTCATCAGGTAGTGGTTGCCGGCCCCGTGGTTCCCCTGGTCGTGGCGGACCGACCGGACGACGGCCAGCTTGTCGAACAGGCCGGCCAGCCGGGTCATGTGCTCGGACAGGAACGCCCCGGGGGTCTTGGTGGCGGCCGTCTTGAACTCGCCCCGGTATTCGGACGGGGCGTCCGGCTTCGGGTCGAACGTCTCGTAGTGGGTCGGCCCGCCGTCCATCCAGATGAGGATGCAACTGTCCGCCTGGGCGGTGAGCCGGCCGCCGTCGGACGCCCGCAGGGCGGTGGCCAGCCCGCCGCCGAGCAGGGTGGTCAGCCCGAGCTGGAGGCAGTCCCGGCGGCTGACCCCTTCGCAGTTGGTTCGGCTCACGGTCAGGCTCCTCGGCGGTCGGTGCTTCGTAGGGTGCGTTGAGGCTCGGCGAAACGCACCAGCGGGACATCCTCGGTCAGCGGGTTCCGTCACGGCCCGGGCCAGCCCGGGGGGGAGG
>JAXMAZ010000057.1:0-4071 GCA_046350115.1 Gemmataceae bacterium
ACGGTTCTTCATCGGCCGGCCGATCGCCGCCGCGGTGCTGTCCATCATGATCACCCTGGGCGGGGTGGTCGGGCTGGTCCGGCTGCCGGTCGCCCTGTACCCGGAGATCACCCCGCCGACGGTCGAGGTGTCCGCCGCCTACCCCGGGGCGAACGCCCGGGACGTGGTGAACGCCGTCGCCGCCCCGCTCGAACAGCAGATCAACGGGGTCGAGGGCATGATGTACATGTCCTCCACGTCCGGGAACGACGGCTCCTACGCGCTAACCGTCACCTTCAAGCCGGGCACCGACCTGAACGTCGCTCAGGTCCTGGTGCAGAACCGGGTCAACCTGGCCGAGCGAGTGCTGCCGGAGATCGTCCGCCGCCGCGGGGTGACGGTGAAGAAGAAGTCCACCGGCCAGTTGATGATCATCAACCTAGTCAGCCCGGACGGCAGCCGGAGCGACGTGGACCTG
Organism: Gemmataceae bacterium; assembly: GCA_046350115.1. Classification (GTDB taxonomy): domain Bacteria; phylum Planctomycetota; class Planctomycetia; order Gemmatales; family Gemmataceae; genus JAXMAZ01. Next base: position 458 of record JAXMAZ010000057.1, read on the forward strand.
TCGAACTACGCCACCATCCAGCTCCGGGACGAGCTGAGCCGGCTGGAAGGGGTCGGGGACATCCAGTTCCTCGGCCAGCGGGACTACTCGATGCGGGTGTGGCTGGACCCGGACAAGCTGGCCGGCCGGGGGCTGACCGGGCAGTCGGTGGTGCAGGCCGTCACCCAGCAGAACGCCCTGGTGGCGGCCGGGTCGATCGGTCAGCCGCCGGCCCCGGCCGGGCAGACCTTCCAGTACACGATCAACACCCTCGGCCGGCTGCAAGACCCGGAACAGTTCTCGGAGATCGTGCTCAAGGCCGACCCGGACGGCCGGCTGGTCCGGCTGCGGGACGTGGCCACCAAGGTGGAGCTGGGGGCCGTCGGGTACGACCAGGTGTGTACCCTGGACGGCAAGCCGTCGGTCGCGCTGAGCGTGTACCAGTTGCCCGGCAGCAACGCCCTGGAGACGGCCCGCCGGGTGAAGTCAAAAATGGCCGAACTGAAGGGCCGTTTCCCCGGCTGGCTGGACTACGCCATCGTGTACGACACCACCCCGTTCATCGAGGAGTCGGTGTCGGAGGTGTTCACCACCCTGCGGGATGCGGTCATCCTCGTGGCGATCGTGATGCTCGTGTTCCTCCAGAGCTGGCGGAGCGCGATCATCCCGCTGGCGGCCGTGCCGGTGGCCATCGTCGGCACGTTCGGGGCGATGGCGGTGGCCGGGTTCAGCCTGAACGCCCTCACCCTGTTCGGCTTGGTCCTCGCCGTCGGGATCGTGGTGGACGACGCGATCGTGGTGGTCGAGGCAGTCGAGCACCACATCGAGCACGGGCTGACGCCGCGGGAGGCGACCGTCGCGGCGGTGAACGAGGTGGCCGGGCCGGTGATCGCCGTCGGGCTAGTGCTGGCCGCGGTGTTCGTGCCGTGCCTGTTCATCACCGGCATCGTTGGTCAGTTCTACCGCCAGTTCGCCGTCACCATCGCCGTCTCCACGCTGATCTCGGCGTTCAACTCGCTCACCCTCAGCCCGGCCCTGTGCGCCCTGCTGCTTAAGCCGAAGGAGGGGCGGACCCGGGAGCCGCTGCCGAGGCTGTTGATTGCCCTGCTGTTCGCCGCCGCCGGGTTCCTGGCCGTCCGGCACTACGCTGTCGAGCTGACCCCGGCGGCCGAGTGGCTGCAACGGCAGGTGCCGGCTGATCTCTCCTGGTACGCGTCGGCCGTGTGGCCGTGGGTGCTGCCGGCGATCGGGGCGACCCTCGGACTGGCCGTCGGCTGGCTGGTGCGGGTGGTGGTGAACCGGCTGCTCGGCTGGGTCTTCCGGGTGTTCAACCTCGGGTTCGACGCGGCCACCGGTGGTTATCTGCTGCTGGTTCGCTGGCTGCTCCGGGTGACGCCGCTGGTCCTGCTCGGGTACGTCGGGCTGGTGTATCTGACGTTCGACACGGTGAGTAAGGCTCCGGTCGGGTTCATCCCAACGCAGGACAAGGGCTACCTGTTGGTGAACGTCCAACTGCCGGACTCGGCGTCCCTGGCCCGGACCGACCGAGCGGTGAAGGAGGTGGACGTGATCGCCCGGGGGTTGCCCGGGGTGAGCCACACCATCGCCGTCGCCGGCCAGTCGCAACTGCTCGGGGCGAACGCGGCCAACTTCGGCACCGTGTACGTGATGCTGGCCGACTTCGCCGATAGGCCCGGGCCGGACGCCACCGCCGAGGTGATCGCCGCCCGGCTTCAGGAGGCGTGCGACGAGCGGATCGCCGGGGCGGTGGTCCACGTGTTCGGCGCCCCGCCGGTGGACGGGCTGGGAGCGACCGGCGGGTTCAAAATCATGCTGGAAGACCGCGGCGACCCGGACCCGAAGCGGCTCCAGGCGGCGGCCGAGGACGCCGTCCGGGACGGGAACGACCAGCCCGTGCTGAAGGGCGTGTTCACCGGGTTCCGGGCCGACACCCCCTGGCTGGAGCTGCGGCTCGACCGGGAGCAGGCGGAGGCGACCGGGGTGTCCGTGGCCGAGGTGATCGGCGAGCTGCAGGTGCTGTTCGGCTCCCTGTACGTGAACGACTTCAACCGGTTCGGCCGGACCTGGCAGGTGAACGTGCAGGCCGATCCGCGGTTCCGGGACGACGTGTCCGACCCGCGGAAGATCACCGTCCACACCCGGACCGGCGGGATGGTTCAGTTGGCGTCGTTCACCGAGGTGCGGGAGGTGACGGGGCCGGTGATGATCACCCGGTACAACCTGTACCCGGCGGCGGCCGTCACCGGCGGGCCGGCCCCGGGGGTCAGCTCCGGGCAGGCGATCTCGACCCTGGCCGCGGTCGCCGACCGGGCGTGCGGGACGGAGATGAAGGCCGAGTGGACCGAGTTGGCCCTGCTCCAGCTCCAGTCCGGGCGGACGGCGATGTGGGCGTTCCTGCTGTCCGTGGTGCTGGTGTTCCTGGTGCTGGCCGCGCAGTACGAGAGCTGGGCGCTGCCGCTGGCCGTCATCCTGGTGGTGCCGATGTGCCTGCTGTCCGCCGCCGCCGGGGTGCTGATGGCCAACCAGGACGTGAACATCTTCACCCAGGTGGGGTTCGTGGTGCTGATCGGGCTGGCGTGCAAGAACGCCATCCTCATCGTCGAGTTCGCCCGCACCCGGCGGGAGGCCGGGGCGACCCGGTTCGCAGCCACGGTCGAGGCGTGCAAGCTGCGTCTTCGCCCCATCGTGATGACCAGCGTGGCGTTTATCCTTGGGGTGGTTCCGCTGATCGTGGCCGAGGGGGCGGGGGCGGAGATGCGGCGGCTGCTCGGCACGGCCGTGTTCGCCGGCATGATCGGGGTGACGGAGTTCGGCATCTTCCTGACGCCGGTGTTCTACTACGCCATCGAGTGGCTGATCGAGCGGCGGCACGGCAAACCGGACGTGCAACACCGGGTGCCGAGTCCGCCGGCCGGTCACGACGGCCCGCCGGCCCCGGTCGCCCAGCCGGCCCGGGGGCCGGGCCTAGCGTGACACCCGGCGGGGGCGTATGCTCGTACCGGCCCCGACGTCCGCACTTCCGAGGTCATCATGACGCCCCGCCTGCTGTCCGCCGCCGTACTGATGCCGACCCTGGTGCTATTCGCCGCCGCCCAGGAGCCGGCCAAGAAGGATCCGCCCAAGGAGGGCAAGACGATCAAAGCCCCCGACGGGTGGGTGTTCCACACCAACAAGGACAAGCTGACCACCTACCTGCTGCCGAAGGAGCGGAAGGGGTCGGCGTCCAGCGAAGGGTCGATGAGCAAGGACGGGCTGACCGGCAAGACCCAGGTCACGTCCTACGAACTGACCGACGGCCGGGAGCTGACGGTGATCATCGTCAAGCTGGGCGGCCCGAAGCTGAAGGAGCTGAAGGTCGGGGACGTCCACGACATGGCCTACGAGGCGGACCAGGAGCCGGGGGCCAAGCTGAGCGAGCCGGCCGACTTCAAGGTGAGCGAGCGGCTGAGCGGCAAGGAGTATTACGTGACCAAGCGGGGCGAGGCGATGCGGGTGGTGGCCCTGGTGACCCGGGACGCCCGGCTGGTCAAGCTGGTGGTGACGGCCCCGACCAAGGCGAAGACCCAGGACAAGGTGGCGGACACGTTCCTGCACTCGCTCATCCTGCGGAACCC
>JAXMAZ010000058.1:0-1937 GCA_046350115.1 Gemmataceae bacterium
CTGACGGGCTGCTACCGCTGGGCGATTACGGCCGCCCCCTGCGAGGGCGTGGTGGCGGCGGCCGAGCGGGTCGTCGTCGGGCAGGTGAATCTCGCCATCCGCTCCGCACGCCCGGTGTTGACCCCCCGGGACCGCGTCGGCGGGTGGGAGCTGCGGCTGGAGCCCCAAACCCTGCGGGATGCTCTGTGGGTCCAGTTCCAGTCGGCCATCGCCGGCGGTAAGGATTATCGCACGTGCCCGGGGTGCGGGAACTGGTTCGAGGTATCCGCCACGGAGGACGGCCGGACCACCCGGCGGCAGTATTGCCACTCCCGGTGCAAGGTCCGGCACTTCCGGTCGCGGCAGGCCCGGGCGCTTGCCCTTAAGGCCGAGGGGTACAGTGCCAAGCAGATCGCCGAGCAGCTGGGGGCGACCGTCACGACCGTCCGGGTGTGGCTGGGGGAGAAGGCGAACTGACCCGGGCGGCTCCGTTCAAGCTGAAAGACGGGAAGTGAATCCCGCGTCCCGGCGACACCAGTGATCGGGTTCTGAACCCATGCCCACTCCGCAAGCCGGGTCGTCCTCGAGGGCGGTGCGGACCATTAACCGTCGGCTTCCCCGCCACCGGCACCCAGCCGAGCTGCCGACTGCGGCGGCCGGGCGGGAGCCGGACCCGGTCGAGGCGGTGTCCCAGTCCGAGCTGGTCGCGCGGGTGCGGGCGGCGGTCTCCGCCCTCCCGCCCGCCGACCAGCACTTACTCGGCCTCCGCTACCTGGACTCGCAGATCGTCACCCGGGCCGGGGCGGCGGCCGTGCTGGGGGTGAGCGTCACCCGGGTGGCTCAGGTGGAGCGGCGGGCGCTCGACCGGCTGGCGGCGGCGCTGGGCGGTGGGTTAGTCAACCCCGATGCAAGCCGATAACGGCTTCCCCTCATCTCCCAACCGAGTCCTCAAACCCTCCGCCGTTGACCACCCCGTCCTTCAAGTACGCGGTCACCCGCCGGCCCTGGACCCAGGTGCAGCGGGTGATGGTGGCGTTCATGTCGTCGACGATCTCCGACCTGCTCCCCGGCTGGCCGAGCAGCCCTTCCAGCTCGGCCAGCGTCATCCCGTTCCGCACTTTCTTGAAAGTGGCCAACGTGATCGGGCCGGCCGGGGCTGTCGGGCAGAAGGTGGCGGTGGCCGTGGTCACCTTCCCGTTCACCAGCACTACCTCCGCCCGGTTCACCTCCTCCCACGTGAGGACCAGGTCGGCGTCCGCGCCCCCGCGGGGTGGGCGGGCGGCGGTCACCGGTCCGGGGACCAGCCGGAGCACGTCCGCCTCGCTCAGCACCCCAGCCCCGGACCGAATCTTCTCGCCGAGTGCCGCTGATAGCCGGGGAGCGGGGGCGGCGGGCTGGCCGAGCAGGGCCAGGGCGACCGCGAGGGCGAGAGTCGGCATGACGGGCTCCGTGGTTGCGTTGGTCGGTCCACCAGCGAAGCTACCGCGCCGCTCCTGACCTGACAACGGTCGGTCAGCCCGGCGGTTGAGTCAGTCGGCCGGGTCCAGACGAAGCAGCGCTGCCTCCGCCCGGGCGGCCGACCCGGGCTTCCGCAGGTCCAGCCCGGTCCGACCGTCAATCGGTTACCGAGGCCCGGTCTTGACTGCCTCCCCCGCGGTCTTGATCCACGGCGGCCATGTGCCGTCCTTGGACATGCGCGACAGCAGCATCTGGGCCACGTCGTACGGGAAGAACTCGTAGTGCCGGGTGTCCACGCACGACTGGAGGTGACGTTTCGCGGCCGCCCGGTCACCGTCGGCCAGGGCGGTCAGTGCCACGCACAGGTGCGCGTTGCAAAGGTCGCCGCGCTTCGGACCGATCGACGCGATCAGGTCGGCGGCCGACCGCTGGCCGGCACAGTACTCCAACGCCTTCCGAAACGGCTCGCGGCGCACGGCGGGGAAGAGGCTCGGCTGCGC
>JAXMAZ010000059.1:0-1923 GCA_046350115.1 Gemmataceae bacterium
TGGTCGGGGCCGTGGCGGTGGTGCTGGCGGTGGCGGACGACGGCGGCCGGCGGCGGGTGTCCGCCCCGCCCGCCCCGACCGCGCTGCGGACCCTGCGGCCGGACCGGCTGCAGGAGCACGCGGCCGACAACGCCATCGTCGGCGGGGCGGTGGCCGCCCTGGCCGCCCGCCCGGCCCCCGACCAAGCCGACGAGGAGCGGCCCTCCGGGCCACTCTCCTTCGTCCAAGTCCAGCCGGCCCCGCCGGTCCCGCCCGCGCCCCCCGGCACGTCGGTCCACACGGTCCACTCGGCGGTCCGCGCCCGGGTGGAGCGGCCGGCGGCCGACGCCCGGTCCCGGCAGGCGACCAAGCCGCTCAAGGTGCGGAGCGCGTACCCGCACCCGACCCAGGAGGCGGCCCTGGCCGACGCCCTCATCGTCGCCCAGCAGGCTCTGGCCGACCAGCTCCAGGAACTGGACCCGCCGATCACCGGCCGGCCATCGGCCGAGTTCGTCCGCCGGCACGTCCGCCCCACGACGGGGGTGCCGGTGCTGCCGACCGACGACCAGCGGGCGGCGTGGGCGAACGCCGACCTGCCGGCCGATCAGATGTGGGTGGAGCTGGAGGTGAACGGGCTGACGGTCGAGGAGGTCCGGCACCTGCGGGCCGGGGACCGGCTGACGACGGCCGGCAAGGCGGCGGCGGTGCCGTTCGTCCTGGCCCTGGCCCTGTTCGGGTTCCTCCGGTTCGACGCCTGGACGAAGGGGTATCTGACCGTCGCCCTGGGGCTGGGGATGGCCGCCCTGGCCGGCGGGGCGGTAGCCCTCATCGCCCTGGTGCGGTAAGCTCTTGTAGGGCGGGTCGAGCCGGCTCGGCGGCGCCGACCCGCCGATGCCGCAATCGCCCCCGGCCGGCCCCGCGGGTTCGTGAGGGGAGGGCGAGGCTCCTGCCGAGCCGGGGAGCGCGTCCGCAGCCGCTTGAACCCACACCGGGGGGCGGCATCCGGGCATGGGTGACAGCCCGCCGGGCAGGCGGCCCGGCTCGGCAGGAGCCTCGCCCTCCCCCGGCTCAGCCCGCAGACCAGTGGGGAGTCGTTGCCGTTCGCGGCGGGTCGGCGCCGCAGAGCCGGCTTGTCCCGCCCTACGCAAAACCCGACAACTTGCGGATCAACCGGCGGCGGCCGCAACCCGTCAGGCAGGGATGTCGCATGACCCTTTACGTCGGCACCAGCGGGTACTCGTACCCGAAGTGGAAAGGCTCGTTCTACCCGGCCAAGCTGCCGGCCAAGCAGATGCTCCGCTTCTACGCCGAGCGGTTCCGGGCAGTCGAGGCGAATAACACCTTCTACGCCTTACCCAAGCCGGCGGCCCTCGAAGCGTGGGCGGCCGAGGTGCCGGCCGGGTTCCGGTTCGTCCTAAAGTCGCCGCAGAAGATCACCCACATCCAACGGCTACGAGACGCCGGCGAGGCGGTGGCCGCGTTCCTTGAGGTCGGCGGGGTGCTGAAGGAGCGGCTCGGGCCGCTGTTCTTCCAGTTGCCGCCGAACTTCAAAAAGGACGTGCCCCGGCTGGCCGCGTTCCTCGACCTGCTGCCGGCCGGGTGCCGGGCGGCGTTCGAGTTCCGCCATGCGTCGTGGTTCGACGACGAGGTGTTCGGGCTGCTCCATCAACGGCAGGTCGCGCTCTGCGTGGCGGACGCCGACGACGAGTTGGAGGTGCCGTTCGTGGCGACCGCCGGCTGGGGCTACCTCCGGCTGCGGCGGGCCGAGTACGATGACAAGGCGCTGAAGGCGTGGGTGAAGCGGGTGAAGGGCCAGGGGTGGGGCGAGGCGTTCGTCTTCTTCAAGCACGAGGACACGGGGACGGGGCCGCGGTTCGCGGCGCGGTTCTTGGAGTTGGCTGAGGGGGCGTGAAGCGGTTGCGGCAGGCAGCCGGGCCGCCACGG
>JAXMAZ010000060.1:0-1905 GCA_046350115.1 Gemmataceae bacterium
CGGACGGGCCCGAACTCCTGCTGCCGTCACTCGACGCCGTCACCGGCCAGGCCGAGTGGGTCGGGGTGCCGGTCGGGCTGTTCGCCCTGGTTCTCCTCACCCGCGGCCTCGGTCAGAGTGCCCTGTCCACGGTCAGCCTCGGCCTGGTCGGGAAGGCGGCCGGGCGGGAGCCGGGGCCGGTGATCGGCTTCTACTCGTTTCTGGTATCGATCGGGTTCATGGGTGCGTTCGGGGCCGTGAAGGTCGCCCTGGAGGGCTGGGGCACCGACTGGCGGGGGCTGTGGGCCGGGATCGGTTGGATCCTCGTCGCGGCCGGGGTTCTGGCCCCGGTGTTTGTCCCGAACCCGGTTGCCCGGGCCGACGAGCTATCGGCTCCGACCGATGAGACGGGACATACCCTTGCCGCCGCGGTGCGGACGCCGGTGTTCTGGGTGTTCGGCGTCGCCACCTCGCTCTACGGGCTGATCGCGGCCGGCGTCTCTCTGTTCAACCAGTCCATCCTGGCCGAACGGAACTTCGACCGGTCCGTCTTCCTCACCGTCACCACCCTTGCCCCAATGATCGGGCTGGCGGCCAACCTGGCGACGGGTTGGCTGGCCACACGCATCGCGATGGGGCGGCTGTTGGCCGTCGCGATGGTCGTGATGGCCGCCGCCCTGCTGGCGTTCCCCTGGGTCAGTTCGCTGACCGAGGTGTACGCCTACGCGACCGCAATGGGCGTCGCCGGCGGGATGGTGACGGTGCTGTTCTTCGCCGTCTGGCGGCAGGCGTTCGGGACCAAGCACCTCGGGCAGATTCAGGGGGCGGCCCAACTGCTCACCGTGCTGGGGTCCGCGGCCGGGCCGGTGCTGCTGGCCGCCGGACACCGGGCCAGCGGCTCCTACGTCCCGTCGTTCCGCTGGCTCGCGGTGTCGGCCCTCGCCGTTGCCCTGTTGGCCTGGTTCACCCGCGTGCCCAGCCCGGACGACGCCTTGAAAGGGAACACCCCATGACGACCACCGCCCCGGCGGCGCTACGGGCCGAGTACGAGCGAACCGGGTACGTGGTCGTCCGCTGGCTGCTGCCGCCGGCGCTCATGGCCCGGGCGGCGGCCGAGGCGGAGACATTACCCGAGCGGTTCGCCCACCTCGTCTCCGCCAAGAACCTCCGCTGCCGCTGGCAGAACAACGTGTACACCGGGGAGTGTACGTTCGAGACGTTCGACCCGGTGACCGACCTCAGCCCGGCGTGCCGGGAGGTGGCCACCGCCCCGGCCCTGCTATCGCTGCTGGCCGAACTGTACGGCGAGCCGGCTTGCCTGTTTAAAGACAAGCTCATTTTCAAACCGCCCGGGGTGAAGGGGTACGGGCTGCACCAGGACTGGATCGGCTGGGACGGCTTCCCGCGGTCGTTCCTGACCGTCCTCGCCCCGTTCGAGCCGGCCGACCGGGACAACGGCTGCACCGTCGTCTACCCGGGCTATCACCACGCCGGTTGCCTGACTCCGGAAGACGGCCAGTACCATGAGCTGCCCGCCGGCACCGTGGATGAGCGGACCGCCGTGCCGCTGGTGCTCGCACCGGGGGACGTGGCCGTGTTCGGCGGGTTCACCCCGCACCGGTCCGACCCGAACCTGTCCGGCCGCTGGCGGCGGCAGCTCTACCTGAGCTACAACGCCCTCTCGGACGGCGGCGACCAGCGGGCCGAACACTACCGCCAGTTCCACGTCTGGTTGCGGGAAAAGTACGCCCAGTGCGGTAAAACAGACGTGTACTTTGAGTAGCCCGCGCCGCCCCGGAGGCTTGCCAATGCCCCCCGCTGCCGACACCCGCGTCCGGTTCCACCTGTCGCTGAACGTATCGAACCTGGACCGCTCGGTGGACTTCTTCCGCACCCTGTTCGGGATGGAGCCGGCCAAGCTGCGGC